>NZ_FTNE01000041.1 GCF_900156265.1 Acidiphilium rubrum
CCACGGTTGTCCCCCATCCAAGGATAGATTCCTACGCGTTACTCACCCGTCCGCCACTGACAATATTGCTACTGCCCGTGCGACTTGCATGTGTTAAGCATGCCGCCAGCGTTCGCTCTGAGCCAGGATCAAACTCTCATGTTCATCAATGCCAATACCCTCGCAGGTACAAACACCACGAACCAGACCCAGCCCACTCATTCACCATCCAGGCCACAAGACCCAGACAGCATTCGAAACATTCTGTCTTGCATCAAAAGATACATCATCAACGTTCGAAAGTTCATCAGAACCAATCAATGAAACCAGGTCCTTACCCAGCCACCAATCAACCCAAATCAACCACCACCACACCCAGGCCTAAACCCAGACACAGCAATCACCACCAATCACACCACCAAGCCCTCTCAGACCCAGCAATACAATCAGTAGCCAAACGCCACCAACGTATCCCTTCCTAGCCTATTCACAAACCTCAAAGAACAAAACGACGGGACCTGTGATCCCGCCGAACACCCTAATTTTCAGTGGAGACATAAGACGCCGCCGCCGATGTGACTGATGTATTACAGCGAGATTATCCCGTCAAGCCCCTTTGCGCACACCAATCCCGATACCACGCCACGAAACGCGGAACACCCTGATTTAACGTCACTTTCGGCTCGAAACCGGTCAACGCCGTCAAAGCGTCGAGATCCGCACAGGTCTCCACCGGGTCGGCCGCGGGTCGGGGCGTGTCGACAATGATCGCTTTGCGGCCGAGTTCAGCCTCCAAAATTGCGACCAGATCGAGCACGGTTTCAGCACGGTTATTCCCGATATTAAACAGACGATGCTCACTCTCGTTTTTGGGAGGCAGATCGACCACCCCTAGCACGCCGGCCACGATATCTTCGATAAAGGTGAAGTCTCGTTTCAGTCGCCCGCCCTCGTAGAGCGTGATGGGCCGTCCGGCCATCATGGCTTCGGCGAAGCTGAAATATGCCATGTCAGGCCGGCCCCAGGGGCCGTACACCGTGAAGAAACGCAAACCGGTTTGGCGCAGCCCATAAAGATGCGAGTACGCGACGCTCATCATTTCGTCTGCGCGTTTGGTTGCCGCGTAAAGCGATTGCGGCCGATCGGCCCGCGCCGCCTCGCTGTAAGGCAAGGCCGACCCTGCGCCATACACGGACGATGAACTGGCATACACAAGGTGCGTCAATCGGGGCGCATGCCGCGCGGCTTCGAGGATCGACAGATGGCCGGTCAAATTCGATGACGCATAGGCGAACGGGTTGTCGATCGAATGGCGAACGCCGGCCTGTGCCGCCAGATGTATGATTACGTCAACATCCACGGATGCATTCCGCAGGGCATCGTGGTCAGCGATGTCAATTTCATGAAATGAGAACAGCCGCGCCGCGCTCAGCCGCGCCAAGCGCGCCCGCTTCAGGCGAACGTCGTAATAAGAGTTGACGTTGTCGACACCCACCACCGTTTCCCCGCGTGCGAGCAATGTTTGGGCGACGTGATATCCAATGAAGCCTGCGGCCCCGGTGACCAGAAACGTCATCGATCCGCGCCAATCAAACGATCCTCGAGCAACTCCAGAATAATGTGGCCCAGTGCAATATGGCACTCCTGGATCCGCATGGTCTCAAAGTCCGGCACGAGGAGGGCGTAATCACAGAGCGCTCGTGCGGCGCCGCCATCCCCACCTAACAGACCCACCGTCGTAATGCCCATTTCACGGCCAACCTGGAGCGCCCGCACGACCGAAGGCGAGCGGCCAGAGGTCGTGATGCCGAACAAGACGTCGCCCGCTCTACCCAAGCCGGACAACGGCCGGGCAAAGACCTCATCAAATCCAAAATCATTGCCCGCGGCGGTGAGGGCCGAGGCGTCGAGGGTGAGCGAGAGCGCCGGCCAGGAGTTGCGCACGACCGACCCGCGGAGCCGGATCAACAATTCGGTCGCGAGATGCTGTGAGTCGGACGCAGAGCCCCCATTGCCACAGAAAAGCAGCTTGTTACCCGCGCGGATCGCTGTATCGCACGCCTCGACGACCGCGATGATCGGCATTGGGTCTTCCGCCAAAGCCAGTTTCAGCGACGCGGCGCGCTGGAGTGATGAAACGATTCGCTCCGCCTCTTTCGAATTATTGCGCAACCCAGCCCCCATCGATCGACAATGCGGCGCCGGTCATGGTCGATCCCGCCTCGGAGCACAGGAACGCAGCGAACTGACCGATTTTTTCAGGCGTCGTGAATGCCAGCATCGGTTGCTTCTCGGCGAGGAGAGCGTTCGATTCGGCGCTGACGGACGTGCCATTGGCAGCGGCACGCGCTTCGATCTGCGCTTGAACAAGCGGCGTCAGCACCCAGCCTGGGCAGATTGCATTGACCGTGATTCCGTCATTGGCGCATTCGATTGCCGCGACCTTGGTCGCTCCAACCACACCGTGCTTCGCTGCCACATAGGCAATCTTGTGGGCGCTGGCGACAAGCCCGTGCGCCGAGGCGATGTTTATGATCCGCCCCCATCCGCGCCGCTTCATTCCCGGCAACACCGCCTTCATACCATGAAACACGGCAGAGAGGTTGAGTGCGATCACCGCGTCCCATTTTTCTACGGGAAAATCCTCGATCGACGCGACGTGCTGAATCCCGGCATTGTTGACCAGAATATCGATAGAGCCGAACGCCGCCTTACACCGGCGAGCCAGCATGTCAATTTCAGCTGGCTTGGTCAGATCGGCAGCTTCGAACGCGACGGTAACGCCAAACTCACCGGCGATGGCGGACCGCGTTGCCTCGATCGCGGTCGGGTCGCCGAACCCGTTCAGTACGATGGTGGCCCCAGCCCTGGCCAGTTCCCGCGCGATTCCGAGCCCGATGCCGCTCGTCGAACCCGTCACCAAAGCAATTTTTCCAGCTAGTCCCACAATTCGCCCCCGAAATCATTGATGTGCCGTTCTGAGCCAAGCGAGGCCAGCGTTCAAGCGTACGAGCGCTGATCTACGCGCCACAAAAAAAACCAGCGACCTTAATTGATCGCTGGTTCCAGTATGGCTGCGGGGGTGGGGAATCCCGCGCCGTTCAGTGATCAACCCTGATGTTACGGCATCAGAACGCGATTGATCACCTGAATTACACCATTTGATTGTTTGACGTTGTAAATGATGATGTTGGCGGTATTGCCTTTCGCGTCCATCACCTCGATGTTTCGCGGGCCGTTCATTTTGAACGTCAGATACGTACCGTTGAGGGTCTTCAGCTTGACCGTGCCACCATGTCCCTGGATATCGGCCGCCAGAGTGCCGAACGTGAAATCGCCAGGCACCACATGATATAGCAGAATAGACGTCAGCATTTTCTTGTTCGCTGGCTTAAGGAGCGTTGCAACCGTACCCTTCGGCAGCATGTCGAACGCCTCGTTGGTCGGCGCGAATACGGTGAAAGGACCTTTACCCTCGAGTGCCGTCACCAGGCCCGCAGCCTTCACCGCGGCAACCAATGTCGTATTATCCTTTGAGTTTACGGCATTTTGCACAATATTTTTGGTCGGATACATCGGCGCGCCGCCGACCGTCACTGTATCGTTCATCATGGCCGCGGTCGCAACACCACCAAGT
The DNA here is from genome assembly GCF_900156265.1 of Acidiphilium rubrum. GTDB lineage: Bacteria > Pseudomonadota > Alphaproteobacteria > Acetobacterales > Acetobacteraceae > Acidiphilium > Acidiphilium rubrum. Next base: position 3,617 of record NZ_FTNE01000041.1, read on the forward strand.
CCGGCAGCAAGGGCAACACCGACCAGCAAGTGCTTGAGGTTCATCGCGTATCTCCTGTTCACGGCCGCTGATTTGAGGCCTTGTGATGGTGATACGGCGCTGAAATTCGTTTGGATGATCCAACGTGAGCATCTATTATCACGAGTTCGTGATAATATCGTGACGCTATTCAGTCAGCTGCGGTAGCTGCCATTAATGTCGATATATCCATGCGTCAGGTCACAGCCCCATACGACCGCGCTGCCACGCCCCATCCCAAGGTCGACCGCAATCTTGATCTCGGAGCCGCGCATATGTGTGACGACCGGGGCTTCCTGATAGCCATCAACCACCCGCCCCTCACGCGCCATCCAGACGCCACCGACCGCCACGGCCAATCGATCACGTTCGGCGGGTTCTCCTGCCTTGCCGACCGCCATGACGATTCTGCCCCAATTTGCGTCTTCGCCGGCAACGGCGGTTTTCACCAAGGGAGAATTGGCGATCGCAAGACCAACCCGCCGTGCCGAGCGCCGCGACACGGCACCGGTAACCGTGATTTCGATCAGCTTGCGGGCCCCCTCACCGTCACGGATGACCATCTGCGCGAGATCGTGCAAGACACCGAGCAGAGCAAGCCGGAACGCTTTCAAATCTTTGGTATGTGCAATCGGCGCGTTACCTGCGGAACCGGTGGCGAACAGCAGGACGGTGTCCGACGTGGATGTGTCTGAATCGACCGTGATGCAATTGAACGTCGGCTCGATCGCCTGGACCAGCATCGTTTGCAGCATGGGCGCAGGAATGGCCGCGTCAGTGACGACAAAAGCCAACATTGTCGCCATGTCGGGCGCGATCATGCCGCTACCTTTGGCGATGCCGGAGATCCGGACCGATGTGCTTCCTATCATCGTGGTCCGTGTAGCCGCCTTGGGGAAAGTATCGGTCGTCATGATTGCGCTGGCGGCCGCCCTCCAGCCATCCGGTGACAGGCGAGCGGCGAGACCGTCGGTGACGGACGTGATCTTTTCCGCCGGCATTGGCTCACCGATCACCCCGGTCGAGGCCAGAAAAATCTCCTCAGCCGTGCATGTCAAAGCGCGAGCAGCGGCTACGGCGCTCGCCCTGACCGCTGCCGCGCCCGATGCACCGTTGAACACGTTTGCATTGCCGGCGTTGACCAACAGGCCGCGCGCCGAACCACGCGGCAGAATATCCCGGCACCACGTGATAGGCGCGCCGGGACATTTGTTGCGGGTAAAAACGCCGGCAACCGTGGTGCCTGGCGCAAAATCAGCCAACAGGACATCGGTGCGTCCGCGGTAGCGAATTCCCGCTTCCGCTGTTGCGAACCTGACGCCACCGACTACCGGCAGTTCCGGCAACGGCAACGCGAGCGGCGAAACCGCCAGTGTTTTCGACAAGTGAAAGCCTCAGTTCTTTGCTGGTGCCGCAGGAGCGGCATCGGGCGCATTGGCCGGCGACCCATCCGGGTTGAACAGCGCGATTTTCAAACCGGTCCGTGCGGACTGGAGGGCCTGCGTGATGGCCTGATCGGTCAACGTTTGGCGAATTTTGTCTTTGACATCGGCAAATGTGGGGGCGGGTTTCTCGCGCTTGCCCTGAGATTTGATGATGTGCCAGCCGAATTGCGACTGCACGGGCTCCTTGGTGTAGGTCCCCGGCTTCAGCGCGAAGGCCGCATCGGCAAACGGCTTGACCATTTCATCTTTGGTAAACCAACCGAGTTCGCCGCCATTTTTGGCGCCGGGGTCGATGCTGTCCTTGATCGCCAGATCACTGAATTTCGCCCCCTTGTCGAGCTGACCGATGATTTTCTCAGCCTCGGCCTTGGTTTTGACGAGGATCTGTCGTGCCTTGACCTCTTCGGCCTGTTTCTTTCCGACGTAATGCTTCTCGTAATAGGCTTTGACCGCGGCGTCGGTGAGTTCGGGCTTCACTTCAGCGCGGAGATAGGCCGATTCGAGCGCCCGATCAGCGGCCTCATGCATTGATTTTGCCACGGAAGGCTTTTTGGCCGCACCGGATTGCCGCGCCTTCACCAGCAGGGCCCGCTCATCGACCAGCCGGTTCAGAAGAACGGGGTACAGCTCCTGAGGTGGGGCCTGCTGCAGCTGTGGGGGGAGCGACTGTGCCGCCTTGGCCAGGTCTGACAGATGGATTTTGTAACCGTTCACCGTGGCCACCACAGGGTCTTTCGGCGCCGGTTTGCCCGTGGTTGCCGCCGGCGCAGGCGAGCTAGTTCCCGATGCCGCCATCGCATGGTTCGCTCCGATCGCCAGAGCCAGCGTGGCGGCGCCGAACACGCCGATAGAATTTAGAAATAGAGAGCGTTTCATTCTGCTTGACCCCGTTGCATTTGCGCCGCACCATGGCGGAAGCGGCGGTCGCGGGCAAGACGCGCGATATGTTGTCGTAAAGCGGCAGCCTCTGTTCATTGACCAGATTGGCCCGCCCTCCTATGTCAGCGTATTGGCCCCGCGCCCGGCGCCGTATGGTGTCGTGCCAGGGTCGCACGAACAGCGGATAGACCGGAAACTCGCCTCATCATGTTTGCAAGCATTGCCCGCGCCCTTATTGGGACCACCAACGATCGGTCATTGAAGGCTTACCGCCGGAGAATCGATGGCATCAACGCGCTCGAACCCGAACTTGCGGCGCTGGATGATGCGGCGCTCCAGGCGAAGACTGCGGCGTTTCGAGCCCGCATCGACGCCGGTGAGAGATTGAACGATTTGCTGCCTGAAGCGTTTGCGGTGTGCCGGGAAGGCGCGAAACGCGTTCTCGGTATGCGCCATTTTGACGTGCAGTTGATTGGCGGCATGGTGCTGCATGACGGTAAAATCGCGGAGATGAAGACCGGTGAGGGCAAAACACTGGTTGCCACCCTGCCCGTCTACCTAAATGCGCTGACCGGCAAGGGCGTGCACGTCGTCACCGTAAACGACTATCTGGCACGGCGGGACGCCGAGTGGATGGGACGGCTTTATAATTTTCTGGGCCTGACCGTTGGTGTCATTGTTCCCAATATCGAGGATGATGAGCGACGCGCCGCCTACGCAAGCGACATCACGTACGGCACCAACAACGAATTTGGATTCGATTACCTGCGAGATAACATGAAATACGCGTTGGCCGATATGGTGCAGCGCGATTTCAACTACGCCATCGTCGATGAGGTGGACAGTATCCTGATTGATGAGGCGCGCACTCCGCTGATCATTTCCGGACCGTCCGATGAGCCGACGGAATTATACGCTCAGGTCGATGTGGTCGTAAAAGTCCTGGCCGAGGACCCGTCGAATTTCGACAAGGACGAGAAATTCAAAACCGTCAACCTCACCGAAGCCGGTACCGAACGCGTCGAACAGATGCTCGCCGAGGCCGGACTGCTCACCGAGGGTAATCTGTACGACGTTTTCAACATCTCGCTGGTTCACCACGTCCAGCAGAGCCTGCGTGCCCATACGTTGTTCACGCGCGATGTTGATTACATCGTCAAGAACGGTCAGGTCATCATCATCGATGAGTTTACCGGCCGCATGATGGATGGTCGCCGGTACTCGGATGGCCTGCACCAAGCGCTGGAAGCCAAAGAGCATGTCACCGTGGAGCGGGAAAACCAGACACTCGCCTCGATCACGTTTCAGAACTATTTCCGCCTGTATCCCAAATTGTCCGGCATGACCGGCACGGCACTGACAGAGGCCGATGAGTTTGAAGAGATCTACAAACTTCTCGTGGTCGAGATTCCGACCAATGTGCCGGTGTCGCGTAAGGATAGCGACGATGAGGTTTACCGAAGCGAAGGCGAGAAATATCAAGCCGTCGCAACTCTGATCGATGAGTGCCGCGCCCGCAACCAACCGGTTCTGGTCGGAACCACGTCAATCGAAAAATCTGAGTTAATTTCCAGCCTCCTGACCGGTATGGGCGTCGCCCACTCGGTTCTTAACGCGCGTTTTCACGAGCAGGAGGCCAGTATCGTGGCCGATGCCGGTGCGCCGGGTGCCGTCACCATCGCCACGAACATGGCCGGCCGCGGCACCGACATCAAACTCGGCGGCAATCTGGAAACACGCCTGAAGATCGAACTTGCCGCGCTCGATCCCGCCGATCACGCCGCACGTGAGGCAGCGATACGCGCCGAAATCGATGCCGCACACGATATCGTCAAGGCCGCCGGCGGCTTGTTTGTCATTGGTACCGAGCGTCACGAGAGCCGCAGGGTCGATAATCAGCTGCGCGGTCGTTCGGGCCGGCAGGGCGATCCTGGCGCATCGCGCTTTTTTCTCTCGCTTGACGATGATTTGATGCGCATTTTTGGCTCGGACCGCATGGGCCCGATGCTCCAGAAACTCGGCCTGCAGGATGGCGAAGCGATTATCCACCCTTGGATCAACAAGGCGCTTGAAAAAGCACAGAAAAAGGTCGAGGCGCGCAATTTCGATACCCGCAAGAACCTGCTGAAATACGATGACGTGATGAACAACCAGCGCAAGGAAGTGTATGCGCAGCGACGGGAGTTCATGAGAGCCGACTCGGTTGCCGATGTAATCGCAGAGATGCGCGCCGATACGATCGCTGAAATCGTTGAACGGAGGATTCCGACCAAAGCATACGCCGAACAGTGGGAAAGCGCCGAGCTGACGGCGGACGTTGAGCGCATTTTTGGCCTGATCCTGCCCGTTGTGGACTGGGCTGCCGAGGAAGGTATCGACGAAACCCATCTGCGGGAAAAAATTGCGGACGCTGTCGAGGCGCAGATGACCGCAAAAACGGCGAGTTTCGGTTCTGACTTCATGCGGTTCCTCGAAAAATCGGTCCTTCTCCAGACGCTCGACCATCTGTGGAAAGAGCATCTGCTCGCGCTCGACCATCTCCGTCAGGGCATTGGTCTGCGCGCGTATGGGCAACGCGATCCGCTGAACGAATACAAGGCCGAAGCCTTCGCGCTGTTTTCGGTGATGCTGGAAGATTTGAAGGAGCAGGTATCAACGGCACTGGCACATGTCGAGCTTGGAACCGACCCTACCGCGAACGCTCCCATCTTTGATCCGTCCGAGATGTACGAACAGCACGGAACCTATGCCAGCTATGAGGGCGATATGGTACTCGCGAATCCGCAATCAGCTAACGAAATTACGCCGATGCCGATCTTCAATGTTCGGCAGGACGCGGTCGATCCAAATCGGCCGGAAACTTGGTCCGGAACTCCACGGAACGCTCTATGTCCGTGCGGCTCAGGCAAGAAATTCAAACATTGCCATGGAAATATGGGGGCGGCTTGATCTGAAAGCGCACACCCCTGGGATACTTCCTCTCGTCTTGGCATTCTGCATCGGGCCATCAGTCGCGCTCGCTCACCAGCCAACGGCAGGCGCGAAAATTTTGGTTGAGCCGTTTGATTTGTTCGACACGTCGATTGATCACCGGGCGTTCGTATTGGCTGACCAAAAACGATGGCTCGTCGACGCCGTTACTGCGATGCGCAGCGAACTTGCCGACAACAAGAAATTAACCGTTGTGAACGGTGCAGTAACTGAGCGTGCCACCGCCTCTGCATTAAACTCCTATCAGCATCCGTCGGCCTGCAGGTCCTGTGCAATCGACGCTGCGCGCTCGGCTGGCGCTCAATATGTCTTTATTGGATCAATTCACAAAGTTAGCGATCTGATCATTTATATGCGGGGTGAACTTGACTCAGTTGGACACAGCCAACCGCTCATGGTGAAATCGATGGAAGTTAAGGCCGATAATAAGACGATGATCCTACGCGCGGCAGCCACAATGGTGAGCGCGATCAATCGGAATCTGCTACTTAAAAACGAGCGTCCCTAAGGTGCCTGGCCTGATCCTATCGCGAGAGTCTCCGTCAACTGGTCAAGGGTATCACGCAAATTTCTGAACGCATTAATGTCGAGACCGGTACGACAACGTACTGTGTTCTGAACTTCGGCTAATTGAGCCTCAAGCGAGCGCCCCTGCGGTGTCAGACGCACCACCACGACGCGCTCGTCGGCGCGGTTGCGTTCGCGCGTAATCCATCCAGCCTCTGCCAACCTTTTCAACAATGGGGTAACGGTTGCTGCATCCAATTTCAAGGCATCGGCGATACCATTCACCGTCGACTCTGCACGCTCGAGAAGCACCAGGAGCACAATATACTGGGGATAGGTGATATTGAATTCCGCCAGCATCGGTCGGTATATGCGCGTTATTGCATGAGTTGCCGCATAAAGCGCGAAGCAGAGCTGCTCGTCCAATCGCAAACCGTCTAATTTACCGCCCACGGATCACCTAATTAAAAATATTTTGGTTATTTATACACTCTAAACCAGCTCTTTCAACTCCGAGCCGCTCATCGGCAAATTCCATGCCATGCTTACGGTCATATTCAATGCGCAGCAACAACAAAACGTCAGAAGATCTAAAATAAACGCCACCCCGGCAAGCCGGAGATGGCGGCAGTCTCGCATCGTAAGATTAGCGCTTGCTGAACTGGAAGCTACGGCGCGCTTTCGCCTTCCCATATTTTTTGCGCTCCACAGTACGCGGGTCACGCGTCAGGAACCCGGCAATCTTAAGAATGCCGCGCAAATCGGGCTCGTAATATGTCAATGCCCGAGATATTCCGTGACGGACAGCACCCGCTTGGCCGGACAGGCCGCCGCCGGTTACGGTTGCGAAGACATCGAACTGATTATAGCGGTCAGCGACCAGAAACGGCTGCGTAATCAACATACGCAAGACCGGCCGGGCAAAGTACTGCGCCGCCTTCCGTCCGTTGATCACGATTTCGCCCTTGCCAGGCTTGATCCAAACGCGTGCGACAGCATCCTTGCGGCGGCCCGTCGCGTAGGAACGGCCTAGCGCATCACGCTTCGGTTCACGCTTCGGTGCGGCTTCGGTCTCGGACAGGATCGACCCAGGGGTCACGACAGATTTCAAATCGGCCAGCGTTCCGGTTCCAGACATGCTCAGGCCCTCACATTCTTGCGGTTCATGGCAGCGACATCCAGCGTCTTGGGCTGCTGCCCATCGTGCGGATGGGTGGTTCCCGCATAGATATGCAGGTTTTTCATCTGCTGGCGCTGCAAAGGACCACGCGTGATCATGCGCTCCACTGCTTTTTCCAGCACGCGCTCCGGATGCTTGCTTTCGAGACGCTGACGCAACGTCCGCCCCTTGATGCCGCCAGCAAAGCCCGTGTGATAGTAAAACACGCTCTGGTCGAGCTTATTGCCCGTGACCTTCACTTTCTCCGCATTGACGACGACGATATGATCGCCGCAATCGACATGCGGTGTGAACTGGGGCTTGTGCTTGCCCCTAAGACGCGTGGCGATCAGAGCGGCCAGACGACCGAGCACCAGACCCTCGGCATCGATCAGCACCCAGTCCCTCTGCACGTCCGCCGGCTTCAGCGAAACGGTAGTTTTCATCATGGAAATCCTTACGACTACAGGCTTATGTTCGACCGGCTTATGCAAGAACATGCTGTTAACGTCAAGTGGATCAGTCAGCGGTATTATTATACCGTATCGCTGCCGCCGTCCGCTGAAGGGCATTTTCCACCGACGTGGGGGCTCGGTACCCGAGGGTTCGCGCGGTCAATGAGACATCCGCCTGAAACGATCCCGCAAAACTCTGCCAAAGCGATGCCTTACCGGCGGCCGTGGCGCCGGCCTGCAGCACCCGCTCCGGGACCGGTAGCAACGCTCGCCGCCGGCTTAGCCCGCGCATCAAGGCACGGATCAGGTCCGGCGTCGAAATCGGCTGCTCGTGGGCGGCGATCAGAATGTCCGGGACTTCCTTCGCATTGATGGTGCGGCCGATGAGTGCTGCGAGATCATCGACATCGATGAAACTACGCTTGTTTCGGATGCGGCCGAACGGTAGCGGCCAGCGTGATTCGATCAGCTGGATCAGGCGAGGAATGTTGCCGGCGCAACCGGGCCCGACCACCGCGCAAGGGCGGATGATAACCAGGCTGGTTGCGCTGCCGGCTAAAGCATCGCGCACGGCACGTTCGCCGTCCAACTTGCTGCGGGCATAGGGATCATCCGGGCCGACGATGCTCGATTCGGAAAACGGGTCCGGCCGTGACTTGCCAAACACCGCCGCCGAGGAGACCAGCACGAACCGCGGCACCCCGCGTGACGCGGCGATCTCGGCGACGCGCCGCGCAGCCGTCACATTGGCCGAGGCCATCGCTGTCGGATCGACGCCGGTGCGATGAGCCAGTCCCGCGGCATGAACCACCGCGGCCACGCCCCGCATAGCGTTGGCGAGGGCCGGATCAGGCGCAGCCAGATCACCAGCATCGACCTGCCGACTGGCGCCGGGGATGTCCCGTGGACGGCGCAGTGCCACGACAACCTCGTGTCTGCTCGCAGCCAGATGCAGCGTGACCGCACGCCCGATGAAACCCGCCGCACCGCTGACCAGAACCGATGACGCACTCACGGTTCAGTTCTTACGCAACAATGGCAACCGTAAAATTCCGACCGCGCCACCCGCCATCGGCAAGGTTCCAGGTGAACATCAGCGCGCGCCCGACGCCCAGAGCAGCGGACGGCAGTTCCGCCGAGTCAATCCCGAGCCCGACATCGGTCGTCGGCGCTTCATGGACGGTTGCCCAGTCATCATCGGTCCAGTGAATGACGCCCGGACCCGTGATTTCGACGCGGAGATTCTGACCTGCCGGTATTTTGCTCCGGCGCCAGGGCTCACGCCAGTCACGGCACCGCGGCGTGATGTTCTCGACCTGATAGCGTCTTACGGTTTGCGGCGGCAAATCGAACACGGCTCCATCGCGCAAGGACCGCAACAGTTTCACATATTCCGCATGAGCCCACACCAACGGCATTGCCGATCCGCTGGGACGGCCGCGGACCAATTCGTGCTCGGGCAGATCATCGGCGTCCCACACCTGTTCGGGCAGCAGGCCACCCTCGCTGGCGCAACCCTCCATCGTGATCCGTAGCGCTTCAGCGCCGGCCAGATCATCAGCGGCGATCGCATAATGCGCGCGTTCACCTGTCAGCAACGGCCAAGCCCTGCCGTGACCGGTCCCATCGAACGGCCGTCCATCGTTATGTTCACCATAGCCGTCGTTATTGTAGCGATGCCACACCGACCCCTGTGGCAGATCGATCCTGGTCAGATGATCGATCACGGTGATGGTATCGCGAATCCGAGGATCGTGCGCGGCCCGGAGCCCGAACCGGACCAGCGCGAGCGCGTCCGCGCCGATCAATTCGTCGGTTGCGACGTCGGCTTCACCCTCGGGGCGGTTCCGCACCGCGATCCGCCCGTGCTGCGCCGCCCCTGCCAGATCGTGGTCGCCATCGGCGACGATGCGCAAATAATAACCCGCTACGCCACATCGGTTGGCCAGATCGGTCCCGCTGACATAGATCCAGCTTTCGATGTCGGCGTTCCATGCATCGGCCGTGTCACGCATGAGCCCTGCCTCTGCCGAGCGACCCAGGCGTTCGGCCAGATCGGCGCCAGCCAGCAGACCGGCGATTTCGACGGCCAGGGTTGCCGGCGTGTAGCCCGCGTTCTCCTCCCACCGGTCCTGTCCGGTGGCCGGGCCGTTGGCGATGATGAAGGCGCAGGCGCTTCGAACCATCGGCCAGTAGTCACCAAGCTCCGCTTCGGCAACCGCGCCGTTTCGAAACGCCAAATCGAGCAGCAGGATCGGAAACGCCGTCTCATCCAATTGCAACCCGCCCCAATAGGCGGAACCGTCCAGCCATGTATTCTGCGGCCAGTGGCCGTCCGCCTCCTGGATCACGCGCAGGTAATCGAGTGTGCGGCGGGCGTCCGCATGCGCGCCGCAGGCCATCAACGCGCCGGCCGTCTCCGCCAGATCGCGCGGCCAGACCAGATGGTAGCCACCCAGATCGTCATCGCCCTTGCTGGCGCCCCACGGGATCGACAGGCTGGCAATCGAGCCGCCCGGAAACAATGGACTTTCATGGCACCGCATCACCGCCGTGCTGACCCGGTAGAAATTATGCGGGCCGGTGGGTTGGGGTGGGTCCAGCGGCTCGAGCCCGTGCTGCCAATGACGCCAGTTGGCGACATACTCATTCTCGGCACGCTCAAAGCCGCCCGCAAGACTTGCTGCGGCCTGGAATGCCGCTTCCTCAGGTTTCCGCCCGAAGCCGATCGCAATGAGAGCCGGCGCGGTCGTATCGATTTCGGCGACCAACGCGATATTGCCGTCCTCGGCGCGATCAAATCGTTCCCGCAAACTGCCATGACGCTGCAGCGTCTGCCATCCATCCGACGTGCCGACATAGCCGACGCTCGCGGCCAGCAACCCCGATGAACAGGCCATCGCGAGGCAGGTGCCATCGCCCGAGGCAAACAGCATGGGCATGCCTTTGTAATCGCCCACCCATCCGGTATTATGCGCGCCGCCGTTGACCAGGTGTGGCGCCAACAGGGCAAACATGCGCAAGCCCGTGACATCGGGGCCCGCCGTCAGCGTGATATGCTGCAACACACAGTCGAAGTGCGGATCAGCGACGATTTTCTTTTCGATGGTTAAGCCATGCTGTTCGCAGGTGTTGGTGATCGTGAACAGGGGAACGCCGTCGGCGAGGCGGCGGGTGCGGCTGACGGTGCCTCGCTTTTCCTCGACGAACAGACCACCGGGGGTCCCATCGGTCACGATCAGCCCGCAATCACGGGTGCAGGCCTGATCGACCCGGGGATAATAAATCTCGTCGAGAATGCCGTGGCTATGGGTAAACCACACGGCACTGCGGGGGGAGAGCGCCGTACCGACGCCGTCCTTGGCGCTTGACGTCCATCGTGGTGGCAGGCCGGGGGCGCCCGGAGCGATCGTCACGGTCTCTTGGCCTTGTTCGACTTTATGTCGGCGAGTTCGGCCTGTAGCCGGTCGATCTCGCTGCGCAGAGTATCGATCTCTTCGGGAACCAACTCCGGCGTCGTCTCCGACTTCGTCTCGGAGCGCGGTGCGAAGGGCGCGAACAGGCTCATCGCGCGCTCCATCATGGCAATGTTCTGCCGGCCGATCTCTTCCATGCCGGGGGGCAGAAAACTTCCCATGGTCTGCTGCATCGCCGCGCGCATCTGCGCCTGCTGGCGGCCAAACTGGGCCATCGCCGACTCCAGATAACGCGGAACCATGCCTTGCATGTTGTCACCATAAAGGCCGATCAATTGCCGCAGAAAATTCGTCGGCAACATCGACTGACCAACTTTGCTCTCTTCCTCAACGATAATCTGGGTCAAAACAGACCTAGTGATGTCTTCGGATGTCTTAGCCCGCATTATGCATGAAGGTCGGCGAGCATAGCGTAAACCGTTGATTCGTTGTAAGTATTTGTTGTTGAGACAAAACTTCACCACGACGGAACACCATGCTCGCCTCGGTTGCAAATACTCCAATTCTCCCTGGTCTGTCACCTGTCGCCGGCAAGTCGATCGAGGCCCGGTTCGACGGCGATCTGCTCTCCTCCGACGGGGGGTTGCTGGGGTTACGCGCCATCGAGCAACGGCTCGGCATCGCAAGTCGTTTGGCCGCATGCATCGATGATCCTCGTGCGCCTGGGCGTGTGATCCATGGGCTCGACGAAATCATCCGGTTTCGCATGCTGATGATCG
>NZ_FTNE01000006.1:0-70975 GCF_900156265.1 Acidiphilium rubrum
AGATAAACATAGAGGGTGGGGGGTGAGAAAGGGGTTTGTTAGGGGGTGCGTTAGAATTTTTGGTTTGGGTTTTGGCGGGGGTGAATTGGTGGGGATCGCGGGAGACAAATCCTACGGCTTGCTGTGTTGTTATGATCGATGGGCTTCGCAAGGGCTCTGCCCATCCTTGTCGCTCGACGTGGCACGAGGTTCGATCGATCCGTGCCACGCCGATCGTTCTATTCAGGCGTCAGGCGCGTTTGTGGCGTTTGCGCGCGGCGACGCCGAGCAGGATGAGGCCGGAGCCAAGCACGGCGAGGGAGCTGGGTTCGGGCACGTTTGTCGGCTGAACGCCTCCCTTCGCATAGGCTAGGACATCGACAGCGTTTGAAAAGCTGCCAGACCGACCATTTGTGCTCAAATCTGAAAAATTTGACGGGTTGCCACCTCCACCGAGCACATAAAAGCTGAGCGAGTAGCTGTCACCGATGGTTGTCGTGACAGTCTGGCTCAGAGAGTCGTAGGCACCAACCGCGCCGTCAGACCAGCAATTACTGCCACTGATTGCCCCACAATCTCCAGACTGACCTCCTACACCGAGAACATCATATGGATTTGCGTAGGTCCAATCAGTTGGTGTGTCGGAGTTGCTATTACTCGTATACGTCCCCGCCGTGAAGGTTGGGTTCGCGAAGAGGTTGCTGGCCGGGGTCGTCGTGTCAACCAATGACGGATCGGAAAGGACCATGCCAGCCGGATCATCGCGGAATGCGAAGGTGATTGCTGTCTCGGTGAGTGTTGCGGTGAAAGTTGTGGTATAGAGTTGTGGCGTGTTCTTAGGAATGATTTGGCCGTTTAGATCAAGGATAGCACCGGTGGGAGGCGGTTCGTTGGTCGGTCCCGCCATGGCGATGCCGGCGGTTACGGCGACAAGACCCAAGGTGAGGGCAGAGGTCAGCAAAATTCGTTTCATGTTGAAGTTCCCAGTGTGTTTCGGGGTAGCAATAAAATTACTTGCAATTTTTGTGCTAGAATCGATTCTGGTTATTTATCAATGATTTGATAGAATCACGGTTTTGTGAGTGTAAAGAATTCCGACACGAGATTGCGGTAGAGGGTGGGATGGCATTTGAGATTGTTCATTTGACTGCGGATTCGGCTGATCTGGCGGTGTGGTTTGGTCGGGCGGAGGGGTTGCATGGGATGCTGCGGCCGTAGTTGGGGGCGGGGTGTCAGGTGGCGATGCGGCGGGTTCTGGCGGATGGGGCGCAGATGGCGTTGCTGCATGAGGCGGGGGTGGTGCGAGAATGGAGCGAGAGGTTTACGTGATCGTCGTACCGGAACGGTGATTTTCGGGCATGGTCGAATCGAGCGGATACGGTTGATTGCGGACGGTTTGGTGGGGTGGTTGGCTAGGGTGGTAAAGCGATTGGTGGCCGGGCTGGATTGCTTCGCAAGGGCTCGCAATGACGTGGTGAGTGTTTGCGTTTGTTGTTGAAAGTTTTTTGCTTCTTTTTTACAAAAAAGAAGGGCTTTCTTGACTTGCTTAAGTTGTGGCTGGGCAGTGATGGGCTTCGCAAGGGCTCTGCCCATCCTACTTCTACTACCGCCATAATTTGTTTCGATGCCGAAGTCGCAGCCTGTGGTTTCCGATTGGGCGACGAATTGGGCGACGGTGGTTTCCCTATTTTTGACCAGGGTGGGAAGTGCGAAGGGCCATGGGACAATGGGACACGCATGGTCTGTGTGGTGTGAATGCCTGGTTAAACTGTCAACAGATAGAGTTTGCGGGCCGCCTTGCTCGTGCTGTCGGCGTCTACCGTGTCCAGGCCGATGATGTCTTGGGCCAAATGGACCAGTTCGTCATAGATCGCTGCTTGATCCGGCCGTGCTGCCAGCAGGCGGCAGATCGGGATGACATAGGCGTCGTATTCATCGCGAGCATTTGAAAACGAACTGATGCCAATCGGATCCCAGTCGTTCCAAAGGATATCGCTTACAGTTTTTCGCAGTCGTGAGATTGCTTCGTTGTCGGTTGTCATGGCGATCCCGGGATAACGGTTACAACGCGGCCTGATTGGATATTCGTTATCACACGAAGATCATTGGATTTATCGAAATAACCATAGGTCCCCTTGGCTTCATTTGTACTAAAAAGATTGCCGGGTTTTATGGCATTTTCAACAGCCGAAGGCGGGATTCCACGATTTTGCATCTGGTCCAGCGCATGTCCTGAGAACTCACGACCATTGATCGTCACAGGCGGATTTCTTGATCGCTGATACTTCGGGTTTTCCAACTGGTTGCCGCGTCGGCCAGAAACACCGGTTTGGCCGTCGCTTCGGGAAATCCGTGTTTCGTTTGGTATCAACTGGCGGGCCAGCGCGGATAGGCCCTGCTTTATGGCTGCCGACGCGCCGCCTGTCGCGATGGCGGCTGCGATGGCGAGTGCTGCTTCGACCGGATAGACCGGCTGGATCGGCGGATCGTACGGTGGGGGCGCCCATCACGATCGTATCGGGCGGGCCGACGCAGGTCACCGGATCGGTCACACGTGCCGCCGGGAGCCCGCCGATGAATACATTTGGCGATCCAAGCATGATCGGTCCGCCGACGTGGGGCACGGGACCGGTGGACTCCGGGCAGGTGTGCATGTCGGTTAGGCGTGCTGCGGGTTTTTCGCCGGCCATGACTACGAGGTTATCAAGATTGGCGGGGTTTGGGAATGGGTTTGGCGGCTGGTTTCCCGGGTTGTGGCGATGGGTGGTGTTCGCTTGATCGCGTCTGACGTGATCGACGGGTGCGGGGATCGCGCTATAGTGGGTGGATGACATTTGAGATTATCCATCTGACCGCGGATTCGGCTGATCTGGCGGTGTGGCTTGGTCGGGCGGAGGGGGTGCATCGGATGCTGCGGCCGCAGTTGGTGGCGGGGTATGAGGGGGAGATGCGGCGCGTTCTGGCGGATGGGGCGCAGATGGCGTTGCTGCATGAGGCGGGGGTGGTGCGGGCGTTGGCGGTGTTTCGGGCGTATCGGAATACGTGGAACGGGTATCGGTTTTATGTCGATGATCTGGTGACGGATGAGACGCGGCGCAGTGCGGGGTATGGCGGGGCGTTGTTGCGGTGGTGTGAGGCGTTGGCGCGCGGGTGGGGGTGTACGGCGTTCACGTTGGAGTCAGGCGTGCAGCGTGGTGCGGCGCATCGGTTTTATTTTCGCGAGGGCATGACGATCGAGGCGTTCAGTTTTGTGAAAACGCTCGTACCGTAAAACGCCAACAATCAAAAATTTTTTGGTTCTTTTTTATAAAAAAGAACTGCTTGCTTTTACTTCTGTTTCCCACACTGTTCGACAATAGCGGCGTTCAACGCGGACATAGTGCCCACGCCCCCAAGATCGGGCGTGCGCGGTGTTGCGGGATCGGCCAGGGCGGATTCGATGGCGTGCATGACGAGGGCGGCGGCTTCGGTTTCGCCGAGGTGTTCGAGCATCATCGCACCGGCCCAGATGGCGCCGACGGGGTTGGCGATGCCTTTGCCTGCGATATCGGGGGCGGAGCCGTGGACGGGTTCGAACATCGAGGGGAATTTTCGTTCCGGGTTGAGATTGGCCGAGGGGGCGACGGCGATGGTGCCGGTGACGCCGGGGCCGAGGTCGGAGAGGATGTCGCCGAACAGGTTGGAGCCGACCACGACGTCGAACCGTTCGGGGGACATGACGAAGCGGGCGGCGAGGATGTCGATATGGTATTGGTCGATGCGGGTTTCGGGGTAGGTGGCGGCGATGGCTGCGAAGCGTTCGTCCCAGAAGGGCATCGAGTGGAAGATGCCGTTGGATTTGGTGGCGGAGGTGACGTGGTTGCGGCCGAGTTTGGTTGCGAGATCGAACGCGAAGCGGAGGATGCGGTCGGTGCCGAAGCGGGTGAAGATGGCGGTCTGTTCGACGAATTCGCGATTGGTGCCGGCGAACATGCGGCCGCCGATTTGGGAGTATTCGCCTTCGACGTTTTCGCGGACGACCCAGAAGTCGATATCGCCGGGTTTTTTGTTGGCGAGCGGGCAGGGGACGCCGGGGAGCAGGCGGACCGGGCGGAGGTTGACGTATTGGTCGAACTCGCGGCGGATCGGGATGAGCAGGCCCCAGAGGGAGATGTGGTCGGGCACGCCGGGGTAGCCGACGGCGCCGAGGAAGATGGCGTCGTGGTCGGCGAGTTGGGTGATGCCGTCGTCGGGCATCATGCGGCCGGTGGCGTGGTAGGTTTCGCAGCTCCAGTCGAACGGGTGGTAGGCGAGGGTGAAGCCGCAGAGGGCGGCGGCGCGGTCGAGCACTTGCTGGGCGGCGGGAATGACATCCCGGCCGATGCCGTCGCCGGGGATGATGGCGATTTTATGGGTGCGCGACATCAGTATTCCTCATCGGCGACGTAGGAGCCGATTTTCTGGACGAGGTCCGGGTCGCGGCGTTCGAGGATGATGCCGTAGATGATCGAGAGGATCAGGACGCCGAGGGCGGCGTAGGGGAAGATGTTGTAGGGCGCGGGCTGGCCGGGTTGGACGAGGCCCCAGAGCGGAAACAGGGTGAGGATGGTGCCGAGCACGGGGATGACGGCGTGGCGGAGCGGGCGGAACTCGGCGCGGTGGTGGCGCAGCATGTAGACCGGCAGGGCGAGGTTGGTGATGAGGTAGGTGATGATGATCGGGATGGTGCCGAGCGAGCCGGTTTCGCCATAGAGATCGACCGGTTTGGCGTTCCAGCCGAACAGGATGACGATGGCGAGGGCGATGAGCACGAAGCTCCACATCGCGACGAAGGGGGTGCGGTGTTGGGGGTGGATTTTGCCGAAGACGCGCGGCAGCAGGCCTTCGCGGCCGGAGCTGAACAGGATGCGGGCCTGGCTGTTGGTGAGGCCGAGCAGGGAGGAGAAGATGCTGGTCATGCCGGCGAGGTAGGCGATGATCAGGAGGGCGGCGGCGGAGGCTTTGAAGGCATCGATGAAGGGGATGTCGGATTTGCCGATGGCGGTGGCGTTGTTGTGGAAGGCGATTTCGGTCGCGTAGGCGAGGAAGATGTAGAGCAGGCCGATCGAGAGCGTGCCGATGATCAGGGCGCGGGGAATGTTGCGGCGCGGATCGCGGGTTTCCTCGGCGAGGGTTGCCGAGTTTTCCCAGCCGATGAACAGGTAGATCGCGATGGGGAAGCCGAGGCCGATGCCTTTGAGGCCGCCGGACAGGTGGCTCCATTCGAACGGGGCGAGCGAGAGGCTGGCGCGGTTGACGATCAGCATGATGACGGCGCCGACCAGCAGGAGGGCGAGTTCGAAATAAAAGAAGATCGCGGCCCAGGTGGTGGAGAGGGCGACGCCGCGCGAGACCAGCAGGCCGACGATGCCGGTCGCGATCAGGCTGAGCAATTGCCAGGGGATGTCGATGCCGAGGAACATCTTGAGTGTGTCGTGCGCCCAGCCGCCGGCGATGACCACGACCGAGGAGGCGGCGACCAGATAGCCGAACACCACGAACACCGAGGCGGCGGCGCCGGCGACCGGGCCGAAGGCCATGCCGATGAAGGTGACGAAGCTGCCGGTGGAGGGGCGGTATTTCGAGAATTCGGACAGGGTGTTGGTCAGGAACAGGATGACCACCATGGCGACGAGGATGGTGATGGGGGCGGCGACGCCGGCGCCGCTGACGATCAGGCCGAAGCCGAAGAAGAAGCTCATCGCGGGCGCGATGTTGGCGAGAGTCGAGGCGACGATCTGCGGTAGTCCCAGCGCGTCTTTTTTCAGACGTTCATGCGATCCGATGATGCTCATGATGGCCCCCGTTTGTTATTGTGGCCAGAGCTTAATCCGTGACGGGCGATTTCGCCAATGGCGTGGACGGGTTCTTTGGCCATCGGCGGTGCAGCCAGAGCCATTGGCCTGGCTGGGCGCGGACCCAGCGTTCGATGGTCTGGTTCATCCAGAGGGTGGTGGCGGCGATGTCGGCCGGTTTGTCGTCGGTGATGGCGGCGTGGGCGATGGGTTCGATGATCAGGTGCAGGCGGGCGGGGCCGAGGCGTTCGACGTGGACGGGCAGGATCGGGCAGCGGAATTTGCGGGCGAAGACGGCGAGGGAAGGGGTGGTCATGGCCTCGATGCCGAACAGGGGGACGGGGATGCCGTCGTTCAGTTTCTGGTCGACCAGCATGCAGAGCAGGCCGCCGCGGGCGAGGTGGGCGTAGGCGCCGCGGGCCCCCTTGGCGCCTTTGGCGAACATGGTGACGGGTTCGCCCATCGCGGCGGCGCGCAGGTCGATGATGAGTTGATCGACTGCCGGGTTGGCGGCGGCGCGGTAGAAGAAGGCGAAGCGCAGGCCGAGGGTGCGGAGTGCGGCGGGCAGGATTTCCCAATTGCCGCAATGGGCGGTGAGGATGATGGCGGGGCCGCCGCGCTTTGCGAGTTCGATTGCGTGTTCGGCGCCGGTGATGGTGAAGCCGGGGCCGGCTGCGGTGGCGCGCAGGGCGGCGAGGTGGGGGAATTCGCCGGCGTTGCGGGCCAGATTATCCCAAACCTGGGCGATGATGGCGCGGCGGGAGGGTGCATCGAGGCCGGGCAGGGCGGCGGTGAGATTGGCATCGGCGATGCGCGAGGTGGGGATCAGTGGTCCGATGGTGCGGCCGATGGCGCCGGCGAGGTTGCTGGCGCGGGTGGGGGTGAGGGCGCGGAACAGGGCGAGGAAGAGGCGCGCGATGGCGTATTCGAGGTGTTGCAGGCGGGTCATGGCAGGAATTGGTCCAGCGCGGCCGGATTGTCGAACGCGAGATCGACGGTGATGACGCAGCAGCGGGCGCGCATTGCGGCGGGGAGTTTGACCGCGTCCTTTTCGGTGGTGGCGAGCAGGGCGCCGGATTGGGCCGCGGTCATTTGCAGGCGGGCGAGGTCGATCGGGCGGTAGGCGTGGTGGTCCGGGAAGGCGATGGTGGTGACGAGATCGGCGCCGAGCTCGCGCAGGGTGGTGAAGAATTTTTCGGGGCGGCCGATGCCGGCGAAGCCGACGACGCGCCGTCCTGCCAGGGGGATCGGGCTGGTGGCGATCAATTGCGCCTGGAGGATCGGGAGGGAGGGCGGCAGGAGGCGGGTTGCGCCGTGGGTATCCGCGCCGATCAGCACGGCGGCGGCGCAGCGGGCGGCGGCGGCGGGGGCGGGTTCGCGCAACGGGCCGGCGGGCAGGGTGCGGCCGTTGCCGAAGCCGGCGCCGCCATCGATCACCAGCAGGGCGGTGGTTTTGCGCAGGGTGGGGTTTTGCAGACCGTCATCCATGACGATGATGGTGGCGCCGGATGCGAGGGCGAGGCGGGCGCCGGCGGCGCGGTCGCGCGCGACGATGGTGGGGGCGGAGGCGGCGAGCAGGAGGGCTTCGTCGCCGATCTCGCGCGCGGTGTGCTCGGCCGGATCGACCTCGACCGGGCCCGGCATCGTGCCGCCGTGGCCGCGGGTGAGGGCGAAGGGGCGGGCGCGGCGGGTGCGGTAGCGGGCGAGGATGTGGCGGACCAGGATGGTCTTGCCCGATCCGCCGACGCTGGCGTTGCCGATGCAGAGCACGGGCAGGCCGCAATCGAACCCGGGTTTGGCGACGCGCTGCGCGGTGATGCGTGTGGTGATGCGCGAGAGCGGCGCGAGGGCGGCGGCGAGGATGCCGTTGCGTTGCCAGAAGGCGGGCGGGCGCATCAGGGCATGGCCTCCAGCACGCGGCGGGCCAGGCGGTCCGGCAGGTCGGCGAAGCCTTCGCAGATGCGCTTGCCGGCGCTGCCCATGGCGGCGAGGTGGGCGGTGTTGGACATCAGGCGGATCAGGGTGGCTTCGAGCTCCATGAAATCGGCGACATCGACCAGGGCGCCGACGCTGTGCAGCGTGGTCATGGCTTCGAACTGGTTTTCGTAATGCGGGCCGACGATGGTGGCGCAGCCGAGTTGGGCGGCCTCGATCATGTTGTGGCCGCCGATCGGGACCAGGGTGCCGCCGATGAAGGCGAGCGGGCAGAGACGGTAGAAGATGCCGAGTTCGCCGATCGTATCCGCGAGGTAGAGGCCGCCGGGGACCGGCAGTTCGCCACGCGAGCGGCGGGCGAGCGGGACGCCGCGGGCGAGGCTGGCGACCGCATCGGCGCGGTGCGGGTGGCGGGGGACGATGATGGTGGTGATGCTGGGGTGCAGGACGCGGAGCGCGCGGTGGGCTTCGATCACCGGGATGTCTTCGCCGGCGTGGGTGCTGGCGGCGAGCAGCCAGGGGCCGGGGCAGGCTTTGGCGAGGGCGGCGCGGGCGGCTTCGTCGTCCGGCAAATCCGGGGTGGCGAATTTCAGATTGCCCCAGCTTTCGATGTCGCGCAGGCCGAGGCCGCGCAGGCGGGTGGCATCGCGCGGGGATTGTGCGGCGATCATGGTGAAGCCGCCGAAGATCTGGCGGATCGCGCGGGGGAAGCGGCGCCAGCGGGCGGCGCTGCGCGGCGAGAGGCGGGCGTTGAACAGGAAGCGGGGGGTGCCGCGCGCATCGAGGGCGGTGAGCAGGTTGGGCCAGAGTTCGGATTCGAGGAAGATCGCGGCATCCGGGCGCCAATGATCGAGGAAGCGGTTGACCGCGCGCGGGACGTCGAGCGGGACGAATTGGTGAATGGCGGCGGCGCGTTCGGCGGCGAGTTGGGCGGAGGTGACGGTGCCGGTGGTGAGCAGGACGCCGGTGTGGCGGGCGAGGGACGCGATCAGCGGCAGGGCTGACATGGTCTCGCCGAGGCTGGCGGCGTGGACCCAGATGAGTTTTCCGTCCGGGCGGGGGCGGCTTGGGATGCCGTGGCGCTCGGGCAGGCGGGCTGGGATTTCCTTGCCGATCGCCGCGCGCCGGTTCAGCCACCAGGGCAGCGCCGGGGCGGCGAGGCTTGTGGCGAGGCGGTAGAGTTTCAGGCTCAGCGACATGCGATCAGGGCGCGGGCGAGGTTGGCGGTGAGTTGGGCTTCGATATCGGTCAGCGCGGCGGCGCGGTTGGCGCGCGTGACCTCGACCGGGCCGCTTGCGATCAGCGCGCCACGGCCGAACGGCAGGGGGATGCGCATTTCATCCCAGCTGGTCAGCGTGACGGCGCGGGCGGTGGCGGCGGCGGCGCAGAACACCGGCGCGCCGGTGAGGGCGGCGAGTTGGGCGACGCCGGCGGCGGCACGGCGGCGCGGGCCGCGCGGGCCATCCGGCGTCAGGCCGACCGGGTTGCCGGCGGTGATCAGGCGGGTGAGTTCGCGCAGGCCGGCGGCACCGCCGCGCGAGGTGGAGCCGGCGATGGCGCGCACGCCGAAGCGGGCCATGGTGCGGGCGATCAACTGGCCGTCGCGGTGGCGGCTGGCGAGGACGTAGCCGGTCGGCCCGGAAGCGATGCGCCCGGCGGTATGCCAGAGGATGGGCATGGCGGGCAGGCATTCATGCCAGAAGGCGATGATGCAGGGCGTGCCGGCGCGCAGCGTGGCGAGCAGGGCATCGGCCTCGATCGTCCAGCGTGTGGTGCGCATGGTGGCGGCGAGATAGCGGCCGGCGGCGTCGCCGAGCCAGCCGCGCACGAGCGGTGATTTCAGTGGGGATTGGAAGATCGGGGCGCGCTGGGTGGCCATTGGGGCGGCGGTAGCATCTGCGGTGCGGGGCGTCATCAGGGGGAGATGAGTAAAGGACTTGGAGGTTAAGGAAGGGCTTCTTTTTTGGAAAAAAGAAGCAAAAAACTTTTTGACTCGAGGGCACGGGCGTTTGGGGCTGCGCGGGTCATGTGCCGGGTGCTGGGAGCGTGACCGCCGGCCGAAGAGCGGCGAACAGGGAGGCGAGCGCGCGGAAGGCCGGGTCGCGCGGGTCCGAGGCGCGCCAGACCAGGGCGATGGTGCGCCCGGCATCGGCGTCGGCAAGGGTCTGGCACAGGACGAGGTCGTGCAGGTCGGGGCGGGCGGCGACGGCGAGGGCGGGCAGCAGGGAATAGCCCTCGCCGGCCGCGATCATCTGCCAGAGGGTTTCGAGGCTGGTGGCGTGGCGGGTGACCGGCTTGGCGTTGCACAGGGCGAGCGCCTGATCGCGCAGGCAATGCCCATCTTCGAGCAGGAGCAGGTCTTCGGCGGGGAGATCGTCGAGCGTCAGGCGCGGCAGGGCAGCGAGCACATGGCCGGGCGGCGTGGCGAGCAGGAAAGGCTCGAAGAACAGCGGGGCCGCGACCAGCCCGGCGCGCGGCACCGGCATGGCGAGCAAGGCGAGGTCGAGCGCGCCGCTGACCAGGCGCTCGATCAGCGGGGCGGTGCGCGCTTCGGTGAGGCGGAGCGACAGGGCAGGGCGTTCGGCGCGCAGCAGGCGCAGGATGCCGGGCAGGTAATAGGGGCCGAGCGTCTCGATTGCGCCCAGCGCCACCGTGCCTGCCATGACGCTCGGCTGGCCGTGCGACAAAGCGAGGAGATGGCGCGCTTCGGCCATGACGCGCTCGATCTGGGCGAGCAGGGTGGCGCCGGCGGCGGTGGGGGCGACGCGGCGCTTGGTGCGTTCGAACAGGGCGACGCCGAGCAGCGCTTCGAGCTTGCGGATCTGTTCGGACAGGGCGGGTTGCGACACGCCGCAGCGCTCGGCGGCCTGGCCGAAATGGCGCAGTTCCGAGACGGCCTGGGCGTATTCGAGATCGCGCAGCGATAATCCGGCGAGGGTGCGGGTGGGGTGCGGGTCCATGGCGGGATATTTAATCGATTTCGCCGATCGGGGGAATGGTGAACATCGATTTGGCCTATCGCATTGAGGCCGGTTGCCGTGGTATCAGGCGGTTCGGCGGGCAATTCATTACGGATTTCGTAACTTGAAGCCGGTTGCGCGAAACCCCACTCCTGATCGGTATCGAGCGGCCGCGCGGCCGCGACAACCATCGAAAGGATTTCGGCAATGGCGAGTTGGGGCGGCAAGCGAAAAGATGCGATGGGCACATTGACCGATGAGTTCGATCGGTTCCAGGGCGATTTCGAGACGCTGCGGACCAAGCTGGTGCGTCTGGCCGGCGACACGATGAAGGAATTCAACGACAGCCCGGAAAAACTCGCCGAGCTCAAGCACGCGATCGATCTGCGCCTGTCGAGCATCGAGGATGAGATGTCCGACCTCGGCAAGCAGCTTCGGATCAAGGGTGGGCGCGCCGTGAGCCAGGTTGAGACGAAGGTGCATGAGCAGCCGCTCGCAGCGCTTGCGATTGCGGCGGGTGTCGGGTTCGTGGCGGCTCATCTGCTGCGTCGGCGCCGTCAGTCATCATGAGCGTCAGGCACGTCGGGGTAGCGGAGATCGTGGCGTGCTGAGGGTGTTTTTCAACCTGATCGACGGGTTTTCGTTTCGCTATCTGACGCAGCGCATCGCCCTCAGCCTGGCCGGGCTGGTGGCCGGGCTGCTCGGGCTCGCGTTTTTGTTGGCCGCCGCTTTCCGGGCGGTGGCGGATGCGCTGGGCGCGATCGATGCCTCGTTGATTTTCGGCGCGGTGTTTATCGTGATCGCGCTAGGGTTGTTCGGTACGGCCAGCATGATCTGGAACGGGAGGCCGCGGCCGATGCTGGCGCGTGCGCGCTACGGGGTGGCGGCGGAGGTGCTGCGGCTCGCGCAGACGCTGATCCGCAAGGACCCGAGCAAGGCGGTGCTGGCGGCGTTGATTCTTGGTGCGATCACGGAATATACCACGAAGCGGCAATCCGACACGCGGGACTGACCTGCGCGGTCGGTTCATTAAAAATATGCCTTGTGCTCGCGTTCATTGCTTGATCGGCATTGGCGGCGGCGTTCAGGTGGCGTAAGACCGAGGGAGGCGCAATTGTGTCGATTGCGTGTATTTTCTCGTCCATCGTCCCAATTTTGAACGGAGCCCGCCGCATGCTGCGGCTTTCAATCCCGGTTCGACAAGCTCTCTCGCGCCTGACGCTGCCTGTGATGCTGATCGTCTCGCTCGGGCTGGTACTCGCCGGCCGGGCCGATCGTCATTTGGGCGATACGCTGCGCACGGGGCTCGATGATGCGCTGACGCCGTTGTATCGCGCGGCGGCGGCACCGGTGGCAGAGGTGGAACAGGGGCGTGGCGCGATCGGCGACTGGTTCCGTCTGCATGCCGACAATGCCCGCCTGGTGGCCGAGAACGATCAGCTCAAACGCTGGCGCGCGGTGGCGCTGGCGCTGGCGGCGCAGAACGATGCGCTGAAATCGCAGCTGCATTTCGTCCCGACGCCGACGCCGAATTTTTTCGCCGCCCGCGTGATTGCGGATCTGGGTGGGCTTTATGCCCGTTCGGTGCTGGTGACGATCCCGCGCGACGCGCATGACATTGTGAATGCGATCGCGATGGATGGCAGCGGCGTGGTCGGGCGCGTTGTGCAATCCGGGGCGCGCAGTGCGCGGGTGCTGCTGATCACCGATTTGAACAGCCGGGTGCCGGTTGCGATCGGGCAGCATGGCGCGCGGGCGATCATGGAAGGGCAGAACAGTGCGACGCCGCGGCTGATCTATTGGGCGCCCGGCAACCCGCCGCGCGAGGGTCAGATCGTGCTGACCAGCGCGGTCGGCGGCGTGTTTCCCTATGGGCTGCCGGTGGGCACCGTGCATTATGATGGCAAGAACGATCCGGTGGTGCGGCCATTTGCCGGGATGACCCGGCTGCGCGTGCTGCGCCTGTTTGAATACGATCACCAGCCCGGCGCCGATGTCGCCGCGGCCACCCCCTGAATGGCGGCTATCTGCGCATCATGCCACTGTGGTGGTGACCTGATGCAAATGATCGCGGGTTTCTCATGATGGTTGGGGTTTCGTAGTGGAAGGCGTGGAATTCTGGCGCGGCCTCGATCGGGTGGCGCGGCACGCGCTGCCGGCGGTCAGCATTGCGATCGTGATGATTCTGCTGGCGATTCCGGGGCTGGTGCCGTTGCAGGCGGGGGTGCGGGTCGGGTTTGTCATGGCTTCGGTCTATTTCTGGAGCCTGTATCGGCCGGCCGCGCTGCCGGCGCCGCTGGTGGCTGTGCTCGGCGTGCTGCTCGATCTGTTGGGTGCCTCGCCGCTCGGGCTGTGGGCGGTGCTGTTGCTGCTGGAACAGGCGGCGATGGCGACGATCCGGCGCGCTTTGGTGCGGCGGGGGTTTCTCATGGTCTGGCTGGTGTTTGCCGGTTTCGTTGCCGTGTTGACCGCGGCGGAGTACGCGGCGCGCGCGGTGCTCGACCTCGCGATGCTGCCGCCTGCGCCCATTTTGGCGCAGGGGATTGTCACGATCTTGATCTATCCCTTGCTTGCGGTCGCGCTGATCCGGGCGCATCGGGGTGCTGCGGCGCCCGAGCAGGCGTGACGATGGGTGAGTTGATGTGGGCATGAAGCGCGAACGGGAATTGCGGCCGATTTTCAGCCGCCGGGCTCTGTTGCTGGGCAGCGTGCAGCTTGCGGCGTTCGGTGCGCTTGGCGCGCGGCTGTATCGGATGCAGGTGCTTCAGCACGGCAAATACGCGACGCTCGCCAAGCAGAACTCGGTGAACGAGCGGCTGCTGGCACCGCTGCGCGGCATGATCACGGATCGGCATGGCACAATCCTGGCGGGCAACAAGCAGCATTGGCGCGCCTTGTTCATGATGATCCAGGCACCCGATCCGGCCGCGGTGATCGACCGGTTTGCCGGACTGGTCAGCCTGTCGGACGGCGAGCGCCAGCGCATTGCCCATGATATCGCCGGCAAGCCGCGCTATGTGCCGGTGTTGCTGAAGGATTATCTGGACTGGTCGGACATGGCCAGGATCGAGGTCAATGCGACCGATCTGCCGGGCGTGTTCGTCGATGTCGGCGCATCGAGGGTCTATCCGATGGGGGACACGATGTCCCACACGATCGGGTACGTTGCCCGGCCGACCCAGGCGCAGGCGGCGCTCAATCCGGTGTTCGCCTTGCCGGGCATGCGGGTGGGGCGTGCCGGGGTGGAGCGGGCGCGCGACGATGCGCTGCGGGGTGATCCCGGCATCGTGCAGACCGAGGTGAATGCGCATGGCACGGTGGTGCGCGTGCTCGATCGGGACAACGGCACGCAGGGTGCGACCGTGCAATTGACCATCGATGCGGGGTTGCAGAGCCTGGCGGCGCAGAAACTCGCCGGTCAGGCCGGGGCGGCCGTGATGCTCGATGCGACCAATGGTGCAGTTCTGGCGATGTCGAGCCAGCCCGGGTTCGACCCGACGCTGTTCGATGCCGGGGTGCCGGAAGCGGTGTGGCAGCGCTGGATGGAAGATCCGAAACGGCCGTTGAACGACCGGGCGACCGGCGGGTTGTACGCGCCGGGATCGACCTTCAAGCCGAACGTCGCGATGGCGGCGCTCGAATGCGGTGCGATTACGCCGAGTACGCAGTTTTTCTGCCCGGGGTATCTGAAGCTGGGCAACCATATTTTTTACTGCTGGCGGCATCAGGGCCATGGCTCGATCAATGTGGTGAACGCGTTGCAGCAGAGTTGCGATGTGTTTTTTTATCACACCGCGCTGGCCACCGGCATCGACCGGATTGCCGCGATGGGGCGGAAACTGGGGCTGATCGGGCCGTTGCCGCTTGATCTGCCGGGGGTTTCGCAGGGGTTTCTGCCGACCCGGCGATGGGCGCGCGACCGGCGCCTGGTGTGGACGAAGGGCAATACCGTGATCCAGGGGATCGGGCAGGGGTATACCCAGGTCACGCCGCTCGGGCTGGCGACCATGACCGCGCGCATTGCGACGGGAAGGGCGGTCGGGCCGCATATTGCGGGGGCGGTTGGTGATGTCGTGCAATCGGGCAACGGGCCGGACGATTGGCCCTCGCTCGGGTTCGATATGCGCAATCTGGCGGCGGTGCGGCAGGGCATGTTCGATGTGGTCAATACGCAGCTCGGCACCGGCTATGCCTCGCGCCTGACGATTCCCGGTGTGTTCATGGCGGGCAAGACCGGGACCGCGCAGGTGCATGATTTGTCGCAGGCGCAGGAGAAGGCGAATTACGACGATGCCAACCTGCCGTGGAAATTCCGGCCCAATGCGTTCTTCATTGCGTTTGCGCCGACCGATGTGCCGCGGTTTGCCGTGGCCGTTGCGGTGGAGCACGGCAATGAAGGCGCTGCGGTGTCGGCGCCGATCGCGCAGGCGTTGATCACCGCGGCGTTGACGCGCAATCTGACGCCGGCGCCGCCTGGCACCATTCAGAGCGCGCCGCAAGCCCTGATCAGCGAGGCGGGACCGGCATGAACGCGCCGCTCACCACCAAATTCTACCGGCCGCAATACGACCGCTCGTTCAGCTTCGCGAGCAAGCTGCTGCGGGTGAACTGGCTGTTCGTGCTGGCGTGCTGCGCGCTGGCGGGCATTGGCTATGCGGCGCTGTATTCGGCGGCGGGCGGGCATGGCCAGCCTTATGCGACGCCGCAGATCGAGCGGTTTTTTGCCTCGCTGTTGCTGATGATCGCGATTGCCATGATCGATATCCGGATTATCGCGAAATGCGCCTGGCCGCTGTATGGGCTGGGGATTGTGCTGTTGATCGCCGTGTGGAAATTCGGCCATGTCGGGCTTGGGGCGAAGCGCTGGCTCGATGTGGGGGGGGTGCATGTGCAGCCCTCGGAATTGATGAAGCTGTTTCTGGCGCTCGCGCTGGCATCGTGGTTTCAGCGGGCGACGCATGAGCGGGTGGGCAATCCGCTGTTCCTGATCCCGCCGGTGCTTGCGATTCTGGTGCCGGCGGCGCTGATCTTGAAGGAGCCGAACCTTGGCACCGCGGTGATCACCATGGCGATCGGCGGTTCGGTGCTGCTGGGGGCGGGCGTGCGGTGGTGGAAATTCGCCATCGTGATCGCGCTGGTGGCGATCATTGCACCCTATGCCTATAGCCATCTGCACGGGTATCAGAAGGAGCGTATTCTGACGTTTCTGCACCCCGGGCGCGATCCGCTGGGGGCGGGGTATAATATCATCCAGTCGAAGATCGCGCTGGGCTCGGGCGGGATGTGGGGGCAGGGGTTTTTGCACGGGACGCAGAATCAGTTGAACTTCCTGCCGGAGAAGCAGACCGACTTCGTGTTTACCATCATTGCGGAGGAATTCGGCTTTGCCGGCTCGATCGTGCTGCTGGGCGTGCTGTTCTCGATGGTGATGATGGCGATTTATACCGCGCTGCGGTGCCGCCACCAGTTCGGGCGGCTCGCGGCGCTGGGGATTGCGACCAATTTATTTCTTTATTGTTTCGTCAATCTGGCGATGGTGATGGGGTTGATTCCGGTGGGCGGGGTGCCGTTGCCGTTGGTTTCCTACGGTGGCTCGGCGCTGACCGCGGTGATGCTGGGGTTTGGCGTGCTGATGTCGATTCATGTGCATCGGGATGTCGAGTTTGCGGTGAGCGAGGAGTAGGAAGCGGTTCTTTTTTGTAAAAAAGAACCAAAAAACTTTTATTCGTTTGGGGCAGGGGCGGTTTCACGGGCACAGATGAATGAAGTTTTTTTTGCTTCTTTTTTGTTCACAAAAAAGAAGACTCTTCCTGCTGTGCGGCTTTTGTTTTGCCTATGTGGCTGATCGGGTCCGGCGAAATGGCATCCTGGCGGCCCAGCGTTGACGGCGGATGCGGCGTGGGGGCGGCTTGAGGGGTTCAGGGTGGTTGTGATCCGCTGAGCGCGTGCGCCGAGGAACTGGCCGGGCTGTTCATCGTGATGGATGCGTTGCCAGTGGTGCCCTGCATTGCGAGATCGAACCGGTTGACGCCGAACCAGATCAGCATGACCACGAGCCAGACCAGCAGACGCCGCCAGTTCCGCTCTTCGTGGGTGCGCAGCACGATCAGGTCGAGCCATACGAAATTGATGCACAGGAACAGGATCAGGACGGGCAAGGCGGTCAGCCCCCAGACGATCGGGGTACCCGCGCCGATCGGCAGGGACTGATCGCCCAACGGTGCCCAGAGCGCCGAGGCTAAAGTGAGGTAGATCATCAGGCCTGCGATATTCAGGCTGATGGCGTAGCGGGATTTGATCAATGCGGTGGCCATGGTGCCTAGCTCACGGTGCGGCGATGGTGCGTGCCGGTGGATATTTGCGCAGAATCACCACCAGCACCAGGATCGCCGGCAGGGCTGAGACGATGGTGAATTCGTAGAACCTGATCCAGCCGAGCGCCTGGGCGAGCACGCCGGACAGGCCGCCGACCGTGCGCAGGGCGACGGCGGCGACGGAGGACAGCAAAGCGTATTGGGTTGCGGTGTAGTGCTTGTCGCACAGGCCGGAGAGATAGGTGATGAACGCGGCGTCCGAGATGCCCTGGGCGAAGGATTCCACCACGCTGACTACCAGCAGGATGTGCGGCAGGTGCGGGTGGAGACCGAGGACGGGGTACAGGCCGAGGGCGAGGGTCTGGAACAGCAGGGCGGCCATCAGCGCGGTGCCGACCCCGGCGCGGGCGACCAGCACGCCGCCGAGGGCGGTGCCGGCGAGCACCGCGACCAGGGCGGCCGGGCCGGTGGCGAGGGCGATGATCGCGCGGTTGAAGCCGAGATGGGTGTAATAGGGGGCGAGCATCACGCCGGCGAGGGCTTCGCCGAGGTAGAACAGCACGACGAAGGCGAGGATGACGGCGGCGCCGCGGCGCGACCAGAATTCGGCGAGCGGGGCGATCACTGCATCGCGGAATCTTGCTGCGATCGATCCGGTATCGACGGTTTCGGGCGGGGCGGGTTCGGGGCAGAGCAGGGTGGTGGCGGCGCCGATCAGTTGCAGGGGGACCAGCAGGAGGATGGCTGCGTGCCAGCCGAGCGTGACCGACAGGGCGATGACGCCGGAGCCTGAGATCAGCATCGCGCCGCGATAGCCCCAGACGTAGCCGGCGGTGGCGGCCCCCTGCATCGTGAGCGGGAAGAACTCGATCCGCCAGGCATCGATCATGATGTCCTGGCTGGCCGACAGGAAGGCGACGATGCCGCCGAGGATCAGGGTGAGGGCGAGGTGATGCGCCGGGTGGGTCAGCGCGAGGCCGCCGATGGCGGCGGCGAGGCAGAGCTGGATCGGCAGGAGCCAGCCACGCCTGCGGCCCAGCGAGCGGAACGGTGGGGGCGGGCGGATCTGGTCGAGCGCGGGGGCCCAGAGGAATTTCAATGAATAGGCGATGCCGAGATTGGTGGTGAAGCCGATGGCCGCGAGCGGCAGGTGCGCGCGGGCGAGCCAGAGCCGCAGGGTGAAGCCCGACAGGGCCAAAGGCAGGCCGGAGGAGAAGCCGAGGGCGGTGATCAGGGCGATGGGCAGGATGCGCTTCATGCCGCCATTTGCCAGGGTGGGGCGTTGCCGCGTCAAGCACTTGATGGCGGTGCGGGTTATGGCGTGATGATGAGCGGCAGGTGGCCGTGCGGCGGGGCGAGGTGGATGACGTGGCGGTCGGCCGGAGCGAGAGTTGCGGCGGGCGTTGCGGCGATGCCGTGCCAGGCGGCGCTGACCAGGGCTGCGTAGGGTAGGCCGCGTGCCGGGGTGGCCGAGTGATAGGCGGCGGTCGCGGCGTGCCATGAGCCGAGGCTTGCGTGCAGGCGGGCGAGGAATGCGGCGGCGTAGGCGGCGTTGGCGGCGGGGGTGAAACCTGTCGCGAGATCGGGGAAGGCATCGGGGTGGGCTTCGAGGTCGATCTGGAAACAACCGACGTCGATCGATTTTGCGCCGTTGGCCTCGGCGGTGCGGACGAAGCCAGCGGCATCGGCGGCGGTGGCGAACCAATGGCCTTGGCCATCGGCATCGACCGTGTCGGGCCACGCGGCTTTGGCGTTCCCTGGCCAGGCGCTGCGGCCGGATTCGACCACGCCGATCGCGGCGAGCAGGCCGGGCGGCAGGTTGTATTGGCGGGATGCGATGGCTGCGGCGGCGCGGCAGCCGCCGTCGGCGCGGGCGGTGTGGCCGGACAGGAGGATCAGACCCAGGATCGCAACGGCACGGAGGACGACCGCGGTCATTTCTGACTCCGGTTTAATCGCGCGGTCAATTCTGCGCGGTTGTTCAGGGCCGACATTATCCCCAAGTCGTTACGGCACACTTAACCGTCGGGGTTTGATCTCGACATAAAACAGCCGTCACGCACTCCGACGTGATCGCAGGAAGGATTTTATCATGCGTACTCTTCTTATGGCAGGTTCAGCTTTGATGCTTTTGAGCGGCATCGCGCTCGCGCAGAATGCGCCGGCGAGCACGACCGGCGGACAGCCCGCGACCGCTGGGATGAACTCGACCGGCGTGACCGGTCAGGAGCCTGGCACATCGTCGGGCAACATGTCCGCCACGGCGGGTGGCATGGCCGCCCCGGACGCTGCCGGGACCGCGAAATCGACCACCGGCATGCAGACGATGCCGAAGCAGCGCCGCAGCACCATGACCAAGACGATGGGTCATTCAACCGGTATGATGCATCATAGCGCGATGATGAACCACGGCATGGCGGGCGGCGGCATGATGCCGGAAAACGGCTCGGCCGGGCAGTATATGCACATGGCGCAGCAGGCGGTGATGGCGCACAACAAGACGCGCGCGACCGACGCGCTGGGCCGCGCCGAGACGGATTTGTTGACCAATTCCTACGTGCAGGGTTCGGTCAATGGCCCGATCAGCACGCCGGCGATTTCCGCCATCCGCGGCGCACGCAAGGCGGTGCGGGATGGTGATTATCATGGCGCATCGATGATGATCCACAAGGCGATGATGGATATGCATGGTGGCATGATGAACAAGGGCGGCATGGGTTCGACGATGAACACGCCGGGCTCGATGTCCAACACCGGCATGGGTAACGGGTCGATGAACAACGGCGCCATGAACAATGGTGCGATGAATAATGGTGCGATGGGCAATGGGGCGATGGGCAGCAACGCGCAGCCTGGCCCCGGCGCGGCGCAGGGCAAGAAGGACAGCACCATGCACAAACAGATGACCAATTCGTCGATGTAATCGACGCCTGCGACTGAAAACTGGCGGGAAGGGGCGGCCATGAGCCGTCCCTTTTTTGCATATGCGAAGATCGCTCGTCCGATATGCTCGCTTTTGCGGTGCAAAACGTGTAGGAGGAGCCCGTTGAACCCCGAAAGACGATAATATGACCCAGAATATGCTGCGCAATGTCGCCATCATCGCGCATGTCGACCATGGCAAAACCACGTTGGTGGATCAGTTGCTGAAGCAATCCGGCTCGTTCGGCGCGCATCAGCACGTCGCCGAGCGCGCGCTCGATCGGAACGATCTGGAGCGCGAACGCGGTATCACCATTTTGGCCAAATGCACCGCCGTGCAGTGGGGCGATGTGCGGTTGAACATTGTCGACACCCCTGGCCACGCCGATTTCGGCGGTGAGGTCGAGCGGATTCTGAACATGGTCGATGGCGTCGTCGTGCTGGTTGATGCCGCCGAGGGCGTGCTGCCGCAGACCAAATTCGTGGTCGGCAAGGCGCTGGCGCGCGGGTTGAAGCCGATCGTGGTGGTCAACAAGATCGACCGGCCGGATGCGCGGGCCGATGAAGTTCACAACGAAGTGTTCGACCTGTTCGCCGCCCTCGGTGCCAATGACGAGCAGCTCGATTTTCCGATGCTGTACGCTTCGGGCCGGCAGGGCTGGGCGACCGTGGCCCTCGATGGGCCGCGCGAGACGCTGAAGCCGCTGTTCGATTTGATTGTGAGCCATGTGCCGGCGCCGAATTTGCCGGAAGATGCGCCGTTCGCGATGGTCGTGACGATTCTGGAGAGCGATAATTTCCTCGGACGCGTGCTGACCGGCCGGGTCGAGCAAGGGCGCGCCACCGTGAATATGCCGGTGCGGGTGATCAGCTTCGATGGCCGAAGTGTGGAAACCGGCCGGCTGACCAAGCTGCTGGCGTTCCGCGGGCTCGAGCGCGTGCCGGTGGATGAAGTCTCCGCCGGCGACATCATTGCGGTCGCAGGCCTCAAGGAAGCGACCGTGCCGGACACCATCGGCGGCATGGAAATCACCGCGGCACTGCCGGCGACGCCGATCGATCCGCCGACGCTGTCGATGACGTTCCGCATCAACGACGGTCCGCTGGCCGGGCGTGAAGGCAAGAAGGTCACGTCGCGCCAGATCAGGGAGCGGCTGTTCCGCGAGGCGGAAGGCAATGTCGCGATCAAGGTGACGGATTCCAACGAGACCGAGGCGTTCGAGGTTGCCGGACGCGGCGAATTGCAGTTGGGCGTGTTGATCGAGCAGATGCGGCGCGAAGGGTTTGAACTCACCATCGGTCGTCCCCGCGTGTTGACGCGCGAGAACGAGGCGGGCGAGCGTGAAGAGCCGATGGAAGAAGTGCTGATCGATGTCGATGAGCCTTATGCGGGCGTCGTGGTCGAGAAAATGTCGCGCCGCAAGGGCGAGTTGCAGGACATCCGCCCCTCCGGCGGCGGCAAGCAACGCCTGACGTTTCATATTCCGAGCCGTGGCTTGATCGGGTATCATGGCGAGTTCCTGACCGATACGCGTGGTTCGGGCGTGATGAACCGCCATTTCACCGGCTATGGTCCGTGGAAGGGTACGTTGGAGGGAAGGCGCAACGGCGCGCTGATTTCCAATTCCGATGGCGAGAGCGTGCAGTATTCGTTGTTCGCGTTGCAGGATCGTGGGGCGCTGTTCATCGGCGCCGGCGAGAAGGTTTATCTGGGGATGATCCTGGGCGAGCATTCGCGCGAGAACGACCTTGATATCAACCCGATCCGCGAGAAGAAGCTGACCAACATCCGCGCCGCCGGCAAGGATGAGGCGTTGCTGCTGATCCCGCCCCGCCGCCTCAACCTCGAACAGGCGATCGCCTATATCGAGGACGATGAGTTGGTCGAGGTGACGCCGAGTGCGATCCGGCTGCGCAAGCGGCATCTGGACCCGCATTCGCGCAAGAAGGCCGATCGCGCGTTCGACGCGGCCTGATCGGTTCCGGTTCCAGCCCCTTGCCTCATGTGTGGCAAGGGGTGGTCGTTTCGACTATCGTCATGCTATTTTGTCTTGGTGAAAGCCCCGGACTGTCATCGATTTCCGGGAATTGGTTCCATTAAATGGAAATTTGTTTCATGCCCACGATGACCGAGCGACGGCCGCCATAGGTGCGCGCGCGTCGATCTCGTTGAGATCCCGCATGATTGCTGTTGATCCTGTGATGAGGGTCGGCTGACCGTTCCGGTTATGCCGATGCCGCGGGATTGATGATTCGATGGGCCCGCCGGCTGGCCGGCCCGATTCCTGACCCGGCATGACGTTCAGGCTCTCCTGTGTTGTCGGGTCCGCACGTATTAGGAATTCCATGTCTCTTTCCAGAATTCGGACCGAATGGTTCGGTAATGTCCGGGGCGATCTGCTTGCCGGCATGGTGGTGGCGCTCGCGTTGATCCCCGAGGCGATCGCGTTTTCGATTATTGCGGGGGTGTCACCGGTGGTCGGGCTCGATGCCTCGTTCTGCATTGCCATCGTGATCGCGTTTGCCGGCGGCCGGCCCGGGATGATTTCGGCGGCAACCGGGTCGGTCGCGCTGCTGATGGTGCTGCTGGTCCGCCATTACGGGGTGCAGTATTTGTTCGCGGCGACGATCCTGACCGGGATATTTCAGATCGCCTTCGGCATGATGCGGCTTGCGGTCCTGATGCGTTTCGTGTCGCGGTCGGTGATCACCGGGTTCGAGAACGCGCTCGGCATTCTGATTTTCATGGCGCAGCTGCCGCAGCTGATCAACGTGACCTGGCAGACCTATGCGATGGTTGCGGTCGGGCTGGTCATTCTGTACGGGCTGCCGCGTTTCACGCGGGTGGTGCCTTCGCCGCTGGTGGCGATTTTGGTGCTGACGCTGGCCGCCGTGTTCTTTCACATTCCGGTCCGCACCGTGGGCGACATGGGGCAGTTGCCGGATGGCCTGCCGCATCTGCTGATCCCCAACGTGCCGTTTACCTGGCATACGCTGATGATCGTGCTGCCGTTTTCGGTCTCGATGGCGCTGGTTGGTATTTTAGAGTCGATGATGACGACCAGCATCGTCGATGACCTGACCGATACGCCGAGCAACCGCAATCGTGAAAACATGGGGCTCGGCCTTGCCAATATCGTGACCGGGTTTCTGGGCGGAATGGCCGGTTGCGCGATGATCGGGCAGTCGGTCATCAACATCAAATCGGGCGGGCGGGGGCGGTTGTCGACGCTGTTTGCCGGCGTGTTCCTGCTGATCCTGATCGTGGTGCTCGGCCCGTGGCTGCGGGTGATTCCGATGGCGGCGCTGGTTGCGGTGATGATCATGGTTTCGATCGGCACGTTCAACTGGCGCTCGCTGCGCAATCTGCGCACCTATCCGAAGAGTTCCAGCGTGGTGATGCTGGCGACCGTGGGCATTGTGGTCGCGACCAATAATCTCGCCGCCGGCGTGGGCGCGGGGGTGGTGTTGAGCGCTGTGTTCTTTGCGTTCAAGGTGGCGCAGCTGGTGCGGATCGATGGCGAACTGGCCGAGGATGGGACGCTGCGCGTCTATCGGGTGACCGGGCAGGTGTTCTTTGCCTCGACGGTGACGTTTGCCAACGCGTTCGATTTGAAGGAGGCGGTGGAGCGGGTGCGGATCGATCTGACCCATGCGCATTTCTGGGATATTTCGGCGGTCGAGTCGCTCGATAAAGTGGTGCTGAAGCTGCGCCGCAACGGCACGATGGTCGAGGTGATCGGGCTCAACGAAGCCAGTGCGACCATCGTTGATCGGCTCGCCGTTCACGACAAGCCGGACGCGCTGGCACTGCTGGACCATGGCTGAGGGAGGATTGATCATGAACCATATCATCGGCTGCCTCGACGGCTCGATTTATGCGGCCAGCGTGTGTGACCATGCGGCCTGGCTGGCGGCGCGGCTGGGCGGGGATGTTTCGTTGCTGCATGTGCTCGATCATCATCGGGAGCATGCTTCGGTGGCCAATTTCAGCGGCGCGATCGGGATCGATGCCAATGATGCGCTGATGGCCGAGCTGATCGAGAGTGAGGCGGCGCAGGCGCGGCTCGGCCTCGCGAAGGGGCGGGCGGTTTTGCAGGAGGGTGCGGCGCGTGTGCGGGCAGCCGGGGCGGCGGTTGCGACGACGCAGCGCCACGGCTCGCTGGTGGAGACGCTGACCGCGCTGGAGACCGACGAGACGATCGTGGTGCTCGGCAAGCGCGGCGAGGCGGCGGATTTCGCGACGATGCATCTGGGTGCCAATCTGGAGCGGGTGGCGCGGGCGAGCCGATGCCCGGTGCTGGCAGCGGCGCGGGGGTTCAGGCCGATCGAGCGGGTGATCATTGCCCATGACGGCGGCGCCAGTATTCGCAAGGCGATGGCATTCGCCGCGCGATCGTCGCTGCTGCGGGGCATGGATGTGCAGATACTCGCGGTCGGGACAGCCGATGCGGCGCGTCACGCCCAGTTGGAGCAAGCGAGGGCGCAGGCCGAGGCCGGCGGCGCCCGGGTGAGCACGCGGATCGAGGCGGGTGAGCCTGAGATTGTGATCGCGCGGCTGGCCGAGAGCGAAAAATTCGATCTGCTGGTGATCGGTGCCTATGGCCATTCGCGCATCCGCAGCCTGGTGATCGGCAGCACGACCACCGCCATGCTGCGATCATGCCGGATTCCGGTGCTGATGTTCCGCTGACGCGGGCCGGGTTGGCGAGGTTCCGCGCGTCGCCGGTCGGCGTGGGTGATCGGCGGCTAGGCGTCCTCGTGGATGGGTTCGGCGGCTGCGGGGTGGTCGGGTATCGGTTGGCCTTCGAGTTCGAGCCGTTGTTTCGGCAGGGCGCCGGGGTGGGTGGCTTGCAGGTAGTCGATCATTTTTTCGCGGACGTAGCAGCGCAGATCCCAGGCTTCGCCGGAGTTGCGGGCCGAGACCAGGGCGCGCAGTTCGATGGTGGTGGCGAGGGCGTGGGTGACTTGCAGGACGACGACCTTGCCGCTCCAGAGCGGGGTGGAGTGGACGATTTCGTCGAGTTTTTTGCGGAGTTCATCGACCGGGATTGTGTAGTCGACGTTCCAGTGGACGGTGCCGATCAGTTCGGAGGAATCGCGGGTCCAGTTCTGGAAGGGTTGTTCGAGCAGCCAGGCCAGCGGCACGATCATGCGTTGCCAGTTCCAGATGCGGACGACGACGTAGGTGCTGGTGATTTCCTCGATCCAGCCCCATTGGCCGTTGATGACGACGGCGTCTTCGACGCGGAGCGGCTGCGTGATCGCGATCTGGATGCCGGCGATCAGGTTGGACAGGACGGGCCTGGCGGCGAGGCCGACCACGAGGCCGGCGGCGCCGGCCGAGGCGAGCAGCGAGACGCCGTACTGGCGGACGGCGGGGAACACCATCAGGGCGGCCGCAACCGTGATCATGAGGATGAGGACGTGGCTGGCGCGGCGCAGCACCTGCCATTGGGTGACGTGCTTGCGCGCCATGACGTCCGCCTGGATATTGTCCGGGCGGAGCGATAATTTATAGACGGTGAAGGTGTCGACCGCGACCATCAGGCTCCAGCCGAGCAGCACGATGAAGCCGGCGCTCAGGACGTGCAGCACCCGCGCGAGGGTGGACGCCGCCATCGGCGCTTCGGGCAGAACGGTGCCGACCAGCACGACCGCGAGCACCAGGAACAGGATGCGTCTGGTGCGTTTGACCAGGATGGCGAGGACCGGGCGCCGCTTGAGCAGCGGCCCGGGCACGGCGTGGACCAGGACGAAGTGGATGATGGCGGCGGCCAGCAGGGCGGCGGCGATCAGGATCAGGGTGATCAGGGCATGCGGCAGGCCGTGCATGGCGGTGGTGGCGTTGTTTGCGGCGTGCGAGATCGGGTTGGATGGGGCGAGGGCTTGGGTTGGGTTGGTGCTTGTCGCGGTTTGGGCCATGGAGCCTCCTCTGGCATGTGCCGCAACGGTCATGGTGCGGTGCAGCAAGCTCGGTTGCTGATTGCCAGTTAGAACCCGGCGGGGCGGATGCAAGGCTTATCGTGCGGCGCGGGTGCGTTGGGGCGGCTGAACCGGAGGATTGGTGATCAAGCCGACGTGATGGGGGTCCGTTCGATGGCGATGTGCTGCGGGTCGAACATGGTTTCACGGTCGACCCAGGCACCGCCGGCGAGCACCTGGGTGCGGCGGAACTTGGCTTTGTAGGCCATTTTCGGGCTTTCGGGGACCCAGTAGCCGAGATAGACATAGGGCAGGCCGAGCTCGCGGGCGCGCTCGACCAGCCAGAGGATCGATTGCGTGCCGAGCGAGTTGCGGGCG
Organism: Acidiphilium rubrum; assembly: GCF_900156265.1. Taxonomy (GTDB): domain Bacteria; phylum Pseudomonadota; class Alphaproteobacteria; order Acetobacterales; family Acetobacteraceae; genus Acidiphilium; species Acidiphilium rubrum. The sequence continues at coordinate 26,227 of NZ_FTNE01000006.1, forward strand.
AGGTCGGGGGCGAAGAAGGAATAGACGGCCGAGAGACCATCGCCCAGGCGATCGGTCAGGCAGGCGCCGACCAGGCGATCGGACTCGTCGCGGTATTCGACCAGCCAGGTTTCGATCGGTGTGTCTTCGACCATGGCGCGGTAGTCATAGAAGCTCATCGAGGCCATGTCGCCATCGCCGTGGCGGGCTTGCTGGTAGCGCTGGAACAGCAGGAATTGTTCGGAGGTGGCGCGCGGCGGCATTTCATAGGCGCGCAGCCCGGTGTTGAGCGCGGCGATGCGGCGCTGGGTGCGGCTGGGGGTGAATTCGGCGACCACGATGCGGATGGGGATGCACGAGCGGCAGCCGTGGCAGACCGGGGCGTAGGCGATGTTGTGGCTGCGGCGGAAGCCGCCGCGCGAGAGGCGGTCGTGCAGGGCTTCGGCGCCGGTGCCGCCGAGTTCGGTGACGACTTTGCGTTCGGTGCGGCCGGGCAGATAGGGGCAGGGCAGCGGTGCTGTGGCGTAGAAGAACTGTGGCGAGCGCGACATGGGTGGGCCGGGTTTCATGGGGTATGCGATCGACTCACGCGGCGGGGGCCCGGTTGAGGGCGGCGGCGTGGACCAGGGTGAGGCCGGACAGCAGATCGTGCAGGGCGCGGTGGCGGCGGGTGATCAGCACCAGGAGAAACGGGATCATGCTGAGAGCGAAGCACAGATAGAGCAGGACGGTCCAGGCGATCGCCTGGGCGAGGCTGGGTCGCGCGGGCACGGGCAGGCTCAGCGTGTCGTCCTGGCGCAGGGTGAGGCCGAGCAGGCGCTGGCCGGGGGTGGCGGCGCTGCGGGTGCAGAGCCAGGCGACGTAGTAGATGGCGGGGATCAGCGGCATCAGGTGGAACAGCAGGAAACCGAGGCCGAGGGTGAGGATGCCGAGCACGGCGATGACCCAGGCGAGCACCGTTCCGAGCACGGCGATCAGGATGATGTCGATGATGAAGGCGATGATCCGGCGCGGCCAGACATCGCGGGTGAGCCATGCATCGAGCACGATGTCCGGGCGGAGCGACAGGCTTTGACTCATGGGTGAGAGAGTATGGTCCGGTTGGGTATAACGCAATGGCGATTCGCACGGGGCCGCCGATGGTTTCGCGAGCACACGACGGAGGAGCAGCGTTTTTGTGCTGGGTTTTTGTCCATGAAAGAGACGAATTCGCTTTTTCGGACATCGTCTGATTCGGCGGCCCACAATGGACAGCGCGCCAAGCGATTGCTAAACGCGCCGCTTCGCCCCGTATCGAGCGCGAGCGCGCGCATCAGCCCCTGGAACCTCCCTGATGAAGATTGTCGCCTGCAATTCGAACCCGCCGCTCGCCGAGGCGGTGGCCGCCGCGCTTGATCTGCCGCTGGCGAAGGCGCTGATCCGCCGGTTTGCCGATATGGAGATCCATGTCGAGATTCTCGAAAATGTCCGCGGCGAGGATGTGTTCGTGATCCAGTCGACCGCGTTTCCGGCCAATGATAATCTGATGGAATTGCTGATCACGCTCGATGCGCTGCGGCGCAGCTCGGCGCGGCGGATTACCGCGGTCATTCCGTATTTCGGGTATGCGCGGCAGGACCGGCGGACCAGCCCGCGCACGCCGATTTCGGCGAAGCTGGTGGCGAATTTGATTACCGAGGCGGGGGCGAACCGGGTGCTCACGATTGATTTGCACGCGGGGCAGATTCAGGGGTTTTTCGATATTCCGGTGGATAATCTGTACGGCGCGCCGCTGTTTGCGCGGGATATCAAGGAGCGGTTTGCGGGGCGGGATATCATGATGGTGTCGCCTGATGTGGGCGGTGTGGCGCGCGCGCGGGCGATTGCGAGCCGGTTGAACTGTGACCTTGCGATCATCGACAAGCGCCGCGAACGGGCAGGCGTTTCCGAGGTGATGAACGTGATCGGCGATGTCGAAGGGCGCAACTGCATCCTGATCGATGATATCGTCGATTCCGGCGGTACGTTTTGCAACGCGGCGGAAGCCTTGCTGCTGCATGGCGCGACCTCGGCTTCGGCCTATGTGACGCATGGCGTGCTTTCGGGAAAGGCGCTCGACCGGATCGAGGCGAGCCCGATCGAGACGCTGACGATTACCGACAGTATCCGGCTCGATGCGACGCGGGCATGCCCGGCGAATTTGCGGGTGTTGAGCATTGCGCCGCTGCTGGCGACCGCGATGCGGAATATTTCCGAGGAGACCTCGGTCAGTTCACTGTTCGACTGAAACCATTGTCAGGGAGATCATCATGAAGCTTTATTATGCGCCGGGCGCGTGTTCGCTGGGTATTCACGTCATTCTCGAGGAGATCGGCGTGCCGCATGAGGGGCAGCTGGTTAATCTGCGCGAGGGGATGCAGTATCAGCCGGCGTTCAAGGCGGTCAATCCGGCGTCGAAAGTGCCGGTGCTGGAGCTTGATGATGGCACCGTGCTGACCGAGTGGATCGCGATTGCCGGCTATCTGGCGGCGACGTTTCCGGCGGCGGGGCTGGAGCCGGCGGATCGGCTCGATTGGGCGCGCGCGATGGGGTATATCAGCTATATCAACGGAACCATGCATATGCAGGGGTTTTCGCGGATTTTCCGCCCCGAGAAATTCTCCCCGAACCCCGAAGAGAAAGAGGCGGTGCGGGCCGAGGGCAAGCGGATTTTCATCGAAGGGTTCGATCTGATGGAGCATGCGCTCGGTGAGCGCGAATGGCTGTTGGGGTCGTATTCGATTGCCGATGCGGCGCTGTTTTATGTGTCGTTCTGGGCGGAGGGACGCAATACGGTGCCGCTGCCGCCGGGGATTGCGGCGCATTATGCGCGGATGAAGGCGCGGCCGGCGGTGTTGCGGGCAATGACGCAGGAAGGCCTGGTCTGATGGCGCTGCCGCGCGTTGCGTTCTGGTTTCTGCGCCATGGGCAGACCGATTACAATGCGCGCGGGATTTCGCAGGGGGCGGTCGATATTCCGTTGAACGAGACCGGCATTGCCCAGGCGCATCGTGCGGCGCCGCTGCTGGCGGGGCGCGGGATTACGGCGGTTGTGGCATCGCCGATGCAGCGCGCGCGGGTGACGGCCGAGATTGTCAATGAAACGCTGAAGCTGCCGATCAGCCTGGAGGCGGATTTGCGCGAGGTGGTATTCGGCGGGATGGAAGGCCAGCCTTTGCATCCGTGGTTCGCGCAGTGGCTGGATGGCACGGCGACGCCGGAGGGGGCGGAGAGTTTCGCGGAGATCACGGTGCGGGCGGGGCTGGTGCTGGGGCGTGTGCTGAGCGGTACGCCGGGGCCGTTGCTGATTGTATCGCATGGCGCGTTTTTCCGCGCCGTGCGGGGGTTGATGGGGCTGGAGTTGGACGTGCCGACCACGAATGCGACGCCGATTTTATGCGAGCCGGTGGGGCAGGGCTGGCGGGCGACGGCGCTCGCGTGATTGTGCTGTTGGCGTTCAGAAACCGGTGAATTGTGTATGGAACGCGCGGCTGTTCATTGATTATTAACCTTTTCGCGTCATTATGCTTGGCAGGAAACCAGGACGGCCCATGATGGACATGAGTTTTTTTGCGCCGCGCTATATGGATATCGGTGCCGGTGCTGCGTCGCGCATTGCGGTGATGCTCGGCAAGCTGGGGTTGAGCCGGCCGTTGATCGTGACCGACCCGATGATGGTGAAGCTCGGGCTGATCGCCCGGGTGACCGAGCCGCTCGATCGGGCCGGAATGGTTTATACGGTGTTCAGCGAGACCGTGCCGGAACCGGTGGATCGGGTGATCGAGGCGGGCGTGCGGCTGGCGGCGGATCTGGATATCGACTGTATCGTCGCGTTCGGCGGCGGATCGCCGATCGATACCGCCAAGGCGATCAATATTCTGCTCGCGGCACCCGAGGGTACCAGGATGCGGGCGTTCAAGGTGCCGGTAGTGGCGGATGCGGCGGCGTTGCCGCTGATCGCGGTGCCGACCACGGCGGGGACCGGTTCCGAGGCGACGCGATTTACCGTGATCACCGATACCGAGACCGATGAGAAAATGCTGATCGGCGGGTTGGGCGCGTTACCGCTCGCGGCCATTGTCGATTTCGAATTGTCGATGAGCGTGCCGGCGCGGACCACGGCGGATACCGGCATCGATGCGTTCACCCACGCGCTGGAGGCGTTCGTGTCGCGGCGGGCCAATCCGGTGTCGGACAGTTATGCGCGGGCCGCACTGGGATTGATCGGGGCGAATTTGCGCGCGGTCTATCATGAGCCGGACAACCGGGCGGCGCGCGAGGCGATGATGCTGGGGGCGACGCTGGCGGGGCTCGCGTTTTCCAATGCTTCGGTGGCCCTCGTGCATGGCATGTCCCGCCCGATCGGGGCGCATTTCCATGTGCCGCATGGGCTGTCCAACGCGATGTTGCTGCCGGTGGTGACGCGGTATTCGCTGCATGCGGCGCTGCCGCGCTATGCCGAGGCGGCGCGGATCGCGGGGTTTGCCCAGCCGGATGATGCGGACCAACTGGCGGGTGCCAAGCTGGTCGATGAGCTGGATACGATCAATTTCGACCTTGGCGTGCCGACGCCGGAGGCGTTCGGGATCGGGCGGGATGATTGGTATGGCAGGCGCGCGGTGATGGCGGATCAGGCGTTGGCCTCGGGCAGTCCGGCGAATAACCCGGCGGTGCCGGATGCGGCGGCGATCATCGGGTTGTACGAGGCGATTTACTGACGCCGCGCCGGTTCAGCGGCGAAGCAGATAGCCGATGACACCGCCGGCGATGGCGCTGATGATCGATTGTGCCCAGCGCTTGTCGGCGGACGTAGCGGTGGCGGCGAGCAGGATATCCAACGAATAGGCGACCACGATGACCATGAGGATGATCGCCAGGGTGAAGACGACCAGATCCTTGACGAGGCGGACCCGGCGTTCACCATCGGTTTCCTTGCGCCCGATCGTTGCCTGAACATCGGACGGCAGGTTGTTGAGATCGATCAGGCTCAAAGGCCGATGATTTCGGTCTTGATCTCCCTGGTCGCCGGATCGAACAGACCGACATGCAGGCCGCGATCGCGCTGCGCTTCGACCGCGGCGATATACATCGCCAGCGCCTTGCGGATCAGTGAGGATTTGGTTTCCGGGTCGGTCGCCACGGCATCGACCCGGCGGTTCAATTCATCGGACAGGACGAGATTGAAGCGTGCGGACATGGTGGGCTCCTTGGGGATGATGCGTCATATATGCGTCTTTAATGCGCATTGGGCAAGGTGAATCGGGGGCGCGTTTTATCGGGCGGCGGCGAAGGCACCGCCCTGGCAGTCCCAGCCCGCGTCCGGCACATCCGCGATTTCGGTTGCGAAATCCTCGGCGTTCTGGGTCGGGCGGTAGCCGAGTTCGGCGGCTTCCGCGTTGTTCCACCAGCTGCGGGTGTTGGCGGAGACGCCCCAGACCGGGCGGTAGTCGCTGATCGGGGCGGTGAGGCTCTGCATCACCAGATGTTCGAGGTCTTCGTGGCCGAGCCAGGTGGACAGGTGGCGCGCTTCGGTGGGGCGGGGCAGGGCGCTGCCGATCCGCAATGCGACGCCTTCGATGCCGTATTTGTCCCAATAGAGCCTTCCCATGCCTTCGCCCCAGAGTTTCGACAGGCCGTAGAGCCCATCTGGCCGGTACGGGTCGGACAGGCCGAGGCGGTGGCCGACCTGGTACATGCCGATGGTGTGGTTGGAGCTCGCGAACACGATTCGCTGCACATTGTGTCGGCGGGCACCTTCATACAAAGCGTGCAGGGCGACCAGATTGTTCTCGATGATCTCGGGCAGCGGCCGTTCGACGCTGGTGCCGGCCAGATGCAGGACCGCGGTGGCGCCGTGCAGCGCCTGATCGACGATGGCGGGGTCGCGCAAATCGCCGATCACGGTGGTTTCGCGCGGATCGACCGGCGTGATCGGCGCGATATCGACCGCGCGGAGCGGAATGCCGCGCGCGACCAGGCGGGGGCGGAGGACGACGCCGAGCTGGCCGCCGGCACCGGTCAGGACGAGGGACATGGGCGCCCGGTCAGCCGCCCGCCATGGTCATGCCTTCGACGCGCAGGGTCGGGGCATCCGTGCCGCGCTTGAATTCGAGGTCGTTGGCGGGGGTGAGGTGCATGAACATCTCGCGCAGATTGCCGGCGATGGTAATCTCGGCGACCGGTTCGGCGATTTGACCGTCGCGGATCATGAAGCCGGCGGCGCCGCGTGAATAATCGCCGGTGATGCCGTTCACGCCCATGCCGATGAGTTCGATGACATAGAGGCCGAGCTTGATGTCCGATATCAGGGCCTCGGCGGATAGGGTGCCGGGCTCGATGTAGAGGTTGCTGGCCGCCGGGCTGGGCGGGCCGGAGGTGCCGCGCGCGGCGTGGCCGGTGGTTTTCAGGCCGAGCTGGGCGGCGCTGCGGGAATCGAGCAGCCAGGTGGTGAGGATGCCGTCTTCGATCAGGGCGCGGCGCTCGACGCGCTGGCCTTCACCGTCGAACGCGCGCGAGCGCATGCCGCGGACGCGCTTGGGATCATCGATGATCGAAATGCCGGGTGCGAAGACCGGCTTGCCCATCGCATCCTTGAGGAAGCTGGTGCCGCGCGCGATGCCGGAGCCGTTGATGGCGCCGGTGAAATGGCCGAGCAGGCTGCCGGCGACGCGCGGATGATAGACCACCGGCAGTTTCGCGGTGACCGGCCGGCCGGGGTTGAGGCGGCTGACCGCGCGTTCCGCGGCGGCGCGGCCCATCACGGCAGGGTCCGACAGGTCCGACCCGTGGACCGAGGAGGAATATTCATAGTCGCGTTGCATGCCGACGCCTTCGCCCGCGATCGGCGAGACCGAGACGCCGTGGCCGGAGCGGCTGTAGGCGCCGGCGAAGCCGCGCGAGGTGGCGAGGGCGACGTGGCTGCGTGACCAGGAGGCGCCGGCGCCTTCGGAATTGGTGATGCCGGGGAAGGCGAGCGCGGCTTCCTCGGCGGCGGCGGCGCGGGCCATCAGCGTATCGATCGAGGGCTCGACGGCGTCGTCCATGTCGAGCGCTGCGGCGTCGTCGGGGGGTGGGGCGTCGGGGATGTCGGCGAACTGGTCTTCGGGCACGACCTTGGCCATGGCGACGGCCTGTTCGGCCAGGCGGTCGAAACTGGCGGGATCGACCGCGCCGGACGAGACGATGGCGCTACGCTTGCCGACGAACACGCGCAGGCCGATGTTGTTGCTCTCGGCGCGCTCGATCTCCTCGATCTTGCCCATGCGGCGGCCGACCGAGACCGAGGCCCCCGAGCCGAGCAGGGCATCGGCCTGATCGGCGCCGGCACGCTTGGCGGCGGCGAGCAGGGCGCTCAGATGATCGAGCGCGCTCATGCCGCCAGCCTTTCCAGGATTTTCGGCATCTGCGGCACGCGGCCGATCGGGCCGATGGCGGCGAGGGTGGGTTTGCCGCGGAAAATCCGCGTGGCGACGCGGGTGATGTCGGCCGCCGTCACGCCGTCGATCTTGGCGACGGTTTCGGCGATCGGCACGACGCGGCCGAATACCTGCCACTGCCGGGCCAGTTGTTCGCAGCGGCTGCCGGTGGATTCGAGCGACATCAGCATGCCGGCCTTGACCTGCGCGCGGGCGCGGCGAAGCTCGGCCTCGGTGATGCTGTCCTGCACCTTGGCGAGTTCGCCGAGCGTGACGGGGACGAGTTCGGCGGCTTCGGCCTCGCCGGTGCCGGCGTAGATGCCGAACAGCCCGGCATCGTTGTTGGGCAGGGCGAAGGAGTAGATCGAATAGACCAGCCCGCGCTTTTCACGGATTTCCTGGAACAGGCGCGAGGACATCCCGCCGCCGAGCAGGGTGGAGAGCAGCATGGCGGCGTGGAAATCGGGGTCGCTGTAACCGACCGCGGGAAAGCCGAGCACGATATGCGCCTGATCGAGATCGCGGATTTCGCGATACTCGCCGCCGCCGTAAATGCCGGGGATCGGCGGGGTCTGGGTCGCGTTCGGCAGGTCGGCGAAATGCTCGCTGACCAGATCGACCACGCGCTGGTGCTCGAGCTTGCCGGAGGCCGAGACCACGATGTTTTTGGGCGTGTAGTGGGCGCGCATGTAGCGCTGCAGCACGTCGGGCGAGAGCGATTTGATGATGCTCTCGGTGCCCAGCGTGGGCCAGCCCATCGGTTGGCCGGGATAGGCGGCCTGTTGGAAATGGTCGAACACGATGTCGTCCGGCGTGTCGTTCGCCTGGCCGATTTCCTGCAGGATCACGCCGCGCTCGCGCTCGAATTCGCCAGCATCGAAGGTGGAATGGCAGAGGATGTCGCCGATGATGTCGATGCCGAGCGGGAGATCGTCCTTCAGCATCTTGACGTAATAGGCGGTCTGCTCGCGCGAGGTGTAGGCGTTGATATGGCCGCCGACATCCTCGACCGCTTCGGCGATTTCCACCGCGTTCCGCTTTTCGGTGCCCTTGAACGCCATGTGTTCGAGAAAATGTGACACGCCGTTTTCCGGCGCGGTTTCGTGGCGCGTGCCGACGCCGGCATAGGCGCCGAACGAGACCGTTTCCACCCGCTCCATCCGTTCGGTGATGATGGTGAGGCCGGAATCGAGATGGGTGATCTGAACACCGTCGGTCATGCATTGTTCCTATGCGCGAAATTGCGAACCAGCGCTTGCACCTCGGCGAGGCGCTTGCTGGAGCGCTGAAAGACTTCAGGACGATGATATAGGTCTTTTAAAGGTTCGGGGAGAGAGGGGCGGATGCCGATTGCGCGTTCCATCGCATCGGGGAATTTGGCCGGATGCGCGGTGGCGGCCGCGATGACCGGCATGCCGATCGGGCCGCAGGCGCGCGCGGCGGCAATGCCGATGGCGGTATGCGGCTCGGCGATGTAGCCGTAATCGCGCTTGATCCGGCCGATTTCCGCCAATGTCGCCGCATCGTCGAGCGCAAAGCCGGTGAATTCGCGGCGGACCGCGCGCCAGACCGGGTCGGGCACCGCCATGCGGCCGGTGGTGCGGAAATCGGCCATGGTGCGGGCTGTCACGCTTGCGTCGCGGTGCAGGAATTCGAACAGCAGGCGCTCGAAATTCGAGCTGACCTGAATATCCATCGAGGGTGAGACGGTTTCGACCACGCCGGCCGTGCTCATGTCGTTGCCGGCGAGGAAACGGGCCAAAATGTCGTTCGCGTTGCTGCCGACGATGAAGCGCGCGATCGGCACGCCCATCTGCCTGGCGGCCCAGGCGGCCAGGACATTGCCAAAATTGCCGGTCGGCACCGCTACCGCGACCGCGCGGTCCGGCGCGCCGAGGGCGAGGGCGGCGGCGACGAAATAGGGGATCTGGCCGGCGATGCGCGCCCAGTTGATCGAGTTGACCGCGGAAAGCCGCATGTCCGTGCGGAACGGCGCATCGGCGAACATCGCTTTCACGAGGTCCTGGCAATCGTCGAAATTGCCGCCGACCGCGATGTTGAGCACGTTGGGGGCGCGCACCGTCGTCATCTGCCGGCGCTGCACCGCGGACGTGCGGCCTTCGGGGTGCAAAATGGCGATGTCGACGCGCGAGCGGTCGCGGCACGCCTCGATCGCGGCGGACCCGGTGTCCCCCGATGTCGCGCCCACGATCATCACGCGCTCGTCGCGCGCCTCCAGCACATGATCGAACAGACGGCCGGCCACCTGCAAGGCCAGATCCTTGAACGCGAGCGTCGGGCCATGGAACAGTTCGAGGGCGAATAGCCCAGGCTCCAACTGCACCAGCGGAACCACCGCTGCACGGTCGAACCCGCGATAGGCCGCCCGGCACATGCCCTGCAGATCATCGACCGAAACCGCGCCGCCACACACGAACGGCGCCATGACGCGTGCCGCCAGTTCCGCATACGGCAGGCCACGCATCGCGCGCAGCTCGGCAGGCGAAAAGACCGGCCATTCATCGGGCACGAACAACCCGCCATCCTCAGCCAGCCCGGCGAGCAACACCCCGTCGAACGTCCGGGCCGGGGCCACCCCACGCGTCGAAATGTAACGCATCACTCGGTCCTTAATGCATGGTCGGTTAGCAAGGCCAGGGGCTCTGCCCCTGGACCCCGTTAAAGGCGGAGCCTTTAAAATCCATTAGTTTTAGGCAAGGGGAGGGCGACCCAGGTCAGATCGACGGAAAATCCCAGGCAGCGCCCTCCCCTTGCCTAAAACTAGCGGGTTCTAAGGGCTAAGCCCTTAGCGGGGGTCCAGGGGGCAGAGCCCCCTGGCCTTCTTAACCGTTCAGGCATTCGCAACGGGTGCAGCGTCCATCTGTTCGCGGCGGGATTGCCAGAGGCCGACGAAATCGACGGGGCCGAGCATGACGGGGGGGAAGCCGCCGTCGCGCGTGACATCGGCGAGGATGTTGCGGGCGAAGGGGAACAGCAGGCGCGGGCATTCGACCAGCAGGACGGGTTCGACCTGGTTATCCGGGATGCCGGTGAGGGTGAAGATGCCGGAGTAGGAGAGGTCGGCGATGAAGACGGTCATGTCTTTGCCGGGTTCGGCGCCGTTGGTGGATTCGGCGGGCGCGGGGATGGTGGCCTCCGCGCGGGTGGCGAGGGTGACTTCGTAGACGTTCTGGTCGTCCTGGATGCGGCGGACCTGGACGTCGAGGTTGATGTTCACCGAGGGGGGCTGGCGCAGGATGGTATAGATTGCCGGTGCGTTGGGGACTTCGAAGCTGAGGTCTTTGGTGTATTGGATGTTGAGGGTGAGCGGCGGGGTCTGGGTTTCGGACATTACGATTGGCTCCATCTGAACATATGCGATCCGGTTGGGCGCCCGCCTAGCACGGTGTTGATTTTGGTGCCAGCATGGGGGCGGAGAAAAGCCATGAGCAAGCGTGTTTTCATCGACGGCGAGGCCGGGACCACGGGGTTGCAGATTGTCGAGCGGTTGCGACGGCTCGATGGTGTCGTGGTGCAGAGCCTGGATTTGCACGCGCGCAAGGACAATGCGGCGCGCCGGGCGATGATGGCATCGGTCGATCTGGTGGTGTTGTGCCTGCCGGATGAGGCGGCGCGCGAGGCGGCGGACATGGTCGAGGGGCTCGGCAGTGCGGCGCCGCGGTTGCTGGATGCGAGTTCGGCGCATCGGGTCGCCAACGGCTGGGTGTACGGGTTTGCCGAGATGGTGCCCGGGCAGGCGGGCGCGATTGCGCAGGCGGCGCGGGTTTCGAATCCGGGGTGTTATGCGACCGGGGCGGTGGCGTTGCTGCGGCCCTTGGTCGATGCGGGGTTGGTGCCGGCGGATCATCCGCTGACGATCAATGCGGTGTCGGGCTATTCGGGTGGCGGCAAGGCGTTGATTGCGGACCATGAGCGCGATGGCGGGCCGGCGTTCGGGCTTTATGGGCTGTCGTTGAATCATAAGCATATTCCGGAAATCGAGCGCCATGGCAGCCTGGCGCGGCGGCCGATTTTTGTGCCCTCCGTCGGGCATTTTCGCCAGGGGATGCTGGTTTCGGTGCCGCTGCATCTGGATGCGTTGCCGGGCCGGCCGACCGCGCGCGAGATCGGGTGTGCGCTGGTGGGGCACTATGAGGGTGCGGCGCAAGTGCGGGTGCGGATGACGCAGGTTGAGCAGCGGCTCTATGTCGAAGCTGCGGCGGGGTCGGATGTGATGGAGTTGTTCGTGTTCGAGAACGAGGCCGCGAGCCAGGTGGTGCTGGTGGCGCGGCTGGATAATCTGGGCAAGGGCGCGGCGGGTGCTGCGGTGCAGAATATCGGGCTGATGCTGGGGCTCGGGGTAACGGCTTGGGCAGCGGAGCGCGTGCCGGCCTGAGCTTGACCGGCGCGGTTGCCTCGGCAACATTGATGGCGACTGGAGGGCAAATCATGCGTTTGTTCGTCGCCCTTGATCTGCCGTGGGAGGTCAAGCAGACCCTGGCGGGGTTTGCGTTCAACCTGCCGGGGGCGCGCTGGGTGCCGGCGCAGAACATGCATCTGACGCTGCGGTTCATCGGCGAGGCCAAGCGGCTGGAAGCCGAGGAGATCGATCATGCGCTGGCGGCGATCCGCGGACGCGGGTTTTCACTGGTGCTGACCGGGGCGGGCTGGTTCGAGAAGGCGGGGCGGGTTTCGGCGTTGTGGGTCGGCGTCGAGCGCAACGAGTCGTTGCTGCATCTGCAGGCGAAGATCGAGACCGCGCTGCGCCGCATCGGGCTGGCGGCGGAGCGGCGGCGCTATACGCCGCATGTGACGCTGGCGCGGATGGACATGCCGATCGGGCCACGGTTTGCGGAATTCGTGCAGAGCCGGAATTTGTATCGTTCACCGCCGATCGCGGTCGAGCATATCACGCTGTTCAGTTCGCATCTGGGCGATGCGCACCCTGAATATACCGCCGAGGTCGAGTATTCGCTCGGTTGAGCTGTAAACTTCAGCGGATATTAACTTTTTCGGATTATCGATTGCCGGTATCGCGTTCAAGCCGGTTTTTGAGAGTTCGATGATTTCAATGATGGTTGTTGCGCTGGTCGGTTTCGGGATTCTGGCCGCCATTTCGGCGGTTTATATTCATGATCGGCGGCAGACGACGCATACGATTTTGCGTAATTTTCCGGTGATCGGGCATTTCCGGTATTTTGCGGAAACCTGGGGCGAGTACATGCGCCAGTATCAATACCTGCCGGACTGGGCGGAGCGGCCGTTCAATCGGCTCGAACGATCCTGGGTGTATCGGTCGGCCAAGGGCGTTTCGAATCTGGTGAATTTCGGCAGCGAGACGGTGCCGAGTTTTATTTTCCGCAACGCGCCGTTTCCGGTGCTCGATGAGGAAAAGCGGCACTATGGCGGCAAGCTGATCGGGGTTGCGGCGGGGCCGGGCGCGTGCCGGACGCCGTTTCTGGCGCGGCATGTTTTTAATATCAGCGGCATGAGCTACGGCGCCTTGAGCCATGCGGCGGTGCTGGCGCTATCGAAAGGGGCGCGGCTGGGCGGCATCTGGATGAGTACGGGCGAGGGTGGGCTATCCGATTATCATCTGGCCGGCGGCGGTGATCTGATCATGCAGATCGGCACGGCGAAGTATGGGGTGCGCGATGGTGCTGGGGCGCTCTCCGATGACCGGTTGCGGGCGATTGCGGCGCATGAGCAGGTGCGGATGTTCGAGGTCAAGCTGGCGCAAGGGGCGAAGCCAGGCAAGGGCGGGATTTTGCCGGCGGGCAAGGTGACGGCGGAGATTGCGGCGATTCGCGGCATTCCGGAGGGTGAGGCGAGTATCAGCCCGAACCGGCATCATGACATCGGCAGTATTGCCGAGTTGGGTGCCTTCGTTGCGCGGGTGCGCGCGGTGACGGGCAAGCCGGTGGGGGTGAAGTTCGTGGTGGGCGATATCGCGTTCGTCGAAGAGTGGTTCGCCGATTGTGTGGTTCATCCGGAGCATTGCCCGGATTTTGTGCAGGTGGATGGCGGTGAGGGCGGGACCGGCGCTGCACCGGCGCCGCTGGCGGATTATGTCGGATTGCCGATCACCCAGGCGCTGCCGCTGGTGGCGGCGGTACGGGCGCGGCATGGGCTTAGCGATCGGGTGCGGATTGTGGCGTCGGGCAAGTTGATCACGCCGGACAAGGTGGCGTGGGCTTTGTGTATGGGGGCGGATTTCGTCAGTTCGGCGCGCGGGTTCATGTTCAGCCTGGGGTGTATTCAGGCAATGAAATGCGGCTCGGGGCGTTGCCCGACCGGCGTGACGGCGGTGGAGCCCAAGTTGATCGCCGGGCTCGATCCTGCGGACAAGGCGGTGCGGGTGGCGAATTATGCCCGGCAGATCATCGATGAGGTCGAGATGATCGCGCATTCTTGCGGACTGACAGATGCGGCCTGGTTCGAGCCGCGGCATGTGACGGAGATCGAGCGCGGCGTCGGCGGTTTCCGTGCCCCATCGACGTAGTCGCAGGAACCTGATCCCGATCGGTTCCAAGTCGATCGCCAGTTTAAAAAAAGTTTGTTGGTTCTTTTTTTCAAAAAAGACCTGCTTGGCTTCAACTTTCCTTCGCCTTGATCACGCCGCTCATCGCATTTGCCAGATCGGTCGGGATCAGGATCGTGGTGCCCTTATTTTTATTCATCTCATAGATCAGGTTCATCTGCCGGATTTTCAGGGCGGCGGGGTTGGCGGCGTAGATGTCGCCGGCGCGGACGATTTGTTCGGCGATGGCGACTTCGGAGCTGGCGAGGGTGACGCGGGCCTGTTTTTCCTTTTCGGCCTGGGCGTTACGGCTCATCGCGTCGTTCAGCTCGGCGGGAATGCGCACGTCGCGGATCTGCACGCCGATGCCGCCGATGCCCCAGTCCTGCGATTTATCGGCGATGACGGTGCGGATGCGCTGGTCCATCTGTTCGCGGTTGCCGAGGATTTCGGCGAGCGACATGCCGCTGATGGTTTCGCGCAGCGAGGTTTGGGCGACCTGGCTGATCATGGCGCGGTAGTCGAGCAATTCGGTGGCAACGCGTTTCACGTCTTCGACTTTCCAGAACAGGATGGAATCGACCGCGACGGAGACGCCATCGAGCGTGAGGGTGTTTTCGGCGCTGATGACGGTGCTTTGCTTGCGGGTATCGACGGCGACGTAGATGGTTTCGATGACCGGAATGATGAAGAAGGCGCCGGGGCCGCGGATGCCGGCGAAGCGGCCGAGGCGGAGGACGACGGCGCGTTCCCATTCATTTGCCATGCGCAGGGACAGAGCGACGCCGGCGCCGATCAGGATGAGGATGACACCGGGGCCGAACAGGCGAAGAACGCCGGCCGCGAGGGCGCCGATGACGATCAGGATGATGGCGATGGCGGCGGCGGATCGGTTCATGACATGCGCCTGTCGGTGATGGGCGACCCGGGGTGCGGGCGGCACGGCATTGATGAATTATTCTTAAGAAAATTTTCGTCAATGGCATCGTGCGTTGGAGGTCCGGGCCGGAATCGAACCGGCATACGCGGATTTGCAGTCCGCTACATCACCACTCTGCCACCGGACCGGGCACGACGATTGCTGGCTTATCGGGCCATCGGCGGTTGGTGGTCAAGACCGGTGGTGCAGAAGAAGGGCAGCGCGGGGCAGGAATGTTTTGCGAGATCGCGGACTCGCTTTATAGATGATGGCGCTCCCGCGTAGAGGCTTCCGGTTGAAGGACCCCGATGAAGGAAAAAGACCGCGATTTCCGCACCGCTCGTGCCTTGATGGTGGATTGTCAGGTCCGGCCGAATAACATCGTCGATGATCGGATCGTGACCGCGATGCGCACGCTGCGCCGCGAGCGGTTCGTGCCGCCCGCCCTGATCGGGCAGGCGTATAGCGACGCCGAATTGCCGCTGGGCGAAGGGCGGACCATGCCTTCGCCGCTGACCATCGGCCGGCTTGCGAGCTTTGCGGCGGTGCGGCCGGGCGAGCGGGTATTGGTTATTGGTGCGAACACCGGCTACGGCGCGGCGGTGCTCGCGGCGTGCGGCGGTGCGGTGGTGGCGCTGGAATCGAGCGCGGATCTGCGCGCGATGGCAACGGCGGCCCTGGCGGGCGAGGCGCCCGAGGTACGGGTGCTGGCGGGGCGGTTGAGCGAGGGCGCACCACAGCATACCGCGTTCGATGTGATCGTGATCGAGGGTGCGATCGATGTGCTGCCGACGGCACTTGCCAGCCAATTGACGCCGCAGGGGCGGGTGATTGCGATCGTGCGCCAGCGGGGCGTTGGCCGGATCGTGCGGGCGGAGGTGAGCGGCGGGGGGTTTGCGCAGATTGTGTTGGCCGATTGCCAGGCCGGTCCGTTGCCTGGGTTCAGCCCCGCGCAGACGTTCGCGTTCTGATGGAACGATTGACCAGATGCGGCCCGCGTGGCCGGCGTTTTTCCGAGGCTTGCAGAAGGATGACCATGCGCCGTCGAATCACGACCCTTTGCGCGATTGTACCCATGAGTGTTCTGGCCTTGCAGCCGTTGGCGTGGGCCAGCCCGGACGAGCGGCCGGCGACGTTGACCCAAGCGCTGTCGGAAGCCTATGCGGATAATCCGACCCTGCAGGAGCAGCGCGCGAACCTGCGGGCGACTGACGAGACGGTGCCGGCGGCACTGGCCGGATGGCGCCCGACGGTCGAGTTGCAGGGAACGGCGGGGCGGATTACCGGCGTCGAAACCGAGCAATTGCCAGGCACCAACCCGCTGACCGGTGCACCGACACTCAGTCATCTGCGCTTGCCGCAATCACGCAACGAGGAAATCGGCCAGTTGACCGTGACCGAGCAATTGTTCAGCGGCGGTGCAACGGTTGCGAAAACGCATGAGGCGAAAAACAGCGTTTACGCTGCGCGGGCGCAGTTGCTGTCGACCGAGCAGACCGTGTTCACCAAAGTGGTGAACGCCTATGTGACAGTGATCACCGATCGGCAGTTGCTGGCACTCGATATCAATAACCGCAGCGTGCTGGCCCAGCAGTTGAAGGCGGTGAATGATCAGTTCGGTGTCGGCGAGATCACCGAGACGTCGGTGGCGCAGGCGAAGGCTTCGCTGGCCGGCGCGCAGGAGCAGGTGGAGGTGGCGCGCGGCAATCTGAATATCGCGAACGAGACCTTCCGCCAGCTGGTCGGTTCGTATCCGGCCGCCGAACTGGTGCCGCCGCAGCCCCTGGCGCTGCCGGTGAAGGGCAAGGCCGATCTGGTGCGCCAGGCGATGATCAACAATCCCGATGTCGTCGCGGCGCTGTTCACCCAGAGTGCCGATGTCGATGCCGTGGATGTCGCGATCGCGGCGCTGGCGCCGCAGCTTTCGGTTTCGGCCTCGGCGTTCAGCGAGCATAATCCGCTGGGGCCGAACAGTTCTTCGCGCGGCGGGCAGGTGCTCGCGAACCTCACGGTGCCGCTGTATCAGGGTGGCTCGGAATATGCGGCGATCCGCCAGGCGCGCGACAAGGTGCAGTATGGCATCGCCGGCGTGGTGGATGCGCGGCGGACGGCGGTGCAGTCGGCAACGCAGGCCTGGGAAGGGCTGATCGCCTCGAAGGCCGCGGTGCGGAGCACCACGGAACAGATCAAATCCGATGCCATCGCGCTCGATGGTACCGAGCGGCAGGAAATCGTGGGCACGCGTGATACGCTCGATGTGTTGAATGCGCAGCAATTGCTGTTCAATGCGCAGACCACGCAAATTCAGAACATTGCGAATGTCGTGAATGAATCCTACGGGATCGCCGCGGCGATCGGGCGTTTGACCGCGACGGATCTGGCGTTGCCGGTGACGCATTACGACGATTTGAAGTATTATGATCAGGTGAAAGATGCCTTGTTCGGCAATGGCAACGAGGCGTATGAACAGGCGGGGATCAGCCCCGACGGCGCGCTGCTGCGCACGCCGGCGCCGGTGGTGCCGAAGCTGATCATGTCGCCGAAATAGGTAAAACCAGTCAGGGGGAATCAGGCCATGAGCATCTCGAACGAGCCGATCGGGGCGGAACCTTCGATGGACGAAATTCTTTCATCGATCCGGCGCGTTTTGAAGGATGCCGAGACGGTGACGGTGCCGCCGGAGCCTCAGGGCGGCGCAGTACCGGCTGATGCCGACTCGGTGATGGTGCTGGATTCCTCCATGATGGTGAGCGAACCGGCGAACGGAGCCGCGCGGGCGGCGCGGAGTGGCGCGCCGGTGCATGAGGCGATCGCCCTGTCGCCGACGCTGTCGAGCGCGACGCCACCCGACACCGCATCGACCGATCTGCCTTACGAGCCGCAGCGGGCGCATGCGCCGGAGGCCACCACGGCGGGTTCGGTCGAGGGGCCGCAGCCGATTTTGGGGGCGCAAGCGGCCGAGGCGGCGGCGAGCCATTTCAGCGCGCTGATGCGGAGTGTTTCGGCCGATCGGGGGCTGGCGGTGAGCCGGGGTGGCATCAGCATCGAGGACATCGTGCGCGAGGAGATGCGGCCGATGCTGAAATCATGGCTCGATGCGCATCTGCCCAACCTCGTCGAGCGGGTGGTGCGGGCCGAGATCGAGCGGTTGGTCGGGCGGCCTGAGGGTTTTTAGGCGCTCACCTTTGCGGGCGCGATCGTTTCGCGCATAATCGGCCCATGCTGGACAAGAACTTCGACGCCGCCGCGTTCGAGACGCGGCTTTATGACACCTGGGAACGGGAGGGCGCGTTTGCGGCCGACCCGGCGCGCAACGCCAAGCCCTTCACCATCATGATCCCACCGCCCAATGTGACCGGGCGGCTGCATGTGGGTCATGCGCTGACCATGACCTTGCAGGACGTGCTGATCCGGTTTCAGCGGATGATCGGGCGGGATGCGTTGTGGCAGCCGGGGACCGATCATGCCGGGATCGCGACCCAATTGATGGTCGAGCGCGAGTTGCAGGGTGAGGGCACGACCCGCAAGGAGATCGGGCGTGAGGCGTTTCTCGAGCGGGTCTGGCGGTGGAAAGAGGAGCAGGGTGGCGCGATTACCAGGCAGTTGCGCCGGCTGGGCGCCTCGCCCGACTGGTCACGCGAGCGGTTCACGATGGATGAGGGTCTGTCGCGCGCGGTGCGGACGATTTTTGTCCGGCTGTTCAACGATGGCTTGATCTATCGGGCGAAACGACTGGTGAACTGGGACCCGGCGTTCGGCTCGGCGATATCGGACCTCGAGGTCGAGATGCGCGAGGTGAAGGGGTTTTTGTGGCATCTGCGCTATCCGATCGAGGGGAGCGACGAGGTGATCATCGTCGCGACGACAAGGCCGGAGACGATGCTGGGCGATACCGCGGTCGCGGTGCATCCGACCGATGCGCGCTATGCGGCACTGGTGGGGCGGACCGTGATCCAACCGATCACCGGGCGGCGGTTTCCGATTATCGCCGATGAGTATTCCGACCCGGAAAAAGGCACCGGGGCGGTGAAGATCACGCCGGCGCATGATTTCAACGATTTCGCGGTGGGGCAGCGGCATGGGCTGGCGACGCCCTCGATTTTCGATCGGGCGGCGCGGGTGACGCTGGCGGAGGTGCGCGATGGCGCGGACCCGCAGGACAAGGAGTTTTTCGAGAGTCTGGAAGGGCTCGATCGGTTCGCCGCGCGGCTGGAAATCGTGGCGCATCTCGATGCGATCGGCGCGTTGGAAAAGACCGAACCGCATACGCATACCGTGCCGCAGGCGGAGCGGGGCGATACCATCATCGAGCCGCTGCTGACCGAGCAATGGTTCTGCAATGCCGAAGTGCTGGCCAAGCCGGCGATCGCGGCGGTGGAGGACGGCCGGGTCGAATTCGTGCCGAAGCAGTGGGAGAACACGTATTTCGCCTGGATGCGGAATATCCAGCCCTGGTGCATTTCCAGGCAACTGTGGTGGGGGCACCGGATTCCGGCCTGGTATGGGCCGGAGGGGGTGATTTTCGTGGCCGAATCCGAGGCCGAGGCGCATCGCGATGCCGAGGAGCATTTCGGCCATCCGGTCGAGTTGCGGCAGGACGAGGATGTGCTGGATACCTGGTTCAGCTCGGCGCTGTGGCCGTTTTCGACCCTGGGTTGGCCCGAGACTACCGCGGAACTGGCGAAATATTATCCGGGTGATGTGCTGGTCACCGGGTTCGACATCATTTTCTTCTGGGTCGCCCGGATGGTGATGATGGGGCTGTACGTGATGGGCGAGGTGCCGTTCCGCACCGTGATGATGAACGGGCTGGTGCGCGATGAGCGTGGCCAGAAAATGAGCAAGACCAAGGGCAATGTGGTCGACCCGCTTACGTTGATCGAGGATTTCGGGGCGGATGCGCTGCGCTATACCGTGAGCGCGCAGAGCGGCGCGGGACGCTCGATCAAGCTGGGGCCGACCATGGTGGCGGCAAACCGGAGTTTCATTACCAAGATATGGAATGCGGCGCGGTTCTGCGAGATGAACGCATGCCGGCCCGATACGGCGTTTCAGCCCGAGGCGGCGCGGCTTGCGTTGTCGCGCTGGATTCTGGATGCGGCGAACCGGGCGGTGAGCGAAGCGACGGCGGCGCTGGAGGCGTATCGGGTCGCGGAGTATGCGCAGATTTGTTACCGGTTCACCTGGGGCGATTTCTGTGACTGGTTTCTGGAACTCGCCAAACCCGGTCTGGGGGGCGAGGACGCGGATGCGGTCGAGCGCCGGGCGGTGGCGGCCCATGTGCTGGGGGTGTTGCTGCGGTTGCTGCATCCGATGATCCCGTTCGTGACCGAAGCGTTGTGGGATGAGTTGGGTTATGGCGCGGTGGGGTCGTTGATCCGGGCACCGTGGCCGGAGCGTGAGGTGGTCAGTGATGCTGCGGCGGCGCGGGATGAGGTGTCGTGGGTGATTGCCGCGATTTCGGAAATCCGGGCGGTGCGCAGCGAGATGAACGTGCCGGCGGCGACGCGGATTCCGATTTTGATCCGCGATGCCACGCCCGAGACCTTGGCGCGGGCCGGGCGGTGGCGCGAGGAGATCGCGCGGCTGGCCAGGATTTCCAGCCTGGAGGCGTTGGAGGGCGAGATGCCGCAGGGGGCGGCGCAGGCGATATTGGGTGAGGCGACGCTGATTTTGCCGCTGGCGGATATCATCGATCTGGCGGCCGAGCGGAAACGCCTGGCGGCGACGCGGGCGAAGACGGCGAGCGATGCCGAGAAGATCGCGCGTAAGCTGGAGAATCAGGAGTTCGTCAGCAAGGCGCCGGAGGATATCATCGTGGAAAACCGCGACCGTCTGGACGCGGCGCATGCGGAGTTGGCAAGATTAGACGCGGCATTGTCTAGAATCGGCTGAAAGTTTTTTGCTACTTTTTTTCAAAAAAGTAGGCCTTTCTTAACCGTCCGAGAGCAAAATCAATGAACGAGTTGTATTGGGCCGAAGCCGCCAAGGCGATCGACTGGATCGAGCCGTATCAGCGTGTGTTCGACCCGGATATCGGGCCGTTCGGGCGGTGGTTTACGGGCGGGGTGCTGAATACGGCGGCGAATTGCCTGGATCGGCATGTCGAGGCCGGGGCGGGGGAACGGGTCGCGCTGATTTGGGATAGTGCGATGGAAGGTCGGGTTGCGCAGTTCACCTATCGGGTGTTGCGGGACCGGGTGGCGAAGCTGGCGGGGGCGATGGCGGCGCGGGGCGTGGTCAAGGGCGATCGCGTGGTGATTTATATGCCGATGGTGCCGGAGGCGGCGATTGCGATGCTGGCCTGTGCACGGTTGGGGGCGGTGCATTCGGTGGTGTTCGGTGGGTTTGCCGCACCGGAGCTGGCGGCCAGGATCGATGCGGCGGCGCCGAAGTTGGTGATTGCGGCGTCCTGCGGGTTGGAGCCGGGGCGGGTGATTGCCTATAAGCCGATTCTGGACGCGGCGCTGGACTTGGCGGCGCATCGGCCCGAGGCTTGCCTGATTTTCCAGCGCGAGGCTCTGCGCGCTGAGCTGCTGGCGGGGCGGGATGAGGATTTCAGCGCGGCCGAGGCGGCGGGGATCGCGCATGATCCGGTGCCGGTGGCGGCGACCGATCCGCTCTATGTGCTCTACACATCGGGGACGACGGGCAAGCCCAAGGGCATTGTGCGGGACAATGGCGGGCATGCGGTGGCGCTGGCGCATTCGGTGCCGCTGATTTTCGACGTGCGGCCGGGTCCCGGGGCGGCGAGCGAGGTGATGTGGACGGCATCCGACGTCGGTTGGGTGGTGGGGCACACGTATATTGTCTATGCGCCGCTGCTCGCGGGCGTCACTTCGGTGATGTATGAGGGCAAGCCGGTGGGGACACCGGATGCCGGGGCATTCTGGCGGGTGTGCGCGCAGCACAAGGTGAAAACCTTGTTCACCGCGCCGACCGCGTTGCGCGCGATCAAGCAGCAGGACCCGACCGGGGCGTTGATCGGGGCGCATGATCTGTCGCGGCTGGAGGCGTTGTTTCTGGCGGGCGAGCGGTGCGATCCGCCGACCGCGACCTGGATTGCCGGGCTGCTGGGCAAACCGGTGATCGATAATTGGTGGCAGACCGAGACGGGCTGGCCGATCAGCGCGCGGTTTCGCGGCACCGGGTTGACGCCGTTCAAACCTGGTTCCGGCGGGCGGGCCTGCCCGGGGTTTGATGTGCAGGCGCTCGATCCGCAGGGTGATTTGATGCCGGCGGGTGAGGTGGGGGCGCTGGCGATCCGGCTGCCGTTGCCGCCCGGTTGTGCGCCGACTTTGTGGAACGACGATGCGGGGTATCGGCGCGCGTATCTCGAGGCGTTTCCGGGTTGGTATCGGACCGGGGATGCCGGAGCGGTGGATGCGGAGGGCGATATCTGGGTGATGGGGCGGACCGATGACATCATCAATGTCGCGGGGCATCGGCTTTCGACCGGGGCGATGGAGGAGGTGCTGGCGGCGCATCCCGATGTCGCCGAATGTGCGGTGATCGGGCGGCACGATGATATCAAGGGCGAGATTCCGTTCGGGCTGGTGGTGCTGAAATCCGGCGTTGAGCGCGATGAGGCGGTGATTGCGGCTGAACTGGTGGCGCTGGTGCGCGAGCGAATCGGCCCGGTGGCGGCGTTCAAGACTGCGGTGATCGTTCAACGGCTGCCCAAGACGCGATCGGGCAAGATTCTGCGCGCGACGATGAAGCAGATGGCGAACGGGATGAACCCGGTGGTGCCACCGACGATCGAGGATGCCAGCGTGCTGGAGGCGATTGCGGGGAAGTTTTGACAAGTAAAGGCAGATCTTCTTTTTTGTAAAAAAGAAGGAAGAACCTATTCTGATTTTACGAATTTCTTGTTGCCGGGTGGCACGCGCGCGTGTGGCAGTAGATTGCTGCGAATTGTGATTATTTTTGTTGCGAGTTGAGTGAGGCGCTGTGGCATCGCTGCAATGACGTGCTGGGCGCGCCATGACGATGTCAGTCACGTTGCCTACATCAAGCTCATTTTTTTTGCCTCATTTTTTCAAGACATCAGTGTCATTTTTTTGTCTACGATATTGGCTGTGGTCTCCACAGGGCTCGCTTTATCTAACCACGTAAAAATTTGCGCCGGGTGCTTTTCGGTGCCTCAGATATTCAGTATCATTTTAGTTGCCCAACGTTTATGGCTGCCATATCGGATACATAAGGTCAAAGGTCGCGCATTATTTACAGGAAGGAGATTGTCAGTGGAACTAAACAAAACGAAGGCCGTCAAGTTGTCAGGGCTCGTTGACTCGCATGCCGATGCGATCAGCCGGATTGCGGTTAGTTCGAACGCGTTTCTCTTGTTTCGGCCGGTCAATCCGAACTCGACTTCGTTGATCAAGGAGGGGTTCGGGACCAAAGGGCTCGACATTCATAGCAAGAGTTCGGACTGGGGGCCGCATGCGGGGTTTATCTGCGAGAACCAGTTACTCAGTAAAGCGGACACGCAGGGAGGCGTGGATAAGGGCAACCAGGATTCGGCGCATTCGCTACACGATTCAGGAACGAAAGTGGCACGGTTTCCATTGCTCCTGACCGAAGGGCGCATTGACGAACTCGCCGATAACAAGCGTGGCACGCAATTGATCCGGGTTGATGGCACCTGGCCTGGATCGCCGGTCAAGAAAGTTTTCGTGTATCCGACCAAGGCGCTGGGTTCGAAAGGCGGGGCGGTGGAACTTGGCCTGGTCGATTACAGCGATCGCGCGTTCTTTATGCAGACGCTCGATGGTGCAGTTCGCAACGAAAGCCAGATGGCATTCGCAAGCATGGTGAGTAAAATCAAAGCCGCCGGGAAGCGATACATCGTGGTGTACCGGATGCCGGGGGGTAGTTTCAGTCCGGTGTTCGCTCTGGGGTATAAATCCGCGGGCCTGCCGGTTACGGCGGATTATGACGTGTTCGCGATGTGCCCGCATTTGAGCAGCGCGCGGCCTGAGATGCTCAGACAACTTAGCCAGACATCAAATAGGAAGTCGGGTCGGCTATATGCGGCTGTGACCGCTGTAATGTCGTCGCTCGGACAAAAGGAGCGCCGCAATGTGGACCCGCAGATGGGCCGCATCACCGCATTCCAGCAGGCGACCAAGAACCTGATCAACCAAGCTTGCAACGGCATGGATAATCCGGTCGTTCATCACGGAACCGAGATGGATAATACGCAGTTCCCTGAGCAGGACGGCAGGATTACAATTTTTGCGCCGTCAGGCGCGATTGCCGTGACAAACAACTGGACCGAGGTGCAGAACGCCGGGCAGGATATTCTGCGGCTTGGCTATGTTTTTTATCGCAATCGGTCCTACGTCGCGAACCCGCAGAATCAGGATATGAGTCAGGGCAAGAAATATTATTTCGGGCAGGGTGAAGTGAATAAAAGCGAGTTGAATAACAACGGCAAGCAGTTTGTCTGGAACCCCGAAAGCGGCGCGGCTCTGAAAGTGCTCGGTGGTTTGGGATGCGCGATGTAGCACATCTGATCTGCCGTCACGCGGCCGTCATCGATTATCCGAGACGGCGATCGGGCAGATGTTCGACACTCTGGTGACCCTCATCGCCAATCTGACGGGGTTGGACCGTCAGATCGGGCGTTAGCTCTGGTGTGCGCGTTCAGGCGACCAGCCGGCGGTTCTTCCAGTCGAGTTTCATGGCATCGCGCAGGCGGGGTGGCGCGCGGTAGGAGTCCTGCGGGCGGGGGACGGAGTAGGATTTCACGCTGATGGTGGTTTCGTCGATTTCGAGGCGGAGGAAGCCGAAGCGGTCGTCGACGAAATTCTCGAGCGTGACGTTGGGCTGATCGGGCGGGGTGAACGGCGCGACGATGTCCTGGCCGCCGTTTTTCTCCATGCGGTGGAGATTGTGGTAGCCGCCGAAACCGGCGACGAAAAAGGGTTTCTGGTTGCCGGCATCGTCGGTCTCGGTGAAGCGCTGGTAGTTATGAACATGGCCGGCGAACACCATATGGGCGTTAACACCCGCGGTAGTTTCGGCTTCGGTGAGGATAGCGGCCATGGTCTTGCTGCCGGAGTGGTACGCATCGAGCGAGTGGATCGGGTGGTGCATGCAGACGATGATCGGTTTTGCGGGGTCGGCGGCCTTGAGTTCGGCGGCGAACCAGTCGCGCTGATCCTGGTGGACTTCGCCGCCTTCGGGGACGTTGGTGTAGAGGCCGATGAAGGTGGCGTATGGCGTTTCCAGCGTGAAATAGACGTTGGGCTGCGTCATCGCGGTGCGGGGAATGTCCATCGCTTCGGGCGTGTGTGTGCCGGGCTCGGCGGCGCAGAAATTGTTGACGAAGGCGGTCAGCGAGGGGACGTTATCGACCAGTGTGCCGTTGTCGTAGATGTCGCCGTCATGATTGCCGGGGATGCCGAGGATCGGGATCGGGTAGAACTCATAGGGCAGGTAGAACTGGGCGTAATACCGGCTCGCTTCGCCGTCGAAATAGATCACGTCACCGCAGTGATAGGCAAAGCCTGGTTTGCCGTACGGACCCGCGATGCCGGCATCGGTGATCATGCCGGCGGCGACGAGTTCCTGCGGCGTCGGGTCGAGCACACCGCCGGTATCGGCGATCAGGTGCATGGTCATGCCGCCGGCTGATTTCATCGCGGCGACCTGGTCGGGGATGATGCTCGCAAGGTCGAGCCGGTAGGGGTACGGCCCGGTCGGCGCGGGCAGGGGCTGAAAGCCCGAGCCTTTGCTCAGCGGCGCCATTTGCGAATGGACGCCATGGTGTTCCGCCATCGGCGTGCCAAACTGGTGTGGCTTGCCGGGGTGATGTTTGCTCATGCAGCCCTCTATTTTAAGTAGCGTTTCGTTCTGCTGTTTAGGTAGCGCGAAGCCGGGGGGGTGAGAAAGATTTATTCATGACATGCTCATGACATCAGAAATTATCCTTGGCCGTGCGCAGGCGGGCGAATTCCTCCGGCGTCTGGGCGCGCAGGAACGGGTTGGTCAGCAGTTCCTCGGCGAGGCGGACCGGCAGGGTGGGTTCGCGCTCGGCGCGGAGGCGTTCGACCTCGTTGGCGCGGGCCATCAGCGCTTCATTGTCGGGATCGACGCTGCGGGCGAAACGGGCGTTGGATAAAGTGTATTCATGACCGCACAGCAGCATGGTGTCGGGTGATAGGGTCGCGAGGCGATGCAGGCTGGTGTGGAACGCCTCCGCCGTGCCTTCGAACATGCGGCCGCAGCCGAGGCTGAACAGCGTGTCGCCGACAGCGGCGATTTCATCGTCGAACAGGTAGGTGACATGGCCGGTGGTGTGGCCGGGTGTCGCGATCATTTTCAGTTTGGCACCACCGAAATCGATGGTATCGTTGTCTTTCAGCGCGATGTCGAGCGGCGGCAGGCGGCTGGCATCGGCAGCGTTGCCAACGATTTTCGCATCGAACCGGGCGGCGAGCGCGCGGGCGCCGGCGACATGATCGTCGTGATGGTGGGTGAGCAGGACATAGTCGAGCTTCGAGCCCTCGCGGTCGACCGCGAAAATGGCGGCTTCGGCATCGGCCGGATCGACGAAGGCGGTGGCGCCGTCGTGCCCGACGAACCAGGCGTAATTGTCGGTCAGCATGGGCACACGGGTGATGGTGAAGCCGGCGTAGGCGATGGACATGATCGATCCTTCAGAAGTGCTATAGGGATTGGATGACTATAGATGCGACGGCGATGGCCGATTTCTATGCCACGCGGCACGGCGTGATGGCAGCCCGGCAGATTCGCGCGCGGCTGGCCGCACTCTGGCCGGATCTGACGGGGATGGAGGTGCTCGGGGTGGGCTATCCGGCGCCCTATTTGCGGGTGTGGCGCGAGCAGGCGGCACGCTGTGTGGTGATCACGCCGGCACAGATGGGTGTTACACGGTGGCCGGCATCCCGGCTCAACCTGAGTGCTGCGGCGGAGGAGGATAGTCTGCCGCTTGCGGATGTCAGTATCGACCGGTTGCTGATGATCCACGGGCTGGAACACGCCGAAGCGGCGCGGCGCATGCTGCGCGAGGCGTGGCGGGTGCTGCGGCCGGAGGGGCGGATGATCGTGGTGGTGCCGAACCGTGCATCGCCCTGGGCGTATCTGGAGCGCACGCCGTTCGGCCATGGCCAGCCGTATAGTGCTGCGCAGCTTGGGCGGCTGCTGGCCGGCTCGATGTTCCGGGTTGAGCGGCGGGATATGGCGCTGCTGATCCCGCCGCTGGGGTTGGGCAAGGATTTGAGCACCGCGGATCTGCTCGAGCGGATCGGCCGGCGGGCGGTGCCCCAGCTTGGCGGCGTGGTGCTGGCCGAGGCGGTGAAGGATGTCGCCGGCGTGATCCCGTTGATGCAGGGGCGCCGGCGGCTGGTATTTGCGGAATCCCGCTGACTGAACCGCGTGGCTCAGCTGTGCTTGAGCTTCTTGAGGTGTTTCTTCGTCATGGCCTCGGCCTTGGCGCGGAAGGCCGCGTCGATCTTTTTCTGCTGGGCCGGGGAAAGCTTGCTGTAGAGCGTCTGGAACGAGGCCGATAAAGCGTTCATGTCATCCGCGTTCTTGGCCGAGATGGCGGCGTAGGATTCCATGTTCTGGACGGCATTCATGGTCGCGAGTGTCTTGGCGCGTTGCTCATACATCGCTGAAAGGTTGAGCGCGTTGGTACGCGACACCTGGGTGAAGCCGTGCCAGCTCGATTCCTCGTCCGTGGTGATGCCGATCGATTTTTTCAGCGTGGCGAGCCGCGCATCGACATGGGCGATGATGGCTTTTTGTGCCGGGGTCATCGCTGTGGTGGTGTTGGCGGTCGTGGCGGGCGCGGCTGTGGTGGTGGTGGCGGCGTGCGTGGCGCTGATGGCGGCCAGGCCGAGGCCGGTGGTCAGGATCAGGGCAGCCAGAGCGGGTTTGCGATGGATCATCGAAGGCATGTGTGGTCTCCGTTACAGGTGGTCAGGCAGTGCGCTGGTGTCTTATACGGTTTGCGCGATGACGGGATACTGGCGGGGCGGTGTCGGAATCATGGCCTACGGTTGTTTAATGCGCGCGACAGCGGCGCGTGATCCGGCGGTTGTGTTTTGCGATCGGGATCACGATGGTATAGAGAGTACCGGAGTTGTCCGGTTTAGAAATACAAGTTTTCCCGAGGAGTTCAGCCATGTTCATCGAGACTGATATCACGCCCAACCCCGCAACCTTGAAGTTTTTACCCGGGCGCACCGTGCTCGATCAGGGGTCGGCGGATTTCGATCGTGCCGAGGCGGCGTCGATCAGCCCGCTCGCGACGGCCCTGTTTGATCTGCCGGCGGTCGAGCGGGTGTTTCTCGGCGCCGATTTCATCTCCGTGACCAAGAGCGATGCGATGGACTGGCCGGCGCTGAAGCCGCAGGTGCTCGGCGCGATCATGGAACATTTCCTGTCGGGCCGGCCGGTCATGGCCAGCGATGCGCAACTGGCCGATGAGGATGTCGACCCCGCCGACCGTGAAATTGCCGACCAGATCAAGGAATTGCTCGATGCGCGGGTGCGCCCGGCGGTGGCGAGTGATGGCGGCGACATCGTATTCCGCGGCTTTCGTGCCGGTGTCGTGACGCTGCACATGCAGGGCGCCTGCTCGGGCTGCCCGTCCTCGACCGCGACGCTGAAAATGGGGATCGAGAATCTGCTGCGGCACTATGTGCCGGAGGTCACCTCGGTCGAGCAGGTCGCGGCGTGAGCGGTTCGTCTTTGGATGATACGGCGCTCGATATCCTGTTCCGCACCGCGCGCACCAAGACCGCGTGGACCGATCAGCCGGTCGGCGATGATGTGTTGCAGGCGTTGTACGAGGTTTTGAAATTCGGCCCGACCTCGGCCAATTGTTCGCCGGCGCGGTTCGTGTTTTTGCGCACGCCGGAGGCGCGGGAAAAGCTCAAGCCGGCGCTGAACCCCGGCAATATCGACAAGACCATGACCGCGCCGGTGACGGTGATCGTCGCGTATGATCCGCAGTTCTACGAGAAACTGCCGACCTTGTTCCCCCATGCCGATGCGCGGTCGTGGTTTTCGGGCAATCCGGATCTGGCGGATGAAACGGCGACGCGCAACGGCACGCTGCAAGGGGCTTATCTGATGATCGCAGCGCGCGCGTTGGGGCTGGATTGCGGCCCGATGTCCGGGTTCGATCGGCACAAGGTGGATCAACTGTTTCTGTCGGATCAGGGTTGGCGGTCGAATTTTCTGGTCAATCTCGGCCATGGGGTCGCGGGCGATCCTTTCGAGCGGTCGCCGCGGCTGAGTTTCGATGAGGCGTGCGTGCTGGCGTGATGCCGCTCCGGATTCTGGCGATCGATGCGGCGCAGCGTCATGCTTCGGTCACGCTGGTGGCCGATGGTGTGGCTTTGGCCGTGCGGGCCGGTGCGCCGGAGACAGGGCTTGCCGAGATGCTGGCCGTCTGGGTTGGCGAATGTCTTGATGAGGGCGGAGTGGTACCCGGAGCGCTCGATGCGATCGGGGTGACGATCGGGCCGGGCAGCTTCACCGGCCTGCGCGCTTCGATCGCGCTGGCCCAGGGGTTGGGCCTTGCCGCCGACGTGCCGGTTCACGGGATTTCGATGGGTGAGGCGTTCGGGGCGGCGTTACCGCTGTTGCAGCGGCCGCTGTGGGTCGCGCTGACGGCGCGGCGCGGCCGGGTTTTCCTGGAGCGGGACGGTGTTGCCACCGGTTTCGATGAGGCCGATCTGCCGCAACCGGACGGGCCGATCGCCCTGGCCGGCGAACAGGCCGGCGCGGTCGCGGCGCGGCTGGCCGCGCGTGGTAACGATGTGATGCTGACCGATGCGCGGTATTGTTCGGGCACGGCGATTGCGGCAGCGCTGCGCCGGCGCGTGGCGGCAGGACTGCCGATGCGGCCGGCGATGCCGTTGTATGTCGATCCACCGGAAGCGAAACTGCCGGCGGGCGGGCTGCGTCCCGCGCCAATTTGAGCGAGCATGTGATCGCTGCATCGGTGCTTTGCGCCGATCTCCTGGCCGAGGTGCATCTGGCCTGTTTCGGTGCCGCGGCCTGGTCGGCGGCCAGTTTCGTGGATCTGTTCACGTCAGGCCTGGTGTTCGGTTATGTGATCGAGCCCGGCGGGCTGGTGTTGGCGCGCGCGGTGGCTGATGAGGCCGAAATATTAACGATCGGCGTGGCCCCCGCTGTGCGTCGCCAGGGCCTGGCACGGCGATTGCTGGGGTTGGCGCTGGATAAGTCGCGCCAGCGCGGGGCGGCGACGATGTTTCTGGAAGTCGCCGCCGACAACGCGCCCGCGCTGGGGCTTTATCGCTCCTGCGGGTTCAAGGATTGCGGCATCCGGCGCGATTACTACGGACCCGGTGCCGATGCGCTGTTGCTCAGGCGCCTGCTTTGCGAATGACCAGTATCGCGCTGCCGTCGTCGAGGTCGAACATGTCGAGCAGATCGTGCCCTTGATCGGCAGCGGCGCGCGGCACGTTGGCGCGCGGGTCGGCCCCTTTCAGGCGCACCAATAGAACCGCGCCATCCGGCAGCGAATCGAGTGCGAGGCGCGTGCGGACGAAAGTCATCGGGCAGGTTTCGCCAGTAATGTCGATCGCGCGGTCGTGTACGGGCAGGTCTGCGATTTTCATGTCCTGCATTGGAGTTTTCCAATCATGGCCAGCGGTTTGATCAATTGTCGCACGATATCGTTTGAAGCTGAAATGGTTTTTTCATGGCGTTTGTTGCATTCGTCCCAAAAATCCGTCAAATGGGTCCATAGTCATCCTGCAACAACGATTTCCGAAGGACTAATGATGTCTGACTCGCAATCCAACAACCAGCTACTGCAACTGACCGCGCAGATTATTGCGGCCCATGTGTCGCATAATTCGGTCACGACGGATATGCTGCCAACCCTCATCCGCGAAGTCTACCAGAGCCTGAGCGGCACCGAAACCCCGGTTGCCGAGGTCAGCGCCCCGCCGGAACCCGCGGTCAATCCGAAGAAATCGGTGTTCAACGATTACATCATCTGTCTTGAAGACGGCAAGAAGCTGAAAATGCTCCGCCGTCACTTGAAATCGGCCTATAATCTGACGCCGGAACAGTATCGTGAACGTTGGCAGTTGCCCGCCGAATACCCGATGGTCGCGCCGAGCTACGCCAAGCAGCGCTCAAACCTCGCCAAGAAAATCGGCCTCGGCACCAAGCCGGCGGCTGCCGTCGCACCGGCGCCGGCCGCACCCGCCACGCGGGGCAAAAAGAGCGCCTGATTATCCGGCGTGGCGTGACCGGATCGTCCCTGGTCGAATATTGAAAAAAGGCCGGTCAGGTTTGACCGGCCTTTTCCTCGTGCAGGCGAAATCGATTTCAGTTCAGGCCGGGTGCGTGGGCCTTTTTTGCTTTGTCGAGTGCTGATTGCAGTTGCTCGAGACTGTACCCGATGCCTTCCTGCGGTGGCAGCGGGTGCTCGGATTTCAGCAGTTCGTTGCGCGCAATCAGGGTGAGGCTGATCGCCCATTTGTACACATAGACCGCGAGCACGGCACCGATCATGGGTCCGACGATTGGCACCCACCAATAGCCATGCGGACCGGGGAAGGCGTTCGGGCCCCACCCGGCGACCCAGGTGAACAGCCGCGGGCCGAAGTCGCGCGCCGGGTTGATCGCGTAGCCGGCATCGACGCCGTACGACATGCCGATTGCCGCGACCGCGATGCCGACCAGGAATGGCCCCATGTTCGACTGCGGGCTGAGGTTCAGATTATCCGAGATCGCGAGGATGAACAGGAGCAGGAAGAAGGTGCCGATGATCTGGTCGAGCAGGGCCAGATCCATGTGCGAGCCGAGATATGAGGCGGGGAAGGTGGCGAAGATGCTGAACGTGGTCAGCCCGCCCGAGGCCGCATAGGATGCCACGTGATGCGCCGCGTTCCAGGCATCGATCGCGCGGAAATAATCGGCGTAGACCAGTGCGGCACCGGCGAAGCAGCCGGCGACCTGCGCGACCCAGTAGGGCAGGACCTTACGCCAGGGAAAATCGCCCTTCACCGCGAAGGCCAGGCTGACCGCCGGATTGAGATGCGCGCCGGTGACCCCGCCGGCAACATAGACCGCCAGAGTGACCGCGAACGCCCAGCCCCAGGTGATCAGCAGCCAGCCGCCGGCACCATTGAAAATGACGGCGGTGCGGCCCGATTCAGTGAGGCCGACCACCGCCACGGCGACCACGCCGGCACCGAAGGCGATCAGGACGACGCAGCCGAGGAACTCGGCAATCATTTCCGCATAGATCGATGTGGCGCGCCAACCGGATTTGACACCCATGCGTGGTCGCAAAGTGGGTGGTGTGATAACTTCGGATGTATATTCGGATGTGTTGGACATTTTGTTATTCCCCCAAAATTTTGTTCAGTCGACCCAGGCGAATGAGCGCTGCACGGCCTTTTTCCAGGATTTGTAGTGATGATCGCGCACATCGGCGGTCATTTTTGGCTCCCAGGTCTTGTCGATACCCCAATTGGCCCGGAGATCATCGACATTGGCCCAGTATCCGACCGCGAGGCCAGCCGCGTAGGCGGCGCCGAGGGCGGTGGTTTCCGTCATTTTCGGGCGCACCACCGGTGCATCGAGAATGTCGGACTGGAACTGCATCAGCAGTTCGTTAGCGACCATGCCGCCATCGGTCTTGAGGGCGGCGAGCGTAATGCCGCTGTCCGCCTGCATCGCCTCGACCACGTCGCGCACCTGATAGGCGGTGGATTCGAGCGCGGCACGGGCAAGATGGGCGCGGGTTGCGTAGCGGGTCAGGCCGGCGATGACGCCGCGGGCATCGTCCTTCCAATACGGCGCATAAAGGCCGGAGAAGGCGGGCACGATATAGACATCGCCATTGTCCTGAACGCTCGCGGCGAGCGGTTCGATCTGCGGTGCGACATCGAATAGTTTCAGGTTGTCGCGCAGCCACTGCACCAGCGCGCCGGTGATGGCGATGGCGCCTTCGAGCGCGTAGCGCGGTTTTTCATCGCCGAACTGATAGGCCAGCGTGGTGAGCAGACCGGCCTTGGACTGGACCGGTTCGGTGCCGGTGTTCATCAGCATGAACGAGCCGGTGCCGTAGGTGTTTTTCGCTTCGCCCGGAGAAAAGCAGGTCTGCCCGACCAGGGCGGCCTGTTGGTCGCCCAGGATGCCGGCGAGCCTGGTACCACGCAGCGGGGCGGTGTGGATTTCGCCATAAACCGCCGAGGAGGGCACGATTTTCGGCAGGCAGGCGCGCGGGATGTTGAAATGCTTGAGCATTTCTTCGTCCCAGTCGCAGGTGGCGAGGTCGATCAGCATGGTGCGGCTGGCGTTGGTGACGTCGGTGAGGTGGATGCCGCCATTGGTGCCGCCGGTGAGGTTCCAGGCCATCCAGCTGTCGATCGTGCCGAACAGGGCGTCGCCTGATTCCGCTTTGGCGCGCGCGCCTTCGACGTTTTCAAGAATCCAGAGCAGTTTCAGGCCGGAAAAATAGGTCGCGAGCGGCAGGCCGGTCTTGGCGCGGAAGCGGTCCTGCCCGCCGTCCTTGGTGAAGCGCTGGACCAGTTGGTCGGTGCGGGTATCCATCCACACCAGGGCGTTGCAGAGCGGCTGGCCGGTTTTTTTGTCCCACAGCAAGGTGGTTTCGCGCTGGTTGGTGATGCCGACGGCGACGAGATCCGTGGCGGAGAGGTTGGCGCGGGCGAGGGCGGCGCCGATCACTTCGTTGGTGTTAGCCATGATTTCCAGCGGATCATGCTCGACCCAACCGGGCTTGGGGTAGATTTGCTTATGTTCCTTCTGCGCGACGGACACGATGTTGCCGCCTTTGTCGAACACGATGAATCGCGAACTGGTGGTGCCCTGGTCAATGGCGCCGACGTATTGTGACATTATGATTTCCTCCTTTGTTGAATTACCTTGGGAAGCAAGGTCTTCTTTTTTAAGAAAAAAGAAGTAAAAAATTCCTTGATCGCGTCTATTTTCCAGAGTTTTCTGCTGGTCTAACGAATAAAAGTTTTTTGCTTCTTTTTTACAAAAAAGAAGTACTTTCCTTTACTTTACACCCTCGCAGATACGCAGCGACTCGCGTTGCCGTGTCTTCAGGCACGTGCAACGCGAGCTTCGAGCGCCGCCAGAGAACATCTTCAACCTCGCGCACCCATTCATGGGCGACAAGGTAATCGAGTTCGGCCGCGGTGAGACCGCCGCCATAATCCACTCCGAGATCGGCCGTGGTGCTTGCGTTGCCCAACACGCGCTCGGCGCGGGTGCCGTAGGCGCGGGCGAGGCGGTGAAGCAGCGGGGCCGGCAGGGATGGGTATTTCCGTGTCAGGGTTGCGAGGTAGGCATCGAAATCGGCGCCCGGCATATCACCGCCCGGCAGCGCGGCGCCGGCGGTCCAACTGGTGCCGATCGGGCGGCCCATCGCGGGCAGAAGTTTCTCGAGCGCGTGTTCGGCGAGTTTGCGGTAGGTGGTGATCTTGCCGCCGAACACCGAGAGCAGGGCGGGTTTGCCGTTGCCGCCTTCGACATCGAGCACATAGTCGCGTGTGACGGCTGAGGCGTTCTCGGCGTGATCATCATACAGCGGGCGGACACCGGAATAGCTGCGCACGACATCGGCCGCGGTGATTTCCGTGCGGAAATAGCGCGAGATGCTTTCGCAGAGGTAATCGGTTTCGGCCTTGGTGATCTCGACCTTGGACGGATCGGCCTCGTAGGGGATGTCGGTGGTGCCGATCAGGGTGAAATCATGCTCATAGGGCACCGCGAAGATGATGCGCTTGTCCGGGTTTTGCAGGATGAAGGCGAACTCGCCGTCGTAGAGTTTGCGGGTGATGATGTGGCTGCCCTTGATCATCCGCACGGTTTTTTGCGTGTTGCGACCGAGCTTGGCGCTCAGCACCTCGCCGACCCAGGGGCCGGCGGCATTGACCATGGCGTGCGCGGTGATGGTTTCACGCGCGCCGGTGGCACGGTCTTCGATGTCGGCGCGCCAGAGCGCACCGTCGGGGCGGGCGGTAATCAGTTTTGTTCGGGTTCGAACATCGGCGCCATGTTCGGCGGCGTCCATCGCGTTGAGCACGACGAGACGGCTGTCTTCGACCCAGCAATCGGCATAGGTGAAGCCGCGGCGGTTCTGCGGTTTCAGCACGGCGGCGGCCGGATGCGGGCCGAACGTCACCGCGCGCGACGCGGGCAGGCGTTTGCGCTTGGCCAGATGGTCGTACAGGAACAGCCCGGCGCGGATCATCCAGGCCGGGCGCTGGTCGGCGGAGTGGGGCAGGACGAATTCGAGCGGCCAGATGATGTGCGGGGCGATGCCGAGGAGGCGTTCGCGCTCCATCAGCGCTTCGCGGACCAGGCGGAACTCGTAGTATTCCAGGTAGCGCAGCCCGCCGTGGATCAGTTTGGTGCTGGCCGATGATGTGTGGGATGCGAGATCGTCCTGCTCGACCAGCAGAACGGACAGGCCGCGTCCGGCGGCGTCGCGCGCGATGCCGGTCCCGTTGATGCCGCCGCCGATGATCAGCAGGTCGATCGGGGCGCTCATGAGCACCCGCCGTCACGTCGAACTATAAAATATTCGGAATATGTCATGGAGTTGACCATGTTCGAACCATTTCCTCAAAATTATTGTTGAAATGCTCGTATCAGGGCTGATCAATGTTCGCAAGCGAAAAAAATAGTGAGGTCGATCGTTGGGTCCGCGCTTTCGACGACCATGAAGCGTCTCGGCGCCGCTGTGGTGGTTTGCCAAGATGTTGCGGGCGCGGCATCTGTGCCCATCACGGCGGTCGCGTTCCGCCGCTTATTGCAGGAGACGACACTGTCCGACCGGCCCACCACCTTGAACCGACTGAGCGAGATCGTCGCCTTGGTCGGATCGCGCGGTTTTCAGACGATCGATGCCCTCGCGCAGCATTTCGATGTAACGGTGCAGACCATACGGCGTGACTTGAATACGCTGGCCGCCGAGGGGCGGATCAGCCGCTATCGCGGCGGCGCTGGATTGCCCTCGAGCATCGAGAACATGGAATATGCCCGGCGCAAAGTGGTTAATCTGGCTGCCAAGCAGCGGATTGCCGTGCAGGTGGCGGCGGATGTGCCGGAGCGCGCCTCGCTGTTCATCAACATCGGGTCCACCACCGAGCAGGTGGCGCGCGCGCTGCTCGATCACCAGCATCTGCGCATCATCACCAATAATCTGAACGTCGCACGCATCCTGAGCGAGAACACCGATTTTCGGATCGTGCTGACCGGCGGCATGGTGCGCAACGGCGATGGCGGCATCACCGGGCAGGCGACTCGTGACATGCTGGACCAGTTCCGCGCCGATATCGGCATCATCGGCATTTCCGGCATCGATGCCGATGGCGGATTGTATGATTACGATATGGACGAGGTGATTTGTTCGCAAGCGATCATTCGCAACGCCCGCCGTGTTCTGTTGGTCACTGATCATACCAAATTCGGCCGCCCGGCGTTGATGCGCGTGGGCACGCTGTCGCAGATATCGGCCCTGTACACCGATCAACCGCCACCGGCGGCGATGATCGCCCTGCTGGCGACACTCGGCGTCGAATTGCACATCGCACCGCCGGAGGCCGGCGGCGCGGCATGAACTGGCGCGATCTTGTGCTGGTGGCCGTGTCGTTCGCGGCCGGCGCGCAGAATGCGCTGGCGGGCGGCGGCTCGTTTCTGACGTTTCCGGCGCTGTTGTTCGCCGGGCTCGATCCGCGGGCCGCGAACATCACCTCGACCATCGCGCTGTTCCCCGGACAGGTCACGACCGGCATCGCCGGGCGCAATTTGGTAACCGGCGCGGCCGGGCTGGGGTTTGCCACGCTGTTCGGCATCAGCCTGGTCGGCGGCGCGCTTGGGGCGGTGCTGCTGCTGACCACGCCGGCCGGTGTGTTCGCGCGGATGGTGCCGTTTCTGGTGCTGTTCGCGACGATCGTGTTCGCCTGGGGCAGTTTCGGCCGGCGCCCGGATGCATCGATGGCGTCACGGTTGGGCGTGCGGGGTGCGATGGCGGCGCAATTTCTGATTTCGATCTATGGCGGATATTTCGGCGGTGGCATCGGTATCCTGATGCTGGCGGCGCTGACCGCTGCGGGCGTTGCGGTGCGCCAGGCCGGGGCGACCAAGAACGTGCTGGCCGGGGTGATGAACGCCGCTGCCGTGGTGGTGTTTCTGTTCCGCGCGCAGATCGCGTGGGGCTTGGTGCTGTACGTCGCGATCGCGGCGGTGCTCGGCGGGCAAGTCGGCGTGC
Organism: Acidiphilium rubrum; assembly: GCF_900156265.1. Classification (GTDB taxonomy): domain Bacteria; phylum Pseudomonadota; class Alphaproteobacteria; order Acetobacterales; family Acetobacteraceae; genus Acidiphilium; species Acidiphilium rubrum. Next base: position 63,354 of record NZ_FTNE01000006.1, read on the forward strand.
TTATGCTGCGCCGGATCAACGAGCGCATCCTGCGCGGCGGCGTGGTTCTGGTGGGGCTCGCGCTGACAATCGGCTTGTTCATCGACATGCGCTGACCCATAATCGGGTGATGGATGAACCGAGCACACAGGTATTGAGCGGCACCGTGGCGCTGGTAACCGGTGCCAGCCGCGGCATCGGCGCGGCCACCGCGATCGGGCTGGCGCGGCTTGGTGCGCATGTCGTGATCGCGGCGCGCGACGACGTTGGGCTCACCGCCACCGATGATGCGATCCGCGCCCTTGGTGGCGAGGCGACGCTGCTGCCGGCGGATCTGACCAAGGGTGATGTGACTGATCAGATCGGCATCAGCCTGTACGAGCGGTTCGGCCGGCTGGATATTCTGGTGCACGCCGCCGCCACGGCCGGACGGTTGTTGCCGGTCGGGCAGATCGACCAGACCGACTGGGAGCCCGCGTTCGGCATCAACGCGACCGCGACGTGGCGGTTGATTCGCGCCTGCGGCGGTTTGCTGCGCGATGCGCCATATGGTCGGGCGGTGGCGTTGGTCCGCAATGGCGCGCCGGCCGCCTATGCCGGGGTGGTCGGTGCATCGATGGCGGCGCGACGCGATCTGGTTCTGTCCTGGGCGGCGGAAGTCGCGCGGACCCGGTTGCGGGTCAATTTGTTCGACTCGGCGATGCTGGCGGCTGAACCTGCGGCCGCGCGTCTGGTTGCGATGAGTCTGCCAAGTGAAATGCGCCACGGCACTGTCGTGACCGGGCGCACCGACACGTAAACGCGTTTACATGGTCGAGAGAATTGCCGGTGCGAGCGCTGCCAGCTTGGCGGCGGGGTGCGATGGATTGCGGAATCGCATGGCGCTGTCGGTGCCGATCTCGGCATAAAGCTCGAAGCGCGAGGCGCAGGTGACCGCGACGACGATGCGCGCTTCCGGGAACGTAAGGAACTGCCGTGCCTCGCCTTCCAGCGTCAGATGATCGCGCAGCAGGGTCCATTCCAGGCGATCGGTGTCTTCGATGAACATGGCCAGAATCCCCGGGCGCGTGCCGGTGAGCCGGGTCGGTGCCAGGGCGGCGAGGCGCTTGCGCATGGCGACGGCGATTTCATTTTCACTGCCGGCCCGTGCGGCGAGCACGAAAAGACCATTGCCGGCGCCGGTGACCGCGAGATTGGCTTCCGGGCCGAACTCGTGGCGCAGCTTGTTCATCAACCCGTTCTCGCCAGCCTGGGCGGCGGCGAGCATCAACGGGTCGAGCCGCAGCACGGCCGCTTCGTCGTGATCGGAGCGTTTGGCGGTCGAGAGCATGGTGTTGATGCGTTGATGCAGGGCTGCGAGGGCGTTGGTGCCATCGGCCGCCGCGGCATCGCGCAAGCCTTGCGGCAGCGTCATTTTCAGGAGGTAACGGCCGGGGTGGGCGGAAAGCCACGTCTGCAGGTCGGGGTCGATCCGGTCCATCAGACGCATCCAGGCGGATTGATGCACCAGCCGGCCTTCCTCGGCGGAGAGCGTGTCGCATGCGATTTCGGCGGTGACGCCGTCGCGGGTGATCAGCAGGTCGAACGGCGCGCCATCCTCGAATCCGGCAAACTGAACATCGAAGCCGGCGGCTTCATGCAAGATGGCGGTTCGATGAAGATGTAGTAAGGGGATCAGCGTCGCCTCGCCGGTTAGCGCGGCGGCGAGGGCGGCGCGGAACCGCACCTTGCCGGCGGCGTTCAGCCTGGCATCGAGCGCGGAGAGCCCGGCGACACGGCTGGCGAGGCTGGTTTCGAGCGCCGACATTTCGCGCCCAAGGCGGCATTTTTCGGCTGCAAATTCAGCGGCATAACGCTTGGCAACCAGCTTGCCATAACGCGCACCGGCCCCGACATTGGCCTGTAACGCTGACAGCCGATCCGCCCAGAATTTTCGGCCGGCGACCGAAATGATCGACTTGATGTCTTTCGTGCGCTGGATCGGTGTGCGTGTCATATTCATGATACGTGTATACTACAGGTCGGATGGTCCTTTCGCTATCACATTTGTGTGATAGGCAACCCCCCGGGTACGAATTCGCCACATTGGGCGCGGTGGCGCAGCCAATGATCCGCCAGCACGCAGGCCATCATCGCCTCGCCGACCGGCACGGCCCGGATGCCGACGCAGGGGTCGTGCCGGCCTTTGGTCTGGATATCGACCTCGGTGCCTTCGGCATCGACGCTCGCGACCTCGGTCAGGATCGAACTGGTCGGCTTGACCGCGAAGCGCACCACGATCGGCTGACCGGTCGAAATGCCGCCCAGCACGCCGCCGGCGTGATTGGCCAGAAAGCGCACGGAGCCGTCGGGGTTCATGCGCATTTCATCGGCGTTCGCTTCGCCGCGCAGGGCGGCGGCGGCAAAACCATCGCCGATCTCGACCGCCTTGACGGCGTTGATGCTCATCATCGCACCCGCCAGATCGGCATCGAGCTTGGCATAGATCGGCGCCCCCAGGCCGGGTGGCGCGCCGCTCGCGGTGATTTCGACCACGGCACCGACCGAGGAGCCGGATTTGCGGATGGCATCGAGTTCGGCCTCCCACAGGCGGGCGGCGAGCGGGTCGGGGCAGAAGAAATCGTTGCGATCGATCTCGGCATCGTCGAACCGGCTGCGGTCGATGCCGTGCGGACCCATCTGCACCAACGCGCCGCGGATGATGATGTCATCGCCCAGGATTTTGCGGGCGATGGCACCGGCCGCGACGCGCATGGCGGTTTCGCGCGCCGAGGATCGTCCGCCGCCGCGCGGGTCGCGAATACCGTATTTCCAGTGATAGGCGATATCGGCATGGCCGGGGCGGAACCGGTCGGCGATATTGGCGTAATCCTTGCTCCGCTGGTCGGTGTTCTCGATCATCAGCGCGATCGGCGTGCCGGTGGTCTGGCCCTGATAGACGCCGGACAGGATTTTTACGGTGTCCGGTTCGCGGCGCTGGGTGGTGAAGCGCGACTGGCCGGGGCGGCGGCGATCGAGAAACGGCTGGATATCGGCTTCGGACAGGGCGATGCGCGGCGGCACGCCATCGACCACGCAGCCGATCGCGGGGCCGTGGCTTTCGCCCCAGGTGGTGACACGGAACAGATGGCCGAAGCTGTTATGCGACATGCGGGTTTATAGGCGTGCGCGCCCGCCGCCGCCAAGCCGGCCGCTTGTTTGCAGTATCAGCGCGAGACCAAGGGCGGCCAGGGCGAGCAGGCAGGCGAGGCGTGTGTGGCGCGGACGGTAGAAAAACCGGATGCGGCTGCGCCCGGCGGGCAGCGCGATCGCCTGGAACAACGGACCGTGCCGGGCGATGATGACGGGGTGATGACCGATGATGGCGTGCCAACCGCCGAACCAGGCTTCGCGGCGGATCAGGGTCGCGGGTGCTGCGCAATCGGTGGTGACGCGGTTCAGGCTGGCGTTGGTGATCGTGCAGCCGGGTGCCGTGTAGAAGGGCGCGGCGCCGGGCAGGCGGTAGATCCACATGGCACGGTCGCGGTAGATCAGGCGCGGCGCCGGGTTCGGCTGCGGCGCATCGAAGCGCAGATGCGGCGCGGTGATGGTGGTGCCGGCGATCCGGCCCATCCAGAGCACCACGGCGTTGCCGGATGGGTGGGTGAATTTGTAGTGCAGCGCCGTGTCGGGCGGGATGTGCAGCGGATGGTCCAGTGCGATCGGCAAGCTCGCGTTGTCGGCGGCGTGATCGAGGCTGGCCTCGCCGGTCGCGCAGTTGCTGCCGGCGCAGAGCGTGACATTCAATGGCCCGGTCGAGGCGCCGTCATAGGTGCCGATCTGGACGCCGATGGTGCTGATCCGCTGGGGCACCGGCGTGCTCGCCGGCAGGCTGCCCTGGATTGTCGCGCTGCCCTGGAGCGAAGCGCCGGGCACGCTGGTGGCATCGAGCATCAGGCGCGTGCTGTCGCGGAACGGATCGAGGCCCGGTGGGGTCAGGATGGCGGTGACCCCGATCGCACGGAAGGCAGCGAGGTGGCTGCGCAGGGACGCGGCCTGGGCGGCGAGCGGTGCTGCGGGTTGCAGGCCGAGGGCGGTATTGCCGAAGTCGATCCAGGCGGCGGCGACCGGCAACTGGTTGGTGTTGATCGCGGCGAGGCGATCGGCGGCGGGATAATCCGGGCCGAACGGTCCCAGTGTGAAGAACCGGCCGAGTCCTTGGTGTGCTTGCAGAAAGCGGATGCCGCCGGTCGCTTGTTCGCTCGACCATGCGGCGGCGGCCTGACCGGATGCCATGGTCGCCGTGGCATCGCCCAGTGCGAGCAGTGCGAGCATGATCGTGGCAGGCCGGCCTGGTCGTTTGGTCATGATCGCGAGGCAGGCCAGTGCGGCGGCGAGTTCGGTGCCGCAGGCGACCAGGGCGAAGCGGTGGTCGAACTGGCTCGCGTGGTACCAGGCCAGCAATTGGGTGCGGTGGGGCAGGGTGACGATCAGGATCAGGCCGAGGCAGATGGCCCCGGCGATCGCGGCGGTGCGGCGGGGCAGGGCACCGCGGCGCTGCCAGTGATCGAGCGCGAGGCCGACCATGATGAGCAGGGCGAGATCGAGTGCCGGGGTGACGAAGCGGATCGCATCCGTCGTGCCGACGAAGGGGATCAGGTTGAACGTCTTGCGCGCCAGATCGATCCCCTCGATCCGGAGCATCCCGAACGCGATGATGCAACCGAGCATGATGGCGCGGCCGCGTTCGCGGTGGCGTGGGATGATCGCGATCAGCGCGATGGCGATGGCGATGATGCCGAACCAGGTGCCGGTCTGCCACCAGGCATTGTCGATCGGGCCGGATGCGGTGGCGGCGAGCGCGGGGGGAATCGGCCCCGCGATCGGGCCGACTATGAAGGGCAACACCGACAGCATGGCCGAGGCGGGCCACGCGATGAGGGAAAAATATCCGTCATGCGGGCCGTAGTAGGATATCCGCACGTAATCGGCGAAGGGGATCAGCAAGGGGGCGGCGAGGGCGAGGGCGAGGATCAGCCCGAACATGATCTTGCCCGCGAGGCGGGAGCGATCCGCCCCCGCCAGGGCGAGGGCGCGCAGGGTCCACGCCGCCGCGAGCAGGCCGCCGAAATAGGCGGTTTCCGGATAGCCGGCATAGATCATCGCGGCGGTCGCGAAAGCGATCAGGCCCCAGCCTTGCGGGGTGTGGGTTCGGGCGGCGCGGGTGGCGCGTTCGATGCCGAGCAGCAGCAGCGGCATGAACGGCAGCGGGCCGGCCGCGTGCGGCACCAGGAAGAAAATGCCGCTCAGCCCGTAGAGCGCACCGGCGACGAAAGCGGCGAACCGCGTGGTCCCGAGGTCGAGCAGCAAAGCGTAGAGCGCGGCGCCGCTGAGGCTTTGCAGCACCAGCCGCAGGATCAGCCAGCCGTGGGCGAGGCGGAGCAGCAGCACGAAGGGCAGAAAGAACGACAAGGTCTGCATTTCGGCCGCGAGCGGCATGCCGACCCCGGTATAGGGGTTCCACCAGGGGATGATGCCGGCGAGCCAGTCCTTCGCGCTCAACATGCCTTGAGCCTGGGTGATCAGGCCGATGGTGGGGTCCGCCCAGGTCGGTGAGCCGGGTGCTGGGAACGGGCCGGTGTGCAGACCGAGGGTGAGACCGCGATAGAACAGCGCCGGATCGGCATGCATGATGCCGAGGATCAGCAAAAGGTTCGCAAGGCAGGGCAGCGCGATCAGGCCGGCCAGCGGTCCGGCGTGCCGTGCGGCCGTTTTCATGGCGACGGGGCGGGGTGGAGTCGCGCCATCGACAGGCAATCGATCAGCACGCCATCGCGCAGCGCATAGGCACGCTGGCATCCTTCGGTCACGAAGCCGAATTTTTCGTAGAGCGCGATGGCGCGGCGGTTGTCGGTGAATACGTTGAGTTCGATCCGCACCAGGCCCAGCCAGTTGTCGGCCAGATCGATCAGCGCAGCCATCAGCGCGGCGCCGGCACCCTGGCCTTGCCAGGGATCGGCGACGTTGATGCCGAGACCGGCGACATGCGCGCGCCGGCCGGTGTAGCGGTTGAGACTGGCGGTGCCGACCAGTTCGGTGCCGGCTTCGGCGACGACGAGGTGATTATCGGGTCCGAGCTTTTCGAGAAAGGCGACGCTGGTGGCGGTCTGGCTGAACGGCAGTGCGAGGGTGCCGTGCCGCACGCCGGGCAGGTTTCGGAGCGCGGTGATTGCGGCGGCATCGTCCGGCCGGGCGGCGCGGATGGTAAAGCGGGGTGGGTTGGTGGGGTTCATGCAGCGGGGCTATCGGGCGGCCGCGCGGTCGTCAATGCAATGGAAACGAAAACGCCTCCGGTGAACCGGAGGCGTTGGGTCCCCACCCATTTTAGCCTAATCGTGGTTTCAGGCGCGGTTGCGGCGACGCAGAACGAGGCCGAGGCCGACCAGCGCGGTGCCGAACAGGGCGAGCGAGCCGGGTTCCGGCACGTTGACGGTGCCGGGGATCACGAACACGCGATCGACCAGGATGTCTTTGGCGGTTGCGGTCGATCCGGTGAAGGAGAAATCGACGGCGTAATTGCCCGCGGTCGCGATGTTGGCCGTACCGTAAACGAGCGTCCAGGTGTTGGTGCCATCGGCCTTACCGATCGCAGCGACGCTGGCGTCGGAGATCAGGCTGGTGCCGGCGACGGTGCCGCTGAAGGTTGCGTCGTTCGGGTTGCCGTAGCCGTTGGCCGGTACGTATACGTCGAATCCGATGCTGTAGGTGCCGGCGTTCAGAGCGATGGTCTGTGACAACGTCTGGGTGCCGGTATCGGTCGAGAAATAGGCGGCGTGACCGCTGCTGATATCCGGGCTGCCGGTGGTCAGCATATCGTTCGCGACGGCCTGGCCGTAGGCGCCTGTCGGGTAGTTGCGCGCAACGTTATCGGTGGCGATGACTTCTTCATTGCTCGTCGTGGTGCCGGCGCCGCTGTCGGACATGGTCCAGCCGCTGAATCCGTTGCCGAACGAGCCATTGGTCAGGAGGTTGGCGCCGGCGAAGGCTGAGGTGCTCGACATGAGGATCGCGGCAGCGACCGAGCCGGTGAGAAGAAGGGTTTTGAAAGACATGCTGGACTCCGTAAACGACAAGAATTCTGCAGTGGAACTCACTGTGGGTTAGATTAAAGCATGTTTCATGCCAATAAAAAATATTGAGTTATTACAACGAGATATGGAAAAAACTGCAAAGCGTTTCTCCCAATGTGTAAAATTTCCTGACAGTTTTTGTTCGCAAATCGTTGCCGGGTAGCGGTTGGGTGCGATCGTTTCGCTGGGGTGGGGGCGGGAAGGCTTCTTTTTTGTAAAAAAGAAGCAAAAAACTTTCCGACCCTGGGGCACGGGCGTTTTCAAAGGCACGGGCCCAAATGAACAAAGTTTTTTTTGCTTCTTTTTTGTTCACAAAAAAGAAGAACTTCCCTTGTCTTTTTGTGTTTTTTGTTGCGTTATCGTAACGAATAGGACGTGCGAAATCATGGCCCCTTCCGCCAGAGTTTTTTGACGTTGAAGGAGGGGATGAAGGGTTGGTGCCAGGGTGGCACGGGCGGTTGGGGTGGGCCGAGGATTTCGTGGAGTTGTTCCGGCGTGAAGTCGATGCTGCCGTCGGGGTTGATTTTGTATTGG
>NZ_FTNE01000006.1:71347-190384 GCF_900156265.1 Acidiphilium rubrum
CGGGCGATCTGGCGGCTGAGGTAGTTCCAGATCAGGACGAGGAGCGGGCCGTGGATTTTGAGGCGGTAGCCGTTGTCGGCCACCGATCGCTGCAGGGCGCGGAAGATCATCGCGAAGCGCTCGGACGGGTCGGAGGGCATGAAGGGCGCGTTCGAGATCATGGGGGGAGATAAACATAGAGGGTGGGGGGTGAGAAAGGGGTTTGTTAGGGGTGCGTTAGAATTTTTGGTTTAGGGGTGTGGCGGGGCTGGATTGCCGCGCTGCGCTCGCAATGACGTGGTGGGGTTGGGGGGTGAGAAAGGGGTTTGTTAGGAGTGTGTTAGAATTTTTGGTTTGGGGGTGTCGCGGGGCTGGATTGCCGCGCTGCGCTCGCAATGACGTTGTGGGGTTGGGGGCTTGGGTGATGGGTATCGAGGGGTAGGGATCCTCCGCGTGCTGACGGCGTGGCGCCGTGGGGTGGTTGCATCGGCATGAGCAAAGAAAACGCGCCCATTTGACTGGGCGCGTTCGGGTGGTTTTGCCGTGTTTGATCGTCAGGCGCGCTTGCGGCGACGCAGAACGAGGCCGAGGCCGACCAGGGCGGTGCCGAGAACGGCCAGCGAGCCAGGTTCCGGCACATTCACGTTGCTGAACTGCAGCTCTGCCGGCGCGCCGTTAGCTTCGAGATACCAGATATTATAGGTCCCCGGGGTGACACTGAAGTTGGTCGGAGTTGCGTTGGTCGGGTAAGCGCTGTTCACCAGCTGATTGGTGCCGTCGTAAAGGCTGAACCCATCGTCATGGGTCACGGTGCCGGAGAAGGCGTGGGTCGTCGTGAACGTCAGTTCAAACAGCGCGACACTGCCGAAATTTCCGGTGCTGAGAACGCTGCTTCCTGAACCACCGTTGTAATAGTTGATATTCGAGAAGCCTGCTTCGTTATTGGTGAAGCCGGCGAACGTGTTGCTGGACTGTGCGCTGTCGAACCAGTTCGGGATGCCGGTGTAGGTTGCGGTTGCCATCAGGTTGCCAGCCCCGATGATCGGGTTGGTCGGCAGGGCCTGTTGGCTGGCATCGCCGATCTGCGCGTTCGGAGTTGCGGCAGTCCAGACGGTAACGTCAAAGGTCAAGGATGGGTCGGCCTGCGCAGTGACGGCACCAAAGAAAGATGCCAGGGCAGCGGCGCCGGTAAGAAGAGCCAATTTATTAAACATTGGTAACTCCAGATAATTCGAGAATGAGGGGCATCCGTATTCGGAAACAATCGCGTTTAAGTTTTGCGCTGAATGTCTTGCAATTGTCGTGCCAAATTACAAAAGCGTTTTGTTTCAGGGGGTTAGACATTGGATCGTCCAGCAATTCGATTAAGGTGTAAAATTTCCTGACAAAAATCAGGTGCGGACTTCGTCTGCGGAGCTGGCGGTCCCCAGTGCGGCCGGTAAGCCGGCCGTCTGCTCTTCGTCCAATTCGCGTTACCCGTTGTCAATTCAGCCCAGTTTGCGCCGCATCAGCCACGAGATTTGCCTGAAATAATTGCGGCTGCGTCGTCGTCCGCACCGCGATCAAAAGTCAGCGTCTCGGCGGATGCGAGGGAGAATCGGCCGGTAAAGACTGCTGCTTGGAATGAAGTGGTGTCATTAGACCGCGTACCGTTGGGCGGGAAGAAAGGCGTGTTGTGGTCACGCAGCGATACGGTGTTGGTGCCGGTCGCGGTGACCCCGGTTGTCGTCGAGGGGGTCCACCACGTCAATTTGCGATGGCTATTGACGTCATTGACTGCCGTTCCGCCATAGCTGGAATTGTAGGCGGTCAGACCGTCGGGACCGGGCTTTGGTTGCACCATGTTGGTATAAACACCGTCGATCGGCAGGGTGCCGAAATCCGCACCTGGTGCAACCGTGAAATATGGGCGGTTAGGGGATTGATCGTGTCAGCCTGCGCGGAGTTCGTTCCGAACGCCGCTATGGCAGCGCCGATGAGACTGAATGATTTAAGCTTCATGATGGCAGGCTGTGCTTGAACAACCTTGAACAAACAGCGTATATGCCGTTAGCGAAACGAGTGCCAATTCAATTCACAAAAGAATATCAGATGGTTATCGATTTTGTCCCATGGCTTATATGATGAAGTGTAAAGTTTTCCGACAGAATTGCGCTCAGATCGGAAATCCAAGACGGACACGGAGCGCCGCGATCAAACCTTCCGCGAGATCATCGGCCGTCGATGTGGCGGTCTGCAGATGAAACTCCGGCGCTTCGGGGGGTTCGTAGGGGCTGTCGATGCCGGTGAAATTGCGGATCTGGCCGGCGTCCGCCTTGCGGTAGAGGCCTTTGGGGTCGCGCTGGCGGCAGATATCGATCGGGGTGTCGACGAAGACTTCGTGGAACAGGCCGGGTTCGACCAGTTCGCGCGCCATCTGCCGTTCGGCGCGGAACGGCGAGATGAAGCTGACCAGCACGATCATGCCGGCATCGGCGAATAATTTGGCAACCTCGCCCACCCGGCGGATGTTTTCCACCCGGTCCGCATCGGTGAAGCCGAGGTCGCGGTTCAGGCCGTGGCGGATGTTGTCGCCATCGAGCAGGTAGGTGTGCGCGCCGAGCAGGTGCAACCTGGTTTCCAGCAGATTGGCGATGGTCGATTTGCCCGAGCCGGACAGGCCGGTGAACCACAGGATCGCCGGGCGGTGGCCGTTGCGTGCCTCGCGCGCTGTGCGGTCGATCGTGAGGGCCTGGGTGTGGATGTTGCTGGCGCGGCGCAGCGCGTGGCGGATCATGCCGGCGGCGACGGTTTCGTTGGTCACGCGGTCGATCAGGATGAAGGCGCCGGTGCGGCGGTTGTCCTGATAGGCATCGAACGCGACCGGGGCGGCGAGGGCCAGGTTGACCAGGGCGACCTCGTTCAAGGTGAGCTGGTCGGCCGCGAGCTCGTCGAAATTATTGACGTTCACCTTGTGGCGGATTTTCGAGACCACGCCGGAGACACTGGCCGTGCCGATCCGCACGATATAGGGGCGGCCGGGCAGCAGGGGTGCCGTGCTCATCCAGACGAGATCGGCGGCGAATTGGGCGGCGACGTCCGGGCGGCTATCGGGGGTGGCGAGGATGTCGCCGCGCGAGATGTCGAGCTCATCGGCCAAAGTGAGTGTGATGGCGTCGCCGGCGTTGGCGATGCTGCGGTCGCCATCGGCGGTGACGATGCGGGCGATGGTGCTGGTGCGGCCGGATGCCGCGACGATGACGGCATCGCCGGGGTGGATCGCGCCGCCGGCGACCGTGCCGGCATAGCCGCGGAAATCGGCATCCGGCCGGCTGACCCATTGCACCGGAAAGCGGAACGGGCCGGTCTGCGCGGTGGCGGGTTCGATCGTCTCCAGATGTTCGAGCAGGGTCGGGCCCTGGTACCAGGGCATTGCGGCGCTGCGGTGGACCACATTGTCGCCATGGCGGGCGGAGACGGGAATGGTGGTGATGGTGTGGAAGTGAAAGCGGGCGGCGAGGGTTGCGAAATCATGCGCGATCGCATCGAAGCGGGCCTGGTCGTGGCCGATCAGATCGATCTTGTTGACGGCGAGGACGACGTGGCGGATGCCGAGCAGATCGGCGATGAAGGCGTGGCGGCGGGTTTGCGTCAGCAGGCCCTGGCTGGCATCGACCAGTAGGATGGCGAGCTGCGCGGTCGAGGCGCCGGTGGCCATGTTGCGGGTGTATTGCTCGTGGCCCGGCGTGTCGGCGATGATGAATTTGCGGCGGGGGGTTGCCATGAACCGGTAGGCGACATCGATGGTGATGCCTTGTTCGCGCTCGGCCTCCAGCCCATCGACCAGCAGGGCATAGTCGATATTGGCACCGTCGGTGCCGAATTTGCGGGAATCGCGTTCGAGGCTGGCGCGCTGATCGTCGGGGATGTTGTCGGTATCGAACAGCAGCCGGCCGATCAGGGTGGATTTGCCGTCATCGACCGAGCCGCAGGTAAGCAGGCGGAGCAGGGTGCGGGGTTCGAGCGCGGTCATGTCGTTCATCAGAAATACCCTTCCCGCTTCTTTTTTTCCATCGCGGCGGAATCGTCGTGGTCGATCAGGCGGCCTTCGCGCTCGGAGACGCGCGAGGCGCGCATTTCGGCGATGACAGCATCGAGCGTGGTCGCGGTGGATTCGACCGCGGCGGTGAGCGGGTAGCAGCCGAGGGTGCGAAAGCGCACGTTGCGCAGTTCGGGTGTTTCGCCGGGGCGGAGCGGCAGGCGGTCGTCATCGACCATGATCCATTGGCTGCCGCGCTGCACCACCGGGCGGGGCTTGGCGAAATAGAGCGGCACCACCGGGATTGCCTCGGCGGCGATGTAGTTCCAGATATCGGCCTCGGTCCAGTTCGACAGCGGGAACACCCGCATCGACTGGCCGGGGGCGAGGCGGGTGTTGAACAGGGTCCATAATTCGGGCCGCTGGGCTTTCGGGTCCCAGCCGTGGGTGGCGGTGCGGACCGAGAAGATGCGTTCCTTGGCGCGGGATTTTTCCTCATCGCGCCGGGCGCCGCCGAATGCGGCATCGAAGCCGAATTCATCGAGCGCGGCTTTGAGCGTTTCGGTCTTCATGATGGTCGTGTAGGTCGAGGCGGTCTGGTCGAACGGGTTGATGCCGCGGGCGGCGGCTTCGGCATTGGTGCGGACGATCAGGTCGAGCCCGTGGGTTGCGGCGATCCGGTCGCGAAAGCTGATCATTTCGCGGAATTTCCAGCCGGTATCGACATGCAGCAAGGGGAACGGCGGCTTGCCGGGGTAGAACGCCTTCATCGCGAGATGCAGCATCACCGAACTGTCCTTGCCAATCGAATAGAGCATCACCGGGGTGCGAAAGCCGGCGGCGGCTTCGCGGATGATTTCGATGCTTTCGGCTTCGAGGGCGGCGAGGCCGTTGGCGGCGCGGCCGGCGGTGGCGGGCGCGGTGTTCGGCGGGGCGGATTGGTCGGGACGCATGCGGCGGACCTCAAATAAACGGGCAATTCTCGGGTGGTCAGATCAGAAACGCCCCCGACCTGCAAGGGTCGGGGGCGTGTTTGCTATGATCCGGTTGAGCGTGCGGCGGTTGGTAGAGCGAGATTCCGCCGCGCGCGGTGGTGGGAGAACGGCGTGCCCGGTTATTTTTTGGCACCCGGCTTGGGCAGCGGCACGGCGACGAAGATGGCCTGGCTGCCGCGCATGACGCGCAGCGCGATCGCCTTGGCTTTCTGGGCCTCGGCCTTGTGGATCGCGTTGATGGCGTCGCCGGGATTCTCGACCGGCGTGCTGCCGACGCCGACGACGACATCGCCCGAACGGAGCCCGGCCTCATCGGCGGGGGAGTTCGGCAGGACGCCGGCGACCACGGCACCTTTGCTCGACATCGGCAGGTCGAGCTGCTGGCGATCGGACTCGGTGAGCGGCGCCAGGGTGAGCCCGAGTTCGGGCTTGTTGGCGGCGCCATGGCCCTTGCTGCCGGGGCCTTCGTTGAAGGCGGCCTGGGCGTTGGCGGGCATTTTTTCGACGGTGACCGCGGTGGTGTCGGCCTTGCCGTCACGCAGATACTGCACGTGCGCGGGATCGCCGGGCTTGATCTCGGAGATCGCCAGCGCGAGGTCGCGCGGGTTGGTGACCGGTTTGCCATCGACCTGGGTGATGACATCGCCCGGCTTGAGCCCGGCCTTGGCGGCGGGGCCGTTCGGCACGGTTTCGGCGACGAGCGCGCCATCGGCCTTGCCGTTTTCGCTTTTCAGCCCCATGGCGGTCGCCATTTCCGGGCTGATCAGCTGGACCTGCACGCCGATGAAGCCGCGGGTGATGTGGCCCTGTTTGATCAGTTCGGTGCTGATCCGCTTGACCATGTCGGACGGGATCGAGAAGCCGATGCCGACCGAGCCGCCGGTGGGGGTGAGGATGGCGGTGTTGACGCCGATCACCTGGCCTTGCTGGTTGAGCAGCGGGCCGCCGGAATTGCCTTCGTTGATCGGGGCATCGACCTGGATGAAGCTGTCGTACTCGCCATCGCCGATATCGCGGCCGAGGGCGGAGACCACGCCGGTGGTGACGGTTTCGGCCAGGCCGAACGGGTTACCGATCGCGATCACCCATTGGCCGGGTGTGACTTTCGCGGAATCGCCGAGTTCGAGATAGGGGAACGGCTTGGAGCGCGAGACTTTCAGCACGGCGAGATCGGTGCCGGGGTCGGTGCCGACGACATGGGCGACCAGGCGCTGACCATCGAGCAGGGTGACGAACACCGATTTGGCGTTTTTCACGACGTGGTTGTTGGTGATCAGATAGCCCGAGGAGCTGATGAAGAAGCCTGAGCCCTTGGCTTCGACCGCCTGGGGCTGCTGGGGTTGCGGGAAGGGGAAGGGAAACGGCATCGGCATGCCGTGGGGTGCGCCGCCGCCCATCGAGTCGGCATTCTGCACTTTCAGGTGAACCGTCACCGAGACGACCGCGGGGCTGACATCCTTGACCAGCGGCGCGAAGCTGGGGAGGGGTTTGTAGTCCTGCTGGACCTTGGCGGTGGCGTTGAGGGACTGGTCGTCCGCGATGGCGGGGCGCAGGGTTGCGATTGCGAGCGAGGTTCCGGCGAGGAGCACGGCCGAGAGTGTCGCGATCCGATGCGGCCGGCGGCGTGCGAGGAACGATGTCATACAAGCTATCCTTATGGTTGGCCGGCCGTTGATTGGCCGCAGGAGGACGAAACGAAGATTGTCGGAACGCGGGAACGCAGCGAACCGGTGGCTCGATCGCGTCATTCGTTTCGTGTTTCTACACTATTCGCGTAACGGATCGATGACCTTGGCTGCGATATAGGGACGATTCTAAACGTGGGCAGGTTGTGCAGATGAAACTCGTTTCATGAGCGCACATCGACAAGGACCAGTTCGGTCTCGATGGCGCCGGCTTCGATCACGATCGCGCGTTCATCGCTGATTGCGACGCCGTCGCGTGCTGAAGCGGCGACGCCGTTGACGGTGAAATTACCTTGCGGTGCAACCAGATAGGCGGCGCGGCCGGGCTCCATCGTGTAGGTTGTGCGCTCGCCGGGGGCTAACCTGCCGGCCAGAACCGCGGCGTCGGCGTATAAGGGCAGGGCGCCGCTTGCGGCATCGCCCGGGCGGCCGCCGGCCAGAATGTGCAGGCCGGTGCCGGTGGCGCGGGGGAATTCGCGGCTGGCCCAGCCGGGTTCGACGCCCGTGCGGTCCGGCATCACCCAGATTTGAAACAGGCGGGTGGGTTCGTCTTCCTGATTGTATTCGGCATGGGTGATGCCGGTGCCGGCGTGCATCACCTGCACATCGCCCGCGCGGGTGACGCCCTCGTTGCCGAGATTGTCCTTGTGGGTGATGGCGCCCTGGCGGATGAAGGTGATGATTTCCATGTCCCGGTGGGGGTGCGGGTCGAACCCGGTGTGGGGGGCGACCTCGTCATCGTTCCAGACGCGCAGGGCACCCCAGCCCATCCGCGCGCGGTCGTGATAGCCGCCGAAGCTGAAATGATGGTGGGCGTTGAGCCACTCGTTGCGGAAGCGGCCGATACTGTCGAAGGGGCGTAGCTCGATCATCGATGATCTCCTGATGCGGCGGGGCGTGGGTTATAGTTCGATATCGAATGATATAGGGTCGCTCGACGTCAGGTCAATCGTCGCCGGCCGCGATGCCGAGGCGGCGCAGCAGCCGATCCAGCGTTGCGAGATCCTCGCCCGTCACGCCGGACATGGCTGCCCCGATATCGGCGGCATGGCCGGGGAACAGGGATTCGATAAAGGCGCGGCCAGCCTCGGTCAGGACCACGCGGACGCTGCGGCGGTCCTCCTTGCAGGCGACGCGGGCGACCAGGTCGCGTTTGGCGAGCTTGTCGATCACATCGGTCAGATTGCCGGGGCTGGTCAGGATTTTGCGCGACAGGTCGCGCTGGGTGAGGGGGCCGCGATGCAGCAGGGCTTCGAGCACGCCGAGCTGGGTGTGGGTCAGGCCGGCGGCGATCAGGCGGGGGGCGGTGCGTGCGCTGACCGCATGGCTCGCCCGCATCAGCTTCACGTAGGCGCGGATCGCGGCTTCGGTCGCAGCGTCCTCGACGCCGAACATGCTCACCGGTTCATCAGCACGGCGAGTTTGGCGTGCTCCAGCACATGGCGGGTGACGCCGCCGAGGATGAGCTGGCGCAGGCGCGAGTGGGAATAGGCACCCATCGCCAGCAGATCCGCGCCATAGGCTTCGACCGCGCTGAGCAGGCCGGTGCCCGCGTTGCGATCGATCGCGCGGAATTCGGTGGCATCGGCGGTGATGCCGTGGAGTTCGAGGAAGGCGGCGAGTTTGTCGGCGCCCGGGCCCTGGCGCTGGTAGTCGGGCGAATGGAAGATCCGGACCGCCGTGGCATCGGCCAGCCAGGGCAGCACCGAGGCGACGGCCGAGGCGCTTTCGGCGGTGCCGTTCCAGGCGATCGCGATGCGGGTGCCGATGGTGGTGGGCACGCCAACCGGGGCGATCAGGGCAGGGCGGCCGGAATCGAACAGCACGGCGTGGAGCGCGTCGGCCGATGCGACTTCCTCGGCCGATTTCGGGTGCGGCACCACGATCAGGTCCGACAGGCGGGCTTCGCCGGCGACGAGTTCTTCCTCACGTCCGACCACCGAGGAGAACCGGGCGGAGGCGGCGCGCACCGCGCCATCCGCCGCGCGCACCGGCGCGCCGACCGCAATGCCGCGCGCGGCGGTTTCCTGGGTGAACAGGGCGCTGAGGGCGGTGGCTTCGCTGTTGCCCTCTTTTTCGGTGCTCGCCATCATTTCCTCGATCATCGCGCCGGACAGGCCTTCGCCGGCCAACGGTGCGACATCGCGGGTATCGGTGCGGACGTGCAGCGCGTGCAGATGGGCGCGCCAGCGCTCCGACAACATCAGGGCCGTGGTGAGCGCGCCGCGGGCGGAGGCAATGCCGGCCAGCGGCAGCAGGATTTTACGGATCGCCATGCGTCTGTCCCCCGATCGAGATGATGCCGTATCAGTATGCCGTATCAATACATGGATGAAAGCACGGTGCGCAGGCGTTTCAACTCCTCCAGCGCGCGGCCGGTGCCGAGTGCGACGCATTGCAGCGGTTCCTCGGCCACCACCACGGGCAGGCCGGTCGCTTCGCGCAGGACATCGTCCAGCCGGTGCAGCAGCGCGCCGCCGCCGGTGAGCACGATGCCTTTGTCGACGATGTCGCCGGCGAGTTCGGGCGGGGTGTTTTCCAGGGCGACCTTGACGGTCTCGACGATCTGGCTGACCGGCTCGGCCAGGCTTTCCGCGATCTGCGCCTGGCTGACCCGCACTTCACGCGGCACGCCGTTGATCAGGTCGCGCCCCTTCACCTCGCGCCACACGCCGGGGGCCGAGGGATCGGACCAGGCGGCACCGATTTCGAGCTTGATCTTTTCGGCCGAGGATTCGCCGATCAGCAGGTTATGATTGCGCCGGATGTAGGAGATGATGGCTTCGTCCATCTTGTCGCCGCCGACGCGGACGGAGCGGGCATAGACGATGCCGCCGAGCGAGATCACCGCAACCTCGGTGGTGCCGCCGCCGATATCGACCACCATCGAGCCGGAGGGTTCGGTGACCGGCAGGCCGGCGCCGATTGCCGCGGCCATCGGCTCCTCGATCAGCAGGACCTTGCGCGCGCCGGCGCTTTCGGCGGATTCCTGGATGGCGCGGCGTTCGACCGCGGTGGAACCGGAGGGGACGCACACGATGATGAGCGGCGAGGCGCCCCATTTGCGGTTGTGCACCTTGCGGATGAAATGCTTGATCATTTCCTCCGCCACCTCGAAATCGGCGATCACGCCGTCGCGCAGGGGGCGGATCGCCTGGATGTTGCCGGGGGTGCGGCCGAGCATGTGCTTGGCTTCCTCGCCGACCGCGAGAACCTGCTTGCGCCCCTTGACCTCGGCGATCGCGACGACCGAGGGTTCATCGAGCACGATGCCGCGCCCCTTTACGTAGACCAGAGTGTTGGCGGTGCCGAGATCGATGGCCATGTCGGCAGACATGAGCCCGAGAAGCCGAGAAAACATGGAACCCTTTCCGCGGAGCGTCAGCCAGAGGTGTTGTCTGGCGAGGATGCGAACCAATTATCCAGAACGCCGACCGATTACCCTCTGCGGGGATGCATAACAAGGCCGGGGCCTGCCATGATGCTGCCACAGCAGCGCCGTTACATTGCCGACATCACCCGGTAACGGCGTTGCAAAGAATGAGACGTTATCAACTCGACTCATTCAGACCGAGTAACAAGGAGAACAACCATGACCCAGTCAACCAAACGGACCCTGACGATCCGACACTTCGCGACGCCGGCGCTGCTCGCAGCCCTGGCCCTCAGCCTTGCCGCCTGCGGCTACACGCCGGGCTCGCGCGCGCTTTCGGGCGGTGCGATCGGGGCCGGTACCGGTGCGATCATCGGTGCGGCGACCGGCGGATCGGCCGCCACGGGCGCGTTGATCGGCGGCGGCGTCGGTGCCATCGGCGGTGCCGTGACCAGCCCCAACACCGTCAATCTGGGTCATGCACCGTAAGCGGCGGCACATGATTCTGACTTGAAAGGGGAGCCTCGGCTCCCCTTTTTCATGGCCCCCCGAGCAGCCTGACCGACCCCTGCAACCGAATACGTCGCCCACGATGGAGCCACGATGCCGCTCGACCAGATGATCGTTTTTGCGGTGATCGGTGCCACGCTGGTGCTGTTTTTGACCAATATCATCCGCTACGATCTGGTCGCGGTGCTGGCGCTGATGGTTCTGGCGATGACCCATGTGCTGAAGCCCGATGCGGTATTCGCCGGCTTCGCCAACCCGGCGGTGGTCACGGTCGCTTCGGTGCTGATCATGGGACACGCCATGTGGCAGTCCGGTGTGGTCGATCTGCTGGCCAAATGGCTGGGCCGCGCCGCGAAAACGCCGTCCGGACAATTGATCGCGCTGACCGGGGCGGAGGCGGTCAGTTCGGCGCTGATCAACGATACCGGCTCGATCGGCGTGTTTATGCCGGTTGCGATCCAGCTTGCGCGGCGCAGCGGCACCAGCGTTTCGCGGTTTCTGATGCCGCTCGGCTTCAGCGCGTTTCTGGGCGGCATGACCACGTTGATCGGCACGTCGCCGAACATCATCATCGCGGCGTATCGGGGCCAACTGGGCAACGGCGGCTTCACGATGTTTTCGTTCACCCCGGTCGGCGCCGGTGTCGCGGTTGCGGGGCTTGTTTTCATGGCGCTGTTCAGCCGGTTCCTGGTGCCCGAACGCCAGAGCGGTCAAGGCCAGGACGATCATTACGGCATGGCGAAATACCTGACCGAGGTGCAGGTGCCCGCAGGCAGCCCGTTCGACGGCAAGACGATCGGTGATCTCGAAGAGGCGGTGGAGGCGAGTTTCGCGGTGGTCGGGCTCGTGCACGGCGCTGACCGCCGGGTGGCCCCGCGCCGGCATCATCGGATGCAGGCGGATGATCATTTAGTGATCGAGGCGGATGCCGATAATCTGACGATCCTGCTCGATACCGCGAAGCTCACCCTGGCATCGGACAAGGACATCGAGGACGATTTTCTGAAATCGAACGATATCGACATCGTCGAATGTGTGGTGCAGCCGGAATCGCGGCTGATCGGTAAATCGGCGGCGTCACTCGGGTTGCGCCGGTGGTATGGTGTCAACCTGCTGGCGGTGGCGCGGCAGGGCGAGCGGATCAAGGGGCGGCACTCGGCCATACCGCTGCAGGCGAGCGACATTCTGTTGCTGCAGGGCGATGCCGAAACCCTGGACGAGGTGATGACGCAGCTGGGCTGCCTGCCGCTGGCTGAGCGCGCCATCCGCGTTGGCAAGCCGGCGCGGATTGCCACCGCGCTCGGGATTTTCGCCGTCGCGATCACGCTGGCCGCGACGCGCGTGCTGCCATCGGACGTGGCGTTTGCCAGCGGTGCGCTGGCGATGGTGCTGGCGCGCCTGATCTCGCCGCGCGCGGTTTATGATGCGGTGGAGTGGCCGGTTATCGTGCTGCTCGGCGCGATCATCCCTGTCGGGCAGGCGTTGCAGCAGACCGGCGGGGCGAAGACCATCGCTGCGCTGTTCATTGATGTGGCGCATCATTTGCCGAGCTTCGGCGTGGTCGCGCTGATGCTGCTGGTGACGATGATTTTATCGAATGTCGTCAATCATGCCGCGACGGCGGTGCTGATGGCGCCGGTCGCGGTGGGTGTGGCGCATGGGCTGCATGTCGGGATCGACCCGCTGCTGATGGCCGTCGCGGTCGGTGCGGCCCTGCCGATGGTGGTGCCTACCGGGCATCAATGCAACATATTGGTGATGGGGCCGGGCGGCTACCGGTTTGGCGATTACTGGCGGCTGGGCCTGCCGCTGACGTTGGTCAGTCTGGTGGTTGCGGTGCCGTTGATCATGCTGGTCTGGCCGCTGCATCAGGGCTGAACCGGCGCGAACAAGGGGGCTTGCGCCCCCTTTTGACGATGTCAGCCGACGATTTCGATGCCGGCGAAGAAGAAGGCAATCTCGTGCGCTGCGGTATCAGCCGCATCCGAGCCATGCACGGAATTGGCTTCGATATCTTCGGCGAATTCGGCGCGAATGGTGCCGGCGGCGGCCTTTTTCGGGTCGGTTGCACCCATGATCTCGCGGTTCTTGGCGACCGCGCCTTCACCTTCGAGCACCTGGGCGACCACCGGGCCGGAGGTCATGAAAGTGACCAGACCGCCGAAGAACGGGCGTTCCTTGTGGACGCCGTAGAAGGTTTCGGCTTGTGCTTTGGTGAGGTGGATGCGCTTCTGGGCGACGATGCGCAGGCCGGCGGCCTCGAATTTGGCGTTGATGGCGCCGGTCAGGTTGCGGCGGGTCGCGTCGGGTTTGATGATCGAGAGCGTGTGTTCGATGGCCATTGGGGTCTCTTTTCAGGGTTTTTGTCGGAAGGTTCGAGAGTCGGGGCGGCCATAGCCGCCCTGTCCGGTATGGGCAAGCCCCGCGTGCTGGGTTAGCAAGCGGGCATGAGCCTCCTTCGCATCGAAAATCTGTCGTTCAGCATCGCCGGCCGTGCGCTGCTCGAAAATGCGGCACTCACGGTCGATCCTGGCCGCAAGATCGGGTTGATCGGGCGCAACGGGGCGGGCAAATCGACCCTGCTCAAGCTGATCCAGGGCATTCATACGCTCGATGGCGGTACCATCCGCCTGGCCAACCGGGCCAAAATGGGTTCGGTCGCGCAGGAAGCGCCGGCCGGGCCGATCACGCCGATCGAGGTGGTGCTGGCCGCCGATGTCGAGCGGGCGGCGCTGCTCACCGAGGCGGAACACGCTGCGCCCGAGCGGTTGGGCGAGATTCATGACCGGTTGATCACCATCGATGCCGACAGTGCGACCGCGCGGGCCGGGGCGATTCTTGCCGGCCTTGGTTTCGATGATGCTGCCCAGAACCGTGCGATGTCGAGTTTTTCCGGCGGGTGGCGCATGCGTGTTGCCCTCGCGGCCGCGCTGTTCGCGGCACCCGATCTGTTGCTGCTCGACGAGCCGACCAATCATCTGGACCTTGAGGCGACGCTCTGGCTCGAAAACTGGCTCGCCCGGTTTACCGGTGCGGTGTTGATGGTGTCGCATGATCGTGACCTGCTCGATCGCGCGGTCGACAGCATTGCGCATCTCGATCGCGGCAAGATTACGCTCACGCCCGGCGGGTTTGCGGAGTTCGTGCGCATTCGCACCGAGCGGGCCGAGCAGCAGAACCGGGCGGCGGCCAAGATTGCCGAGCAGCGCGCGCATATGCAGAGCTATGTCGACCGGTTCCGCGCCAAGGCGAGCAAGGCGCGGCAGGCGCAGTCCCGCCTGAAGGCGCTGCAGAAAATGCCGATGATCGATACCATTGTGGAAGACAGCCCGACGCGGTTCAATTTTCCCGAACCGCGCGAATTGGCGCCGCCGTTGCTTTCGCTCGACCGGGTTTCGCTGGGGTATGGGGAGCGGACCGTGCTATCGGGCGTGTCGCTGCGGATCGATATGGAGGACCGCATCGCGCTGCTGGGGGCGAACGGCAACGGCAAGTCGACCTTGGCCAAGGCGCTGGCCGGACGGCTCGACCCGATGAGCGGCAGCAGTTTTCGCACCCGCGGCATCACGGTGGGGTATTTCGCGCAGCATCAGGAGGATGATCTGCACCTGGATGACACGCCGTTGCTGCATCTGTCGCGCGTGCTGCCGAACGCAACACCGACCCAGGTGCGCGCGCAGGCGGCGCGGTTCGGGCTGGATGCCGCGCGGGTCGATACCAAGGTGGGTCAGCTTTCGGGCGGCGAGAAGGCGCGGCTGCTGCTGGCGCTGGCGACGCGGGATGCGCCGCAGGTGCTCATTCTCGATGAACCGACCAATCACCTCGATATCGATGCGCGCGAGGCGCTGGTGCGCGCGCTGACCGATTTCCCGGGTGCGGTCATTCTGGTGACGCATGATACGCATTTGATCGATCTGGTGGCGGACCGGCTGATGCTGGTTTCGGGTGGCAAGGTCGAGGCGTATGACGATGATCTTGAGGCGTACCGGCGCCTGATTACGCAGAAATCATCCGCCGCGCCGCAGGAGCGTAAATCCGCGCCCCAGACCAAGGAAGACCGCAAGGCCCGCGCCGAAGCGCGCGAAGCCACGGCACCGCTGCGCAAGCGCGGCCGCGATGCCGAGAAGACGATCCGCACGCTGGAGGCCGAGAAGCGCAAGCTGGAGGCGAAACTCGCGGATGCCGATTTCTACGCGCGGGCGAAATCCGACGAGATTACCGCGATCCAGCAGCGGCTCGGCGTGATCGGCGGCGAGATCGAGGCGGCGGAAGCGGTGTGGCTGGAGGTTGAGGCGGCGCTGGAGGCGGTGGGGTAGGAAGGCGATCTTTTTTGGAAAAAGGAACCAAAAAACTTTTGGACTCCGGTTCGTGCGGTGTGGCGTGGCGCGCGTGTCTTGCCGAAGCGGGCAGGGGTTCTTGAAAGTGGTGGGCCATTGGACCATAGTAAGCCAGGAGGGTGGCGCGGTGGCATCAGCTTCGCGATCATCGATGATCTGTCGCAGGATGCGGTTGTCGCTATCGTGGTCGAGACCCCGTCCGGTGTGATCAAGATCCTGGCTGAGCCGGACTTTCATGATCGGTCGTTGGTTCTGCGCCGGACGCATATGCAGGGGCCGCGGGCAAACCTGGTCGGCGCCGGTAATTTGATGGCGCTGGCGCAGGTGATGATGGAAAGGTTGGATTGCGATGAGATCATCGTTGAAGGCGCGGTTCGAACGACTGGGGCCCATCCGGGACATGCCCCCCGCATCCTCCGGTTCGCCCGCCGCCGTGGTGTTGCGACGATTGGATGATCGGGTGGATGATCGGGTGGATGATCGGGGCGCGCCGGCGCGCGTCGATGCCGCCATCGCGCTGGTCGGTGGTGGGTTGAGCCTGCTGCGGGCCAAGCGGGTGATCGAGGAGGTCATCACGCAGGGTCGCGCCGTGGTCGCGTTGCCGCATGTCGATGATCCGGCCGGTCTGCTCGGTGTGCTTCGCTCGACCGGGTTTGCGGCCGCGATGCTGGATACCGCGCCGATCGATATAAGGCAGCTCCGGCGACGCCTCGGCGTGACCCGTGCGCAGTTTGCCGCCCGCTACGGGTTCGAGATCGAGGCGCTGCGCAACTGGGAGATCGGCAAACGCCAGCCCGATACCGCTGCCACGAGCTATCTGCGCGCCATATCGCATGACCCGGAAAGCGTCGAACGGGCGTTTGCGCCGATCATGGCTGAAGCATCGCCGGTGGCGATGGGTTCGATGGGTTTTGATCGGAAACCAGCCGGGTAGGCGCGCGGGGCTTGCCGCGCGCCGCCTCGATCAGAACAGCACGCCGGCTTCGACCACGAAATCGGCCTGGTTGCGGCTGCCGCCGTCGTTGCCGTAGCCGCGTGATCCGTTGTTGCTGAATTTGGTCAGATGCAGCAGCCCGACATCGCCGCGCACGAACAGGTTCTTGTCCTGCCAGGTGGGGGAGACGGAGATGCCCACGCCCTGGGCACCCTGGTTGATGAACCAATTATCAGAGCCGTTGCTGGTGAAGTATTCGCCCCAACCGCCAAGCGAGTAGTCCGATTTGCCGAACTGGTAGTCGGCGAACAGTGCCGCGCCGAAATTGCTGGAGAATTTGTAAAGGCCCTTACCGGGCAGATCGCCTGACGCCCGCGCGAGAATCGCATCCGGCTTGGCGTACACATACTGCACTTCGGGCACGAGGTTCAGATTGCCCATGGTGTAGCTGTAGTAGGCACCCAGCATGGTCGAATTGACGTAATAGGGGCCGTATCCGCCGACGAACGACTGGTTGTACGGTGTGGTCGCCGAGCCATAGATATGGGCATTCGGGCCGGTGCGGCCCAGGTTGGTGGCGCCGAAAACGTTGAGCACGTTGTTGCTGTTGATCGTGTAGGTCGCGAGCGCCTGGACGAAGTTCCACACGCCGGTATCGAACCCATCGCCGTATTCGATCGTCGCGGCGACCGGGCCGACCGTGTAGGTCGCTTCGATGCCGCGGCTCTGCGAATTTTCGACCGCGAAGATATCGGTGGTCAACAAATTGGCGTTGTTCCAGTCGACGCCTGATTCATAGCCTTCCTGCGAGCCGAGCTGCCCGGCCGAAATCGACAGGCTCTTGGTTGGCGCCAGCGTGAGGTAGCCAGCATAGAGTGGGCCGGTCGAGAACGTCTGCACTGAGGTTGAGTTCGGCTTGCCGCCCAGGATCAAGGCGTTGGTGGCGCCGACCTCGATGGTGAATTGCAGCAAGCCGCTGGCCTTCTGAACCTGGATCAACCCGTTGAGGAATTCGGCGCCGGTCGCCTTGTCGGTGCCGAGCAGGCCGTAATTGGCGGAATTACCGGTACCCGACAGGCCGTAGAGATATCCATCCGCCCCGCCGGTCAGCGCGAGCGGTCCGAGGGGTCCGCCATCAATGTTGATCGCGGTCGGGCCGTTGAAGGCCTGGGCGGATTGGAGAGCCAGCAACGAAGCGGCAGCGCCAAAGCCAAGGCCCAGTAGCGCCGCACGTTTCGACTTTCGCGGCCCGGTTGTGATTTCAGCAAACATAATCGCTCCTGTTTGATCTTTTATTACGCCACATGCCGTTATTTTCATCGCCGACCGATGAAACCATGGCGGCATGTCGTAAGTTTCCGACACGTCGCGTCGTATATCAGCAAACAATATGCCAAACGCGACATGTGCGACCGCAAGACGCGCTGGAATGCCCGATTGGCTCAGACTGTTGCAGTTTTGCTACAAATTCGGCGGCGCAAAGAACGCGGCGACCGAGGCTACCGTTTCGGCGAGGCCGATCCGCTGCACGATCACGTCCGGCGGAAATGCTGACTCCAGGCGCGAGGGAAACGCCCGGTCGAGCAGGACGAACACGCCGCGGTCGCTCGCGCGGCGGATCAGCCGGCCGAATCCCTGGCGCAGGCGGAGGCGGACGATGGCGTCGTCATAGGCTTTGGCATCGCCATCCGCGAGATGGGCGCGGCGGACCCGGTGCAGAATATCCGGCCGCGGCCAGGGTGTGCGCTCGAACACCACCAGGCGCAGGGCGTTGCCGGGGACATCGACGCCATCGCGCATCGCATCCGTGCCTAACAGACAGGCATTCTGCTCGGCCCGGAACACATCGACCAGCGTGGCATTGTTCATGACATCGACATGCTGGGCATAGAGCGGAATGTTTTCCGCCTCCAGCGCCGGCGCGATGCGGGACTGGACGGCGCGCAGGCGCGAAATCGCGGTGAACAGACCCAGCGCGCCGCCGCCCGATGCCAGGAACAGGGCGCGGAAGGCGGCGGCCAGACCTTCGATATTGTCGCGCGGGGCATCGCGCACCACGAAAATGCGGGTCTGGGCCGGATAGTCGAACGGCGAGGCGAAGCCGGCGCGGATTGCGGGGTTGGGCAGATAACGGGCACCGCTGCGCGCTTCGGCGCCGCGCCAGCCGGCTTCGGGCGCGGCCTCGCTCGCGTTGTCGCGCAGCGTGGCGGATGTGATCAGCAGGCCATGGGCGGGTGTGGCGACGATTTCGGCGAACGCTTCGGTGGGGTCGAGCAGATGCGAGAGCAGCGCCGCATCGCGCCCCAGGCGGATGAACAGCACGTTGCGCGGCCGCTCGCCGGGCGCGGGCGGTGCAGCGCTGGTCGCGGCCAGCATGCGCCGCCAGGCGGCCAGTTGATCGAGCGCGCGGCGGCGCAGGCTGCGCGCCATCGCCTCGATCCGCTGGCGGTCGCGCTCTTCGATTGTGGCGGCTTCCTCATCGAGGCGTGCCAGCAACCGCTCGCGGATGGCCTTGAGGGGTGTTTCGAGCCGGGCGAGGGCGCGTTCCAGCGCCGCCGCCGCATCGGCCAAGGCGGGTTCGACCGGGTGCAGATCGACCTCGAAATCGAGGCTGGATTCGCGGTCGGCCGGTTTGGCGCGGGCGCGCGCCTGGGTGACCAGTGCGCTGAGGAACGCCTCGGCCGTGCCGGTGCCGATACTGTCGAGTTCGACGCCGCCGGCGGCGCCGAGGCGGGCGAAAAACGCCGATCCGGGCAACACGCGTGCTGCGATCAGCGCCGCCTCCAGCGGTGCTGCCAGGGTTTCATCGGCCTCGACCAGATCGGCGATCCGCGGCGCGATGCCGCGCGCGCGTGAGCGGCCACCCTCGGCCCCCAGCAGCCAGCGCCGCAACTCCGCCATTTCGATGCCGGATAATTCGGCCGAAAAGGCGGAATCGGCGGCATCGAACAGATGATGCCCCTCATCGAACACGTAGCGGGTCGGCACGCTGTTATCATCGAGCCCGCCCCACACCGCCTGCGCCATCACCAGGGCATGGTTGGCGATCACGAGGTCGGCGCCGCGCGCGCGGCGGATCACGTGCTCGATCGTGCAGCGCTTGAAATGCGGGCAGGCACCGTGGATGCATTCGCCGCGCCGGTCGGCAATCTGGGGCAGCAGCGCGGTGCCGAACAATTCGGCAAACCAGCCCGGCAGGTCGCCGCCCGCGACGTCGTGATCGTTTGACACCAGCGCCCAGCGGGCGATCAGCCCGAGGGCGACCAGATTCGCCCCGGCATTGTTCACCGCGTCCTCGTAATTGAGCAGGCAGAGGTAATTTTCGCGCCCCTTGCGCAGCACCACGCGGTTGCGCAGCTTGACCGGGTCCGGCTCCAGCCGCGCCAGTTCCTGCTCGATCTGGCGCTGCAAATGGCGCGTGTAGGTCGAAATCCAGACGGCACCCTGGTTGCGCTCGGCCCAGAGCGAGGCCGGTGCGAGGTAGCCGAGCGTCTTGCCCGTGCCGGTACCCGCCTCGGCCAGCACGCAATGCGGCGCGCCCTCGGTCGCGGCCGGGGCGAACGCGGCGGTTGCGGCGGATGCATAATCCGATTGCGCCGGGCGCTGCTCCGCTTGATCGCCCAGCAGATCGGCCAGCCGGGCGCGGGCCGCATCCGGCGCCACCGCGAACGAGGATGGCGGCGGGCGGGGTGCCTCATCCTCCCATTCCGGCAGGATCGACCACAGGCGCAACAACGCCCGGTCGGGCCGGGCCGCTGCATCGTCGAGCGCCGCCGCTACCGCTTTGGCCCAGGGCCATCCGGCGCTGCCCATCAGCGCCGCAAGCCCGGCGGCGTGACGGTTCATGCGCAGGGTTCTGCCCTGGGCCAGCCTGGTCAATAAGGCGCTGGCGAAATCGGGCAGCATCGCCGCGGCGGCCTCGATGGTCTGCGGCGGTTCCATGTCGAGCGCGCGGGCGAGGGCCGCGGGGGTGGGGGCCAAGGGCTGTGCGGGCATGACGAAGGCGAACAGTTCCAGCAGATCGAGTGTGCGCAGCGTGGTGCCGAGACGCTTGAGCGTCGCCGGCGCATGGATCACGATCGGTGGTGGCAATCCGCGCAAGGCGGCCCGCGCCGCTTCGGCATCGAGCGTAAGCAACTCGCCCTCGGCCGTCAGGATGGCGGCACGGCCATGGGCCGTCACCAGCGACGGCGCATCGGGCAGCAACAATCGCGGCGGGACGTTCATACGCCGGGTTTAACGGTCTCGCGTGATAATACCAACCGGCGTGTGGGGGACGCGGGGATCAGTGTTGCAGTGAGGCGATGATGGCTTCGAACATGGGTGTGGTGAGCCGGCCGGTGTTGGTATTGAGTCGTGAGACGTGGAAGCTATCGGTGAGGGTTATGCCGTTTGGCAGGATTGTTGTGGTGCCGTGGGCGAATTTTGCGAAGCCTGGCTTCAGTCCGAACGCGCGCAGGCTGGCCTGGTGTGCGATGCCGCCCAGGGCGAGGATTGCGCGCAGGTTCGGCATGCGGGCGATTTCGGCCTGGAGGAATTGGTTGCAGGTGGCGATTTCGGCGGGTAGCGGTTTGTTTTCCGGCGGCACGCAGCGGACGGCGTTGATGATGCGGCAGTTGTGCAGGGTGAGCCCGTCATCGGGCCGCTCGTGGTACTGGCCGGTGGCGAAGCCGTATTTCAGGAGGGTTTCGTAGAGGAGTTTGCCGGCGAAATCGCCGGTGAAGGGCCGGCCGGTGCGGTTGGCGCCGCGCACGCCTGGTGCGAGCCCGACGATGAGCAGGCGCGCATCGGTATCGCCGAAGCATGGTACCGGCGCGTTATGCCAATCGGGGAATTTTTGGCGGTTTTCGGTGCGAAACGCGGCGAGGCGCGGGCAGAGCGGGCAGTTTTTTGCCGGTTCTGCGCCGGCCGCGGCGGGCATGGCGGGATTATTCGACTTCGACCTCAGCGCGCTGCGGGCGTTGGCGGGGCTCGGTCTGGCGGCGGGTGAAATCGCCGGCGATGTCGGATAGTTCAACAAATTGGTCTGCCTGCCGACGCAGTTCATCGGCGATCATCGGCGGTGCGGTCTTGATGGTCGAGACCACCGATACGCGCACGCCGCGCCGTTGGACCGCTTCGACCAGGCGGCGGAAGTCCGAATCGCCGGAAAACAGGATCGCGTGGTCGATGTGCGGCGCCATTTCGAGCATATCGATCGCGAGTTCGATATCCATGTTGCCTTTGACCCGGCGCCGGCCTGCACCATCGGTGAATTCCTTGGCGGGCTTGGTCACCAATGTATAGCCGTTATAGGCCAGCCAGTCGGTCAAAGGTTTGAGCGGCGAATATTCTTCGGTGTCGAGCAGTGCGGAGTAGTAATACGCGCGAATCAGGTTGACGTTACCAAAAAAATCGAGAAGTCGACGGTAATCGACGTCAAATCCCACGGCACGAGAGGCTGCGTATAGATTGGCACCATCGATAAACAGAGCGGTCTTTTCGTGAGGGAGTAGACGCATGGGCGGAACCTTCCGAATCGCAGAAAATTTAAATATTCAAGTTGAATATCGATATGGTGGCCATTCGTTTACGCGAAATTGTCTTGAAGGTACAGGGTAGAAATAATGCTGCTGATCGCCATCGGTGCGAATCTGCCGGGCGCTGAGGGCGGTTCGCCGCGCACGACCTGCGATCAGGCGGTGCATGCGCTGCGAAACCTGCCGGACATTCGGTTCGTCGCTCTCTCGGCGTGGTACCGCAGCGCGCCGGTGCCACGCGACGATGGCCAGCCTGATTATTGCAACGGCGTCGTTCGGTTTGAGGGCGAGCCCGATCCCGCCTGGCTGCTGGCATCGCTCCACAAGATCGAGGCGAAATTCGGCCGCACGCGCAGTGTTGCCAATGCGGCCCGCACGCTCGATCTGGACTTGATCGACTGCAATGGCATCGTCAGCACGGGGGCGTCCTTGGTGTTGCCGCACCCGCGTGCTCAGCTGCGGCCGTTCGTGCTGCAACCTATTCTTGATATCGCGCCCGATTGGGTGCATCCTGGGTTCGATTTGACGGCAGCCGCGCTGCTAGCGGCGCTGCCCCAGCCCGCTGCGGGGTCCATGATGCCGTGGTAATTGTTGCTGCGCATGAACTTCGGTTGCGCTGCAGCGTGCCGTCTGCTAGATATTTTGGTTGAAGTATTGGGTTATGCGCCGCTGAGCGCATGATAAATGGAGTTAGTTGTCATGGCACGCGTTACCGTCGAAGATTGCATCGAGCAGATCCCGAACCGGTTCGAATTGGTTTTGCTGGCCGCCCAGCGCGCCCGCAACCTCGCGCGCGGTGCCGCCATTACGATCGATCGTGACAACGATAAAAACCCTGTGGTCGCGCTGCGCGAGATTGCCGATGTTTCGGTCGATTTCGGCGGGCTGGAGCAGGATTTGATCAAATCGCTCTCGCGCGTGCCCGATCCGGAACCGATCGACGAGGAAGTGCAGGATCTTATTCCGACCGATCAGAATATTTTTGGCTTGCAGGACGTCTCCGCCGAGGAGGAAGCCGCAGCGCTTGCCGCCGAATCCGAGGAGATGACGTCCGAGGATATCGCGGCCGCGATCGAAGCGGAGCTTGGCGGCGGGCGTCCGCGCCGCTGATCCGAGCCCGCACTCAATGGCCGTGCGGCGCGCCGGGATGGGGTTGAACCAGCCCGCCGCCGCGCCGGATGGCATTGCGACCGGACCGGGCGTGTTTCACGACGCCGTCCTGCCCCTGCTGAGCCGGATTGGCAGTTATGATGCCAAGATCGATCCCGTCTTGATCGATCAGGCCTATACGATCGCCGCCGAGGCGCACGCCGCCCAGACCCGGGAAAACGGCGATCCTTATATTACCCATCCGCTCGCCGTCGCCGATATTCTGGCCGGCTACCGACTCGATGGCGACAGCATTATCACCGCCCTGCTGCACGATGTGATCGAGGATACCAAGGTCACGCTGCCGGCGCTGCAATCGCGGTTCGGTGCCGAGGTGGCCGGGCTGGTCGATGGCGTGACCAAGCTCACGCGGCTGGAATTGCAATCGGACCGCACGAAGCAGGCGGAAAATTTCCGCAAGCTGGTGCTTGCGATGAGCAAGGACATCAGGGTCCTGCTCGTCAAACTGGCGGATCGGCTGCACAATATGCGCACCATCCATTTCATGCGCGAGCCGGAGCGCCGGGCGCGCATTGCGCGCGAGACCATGGAAATCTATGCGCCGCTCGCCGAACGCATCGGCATGGACCGTGTGAAGACCGAACTGCAGAACCTGTCGTTCGCCGTGCTCGACCCGGAGGCTTATGATTCGATCCAGGCGCGGATGAATTTCCTGCGCGGTCAGGGTGCGGACGTGATCGACGAGGTGCGTGCCGAATTGCTGCGGATTTTTGCGGCCGCCGGTGTCGAGGTGATCGATATTTCCGGCCGTGAGAAATCGATCTTTTCGATCTGGGAGAAGATGCAGCGGCGCAATGTCGCGTTCGAGCAATTGTCCGACATCATGGCGTTCCGCATTCTGGTGCCGTCGCGCGAGCAATGTTATGTGGCGCTCGGTGCGATTCACGCCGCGTTCCCGGTGATCGCGGGCCGGTTCAAGGACTATATCTCGACGCCCAAGGCGAACCATTACCAGTCGCTGCATACCGGCGTCACCTTGCGCCACCCGCGCAATCAGAAGATCGAATTGCAGATCCGCACGCCGGACATGCACGCCATTGCGGAAAACGGCGTCGCCGCGCATTGGGTCTATAAGCAGGAAGACGCATCACCCGCCGACGTGAAGCAATTCCGCTGGGTGCAGGATTTGCTCGAGATTCTGGAGAACTCGGCGGCCCCCGATGAATTCCTGGAAAACACCAAGCTCGAACTCTATCAGGACCAGGTCTTCTGCTTCACGCCGAAGGGCCAGCTGATCCAGTTGCCGCGCGGGGCCACCGCGGTCGATTTCGCTTACGCGGTTCACTCGCAGATCGGCGATACCTGCGTCGGCGCGCGGATCAACGGAAGGTTGATGCCGCTGCGCTATGAATTGCAGAACGGCGATCAGGTCGAGATTCTCACCGCGCGCGGCGGCACGCCTTCGCCATCGTGGGAGCGCTTCGTCGTCACCGGCAAAGCGCGCGCGCGCATCCGCCGCTTTCTGGCCAGCCAGGTCCGCGAACAGAACCGCGATCAGGGCAAGGCGGCGCTGGCCAAGGCGTTTCGCCAGGACGGGGTGGATGGTTCGGAAAAAGTGCTGGACGGCGCTTTGAAAGCGCTGAAACAGGCCAGCCTCGATGATCTCTACGTCGCGGTCGGCACCGGTAATCTGGGCGCGAAGGACGTGGTGCAGGCGATCTACCCCGAACTGCGGGAAACCCGGCCCTCGCGCATTGTCCCTGGTATGCTTGCGCGCCCGGCCCGGCCGCCGGCACGCTCGAACGAACTGCCGCTGACCGGGTTGATCTCCGGCATGGAGGTTCATTACGCCGGCTGCTGCCATCCGCTGCCGGGCGATAAGATCGTTGGCATCATCGCGACCGGCAAGGGTGTGACGATCCACGCCCGCGACTGCATGACGCTGGAAACCTTCGCCACCACGCCGGAACGCTTCATCGATGTCGATTGGGATTACGCGCAGCTCGGCCAGGCGAAGGACGGCGGCAAGGATGGTGCTGGGCGCGACCGGCCGTTCACCGGGCGGATCAGCGTGATTGCCGCCAACGCCGCCAATGCGGTCGCCAACCTCGCCAACGCTGTCTCCAAACAGGACGGTGCCATCGCGAATTTGAAGATCGTGCATCGTCAGCAGGATTTTTTCGAATGCCTCATGGATGTCGAAGTGCGCGACCTGCGGCACCTGTCGCAGGTGATTGCGGGGTTGCGGGCGGCGGGCGGGGTGGCGCAGGTGGATCGGGCGCGGACGTGAGGGGAAGGCAAGACGACTTCTTTTTTGTAAAAAAGACGCAAAAAACTTTTGTTTGTTTGGTGTCGGGCTTTGTGGCGTTGTTGCCATGATTGTCGGCATTGGTTCCGACCTTTGTGATATCCGGCGCATCGAGGAGACGCTGGCCCGCTTCGGCGATCGGTTCACCGGGCGTATCTTCACCGCAATCGAGCAACGGCGCGCCGAACGCCGGCCGCATCAGCGCGCATCGAGCTACGCCAAGCGGTTTGCCGCCAAGGAAGCTTGCGCGAAGGCGCTTGGCACCGGGTTTCGGCGCGGCGTGTTTTTCTCCGACCTCGGCGTGATCAATCTGCCCTCCGGCCAACCCACCATGGCGCTCACCGGCGGGGCTGCGGTGCAGCTGGCGCGCTTGATTTTGCCGGGAAAGACGCCGTTTATCCACGTGTCGCTGACCGATGAATATCCCTACGCCTATGCGCATGTGATCATCGAGGCACGGGAAGGTACCTGAACCTATGATCGAGTATGAAACGGTGCCGGCGGTTTGCCGGCATTTCGACGTTTGCGGCGGCTGTACCGAGCAGGATGTGCCACCGGCGCGCTACGCCGCGGCCAAGCGGGCGGCGCTGGTGGAGGCGCTGGCGCATGCCGGCTACCCCGATGCGCCGATCGCACCGCTCCTGCTCATTCCGATGGGCACGCGACGCCGAGTCGATTTCGCGGCGATGCGGGTTGCGGGCGCGGTTCGGCTCGGGTTTCACGCGGCGCGCTCGCGCGATGTGGTCGATATCACCGAATGCCCCCTGGCGCGGCCGGAGATTGCGGCCCTGATCGGCCCGCTGCGCGAGTTGCTCGGCAAGCTCGCCGGATTTCGCAAGACCGGCAGTGTGCTGATCAACGCGATCGATACCGGGCTCGATGTGTCGGTGGTGCTGGATGGCGAGGCGACGGCGGCGGATCGCTCCTGGCTGGTCGCTTTCGCCCGCGCCCACGGCCTTGCGCGCATCAGCCTGGGCGATGAACCCGTGCTCGTGGTGCATGCGATTACGCTCGATGTGGGCGGGTTGACCGTGGCACCGCCGCCGGGCGCCTTTCTGCAACCGACCCGCGAGGGTGAGGCTGCGATCCGCGCCGCCGTGATCGCCGGTCTGCCGGGCAGGCTGACCCGTAAATCCCGCATCGTGGAGCTCTATGCCGGCATCGGCACGCTGACCGGTGCGATCGCCGCGCACGCGCGGGTTCACGCGGTCGAGGGCAGCAAACCGGCCTGCGCGGTCCTTGAAGCCGGTGCGCGACTTGCCGGGCTGAGCGGTAAAATCACCGTCGAAACCCGCGATCTGGCGCGCCGGCCGGTGACCGCCAAGGAATTCGCCGACGCCGCCGGGATTGTGCTCGACCCGCCGTTCGATGGCGCGGGGCCGCAGATGCGCGCGATCATCGAAGCGAAAATTCCGCGGGTGATCTATGTCAGTTGCAATCCCGAAGCGCTGGCGCGTGAGGCGAAATGGCTGCGCCAGGCTGGGTACGAGGTGCTGGCGGCCAGCCCGATCGATCAGTTTGCGGGGTCGGTTCATCTGGAGGCTGTGGTGGTGTTCGCGCTGGCGTGAGGAAGAGTCTTCTTTTTTGTGAACAAAAAGGAAGCAAAAAAACTTTGTTCATCTGGGCCGGTGGCGGTGAAAACGCCCGTGCCCCAGAGTCAAAAAGTTTTTTGCTTCTTTTTTACAAAAAAGAAGGACTTCCTTCCTACTGCCCAACCCCCAAGTTGCACCCGCTCGGTAACGGTGTTATCGCTGGAACATGAGCGAAACGGTCTTCCGTTCCGAGATTTGCATCCGCCACGCGGCTTTGTCGCTGCGTGCCGCGATCGCGCTTCGACTT
The DNA here is from genome assembly GCF_900156265.1 of Acidiphilium rubrum. Taxonomy (GTDB): domain Bacteria; phylum Pseudomonadota; class Alphaproteobacteria; order Acetobacterales; family Acetobacteraceae; genus Acidiphilium; species Acidiphilium rubrum. The sequence continues at coordinate 97,955 of NZ_FTNE01000006.1, forward strand.
ATTCACCCCTGGGCGTAATTCCGGGCTGAAACCCGGCGCGCACAGGGGAGCCAGAGTTCGAACGCCTGAAAACCAGCACCGAAGCGAGACCCGCCATGAGCATCAACCATCCTAATTTCGGCATGATTGCCGACAATCGCGTTATCATATTCGACACCACTTTGCGTGATGGCGAGCAATCGCCCGGTTTTTCGATGAATCTCGATGAAAAACTGCGCATGGCCGAGGCATTGGCCGAGCTTGGGGTCGATGTCATTGAAGCCGGCTTTCCGATTGCGAGCATTGGCGATTTCGAGAGCGTGCAGCACATTGCGCAGAGCATTCGTGGCCCGGTGATTACCGGCCTCGCGCGCTCCGGCCGCGATGATATTCTGCGCGCGGCCGAGGCGGTGAAGCCTGCGGAGCGCAAGCGCATCCATACCTTCATTTCCACCTCGCCGCTGCATATGAAGTATAAGCTGCGGATGGAACCGGACGCCGTGCTCGAAGCGGTCGGCCGATCGGTTGCGCTGGCGCGGGACTTTACCGACGATGTCGAATGGTCGGCCGAGGACGGCAGCCGGACCGAGCCCGATTTTCTGTGCCGCTGCGTCGAAGCCGCCATCAAGGCGGGGGCGACCACGATCAATATTCCCGACACGGTCGGGTATTCGGTGCCCGAGGATATCGCGCGCATTTTCACCATGCTGCGTACGCGCGTGCCGGGCGCCGATGGCGTGATTTTTTCGACGCATAATCATAACGATCTTGGCCTCGCTGTTGCTAACACATTGGCCGCGGTGGGCGCCGGTGCCCGGCAGATCGAATGCACGATCAACGGGATCGGCGAGCGCGCCGGCAATGCGGCACTCGAAGAAGTGGTTATGGCGATCCGCACCCGGCATGATGCGGTGCCGTTCAACAACGGGATCGATAGTCCTAAAATTCTGCGAACGTCGAAACTCCTTGCTGCAATCACCGGGTTTGATGTGCAGCCGAACAAGGCGATCGTTGGGCGCAACGCCTTTGCGCATGAAAGCGGCATTCACCAGGACGGCGTGCTGAAAAACGCCGCGACCTATGAAATCATGACGCCGGAATCGGTCGGTTGGCAAAAGACCAGCCTGGTGCTGGGCAAACACTCCGGCCGTGCCGCGTTCCGCGACAAGCTGCGCAGCCTTGGCTATGGCGAAGTTGGCGACAATGCGCTGAACGATGCGTTCCGCCGGTTCAAGGATCTCGCGGATCGCAAGAAGCTGGTTTATGACGAAGACATCACGGCGCTGTTCGATGAAACCGTGGTGCGCGAGCAGAGCCGGATCAAATTCATTTCGTTGCAGGTGTGGTCAGGCTCGAAGGCTCAGCCGCGCGCGGTGCTCGAACTCGAGGTCGATGGCGTGCTGCATGAACACGAGTCGCTGGGGGACGGGCCGGTCGATGCCACGTTCAACGCGATCCGCGCGATTGCGCCGCACGAGGCGGAGTTGCGCCTGTTCACGGTGGGCGCGGTGACTGAGGGCACCGATGCGCAGGCGCGCTGCGGTGTGCGGCTTGAGGAGGGCGGCAAGCTGGTCGATGGCCAGGGTGCGGATACCGACACGATCGTGGCGGCCGCGCGCGCCTATGTGCATGCGTTGAACAAGCTCATGGTCAAGCGCGCGCGGACCGAGCCCGCGGCGCTATCCGCCTGACAAAAACGCGCGTAGGGCGGCCAATGTTTCCTCCGGCGCTTCCTCGGCAAGGTAGTGGCCGGAGGGCATGGCGGCACCGCTGAGCGAGCTTGCGCAGTAGTCGCGCCAGATCGCCAGCGGCTCGTACAGTGCCCCGACCAACCCGCGCTCTCCCCAAAGAACCAGCGTGGGGCAGGCGATTTTCAAACCATTCGCGCGGCTCGTGAGATCGTGCTCCAGATCGATCGTGGCGGCGGCGCGATAATCCTCGCAGATCGCCACCACCGTCGCCGGGTTGGCGATGCAGCGCTGATAATCCGCCATGGCCGGTGCAGCGAATACCGCACCTGCCGTTTTGTGCCGGGCGCTCTGCGCCAGCAGCCAGGCGCCGGCATCGAGGTTGATCAACTCCTCCGGAAACGGATGGGGCTGGGCGAGAAAAAACCAGTGATAATACCCCATCGCGAAGCGCATGTCGGTGCGCTCGAAATGTTCTATGGTCGGAATGATATCCAGCATGGCCAGATACCGGACCCGGGCCGGATGATCGAGCGTGAGCCGATGCGCGACGCGCGCGCCGCGATCGTGCCCGACCAGCGCGAAATCGCTGACCCCCAGATGATCGAGCAGGGCGATGATATCGCCGGCCATCGCCCGCTTCGCGTAGGGCGCATGATCGGTGGTGGCCGGCGGCTTGAAGGTCTCGCCGTAGCCGGTGATGTCTGGGCAGATCACGGTGAAATGCTCGGCCAGAGCCGGGGCGATCTTGTGCCAGATGTAATGGGTCTGCGGCATGCCGTGCAGCATGACCAGGGCCGGTCCGCTGCCGTGGGTTCGCAGGCGGAAGGTTCGGCCATCATCGAGCGTGATGTGGCGGAGCGTGAAGGCATCGAACGGATCGGTCATTGCGGCCCCTGGCAGTTATTGTCGAACACGATGACATCGGCCGGAGAGTCCTGCAACGTGCGGCAGGGGGCGGCGGTGAACAGCGCGACCAGCCGTGGAACGAGGGCGCGGCTTGCGGCATCCACTTCGATATTCGCGATGATGACGCGATGGAATCGCGCGCTGTCGGCGGGCAGGGTAGGGGTGGCTGCGCGCACGATCTGCACCATGAGGCTCGAAGGGGCGGCGGCGATGAAGGGGCCGGGAATCCCGACCCCGTCGTTGCCGAACGGCACCAGAACCAGCGTGCCGGCAGCCGCCAGCGCCGCCGCATCGCGTGCGGTGCGCGCCGCCGGCTGCATGGTCTGCGGCGCGATCGCCAGCCCGATGATCGCGGCGGCTTGGACCGCAATGACCAGTGAAGCGAGCCGGGGCCGGTTGCGCAAACCCGCCGCCAGGGCGAGGCCGATATAGGGCAGGCCGAGCCAGACGTAGCGCACCTCGATCGGCGTGTTATTGAAGGCGGCGCCGAGTGCCAGCAGGCCCAGGGGCGGTGCGAGGATCAGGCTCACCACCAATTCACGATGGCGCGGTGCCAGCCGTGGCAGGCCATCGCGGATCACGATGATCGATAGCAGCAAAGTAAGCAAGCCGAGCGCCACCGCGAGCGCGACCGACCACGGCGGCGGGGCGTAGCGCGGCAACGCACCGAGCACGGCACCTGCCTGATCACGACCGAGATCGATCAGGGCGCGTAACGGTTTGAACGCGTGAAACTGCCCCTTGCGGCTCTCCGCCTGCGCCAGAAAGAACCACGCACCGGCGGGGATGAACAAGCCGGCGCCGAGTGCGGGCAGCAGCGCCATGCCGGGACGGCGGCGGTTGATGATGGCGAACCATCCGAGGGCCGCAATCGTTGTGAAACTGGCGAGATAATTCGAAAAACAGGCGGCGCCGAGCGCGATTCCGCCGAGCAGCGCGATCGGGCGGGTTGGCTGTGCCGCGGCTTCCAGCAGCAGCATGACGCCGGTGAGTGACAGCGCATCGGTCAGCGCGAAATTGCGCGCAACCACGCCGGTATAGGCAAAACAGTAGCACAGCACGGTCAGAACGATTACGAGGGATGGCGCCACGCCGAGGTGGCGGGCGACCCGCGCCAGAGTTGCCAAGGCCAGCAGCGTCAGGAGTATCGATAAGATGCGAAGTCGAAACAGATCCATTCCGACCAGATCGCGCCAGAACGACAAAAGCCAGAAATAGAGCGGTGGATGAACGTCACCCCGGCGCAGTGCGCGGACGATTTCGAGCAGACTAGCATGGCCGTGATACCATCCGCGCAGTGCCGCAACGCGCACCGGCACAATCGGCCAGTCCGGCCTGGCATGACCCGCGATGAGAAAGATGCTGTAATATTCGTCGTACTCGCCGCCACGGCACCAGGCGATAACCAGGAGAATGATTGCAGCAATGCCGATCGCCGTGGCGAGCGGAACCCGCGCACCGGATCGGGCGGTTTTCATAGCATGTCGCGCAGACGAAACCAGCTGGTGGCGAGCACCAGGCTCGGCATTCGCAGCATCGGGCCGCCTGGAAAGCGCGCGTGGGGGATTTGTGCGAATACGTCGAACCGCTCGGCCTGGCCTGCCACGGCCTCGCCGAGCAGCTTGCCGGCCAGCCCGGTCAACGCGACGCCGTGGCCTGAAAATCCTTGCGCGAAGAGAATGTTTCGTCCGAGCCGCCCGAAATGCGGCAGCCGGTTGCGCGTGATCGCGACATTGCCGCCCCACACGTAATCGACCCGCGCATCGGCGAGTTGCGGAAATGCCCGCCTCGCGCGGCCCAGCATCGAGGCGGCGAGATTGGGGGGCGGCAGCGTCGAATACGATACGCGGCCGCCGAACAGCATCCGGTCATCCGTACTGCGGCGAAAATAATCGAGCACGAAATTCAGATCGGCCACGGCTTCGTTGTTCGGGATCAGCGACTTTATGTCCGGCCGTGATTCGGTTGCAATGATGTAGGTGCCCACCGGCATCACATGGCCCGCGATCGGCCGCGAGAGCGTGCCCAGATAGGCATTGCCGCACAGCAGCAGGTAATCGGCACTCACCACGCCTTGCGGTGTTGTCAGCGTCACGCGCTCACCTTGGCCGATTGTGCTGACGCGTGTGCCGGTGAAAATCTGCGCCCCAGCCGCCACCGCCGCATGGCCAAGCCCGAGCGTGTAGTTCAGCGGATGGATGTGTCCGGCGATCGGGTCGTGCAACGCGGCCTTGTAGCGCGGGCTGGCGAGCCGGGCCTGCAACGCTGACCCTTGCAGCAGGGTGAAACCCTCGGCGCCGAGTTCGTGAAGTTCTTGCTGCCAGTCTTGAAGTTCGCGGATCTGGCGCGGTTTGACGGCGGCATGCAGGTAGCCGCGCTGCGGCTCGCACGGGATGGCGAAGCGCGCGATCTGCGCGTGCAGCAGATCGACCGCTTCCACCGTCATGTCCCACAGCGATCGTGCGGCACCCGCGCCCATCAGCCGGCGCACGGTGGTCTGGCCGGCGGCGAAGCCCGGCAGCGCCTGCCCGCCGTTGCGCCCGGAGGCACCAAATCCGATGTGCTGCGCTTCGAGTACCGCGACGCGGTAGCCGCGCTCGGCGAGATGCAACGCTGCCGAACATCCTGTCATGCCGGCGCCGATGATTGCGACGTCGCAACGCAGATCGCCGGATAATGGTGCGGTCGTGGTTGGAAAGCGAGCCGTCGCCTCGTAGTAATTCGCCAGCGCCATGGCGTTCAGACGTTCAGCAGCAGATGTTCACGCTCCCAAGAGCTGATAACCCGCAAATATGTTTCGTATTCAAGACGTTTAACCGCAACGAACACCTGTACCAGCTTTTCGCCCAGAATATCGTTCAACGGGCGGGACTGCTCCATCATTTCCAGCGCGTGCGAAAGTTCGCGCGGCAGGCTGTAAGGTTGCGAATAGGCCGATCCCTTGAACGGCGGTGTCGCACCCAATCCCTCGGTCATGCCGAGAAAGCCGCAGGCGAGCGAGGCGGCGAATGCGAGATAGGGGTTGGCATCCGCGCCGGGTACCCGGTTTTCGACCCGCATGGCTGAGGGTTCGCCGAACGGCACGCGCAAGCCGCAGGTGCGGTTGTCGTGCCCCCATTGCAGATTGATCGGCGCGTTGGAAAATCGCGTGAGCCGGCGATAGGAATTCACGTTCGGTGCGAAAATCGGCATGATTGCTGGAATATATTTCTGCAATCCGCCGATGAAGGACAAGAACAGCGCGCTCGGTTTGCCATCGCGGTCGGCGAACAGGTTCTCACCGGTTTCGGCATCGACCACGCTTTGATGCACATGCATCGCACTGCCGGGCTCTTGGCCCATCGGCTTGGCCATGAATGTCGCGTAGATATCGTGGCGCAGTGCCACTTCGCGCACCGTGCGCTTGAACAGAAATACCTGATCGGCGCGGTTCAATGGATCGCCGTGCAGAAAATTGATCTCGACCTGTGCGGCACCTTCCTCGTGGATCAGCGTATCGAGGTCGAGTTCCTGGATCTCGCAGAAATCATACATCTCTTCGAACAGCGGATCGAATTCATTGACTGCATCGATCGAATAGGCCTGCCGACCGGTTTCCTGGCGGCCGGACCGCCCGATCGGCGGCACTAACGGATAGTCGGGGTCGGTGTTGCGCCCGACCAGATAGAACTCAAGCTCCGGTGCCAGTACCGGTTTCCAGCCGCGCTCGGCGTAGAGCGACATCACTTGACGTAGGACTTGGCGCGGCGCGATCGGCACTGGTTTGCCGTTGGCATAATGGCAATCATGGATGATCTGCGCGGTCGGCTCATGCGCCCAGGGGACCAGACGAACCGTCGAAGGATCGGCGATCAGTTTGATGTCGATGATCGCGGGATCGCTCAGAATATCATCCGGATCGTCGGGATATTCGCCGGTGACCGACTGGATGAAAACACTCTCGGGCAGGCGCGGTGCGCCGCCCTGGTGGAATTTCTGGGCCGGCATGATCTTGCCACGCGGAATGCCCGTGATATCGGGCACCAGGCACTCGACCTCGGTAATGCGATGTTCGTTGAACCATTCGATCAGATCGATCATATCAGCCTCGGATAGAAGCGACGCGCCCGGAATGGGCGCGCCGTCGTAATCGCTGTCAGTGTTGGCGCACCGCGGTCCAGATTGCGTTGAACGTCTGCAATTTCGTCCCTGCCAGCGCCGGCAGGAAATGCAGATACTTCATTTGCATGGCGTTCGGCTTGATCAGCGGTTTCTTGAGTGCATCGCTCAGCATCGGGCCGGCCGCCGCGTTCGGACTGCCATAGAGATTGTAGTTGGAAAGTTCGGCGCCCGCCTTGGCTGAGAGAATGAAGTTGATGAAATCATAGGCGAGTTTCGGGTCCGGCGCACTCTTTGGAATCGCCATGGTATCGACCCAGATTTCGCTGCCCTGTTTTGGCAGCAGATAGCCCGAATTCAGGCATGATTTGTCATCGTAACATTCGGCAACCGCACCATTGAACGTCATGCCGATTGCGATCGTACCCTTCTTGATCTGGCCCATCGCGGGGTCGCCGTCGACAAAGCCGGTGAAGTTCTTGCGCTTTTCGGTCTTTTCGATCAGCTTCGCCGCCTTGATCCACTCGCTTTTCTTGTTGCAGGTAAACCGGTAGCCCAGATAGGCACAGGCGGCGCCGATGGTATCACGACCGGACCCACCCATCAGCGCGAACGGATAGCTCGGGTTCAGCTTCGGGTCGAACAGGACCGCCCAGCTTTCCGGCAGCGAGGTCACCTTGGTTTTCAAATAGCCGATGCCGGTCGTGCCCCATTGATAGGGCATTGTGTATTCATCGTTCGGGTCATAGGAAGGGTTCTGAAATTTAGCAGCGAGGTTGCGGAAGTTCGGGATTTCCTTCTTGTCGAGTTTGGCGATCAGACCTTCATGGATCAGCTGCGGCACGTAATAGCTCGACGGCACGATGACATCGTATTGCGAATCGCCACCCGCCTTCAGCTTCGCCGCCAGCGCCGAATTGGAATCGTAATAAGTCTGCACCACGGTGCAGCCGCAATGCGCCTCGTATTTCTTGATCAGCCCCTTGCCGATATAGTCCTGCCAGTTGAACAGGTAGAGCGTTTTGCCCGCCGCCTGTGCCGGCGGGGCCATTGCCATCGTGCCGGCGATCACACTGCCGATCAGGGCCACCGACCCTACGATTCTTTTGATGATGTCGCTACGGTATTTCATTGTTAACCTCCTGTTGATCTGGTCGCTCAGTCGCCGGTGCGTGGCACAGTTTGCCGATCTTTTTGCCGGGTGAAACCATATTGCAATAGGCCGATGCCGATCACCGTGGCAATCATCAGCGTTGCGAGCGCATTGATGTCGGGCGAGATGCCTTTGCGGGCCACGGCGCTGTAGATATAGATCGGCAGCGTCGTGCTGCCCGGCCCCGCGGTGAAGTAGCTGATGGTGAAATCATCGATCGACAATGTGAACGCGAGCAGGAAGCCGCCGATGATCGCGGGGCGGATCACCGGCACCGTCAGATACAGGAACGATTGCCGGCCATTGGCGTAGAGATCGTGCGACGCCTCGAACAAATTCGGGTCCAGCCCCGCCATGCGCGCGAATACGACGAGTGCGACATAGGGGGCCTGGAACGTCACATGGGCGATGCCCATGGTCAGTAGCCCTGCCGCGAACAGCCCGGTCGCCTTATGCATCAAATTGAAAAAGATCAGCTCGGATATGCCGAAAACCAGACTGGGCATGATGATCGGCGTATAGATGATCAGGCTCGGCAATGCCGCGGCAAACCCCGATCGGGCGCGGCTGCGAAAGCGGCTGAGGCCGAACCCCATCAACGTTCCGAGCGCGGTACCCAGGATCGATGATCCCAACGCCAGCGTGAGTGACCGGCGCAGTGCCGCCAGCACATCGGGCGCGTGCAGCAGATCGTTGTACCAGTGCAGACCCGCCGTGGTGCTGCCCGGTGCTGGTGCAAAGGAAAAGACCGCGATGAGCGCGAGCGGCGCATATAACAGTCCGTACACGGGCAGGCTGGTCAGCAATAGCGCGCGGCGGATCGGCGGCGCCAGGTTCTGGCTCATATCATGCTGCCTTCGGAACTGCCGAGGCGCTTGCTCATCACGCGGAATACGATCAGCCCCGCACAGGTGAAAATCAGCATGAAAATCGTCAGCGCCGCGCCGTAGGGCCAGTTTGGTGTGTCGAGAAACTGCGAGGCGATCAGCGAGCCGATCATCATCGATTTGCCGCCGCCCAGCAGCGTCGGCACGACGTAATCGCCGAACGCTGGAATCGCGACCAGGATGATCCCCGACAGCAGTCCGGGGATCGTCTGCGGGAATACCGCACTCCAGAACAATCGCCGCCCCGAGGCGTAGAGATCCCGCCCGGCCTCGACCAGGCTCCAATCGAGTTTTTCTGCCGCGGCATAGAGCGGGACGACCATGTAGGGCAGATAATTGTAGGTCAGGCCGATCTGCATTGCCAAAATCCCGGGCATCAGGCCGAGATGCGGCGGAATCAGCCCCGCGCCTTGCGCCAGATGCGACAGCGTGGAACCCGGCCCGAGCAACTCCATCCACGCATAGGTGCGCACGACCTGATTGGTCCATGACGGCAGGATGACGAACAGCAGCAGCAGCGGACGCAGCGCCGGCGGGCGCGTGATGATGAAGAACACCACCGGATAGGCCAGCAGAATCGTCAACCCCGCCGCCGATATCGCCTGCAACAGCGAGCGCAGGATCGTTGCGAGGTTATCCGGGCTCCAGCCCAGAATCGAATACCCGGCGACTTCGCGCATTGGCTCGAGCGACAGCGGCAGATGCGGATTGCCGTAATTGCCGATCGAGAAAAAACCGATCCCGAGCAGGATCAGGCTCGGCAGCAGCAAGAACACCACGATCCAGAACAATCCGGGCCCGGCGGTCATCCAGAGTCGCCAGGCCCGTGCCAGCCGTTCCGCCCGCTCGGCGCTGCCCTGGATCGATGCGCCGCCGGTTATCGCGGACATGGCCAGCCTTGCTTCATCCGTCGATCAGCATGATGTTGGCGGGCTTGAGTTCCAGCACCACCCGCTCTCCCGGCCCCCAACTGCGCTCGGCGGCCTGGTTATTGGTGTCGAGCGCCAGAACGATCGCGCCGCCGGCCAGAGCGACATTGTATTGCGTGGACGCGCCCATGTAGATCGCCTCGCGCACGACGCCGGCAAACATGTTCGGGCGGTCGCGCGGCGCGTCGGCCTCGGGGTAGAGCCAGATTTTCTCGGGGCGGATCATCGCCGTCCGCTGCGTGGTGATCGGTGTTGCGATCGAGAGTGCGCCGATCGCGGTTTCGGCCATGTTGCCGGGCCGCGGCGTGAATTTCCAGATGTTCGACAGGCCGAGAAACTCCGCAACGAATACCGAGCGTGGCTGTTCGTAGACATCGAGCACGGGGCCGACCTGCAACATGCGGCCTTGTTCCATGACGGCAATGCGGTCGCTCATCACCAGCGCCTCATGCTGGTCGTGCGTGACGAAAATGAACGTCATGCCCAGGCGCTTTTGCATCCGCATCAGTTCGACCTGCAATTCCGCCCGCAATTTCGCATCGAGTGCCGAGAGCGGCTCATCGAGCAGGACGACCTCGGGCTCGTTCACCAGCGCGCGCGCCAGTGCTACGCGTTGGCGCTGGCCGCCGGACAGCTGTGCCGGGTTGCGCCGGGCGAACGCATCGATCTGCAACAGCGCCATGATCTGCTCGGTGCGCGCCAGGCGTTCTGGCCTTGCCACGCCGCGCATTCGCAGGCCAAATCCGATGTTCTCGGCGACCGACAGATGCGGAAACAGCGCGTAGGACTGAAACACCGTGTTCACCGGCCGCTTGTGCGGCGGAACGCTTTGCATCTCGCGCCCGGAGATCAGAATGCGTCCGGCATCCGGCGTTTCGAACCCGGCGATCATGCGAAGCAGGGTCGTCTTGCCGCAACCGGATGGCCCCAGCAGTGTGAAAAATTCACCCGCCTGAATGTCCAGATCGATCCGATCCACCGCGACCACGCCGCCGCCGAATACCCGGCTGATGCCTTCGAGGCGGATCGCGCCGCGCGGCGCGATACCTGACGTTGGGGCCGATGACGTTGCGGCATCGGCCTGTCCTGCGATTCGCGGCAGCATGGCGGGCTCAGCCATGCGGGCTTCCGGGGGGCTGCCGGGGCGGCTCGGGCCGGTTCGGATCAGGTGGCACGCGCATCAAATCTCCCTGGCCACGTGCCGCGTCTCGCGGGTAGGTGGCGTTGTTCTCGTGCTGAGGTCGCTCCCTAGCGCGAAGCATCGCCAAAGTTTTCCGCATCGTCAAGAATAATCAACAATACGCGAATGACCGTTTCGTGATCGCCGTCTTATCGCGCCTGACGCCCCCAGGCCGGCGAAATGATATTGCGCCGCCGCGTCAGCCTTAGTAAAGCTGTTGATTATTCTAAACGGCATCCTGGTGACGAGGAGAGTTCTGCATGCTGATCGGCGTTCCGAAGGAAATCAAGAATCATGAATACCGGGTTGGCCTGACGCCTGCCTCGGTGCGCGAACTCCGCACCCATGGTCATCAAATCCTGATCGAAACCGGTGCGGGCGAGGGCATCGGCATGGACGATGCCGCTTACGCCAAGGCTGGTGCTGAAATCGTGCCCGACGCAGCGAGCGTTTTCGCCCGCGCCGAAATGATCGTGAAGGTCAAGGAACCCCAGCCGGCCGAATGCAGACAATTGCGCCCCGGCCAGATCCTGTTCACCTATCTCCACCTCGCGCCGGACCCCGAGCAGGCTAAGCTGCTGATGCAGTCCGGTGTCATTGCGATCGCCTATGAAACCGTGACGGATGAACGCGGCCGCCTGCCGCTGCTGGCGCCGATGAGTGAAGTTGCCGGCCGCATGGCCGTGCAGGTTGGAGCGGTGTCGCTTCAAAAGGCCAACGGTGGCCTCGGCGTGCTGCTCGCCGGCGTGCCCGGTGTGCCGCCCGCGCGCGTGGCAGTGCTGGGCGGCGGCGTGGTCGGCACCAACGCTGCGCGCATCGCTTTGGGCATGGGGGCGGATGTCACCATCATCGATAAATCGATCGGCCGCCTCGCCCAACTCGACGATCTGTATGGCCCGCACCTGAAAACTCTGTTCGCCACGGCAGAGGCGATCGAGGATGCGGTGTTCCACGCCGATCTTGTCATCGGCGCCGTGCTCGTACCCGGTGCATCCGCGCCGAAGCTGGTGACGCGCGACATGCTCGGCCAGATGCGCCGGGGTGCCGTGCTGGTCGATGTCGCGATCGACCAGGGCGGCTGTTTCGAGACCAGCAAGCCCACCACGCATGATGATCCGACCTATATTGTTGACGGGATCGTGCATTATTGCGTCGCCAACATGCCTGGCGCGGTGCCCCGCACCTCCACCTTCGCCCTCGCGCAGGCGACCCTGCCCTACGCGCTGAAACTGGCCGATCACGGCTGGAAAGCGGCGCTGCGCAGCGATCCGCATCTTCGCGCGGGGCTTAACGTGGCGGAAGGCCGTATCGTGCATCCGGCCGTTGCCACAGCACTGGGTGAAGTGGTTCTGACGGCGGATCTCGTGCTCGCGGCGGCCTGATCGGGCCGTGGACGCACGCATCGCGGGGTCCATGGAAGCCGGTTCCGAGGAAGTGGGGGTGGGCGCGCGGTTGAAACGGATGCGTCAGGTGTTCGGCTTGACGCAGCGCGAACTCGCACGGCGCGCCGGCGTCACCAACGGCGCCATCTCGCTGATCGAACAGGCGCGGGTCAGCCCTTCGATCTCTTCGCTCAAGAAAATTCTCGACGGTATTCCGATGTCGCTCGCGGAATTTTTCACGATCGATCTCGCAGCGCCCGAAGACGTGTTTTTCCGGGCGTCGGACCTTACTGAAATTGCGTTCGAGGATCAGATCTCGTTCCGGATGGTGGGCCGCCGCCTGAAGGAGCGCGCGCTGCAGATGCTGCACGAAACCTACCGCCCCGGTGCCGACACCGGCGAAGTGATGCTTCGCCACGATGGCGAGGAAGCGGGCGTGATCGTGCGTGGCCGCTTGTTGGTCACCGTGGGGGATCAGGAACAAGCGCTTGGCGCGGGCGATGCCTATTACTTCAAAAGCCGCATTCCGCACCGGTTTCGCAATCCGTTCGATGAATTATGTGAAGTCATCAGTGCGAATACACCGCCCAGCTTTTGAAAAGGGAAGGGTAGAGAGGGCAAGCACTTCTTTTTTGTGAACAAAAAAGAAGCAAACAAAACTTTGTTGATCTGGGCCTGTGCCGGTTCAAACGCCCGTGCCCCAGATCACAGAAAGTTTTTTGCTGGTTTTTTTCAAAAAAGAAGCGCTTGCTTTGCCTTAAATACGAAATTGCTTGAACCAGAACCGATATGTTGATAAAACAGTAATAATGCTGTGTTTTCCGAACAAATATGACCGCGACGCGCATGCTGAGCTTCTTCGGCTTTGCGCGCGCATCGGCTACAGCCCGCACCGCTCCTGATCGTTTCAGCCCGGCGGCCGTTGTGCCGCTTGTTCAGCTCTAACATCGGAGTTATTTCATGCTTGATCATCTCGCTTCTACCGTCTCGGACAGTGATTTCAACTGGCAGGCGGCCGATGCCGCGCATCATCTTCACCCGTTTTCCGACCATAAATCCCTCCACCAGGGTAGAGTTCGGATCATCACGAGCGCCGAGGGCGTTTATCTGACCGATGATGTGGGTAACCGCATTCTCGATGGCATGGCCGGCCTCTGGTGTGTTGCGATCGGCTACGGCCGCCAGGAACTGGTCGATGCCGCGGCCGCGCAGATGAAAACTCTGCCGTTTTACAATACGTTTTTCAAAACCGCGACCCGCCCGGTCATCAGCCTTGCCGAACGCCTTACGGCGATGGCCCCCGGCGATCTCAACCACGCTTTTTTTGCGTGTTCGGGGTCTGAAGCGGTCGATACCGCGCTGCGCATGGCCCGCACCTTCTGGATCACCAAGGGCCAGCCGTCCAAGCGCGTCATCATCGGCCGCGAATTCGGCTACCACGGTTCGACCACGCTGGGTGCCGCTGCGGGCGGCATGGTCGACATGCATCGCCAAGGCGCGGCCCTGCCCGATTTCGCCCATGTCATGCCGCCGTATTGGTATGGTTATGGCGGTCAGATGAGTCCGGAGGAATTCGGCCTTTTTGCCGCACGCCAGGTCGAGGACAAAATCCGCGAAATCGGTGCCGAGAATGTTGCCGCCTTCATCGGCGAGCCGATCCAGGGGGCCGGCGGCGTCATCATCCCGCCAGAGACCTACTGGCCGGAAATCCAGCGGATCTGCCGCGCGCACGATATTCTGCTGATCGCCGATGAGGTCATCTGCGGGTTCGGGCGCACCGGGCGCATGTTCGGCAGCGAAACCTTCGGCATTACGCCCGACCTCATGACCCTCGCGAAAGGGATCACCTCGGGTTACATTCCGCTCTCCGCGGTCCTCGTGGGGGACCGCGTGGCGGATGTGCTGATCAATGATACGGGTGAATTCTATCATGGCTTCACGTATTCGGGCCATCCGGTCGCCTGCGCGGTTGCGCTTGCCAATCTTGATATTCTGGAATCCGAGCACCTTGCCGCTCGCGCCGAGGCCAGCGGCATCAAGCTGCGTGCCAAACTTATCGCGGCGCTGGGCGACCAGCCGATCATCGGCGAAATTCGTGGCACCGGGTTGATCGGCGCGATCGAACTCACCGCTGATCGGCGCACACGGCGGTTCTTCGAGAAGCGCGGCCGCGTCGGTGCGCTCTGTCGCGATCATTGTTTTTCTAACAATCTGGTGATGCGTGCGGTGCGCGATACCATGGTGTTCTCACCGCCGCTGACCATCACGGATGCCGAGATGGACGATCTGGTCGATCGGGCGACGACCGCCATCATGGCGACCCAGGCCGATATCCGTTCCGAAATCCTGTGACGGGCGCAGTGGATATCGTGTCATCGCATGAAGACAGGCTCGCGCTGCTGGGGCAGAGCGAGCTGATCGAAGCCTTCATTATCGATGTCAACGGCGTGCCGCGCGGCAAATGGCTGCAACGTGACAAGGCTGGCGCGCTGTTAGGCGAGGGCATCGCGATCCCGCGCTCGGCCTATCTGCTCGACATCTGGGGCCGGGATATTGTCGAAGGCGGCATCGCGTTCGATACCGGCGACCCCGATGGCACCTGTATCGCCGTGCCGCACAGCGTCACCCGCATGCAATGGGCCGAAGGTCATGCGACCCAGGCGCTGCTGACCATGCGTGAAGCCGATGGCTCGCTGTTCTATGCGGACCCACGCGGCGTTCTGGCCCGTGTGCTCGACCGTTACGCCGCCCAGGGGCTTACGCCGTCGGTCGGGGTCGAGCTCGAATTCTATCTGGTCGATCCCAACCGCACCGGCGGCCAGCGCATCGCCCCGCGCGGCGCCGATGAAAGTGCTTGGCGCGGCTGGCAGACCGATACGATGGGCCTGTGGGAAATCCACGATTATGAGCCGATCCTGCGCGACCTGCTGCGTGCCGCCTCCAGCCAGAGTATCGCGCTCGACACGTTGATCAGCGAAAACGGCCCGGGCCAGTTCGAAGTCACCCTGCGCTACGCACCGGATGCCATGCGCATTGCCGACGATGCGGTGCTGTTCAAGCGCGCGGTCAAGCAGATTGCCCGCAAGCACGGGCTCGCCGCCACCTTCATGGCCAAACCGTTCGGCAACTGGGCGGGCAGCGGTATGCATGTGCATATGTCGGTGCTTGATCGAAAGGGTTTGAACATCTTTACCGGCGATGCCGAAAAGCCCAGCCCTGTTCTGTATCATGCGCTCGGCGGGCTGGTCGCTGCGATGCCCGATACCATGCTGGTGCTTGCCCCCCACGCCAACTCGTTCCGCCGCTTCGCGCCGGGCACGCACGCCCCCGTATTCGGCGACTGGGGGCACGACAACCGGCTTTCGGCCGTTCGCGTGATCAATGCTGAGCCCCGCGCCGCCCGGATTGAGCACCGTGTCGCCGGTGCCGATTGCAACCCTTATCTCGCCTTCGCCGGGATGCTTGGGGCCATGCTCGATGGAATTGCGGACCGAGCCGACCCTGGTCCGGAATCGATCGGCGATAAAACCGGTGCGGCCGCGCCGAGGCTGCCGATTGCCTGGAGTGCCGCCACCGATCGCTTCGCCGGATCGGCCCGCAGCGCCGCCATTTTTGGCGCCGCGTTCCAGGGCATTTTTGCTGCCTGCAAACGCCAGGAAATCGATGAGTTCCGCCGGCGTATATCGGATGTCGAGTACGATGCCTATCTGAAAAATGCCTGATAATGCCAGCCATTGTCACGACATGACATAACAAGAAACCAAAACGACGCCAGGGACTTCAACCGTACAGGAGAGCAACGATGCGAACGGAGTTGAGAGCGAATTCATTGTCGTTTATCGAGTCGATCGTCATGGGTATCGCCGGCAGTGCGCCGGGCTATACCATCGCCGTGACCACCGCGGCGCTGATCGGCACCGCCGGATTTTTATCGCCGGGCAGCCTGATCATCTTCGCGGTACCCATGCTGGGCATCGCCGTCGCCTACAAGGCGCTGACCAAGCGAATGGCCAACGCCGGGGCCGCCTATGAATGGACCACCCGCGTGTTCGGTCGGCTGTTCGGCTTCTTCTCGGGGTGGGCACTGCTGGTCGCCTCGATGGTGTTCATGGTCACCGGCAGCCTGCCGATTGCGACCTCCACCTTGAATTTCATCGCCCCCGCGCTGACCAAAAGCGTGCTCGCTACCACCAGCGTCGCAACGCTCTGGTTTCTGCTGATCGCCGTCGTGTTGATCGCCGGCATCAAACTGACCAGCAAAATCCAGCTGGTGATGAGCACGATTGAACTGGTCATCCTCGCGGTCGTGGCGATCGCTGCGTTCGTCCACGTTGCTGCCCACGGCGCGGTCAATCCGTTTTCGTGGTCGTGGTTCGGCTTTCACTATACCGCCGGCGGGTTCGCCGCGACCGCTCTGGTCGTGGTGTTTTTCTACTGGGGGTGGGACGTGACAGCCAACCTCGCCGAAGAGACCAAGGACGCCGAAATCAACGCCGGCAACGGCGGCTTTGGCAGCGTGTTCGTTACCATTACCTACTATGTCGCCTTCACCCTCGCCGCGCTGCTGCTGTTCACGACCAAGGCGGCGCAAGGGTACAGCGACAACATCATCTACAACATCGCGGTGGCCTCGGGCCTCGGGCGTACCGGCGGTCTGATTGCCTCGATTGCCGTCATCCTCTCGTCGATTGCAACACTCGAGACGACGATGCTGCAATTCTCGCGTACCCTGTTCGCCATGGGCCGGGACGGCGCCCTCTCGCGCCACTTCGGCATGGTCGACGAACGTACCGAAACTCCGGTTCGTGCCATGTATCTGCTGATCGGCGTCGGCCTCGTCGTGCTGTGGGTCTCTTCGCTGATGCCCTCGATCAACGCGATCATCACCGACTCGGTCAATGCCATTGGAATCCAGGTGGCCTACTATTACGGTCTTGCCGGGCTCGTGGCGGCCTGGGTGATGCGCGATATTTACCGTGAATCGATCCCGTTATGGATCGGCCTGTGTCTGTTCCCCGCCCTTAGCGCCATTTTTCTGTTCGCCATGGGCCTCTACGCCATCACCACGTTCAATCTGGTGACCAATCTGGTCGGCATTGGTGGGCTCGTCGCGGGTATCATTTTCTTCCGCCCGACCCGCACCACGGCGGCTCCTGCCACAGCGTCGTAGAGTTGTGTCGGTGCTCGAGCAAAGCCAGGGGCCGCGACGCCCTTGGCCTTTTTCGACATCGGCGCGATCCGCCCGATCAGAACAGCGACATCTGCGTGCCTGGGCCTTGCGCGGGGAGGGGGCGGGCGAAGCGCGCGCAGTCGAGTGGGGGCGGTGTTTCGCTGAGGTTGAACTGTCGGGCGGCGCGCTTGAATCGTGCGGTGAGCAAATTGGCGTAGGGGCCGGTTCCCTTAAAACGGCTGGTGAAATTGGGGTCATTGAGCGCGCCGCCGCGGGTCTGGCGGATCAGGCTCAGGATGCGTGCGGCCCGATCCGGCATGGTGCGGTTCAGCCACTTTTCAAATAGCGCGCCGACTTCGTGAGGCAGGCGCAGCAGGATCGCGTTGGCGGAGGTGGCGCCGGCGTTGGCGGATGATTCAAGGATGGCTTCGAGTTCGGCGTCGTTCAGACCGGGGATCATCGGTGCGGCGAGAACGCCGACGGGAATGCCGGCGCCCGCCAATCCGGCAACGGCGTCCAGCCGCCGGGCCGGGCTGGCGGCGCGGGGTTCCATGGCGCGGGCGAGTCGCGGATCGAGTGTGGTGATCGAAAGATGCACGCGGGCCAGATTGCGTGATGCCATGCGTTGTAGAATATCGACATCGCGCAGCACGCCGGCGGATTTGGTGATCACGCTCACCGGGTGATTGAACCGGTCCAGGACTTCGAGCACCGCGCGGGTCAGTTTCAACTGGCGTTCGACCGGCTGATACGGGTCGGTGTTGGAGCCGAGCACGATGGGGGAGGGGATATAGGATTTGCGCGACAACTCCCGTTCCAGCAGCGATGCGGCATCCGGCTTGAAAATCAGCTTGGTTTCGAAATCGAGGCCCGGCGAGAAGCCGAGATAGGCGTGGGTCGGCCTTGCGTAACAATAGATGCAGCCGTGTTCGCAGCCTCGGTACGGGTTGAGCCCGCGGTCGAAGCCCAGATCCGGGCTGTCGTTACGGCTGATGATCGACCGGGTGGCGTCGCGGATCAGAACGGTCGGTGTGGCGGGTCCTGCCTCGGCCAGGGTTTCCCACCCGTCATCGAATGAATCGCGATGGCTGGACTCAAACCGGTTGGCCGGGTCCTGCGCGATGCCGCGTTTCTCGAATGTGGTATGCCGGGGAATGATTGTGCGTGCGTTCATGATATGTTCGGATCATACCATTGGAACAGTATCGAAAGTCAAGAACAAAATACGAACAAATCTGTTTCGCGGCTATCGAACTCCGGACGGCCAGAGCACCACGCGCAAGGTCTGTAGAATGATCAGCAGATCGAACGCGATCGAGGCATTTTTCACATAATACAGATCATAGCTCAGCTTGGAGCGCGCATCGTCGAGCGAGGCGCCATAGGGGTAATTGATCTGCGCCCAGCCGGTCAGCCCGGCTTTCACGATGTGCCGTTCGTTGTACAGCGGCAGTTGGGCGGCCAGTTTGGCGGTGAACTCAGGCCGTTCCGGCCGCGGTCCGACAAACGACATGTCGCCCCGCAGAATATTGAACAATTGCGGAATCTCATCGATCCGGGTGCGGCGGAGAAAATTGCCGGCCCGCGTGATTCTTGGGTCTTTGGCATCGGCCCATACCGCGCCCGCCGATTCAGCGTTCAGTCGCATGGTTCGCAGCTTCAGGATCTTGAAATGACGCGCGCCCTTGGTCACGCGCATCTGCGAGTAGAAGGGTGAACCCCGATCCTGCAGCCAGACCGCCAGCATGCCGCCGAGTAGAAAGGGAGATGTGCCGACCAGCAGAATCAGGCTGACCGAAACATCCAGCGCACGCTTCAGCGCCCGGTCGAACATGTTGAAGGAAAATCCGTCAGAATATAGTAACCATGAGAGGTCGAGGCGCTTGATATCGATCCGCCTGATCTCGGTCTCCAGAAAGCTCATGTACTGATAAACCGGGTATCCGGCCATTTTGCAGTCGATCAGTCGGTCCAGCGCCATGCCGCGACGCTCGTCCGGCGCAATGACGATCTGCTCCGCGCGCAGGCGCCGCGCCGTCTGCAATATCCCGTCCGGCGCCTGTATCACCCGCAGCGTATTTTCATGTTCCAGTCGCGGATCGATCGGGCCGAAACTCGGATCATGCACGAACGTAACGTCGTAATGCAGGTTGCGCCCCTCGCTTTGCAGCATCCAAACCAGGTCCCAGGCGCGTTTCCCCGCACCGATCACCAGCAAACGCCGTTTCAGAAGCCCGGATTTGCGCAATCGCAGAAATGCCAGCCGCGCTGTGACACCGCAGCCGGTAAAACAGATCGACGCGGCCACGAACAGCGGGTCCGGCAGATGCCGCGGCCAGCCGTGATGGTTCGTCGCCAGCACGAACGGCAGCAGCAGAAACACTGCCGACGCTGCCAGAGTTCCGATGCCGACCACCAGCGGCAATCGCCGGATCGATCGCCGAACCGTCAGAATCACGTCCCGGCGGTAAAGGCCGAGTGCATAAAGCGCGATCAGATTGGCGGCGGGATACAGCGCGAGAATGACCACGATCTCTAGATCGACCTGCGGCAGTCGCTGCGGTAGCGCGTACCACGCAGCGAACGGCCAGACGATCGCGATCAGTGCCGCATCGATGCAGAACATGATGACGCTCGAGTTCATTGGGCGCCCAGCCTTTTAAGCCCGAGAAAGCAACCCAGCATTGTCCAGCCCCTTCCATTGAGGTGGACAATGCGCGCAATAAATTGATAAATAATTAAAAGCCCAGAGGAATATCATATATGTCGCATAATCCCAACTCATGCGGCATTCAATCGGGTCGTGCGGCCGCCGGCTCAACTGCGACCGTACGTATCCTCATAGCGAACGATATCGTCTTCACCGAGATAGGCCCCCGACTGCACCTCGATCAGCGTCAAGGGGATCTTTCCAGGATTTTCCATCCGATGAATGCAGCCGAGCGGTAGGTAGAGGCTTTCATTTTCCCGCACCAGATGCGTCTCGGAATCCCGCGTCACCAGCGCCGATCCCGCCACTACCACCCAGTGCTCCGCCCGATGAAAGTGCTTCTGCAGCGATAATTTGGCACCCGGCAGCACCACGATCCGCTTGACCTGGAACCGGTCGCCCTCGATCAAGCTCTCATAAAAGCCCCAGGGCCGGTAAACCCTGGTATGCGCCTCGGCCTCCGGTCGCTTGTTGCGCTTCAACCGCTCGACCACCCGTTTCACGTTCTGCGTCTGGCTCCGATGCGTCACCAGCACCGCGTCGTTGGTGGTCACAACCACCACGTCCTTCAGCCCCAGCACCGCAGTAACCGCACCCTCGCTGCGCACGTAACAACCGTCGGATTCTTCAATCACGGCATCGCCCATCACCGCATTGCCGCGCGCATCCTTCTCCGCAACCTCCCAGATCGCGGCCCACGAGCCCACATCCGACCACCCGATCGCCGCCGGCACCACAGCTGCATGATCGGTCTTCTCGGCAATTGCGTAATCGATGCTGATATCCGGCGCCGCGCTGAAACCCGCCGCATCCAGTCTGATGAAATCCAGGTCTGGCCGGCGCGCATCGAACGCCACCCGCACCGCCCGCGCCACCTCCGGTGCATGCAGTTCGATCTCGGAAAGCAGTGTCCGCGCGGTCGCCACGAACATCCCCGAATTCCAGAAATGCCGCCCATCCGCCAACAGGCTCGTCGCCGTCACTGCATCCGGCTTCTCGATGAACCGCGCAATCCGGAACGCCCCGTCATGCCCGGCCAGGGCCGCGCCCTGCTCGATATAGCCATAGCCGGTTTCCGGCGCCGTCGGATGCATGCCGAATGTCAGGATGAACCCCTCCCGCGCGGCCCTCGCGGCAATCGCCAGCGCCGCCTGCAACGCATCCCCATCCGAAATCGCGGCATCCGCCGCCATGATCCACATGACCTGGTCGGGATCGACCTCGGCCACCAGAAACGCCGCGGCGGTAATCGCCGGCGCGCTGTTGCGCCCCATCGGTTCGAGCAGAATCCGCGCCCCGACCGCCCCCGCCTCGCGCAACTGTTCAGCCACGATGAACCGATGCTCCTCGTTCGCCACGACCACCGGCGGGGCGAACCCGGAACCGGTCGCGCGGCCGGCAGTCTCCTGCAACATCGTGCGCGCCGAAATCAGCGGCCAGAACTGCTTGGGATACGCCTTGCGCGAAACCGGCCACAGCCGTGTCCCCGTGCCACCCGACAAAATCACCGGCACGATCGTTTCGTTCCGCGTCACAGTCTCATCAGCCATGCATATCCCCATCGATCACGCGCGCTTCATTGCCAGCGGATACGCTTTGCGTCCAGCATGGCGAGGGGGATTTCATGACCGCACCACAACAAACTCTGCAGCTCGATGACCTGACCAGCGCCAGCCTGCTCGGCCTGCTTGCCCAACGCCCGCTTGTCCTGCTCCCCCTCGGCAGCCAGGAAGACCAGGGTGCCCACGCGCCGATGGGTGATTTCCGGCTTGCCTCAATCATCGCCGGACACATCGCCCGCCGCGCCACCGATGCAGGCACGCTCACCCTCATCGCGCCCACCCTGCCGTTCGGCGCCGCCGATCATTTCGGCGCGATCCCCGGTGGTCTCGCGCTCGCCCCTGCCACCTTCCGCGCCGTCTTGTCCGATCTGCTGGCGGATCTCCGCCGCAACGGACTTACCCGCGTCATCATTCTCAACGGCCACGGCGGCAACGTGCCGCTGATCCACGAAGTCACCCTCGCCATCCGCCGCGCTGGCGGGCCGATCATTCCCTCGGTCTATCTCTGGAAAATCGCCCGCCGCCTGATGGAACGCCGCATCGGCCCGGCTGGCGAAAGGTTCGGGCACGGCGGCGAGCCCCTGGCCTCGATCACCCTGGCGTTGCGTCCCGATCACGCGAGGCCCGACCGCGCTGTGTCGCCCGCCGCCGCGGCACAGGCGTTCGGCTGCCCGGTTGCCGGGTTCGGTGCCATCGGCTTCGAGGATATCGAGATCGACGCGCCGCTCGAATACCCTGAAATCGCACCCAATTCGGCCACCGCCGACGCCACAAGGGCCACCGCCGCGCTCGGTGCCGCCGTGGTTGAAGATCTCGTCGCCCTGGTCGCGCGTTTTTGCGATCACGCCGCCGCCCAGCCATGAGCCTCATACCCGCCTGGATTCCAGTCACGATTGCAGCCGCGCTGTTTCAGGTCTGGCGCACCGCCTTGCAAGCCCGGTTGCGCGGCACGCTCAGCCCCGGCGGTGCCGGTTTCGTGCGGTACCTGTATGCGCTGCCGGTCGATTACGCCCTACTCGCCGCAACCCTCGCCGCGCTGGGGGCTGGCTTGCCATCGTTCGGTTGGGGCTTTACCGCTCTCTGCCTGGTCGGCGGGATCGCTCAGATTTTTGGCACCAACCTGCTCATCATGGCTTTCGCGCACCGGAACTTCGTGGTCGGTACCGCCTACGCGAAGACCGAGGCTGCCCAGCTCGTCATCGTCTCGGTGCTGCTGTTCGGTGCCCACATCCCGGCTATCGCCATCATCGGCATCATGCTTGCGGTGGCCGGGGTTCTCGCGCTCTCGCTCGCCGGTCAGTCGATGGCGCCGCGCGCGCTGCTGCGCGCCTCCGTCCAACCCGCCGCCCTGTGTGGCCTCGGGTCCGGCTTCGCCTTCGCCATCACCGCCATCGTGCTGCGCAATGCGACCCTGGTGCTGCCCCCGACCACGCCCATCCTGCTCAAAGCCATGCTCGTCCTTGCCTTGGCCAACACGCTGCAAACCCTGGCCCAGGGCAGTTTCATGGCGATCCGCAGCCCTGCGGAGCTGCGCAAGACCTTGCTCATCTGGCGCCGCGCTGCGCCGATCGGCGTGCTATCGGCGCTTGGTTCCGGCTGCTGGTTCATCGGCTTCGCGCTCACCAACGTCGCTCTCGTGCGCGGCTTCGGCCAGATCGAAATCCTGTTCACCCTGGCGGTCGGCCATTTCTATTTGAAAGAGCGCACCAAACCCGGCGAAATCACCGGACTTGTCATGGTCGGCCTCGGCGTCATCATGATCGCCGCCGCCGGCATCGGGTGAGGTGCGGCTGAGCGGATCGCTGATCCCGGAAGGCGCTGTTCGTTATGGAATTTGCGTCCGTTCCGGGCGTGTATTTGCCGTCAACATGTCCTGCAGCGTGGTCGTCAGGTCGATGGTCGGCCGCCATCCGAGGATCCGGTCCGCTGCCGTGGCGTCGCCGAAGGCGCTGGGGATATCGACGGGGCGTAGGCGGGCGGGGTCGATCTCGACCGTGATCGGGCGGTCGGCAGCACTGATCATGGTGTGCAGGATATCGCCGATCCGGCGGGGGGTGCCGGAGGCGAGGTTGAAGATGGCACCGGGCATCAGGTCGTTCGCATGTGCGATGGCGAGGGTGTAGGCGCGAACGATATCGCGCACGTCGAGGAAATCGCGCGCCGCATCCAGATTACCGACCTTGATGACCGGCGGCTGGCTGCCGGCCATGATCGCTGCGATCTGGGCGGCAAAGGCTGGGATGACGAAGGCATCGGACTGGCCCGGACCGGTGTGGTTGAACGGGCGGAACCGGACCAGCCGCAGGCCGGATTCCGCCGCCATTGCACCCAGGGAGAGGTCGGCGGCGGCCTTGGTCGCGGCGTAGGTGTTCAGCGGTGCCAAGGCGGCGCTTTCATCGAGCGCGGTGCCGGCGCGGAAACTGCCGCCGTAGCATTCGGCACTGCCGACATGCACCATCAGGCAGTTCGGCGCCGTTTCGATGATTGCGCGGGCGACCGCGATGCTGCCGCCCAGATTGACGGCGAACGCCCGGTCCGGTGCGAGGCGCGCGGCCGGCACCGAGGCGATGCCGGCCAGATGCACCACGGCATCCGGCCGCGCCTGCTCGATCATGCGGCGAACCGCGGCGATATCGGTCACGTCCGCATCGCCTGGGATCAGTGCCGCAGCCGGCCACTCGGCCGCTAGTGCCGACCGGAGGTAGCCGCCGACGAAGCCGGTGCTGCCGGTGATGAGGATGCGATCGGGCGTCATGCCCGTGTCAGCGCGACAGGCGGGCGAGGTCTGCCTCGACCATTTCGGCGGCGAGTTGCTCGAGGGTGACGGTCGCTTTCCAGCCGAGTTTGCGCTCGGCCTTGGACGGATCGCCCAGCAGCAGTTCGACCTCGGCCGGCCGCATCAGGGCCTGATCGGTACGGATATGATCGGCCATCGAAAGTCCGGCCGCGGCAAACGCCATTTCGCAGAAATCGGCGACGCGCATGGTGCGGCCGGTTGCGATGACGTAATCGTCCGCCTCGTCCTGCTGGAGCATCATCCACATCGCCTGGACATAATCGCGCGCGTGACCCCAGTCGCGCTTGGCTTCGACATTGCCGAGCGTGAGGTGGTCGGTGAGGCCGAGCTTGATGCGGGCGACAGCGTCGGTGATGCGGCGGGTGACGAATTCGATGCCGCGCAGCGGGCTTTCGTGGTTGAACAATATGCCTGAAGACGCATGCATCCCGAAGCTCTCGCGGTAGTTCACCGTCATCCAATGGGCATAGAGCTTGGCGGCGGCGTAGGGGCTGCGGGGATAGAACGGCGTGGTCTCGGACTGCGGGATCGCCTGGACCTTGCCGAACATTTCCGAGGAGGATGCCTGATAGAAGCGGGCCTGCGGCCGCGCGATGCGCACCGCCTCGAGCATGGTGACGGCGCCGAGGCCGGTCACCAGACCGGTGAGGGAGGGTTGCTGCCAGGAGGTGGCGACGAAACTCTGCGCGGCGAGATGATAAACCTCGTCAGGTTCGTAGGTCTGCACCGTGCGGATCAGGCTGCCAAGATCGGTCAGGTTGCCTTCGACCAGTTGGACCCGGTCGATCACGCCCAGCCAGCGTAGCCGCTCGCCGATCACATCCGACGATGCCGAGCGACGCATCAGGCCAATCACTCGATAGCCCTTGCCGAGCAGAAATTCACTCAGATAGGCGCCGTCCTGGCCCGTGATGCCGGTGATCAAGGCTGTCTTCATATTGGCTCCACTCGATCCTATGTATTGAACTCAGTTTAAAATCCGGTGCCGTTCTGGACGGAATTGGTCACGCTGGCTAGAGGGATGTGCTACGGTAGGATACCGTAACGCATAGTTAATAACCGAGGGCTTAATTTGAGTGAATCGAAACTATTGAAATGACAATTTGGATCGACATCGAAGATCTGCTGGTTCACTTCTACTCTACCAGCAGGCCGAGCGGCATTCAGCGTCTTTGTTTTGAGATTTATCGCGAGTTGTGGCGGAGCCATACTGATGAACAACCGATCCGGTTCATCCGCCACTTGCCGAACGGGCGCGACTTCGAGGAGATTTACTGGCCGGACGTCGAACAGCATATTTCGAGCGCGGTGGCGAGCCAGCATGCCGCGGTTGAACCAGCTCCGCCGCCAGTGGCGAGCGACACTTCGGCACCGGAACCTCCCAGCACCCCGCCGGTGTCATCCTTGCGGCAGTGGGGCAGGCAATTGCCGGCCGATGTGCGTGCGCCGGTTGCCGCCTTCGTGCGGGCGCAGACCAACAGTGGTCAGGCGCTGCGGGCCAGCGTGCGGATGGCGCGTATGGCGCTGCGCGCCCAGCGGCACGCGGCGCGCGCGTTACTTGATATTCTAAAGGGCGGGCGCCGGTGTGCCGGGCTCGGTGGCGGGGGCGCGCTGATGCCGGCCGCCGCGCCTGTGCCATCGCCCATGCTGCAGCCTGCCAACGATGATCAATCGGCGGCAGTCACGGTACCTTCGAAGATCGTGAACGGGAGGCCGATCCAGCCCGAACCGGGGGATGTCATTCTGTCGATCGGTGCATCCTGGCCCGGCGGCTATTACGCGGCGATGATCGCGGCGGCGAAAGAGCAGTACGGCGTGCGGTTCGCGGTCATGATCTATGATCTGATCCCGCTGAACTGGCCGGAATGGGCGGTGAAAGAGTTGCGGCGCCAGTTTATCGACTGGCTGGGCCCGATCATCGGGCTCGCGGATAATTTGTTCACGATTTCCAACGCTACGGCGGTCGATATCATCGCATTTGCGGCGCGGGAGGAAATAACGATCAATGTGCCGCAGATCGTGCCGATCGGCGTGACGTTCCCCGATCGCACGCCGCTGCCGCCGATTCAGTTCCAGCCCTACGTGTTGTTCGTCTCCACCATCGAGACGCGCAAGAACCACATCCTGATGTTTCGCCTGTGGCGACGCATGCTGAACAGCCTGCCACGCGACCAGGTGCCGAATCTGGTGTTCGCCGGCAAGATTGGCTGGCTGACTCAGGATTTGATGGCGCAGATCGAGAATTCATCGTATCTCGAGGGAAAGCTCAAGATTGTCGAAAGCCCGAGCGATCGGGATCTGGCCTCGCTGTATCAGCATTGCCTGTTTACGGTGTTTCCCTCGTTTTATGAGGGTTGGGGCCTGCCGGTCACCGAGAGCCTTACTTTTGGCAAGACGGTGGCGGCATCGAACCGGGCATCGGTTCCGGAAGCGGGTGGGGATTTCTGCGTCTATTTCGATCCTGAAGACATGAGCGATGCGTATCGTGTGATCACCCAACTCATTCTGGAACCCGAGCGGGTTGCGGTGCTGGAAGCCAGGATCGCCCACGAATTTTATCCGCCGTCATGGGCCGATAGTGCTGCGGCGATTATCGCCGCGGTGGAGTCGGGCGCCGCCCAACCGGTCGATGCTATGGCGGTGCCGCGCGTAGCGTCACTGTCGCGGACAGATTGATCCGTTCGGTCATCGGGCCTGATTGCATTTGCGGTGCGGCGGCGGTCATGCGAGCCGCCATCATGACCGGGCGGAACGGCGATTGCGTGGTCAAGGCGAGTTTGGTGATCGCGATCACGTGATCGCCGAGCGATTCGGCCGTTGCATCGGCTTCGGCGCGCATCTGGTTCACCGCATCCTTGATCGCTTCGGCGCGGGTTTCGCGTGCGGCGCTTTGGCTCAATGTCGCGCCGATCGACTCGAGAACCATGCCCTTGGCCTGAAACATGCCGACCAGCTGGCGCAGTTGCTTCGCCTGATCGGAGCCGGGTGGCGCGGTGAGACGCAGATCGATTGTCTGGCTGGCATGCCAGGCGGCCTGTTTCGGGTCGGCGGGATAGACCTCGTACGCGCCGGTGGTGGCGTGCAGCGCCTTGATCGGTTTCGCGGCGGCGAGCGCGGCGGCCATGGTGCGGTTGACCGCCGATTGCGCGGCGGCGGCGGTTTTCGCGGATGCCTGCGCCGCCATTGTGGCCACCACGGCATCCGGCGCGTGGCTGGCCTGACCGGTGACGGACAGGGTGAGTTCGGTGGTGGCACTAGGGCCGGCGGCCTGAGCACGCGGGAGCTGGCCGCACGCCGCGGCGCCTGCGGCGATGAGTGCTGCGATGGCGGATCGGGACATCAAGCTTCGCAATGACATGGCAAGAGAATTGCCGATCCTGCCGTGGAATGCCATAGGCCGCGCGCTGATCTTGCAAATTAGACATCCGGTACAAAAACCTTAGTCGATTGGATTGGGTCAATCTGCTTGGTTCATCGGCGCGGTTTGGCGAATAACGATGGGGAGTCATGGACGGACCAGGGATCACGGCCGGTGCCTTCGGGCGCTTCGAAGCAGATGCGCTCGCGCCAACGCCGGGATTCGCAGCGTTTCGGCGCGCGGCGCTCGATCCGGATGGTGCGGACGGCCGGTTCAGCCATGCGCCGGATCGATTTGTCGATGTGGTGCCGCATGGGTTGATCGAAGGTGTTGCGGTGTTCGGCGAGGGCGTGCCCGCGATTGCTGCGCTGCGGAGTGACCCGGTTCATCGGCTTGCCGGCGTGTCGAGCGTGCTGCTCAACGATGCGGTGCTGGCGCCGGATTCGATGGCGGTGATCGATGCGCATGAGCGGTTCTTTGGTCCGTCGGTGGATAATCTGGCGATGTGGAACCACCATCTGCCGACGGTTGATCGAGCGTTCAGTGAAACTGGTGGCGGCTGGCGCCTGTGCGATCCGATCGAGGATACCGTCGATGATGGGATGATCGCCCTGCCGGTCGGCGGTGTCGGTTGTGTCAACTACGGTCATTTTCTGTATGACGGGCTGGCCGCCGCGCTGCACCATCGGCAGTTGTTGGGTACGCGCGCGTTCGTGGTCGGCCGGCCGCTGCTAGCGTGGCAGGCGGAGATTCTCGATGCGCTCGGGTTGCTCGGCAGCTATCGTGCGATCGAGCGGCCGACCCGGTTTCGCAAGCTGGTGACGAGCACGATGGTGTCGTGGACGGTGTCCTATCCCAACCGCTTCGTCCGTGCCGCGTTCGATCGTCTGCGGTTCCGGTTTGGGGCCGGCCCTGATGAGGGGAGCCGGCTGTTCATCGTGCGGGATGAACCGGGCAATCGCCGGGTGATGGTCAATCGCGACGAGATTTTGGCGATTGCTTCGGCGTTCGGCTTCGAGCCGATCCGGCCGGGGGGGCTGAGCGTCGCCGCGCAGGCGCGCCGGTTCGCCGGCGCGCGTTGCGTGATCGGTGAATCGGGCGCGGCGCTTGCCAACCTCGGGTTCTGCGATCCAGGCGCCAGTGTGCTGGAAATCCAGCCGTCGTGTTTTTCCGATGGCTGGACCCGGGCCGCGTGCCATTTGTTCGGGCTGCGCTGGCAGGTATTTTTTGCGATCTGCCGGGACCAGCCCGATGATGGGGCGGCGCGCGCGTTTGACTATCGGGTCGATCCGCTTGCGTTCCGGGCAGCACTCGCGCGGGTGTTCGGCGCGCCATGAGTGTGCCCGATCCATTCCGCCATGCCCGGTCGGGGTGGTTCGACGTGGCACCGCGCGGGCCCGCGGCGGTGCAGGCCCCGATGCAAGGGATCGAGACGGTGGTGCTCGAGGATGGGATTGTCGTTCCGGCACCGTTTGCCGTGTTCGACGCCGCAGGCCGTCTGCAACAGGGGGCGATGCCGGCGGCAATTGCGGCGCCCGCGCCGATGCCGGGGGATGGCGGTGTGCTGGTGCCGCTTGCCGCCGGCTCGACCGTACCACTCGGCCGGTTCGTGAGCGAAAGCCTGGCCATTGCCTCGATGCACGGTGCCGTGGACGCGGATATCGGGTTGATCGGCGCGCCTTTGGTGCCGTGCCAGATCGACGCGCTGGTCACGCTCGGCCTGCTGGGGCGCTACACGCCGATCGCGGAACCGGTGCGGGTGCCGCGGCTTCAACTCACCCGGCCGGTTGGCCGCGGCTTGTCACGCATGATCCGTCCCGCGATCGAGGCGTTGCGCTTCGGTGTCGAACCCTATGAGGTCAGCACACGTATCGCGATGCTGGCCTCGCCGGATCGGACACGGTTCGGCAGGATCAACCAGGGCAGTCTGCACGGCTGGCTGCGGGCGCAATCGTTCGCTACGCTCGATGCCTGGGCGATGAAACTGGGCACGGATCAGCTGGGTCTGGTGGATCTGATCGCGGTGTTGGCGGCGGCGCGGATCATCGTGATCGATGATCCGGCGCAGGCGGCGTTGCTCGGTTTCTGTGATCCGGGCGCATTGGTGCTTGAGCTTGGGATCGATGGCTGGACCGACACCGCGATCGGCGCGGTTGCCCGCCTGTTCGGCCTGGAATGGCGATTGATTGCCGCCGGCCCGCCGCGGTATCCGGTAAAAGCGAGGTTGCCGCTCGGGACGCGTCACATGCTGCGGACCGAGGTGGATATCGGCGCGCTGGATATGGCACTGTCGGACAGTGGAGCGATCGGGTGACGGACACGCTGTTTTTTGCGCGTAGCAAAGGGGGACATGCTTTCCGCTTTGCCCCTTCACCGTCCTTCCGAGCGCCCGGCACGGGCCGCGATCTCTTGACTTTTTCATGATTTATCGAGATATAAGTAAACGTTGGCGAGGCAAAACGCGCCGACTCATTCATGCCTGATCCGGTCGTTTCATGAGGCCGGTCGCAGCCCTCTTATCCGAACTGGTCGTCCATTTGCCCGAATCTGAACATTTCGAAGCCTCGATTTCGCAGCCTGCGGATGCTGATGAGCATGCGGCAGCACCCGATGATGCGAACGAAACGCCTGAGAGCGACGCTGTTGTTGAAGCGGCCGGTTTCGCAGCACTCGGCCTGTCCGAGCCGGTGCTGAAGGCGCTGGTCGAGAAAGGGTATCTCTCGCCGACGCCGATCCAGGCGCAGGCGATTCCCATGGTGCTGATGGGGCGCGATGTGCTGGGCTGCGCCCAGACCGGCACCGGCAAGACGGCGAGTTTCACTTTGCCGATGCTCGATATTTTATCGGGTTCGCGGGCACGGGCGCGGATGCCCCGGTCCTTGATCCTGGAGCCGACGCGCGAGCTTGCTCTGCAGGTTGCCGAGAACTTCGTTCAGTATGGGAAACACCTGAAGTTGACCCATGCCTTGCTGATCGGCGGCGAGAGCATGGGTGAGCAGCGCGATGTGCTGACCCGCGGCGTCGATGTGCTGATCGCGACACCGGGGCGGCTGATCGATATTTTTGATCGCGGCGGCCTGCTGCTGTCCGATGTGCGGGTGCTGGTGATCGACGAGGCGGACCGGATGCTCGACATGGGCTTTATCCCGGATGTCGAGCGGATCGTGTCGCTTCTGCCCAAGCCGCGCCAGACGCTGTTTTTCTCGGCGACGATGGCGCCCGAAATCAAGCGGCTGGCTGATGCGTTTTTGTGGAACCCAAAGGAAATCACGGTCTCGAAACCGGCGTCGGTTGCGACCACGATTACCGAGGGGCTGTTTCTGGTGGCGGCCCAGGACAAGCGCGAGGCATTGCGCCGCTTGGTGGCGACCGAGGATGTGCAGAACGCGCTGGTGTTCTGCAATCGGAAGCGCGATGTCGATATCCTTTATAAGTCATTGACGCGGCATAAATTTTCTGCCGGCCAGCTGCATGGCGACATGCCGCAATCGGCGCGGTTCGCCACACTCGAGGCGTTCAAGGCCGGCGAGATCCGGTTGCTGGTCTGTTCGGATGTGGCGGCGCGCGGCATCGACATCGGTGGTTTGTCGCATGTGTTCAATTTCGACGTGCCGCATCATGCCGAGGATTATGTTCATCGTATCGGCCGTACCGGCCGCGCCGGACTTGAGGGGCGCGCCCTGACGCTGGCGACACCGGAAGACCGTCTGGCGGTCGAGGCGATCGAAAAACTGACGGGGCATGCGATACCGCCGCTGGTGGTGGAGGGGCTCGACCCTGTTGAATGGGCGGAGTCGGACAAGCGTGGCCGCCGTCGTGGCCGCACTGCGCCGCCGGCGCCGCCGAAATCTTCGTCGCGTCGGACGGCCTCGGGACCCGCCCCAGAGTCTCAGGCCGCGCCGGAGCGCGACGAAGCACGTCCTGTGGCGCGTGAGAATGTTCGGTCGGCGCGTGGGGCGGGTCGCGATGCGGCGCGTGACGCGCCGCGCGACTTTGGCCGAAACGTCCGGCGTGGGCGGGATGGCGAGACGGGCGAGGAGCGGGGCGTCGTCGTGGGATTTGGCGACGATATTCCCGCTTTCATGCAGATCCGGCGGCGTGCCGGCGCCCCAACGCCCGATCCGATCGAGCCCACCGGTTTCGATGACGACGGCACCGATAATGACGATACGGAGATCGCAGCGTGAACGAGATGCGCAAGCCGGCGGGGCCAGAACCGAAAAATTTGGTGAAAAAGGGTGGATTCACCACGTTTGACTGGTCCGACCCGTTTCACCTCGACACGCAGCTGACCGAGGATGAACGTGCGATTCGCGATGCCGCACACGAATATTGTCAGGAAAAACTGTTCCCGCGCGTGCTGCGTGCGTTTCGCGATGAACAATTCGATCGGGCGATCGTGTCCGAAATGGGCGAGATGGGGTTTCTGGGAGCAACGCTCGCGAGCCATGGCTGCGCTGATGTCTCGTATGTCGCTTACGGTTTGATTTCGCGCGAGGTTGAGCGCGTCGACAGCGGCTATCGCTCGGTGTTTTCGGTGCAGTCTTCGCTGGTGATGTATCCGATCGCGACGTTCGGGTCCGAGTCGCAGAAAGACAAATACCTGCCGCAACTGCGCAGTGGCGAATGGGTCGGCTGTTTCGGCCTGACCGAGCCGGACGCCGGCTCTGACCCCGGTTCGATGCGGACACGGGCTAGAAAAGTCGACGGCGGCTATTTGCTCAACGGTTCGAAGACCTGGATCAGCAACGCGCCGATTGCGGATGTGGCGTTGGTCTGGGCGAAGGACGACGCCGGGATCATCCGCGGTTTTCTGGTCGACCGGGGTAGCAAAGGGTTCGAGACGCCGAAAATCGAGGGCAAGTTTTCGCTGCGTGCCTCGGTGACCGGCATGCTCATGATGGCCGATGTGTTCGTGCCGGATGACCATATGCTGCCAGGCGTGAAGGGGTTGCGCGGCCCGTTTTCGTGCCTGAACAACGCGCGCTACGGCATTGCGTGGGGCTCGCTGGGGGCTGCCGAGTTCTGCTGGCACGCGGCCCGGCAATATACGCTCGATCGCCAGATGTTCGGCCGACCACTGGCTGGTACGCAACTGGTTCAGAAGAAACTCGCCGATATGCAGACCGAGATTACGCTGGGTCTGCAAGGCGCGCTGCGGCTGGGCCGGTTGCTCGATGCCGGCGAGGCGGCGCCCGAGATGATATCGCTGATGAAGCGCAACAACTGCGGCAAGGCGCTCGACATTGCCCGTCTCTCACGCGACATGCATGGCGGCAACGGCATCGTTGATGAGTATCACGTCATCAGGCACATGATGAATCTGGAGACGGTAAACACCTATGAGGGGGCGCACGACGTGCACGCCTTGATCCTTGGCCGCGCGCAGACTGGATTGTCGGCGTTTTAGACCCGTGTGCTACTATTTGTTGGCCGATCAGCGGTAGTTTGCGCATTTCGGTGTTATCCGTTGCGATGGTGACTTGGTTCGGTACGCGCGCGGTTGACGACCAGATCGGGGGCCGATGTTGCCTCGCCACCAAACACTGGCACGCGTTCGCCGGCGATCAATCCAAGATAGGTGTCATCCGATAAGGACATTTCCTTCAACGCCAGCGTGCGGCCGGGGATGCCACGATGTTCTTCTAGCAGGCAACCCATCAGGACGGTCTGGACATCGAGGCCCGGGTAATCCTTTGGCGGCGCGATCTCGCGGAAACCCATGCGCCGGTAGAAGCTGGTGTGGTTTTTGGTGACAGCGGCAAAGATGACATCGGCGTGGAAATGCAGGATCAGGTAGCCAGCGACATGGTACAAACCAAGAACGAGAGCGAGGTTCTTGGCGTGGACCGGACTGCGTGCTAGCCGCGTGATCTCGACGGCAGTGGTGCCGCAACCCTGATCGGCGCGCTGCTTCAGAAACGTTTCGATTTCGGTTTTGAACATCGCCGATGCCGGTAATTGGCCGCCTTCTGCGTCAGAGTTCGAATTGTCCAGCAGGCACACCCGGACCGAGGCGGCCGGGAGCCCATCAAGATACATGACCAGCGACTGGCTCGATGACCGGGCGTCATGAGAATCGGCGAACAGCGTAATTTCGCGTGGCTGGAGGTAGCCGGCGGCTAGATAGGCATCGTAACGAAGTCGCTGGACTTCGTGGTAGCCATTTTCGTTGACCACGAGCCGGGCTGTGATACCATCCGATACTTTGGTATTTTTGACCGGCACTGCTGCTTCGCTTTGTCGACCAAGCCCGAAAATCGATCCGTCCATCGGTAACCTCCATTTTGAAAGATTGGGAAATGAGCAATAACAAGCATCACTTAATCGAATGTAAAGACGGTGACATACTCAGTGCGCTAGTAATTTGAATCAGCACTTTTTTATAAGAGACCGCTTTGAAAGAATAATTTTTTGCCTAAAATATTATATTTGTTTGTGCTTTTAAGTAGACGCTTAGCGTCTAAGCTTTTTTCTTTGGACGTCGTTCCGCCAGAACTAAGGTTACTGATTTCTCGAGAAAATTTCGGCGTTCGTATCCGGTTGACTCGCGGTGCTTGTATTCTAGGTGCGACGGTTGCAACTGCAATTGACTTGGAGTTCAACAGCCAAATTCATCTGCAATATACCGGATACTATTTTGTTGCTTTGATTCTTAATTATTTTATATTATTCTTAATAACGAAGATCTGGATAAAGTTAAGTAAGAAAGACGATTCTTTTGTAATATTAAAATATGTTTTTAACTTCTTTATATTTTCTTTAGGCAGCTTTTGGTCATTCTATTTGGTTTCGATTATCCAAATTTCGCCCGCTGCCCAACAAGCGCTGATTCTGAGTATTATAATTGGCTTGATATCAACAACGATATCATCGGGGCCATTATCATCGACGCTGATGTTCTGGTTGCCGCTGACGGTCGGCTCGTTCTGTGCCATTTATGTTTCGGGGCACCTGGATAATCTGGCATTCGTTGTTTCACTGTCGGGCTATACCTCGCTCGTATTTTTCACGATGGTTTTTCTGAATCGAAAAATGCTCGAGCGGAGCGTGAACGAAATCAATCTGGCTCAAACGGGTGAGACCATTCGCATCCTCCTCCGCGATTTCGAGGAAAACGCCAGCGACTGGCTCTGGGAAACCAATGCCATGGGTGAGATCAAACATGTCTCGCCGAGGTTTGCTGAAGTGGCGCGTCAACCTCAATCTGCTATACAGGGCGACTTACTCGCTTTCATGGCTGGCGCCGACCACACGTTGCGACGGGTGTACCCTGCTGAGGGTGATGTGTTCGAGCCACTGCGCCGGCGGATGATCGCGCGTAAACCGTTCCGCGATATGGTCATGCCGGTCAATATGGGCGGCGAACGGCGGTGGTGGTCGATGACGGGCAAGCCGATCGAGGACTCCGCCGGTCGTTTCATCGGCTATCGTGGTGTCGGCTCGGATGTAACTGCCATGCATCGATCGCGCGAGCGGATCGCTTATCTGGCGCGCCACGATAGCTTGACCGATCTGGCCAACCGCACCGAGTTCAACAATGCGCTTGGACTGCTGATGTCCGAAGGCGCTGAGCCGAATGCGGCGTTGCTTTGCCTCGATCTCGATCAGTTCAAGGCGGTGAATGACAGTTACGGTCACGGCCTCGGCGATTCGGTGCTTCGCGCTGTTGCGCATCGCATCCGCGGGGCGATCCGGGATCGGGATGTCGCGGCGAGGCTCGGCGGCGATGAATTCTCGATCCTGCTGCCCTCGGATGACGAGTTCGAGGCGACCGCAATCGCCGACCGGGTCATCGACCGTGTTTCACGACCCTATAAATTCGACGGTGTCATCGTTGAAATCGGCGTCAGCATCGGAATTGCGATGGCGCCGCGTGACGGCAAAACGCCTGAAACGCTCTATCGCAACGCCGATCTTGCCTTGTACCGCGCGAAGGATGCGGGGCGCGGTACTTGGCGACTGTTCGACCCGGCGATGGATCGCCAGTTGCAGGACCGCCGGGGCTTACAGCGCGACATCAAGAGTGCGCTGCGCGAGGATCAGCTGTTCGTCGAGTTCCAGCCGGTCGTTGCGCTATCGACGCGTTCGATCGTCGGGCTCGAGGCGCTGGTGCGGTGGGAGCACCCCGATCGGGGCATTATTCCTCCCGGAGAATTCATCGAAATCGCCGAGCGCAGTGGTTTGATCGGCGCCATCACCGCATTCGTGCTGGCTGAATCCGCGGCGCTGGCGGCACAGTTGCCTGGCTTCATGGCAATCGCGGTCAATCTGTCACCCTTGCATCTGCGCGAGGCATGGCTGGTTGATCAGGTTTCCGAGATCATCCAACAGGCCGGCGTGGCGCCCGAGCGGATCGAATTCGAAGTTACCGAGACCGCGGTGCTCGAGACTGAAGGCCGCACGATCGATAATCTGCATCGCTTGCGCGCGCTCGGCTGCCGTATCGCGATCGATGATTTCGGGACCGGCTATTCTTCGCTTGCCACGCTGTCGCGATTCCCGTTTGACCGGTTGAAGATTGATCGCAGTTTCATCAACGATCTGGAACACAACGCCGCGGATGCGCCGATCGTCAAAGCGATGATCGACCTCAGCCAGACCATGGGTCTCCGCGTGACCGCCGAAGGCGTGGAAACCGAACGGCAGGCAGCCATTCTGACGCTGTATCAGTGCAACGATATTCAGGGGTTCCTCTACTCGCCCCCTGTCCGCAAGGCGCAAGTGCTGCAGTTATTCGAATCCGGCCGGACTGTTACCGGTCTGGGCGTTGGATGCGTCGAGACCGTATCGATGGTGCGGCAAGCAACGCGAGCCAGACGAGTAGAGCAACCAATGCCGCAGCACAGCTCATTCGAATGAACGGCGGGCGGTAGAAGAACCGCACGCGGCTCGACCCTTCCGGCAACGGGATCGACTGAAACATCGTCTGTGCTGGCGTGATCGCCACCGCGTGGCCGGCGATGCTGGCGTGCCAACCTGGAAAGAACGCTTCCAGCCGCAGCAGCTGCGATGGCTTGGTGCAATCAGCATCCACCGCATCGATACCCAGCGGCGTCAGGTGGCAGGCTGGGCCTGCCGTGAACAGGGGGTGCGGATCGGCGAGCCGGTAGATGCGCATCACCCGGTTGTGGAACACGAGGGGCGGCCGGTCGGGAGGCTCCGTCACCAGGCGCAGCAGCGGCGCATGCGGCGGCGTGATGCCGCCGACCGCGAGCGCGCGTGGCGCATCGATCCGGAACGAACCCAGCCAGAGCGCCACGGCAGACCCGCTCGCATGGGTGAAATGATACGTCAGCGGCGTATCGCCCGGCACCGCCAGCGGCCGATCGAGCGGGATCGGCAGGTCGTGATTGTCTCGCGCCGTCGCCAGATCGGCGTGGCCTGTCGCGCAGACTGTGCCGGCGCAGAGTTTTAACCGGAGCACGCCGCGCGCAGCCCCCTGATAGGTGCCGATCAGCGCATCCACCCGGTCGATCCGACGCACGGCGACAGTCCCTGCCGGGATGACGCCGTCGAGCACGCCGCCGGCCGCGAGTTGGAACGGTACCTGGCCAACGGTCGTTACCGGCAGGTGCGCCTGCTCGATGAACGGATCCTGGCCGGGCGGTGTGAGCACGTATTTGACCCCGATCGCTTGATATGCTGCCAGATGCCGCCGCAGTTCCGCGCTCTGATCGGGTGGGATGACCGAGCGTTGCGGCCGGATGAAAACCCCGTTCCGTAGTGCGGCGGCGGCGCGCGGTAGGAGCACGCAGCCGATTCTGCGGGCCTGCGAGCCGGTGAACATCACGACATCGGCATAGGGGTCGAGATGGCGGTGGATATAGTCGTTCCAGGCGGCCGGCACTGGCAGCTCGTTCTCATCGATTGCGGCGAGACCGTAGGCCGCTGGGTAGTTCGGGCCGAACGGTTGCAGCGAGTAGAGCCGTGCGAGCCCAAGATGACGCTGCAAATAGGCGACGCCGGTCAGGTCGATCGTGCCGTGGACCGGTGCGGCGAACTGGCTGAGGCCGGCCGTCGCGAAACCGTCGGTGCCGATAATCAAAGCGAGCATCAGCGCCGCGACCCGGCTGGGGCGGCGGGTCAGCATGAAGCCCGCCCCCATCGCGAGGATCAGCTCAGCGCCGGTGGCCCCGATCGCGAAGCCGGGCATGGCCGTACCCGGGGCAAACCAGGCGTACAGACTGCGCAACGCGGGCACCACCGCGATCAGCACGATCGCCAGGCTGAGTGCGATCAGGCGTCGGATCGCGCGCCGATCCATCGCGCCGCTCGTCTGCCAGGTATCGACCGTGATCGCGAGCAGGGTGAAGCAGGCGAGTTCCATCGCGGGGCCGCAGAACCGGACGGCATTGGTCTGGCCCATCAGCGGGATCTGATCGATCAGCCAGACCGCCGGCGGAAATCCCCAGATCCGCAATTGCCAGATCAGGATGTAGCCCGCGAGCAGGCGCACCAGACCGCGCCGCGGACCGGGGCGCACGATGGCTGCCAGCGCCATACAGCTCGCCAACGGACCGAACCAGCCGCCAAGCTGATTCCAGCACGACGTGATCAAATTCGACAGGACCGGCGAGACGCCCGGCGGTGTCAGTGCGCCCACCGGCCCGTAGATGAAAGGGAACAATTGCAGTGGTGCGCCCGGCGGCAGCAGCCAGAGCCAGCTGTATAGATCGGCGTGCTGACCCAGGTACGACAGGCGCACATATTGAAAGAACGGCACCACCAAGGGCAGGGTCAGCGCCAGCCCGATCCCGCCGCCGAGCGCAACCTTGCCGGCGAACCGCGCGCGGGCAGCACCGAGCGTGGCGAACCGCCAGATCGTCCACACCGCTGCCAGCGTACCATCGGCATACGCAACTTCCGGGTAGCCACCGTAAATCGAGTAAGCGAGTGCAAGCGGAATCAGGCCCCAGCCAAGGGCATGCCCGTCGCGTGCGGCACGCTGCGCCCGCTCGATGCCGAGCAGCAGCAGCGGTGCGAACGGCAGCGGGCCCATCACGTGCGGTACAAGAAAGAATGTCGCCGACAAGGCATAGAACAGGCTGCCCAGGAACGCGGCGAGCCGGCTCAGCCGCAATTCGATGAGCAAGGCATACGTGAATAGCCCGCACAGGATTTGCAGCAGGATCAACAGCGCAAGCCAGCCATGCCAGAATTTCAGCAGCAGCACGAAGGGTAGAAAGAACGACATCGTCTGCATTTCCGCCGCCAGCGGCATCCCGACGCCCGAATAGGGGTTCCACCAGGGCACGATGCCGTGCAGCCAGTCGCGCGCGCTGAGGAACCCAAGTGGCTGCGTGATCAAGCCGATCGTGGGATCGCGCCAGCCCGGCGCGCCCGGCAGCCAGCCGCCGATCAATCCGTGGGTCAGGAACTCGACGAACAGCGCGGGGTTGCCATGCGCGATGCCGAGCAGCATCAGC
Source organism: Acidiphilium rubrum (assembly GCF_900156265.1). Classification (GTDB taxonomy): domain Bacteria; phylum Pseudomonadota; class Alphaproteobacteria; order Acetobacterales; family Acetobacteraceae; genus Acidiphilium; species Acidiphilium rubrum. The sequence continues at coordinate 137,186 of NZ_FTNE01000006.1, forward strand.
GCATGGGCCGCGAAGGGCAGGGCGATCAACGCCAGGATCGGCAATGAGTGACGATTTTTGAGAGCGCGCTGCGGCAACATCATGCCCGCCTCGGTTAACATCTCGCAACCATGCCAGCAATCGGCGCTTCGCAGGCCGCGGCCGGTGGATTACACTGGTCGAATGGATGTCGATCGCGCCGCGGGCGCAACCCCCGCTATGGCGCAATGGTTCGCGGCGAAGGCCGAATACCCGGACGCGCTGATTTTTTTCCGGATGGGCGATTTTTACGAATTATTCTTCGACGATGCCGAAGCGGCATCCGCGGCGCTCGATATTGCGCTCACCGCCCGCGGCACCCACCAAGGCGAGCCGATCCGGATGTGCGGCGTGCCGGCGGCGCAACGCGATGTCTATCTGGCCCGTCTGGTCCGGCGCGGCTTTCGTGTGGCGATTGCCGAGCAGATCGAGGCACCGGCGGCAGCCCGCGCGCGCGCCGCGAAATCATCCGGCGGCAAGGCGCTGATCGAGCGCGCCGTGGTCCGGCTGATTACGCCCGGTACCATCACCGAAGAGGCATTGCTCGAGTCCGGCCGGTCCAGCCTGCTGGTCTCGTTGGCGCATGACGCCAGACAGATCGGTCTCGCATGGATCGACGTCTCGACGGCTTCGTTCGAAACCGCGCTGATCGAGCGCAATGAGCTGCCGGCATTGCTCGCGCGGCTCGACCCCGCCGAGATTTTGAGCGCGGAGTTGGACGGTCTGGGCGCGCTGGCCGGGCGGCGTGCCGAGGCGGAGGGCTTGCCCGGGCCGGATGCGGCCCGCCGCTACCTCGCGCGGCTGTTCGGCGTTGCCTCGCTCGATGCGTTCGGGGCGTTCTCGGATCTCGAGGCGCAGGCGGCGGCGGCGGCGCTGCGCTATGTCGAGCGCAGCCAGGGCGGCAGCCTGCCGCGGATTGGGCATCCGGTCCGCCAGAGCGAGGCCGGGCTGCTGGTGATGGACGTAGCGACCCGTGCCAGCCTCGATCTGTTGCGCACCCGCGATGGCAGCGAGGCGGGCAGCCTGTTCGGCGCGATCCGGCGCACCGTCAGCGCGGCCGGCGCGCGGCATCTGGCCCAATGGATCGCCGGGCCGCTCGATGCGATCGAACCGTTGCGCGCGCGGCAAGCCGGCTGGCAAAGCCTGCTGGTGGTGCCGGATGGCCTGAGCGCGATCCGCACCGCGCTGCGCGGCGTGCCCGATCTGGCCCGCGCCCTCGCGCGGCTCAGCCTGGTCGCCGGCAAATCCGGCCGCCTGGCCCCGCGCGATCTGGCGCAGGTGCGCGATGCGATGGCGGCGGCAGCCGACTTGCGCGCGGCCTTGCCGGCCGCCTGTGGCGAAGCGGCGCATCCGCTTGCGGCCGATGCGGCGGCGCTCGATCCATCGGCCGATCTTGCGCATTTGCTGCGCCGCGCCTTGGTGGACGCCCCGCCGCAACGTGTGGGCGAGGCGCCGTCGATCGCCAGCGGTTTCGATGGCGAACTCGATGCCGAGCGCCGCCTGCGCGACGATACCAGGCAGGTCATCGCCGCCCTGCAGACCGAACTCGCGATGCGGTATGGCGTTGCCAGCCTGAAAGTGCGGCACCATCATCAACTCGGCTATGTGCTCGAAGCACCGTCGAGCGCTGTCGAAGCGCTGCGCGCCTTTCCCGAACTGGTGCTGCGCCAGGGGCTCGCCGCGGCGGCGCGGTTTACCCAACCCGAACTCTCCGACCTCGATCGTCGGATCGCTGAGGCGCATGATCGCGCGGCGGCGCGTGAGGCGCTGATACTCGATCATCTGCTGCGCCAGCTCATTGCACGCGAGGGTGCTTTGGCCGCCTGTGCCGCCGCGTTGGCCCGGCTCGATGCGCTGCAATCGGCCGCCAGCCTGGCGCAATCCGGCCGCTGGAACGCGCCCAGCCTGACCACGGATCATGATTTCACGATCGAAGCTGGCCGCCATCCGGTCGTGGAGGCGGCGCTGCCGCCCGGCGCGCGCTACATTGCCAACGAGGCGGATTTATCGCCCGACCGCCGGCTGATGCTGCTCACCGGGCCCAATATGGCCGGGAAATCGACATTCCTGCGCCAGAACGCCCTGATGATCGTGCTCGCCCAGGCCGGCTTGCCGGTGCCGGCGGCCTCTGCGCGGATCGGACTGGTCGATCGTCTGTTCTCACGCGTCGGCGCGGCGGATGATCTGGCGGCCGGGCGCTCGACGTTCATGGTCGAAATGATCGAAACCGCCGCCATTTTGCATCAGGCCGGGCCGCGCAGCTTCGTGATCATCGATGAGATCGGCCGGGGTACCGGCACCCGCGATGGTCTCGCGATCGCGCAGGCCGTGCTGGAAGCGCTGCACGGGCAGATCCGGTGCCGAACCATTTTCGCGACACATTTTCATGATCTGGTGCAGTTGGGTGCGGCGCTGCCACGGCTGCGCCCCTGCACAATGCGGGTGAAATCATGGCGCGGCGAGGTGGTATTTTTGCATGAGGTAATCGAAGGTGCTGCGGAGCGCAGCTGGGGTGTGCATGTCGCGAAGCTCGCCGGCGTACCGGACGGCGTCGTGCGCAGGGCCGATATGCTGCTGCGCGCGGCCGAGCGTTCACGCCCCGGCGATCAGGCGCTGCCGCTGTTTGCAGGGCTCGAACCGGCACCGCCCCCCGTTGTTGAGGAGGCTTCGATCTGGCGTGACGCGCTGTCCGCCGCGGTGCCTGATCAACTGACGCCGCGCCAGGCGCTCGACCTGATTTATGCGTGGCGACGAAAGTTTCTTGGCGATGGCCCGCAAGGCGCGGTAGAGAATGAATGACATGTCAGATCTCATCAACCAGCCCCGCTTCGCCTCGGGTGGCCTGCCGCACTCCCAGAGCGATACCAGCGGCGCTGCGCGCGATGACGCACCAGTTGAGCGACCCGATATCGCTGCGGCCCTGCAGTCGCTGATCCCGCAGGGGACGACGCCGCCGCGCGATGCCGCACTCGGCCTGTTCCGCCGCCAGCTCGGCCGGTTGCAGGCCCATGTGCAGACCCGGTTCGAGCGCGGTGACCTTGGCGGCCTCGTCGCGGCAAGGCTGCTTTCCGGCTTGATGGACGAGTTCATCGCGGCATTGATCGGGTATGCGCTGGCGTTGCTGCCGATCGAGCCGGACGACCGGCTCGCCGTCGCCGCAACCGGCGGCTACGGTCGCGCCACGCTTGCGCCGTTCAGCGACATCGATCTGCTGTTCCTGACCGACCATGAGCCTTCGGCGCGGGTCGAACGCGCGGTCGAGTTCATTCTGTATTTTCTGTGGGATCTGGGCCTCAAGGTCGGCCACGCCACGCGCTCCACCGCCGATTGCCTGACCGAGGCGCAAGGCGACATCACGATCCGCACCTCGTTGCTCGATGCCCGCTGCATCGCCGGCGACCGCGCCTTGTTCGCGCATTTCCAGATCGCCTTCCGCGCCGATTGCGCCGAAGGCAGCCCGGCCGGCTATATCGCCGCGAAGCAGGAAGAGCGCGCGGCACGGCACAAGCGGTTCGGCGACACGCCCTTCATGGTCGAGCCCAACATCAAGGAAGGCAAGGGCGGTCTGCGCGACCTTCAGACGTTGTACTGGGTTGCCCGCTATGTGTTCGGCACCTTTGCCATGACCGAACTGGTCGGCCCGACCGCGCCCGGCGGTGGTATTCTCAGCGAAACCGAGGCGCGGGCCTGCAAACGGGCGTGGGATTATCTGTGGACCGTGCGGTTTCACCTTCATTACGTCGCGGGCCGCGCCGAGGAGCGACTCACTTTCGACCTGCAGCCGGTGATCGGCGCGCGCATGGGCTACACGCGTCACGGCCGGCAGGACGGCGTGGAGCGCTTCATGCGCCACTACTTCCTGGTGGTTCGCGAGGTTGCGCGTGTTACCGGCGTGCTGGAACCCGCGGTCATCCGCGCAGCCCTCGGGCCACCCGCAATTGCGGCGGCGACCGATTCGGAACTGGCCGATGCCGGCTTCGTCCTCGCCGACGGCAGGATTTTGTTCGCGCCGGGCCGCGAGCCGATGGCCGAGCCGCTCCAATTATTCCGCATCCTGCGCTTTGCGCGCGACCGGGCGCTGGCGCTGCACCCGCTGGCTTTGCGCGCAATGATCCGCGGTGCGCGACGAACCGCCGAGTTGCGCGGCAATCCGGCCGCGGCGGCGTTGTTTCTTGATCTGCTGTGCGGCGCGACCGAACCCGCCTCCGATGGTGCGACCTGGCTGACCATCCTCAACGAAACCGGCGCCCTGGGGCGCTATCTGCCTGACTGGCGCCGCATCGTCGGTCAGATGCAGTTCGATTCCTATCATGTCTACACGGTCGATATGCATACGATCCAAGCGATCAGCGTGCTCAACGCGATCGAGCGGGGGGATCTGTCGGAAACACTGCCGGTCGCCAGCGGCATCGCGCAGCATCTGCAATCCCGCCGGGCCTTGTATGTCGCGCTGCTCATCCACGATATCGCGAAGGGCAGGGGGGGCGACCACTCCGAAATCGGTGCCGAGCTTGCCCTCAGCATCGGCCCGGCGCTGGGTCTCAACCCCGAGGAAACCGAAATGGTCTCCTGGCTTGTCCTGCATCACCTGCTACTGAGCCAGACCGCGTTTTCCCGCGATATCGATGACCCGAAGACGATTCTCGACGTGGCGGATGTGGTGCAGTCGCCCGAACGCCTCCGCCTGCTCCTGATCCTGACCTGCGCGGATATCCGCGCCGTCTCGCCCAAGGTGTGGAACGGCTGGAAAGCCACGTTGCTGCGGGAAATTTACGCCCGTGTCGCCGAGGTGCTCGAAGGCGGGCTGGCCACCACCGAGCGGGATGTGCGGGTCGCCCGCGTCAAGCAGATGGTCGGTGAATTGCTCGCCGATTGGTCGTCCGCCGATCGCGAGCAGTTTCTGGGCATGGGCTATCCCGGTTATTGGCTGAGCTTCGACCCTGACAGCATTGCCCGCCATGGCCGCCTGATCCGCGATGCCCGCATTCGCGACCTGCCGCTGGTGGTGGCAACGATCCCCCTGCCGGCCCGCGCCGTGACCGAGGTCGTGGTCTATACCGCCGATCACGCAGGACTATTCAGCCGGATCGCCGGGGCGCTCGCGGTCGCCGGCGCTTCGATCGTCGATGCGCGCATCCATACAATGACCGATGGCATGGCGCTTGATACGTTCTGGATCCAGGATGCCGGCGGCGGTCCGCTCGATGCGCCACATCGTCTGGCGCGCGTCTCGGCGCTGATCGAACAGGTGCTGTCCGGCCGGTTGCGGCTCTCAGCCGAGATCCGCAAGGCGGGCCGCAGCGTGGTGGGCGGGCGGATGCGTGCCATCCATGTGCCGCCGCGTGTCGTGGTCGATAACAGCGCATCGAACCGGCATACCGTGATCGAGGTGAACGGCCGCGACCGGCCCGGACTGCTGCACGATGTCACGGCGGCGATCAGCGGGCAGGGCCTGCAGATCGCCTCGGCCCATATCACCACCTACGGCGTTCGCGCGGTCGACGTGTTCTACGTCAAGGACGTGTTTGGCCTGAAGGTGGAAAACGAACGCAAACTGGCCCAGTTGCGCAGTGCGCTGATTGCCTCGCTGGCCGACCGGCCGGAGGATGCAGCGCACGATCGCGCCGCGGTTTAAACGGGAGGCAGCGGAGGCGGCGCGGTTCCGTTTCGCGTCACGCCAACGAACCGCTTGCTTGCCTCATGCGCGCGGGCCCGCAATCGGTTATCCCCTGCTTGTCGAATGTGCCAATCCGCGCTAGGTGCCGCCTCTGTAGCCCTGCGTCCGTCTGGGCGCGGGGCGATGAGTTTGGCTAGGCGCGGGCGTGGTGGAATTGGTAGACACGCCAGATTTAGGTTCTGGTGGCGTGAGCTGTGGGGGTTCAAATCCCTCCGCCCGTATGAATGAAGGCTCCGCAAGGCGCTGCGATACCGAGGCCGTGTTTCAGCACGGCAATCACAAGATGGCGTAACGTAAGGATTTTGTTGGACATGCAGGTTACCGAAACCCTGACCGATGGGCTGAAGCGCAACTTCACCGTGGTCATTCCCGGCAGCGATTTGAGCGAAAAGCGTGATAAGCGCCTCGCCGAATTGTCGAAGACGATGCAGATGCCGGGGTTTCGTCCGGGCAAGGTGCCGTTGTCGATGGTGCGCAAGCGCTTCGGCGAGGCCGTCGCCGCCGAGGTGCTCGAGGCCTCGGTGAACGATGCCACCGATAAGATGATGGCCGAGCGCAGCCTGCGCCCCGCGGTGTCGCCCAAGGTCGAAGTCGTCAACGCCGGCACCGAGGCCGATCTTGAGTTCAAGATCGAGATGGAAGTGCTGCCGGACGTGACGTTGCCGGACCTCAAATCGCTGACGCTGACCCGCCCGATCGCGCCGGTTACCGACGCCGAAGTCGACGATGCGATTGCCAAATTCGCTGATCAGCGCGCGACTCTGGTGCCCGTTGAAGAGGTTCGCCCGGCAGTGACCGGTGATGTCGTGACGGTCGATTTCCTTGGCAAGCTCGACGGCACGCCGTTCGACGGCGGTGCCGCGCAGGATTCCGATGTTGAAATCGGTGGTTCCGGCTTCATTCCCGGATTCGCCGAGCAGATCGAGGGTATGTCGGTCGGCGAGGAGAAAATCATCAATGTAACGTTCCCGACCGAATATCATGCCGCCAATTTGGCGGGTAAAGACGTCACGTTCGACATCACCGTGAAGGCGTTGAAACAGAAAACCCCGGTCGTGATCGACGATGCGTTCGCCGAGACCAACGGGTTTGAAAATCTCGAGGAATTTCGTAAATTCTTCAAGGATCGGCTCGAACAGCAGCGCGCCGGCGCCAGCCGCATGAAGGTCAAGCGCGCCCTGCTCGATGAATTGGCCAAGCAGGCCGATTTTACCGCGCCGGAAACCTTGGTCGAGGCGGAATTCGCCGAAATCTGGCGCCAGGTCGAGGCCGAACGGGCCGGCGGACGGCTCGATGCGGAAGATGCCGCCAAGGACGAAGAGACGTTGCGCGCCGAATATCGCGCCATCGCGGATCGCCGGGTGCGACTCGGCCTGCTGGTCGCCGAGATCGGCCGCAGCACCAATGTGCAGGTGACCGAGCAGGATCTGCGCCGCGCGATGATTAACGAAATGCAGCAATTCCCTGGCCAGGAAAAGATGATCATCGATTTTTACCAGAAAAATCCTCGCGCGATGGATCGTCTGCGCGGGCCGATTTTCGAGGATAAAGTGGTCGATCACGCGCTCGAACTTGCCACCGTGACCGACCAGGAAGTCACGACCGAGGTGTTGTTCGCCGACGACGAAGAGTGATCCGCCCCAGCATGGGGGGTTTACGACAGCCCAATCTCGGCTCATCTTAAAAACCTGCGATCATGGTTCCGGCCTCGGTGAGGCGGAACCATGACCGGCAGGAGTGGATTTTCATGCGGGTGCGGTCATCCCGGCCCGCGACCAGGAGACAGACGCCGATGGACCGCGATCCGACCGAATACTACATGAACAGCCTGGTGCCGATGGTCGTCGAACAGACCGCCCGCGGTGAACGCTCCTACGATATTTTCTCGCGCCTGCTCAAAGAGCGCATCATTTTCCTCACTGGTACCGTCTATGATCAGGTCGGTTCGTTGATCTCGGCGCAGTTGCTGTTTCTGGAGAGCGAGAATCCGTCGAAGGATATTTCCTTTTATATCAACAGTCCGGGCGGCGTTGTTTCAGCCGGCCTCGCGATTTATGACACGATGCAATACATCAAATCGCCGGTTTCGACGGTGTGTATCGGTCAGGCAGCATCGATGGGCAGCCTGCTGCTCGCCGCAGGCGAGAAGGGCAAGCGCTATGCTCTGCCGAATTCACGCATCATGGTGCATCAGCCCTCCGGTGGTGCGCAGGGGCAGGCCGCCGATATCGAAATTCAGGCCCGCGAGATCCTGACGCTGCGCCGGCGCCTGAACGATATCTATGTGACGCACACGGGTCAGACGCTTGAAGATATCGAGAGCGCGCTGGAGCGTGACCGCTTCATGTCGGCCGATGAGGCGAAGGTTTTCGGCCTGGTGGATGAGGTGATGGCGCATAAACCCACCGGCCCGTCCGACTCCGCAAGCAAGGATGCCAAGAAAGAGGCGGCCTGATCGCGCATTGCTGACGCGGCTGTGTTGCATTCCTGCGACACGCCGCATCAGAATGCTTGTATGATCCCGAGTTGGGGTCTATTCTTCCCGCGATGATTGAAGCGCCACACTTCCTGGGGCGCTGCTGGAGCGTCGATGAGCACTAAGTCCGGAGATTCGAAGAACACATTATATTGCTCGTTCTGCGGCAAGTCGCAGCATGAAGTGATCAAGCTGATCGCGGGACCGACCGTATTCATCTGCAATGAATGCGTCGAACTGTGCATGGATATCATTCGCGAGGACAACCGGACGCACCTGGTCAAGACCCGCGACGGCGTCCCGACGCCGCGCGAGATCTGCAAGGTGCTCGATGACTACGTGATCGGCCAGGACCAGGCGAAGAAGGTTCTGAGCGTCGCGGTCCACAACCATTACAAGCGTCTGGCCCACGCCCAGAAGAACAATGACATCGAGATCGCCAAGTCGAACATTCTGCTGCTCGGCCCGACCGGTTCGGGCAAGACGCTGCTGGCGCAGACCCTGGCGCGGATTCTGGACGTGCCGTTCACCATGGCCGATGCGACCACGCTGACCGAGGCGGGCTATGTGGGCGAGGATGTCGAGAACATCATCCTCAAGCTGCTGCAGGCGGCGGACTACAATGTCGAGCGGGCGCAGCGCGGCATCGTCTATATTGATGAAGTCGATAAGATCAGCCGCAAATCGGACAATCCCTCAATCACCCGGGATGTATCGGGCGAGGGTGTGCAACAGGCCCTGTTGAAAATCATGGAAGGCACCGTTGCCTCGGTGCCGCCGCAGGGCGGGCGCAAGCACCCGCAGCAGGAATTCCTCCAGGTCGATACCACCAACATCCTGTTCATCTGCGGCGGTGCCTTTTCCGGCCTCGAAAAGATCATTTCCCAGCGCGGCAAGGGTTCGGGCATTGGCTTTGGTGCCGATGTGCGCGATCCGAGCGAACGGCGCACCGGGGCGGTGCTGCGCGAGGTTGAGCCTGAGGATCTGCTCAAGTTCGGCCTGATCCCCGAGTTCATCGGTCGTCTACCGGTCGTCGCCACGCTCGAGGATCTGGACGAGGTGGCGTTGATCGAGATTTTGAGCAAGCCGAAGAATGCGTTGGTCAAGCAATATGGCCGGTTGTTCGAGATGGAAGGCGTCAAGCTCAATTTCACCGAAGACGCGCTCCGCGTCGTCGCCTCACGCGCCATTCAGCGCAAAACCGGTGCGCGCGGCCTGCGGTCGATCATGGAGCAGATCCTGCTGGCCACCATGTTCGATCTGCCGGGGCTCGACAGTGTCGAAGAGGTGGTAATCAATGGCGAAGTGGCCGAAGGTCGGGCCGAACCGCTCTTCATCCACGGCAAAGAACGGGCTGAGACCGCTTCTTGATCGGAAAGCTGGCTGTCCAGGACCGGTACGTCGGCGGCACGCGGCCGACATGCCGGACCCTGCTCGTCGCGTGCTGTTGCGTTAACGAAAACCTAACCCCATATCGCCTATGTGGCCGGATCAACCGGCACCGTTCCCTGTGCCGCAGTCGGGCAGGGATCGTGGCTTACGAAAGGTAGTCTGATGTCAGAGACCAATCCCAAGAAATCCAAGCCTGCGGGTGCGAAAGCAAAGCTGCCCGTGGTGATCGCCGGTGAAGCGCTGTCGGTGTTGCCGTTGCGCGATATCGTTGTGTTTCCTCATATGATCGTGCCGCTGTTCGTCGGCCGTGAAAAATCGGTCCGCGCTCTGGAGGGCGTGATGAAGGAGGACAAGCAGATCCTCCTGGTCGCCCAGCGTAATGCGCAGCAGGACGATCCCGCTGCGTCCGACATCTACGACGTCGGCACTGTGTCCACGGTGTTGCAATTGCTGAAACTGCCGGACGGCACGGTCAAGGTGCTGGTCGAGGGTGTGCGCCGGGCTCGGATCACCGGCTACAACGAAATCGACAGCCATTTCGAGGTTCTGGCCGAGACGCTCGACGATATCGTCGATCACTCCAAGGAAACCGAGGGGCTGGCACGCGGCGTGGTGACCCAGTTCGAGCAATATATCAAGCTGAACAAAAAGATTGCGCCGGAGGTGCTGGTATCGATCAACCAGATCGACGATTCCTCGAAGCTGGCCGATACGATTGCGAGCCATCTCGGCCTGAAGATTTCCGACAAGCAGGAATTGCTGGAAACCGCTTCGGTCGCCGAGCGGCTTGAGCGCGTGTTCGCCCATATGGAAGCCGAAATCGGTGTTCTGCAGGTCGAAAAGCGCATCCGCAACCGGGTCAAGCGCCAGATGGAGAAGACCCAGCGCGAATATTACCTCAACGAGCAACTCAAGGCGATCCAGAAGGAATTGGGCGAGGGCGAGGAAGGCAAGGACGAAACCGCCGAGCTCGAGGAAAAGATCAAGACGCTCAAGCTGACCAAGGAAGCCCGTGAAAAGGCGACCGCCGAGCTGAAAAAACTCAAGACGATGAGCCCGATGAGCGCGGAAGCGACCGTCGTGCGCAACTATCTCGACTGGTTGCTGGGCATCCCGTGGAAAAAGCGTGCGAAGATCAAGAACGACGTGATCGAGGCCGAGCGGGTGCTTGATGGCGATCATTACGGGCTTGAGAAGGTCAAGGAACGCATCATCGAGTATCTGGCCGTGCAGTCGCGCAGTCCGAAGCTGCGCGGGCCGATTCTGTGCCTGGTCGGGCCGCCTGGTGTCGGCAAAACCTCGCTCGGGAAGTCGATCGCGAAAGCGACGGGGCGTAATTTTGTGCGGATGTCGCTGGGCGGCATGCGCGATGAGGCGGAAATCCGCGGTCATCGCCGGACCTATATCGGCTCGATGCCCGGTAAGGTCATCCAGGGCATGAAGAAGGCAAAAACTTCCAACCCGTTGTTCCTGCTCGATGAAATCGACAAGCTCGGCGCCGATTGGCGGGGCGATCCGACCTCGGCGCTGCTCGAAGTGCTCGATCCCGAACAGAACGCGACGTTCAATGATCACTATCTGGAAGTCGATTATGATCTGTCGGACGTGATGTTCGTGACCACGGCCAACTCCCTGCGGATGCCGCAACCGCTGCTCGACCGCATGGAGATCATTCGCATCCCCGGCTATACCGAGGATGAAAAGGTCGAGATCGCGAAGCGCCATCTGGTCGAGAAACAGGCCGAAGCCCATGGGCTGAAGCAAGGTGAGTGGTCGGTCTCGGACGATGCGATACGCGAATTGATCCGCACCTATACCCGCGAAGCCGGCGTGCGTAATCTTGAGCGCGAGCTGGCTAATCTGGCGCGCAAATCGGTCAAGGAAATCGTCACCAAGAAAGTGACCAAGGTAGCTGTGACCGCGAAGAATCTCGAAGCGTTTGCGGGTGTGCCGCGATTCCGCTTTGGTGAGACTGAGGCGGAGGATATGGTGGGTGTCGTCACCGGCCTGGCCTGGACCGAAGTCGGCGGCGAGATCCTGACGATCGAAAGCGTGCTGCTGCCCGGCAAGGGCAATGTCAAGCAGACCGGCAAGCTCGGCGATGTGATGCAGGAGAGTGTTTCGGCCGCGATTTCCTACATCCGGTCACGCTCGATCAGCTTCGGCATCAAGCCGCCTTTGTTCGAGAAGCGTGACATTCATGTTCATGTCCCGGAAGGTGCCACTCCAAAGGATGGTCCGTCCGCCGGTATTGCCATGGCCGTGTCGATTATTTCGGCTTTGACCGGCGTACCGGTGCGCAAGGATATCGCCATGACCGGCGAAATCACGCTGCGCGGCAGGGTTTTGCCGATTGGCGGGTTGAAGGAGAAACTACTGGCAGCCTTGCGTGCTGGTATCACCACGGTGCTGATCCCCAAGGACAACGAGAAAGACCTTGCCGAGATTCCGGATAACGTCAAAAAATCGTTGAAAATCATTCCCGTATCGCACGTGGATGATGTGATCGCCCAGGCGTTGGTACGCAAGCTCGAACCGATCGAGTGGGAAGAACCAGTCGAGCCGATCGCGCCTCGCGCAGCCGAACCTGTCGGGACCGCATTGCCGCATTGATCCTGACGCGCGAAAGCCGGCGAAATCTGGCTTAAATGACTGTCATGGGGCCGGTTTTTGCCTCGTCTTCGTTGACGAGTGCGAACCGGCCCTTCTAGTGTGCCACCACCGAATCGGACGCAGCACATCAAGGGCGGGGCTACTCTTGTCCGGTTAGAGTGCTGCTCAATTTTACAACTGGGAGACCACCCCGTGAACAAAATGGATCTAGTCGCCGACGTGGCGGAACAGACCGATCTTTCCAAAGCAAAGGCGACCGAGGTCGTCGATGCCGTGTTTGCCGCTATTGAATCGGCATTGAAGCAAAAGCAGGAAGTCCGCCTTGTCGGCTTCGGCACGTTCGGCACCGCAGAGCGTAAAGCCGGCATTGGCCGTAATCCGCGCACCGGCGAAGAAATCAAAATCCCGGCCTCGACCTCGGTGCGGTTCAAGCCCGGCAAGACGCTGAAGGACGCTGTCAACTAATCTCGCCTACGCTGGCCGGCCACATCGGCTTTTGTATGCTCAGAACAACAAAACGGCGGCGCTGCGCCACGCAGGCCGTCTTTTCGGGCGGTTAGCTCAGCGGTAGAGCGTCTCGTTTACACCGAGAGGGTCGGCGGTTCGATCCCGTCACCGCCCATACGATTTTGCAGTTTAATCACATCCGACCCGTGTCTGACGCATCGTTCATCTCACGGATGGAGGGCAGACAGGTTGCGTCCCCATCTCTCCATCGTGATCAACGCCATGGGGGATATCATATGTTGAAAACCATCAAACCGCTGCTGGCTCTGGGCCTGGTTCTCGGTCTGGCCGCCTGCGGCAATACGCCCGGCAGCCGCGCATTGAGCGGCGGCGTGCTCGGTGCGGGTGCCGGCGCCGGAATTTCCGCCCTGACCGGCGGAAAACCTGCGACGGGCGCGTTGATCGGCGGCGGTGCCGGCGCCATCGGTGGTGCGGTCACCGCGCCGTAAGTTTCCGGTCCGGCTTGACGCCTTCAGGTCGGCGCGTTACGAGCACGCCAACGACGCGGGTGTAGCTCAGTTGGTTAGAGCGCCGGCCTGTCACGCCGGAGGTCGCGGGTTCGAGCCCCGTCACTCGCGCCAGTTTTTGGTTTAGTGACAACCATCTTTTGCTTAATGCTGATGGATCACGTTCGGAGGAAGGACGTATCGACGCGCGCAAGCGGGCTTGACCTGTTGCATGCGCGATACGACAAGTGGAAAGCAGACGATGCTGGGCGTCGGTAATCGCACGTTAGGCGATACGGGCGTAACCTTGGGGCATGACAAAGGCGGACCGCGATGCAGCCGAGCTTGATGAATTATTTTCCGATCCTGGTTTTCCTCGGCATTGCGGGCTTGATTGGCGCGGCGTTCGTGATCGGCTCCCTGCTGGTGGCTCGGCAAAATCCCTACGGCGAAAAACTCAGCGCTTATGAATGCGGGTTCGAGCCGTTCGGCGATGCCCGCCGCAAATTCGACGTCCGCTATTACCTGGTCGCCATCCTGTTCATTATTTTCGATGTCGAGGTTGCGTTCCTGTTTCCCTGGGCCGTGAGCCTGTCGCATATCGGCATGCTCGGCTTCTGGTCGATGATGGGGTTCCTCGCAATTCTCGTGGTCGGGTTTATCTACGAATGGCGCAAGGGCGCTCTCGACTGGGAATAGACGGTCGGTAATAAGCCCAGACGCTCCACGCCACGCGGCGCCGGGGGATCACGCAGGATTATGGTTATTGGCCGGATAGCGGTCTGATCGGAAAGCATGAGATGAACGCCGTGCAGCAACCCGAAATCGCCTGGAACCGCGAAGCACTCGCGCCCGGTGCCGAACAGGACGCGGTGATCCGCGGTATCACCGGCGAAATCGCCGGCAAAGGGTTTGTGGTCGCCAATCTCGATAAATTGGTGAACTGGGCCCGCACCGGCAGCCTCTGGCCGATGACGTTCGGTCTCGCCTGCTGCGCCGTTGAAATGATCCATGCCTATATGCCGCGCTGGGACCTCGACCGATTCGGCATCATCCCGCGCAATTCGCCGCGGCAGAGCGATGTCATGATCGTCGCCGGCACGCTGACCAACAAAATGGCGCCCGCCCTGCGCAAAGTGTACGATCAGATGCCCGAGCCTAGGTGGGTCATCTCGATGGGCAGCTGCGCCAATGGCGGCGGCTACTATCATTTTTCCTACTCGGTGGTGCGCGGCTGCGACCGGATCGTGCCGGTCGATATTTACGTGCCCGGCTGCCCGCCGACCGCCGAGGCGCTGGTCTACGGCATCATGCAGCTCCAGAAAAAAATCCGCCGCACCGGGACGATTTTCCGTGAGTGACGCCACCACACCAGAGGTATCCGCACCCGACGCCCCGGCGCTTGATCCGTTCGCGGTGGCGCTTGGCACCCTGCCGGGCGTGGCGTCGGTGATCATGGAGCGTGACGAGCGAATCCTGCACGCGAATCGCGGCGATCTGGCAGCCTTGATGACCGTACTGCGCCATGATGCCCGATTCGCCTTCGAGCAATGCATGGATGTCTGCGGCGTCGACTGGCCGCAGCGCGAAGAGCGGTTCGATGTCGTCTATAATTTGTTGTCGGTGACGCGGAATGACCGGCTGCGGGTGATCGTCAGCACCGATGAAACCGCCTCGGTCCCCAGCGTCACCGGAATCTGGCCGGGTACCGCCTGGTGGGAGCGCGAAGTGTTCGATCTGTTCGGCGTCACTTTCGATGGTCTGGCCGATCATCGGCGGATCGTGTCGGACTATGGGTTCGAAGGCCATCCGCTCCGCAAGGATTTCCCGCTTACCGGTCATGTCGAACTCCGCTACGATGAGGAGCAGAAGCGCGTGGTCTATGAAAAAGTCGCGTTGACCCAGGAGTTCCGCAATTTCGACTTCCTCTCGCCCTGGGAAGCCATGACCACGCTGCCCGGCGATGAAAAAGCGCATCGGCCGGCAACGAGCGCGCCGGCGGTGAAGCCATGAGCGGCGGATTGCACGAGGCGGCCCCCGGCCGGGCGTTGCGGACGCTCGATCTCGAACGCCATACCGTCAATGTCGGGCCGCAGCATCCGGCGACGCACGGCGTGCTGCGGCTGATCATGGAACTCGAGGGCGAAACCGTCACCCGCGCCGATCCGCATATCGGCCTGCTGCATCGCGGCACCGAAAAATTGATCGAGTACAAATCCTACCTCCAGGCGGTGCCGTATTTCGACCGGCTCGATTACGTCTCGCCGATGTGCTGCGAACACGCCTTCGCCCTGGCCACCGAAAAACTGCTGGGCATCACCGTGCCGGACCGCGGCCAGTGGATTAGAGTGCTGTTCTCCGAAATCACCCGCATCCTGAACCATCTGCTCACCATCGTGCACCTCGCGCTCGACATCGGTGCGCAGTCCCCCAGCCTATGGGGTTATGAAGAGCGCGAGAAACTGCTGAGCTTCCACGAAGCGGTCTCGGGTGCCCGTTTTCACGCCAATTACTTTCGCCCCGGCGGGGTCTCGAAAGACCTGCCGGCCGGACTCGCCGACGAAATCTGGGCTTGGAGCGAAACCTTCCCGAAATTCCTCGCAGATTTGCAGAATCTGCTGAACGATAACCGCATCTTTCGCCAGCGCCTGGTCGATATCGGCATCATCTCCGCCGAGGACGCGCTAGGCATGGGGTTCTCCGGACCCAACCTCCGCGCCGCCGGCATCGCGTGGGATCTGCGGCGCGCGCAGCCCTACGATAAATATGGCAAGGTCGAGTTCGATATTCCGGTCGGCCGCCATGGCGATTGTTTCGATCGGTATCTCGTCCGCATCAATGAAATGGGCGAGAGCCTCAAAATCATTCGCCAGGCGTTGCAGAAAATGCCGCAAGGCCCGGTGAAGGTGCAGGACAACAAGATCACCCCGCCAAAGCGCGCTGAAATGAAGCGCTCGATGGAGGCGCTGATCCATCATTTCAAACTCTATACCGAAGGCTACCACGTGCCGGCGGGCACCACCTATACGGCGGTGGAGGCTCCCAAGGGCGAGTTCGGCGTGTATCTGATCGCTGATGGTACGAACCACCCCTACCGCTGCAAGATCCGCGCGACCGGGTTTTCGCATTTGCAGGCGCTTGAAATGATGTCGAAGGGCCATTTGCTGGCCGATGCCATCGCGGTACTCGGTTCGATCGATATCGTGTTCGGCGAAGTGGACCGCTAAGCGATGAACGACATGACGACCGAAACCTTCAGCTTCGACGATGTGAGCGAGGCAAAAATTCCGGGCATCATCGCCAAATACCCAGCCGGACGGCAGGCGAGCGCGGTGATGCCGCTGCTCGATTTGGTACAGCGGCAGATGGCCCGCCTGACCGATCACGCCTGGGTGCCGCGCGCGGCGATGGACGTTGTTGCCGATCGCCTCGCGATGCCGCGGATGCGCGTGTATGAGGTCGCGACCTTCTACACCATGTTCCACCTCAAGCCGGTGCAGAAATTCCACCTCCAGGTCTGCACCACCACGCCGTGCTGGCTGCGCGGGTCGGATGCGGTGCTCGATGCCTGCCGGCACGCCGTCGCCACCCATGGCGACATGTTCAGCATGGAAGAGCTTGAATGCGTTGGCGCCTGCGTCAACGCGCCGGTGCTGGTGATCAACGATGATTACTATGAAGACCTCGACGGCGCGCGCACCGAAGCCCTGCTCGAAGCCTTCCGGCGCGGCGACGCGCCGAAACCTGGCTCGACCATCGGCCGGCAGAATTCGGCGCCGGAAGGCGGCCGCACCACCCTGTTTGCCGATGTGACCAAGCACGATACCGGAGCGGATTCCTGATGCTGAGCGACAAGGACCGGATTTTTACCAATCTCTACGGCATCCATGATTGGCGCCTCGCCGGTGCCCGGGCCCGCGGCGACTGGGATGGCACGGCGGATATTCTGGCGCGCGGTCGCGATGCGATCATCGAAGAGGTGAAAGCATCGGGCCTGCGCGGCCGGGGCGGGGCTGGGTTTCCGACCGGGCTGAAATGGTCGTTCATGCCGAAAGCGAGCGATGGCCGGCCGAGCTATCTGGTGGTCAACGCCGATGAGAGCGAGCCCGGCACCTGCAAGGATCGCGACATCATCCGCCATGATCCCCACAAGCTGGTCGAAGGCTGCCTGATCGCGAGTTTCGCAATGGGCGCGCACCAGGCGTTCATTTATATTCGGGGCGAATATTACAACGAATACCTGCACCTGCAGGCAGCCGTCGATGAAGCGCGCGAGGCCGGGCTGATCGGGCCGGATGCCTGCGGTTCGGGATGGGCGTTCGACATCACGATCCATCGTGGCGGCGGTGCTTATATCTGCGGCGAGGAATCGGCTTTGCTTGAAAGCCTCGAGGGCAAGAAAGGCCTGCCGCGCATGAAGCCGCCGTTCCCGGCCGCGATGGGCGTGTACGGCTGCCCGACTACCGTGAACAATGTCGAATCGATATCCTGCGTCTCGACCATTTTGCGCCGGGGGGCGGGTTGGTTTTCCGCACTCGGCCGGCCGAAGAATTCGGGCACCAAGCTCTACTGCATCTCCGGCCACGTCAATAAACCCTGCACGGTCGAGGACGAACTCGGCCTGCCGCTGCGCGACCTGATCGAGCGCCACGCCGGCGGCGTGCGCGGCGGATGGGATAATCTGCTCGCGGTGATCCCGGGTGGGTCCTCGGTTCCGATGATCCCGAAATCGGTCTGCGACAACGTGCTGATGGATTTCGACAGCCTGCGCGAAGCCGGCAGCAGCCTCGGCACCGCCGCGGTGATCGTGATGGATAAATCGACCGATCTGATCCGTGCGATCGCCCGGATATCGGCCTTCTACAAGCATGAAAGCTGCGGCCAGTGCACGCCGTGCCGCGAGGGCACCGGCTGGTTGATGCGGATGATGAACCGCATGTCCGAAGGCCGCGCGGAATTTGCCGAGATCGACCTGATGGAACAGATCACCAAGCAACTCGAAGGTCATACGATCTGCATGCTGGCCGATGCCGCGGCATGGCCGATCCAGGGCCTGCTGCGCCATTTCCGCCCGGTGGTCGAACAGCGGATCGCGGACTACAAGGCGCGCACGGCACCAAAAATCGCAGCGGAATGACGGAGTTCGGCCATGCAGCACAGTGAATTGAACGAAGCCCTGCAAATCGCCTCATCCGACATCTCCGATTCGGTGTTCGAGATGGTCAAGCTGGAGCGGGTCAGCTTCAACGACGCCGGCATGGCCGGCGCGCGGTTTACCGATGTCAACATGTCCGGCGTGACGTTCCACGCAGTCGATCTGTCCGGCGCGCGGATCGAGGATGCGCTGCTGCCAGGCATGGTGGTCACGGACGCCAATATGTCCGGCGCCCGCTTCCAGGACGTCTCGCTCGCCGGCGCCGTCATCGATCAGGTCGATCTGTCTGGCGTGATGATTTCCAACTGCACGCTGGCGGGCATGAAGATTGACGGCATCGAGGTCGAAAAACTGCTCGCCGCCTACCGGAGCCAGCGCTGATGCCCAAGGTTACCGTCGACGGGATCGAACTCGAAGTTCCCAACGGCTTCACCGTGCTGCAGGCCGCCGAGGCCGCCGGCAAGGAAATTCCGCGTTTCTGCTACCACGATCGGCTGTCGATCGCCGGTAACTGCCGGATGTGCCTAGTCGAGATCGAAAAAATGCCCAAACCGGTCGCCTCCTGCGGCCAACCGGTCGGCGAGGGCATGGTGATTTTCACCGATACCGAAAAAGTGCGTCAGTCCCGCCGCAACGTGATGGAATTCCTACTGATCAACCACCCGCTCGACTGCCCGATCTGCGATCAGGGCGGTGAGTGCGATCTGCAGGATGAAGCGGTCGGTTACGGCCGCGATCACACGCGCTATCACGAAAACAAGCGCGCGGTGACCGACAAGAATTTCGGCCCGCTGGTCAAAACCGTGATGACCCGCTGCATCCAATGCACGCGCTGCGTGCGGTTTCTCTCCGAAGTCGCCGGTGTACCCGAACTGGGTGCCACCTCGCGCGGCGAAACCATGGAAATCACCAATTACGTCGAGCGCGGCCTGACCTCGGAATTATCTGGCAATATCATCGATCTCTGCCCGGTCGGCGCGCTGACGGCCAAGCCCTACGCCTTTGTTGCCCGCACCTGGGAACTCCGCAAGACTGACAGTATCGATGTGTTCGACGCCGTTGGCACCAATATCCGCATCGATGCCCGCGGCAGCGAAGTGCTGCGCGTGCTGCCGCGCATCAATGATGCGGTGAACGAGGAATGGCTGGCCGATAAATCGCGCTTCGCGATCGACGGGCTGAAGCGCAAACGGCTCGATCGGCCATGGATCAGGCAGAACGGCAAATTGCAGCCGGCGACCTGGGATGCCGCGCTGTCTGCCGTCGTGGCACGCCTGAACGGCGCCGAACCCGGGCGGATCGGCGCGATCGCCGGCAATCTGTGCGATGCCGAGAGCATGATGGCGCTGAAGGATCTGCTGGTCGGGCTCGGTTCGCCCAATTTCGATTGCCGCCAGGATGGTGCTGTGCTCGATGCCGGTAACCGCGCGTTGTATCTGTTCAACACCACGATCGAGGGGATCGATGAGGCGGACGCCGTGCTGTTCGTCGGCGTTGATCCGCGCCGCGAAGCGCCGGTGCTGAATGCGCGCATCCGCCGCCGCTGGGTTGAAAACACCGGTTTCGTCGCCGGCCTGATCGGGCCGTACGCCGATATCACCTACGGCTGCACCCATCTGGGCGAGGATGGCGCGGCGTTGCGCGCGCTGCTCGATCCCGCGCATGAGTTTACCGTGAAGCTGGCGGCGGCGAAGAAGCCCCTGGTGATCATCGGCCAACAGGCGCTCGCCCGGCCAGATGGTGCGGCGGTATTCGCCGCCTGTTGGCAAATTGCCGAGGCCGCCGGGGCGCTGACCGCTGACTGGCAGGGTTTCAACGTGCTGCATAACGCGGCGGCCCGCGTCGGCGGGCTCGACCTTGGGTTCGTGCCGGCTGACGGCGGCAAGGATGTCGCCGGCATGGTGGCGGGCGGGGTCGATGTGCTGTGGCTGCTCGGTGCCGATGAAATCGACATGGCCGCACTGCCGCCGGATGTTTTCGTGATCTATCAGGGGCATCACGGCGATCGGGGCGCGGCGCGTGCCG
Source organism: Acidiphilium rubrum (assembly GCF_900156265.1). Taxonomy (GTDB): domain Bacteria; phylum Pseudomonadota; class Alphaproteobacteria; order Acetobacterales; family Acetobacteraceae; genus Acidiphilium; species Acidiphilium rubrum. The sequence goes on from NZ_FTNE01000006.1 coordinate 157,495, forward strand.
ATATCATTCTGCCCGGCGCCGCCTATACCGAAAAGCCCGGCACCTACGTCAACACCGAAGGGCGCATGCAACTTGCCCAGCGCGCGATTTTCCCGCCCGGCGAAGCGCGCGAGGATTGGACCATTCTGCGTGCCGTCAGCGCCCTGGTCAGCAAGCCGCTGCCTTATGATGATATCGAGGCGCTGCGTCAGCGGATGGGCGAGGCGAATCCGGTGTTCGCCAGCCCCGATACGGTGCGTCGCATCGCACCTCAGGTGGGTCTGACACCGAAGGGCGACAGCGGCCAACTGAGCGATGCGAAATTCACCGCGGCCTTCGCCACCTATTACCAGACCGACCCGATCAGCCGCGCCAGCCCGACTATGGCGAAATGCGTGACCGACATCCTGCCGCCTGCCATGCCCGCACCTGTGCAGCAGGCGGCGGAGTAGGGGCATGGCAACCGGATTTTTCGCTACCGATTTCGGCATCCTGATCCTGACCCTGCTGAAATCCCTCGCGCTGATCGTCCCGCTGCTGATCGGCGTCGCCTACCTGACCTATGCGGAACGCAAGGTGCTGGCCGCGGTGCAACTGCGCAAGGGCCCCAACGTGACCGGGCCGTTCGGCCTGTGGCAGCCCTTCGCGGATGCGATCAAAATGCTGTTCAAGGAAACCATCATCCCCGATGGGTCCAACCGCTATCTGTTCCTGTTCGCCCCGGTCATCACCTTCGGGCTTGCCATCATCGCCTGGGCGGTGATTCCGGTGAACGACCATTGGGCGATCGCGAACATCAACGTCGGCATGCTCTATCTGTTCGCGATCTCCTCGCTTGGCGTCTATGGCGTGATCATCGCGGGTTGGGCGAGCAACTCGAAATTCGCCTTCCTGGGTGCGATGCGCAGTGCCGCGCAAATGGTCAGCTACGAGGTCTCGATCGGCCTGGTGATCCTGTCGGTCCTGGTCTGCACTGGCAGCCTCAACCTCAACGCCATCGTGCTCGCCCAGCGCCACATCTGGTTCGCCATCCCACTGCTGCCCATGCTGGTGGTGTTCTTCATCTCCGGGCTGGCCGAAACCAACCGCGCCCCTTTCGATCTGCCGGAAGGCGAGAGCGAAATCGTCGCCGGCTTCTTCGTCGAGTACAGCGCCATGAGCTTCGCGCTGTTCTTCCTCGGCGAATACGCGAACATGATCCTGATGAGCGGTATGACCACCATCCTGTTCCTCGGTGGCTGGCTCTCGCCGATTCCGTTCGTTCCGTTCACCTGGGTGCCCGGCCCGATCTGGTTCATCCTCAAAGTCGCAGTCTGCCTGTTCGTGTTCCTCTGGGTGCGCGCGACCCTGCCGCGGTTCCGCTACGACCAACTCATGCAACTCGGCTGGAAAGTGTTCCTGCCACTCTCGCTCGGCTGGCTGGTGCTGACGGCGAGCGTGCTCGAAATCTTCGGGTGGTTGCCTCATGCTTGAGCAAGGGAAAAGGGAAGACTTCTTTTTTGTAAAAAAGAAGCAAAAAACTTTTATTCGCTGGGGCACGGGCGTTCTCACGAGCACGGCCCTGATTAAAAAAAGTTTTTTTTCTTCTTTTTTTACAAAAAAAGAAGTCCTTCTCCCTTCGCTGTTTTGGAAGCGTCCTCAATGCCCCTGCTAGACCGCACCGCCCGCAGCTTCCTGCTGCTGGAAATCCTCTCCGGCATGGCGATCACCTTGCGCTACTTCTTCAAACGCAAGGCGACGCTGAACTACCCGTACGAGAAAAACGCGATCAGCCCGCGCTTCAAGGGTGAGCACGCGTTGCGCCGGTATCCCAATGGCGAGGAACGCTGCATCGCCTGCAAATTATGCGAAGCGATCTGCCCGGCCCAGGCCATCACCATCGAGGCCGAACCCCGCGCCGATGGCTCGCGCCGCGCCACCCGCTACGATATCGACATGACCAAATGCATCTATTGCGGTCTGTGCGAGGAAGCCTGCCCGGTCGATGCGATCGTCGAAGGCCCGAATTTCGAATTCGCGACCGAAACCCGCGAGGAATTGCTCTATGACAAGCAGAAACTGCTCGACAATGGCGATCGCTGGGAGCCCGAGCTTGCCAAGCGCCTCGAACTCGACGCGCCGTATCGGTAAGCCACGCGCATGATCTCCGCCATCGCTTTTTACGTGTTCGCGGCCATTCTGCTCGCCTCCGCCTGCATGGTGATTACCGCGCGCAACCCGGTGCATTCGGTTCTGTTCCTGATCCTTGCGTTCATCAACGCCGCCGCCCTGTTCGTGTTGGCCGGTGCAGAATTCCTCGCGATGGTCTTGGTCATCGTCTATGTCGGCGCGGTCGCGGTGCTGTTCCTGTTCGTCGTGATGATGCTGGATGTCGATTTCGCCGCCCTGCGCGAAGGCTTCCAGCGCTACGCACCGCTCGGCCTGACCATCGGCTTCATCCTGATGGTCGAAATCGGGCTGACCGCGGTCAACTGGACCATCGCCCCGGCGGCACATCTGGCGGCGTTGGTGCCCACCCCCGAACATCTTGCCAACACCAACGCAATCGGCAACCTGATCTATACGCGCTACATGTTCGCCTTCGAACTGGTCGCGCTGCTGCTGCTGGTCGCCATGGTTGGTGCCATCGTGCTGACCCATACCGATCGGCGCGGCCCGCGCCGTCAGAACATCCACAGCCAGCACGATCGCACGATCGCGCAGACCCTGACCATGGTGAACATGAAACTCGGCGATGGTTCGCGCCAGATCACGCCGGCCGCGACCAAAGCCGAACCCGACAAGGAGACCGCGCAATGAGCATCGGCCTCGCGCATTATCTGGTCGTCGCCGGCCTGTTGCTGATCATCGGTATTTTCGGGATTTTCCTGAACCGCAAGAACGTCATCGTCATCATGATGTCGATCGAGTTGATCCTGCTGGCGGCCAACATCAATTTCGTCGCGTTTTCGGCCGCGTTGCACGACATGATGGGCCAGGTGTTCACCATGTTCGTGCTCTCGGTCGCGGCGGCCGAGGCGGCGATCGGCCTTGCCATCGTGGTCGTATATTTCCGCAATCGCGGCTCGATCGAGGTCGAAGACGTCACGTTGATGAAGGGCTGATATGTTCACCGCCATTGCCGTTCTGGCCCCGCTCGCCGGCGCCTTGCTCGCCGCCCTGTTCCGCCCCTTCGCCGGCCGCACGCTGGCCGTCGGCGCCAGCGTCGTTTCCCTGATCATCGCCGCCGCGGCCGGCATCATCACCGATTATCGCCATCTCGTGCTGCACCTGCCGGATCATCTGGTGATGCTCGGCACCTGGATAAACGTCGCCCAGTTCACCCCGCACTGGGCGCTGCGCCAGGATACGCTGTCGCTGGTGATGGTCGGCATGGTCACGGTGGTGTCCGCGCTGATCCATATCTATAGCGTCGGCTACATGGCGCACGATCGCACCGAGCCGCGCTTTTTCGTCTATATCTCGCTGTTCACCTTCGCCATGCTGATGCTGGTCACCGCCAACAACCTGGTCCAACTGTTCTTCGGCTGGGAAGGTGTGGGCCTGATGTCCTATCTGTTGATCGGCTACTGGTACGACCGTGCCGCCGCCAATGCGGCCGCGATCAAGGCGTTCATCGTCAACCGCGTCGGTGATCTGTTCTTTGCGGTCGGCATCGCGCTCACCTGGCTGCAATTCCACAGCGTCAGTTTCGATACGATCTTCGCCGCGGTGCCGCAGGCGCGCAGTGCGACGTATCATCTGTTCGGTGCCGATCTGCCGGTGCTCGAAGTCATCGCGATCCTGCTGTTCATCGGGGCCATGGGCAAATCCGCCCAGTTGTTCCTGCACACCTGGCTCGCCGATGCGATGGAGGGCCCGACGCCGATTTCCGCGCTGATCCATGCCGCCACGATGGTCACCGCCGGCGTGTTCATGACCGTGCGGATGACGCCGCTGATCGATGCCGCACCGGTTGCCCTGCAGGTGATCACCATCATCGGTGCCGCCACCGCGTTTTTTGCCGCGACGATCGGCTGCGTGCAGAACGACATCAAGCGCATCATCGCCTATTCGACCTGTTCGCAGCTCGGTTACATGTTCATCGCGGTTGGCGTCGGCGCGGCCCCGGCGGCGATGTTTCACCTGATCAACCACGCCTTCTTCAAGGCGCTGCTGTTCCTCGGCGCCGGTTCGGTGATCCATGCGCTGGCCGATGAGCAGGACGTGCGCAAAATGGGCGGCCTGTGGCGCACGCTGCCGATCACCTATGTCACCATGTGGTTCGGCTCATTGGCCCTGGCCGCGATTCCGCCGTTCTCGGGGTTCTTCTCGAAGGATGCCATTCTTGCCGCCGCCTTTGCCGAGCATACCTCAACCTCGTTGTTCGCCTGGCTCGCCGGCTCGCTCGGCGCCGGGCTGACCGCCTTCTATATCGTGCGGCTGATGCTGCTGGTGTTTCACGGCAAACCGCGCGGCCCGGCCGATACCATGGCCCACGCCCATGAAAGCCCGGCCGTGATGCTGGCACCGCTGGTGGTGCTCGCAATCGGCGCGCTGGCCAGCGGCTTTCTGCTCGCGCCCCGCTTCATCGGCAAGGCGTTCGTCGCCTTCTGGGGCACCAGCATCGCCGAGCCTCACCACGCCGCCGTGATGCACGCGCTCGATGGCATTCCCGCGTGGGGTGCCGAACTGCCGCTGCTGCTCGCCATCGCGGGCATCGGCGTTGCCTATTGGTTCTACGAACTCAGCCCCGCCATGCCCGGCAAGCTCGCGAACGCGATGCCCGGGCTGTACCAATTCCTCCTCCACAAATGGTATTTCGATGAAGCCTATGATGCGATGTTCGTCCGCCCCGCGCTGCGGCTGGCCCGCCTGATCTGGCGCGTCGGTGATGACGAGGTGATCGACGGCGTGCCCTCCGGCCTCGCGCGACTGACCAGCGAGGCATCGGGACAGGCGGTGCGCCTGCAAAGCGGCTCGATCGCGATTTACGGCTTCATCATGCTGATCGGCCTGATGGTGCTGGTCACCGTGTTCCTGCTGGCGCGGTGAGGAGATCGAAATGATGAGCTTTCCCATCCTATCGCTGATGATCTGGCTGCCGCTGATCGGTGCGGCGCTGATGTTCATCCCCCAGGGCAGCGACGCCGCCAGCGCGCGCAATGCGCGCTGGATCGCGCTCTGGACCAGCCTGATCGTCCTGATTCTGGCTGCTATCACGCTGGTTGATTTCAACCCGGGCATCCACGGGTTCCAGTTCACCGAAACCGCCGCATGGATTCCGCAATTCCATATCGCCTACCGGCTCGGCCTCGATGGCATCAGCCTGTTCTTCGTCGCCCTCAGCGCCCTGCTGACACCGATCGCGATACTGGCAAGCTGGCGCGAAACGCGCCGGGTGCGTGACTACATGGCTGCCTTTCTGTTGCTGGAGACCATGACGATCGGCATGTTCTCGGCACTCGACTTCCTGATGTTCTATATCTTCTTCGAAGCCGTGCTGATCCCGATGTATCTGATCATCGGCGTCTGGGGCGGCGAGCGGCGCATCCATGCCGCGATCAAGTTTTTCATCTTCACGCTCGCCGGCTCGTTGCCGATGCTGCTGGCGCTGGTGTGGATGTGGCATCACGCCGGCACCACCGACATGATCACGCTGATGCACACGCCGATCCCGCCGCATATCCAGGATTGGCTGTTCATCGCATTCCTTGCCTCGTTCGGCGTCAAGGCCGCGGTCTGGCCGCTGCACACCTGGCTGCCCGATGCCTATGGCGAAGCGCCGCTGCCCGGCACCATCATGCTCGCCGCGGTACTCTCGAAAATGGGCGCCTACGGCTTCCTGCGCTTCTCGCTGCCGATGCTGCCGCAGGCCTCGGCCTATTTCGCGCCGCTGATGTTCGCCCTCGGCATCATGGGGGTTATCTACATCTCCTTCGCCGCCCTGGCGCAGACCGATATGAAACGCATGATCGCCTATTCCTCGGTCGCCCATATGGGGCTCATCATCGTCGGCATTTTCACCTTTACCGTCATCGGCATCGAAGGCGCGCTGTTTCAGATGGTCTCGCACGGGCTGGTGATCGCCGCCCTGTTCCTCTGCGTCGGCATTTTGCTGGCGCGCGGCCATTCGCTGCGGCTCGACCAGTTGGGCGGGCTTGCCACCCGCATGCCGGTCTTTGCCGCGTTCCTGATGTTCTTCGTGATGGCCAATGTCGGCCTGCCCGGCACATCCGGCTTCGTTGGTGAAATCCTGGTGATGATCGGCGCCATCCAGATCAATTTCTGGGTCGCCTTCCTTACCGGCACCGGCATGATCCTGAGCGTGATGTATATGCTGGTCATGGTCCGCCGCGTGTTGTTCGACCATGCCCGCAGCATCGCGAATGCGGTGATGAGCGATCTGTCGGCGAAGGAATGGCTCATGCTGGCGCCGCTCGCGATCCTGGTGCTCGGCCTCGGATTCATTCCGAGCGGCCTGACGACGGCGTTTCACACGGCAGTGACCGATCTGGTGCATGCGCATGTCGCTGCCATGTCGCCCCTGTCCCATCTCGCGATGGCCAAACCATGAGCGCCCCGATGACGATTTTCGATACGATGCTCCCTATCCTGTTTCTCGCGCTCGCCGCCATGATCATGTTGATGTCGGGCGTGTTCAGCCGGCGCGACCATAGTTTCGCGATCACCGGTGCGGCGATCGTGCTGTTCGCCATCACCGCGCGCCTGATGTTCGCGGCCCCGGATGGCACGATTTTCCATGGTCTGTTCATCACCAACGATTTCACCCGCTTTGCCGATCTGCTGGTGTTGATGGGGGCCGCCGGCGCATTGTCGCTCTCTGTCGCGTTCAACCAGCGCACCGGCATCACGCGGTTCGAGTACCCGGTGCTGATCGTCTTCGCGGTCATCGGCATGGTCGTGCTGATCTCGGCGGGCGATCTACTCACCCTCTATCTCGGCTTCGAACTGATGTCGCTGGCACTCTACGTGCTGGCGGCCTTCGCGCGGTATAATCTGCGTTCATCGGAAGCCGGTCTGAAATACTTCATCCTGGGCGCGCTCTCGTCGGGCATCCTGCTATACGGCATTTCGCTGGTCTATGGGTTTTCCGGCACCACCGAATTCACCGGCATTGCGCGGGCCTTTACCGGCAGCGCCAGCGCCTCGCTTGGTTCCACGATCGGCATCGTGTTCGTCCTGGTCGGGCTCGGCTTCAAGATATCGGCGGCGCCGTTTCACATGTGGACGCCCGATGTCTATGAAGGCGCGCCCAGTTCGGTTACCGCGTTTTTCGCGACCGCGCCGAAAGTCGCGGTATTCGCGCTGCTGCTGCGGGTGATGCTCGGCCCGTTCGCACCGCTGTTCGCGCAATGGCAGGATCTGGTGCAGATCCTTGCCGCCGCCTCCATGATCATCGGCGCGCTCGGCGCGATCGGCCAGAGCAACATCAAGCGCCTGATGGCCTATTCTTCGATCGGCCATATGGGTTACGCGCTGATGGGCCTCGCCGCCGGCTCGCTGATCGGCGTGCGCGCCACGCTGATTTATCTGGCAATTTATGTCGTCATGTCGCTCGGCACCTTCGGCTGCATCATCGCGATGTCGCGCAAGGGCCGCCCGGTGGAACGCATCGCCGATCTCGCCGGCATGGCCAGCGAAGATGGCCGCTATGCTCTGGTCCTCGCGATCATGATGTGGTCGATGGCGGGCATCCCGCCGCTTTCGGGATTTTTCGGCAAGTTCTATGTCTTCGCCGCCGCGATCGATGCGCATCTGAACGTGCTCGCGGTCATCGGCATCATCACCAGCGTCATCGCCGCTTTCTATTATCTGCGTGTCATCAAGGTGATGTATTTCGATGCCGGCTCGCCCGGCTTCGATAAGCGCACCGCCGGTATCAACCTCGTCATCGGCGTCAGCGCGATCGCAACGGTGCTGTTCGTATTCTACCCGTCGCCGCTCTCCACCGTCTCGTCGCTGGCGGCCCATGCCTTGTTTCCGAGCCAGGGATTTTGACGCCATTTGCCCCGTGGCGGATCGAACAATTCGAAACGCTCGCCTCAACCTCTGATCTCTGCGCCGAACGCGCCCGCGCCGGCGAAGCCGATCGCCTGCTGATCATCGCGGCAAGCCAGACTGCCGGGCGCGGCCGGGCAGGGCGCGTGTGGTCTTCGCCGCCCGGCAATTTCTACGCCTCGGCCCTGCTCCGCCCCGGCATCCCCGCCGCCGAGGGCGGTCTGTTCGCACTGATGGCTGGACTGTCGCTGCTCGAAGCGATCGAGCAATCCAGCGGTACCGACGCCGCACTCCGCCTGAAATGGCCGAACGACATTACCGCCGGCACCGCCAAACTCGCCGGCATCCTCCTTGATGCCACGATCGAGTCCGGCCGGATCGCCACGCTGACCATCGGCTTCGGCGCCAATCTGGTCTTCGCCCCCGAAATCCCCGGCCGTGCCACCACCAGCCTCGCAGCGCTCGGCCTCCGCGTCGCCCCGAATCATCTCGCAACCGCCCTTTGCACGCGGATCGATCATTGGCAGCACAGTTTGATCGCCGATGCCGGCGCGACCCTCCGGGCATCCTGGCTGCGCCGCGCCCACCCGATCGGTGCGGCGCTCGCGATCGATGGCGGGCGCATCACCGGGCGCTTCGCCGGGCTTGCGGAGGATGGCAGTCTGTTGCTCGCGCAGGGCGAGCAGGTCACAATCATCCGCAGCGGCGATGTCGCCCTGTTGTGACGCATAGCGAGAGCCAAACCGCATGAAACTGGTAATCGATGCCGGGAATACCAATATCGTGTTTGCTGTGCACGACGGCATCGCTTGGCGCGGCACCTGGCGCATCGCAACCGATGCGCAACGCACCTCCGATGAATACGGCGTCTGGCTCGGCTTCCTGTTGGAGCGCAATGGTATCGCCATCGCCGATCTGAGCCGGGCAATCATCGGCACCGTGGTGCCGGCCGCACTCTATCACCTGCGCCGGCTCTGCCGCGACTGGTTCGGCATCGAGCCGCTGATCGCCAGCGCCGGGCTCGATTGGGGGTTCACGATTGCGGTGGATAACCCGAACGAAGTCGGCGCCGATCGTCTGCTGAACGCGCTCGCCGCCCACCAGACCTATGGCGGCCCGTTGATCGTGGTTGATTTCGGCACGGCAACCACGTTCGACGTGGTAGACGCATCCGGCGCCTATATCGGCGGCGCCATCGCGCCGGGCATCAACCTCTCGGTCGAAGCCCTGCACCAGGCAGCCGCCCGCCTGCCGCGCATCGGCATCGGCCGGCCGCAGCGGGTGATCGGCACATCGACCATCCCGGCCATGCGGTCGGGCATCTATTGGGGCTACGTGGGTCTGGTCGAAGGCCTGATCACGCGGATCGAAGCCGAATACGGCCGACCCATGAAAACCATCGCGACCGGTGGCCTCGCCCCGCTCATTGCCGAGGGCAGCCCCCGCATCGAACGCACCGACCCTGATTTGACCCTTGAAGGGTTGCGCCTGCTCAGCCTGCGCAACCCCGCCCCGCCATTGCGCAACCGCGAACCTGACAACGACTGATGATGAAAGATCGATACGAATGAACCAAACTTCCAAAGGCCAGATCACGTCGGGCCTGACCTTCACACCGCTCGGCGGCACCGGCGAGATCGGCATGAACCTGAACGTCTACGGGCTCGACGATGCCTTGCTCGTGGTCGATTGCGGCATGGGCTTCGCAGGGCCCGAAGCGCCGGAAGCCGAGCTGCTGGTCCCCGATCCCGCGTTCCTGAAAGCCAATCGCGAGCGCATCCGCGGCCTCGTGATCACCCATGCCCATGAAGACCATATCGGCGGCATCGCCCGCATCTGGGACAGTCTGCGCTGCCCGATCTATGCGACGCCGTTCACCGCCGCGTTGATCCGCTATCGCCTGAGCGAAGCCGGGCTGCTGCGCACGGTGCAGATCCACGAAATCAAGCCGGGCACTGGCTTCGAGATTGCGCCGTTCTCGCTGCAATACATCCGCATGGCGCACTCCACGCCGGAAGCCCAGGCACTGGCCATCACCACACGCCTCGGCACCATCCTGCACACCGGCGACTGGAAACTCGATCCTGAACCCCTGGTCGGCCCGCCGACCGATGAAGCCGCCCTGCAGGCGCTAGGCGACAAGGGCGTGCTGGCGATGATTTCGGACAGCACCAACGCCCAGGTCGAAGGCCATTCCGGCTCCGAAGCCACCGTGCGCAAAAGCATGACCGCGCTGATCGCCGGGCTGAAGGGCAGGGTGGTCGTCACCTGCTTCTCCAGCAACATCGCCCGGATCGACACCGTGGTGAAAGCCGCCCTGGCGGCCGATCGCCATGTGGCGCTGGTCGGCCGTAGCCTCGCCAAATATGTCGAGGCGGCTCAGGAAGTCGGCTACCTGCAGGACCTGCCCGATTTCGTGCCCGAGGACGAAGCCGGCCGTATCCCCGACGACAATCTGCTCATCCTCGCCACCGGTAGCCAGGGCGAAAAACGCTCGGCACTCGCCCGGATCGCGGCCGATACCCATCGCAACATCGCGCTGGGCGAGGGCGATACCGTGATTTTCTCCTCGCGCCAGATCCCCGGCAACGAACGCGCGATCGGCGCGGTGCAGGACGATCTGGTCCGCGCCGGCGTCAATGTCATGACCGCGGACGATCATATGGTGCATGTGTCGGGCCATCCGGCGCGCGATGAACTCCGACGGCTGTATCGTCTGGTCCGTCCGAAATACATCATCCCCACCCATGGTGAATGGCGCCACATGGCCGCCCAGGCCGACCTTGCCGAAGCCGAAGGCATTAGCACGCTGTTGCTGGAAGATGGCGATGTCGTCCGCCTCGGGCCGGGCGAACCCGAAGTCGTCGATTCGGTGCCGGTCGGCCGCCTCGCGGTCGATGGTGATCGCCTGGTCCCGATGCAGGGCGGCGTGATGGCCGCCCGCCGGCGCATGATGTTCAACGGCGTCGTGGTCGGCAGCATCGCGGTCGATAAATCCGGTCGCGTCAAAGGCGGCGCCCAGATCACCGCACCCGGTCTGTTCGAGGCGGATGATACCGCGCTCGGTGCGCTGGAAGCCGATTTCGTCGCGAGTTTCGAGGAGCTTCCCGCCAGCCTCCGCACCGATCGCGGGTCGGTCAAGGAAGCGGCCCAGGCTGCTTTGCGTCGCGTGCTCGGCCGCCGATTCGGCAAGCGCCCGATGGTTGATGTTCACGTCATTCAGGTCGGGTGATCGAAAAATAGGCGGTTGACGATTGCATAATTTTGAACGGCCTACTTAATATGCAAATATCGTCTGGATGTGCATTTTTTATGAATAATCCGCCCTGATTTAACTTTACGGGAGCGATGCTGCGATGCATCATGCGTCATAGAGTGAAGGTTGGTTCTTTACTCTGCCGTGTGACTGGCGTTTCCTCCCTGAACTTGGCCCGCTGGCCCTATGGTCGGCGGGCTTTTTTCTGGCCATAATCCAAATACATGAACAAGACACGCGAATTGACGGATCTGACCGCCTGCCGCGCGCTCTTCGCGCTCTGGGTGTTCGCCTATCACGCCAACCTCCATGCGCAGTTCAGCCGCTGGCTGGGACCGCTCGGTGCCGTGATCCATCACGGTTATCTCGGCGTCGATGGTTTTTTTGTCCTCTCGGGTTTTATCCTCACCCGGGTGGACAATAGAATTCCGCTCACAAGGCAAGGGCTGCTGCACTTCTGGGGCAAGCGTCTCGCCCGGCTCTACCCGGTGCACCTCGCGGTCATCGTGCTGCTCGGTGCCATTTTCATCGGTGGTGTCGCCATCGGCATCACGCCGCGCCATCCCTACCGGTTCGGAACCCTGGCGCTAATCGAAAACCTGGCGCTGGTCCAAAGCTGGGGCGGCCTGCACCATTGGACATGGAACTACCCCTCCTGGTCGATCAGCACGGAATGGGCGGGCTATCTGCTGTTTCCGTTTATGGTCGCAAGTCTTGCGATATTTTTCAATCTCGCCGTCGTCGCCGCCATGCCGCTGTGTTTTTTCATCCTATGCGTGGTGGCCTTTGTCTATCACGGCCTGAATCTCACCTTCGCCGCTTCGATGCTGCGCTTCTTTCCCGAATTCATCGCCGGCATGGCAACCGTCACCATCGTACCGATGCTGGCCGATGAAGCTTCCGGCATCACGATCGGCCTGATCGGCGCCGCCCTGGCCGCTGGCTTCGCCTGGGCCGGTCACGATGCATCGACCGTCTTCGGCCTCTGGCTGATGATCTACGGCTTCGCTATGCAGGGCGACGCCGAGCGCACCGCCTATCTTGGCCGCATCAAGCCGCTGCGTGCGCTCGGCATCATGTCCTATGCCTTCTATATGAGCTTCGCTCCGGCGGAACTGGTCACCGCGCAACTGTTCCGCCGCCTCGCCATCGCGCCCGCCCATGCGCCGTTGCCCTATACCGCGGTGCTCGCGCTGCTCACGCTGGGTCTTGGGATCGTGCTGCATCTGCTGATCGAAAAGCCCGCCCGCGTCGCGCTCAACCGCCGGCTTGACCCCGCAAGGGCCGAGGCTCTGGCCGAGGGCTCCGTGCCGCTGTAGGAGAACGGGCTTCAACACTCGTTCAGGACATCGCATGCGCCTCTCCCGCTCGCTCATCCCCACCATCAAGGAAACCCCCGCCGAGGCGCAGATCGTCTCGCATCGGTTGATGCTGCGCGCCGGGCTTATCCGCCAGCAATCCTCCGGCATCTACGCCTGGCTGCCGGCCGGGCTGCGGGTGCTGCACAATATCGCGAACATCGTCCGCGCCGAGCAGACACGGGCAGGCGCGCAGGAAATCCTGATGCCGACCATCCAATCCGCCGACCTCTGGCGCGAAAGCGGCCGTTACGATGCCTACGGCCCAGAAATGCTCCGCATCCGCGACCGCCACGACCGTGAGATGCTCTACGGCCCGACCAACGAGGAAATGCTCACCGCGATCATGCGCGACAGCGTGCAGTCATACCGTGACCTGCCGCAGATGCTCTATCAAATCCAATGGAAGTTCCGCGACGAAGTCCGCCCCCGCTTCGGCGTCCTGCGCGGCCGCGAATTCTACATGAAGGACGGCTACAGCTTCGATCTTGACTATGCCAGCGCCGTGTCCAGCTATCGCCGCATGATGCTCTCCTACATGCGCATCTTCCGCGACATGGGCGTGCGCGCCATCCCGATGCGCGCGGATACCGGCCCGATCGGCGGCGACCTCAGCCACGAATTCCACATCCTCGCCCCTACCGGCGAAAGCGGCGTGTTCTACGACAAGGCCTTCGAAACCATCGACCTTGGCAACGACACCTATTCCTACGAAAACCAAGCCGACCTCGACGCGTTTTTCGATCACATGACCTCGCTCTACGCCGCCACCGATGAAAAACACGACACGGTGGCCTGGTCGAACATCCCCGAAGCGGACCGCCGCGAAGGCCGCGGCATCGAGATCGGCCAGATCTTCTACTTCGGCACCAAATACAGCGAAAAAATGGGCTTCGCCGTGGTCGGCCCCGACGGCGCAAAAATCCATCCCGAAATGGGCAGCTACGGCATCGGCGTATCCCGCCTCACCGGTGCGATCATCGAAGCCAGCCATGATGATGCCGGCATCATCTGGCCCGACGCGGTCGCCCCGTTCCACGCCGCCATCCTCAACCTGCGCCAAGGCGATGCGACTACCGATGCGCTGTGCGAACAGGCTTACGCCGGCCTCGGCGACGCCGCCCTGTACGACGATCGCCCCGCCCGCGCCGGCGAAAAATTCGCCGATGCTGATCTGATGGGCCACCCCTGGCAGATCATCATTGGCCCGCGCGGTGCCGCTAACGGCATGGTCGAACTCAAGCGCCGCCGCACCGGCGAACGCGCCGAACTCTCGCTCGAAGACACGCTGGCGAAAGTGCGCGGCTGATGTTCAGTGCCTTCGAGCGCCGCATCGCGTTTCGTTACCTGCGCGCCCGCAAGGGCGAGCGCTTCGTCTCGATCATCGCGATTTTTTCACTGATCGGCATCGCGCTCGGCGTTGCCACGCTGATCATCGTGATGAGCGTGATGAACGGCTTCCGCCAGGAACTCCTCGGTCAGATCCTCGGGCTGAACGGCGATGTCGGCGTCTACGGCGCCGGCGGCAACATCAGCCAGTACGATGCGGCGGCCGGCAAGCTGATGAAAATCCCCGGCGTGATCAGCGCCATCCCGATCGTGCAGGGCGAAGTGCTGATGACCGGTCCGCACGGCGGCGCCATCGGCGGCATGGCGCGCGGCATCCAACCGCAGGGCATCGCCCAGCTGCGCACCGTGTCGCGTCACATCGTCGCCGGCTCGCTCAGCAATTTTTCGGGTAACGATATCGCGATCGGTGCCGGCGTCGGCACCCAGCTCGGCATTGCGGTCGGCGGCACCATCACCCTGGTCCTGCCGCAGGGCAACGCCACCATCATCGGCACGATTCCGCGCATCGAAAGCTTCCACGTCAGCGCCATTTTCCAGACCGGCATGGCGCAATACGATTCGAGCTTCGTCTTCCTGCCATTGCAATCCGCGCAAACCCTGTTCCGCACGCCGAACGCCGCGACCCAGATCCAGCTGTTCGTGAAGAACCCGGACAAGGATGGCCCGATCAAGGCGGCGATCCCCGGCGTGCTGTCCGGCACCCCGGTCAACATCGTCGACTGGCAGGACAGCAACAACGCCTTCTTCGCGGCGGTCAACGTCGAACGCAACGTCATGTTCCTGATCCTGACGCTGATCATCATCGTTGCGGTGTTCAACGTCGTGTCCTCGATGATCATGATGGTGAAGGACAAAACCGCCGACATCGCCATTCTGCGCACCATGGGTGCGTCGTCCGGCTCGGTGCTGCGCATCTTCTTCATGGTCGGCGCGTCGGTCGGTGTCATCGGCACCGCGATCGGGTTCATCCTCGGCGTGGTATTCTGCGCCTATATCGAGCAGATCCGACTGTTCATCCAGAATATTACCGGCACCCAGCTCTTCAATCCCACGGTCTATTATCTGGAATCACTCCCCGCGCAGCTCGAATGGCGCCAGGTGATCGAGGTGGTCATCCTCGCCATCGCCCTGTCCTTCGCCGCCACCATCTACCCAAGCTGGCGCGCCGCCCGCACCGACCCCGTGGAGGCCCTGCGCCATGAGTGAAATCCTCAACCTCGCGCATCTCGTTCGCACCTTCCACGGCGAGGGGGAGGATCTGCACATTCTGCGCGGTGCCGACCTCACGCTGCAAGGCGGCGAAATCGTCGCCCTGGTGGCGCCCTCCGGCTCGGGCAAATCAACCCTGCTGCATCTCGCCGGCCTGCTCGAAAGCCCGGATTCCGGCACCATCCGCATCGGCGGCATCGATACCGCACGCCTGTCCGATTCCGAGAAGACCAGGCTAAGGCGTGATGAAATCGGTTTCGTCTACCAGGCGCACCATCTGCTCGCCGAATTCACCGCGCTCGAAAACATTGCCATTCCGCAGTTGATCGCGGGCGTTGCCAACAAAGCCGCCGAAGCGCGCAGCCTGAAACTGCTCGAAGCCTTCGGCCTTGCCAACCGCGCCAATCATCTGCCCGGAAAACTCTCCGGCGGCGAACGCCAGCGCGTCGCCATCGCGCGCGCCATGGCCAACGCGCCCAAACTCCTGCTGGCCGATGAACCCACCGGCAATCTCGATGTCGCGACCGCCGACATCGTGTTCGGCGAATTGCTGCGCGTGGTGCGCAGCGAAAACGTCGCCGCCCTCATCGCCACCCACAACCCCGACCTCGCCGCACGGATGGACCGCGTGGTCGTCCTGCGCGAAGGTTTGCTGGTCGCATCATAACCGACGGAGGAAACATCATGGCAGACCTCGACCGCAGCGCCGCAATGGTGCTCGACCTGATCCGGCTTTCCGGCGCACCCACCACCGACACGCTGAGCCCCGCAGACGCGCGCCTCGCCTACCGCAACGCCCGCTTCGCCCTGAGCCCGGAAGCCCCGGCGCTGGCCGAGGTGCGCGACCTTTCGGCCCAGGGGCGCACCGGCCCGATCCCGATGCGCCTGTACCGTGACGGCACCAACCCTGCCCCCCGCGCCGGCCTGGTCTATTTCCACGGCGGCGGCTGGGTGATCGGCGATCTCGATACCCATGATGTCGTCTGCCGCCAGCTTGCCCAGCGTACCGGCGCCGTCGTCATTTCGGTCGATTACCGCATGGGGCCGGAACATAAATTCCCGGCCGCGGTCGAAGACTCGATCGATGCGACATCCTGGATCGCGGGCAACGCGCCCGATCTCGGCATCGACCCGCACCGCCTCGTTGTCGGCGGCGACAGCGCCGGCGGCAACCTCGCCGCCGTCGTCGCGGTCGATGCGCGGGACAATCACGGCCCCGCCATCGCCCTGCAAGCCCTGATCTACCCCTCCGTCGCCCTCGCCATGACCACGCAGAGCCACGAGGATTTCGCCGAAGGCTACGGCCTCACCCGCGCCTCCATGCTCTATTTCCGGGGCCACTACCTCCGCTCCGAAGCCGACAAACAGGATTGGCGCGCCTCACCCATGCGCGCGTCCCACCATGAAAACCTACCCCCCACGCTGATCATCACCGCCGGGTTCGACCCGCTGCGCGACGAGGCGGAAGACTACGCCCGCATGCTGATTGCCGCGGGCGTGCCCGTCACCGTCAAGCGCTTCCCCGGCCAGATCCACGGCTTCATCACCATGGGCCGCATCATCCCCGAAGCGACCGACGCGATCAACGAAATCGCGGATGCCATGGCCGCCCGTGGCCTCTGAGCCGAAACCGCGCAACCGCTGGCGCGCCCTGATCTTCCGCGGCTACGATATCGCGGTCGATGCGGTGATCATCGGCGTCATCCCGCTGATGCTGATCGCGCTCGGCTTTGCCTTCGTCGAAGCCATCATCACCACCATCCAACTCTTCCCCCAACTACGCCCCGCCAGCGTCGATGCCTTCGAACTCCGCACCCTGGTCGAACGCATCCTCGACGTCGTCATCCTGATCGAATTGTTCAACACCTTCATGGACTACGCCCGCACCCGCCGCATCCGCCTCTCGACCCTGCTCGACGTCACCATTGTGTTCTCCCTGCGCGAAATCCTGATCAAACTCTACGCTCAGACCTTCTCCTCGCGCGATCTGGTGGCACTGTGTATTCTGGTGATCGTTTTGGTGATTGCGCGGAGTATTACAATCAAGGTGTCTCCGGCGCTTAGTAAGGAAGGGTAGCAGTTCTTTTTTGTAAAAAAGAACCAAAAAACTTTTATTAGTTTGGTCCGAGGCGCTCACTCGCCACAGCCTCCGCCCCAGAGTCAAAAAGTTTTTTGCTTCTTTTTTACAAAAAAGAAGCCTCCCTTTCTTACCCCTCAACACTCTCCCGCCGCATCTCCAACTCCAACCACTCCGCCTCCAGCACCCCCATCCGCTCATGCAGCCCCGCCAGCGCCGTCATATTCGCCTGAAACTGCTCCGGCCGCTTGGTGAACAACTCGGTATCCGCAAACGTGGCCTCGAGCGTATCGATTCTGCCCTGAACCCCGGCAATCTCCTCGTTCAGCGCCTTCAACCGATGCCGATCCTTGAACGAAAACGCGGCCTTCTCGCTCACCCGCTTCGCCACCGGCCCCGCCTTGCGCACCGTCGCCGCCTCGCGCACCCGCTCACCCCGCTGCGCCAGCATGTCCGAATACCCGCCGGCATACTCCACCCAGCGCCCATCCCCTTCCGCCGCCAGGGTCGACGTTGCAATCCGATCCAGAAAATCACGATCATGGCTGACCAGCAGAATCGTCCCCGCATAATCGCTCAGCATGTCCTGCAATATATCCAGCGTCTCCAAATCCAAATCATTGGTCGGCTCATCCAGGATCAGCAAATTCGAAGGTTTCGCCAGAATCGCCGCCAGCAGCAACCGCCCGCGCTCCCCGCCCGAAAGCGTGCCCACCGGCGTGCGCGCCTGCTCCGGCCGGAATAGAAAATCCTTCATATACCCGATCACATGGCGCGATTCCCCGCCCACCTCGACCAGATCGCTCTTGCCTCCGGTCAGCGTATCCGCCAGCGTCCGCGCCGGATCCAGCGCCGCCCGCTGCTGATCCAGCGTCGCCACCGCCAGATTGGTCCCGATCTTGATACTCCCCGCATCCGGCTGGTCCTGCCCGGTCAGCAACCGCAGCAGCGTGGTCTTGCCCGCACCGTTCGGCCCGACAATCCCCAACCGATCCCCGCGCAACACCCGCAACGTCAAATCCCGAATGATCACCTGATCGCCGAACGATTTATCGATCGCCTTGGCATCCATCACGATCTTGCCCGAAAGCGAGGCAGCACTGGCACTCACCTGCAATTCGCGCGTGTCGCGCTTCTCCTCGCGTTTCTTCTCCCGCAGCCCGGCCAACTCCGCCACCCGCCGCACATTGCGCTTGCGCCGCGCGGTCACGCCATAGCGCATCCAGTCTTCCTCGCGCACAATCTCGCGGGCCAGCTTCTGCGCATCCCGCGCCTCCTGCTCGAACACCTCGTCGCGCCAGGCCTCGAAATGCGAAAACCCCCGATCGATCCGGTTTGTCCGCCCCCGATCCAGCCAGACGATGCTGCGCGACACCTTCTCCAGCAACCGCCGGTCATGGCTGATCAGCACAATCCCCGCCCGCGACCCGCGCAACTCCGCCTCTAGCCATTCGATCGCCGGCAGATCCAAATGATTGGTCGGCTCATCGAGCAGCAGCACATCCGGCGCCGGCGCCAGCACCTTCGCAATCGCCGCCCGCCGTGCCTCGCCGCCCGAAAGCCGCCCCGTGGTCTCCGCCCCGCTCAACCCCAGCTGATCCAGCAACCCCCGCGCCCGGTGCCCATCGGTCTCCGCATCCAGCCCATCCATCACGTAATCGAGCACGGTCGCAAACGCCGACAAATCCGGCTCCTGCGGCAGATACCGCAACGTCGCCCCCGGTTGCAGAAACCGCGACCCGCCATCGGCACTGATCATATCGGCCGCGATCTTCAACAAAGTCGACTTGCCCGACCCGTTCCGCCCGACCAGACAAATCCGCTCGCCCGCCCCCACGCCAATCTCCGCCCCATCGAGCAAGGGCGAAGCGCCGAGCGAAAGCCGGATGTTCTGTAACGCCAATAGGGGAGGGGCCATGGGCGCGTTGTGGCCATTCGGGGAGAGCAAGGCAAGGCAAGGGAAGCACTTCTTTTTTGAAAAAAAGAAGCAAAAAACTTTTTGGCGTCTGGTTCGCGGTGGTTTGACCCGCGTGGACTCGGTGACAGGAGTTTTTTTGCTGCTTTTTTTTCAAAAAAAGAAGTCCTCCCTTCTGCTTCCCTACCTGGCGTTCTAAACCCCACCCATGCTCCGCCTCACCGAAATCATCCTCCCGCTCGACCATGACGAGCCCGCCCTCGCCACCGCCGTCGCCGCACGCCTCGCCCCCGCCAAACTCACCAACTTCTCCGTGTTCCGCCGCGCGATCGATGCACGCCGCAAATCCGCGATCCGCCTGACCTACACGATCGATGCCACCGTGAACGACGAAGCCGTGGTCCCCCAGCAAACCCATATCCGCCCCACGCCGGACACCGCGTACAAACCACCCAACGCCCACACCCCGAAAACCAGACCCATCATCATCGGCACCGGCCCCTGCGGCATCTTCGCCGCCCTCATCCTGGCCCAGGCCGGCCTGCGCCCGATCATCCTCGAACGCGGCAAACTGGTCCGCGAACGCACCAAGGATACCTGGGCGCTCTGGCGGCGCGGCATCCTCACCCCTGAATCCAACGTCCAATTCGGCGAGGGCGGGGCAGGAACCTTCTCCGACGGCAAGCTCTACAGCCAGATCAGCGACCCCAACCACCTCGGCCGCAAAGTCCTCACCGAATTCGTCGCCGCCGGCGCCCCGCCCGAAATCCTCTATGTCGCCCACCCCCATATCGGCACCTTCCGCCTGGTCGGCATGGTCGAGACCATGCGCGCCACCATCGAACGCCTCGGCGGCGAATACCGCTTCGGCGCCAAAGTCACCGGCCTGCTGATCGACCAAAACCCCCGCCGCGCCCGCGGCGTCGTGCTCGAATCCGGCGAAACCCTCCCCGCCGACCACATCATCCTCGCCATCGGCCACTCCGCGCGCGACACCTTCGAACTGCTGCGCGACAGCGCCGTGCATCTCGACCCGAAACCCTTCTCGATCGGCTTTCGCATCGAGCACCCGCAATCGCTGATCGACCACGCCCGCTACGGCAGCTTCGCCGGCAACCCAATCCTCGGCGCGGCCGACTACAAACTGGTCCACCACGCCAACAACGGCCGCAGCGTCTACAGTTTCTGCATGTGCCCCGGCGGTACCGTCGTCGCCGCCACCTCCGAGCCCGGCCGCGTCGTCACCAACGGCATGAGCCAATATTCCCGCAACGAACGCAACGCCAACGCCGGCATCGTCGTCGGCATCACCCCGGCCGATTATCCCAACGCCGATGGCGGCGATATCCTCGCCGGCATGGCATTCCAGCGCAGCCTCGAATCCCAGGCCTACATCGCCGGCGGCAGCACCTACCACGCCCCCGGCCAACTGGTCGGCGACTTCCTGGCCAACCGCGCCTCAACCACCCTGGGCGATGTCACCCCCAGCTACAAACCCGGCGTCCACCTGACCAACCTCGCCGCCTGCCTGCCCGACTACGCCATCGAAGCCATCCGCGAAGCCATCCCCCACTTCGCCAAAAAAATCCCCGGCTTCGACCGCGCCGACGCCATCCTCACCGGCGTCGAAACCCGCACCTCCGCCCCCATCCGCATCACCCGCGGCAAAGACGGCCAAAGCCTCAACACCCCCGGCCTGTTCCCCGCCGGCGAAGGCGCCGGCTACGCCGGCGGCATCCTCTCCGCCGGAGTCGACGGCATCCGCGCGGCCGAAGCGGTGATGCGTGCGGGGTCAGGGCTAAGTGACTGAAGGCAGGGAAGGCTTCTTTTTTGTAAAAAAAAAAGCAAAAAACTTTCTTTAGTTTGGTATGACAGCGTTTGTCCGGCCCGCAGTAAGTCGCGGAGGTCCTATTTTGATTTTGTGACTTTAGGCGAAATGGACTATTTTACTTCAGAATTAGCGTTTAAGAGGCATCGGGAGCGGTCAGAACCGTTATGTCTTGCGATCGACACAGTATTACCCCCCGATCACCACCACCACCGGCACATGATCCGAAGGCTGCACCTTATCGCGCTCCCCCTTCGCGACCACCACCGACTCCAGCCGCTCGCTCACCCGTGGCGATACCAGCGCGTGATCGATCCGCAATCCCCTGTCCCGCTGCCACGCGCCGGCCTGATAATCCCAGAACGTGTAGAGCGTCTCGGTCGGCTGTAGCGCGCGCAACGCGTCCGTCAGCCCCAGCCAGATCAGCGCGCGAAACGCCGCGCGGCTTTCCGGGCGAACCAGCGCATCGGTCGCGGCAAGCGCGCCCTTGGCGTAATCGGCGTCGGTCGGGCACACATTATAATCGCCGGCCAGCATGAAATCACGATCGGCATCGAGCAGCCCTGCCGCATGGTCGTGCAGCTTGCCCATCCAGTCCAGCTTGGCGCGAAACCCCTCGTCACCGCCGGAATTGCCGTTCGGCAAATAAAGATTGCCCACGATGAGGTCGCGCAACTCCACCTCGATATAGCGTGAGGCAGAACCCTCCGCCTCACCGGGCAGGGCGCGCTCGCGGATGTCCACCGCTTCGCGCGATAACACCGCGACACCGTTATACGATTTCTGCCCGACGATTGCGGCTCGATACCCCGCCGCCTCGAACACATCACCCGGAAATTGATGCGCCTCACATTTGATCTCCTGCATCAGCAGCAGGTCTGGCTGTTCCCGGGCCAGGAAATCGGCGACCAGCGCCGCCCGGGTCCGCACCGAATTGACGTTCCAGGTCGCAATCTTCATCGGAACCCCGGTTCAATCGACCGAAAAAGACGTGCCGCACCCGCAGGAGGTCTTCGCATTCGGATTGCCCACCGCGAAATACGATCCCATCAGCGTATCCTTGTAGTCGAGTTCGGCGCCGTCGAGCAGATCAAGGCTGGCCGGATCGACCACCACTTTCGCGCCATCCCGCTCGACCAAATAATCCTCGGCGTCGATCGCGCCGGTCAGGTCGAATTTATACTGAAACCCGTTGCAGCCGCCCGCCAGCACTTCGACTCGCAGCGCAAGCGCGCCAGCCTCGCCGGCCATGATGGTGGCGATGCGCGCCGCCGCGCTGTCGCTGATTTTGAATCGGTCCATGGTTTCGCTCATGCACTCTATATAGGCGCGCCGCGCCGTCCCGACCAGCGCGATCGCCAAGGCTGTTTTTCGAAAAAACGGACGTCCTGCACATCCGTGATCCCCTGACTTGGAGAGCAGCGCGCACTCCTGTAAGCCACGCCCATGCTCGCGCCCTACGCCTCCCACGCCGCCGCCTCGCGCGGCCGCCAGTTCCCCGAACCCGAAAGCGCCACCCGCAGCGCCTTTCAGCGTGACCGCGATCGCGTGCTCCACTCCAACGCCTTCCGCAAGCTGCAATACAAAACCCAGGTCTTCGTTATCCACGAGGGCGATTTCTACCGCACCCGCCTGACCCACAGCCTCGAAGTCGCCCAGATCGCCCGCAGCATCGCCCGTGGCCTCGCGCTGGATGAAGACCTCACCGAAACCCTCGCCCTCGCGCACGACCTCGGTCATCCGCCGTTCGGCCATGCCGGTGAGGCCGGGTTGAACACCGCGCTCGCCGCCCATGGCGGGTTCGACCACAACGCCCAGAGCCTGCGCAGCCTGACCTTGCTTGAACGCCGCTATCCCGGGTTCGATGGGTTGAACCTCACGTGGGAATCCCTCGAAGGCATCGCCAAGCACAACGGGCCGGTGTCGGCGCCGCCCGCCTATATCGCGGCGTTCGACGCGGGCTACAAGCTCGACCTGAGCCGCCAGGCCGCCGCCGAGGCGCAGGTCGCTGCCCTGGCGGACGACATCGCCTACCACGCCCATGATATCGACGATGGGTTGCGCGCCGGCCTGTTCGATATCGACGATCTGGCAACCCTGCCCGTGCTCGGCGCCATGCTGGCCGAGGCGCGCGCCCTTACCAGCGATCCGCGCCGCGTCCGCGCCCATATGGTGCGCCAGACCATCGGCGTCTTCGTGGGTGGCGCGCTGACCGAAAGCCGCCGGCGCCTGGCCGCGCTGCAACCGGCATCGGCCGATGATATCCGCGCCGCCGATCATCCGGTGATTGGGTTCGCGGCCGATCTCGCGGCGGCCAACCAGGCGATCCGCACCTTCCTGTATGCCCGCATGTACCGCCATTGGCGGGTCAACCGCATGACCCACAAGGTCGAGGGTGTAGTGCGCGACATGGCAACCCTGTTTCTCGATCGTCCCGATCTGCTGCGCAACGACTGGCGCGATCGCGCCGCCGCGCCGCACACGGAGGCAACGGCCGCCGCCGTGCGCGACTACATTGCCGGCATGACCGATCGTTTCGCGCTCGACGAGCATCGCCGCCTGACCGACCCCACCGCTGCCGCCTGAAGGTTCCCATGTCCGATAATCTGTTCGCCGATCTGCGCATCCTGGTGCTCGACACGGTCACCGCCCTTTATCCGGATCTGGCGCCCGACTCCCTCGCGCGCATCGAAATCACCCCGACGCGCGAAGCCGCGCATGGCGATGTCGCAACCAACGCCGCGCTGATCGCCGCCAAGCCCCTCGGCCTCAAGCCGCGCGCCATCGCGGATGCGCTCGCGGCCGCGCTGCTGACCCGCGCCTTCGTCATCAAAGCCGAACCCGCCGGCCCAGGGTTCGTCAACCTCACCCTCGCACCGGCGGCGTGGCAGGCGCAGATCCCCACCATCCTGCACACCGGCGAGGCGTTCGGGGCCGGCACGCTGGGGCAGGGGGCCAAGGTCAACGTCGAATACGTCTCCGCCAACCCCACCGGCCCGCTCACCGTCGGCCATTGCCGCGGTGCCGTGGTCGGCGATGCTTTGGCCAACCTGCTCGCCAAGGCCGGCTACGACGTCACCCGCGAATACTACATCAACGACGCCGGCGCCCAGGTCATCGCGCTGGCCTGGTCGGTCTACTGGCGCTACCTGCAAGCCCTCGGCACCGCCATGACCGAGGCAGATTTCGCCGCAGCAACGCCAACCGGCCTGCAATATCCCGGCGATTATCTGGTACCGCTCGGCGCACAACTCGCCGCCGCCCACGGCGATGCGCTCGCCGGCCCCGGCCGCACCGTCGCCGACTCCTCACTCTGGCTCGACACCGTGCGCAGCTTCGCCGTCGCCGCCATGATGGATCTGGTCCGCGACGATCTCGCCGCCCTGAACGTGCGCCACGATGTCTTCACCAGCGAAGCCGCCTTGATCGCCGGCGGCGGCGTCATCCGTGCCGAAGCCGCCCTGCGCGCGCGCGGCCTGCTCTACGAGGGCATTCTCGAACCCCCCAAAGGCAAAACCCCCGAGGATTGGGAACCCCGCGAACAAACCCTGTTCCGCGCCACCGATTTCGGTGACGACGTCGATCGCCCGGTCCGCAAATCCGACGGCTCGAACACCTATTTCTTCAACGACATCGCCAACCACGCCGATAAAATGGCGCGCGGCTTCGATCAGATGATCGATGTCTGGGGTGCCGATCACGGCGGCTACGTCAAACGCATGCAATCCGCCGTCCGCGCGCTCGCCGGCAACGAAACCGCACGGCTCGACATCGTGCTCTGCCAGATCGTCCGCGTCCTGAAGGACGGCGTGCCGATGCGCATGAGCAAGCGCGCCGGCACCTATATCGAACTCGCCGATCTGATCGACGCGGTCGGCCCCGATGTCGTCCGCTTCATCATGCTGATGCGCAAATCCGACGCGCAGATGGAATTCGACCTCGATGCCGCGGTCGCCCAGACCCGCGAAAACCCGGTGTTCTACGTCCAATACGCCCACGCCCGCTGCCGCTCGGTCCTGCGCGCGGCGGCAACCACGCCCGAACTGGGCGACACCTCGGATGCCGGCCTCGCCACCGCCGATCTCGCATCGCTCACCGCACCCGAAGAACTCGCCCTGATCCGCCGGCTCGCCGCCTGGCCGCGCCTGATCGAAGCCGCCGCCATCGCGCGTGAGGCGCACCGAATCGGATTTTTCCTGTATGATCTCGCGGGTGATTTCCACGCGCTGTGGAACGCGGGCCGCACCGAAGCCAGTTTGCGGTTCATCCAGGCCGAAGCCCCGGGGCCGACCCGCGCCCGCCTCGCTCTGGTCGCCGCAACGGCGGTGGTCATCCGCTCCGGCCTCGCGGTGATGGGGGTGGCCCCGGCCGAGGAGATGCGCTGAAAGGGACTGCGTGATGGAAGACCCCGATATCGACATTCCGCCCTACGCCTCGCCGCGCCTGCGCGCACGTGGCGTCGACCCCGAGACCAAGCGCATGGCCATCATCGCCGGCGGGCTCGGTGTCGGCATCATCGCCCTCGCCCTGATCTGGAGCGGCATCCACACCGGGCTCGGCCCGCCGCCGGTGATCAAACCGCCGCCCGGCCCGATGCGCACGGCGCCGGTCAATCCCGGCGGCCTGCAGGTGCCCGGCGCGCATGAACAGATCATGTCGGGCGAGGTCGCCTCCGGCCCACCCGAACTGGCGCCCGCATCCCCCGCGCCGGATTTCTCGAAACTCGACCAGGAGGCGGCAGCGGCAAAACCTGCCCCGCCAGCACCGCCCACGCCGAAGCAAGCCCCGCCCGCCGTTGCCAGCGCCCTGCCGCTGCCCCCGCCGGCACCGCCGCCCGATCAAGCCGCCACCGCGCCGGCACAGGCCGCCCAAAGCATTCTGCCGCCGATCACGCCACCCACCCAGGCCACCGGCTCCGGTCCCTATGCCGTGCAGCTCGGCGCGCTCGACAGCATGGCCAAGGCCAACCAGGCCTGGCAGACCCTGGTCGCCCGCGTGCCGGATATCCTGGGCAACCAGAAGCCCGTCGTCGTTCCAGGCACCGTCCACGGCAAGGTGTTCTACCGCCTGCGGCTTGCTGGTTTCGCCAATGCCGCCGCCGCCGGCGGGTTCTGCGACCGGCTGAAATCGCGCGGCGTCACCTGCTACATCCCGAAGTGACCCGCCCATGAAAGCCGCCATCATCGGCATCGCCGGCCCCAGCTTGACCGATCCCGAGCGCGTACTGCTCGCCGAATTCCCGCCCACGGGCGTCATCCTGTTCGGCCGCAACATCGTCTCGCCGCCGCAACTCGCCGCGTTGGTGGCCGATCTCCGAACCGCCCTGCCGCCCGCAGCCGTGCTGATGGTCGATCAGGAAGGCGGCCGCGTCGCCCGCCTGCGCGCGCCGCACTGGCCGGACCTGCCGCCCGCCGCCAACCTCGGCGCCCTGTTCGCAACCGACCCCGAAGCCGCCCGCAACGCCGCCCGCGCCCATGGTGCCGCCCTCGGCGCCATCGCGCGCGATGCCGGGTTCGACATCGTCACCGCTCCCGTGCTCGATGTACCAACCCAGGGCGCCGACGCCGTCATCGGCGATCGCGCGATCAGCCCCGACCCCGTCGCGGTCGGCGCGCTCGGTGCCGATATCGCCTGGGGCCTGTTGTTCCAGGGCATCCAGCCGGTCATGAAACACCTCCCCGGTCACGGCCGCGCCACGCTCGACAGCCACCACGCCCTGCCACGCATCGACGCCACCGCGCTCGATGCCGATTTTGCCCCCTTCGCCGCCAATCGCAGCCTGCCCTGGGGCATGACCGCCCATATCGTCTACACGGCGCTCGATCCTGAAAACCCCGCCACCTTCTCGCGCCGCATCATCACCGAGATCATCCGCACCCGCATCGGCTTCACCGGCATCCTGGTCAGCGACGATCTGGCGATGGGCGCGCTCACCGGCCCACCGCAGCACCGCGCCATCCGCGCGCTCGAAGCGGGGTGCGACATCGCGCTGTTCTGCCCCGGCGCGCTCGATGCCAACCGCGCCGTCCTCGCCGCCATCCCCGATCTCGACCCGGCCCTGATCCCCCGGTTGAAGGCGACCCAGCCGTCATGAACAACGACCTGATCCGCAGCATCGCCATCGGGGTCTGCGCCTCGGTGCTGGCCATCGTGCTGCACGAACTCGCCCACGGCTTCACCGCCCTGGCGATGGGCGATCACACTGCCCAGCGCGAAGGCCGGCTTTCGCTCAACCCGCTGCGCCATATCGACCGGGTCGGCACCATTATCCTGCCCGCCGTGCTGATCGCGTTCCAACTCCTGACCATCGGCCGGATCGCCTATATGTTCGGCTGGGCAAAGCCGGTCCCGATCGACCCATCCGGTTTCCGCAATCCCCGCCGCGGCATGGCGATCGTCGCGGCCGCCGGTCCCGCCTCGAATTTCCTGCTCGCGCTGATCTCCGCCTTCATCCTCGCCGCCATCGGCACCCGGGGCATCATCGCCGATTTCCTGTTCTATTTCCTGCTGTTCAACATCCTGCTCGGCCTGTTCAACCTAGTCCCGCTGCCGCCGTTCGATGGCGGGCGGATCATGGTCGGCATCCTGCCGCTCGCCGCCGCCCGCGCGCTCGCTCAGGTCGAACGGCTGGGCATTCTGGTCATCCTGTTCCTGGTGTTCATCCTGCCCGCGGCACTCGGTCAGTTCGGCATCCATTTCAACCCGGTGTCGGACGTCCTCGACCATTGGGTGCCCCGCGTCGCCACCGAATTTTTGCATGTCGCGGGTGTGCATGCCGGCTACTGAACCCGCGCCGACCGAGGCGTTCATCGTCCAGCTCGAAGGCTTCGAGGGCCCGCTCGACCTGCTGCTCGACCTCGCGCGCAGCCAGAAGCTCGACCTCGCCGGCATCTCGATCCTTGCGCTGGTCGATCAATATCTCGCGATCATCGAAGGCGCGCGCAAAATCCGCCTCGAACTCGCGGCCGACTGGCTGGTCATGGCCGCCTGGCTCGCCTGGCTGAAATCGCGCCTGCTGCTGCCCGACCCCGAAGCGATCGAGGAGGCCGAAATCACCGCGGACATTCTGGCCGACCGCCTGCGCGCGCTCGAAGCCATCCGCGCCGGCGCCGCCTGGTTGGGCGCACGCCCCCAACTCGGTCAGGATGTCTTCGCGCGCGGCATGCCGGAAGATTTCACCGAATTCGATCGCTCACGCCTGAAGCTCGATCTGCCGGCGCTGCTCTCCGCCTATCTCGCGGCCCGCCGCCGCTCGGGTGCCAAACGCCAGTACCGCCCCAAGCCGGTCATCTACTGGACCGTGCAACAGGCGCTGGAACGGCTGAACCGGCTGATCGGCAGCGTGCCGGACTGGTCGGACCTCACGCAGTTCCTGCCCGAAGCGCCGCAATCGCCGCTCGGCCAGCGCGCCGCCCTGTCGAGCACGCTGCTCGCCAGCCTCGAACTGGCCCGCAACGGCGTGCTCAGTCTCCGCCAGGACGCCGATTTCGCCCCGATCATGGTCCGCTCGGGGTCTCAGCATGAGTGATCATTCCATCACCGCCCGCCCCCACGCCGAACGCCTCCTCGAAGCGGTGATCTTCGCGAGCCGCGACCCCGTACCGTTGCGCACCCTCGCCACCCTGCTGCCCGATGCCACCGATCTCGATACCGTGCTCGCCGCCATCCGCGCCCGCCACGCCGGCGGCGGCTTCGAGCTGTGTGACATCGGCGCCGGCGTGATGTTCCGATCCGCCCCCGACCTCGCGCCCGACCTCCGGCGCGTCGTCGAAGTGCCGCGCCGCCTGCCGCGCGCCGCGATGGAAACCCTCGCCGTCATCGCCTTCCACCAGCCGATCACCCGCGCCGAAATCGAAGATTTGCGCGGCGTCAGCCTGTCGCAGAACACGCTCGATGCTCTGCTCGAAGCCGATCTGGTCGCCCCCGCCGGCTACAAGGAGGCCCCAGGCCGCCCCGCGCTCTGGGCCACCACGCCGCATTTCCTGATCCAGTTCGGCCTGAAATCGCTGCGCGACCTGCCCCGCCGGACCGATCTGCTGGTCGAACCCACCGCCCCCGTCACCGAGCCGATGCCCCCCGATCCTTGACCTGCCGCGCGTCTCTGCTAGCAAACGCCTCGATCACAGTGGATTGTTATGCTCGGATTTTCCTGGTCAGAATTATTGGTCATCATGATGGTGGCGCTGGTCGTCATCGGCCCGAAGGATCTGCCGGTGGCAATCCGCACGGCCAGTGCTGCCATCCGCAAGATGCGCGGCCTCGCCAATGAGTTCCAGGGTCATGTGCAGGATCTGATGCGCGAGGCCGATCTCGCGGATGTCGGCAACGACCTGCGCAGCCTGCGCAATTTCGACCTCGGCAGCCTCGCTGAACGCCACATCGACCCGGATGGCGACCTCCGCCACGCCTTCGATCCCGCCAGCGGCGACCCGCACGACATGGCCACGCCGATGATCGGCGCCGATGCGGTCGAAACCCATGACGCCGAACCGCCGATCGATGCGCCGGCCTTCATCCCGCCCAACGAGGCCCGCCACCGCCCGGTGCCCGCCTTCATTCCCCCCGGCACGCGTCTCTGGTAAACGCGGACCATGGATATCGACCCGACCCCGACGGATGCGCCGCACGATCCGATCCACGACAAGGAAATGCCCCTGCTCGACCACCTTGCCGAGCTGCGCAAGCGCTTGCTGTGGTCCGCGGTGGCCTTCCTGGTCGCGTTTCTGGTCTCCTACTATTTCGCAAAAGACGTCTATTATTTCCTGGCCCAGCCGCTCGTCCACATCATGGAAGAGCGCGGTCAGAAGCCCGAACTGATCTATACCGCGCTCTACGAGGCGTTCTTCACCTATGTGAAAGTGGCCGTTTTCTCCGCCGCCTTCGTATCGTTTCCCGTGATCGCAACCCAGATCTGGCTGTTCATCGCCCCCGGCCTGTACCGCTCGGAAAAACGCGCCTTCCTGCCGTTCCTGTTCGCCACCCCCATCCTGTTCTTCGCCGGCGGCGCGCTTGCCTATTACGTGATCTTCCCGAACGCTTGGCGCTTCTTCCTGAGCTTTCAGACCAGCCCGGCCAACCACCAATTCTCGATCGACGTGCTGCCAAAAGTCTCCGACTACCTCAACCTCGTGATGAAACTGATCTTCGCCTTCGGCCTGTGCTTCGAACTGCCGGTCCTGCTCACCCTGCTCGGCCGCGTCGGCATCGTCACCGCCGCCGGTCTGAAAAAATACCGCCGCTACGCCTATGTCGGCTGTTTCATCGTCGCCGCCATCCTGACCCCGCCCGACGTCTTCACCATGACCGGCCTCGCGATCCCGCTGATCGCTCTGTTCGAAATCTCGATCTTTGCGGTGAAAATGGTGCAGCCGAAGACCGTGGTCGTGGATGAGTAGGAAGCAAGCGCTTCTTTTTGTAAAAAGAAGCAAAAACTTTTAGTCCGCTTCGCGCCTCTCACTTCACGAACCTTGCTTTATGAATAAGAGTTTTTTGGTTTTTTTTGCAAAAAAAAGCTGCTTCTTTTCCCTTCCTGACTTTGGACCGATCATCGAATGCATGACCTGAAGGCCATCCGCGAAAATTCCGCAGACTTCGACGCCTCGTTGGCCCGTCGAGGGCTGGATGACAGGAAGGCGATTGTCGATGAAATTCTGTCCAAGGACGCCGAACTTCGAGGGAATGTCCGAGCGTTTCAAGAACTGGAATCGCAGCGTAACGCCAATGCGAAACAAATCGGCAACGCGAAGCGGTCAGGGGCAGATGTGACGCTGCTTCAGAAAGAAGCCGACGAGATCAAGAGAGCGTTCGAATCGCAGGGCTACGATTGTCACCTCTTACAAGAAGGTTTGAACGATCTTATACAAGGCCTTCCCAACATCCTCGACCCCGAAGTCCCGGATGGTGCGGACGAAACCGCGAACGTCGAACAATCCCGCTTCGGCCTGATCAGGAACTTCGAAGCGCCACCGAAACAGCATTTCGAACTCGGCGAAGCCCTTGGCCTGATGGATTTCGCCACCGCCGGCAAAATCGCCGGCAGCCGCTTCACCATCCTGCGCGGCGATCTCGCGCGGCTCGAACGTGCCCTCGGCCAATTCATGCTCGATCTGCACACCACTGAGCACGGCTACACCGAAATCGCGCCGCCGCTGATGGTCAACCAGGAGGCGATGTTTGGCACCGGCCAGTTGCCGAAATTCGAGGCGGATTTGTTCAAGACCACCGATGGTCGCTACCTCATCCCCACCGCTGAGGTACCGCTGACCAACATCGTTGCCGGCGAGATCCTCGACCTTGCGAAACTGCCGTTGCGCTTCACCGCCCTCACCCCGTCCTTCCGCTCCGAAGCCGGTTCCGCCGGGCGCGACACCCGCGGCATGTTGCGCCAGCACCAGTTCTGGAAGGTCGAAATGGTCTCGATCACCACGCCCGAGACCAGCGCGGATGAACATGAGCGCATGACCAGGTGCGCCGAAACCGTGCTCGAACGGCTCGATCTGCCCTATCGCCGCATGCTGCTCTGCGCCGGCGATACCGGCTTCGCCGCCGCGAAAACCTACGATCTCGAAGTCTGGCTGCCGGGGCAGGGGATGTATCGCGAAATCTCCTCCTGCTCGAACTGCCACGCGTTCCAGGCCCGGCGGATGAACGCGCGCTACCGCCCGGCGCAATCCGGCCCGAAGCCGGCCAAACCCGAATTCGCCCACACGCTGAACGGTTCCGGCGTCGCGGTCGGCCGCGCCTTGATCGCCGTGCTGGAAAACTATCAGAACACGGATGGCAGCATCACGATTCCCGAGGCGCTGCGATCCTACATGGGTGGCAAAAGCCGGATCGGGTCGGGGGCTGTTTAGGAAGACAAGGGCTTCTTTTTTGTAAAAAAGAACACTACTGTCCGGTTAAAAGTCTAGCGAATTCAGTAGGTTATTTTCATACTGGTGGGCTGGGCTGTATTCTTTTGGGTCAAGCGCTTGTTTTATAGGGATTTTCTCGAACAAGGTGAGCGACAGGATCTGTAGGATTGTGTAGAGCGAGGCGTCCAGTTTCAGGCGTTTTTTGACGATGGCCACGAGGACATACACCGAGATGGCGATCCAGATCTGGGTTTTGACGGCGTTCTCCGACGTGCCAAAAAAGCGTTTGATCCGCAGGTGCTGCTTAATCCATTTGAAAAACAGCTCGACGTGCCACCGGCTTTTATAGAGCCGGCAGATGGTTTCGGCCGGAAAGTCGAAGTTATTAGACAAGAAAATCAATGATTTACCTGAGGCTGGATCTTTCATTCGGATGCGTCTCAGGTGATCGGGATATGTCAGGCTGCTGACGCTGCCGTCGAGCGCTATGGTTTGATCGCACATGATGGTGTCGCAGCACTCGACGGTTGCCGAATAGATCCGGTGTGCGTCCAGATTGGATTTTGCCCGTGTCACGAAGAAGGCGCCGGCACGATGCAGCGTGTGCAACCGGGCAAAATCAAGGTAACCGCGGTCCATCACATAAACAGCGCCTGCCTCGGGGATCAGGAAATCGAGCGCATGGCCATCGTGCAATTTGCCGTTCGAGATGTGGATGAAGCTTGTGCGTATTCCGTTGATCGCGATCATCCATTCCGGTCGATCGCGATCACTGGTTCCGTTGATCGCGATCATGATGTTCACCATGCCTGAGGCGGGCTTGGGGAACGGCATGACGCGGTGTTGTGGGATACCACTGACGGTTGAACAGGTGTCATTTCTCGATGGTGGTCGTCAAGTCAGATGAAGGGGTGAGGGTCTGGCGTTTTCGAAGGCTTTCTCCTTTCAGTTCGATGCGGTGGGCGCGGTGAACGATGCGGTCGAGGATGGCATCGCCGAGGGTTGGGTCGCCGATGATTTCGTGCCAGCGGCCGATGGGAACCAGGCTGGTGATCAGCAGGGCG
>NZ_FTNE01000010.1:0-21076 GCF_900156265.1 Acidiphilium rubrum
AAGCGGGCAATGAAAAAATGCGCCAGTTGCTGGTGACCGGGTCCATGGCGGTGATCCGGTTTGCCGAACCAGGCAGCACATCGGCCTCGCCATGGCTGTTGAAATTGCTGGAGCGCAAGCCGCGCAAACTCGCGGCGGTGGCTCTGGCCAACAAGAACGCGCGGATCATCTGGTCGATGATGACCAGTGGTGAGGCGTACCGCCAGCCGCCGGTCGCCGCCTGATCCAAGCGTTGGTGCCGAGGGTTTAGGGGCAAGCAGGAGATGAGGATCGGTCGAACCGACGAACGACGCATTCCGAAAGAAGCATGGCACCCGATGCCGCTATTTTGTTCGGAAGTCGTTCGCGGATTCCATCTAGGCCAAGCGGTCATGGCACCGCGTCAACAGGCCGGACACATGACAGCACTCGAACCGACGCCACATCCCGCTAAATTCACCTTGAACCCAAAGGGCCGTCCACACATGCTTCTTTTTTAAAACGAAAAAGCGCTCGCTACCCTAAAAGCCAAAAAAAAAGCGCCGCACAAGGCGACGCTTTTTCAATACCTTCGGACCGGATTAGGCGGCCTTGAGGTTCTCAGCGGACATCTTGCCCTGCTGGCCGCGCTGAACTTCGTACTGGACCTTCTGGCCCTCGTTCAAACGGCCGAGACCCGAGCGCTCGACGGCCGAAATATGCACGAACACATCTTTCGAACCATCGTCGGGCTGAATGAAACCGTAGCCCTTGGTCGCATTGAACCACTTAACCGTACCTGTCGACATAACAACTCTCCAACTAAACCAACGAACGGCGACTCACACTGTGTGAGCCAGGAAACTCTTCAACGTGGGGAGGTGTCGAATGCGAAAATCGCACAAAGGCACGCAGCAACCCGGACCGAAAAAAAGCGCCGTGAGACCTCTATAGTCGCTTTCGTAAACAATGACCAGTGCACATCCTGCATGACTTGGCGGGGCAATGCATGGCACCGCGCCCCGCCCGATCCTGCGGCATGCCAACCCGATCTATTCGCGTTCCAGCGTGCACTGCAACGGATGCTGGTTCTCGCGCGCCAGATCCATCACCTGGGTAATCTTGGTCTCAGCGATGTCATAGGTGAACACCCCGCACACGCCCACGCCGCGGCGGTGGATGTGCACGGTGATCTCGGCCGCCTCATCGCGGCTCTTGCCGAAAAACCGCTCGAGCGCGTGAACCACGAACTCCATCGGCGTATAATCGTCGTTCAGCATCATCACTTTATAGAGCGGCGGCCTCTGTGGCTTGATCCGCGTATCGGTGTCGAGGCCGAACCCGGCATCGTCCTTCCGTCTGAAATCACTCATGATGTTCCAATCCCATCGCGTCGTGCGCCGATGTCCTAGTCCGGCACGGGCCGGATGTCACGCATCCCGCACGTGTCAATCGAAATCTGAATACAACCGTCCGAAACAACAACGGGCGAACCGTCTCCGGCTCGCCCGCTTTAACATCAGGTCGCGTGGCGCCACGCAATTCCGCCGCGCCATCGCGCCATGATCAGAGAGCGGAGCCGAACGTCTCGACGGCGAGCGTCATGCGCGCGGTCAGCGGCGCAATCGCCTGCTCGGTCAGCTTCATCGAAGCGTCGGTGAGCTTGCTGGTATCGGCCATCGCCTTTTCCAGCATCGAACGCGTGAAGCCGGACTGCAGATCGACCGCTTCCTTGACCGACTTGACGCCGGCAATCGCCTTCGTCATCGCCACGGCCTCGTCAACCGAAGCCTGCGTGCTGCTCGCAATATGCTTGGAAAGACCCTGCAGGCCGGCCGTGAAGATCTGGCTGGCCTTCATGAACGCTTCCATGTTGCCCTTGCTGAAGGCAACCATGTCTTCGGTCGTCTTCATCGCCTTGGCCATGCTTTCCTTCATTTTGGTCTGCTGAGCCTCAAAGCCCTTCGCTGCGTTTTCCATGCCGTCCTTCATTGTGCTGAGGGTCTTTTCGAACCCTGCGGTTACCTGCGCCTTGGTCTCGGTCATCGCCTCGGTCGCGGCGGTCTGAACCAGGTCGGCTGATTTCGTTTTGGCAGTCATGATCATATCCTTCTCAATCGGTTGCGGTTCCTGCGGACCCAACATGGTTCCGTCGGCGGTGCGTCCGTTGCTCAGGTCAAAGCACGACCGCCCAATTTCTATTCGCCCGATGCCTCTTCGCCCAATGGGCCGACCGAAACACCGGCGTTTCGCCACACCACCTCTACCGCAGTGCAGCATGATCGAGATAGGCCGGGAAATTGCGCGCGTCAACCGTTTTTTGTGCGCCGCAACATAAACAAATTGCCCGGTCCGATCGTCCGCCGCATCGCGGTGCTGCCCGAAAATCCGCCGCCAACCCCTTCCGATCTCGCAACACTATTCGTTAACCAATTGGTTTTTTTATTAAATATGCGAATTTCGGGTGGACATTTCCGACCGTTTTATCCTACCAGTTTGTCAGCGATTGTTCACGAGTGGGAGCGTACGGAATGTCAGGTGGCGGTTTGCAGCTCTGGGTTGCGTCAAAAGCCAAGCGTTTCATGGCCATGGCGCTCGGGCTCGGCGTCATCGCCGCGCAATCCATCACCCCCGCCCAGGCCTTCCCGGTTGGCTACGGCCCGGTCTCGCCCGGCACCGACTGGATCGTGATGGATGCCACCACCGGCAAAATCCTGTCGCAAAACAACCCCTTCACCGAGCGCTTCCCCGCCAGCCTGACCAAACTAATGACGCTCGATCTCGCCTTCCACGATCTCCGCGCCGGTCGCCTTTCGGCCGATACCGCCATCCCCGTCACCGCCGCCGCCGCCAATGTGCAGCCGGTCAAACTCAACCTCGTGCCCGGCCAGACCATCACGGTCCGCCAGGCCATGCTCGGCATGACGACCCTTTCCGCCAACGATGCCGCAACCGCGCTCGGCCAGTATCTCGGCAACGGCAGCATCAGCCGCGCCGCCGCCGCCATGACCGAACGCGCCCACGCCCTCGGCATGCTGCACACCCAATTCTACAACCCCTCCGGCCTGCCCAACCCCGGCCAGGTGACCGATGCCTACGATATGGCCGTGCTCGCCCGCCACATCCTGCTCACCTATCCGCAATACCGCTACCTGTTCTCGGTCGCGAGCTTCATGTTCGAAGGCCGGCCGATCCCCAATATCGATGGCATGCTGAAACTCTACCCCGGCGCCATCGGCATGAAGACCGGCTATACCGACCTCGCCCGCTTCAACCTCGTCACCGCCGCCGTGCGCGATGGCCACATGCTGATCGGCGTCGAGCTCCACGCCCGCGGCTGGAGTGTGGCCTACCACACCATGGCCCACCTGCTCGATCAGGGCTTCGCGGCCGAGGGTGCCGGCACCGGCCCGATCATCGCATTCCGCAAAGCCCTCCCCGCGATCATGCCAACCGCCGATGCCGCCACCATCCGCCAGACGCGTCAGGCCACCCACCCCCAGGCCACCCACCCGATGTTCGCCGCAGCCGCCCCCATACGCCAGCCCGCGGCCCGCCGCGTTCTGGTGACCGTGGCACAGCGCCATGTCACCATCCGCAATATCGTGATGCGCTCCGGCCACGTCACGCAGGACATGATCCCCGGCTGGACCGCGCAGATCGGCGCTTACGACAATTACGCGATGGCGAAACGCCAGGCCCTGTTGATCCACGCCGAGCGCCATGTCGGCACCGCGCGGGTCAGCAGCGTGCTGATCCGCCACCGCCGGGTCTGGCGCGCACAGCTCGCCGGCCTCAACGAAGCGGCCGCCCATGCCACCTGCACCTTGCTGCAACGCCGCCACCAATCCTGCTTCCTGATCGGACCACGCCAGGAAAACCTGGCGATGCGCTGACCCACCGGATCATTAACGGACCTCAACCGGTCGTCAAACCGGCTCCGGGTAATCGATGCGGCGGATTTCCACAAGTTGCGGGCCATTGGGCGTCTGGATAACCACCTCATCGCCGCAGCGGGCGCGCAGCAGAGCGCGCGCAACCGGTGAGGCAATACTCACGGTCGACTGGCTCATATCCGCTTCATCGACCCCGACGATGCGGACGGTCATATCCCGCTCATCCTCCGTCGTATAAGTAACCGTGGCACCGAAAAACACGCGATCGCGCTGGGTCTGAGCGGCCGGATCAACAATTTCGGCATCATCGAGGCGTTGCGCAATAAACCCCAACCGCCGGTCGATCTCGCGCAGCCGGCGCTTGCCTTCCTTGTAATCGGCGTTCTCGCTCCGATCGCCATTGCTCGCCGCCCAGGCGACGATGGCGACAATCTTGTGCCGATCTTCCCGCAAGGCCGCGCGTTCCGCCTCGAGGCGGCGATGCCCCTCCGGCGTCATATGCACCTTGGCGACCGGCGCACCGGGGGTTCCAGCCTTGGGCGTTCCAGCCTTGGGCATGACCGGCGTCGGCTCGCCGCGCGTCAGATCCTCACCGCCACCATTTGACCGGCGTCGGTTCCTCGGCCTCGGCCGCGACCGGCGGTTTGGCACGGCGCGATCGGGTCTGACGCGGCGGTGCGGACTGCGCCTCAACCGGCTGCGCGTTCGTCACCGGCAGGACCTCCGGCTCAACCTCGGGTGCCGCCAAGGTCGGAACCGATATCGCCGCAGGCGCGGGGGCCGGCTCGGGTCGCGCCACCTCAGCGAACGCCGTTTCCGCCTGAGCGATTTCGGATTTGGCGATTTCGGCGTGAGCGATCCGTGTCTGAAGCGTCTGGATCATCACCTGCGCGTCGTGCAGCGATTGCTCGGCCCGCAACCGCGCGGCGCGTTCGGTATCGCGTTGCCGTGTCATGTCGGCAAGGGCGGCGGCATGGCGATTTTCAGCGTCCGATTTCGGATGCAGAATCGTCACCGGCACTTCGCCGTCGCGCACAAAACGGCGCCGCTGGATCGCACCACCCAAATTACCGCCGCCCGAACCATGGGTCTGGCTGCTGGTATTCGAATGATTGTTCGCAGGGGTCGGTGATGACATGAGGCCGAGTGAACGGCGGATGCGGGCTTCGGTAACCTCGTCGGAAACTTCAGCCTCGTCGGGCTCGTTGAGCAAAGAAATACCTCGTTATGATCTGGAATAGAGTGCTGACCGGCGAAAATGATGAACGACGGCCGTTTGGTGTGAGCCTGATCGATGGCTAAAGCGAACCGACGCTGCCTGACCTAAACCACCGTACTATGGGCCCATGGCGATGACTGCGCAAGCCGCAGCCGATCAAATGAGATATTTCTATACAAAGACCACCGGCGGAACTCTCACTTCCATGCATAAAAAAGAAGAAAAATGGTTTTAACCTAAGCTTGACTAGCCCAATCGTCCGCGTCCCAGATTACGCCGGGCGTCTGCTGCCGTTTTCACGAAAAAGAACTGCCGCGCCGCCCGTTCGGTGAACCAGCCCGCGACCGATCATTCCGCTTGTCACCCATGCTGCATTGCGCAATAATCGATCGTGCAAGCCGTTCGGATCACTTCGTCAGCAGGAGCGTAATGCCGCCCACCGAGACCGACAGCGACAAGATCGATCTCTCCGGCGATCTCGCAGACCCCGCTGCGGTCCGCGTCGCCCGCCGCCCGACCTGGCAGCATGTATCGCGCTTCACCACAATCATCGCCGTTTTGTCCGGCCTGCTGATCTGGCAGATCGTCAGCGTATTGCACGTCTTTCCGCCAATCGCCCTGCCCGCCCCGCTGGCGGTCTGGCACGCGCTGGTCCGGCTGTTGCTCAACGGCTACGGCGGCCATTCGCTGTTCGACGATATCTGGATCAGCTCGGCCCGGATCGCGGTGGGGTTCGTTGCGGCAATCCTGATCGGCGTGCCGATCGGCCTGTTGATGGCGCGTAACGATGTCATCTTCCGCATGATCGATCCGTTTCTGCAATTCGCCCGGCCGGTGCCGCCGCTCGCCTATATTCCGCTGCTGGTGGTCTGGTTCGGCATCGGCGAACTGCCGAAAGTGCTGCTCATCCTGTTCGGCACCATCCCGGTCATCATCATCGGCACGATTTCCGGCGTCAAAGCCACGCCCGCGCTGCGCATTTCGGTCGCGAAAACGCTCGGCGCCACCGAGGGGCAGATTTTCCGCCACGTCATCCTGCCCTCGGCCCTGCCCGAAATCTTCACCGCCATGCGCGTCGGCATCGGCGTCGCCTGGACCTGCCTGGTCGCCGCCGAACTGATCGCGGCGGACCAGGGGCTCGGCTGGCTGGTGCAATACGCCGGCCAGGCCCTGCAAGTCTCGATCGTGATCGTCGGCATCATCGTCATCGGCATTCTGGGCTACGCGATGGAACTCGTCATCCGCCTGATCGAGCGCCGCTTCGTGCCCTGGCGCGGCCATTCATAACCCAACGGAGATCGTGCATGCGCAAAAAATTCCTCGCCGCCGCCCTTCTGGTCACCACCACGCTATCGGCCGCCGCCTCAGCCAAACCGACCGTGGTGATCGGCTATGAAAACAACGGCGCCGATCCGTGGATGGTCAGCCAGGCGCAGGGCCTGTTCCAGAAAATGCTGCCAGCCAATGTCGAGTTGAAATTCTTCGATTCCGGACCCGCCGCAATGAGCGCGCTCGCCTCGAACGCGCTGCAATTCATGTGCGGCCTCGGCGTGCCACCGTTCGTCGCCGCCGTCTCGCAAGGCGTGCCGCTTGGCATCATCTA
Source organism: Acidiphilium rubrum (assembly GCF_900156265.1). GTDB lineage: Bacteria > Pseudomonadota > Alphaproteobacteria > Acetobacterales > Acetobacteraceae > Acidiphilium > Acidiphilium rubrum. The sequence goes on from NZ_FTNE01000010.1 coordinate 6,677, forward strand.
CAACCAGGAACGCTACACCAGCGCCGCCGGCCTCATCGTGCGCCCCGGCAGCGGCATCAAGACCCTGGCCGATCTCAGGGGCAAGAAAATCGCAATCGTCGAAGGCTCGCAATCCTCGTTCGAACTCGCAACCTTCCTGCAACAGGCTCACATTCCCTTCGATGCGGTGCATCAGCTCAACATGTCGCCGCCGGAAATGCGCGTCGCCTGGACCACCAAAAGCATCAACGCCGCCATCGTCTGGGACCCCGTGTTCGATGCCCTCCACAGCCTCGGCGGCGTGGTCCTGAAGACCGACGCCGATCTGCCGCCCGATGCGTCATCATACAACATCTGCATCGCCGACACGACTTGGGCCAAAGCCCATCCCGCCCTGGTCACCGACTTCATCCGCGCCTTGAACGCCGGCGTCACCTACACCAAAACCCACCGCGAACAGGCGATCGCGCTGATGGCAAAACAGGCCGGCATCACCGAAAGCATCGCGAAAACCGAACTCGCCGGCTATCAGATCTTCTCGGCAAAAGATCAGACCAAACCCAGCGTGCTCGGCACCACCAAAACCGTGGCAACCTCAGCCACGACAAAGACGCTCGAAAACACCGGCAAAGTGCTGCTGAAAATCGGCCGGATCGACAAGCTCCCGCCCGATGCGGCCGCCGCCGTGCTACCGCAATATGCGGCGGCGGTGCATTAGCGTCCGGTCGATGAAGGATAGGGGAAGACTTCTTTTTGTGAACAAAAAGAAGCAAAAAAACTTTTTTAATCTTGGTCTGTGCATGTGAAAATGCCCGTGCCCCAGTTAAAAAAAGTTTTTTGCTTCTTTTTTACAAAAAAGAAGGCCTTCCTTCCCCGATGCCGATAACCCTCACCCAGGTCGCCCGCGACTTCGGCACCATCCGCGCGCTCGACCGGATTTCCCTCACCATCGAGGACGGCAGCTTCCTCACCGTGCTCGGCGCCTCCGGCTGCGGCAAATCGACCCTGCTGAACCTGATCGCCGGGCTCGATACGCCATCCGCCGGGCACCTCGCGATCGATGGGGTCCCCATCACCGGCCCCGGACCAGACCGCGTCGTGGTATTCCAGCAACCCGGCCTCTACCCGTGGCTCACCCTGCGCGACAACATCGCCTTCGGCCTGCGCATGCAGGGTCCCATCGACTGGCCACGGATCGACGACATGATCGGCATCATGGGCCTGCGCGGGTTCGAAGCCCACCGCCCCTACGAACTGTCCGGCGGCATGCAACAACGCGCCGCCCTGGCGCGCGCCCTGGTGATGAACCCGCGCGTGCTCCTGATGGATGAACCCTTCGCCGCCCTCGACGCCCAAACCCGCCACCGGATGCAAAGCTTCCTGCTCGAACTTTGGGACCAAATCGGCGCCACCATCGTGTTCATCACCCACGATATCGATGAAGCCATCATGCTCGGCGACCGCCTGGTCGTCATGCAGGCCCGCCCCGGCCGCATCGCCATCGACCAAAAAATCCCCCTGCCCCGGCCGCGCCATTGGGATATGAGCCTGGAACCAGATTATCTGCACCTCAAACGGAATATCATGGCGGTGCTCGCGGCGTAGGGTAAGGGTAGGTTAAGACTTCTTTTTGTGAACAAAAAGAAGCAAAAAAACTTTTTTAATCTTGGCCCGTACCTGTGAAAACGCCCTTGCCCCAGTTAATAAAAGTTTTTTGCTTCTTTTTTACAAAAAAGAAGCGCTTCCTTCCCTTCCCTTCCCTCAAGCCTCAACCTCAACCTCCTCAACCGCACCCCCATCCTCCCGCGCCGGTTGCCGCCCCAGCAGCACCACGGCAAGTGCCGCGGCAAACAGCGCCATCAGCATCGCGAACACACCGGAATAGCCGAGCGCCGCCATCGCGCCCGCCGCAATCAGCGGCCCGGTACAAGCACCAGAGGCCCAGGCGAACAGCACACCGGAACTCACCCCCACCAATTGGGCCTGCGCCGCCCGATCCGCTGTCAGCCCGACGCCAAGCCCATAGAGCACCCCCGCCGTCGCGCCATACACCGCACCGAACACCGCAAACCACAGCAGCGTATGGCTCAGCCACAGCCCCGCACAGGCGGCGATCGCGATGCCGAGCGAGAGCCGGATAATGATCATCCGCCCGATCCGGTCCGCCAGCAGCCCGACCGGAATTTGCATCAACATACCCGCAAACAGGCACAGCGACACCGCGACCGAAACCCCGTCCTGATGCAGCCCGGCCCGCTCCATCGCCACCGGAAACATCGCATAGAACATGCCGCTCGACATGCCGGCGGCAAAGCAGGTGGCCACCCCAGCCGGTGACAGCCGCAGCAATTCACGCATCGACAAGCGCGCCAACACCGGCAGCGCAGGCCCGACGCGGGTCAGAATCGTGATCGGCAGCAGCGCCGTGGTGAACGCGCCCACCCCGATCATCAGCAGCGACGATGCCGATTTGAACGCCGACAGCAGCGAGGCGCCGGCAACATTGCCAGTCCAGCTCGCGAACATATAAAACCCGAACACCCGGCCGCGCACCGATCGGCGTGATGACGCATTGAGCCAGCTTTCCACCACGGTGAACACCCCGATGCTGCACATCCCCACCACGAACCGGATCGCGATCCACGGAATCACGGTGGCAACGCCCCGGGTCAACAGCGTCGCATCCGCCGCAACCACGCAAAAAATCACCAGCGCCCGGATATGCCCGATCCGCATCAACACGAAAGGCACCAGCAGGCTGCCGACCAGAGTACCGCCGTAATAGCCCGACGCAACAATGCCGATGGCGAACGTGCTGATGCCATGCGACAACAGCAAAATCGGTGTTAGCGGCGTCAGCAGCCCCAAGGAAATCTGGGTAAACAGCACGGTCGCGTATAACGGGGCGAATTTTATCATTGCGCTCTCTGCCTGAACGCCACGATCATCGCAGATCGCGCGCCAACGGAGCAAGCGCCGGACCCGCCACCCGATATGACGAAATCAGATGGGCAAATCTAATTTATGCGCTGGCCCGGCTTTATAAAATAGCTGCAATGTGTTTATTGCAGGTAAGCTTCAGAAAAAGGGCGAGACATCGTAATGATGCTGAACATCGCGCATGAACTAACGTGGCGTTATTTCAATGCCGTGCGCCTGACCTGTCCGGTCCCCGCCGGTCATCGCGCCACGGCTCACAGCAGTGTGGCCACCAGCGGGTAAAAAATGATTTGATCTGACCGGCAATCCACATCACACTACCGGGGCGACACACCGCAATTCGCCGAGGCTTCGGCCGCTCCGGGTTCAGGCCTGCATATCCATCAGCATCGGGAGACCATCGGGTGACGAAACAATACGACGAGTTCGAACAGGCGCGCCGCGCCGCCAACGACATGCAGAACCATGTCATCGATGAATTCATCGCCGGGCGGATCGACCGGCGCGGCCTGCTGCGCCACGGCACCGCCTATGGCCTGTCCGCAGCGCTGATCGGCGGCGCACTCGGCGCCCCGCGCCTCGCCCGCGCCGCCGGCAAACCCAACGCCACCATCCGGGTCGCCATCACCGCCCCCTCCACCGCGGTCAACCCGGTCACCGCAGGCGATACCGGCAGCCTCTGCCTCTTGCAGCAAACCGGCGAATTCCTGCTGTTCGACACCCCCGATCTGCATCTGCAGCCTTCGCTCGCAACCTCCTGGTCAGCCAATCCAGCCGGCACCATCTGGACCTTCAAGCTCCGCCGCGGCGTGAAATTCCACAGCGGCGGCACCATGACCGCGGATGACGTGGTCTACTCCCTCGCCCGCCTCGCCGACCCGAAAAACGGCTCGAACGCGCTCTCCACCTTCAAGGGCGTGCTCAGCCCGAGCGGCATCGTCAAAAAAGACGACTACACAATCGTGTTCCATCTCGACGCACCAAACGGCAACTTCCCCTATCTGGTCTCGTCGGACAACTACAACGCCATCATCCTGCCCAAGGGTTCCGACGCCGCGACCTTCGAAAAAACCTTCGACGGCACCGGCCCGTTCAAATTCGACAGCTACACCCCCGGCCGCAGCGCCACCTTCGTGCGCAACCCCGATTACTGGGGCAAGAAAGCGCTCCCGGCCCGCACCGAATTCGGCTTCTACGCCAATCAGCAATCGCAAATCCTCGCCTTGCAAGGCGGCCAGGTCGATCTGCTCCAGCAAATCGTGGTGCAGGGCGCCCAAGGCCTGCTCAACGACCCGAGCGTGAAAATCATCAAGCTCCGCTCCTCGAACCACCGCGAAGTGCACATGCGCTGCGACATGGCGCCCTTCACCGACAAGCGGGTCCGCCAGGCCGTCGCCCTCACGCTCAACCGCCCCGGCATCGTGCAGGGCCTGTTCCGTGGCCTGTCCGATCTCGGCAACGACAGCCCCTTCGCACCGGTCTACCCCTCGACCAACAAATCCGTCCCCCAGCGCGCCATGAACATCGCCAAGGCCAAGCATCTGCTGGCGGAAGCCGGCGTCAAACCGGGCACCCAGATCACCCTGACCACCGAACAGGTCCAGGAAATCCCGGACTATGCCGTGCTGATCCAGAACGCCGCCGCCGAAATCGGCCTCAAGATCAACCTGAAAATCGAAACCAGCTCCGCCTATTACGGCAAAGCCACCTACGGCAATTCCGACTGGCTGGATTCCCAGATGGGCATCACCGATTACGGCCATCGCGGTGTACCCAACGTCTTCCTATCCGCCCCGCTGCTCAGCAACGGCGCCTGGAACTCCGCCCATTTCAAGAACAAGACCTACGATGCCCTGGTCGCCGACTACGTCGCCACCGTCGACCTGCAAAAGCAGCGAATCGTCTCCGGCAAAATCGAGACCCTGCTGCTCGATGAAACGCCGATCATCTTCGCCTATTTCTACGATTATCTGGCAGCCTCCGTCCCGCACATGAGCGGCGTGCAGGTCAGCGGCCTCGGCCAGGTCTTCCTGCAGAACGCAACGATCGCGTAACCCAATGCGCGCCCGCCTCATCCCGATGCTGGCACAGCGCCTCGGCCTCGCTCTGGTCACGCTGCTGCTGCTCAGCATGGTGGTGTTCGCGGGCGCCCAACTCCTGCCCGGCAACGTCGGCCGCGCCATCCTCGGCCCGCTGGCCGACCCCGTCGCGGTCGCCGCACTGAACCACAAACTCGGCACCGACCTTCCCGTCCCCGAGCAATACTGGATCTGGATCAGCCATTTCGTCACCGGCAACATGGGCATCTCCTACACCTACCGCACCCCGGTCGCCCCCTTCGTCATCGCCGCCCTGCTCAACTCCCTGAAACTCGCCGCGGTCGCCTTCGTCATCGTCGTCCCGCTCTCCATCGCCGGCGGCGTCTACGCCGCCATGCACGCCCGCACCTGGATCGATAAAACCATCAGCATCGCCGGCCTCTCGATGACGGTCATCCCCGAATTCGTCTCCTCCATCATCCTCATCCTCATCCTCGGCATCTGGCTCCGCTGGCTGCCCATCACCGCCACCGCCCCACGCCATGCCGACGTGCTCGACCAGATCGACCATCTGATCCTCCCCGCCCTGCCGCTGGTGTTCATCCTGTTCGGCTACATCGCCCGCATGGCCCGCGCCGGCACCATCGATGCCTTGGATGCCGACTACACCCGCACCGCCACCCTCAAAGGCCTGCCGCCCGGCGTCGTCATCCGCCGCCACGTCCTGCGCAACGCCCTGCTGCCCACCATCACCGTCGTCGCCACCCAGGTGGGCTACCTCGTCGGCGGCCTCGTCATCGTCGAAACCCTGTTCCGCTACCAGGGCATCGGCAGCCTCATCCTCACCGCCGCCCGCGCCAAGGATTTCCCCATGCTCGAAGGCGGCATCCTCACCATCGGCATCGTCTACGTCCTGGTCACCATGCTGGCCGACATCGCCCTGGTCATGCTCAACCCCCGCCTGCGCGATGGCGGGCGCTGACCATGAGCGAAGCCGCCCTCCCCGTCCTGATCGAACCCACCGCCAAACCCAACGAACGCCTGCGCGCCGCCCTCACCGCGCCGATGTTCGTCATCGGCGCCACCATCCTCACAATCTGGATCGCCTGCGCCATCCTCGGCCCGTCGCTCGTCCCCTACAACCCCTACGCCGACGACCTGATGAACACCCTCGCCCCACCCAGCGCCGCCCACTGGTTCGGCACCGACCAGATCGGCCGCGACATCTTCTCCCGCGTCGTCGTCGGCGCCCGCTCCATCCTCTCGGTCGCCCCGCTCGCCACCCTGCTCGGCACCCTCGTCGGCACCACCCTCGGCCTGATCACCGGCTATTTCGGCGGCATCATCGATACCGCGATCAGCCGCCTGATCGAAGTCCTCCTCGCCCTGCCCCTCATCATCGTCGCCCTGCTCGCCCTCGTCGCCCTCGGCCCGTCCAACACCACCGTCATCATCGTCATCGGCCTGATCTTCGCCCCTTTGATCGCCCGCACCGTCCGCGCCGCCGTGCTGACCGAACGCGAACTCGACTATGTCGCCGCCGCCCAGCTCCGCGGCGAATCATCCCTGCACATCATGTTCGTCGAAATCCTGCCCAACGTCATGGGCCCCATCCTGGTCGAAACCACCGTCCGCCTCGGCTACGCCATCTTCACCGTCGCCTCGCTCAGCTTCCTCGGCTTCGGCATCCAGCCCCCCTCGGCCGACTGGGGCCTCGCCATCTCCGAAAACTACGAACTCATCACCGGCGGCTATTGGTGGACCGTCACCTTCGATGCCGTCGCCATCGCCTCGCTGGTCGTCGCGGTCAACCTGATCGCCGATGGCATCCAGGGAGCGATCGAATGAGCAGCACCGCCTTGCGCCAGCCGATCGAACCCGCCCCGCGCGCACAACCCACCCCCGCCCTCGATATCGAAAACCTCGATGTCGTCTACCGCACCCGCGGGCGCGACATGCAGGTGCTCCGCGGCATCTCCTTCAGCATCGCCCCCGGCGAATCCTACGGCCTGGTCGGTGAATCCGGCTGCGGTAAATCCACCGCCGCCCTCGCCGCCCTCTCGGCCCTGCCCCGCAACGGCTTCGTCCGCGGCGGGTCCGTCCGCGTCGCCGGCCAGACCCTCGCCAGCCTCGATGCCACAGCACTCCGCCGCCTGCGCGCCGAACAAATCTCGATGGTCTATCAGGACGCCGGCCGCGCCCTGAACCCCTCGCTGACCATCTTCCGCCAGATGGCCGAAGTCTTCGAACTCCTCGCCCAACCCGCCGACCGCGCAGCCGACCTCCGCGCCCTCTGCACCACCATGCTCAACCGCGTGCAAATCTCCTCGCCCGACCGCGTGCTCGATGCCTACCCCCACCAACTCTCCGGCGGCATGCTCCAGCGCGTCATCATCGCGATGGCCCTCGCAAAAGAACCCAGCCTCCTCGTGCTCGATGAACCGACCACCGCCCTCGATGCCACGGTCGAAGCCGAAGTGCTCGACCTCGTGGCCACCCTCCGCCGCGAATTCTCTACCGCCATCCTGTTCATCAGCCACAACATCGGCGTCATCGAACGCATGTGCGACCGCGTCGGCGTGCTCTACGCCGGCAGCCTGGTCGAAACCGGCCCCACCGCCCAACTCCTCCGCCGGCCGATGCACCCCTACACCATGCGCCTGCTCCGCTGCCTGCCCACCCCCGGCCGCAGCAAGGCCACCGCCCGGCTCGATACCATCAAAGGCTTCCTGCCCCCGCCCGGCGCCATCATCCCCGGCTGCGTCTTCGCCGATCGCTGCGATCTGGCCGACACCATCTGCCACACCACCCCGCCGCCCGAACACACCATCGCCACCCACGCCAGCCGCTGCCACCACTGGCAGCGCGCCACCGAACAACCCCTCACCGCCACCGAAACACCCATCCCCACCGCCAACCACAGCCACGACATCGTCCTGCGCGGCACCAACATCTCCAAAACCTTCCAGATCGGCACCCGCAGCCTCCACGCCGTGACCGATGTCTCCTTCAGCCTGCGCGAAGGCGAAACCCTCGGCATCGTCGGTGAATCCGGCTCCGGCAAAACCACCCTCGCCCGCCTCCTGCTCGGCCTGCTCAACCCCGATCCCGGCAGCATCATCGAGCTCGCCGGCCAACCCGCCGCCGGCCACGCCGCCGCGCGCTCCCAGGATCAGCAAAAAGCCCTGCAAATCGTCTTCCAGAACCCCGATTCCGCCCTCAACCGCTCCCACACCGTCCGCCACCTGATCGGCCGCGCCCTCGCCCGCCTCGCCGGCCTCTCCGGCGCCACCCGCACCGCCCGCCTCACCGAACTCATCCACGCCGTCCGCCTGACCGACCGCCACCTCGGCATGCGCCCCCGCCAACTCTCCGGCGGCCTCAAACAAAGGGTCGCCATCGCCCGCGCCTTCGCAGGCAACCCCAAAATCGTCATCTGCGACGAACCCACCTCCGCCCTCGATGTCTCGGTCCAGGCCGCCATCCTCAACCTCCTCGCCGACCTCCAGGCCCGCGAAAACACCAGCTACGTCTTCATCTCCCACGACCTCGGCGTGGTGCGCTACCTGTCCGACCGCATCGCCGTCCTCTACCTCGGCCGCATCATGGAAATCGGCCCCGCCGAAGCCGTCTTCGAAGGCCCCCACCACCCCTACACCGAAGCCCTGCTCTCCTCGATCCCAACCCCCTTCAACGAATCCAACACCACCCAAACCACCCGCATCCGCCTCCACGGCGACATCCCCAGCGCCCTGAACCCCCCCACCGGCTGCGTCTTCCACACCCGCTGCCCCCGCAAACTCGGCCCCATCTGCGAAACCACCGAACCCGCCCCCGAAACCATCAACGACCACACCATCGCCTGCCACATCCCCCGCAACCAACTAGGCAAACGACCGTAGGCAAGGGTGAGGTGCACTTCCGCACCCCACCACCCGAGCAAAAGACCGCAAAGCAAAGGCAAGACTTCTTTTTTGCAAAAAAGAAGCAAAAAACTCCTATGAATCTGGCCGAACGCCGCCAAACCGACCCAGCACGAACCAAACCGCTGCCGCAACGAAATCCAGGATGTAGGATGGGTGCCCCTTCGGCACCCATCAATCTACCACCCCACCACACACCAACGCCCCCCGCACAAAAAACCGTCATTGCGAGAAACCCTCGCGACAAATCAATCCATGCCGCAGCGCCCAACAGATGGGTCAATGGCAACGATACTCAGTCTACCGCCGCATCGATCATCAATCACTCGGCCCAACCACAACGCTCCGAAACAACGGCCCCGCAACATCGTCGATCCGCTCCGCCTCATCATCGACGCGCTCCAGATAAACAACCGCCAACGTCCCGCTATTCATCGCAATTTTCACCATGAACTGCCGCCCATTGCCCTCTCGTCCTGCAAAGATGGCAGACAATGTCCCATCACCGCGATCAACCACGACCGATTCACCGATCACGATCTCGTCACCTTCGTCAGAAACCAACTCGCTCTCCCGACGTATCGCTAGAAAACGATCGAATATGAATCGATCGTCCTCACGCGTTTCACCCACCGTGAAATAATAGATGGATAAAGTAATCCCCATCGTACCATCAGGCGCTTCAATGATGTAGCAATTCCCATCGTCGGACGTCCGTCCCTTCCACGTCCGTGGCACTGCAATCGAGCCGCCGTTGAACGTAATCGGTCGAAATCCCTCGGACAAAAATGCCATGTTTCCTCTCATATTTGGCGAAATGACGCGTCAGCGTTTTACGATCACCGATCTCCCGCAAGATCGACAAACGCCGTATCTCTACCCCGTCATACCCGACGATCTTGCTAGCCGAGGAAGCCCACCCGCCCCTCGCAGCGACAACGCAATACCAACCAAAGCCGGTGCCATTATCGTCAAAAACACCGCGACCGGTCGCAACACCGGCACGATCCCCGATGCCACCGGCCCGAACGGCCAAACAGTCAAATGCCAGAAAAAACCCAGCAATAAAACATACACAACGATCACCAGTGCACCGGTCAGCCGATACCACCAGATACTGAACCTGAAACCCAGCGGCATGATCAGAGCGCTCGGGATCGTCAGGGCGATGGTAACGAACGGAATAATCAAGCCAGGCACGACCGAAACCCGAAACAAGTCCGAAACCGACCGCGCCATCGCCACCTCGACACCGAACCAAATCACCACAAACAAAAACGGAACCACGAACAAATAGGAAAGCAGCCCGGTCGCAAGCGCAAATGGGGGCGCCTGCAGCCGTTCAGGCGTAAAAATCCGCCGCAGCCGCGCCATCCGATCATCGGAACTGACCGGACTATCACTCGGCCGCCGCGAATACCCCGCCAGCCCGACCTGTCGCCCGATCGCGGCAGCCGCCACAAACGGCAACAACGCCCTCAACGGATCAACAAACAGCAAGACCAACCCCACGAACCAAAGACCGCCGGCAATCGCGCCGCGCCAGTAAAACCGGGCCCGAAAACAGGCGATCGGTGGTACCAAAATTGCCAGCGACATCCGGCTGGGCGTCCCACCCCGTTCCGCAATCGTCTGTTTCCCCGAACCATCAAGTCCGATCAGTTTTTCCCACGCCTCCGGTGGCGCCGCCAGATCCAGCCAGCGCATCGTGAAAAGCGGTTTCACAATAAAATACAACAACGGCGTCGCCGGAATCGCAACAAACGCCAGGGGCGTGATCAACCCCCCTTGGCGAAACCCGACAAAGGCCGCGTTAATCAAAACAACAGCGATAAACCCGACATGAACCGGCGCGATCACCGCGCATAGTTTACGAAATGCCGAAACAGCGATCGGTGTCCGGCCATCGAGCAACAGCAACGGAAACCAAATGAAATTCAATGTCGTGACGACGCCCACCACCCCACCCAATCCCAAAACCGCATCGGACGACACAACCGCAGGATGGCCGCGCGCAGCCATCAACGCATCGACATGCAGCGCAAAAAAATGACCGGCAACCTGCCAAAGCAAGGTCGGATCAAGTGCGACGAACAAAGTGTAAGCGGCGGTCATCGCACCGATGCCTTGCGGCAAAGTCGACGGTTCGACCCTCTGATCAGTCCCGATCATTTTTTGCGCGGCCGTCGTGTTGCACCAATATGCAGCGACAAATTCTTAGGAGGCCGGTAGGTCCGGATACCGTGACTGACCGGCGGGTCGAGATATTGCCCGATCCATCCCTCCGGTCCCGGTTTGCCTCGAGCATACGCTTGTCGCGCATCATGCGCAAAGTAGGCGTCCATCATTGGAGACCCCAGCAACGTCGCCGATCCGTTTACCATCATTGTCGTGTACAATTTACGGTTCAGCTGCACGGCCTCAGCATTCAGGGCGATCGATTGCTCGGTTAGAAATTTTGCTCTCGCCCGAGCATAGCTGGTCACGACACCAACCCGCGACCCGAGATCAGCATTACCGCTGCTCAAAGCCGCAGAATCCAGTCGCCCGGCCCGGCTCGCCAGCGCCTTCGAACGGTCAGCGAAAGCAACCGCCTCCTGATTCGCTTTCGCCGCATCCTGCGCAATTTCTGGTAATTCCTTGGCCAACAGGACGCTCCCCACCGCAAGGTCAGGCAGCGAAAGTATAACGGAAGCCGTCGCAAGTACCTGACCGGTCAATCCATCATCCCATCTGTCAGCTTTCTCGCTTCCATCCGGCCCATCATCGAACCGCTTGAACAAATACACTGAATCAGATACCCCTCCCGATATCGACCCAGCAAAACCCATCCCCGCAGTGACAAGCCCCGCAGCCTGCCAGTATTTCTCTGCTGCCATCGCCGCGCGAAACGAGCCGACTAATCCGATCTCAGCTTCGCCGATTCCAGGAACAAAGAGCATGGCAAACGAAACAATGCCAAGAACATCGACCGCAATGCCGATCTCATGCTCATGCGTCGGGTTTGACAACCACCGCTCCATCGCCTGACCCATGGCGATATCCATCTGACCCTGAGCGATTTGTTGCCGCCCATAGGCAGCACAGGCTTCTTCAAAGAAGCGTTCGACGCGGGCTAGAAAACCGGGTGGCGCCTCCCTGAGCCTGGGTGGTCGTACCGGCCCATGAGATTGCACGATCAGAGCGTAGCCATTATCATCGGCACCATAAACGGCACGACGAAGCAGGCACGCGGCGGCGGAGTCGCAATAGATGATACCGACATCGAAACCCAGCGTCGCATCTGCAAATTGTCCAAGGCAGATCGCGGCCTCGGCCTGGCTGGCGTATGGCCCCCAGTCTATCCGGTAATCGCTAATCGGGCGGAATTGGGTCATGAACAGCGTCCTTTGTTTCGCTTCACATCACCCTGCCAGCCCAACATCATGGGGGCAAGTTTGGCGGTGGTGCAGTAGCGCGAGGCATTCCTCCGCGCGAAAAACAGCCCCGGCCCGCCCCCCAAGCCCCTTGCCATCACCCCCCACCCAACATGTTTTATGTGCGGTCATGATCTCGAACGCGCCTTTCATGCCCTCCGACCCCTCCGCTGCGCTTGTGCGATGGCTCGAACCGTCCTAACGAAAAACAAGACATAGTTGCTGGTTGATATGAGGCAGAACTCATGGCTAAGTTCACGGTGCTCTTCGCGCTTGGATTGCTCACGGCCTGCTTTTTCATTGGCCGCGCGCATGCACAGACGCCGACCCCGAAGAACGAATCTTTGCCCACGATGTTTAAACCGATGAAGTCGTCGTTGCAGCAGTTGCTGGATCACGGTTGGAAGCCTGTGTCATTCGGTCCGGGATTCGGCGGTTATGGATACCTCCTTCGCCGACATCACAAATGGGTGACATGCGTTATCAGCACCAACCCAAAAGATACGACAAAATTCGTATCCCAATGCATGGCGATGAATTGAATTCCGTCACGTCCCGGATCTTATTGATCGTGTTAGGGATCTTCCTCATTTTCAACGGAGTAAGCAACTACTTCCAGACAACGAAGATATTGCGAGACGATGTAGTCGCTCCTGGTATGGTAACGCGATTAAACGCCGGCGGTTCCCATCCGCAAATTCAGTTTCGCACGAAAAATGGCAAAATCATTTCTTACCCTCAAAACGGTTTTATTTTTAACTTTCATCATGGCGATATGGTAAAGGTCCTTTATAATCCGAGACAGCCATCCAACCATCCCACATTGAAAAGTTTTTCATTGTTGTGGGGCGCCGCAATATCATATTTTCTGTTTGGAGCTCTACTTATTGGATACGGTATACTAGCATCAATCAATCGCCACCGGATAAAGCTCTACTTTCGCGGTAGGTGAGGAGATAGAAACTATGCTTGAACTCAGAAAAAGCTCATGGAAATTTATCACCGCCGGGAATTTCGGTGTTAACATTGACGTATTCGCATTAAGCGGGGGACAAATTGTGCTTCAGAATCCTCAGCACAAAACCGTTAGATTCGACTATGGCGGCGGCGGTGTCGGAGTGGGGTTTGGCGTAACGTTGCCGAAAATAGGTAAGGTTGAAATCAAACATTTAGGGCGAAGCATTACCGGCACAGTTGGCCCGGAATCATTTCCCAATCATGGCGATGTATACGAAACGAATTTCTTCAAAGGGACGGAACTGAAGGCCAAAGATTTTGAAGGTGCATGCATGTTCATCGATGGAGGAATGGGCATGGTAGGGGGATTTTCGACCACTATTTTGTACGCCGGCATTGATCGCTCAAAATTAGCGTTCGCTATGAAATCGCCAATCATGAGTTTGGCGATGCTTAACGCTCAGCCCAACGCGGTAATTTATATCCGCGGTCCAAATATGGGGCTGCAATTCGGCGCCGGTGTTGCGGGCTATCTAGGATATGTCGTCTGACAAAACGTATGGTAGGCCCGCCTTCCACACCTTACCAACCCGAACCACGATAAAAACTTCTCTGAACACCCCCAACCCGCTCCTAGTCCCCCTCCACCCTCGGCCGTCCATCATGCGGCCCCAACACCCGCTCCGGCGGATCGACCCACCGCTCTGGAATCCGCGCCTCATACCCCTGATTGAGCGGATAGCGTATCCGGTTCTCCTGCGTCGGCTCACCTACCACCAGCAGTTGCACCTCATCCTTCGTATTGTTCATGAAACTATGCGAAATCCCCGTCCCCTGCAAAACCCCACCGAATCCCCACGCCGCAACCGCCCCAGCAAGGGTGGGATGCCCTTCGGCACCCCACCAATCTATCGGCCCAGCCCGACCGGTCGTTGCTTATACGAAAAAAACCGACGCGCCATCCCTTATCCGATACCGCGTTCATCATCATACGGAAGCACAAACGCGTCACAAAGAAATCCCATCGTCATCCAAACTAACGCTTTCCCACCCCCCACCCCCCTTGGTTTATCTAGCGGCATGATCTCGAACGCGCCTTTCATGCCCGCCGACCCGTCCGAGCGCTTCGCGGTGATCTTCCGCGCC
>NZ_FTNE01000010.1:21466-136338 GCF_900156265.1 Acidiphilium rubrum
TTCATGGACCAATACAAAATCAACCCCGACGGCAGCATCGACTTCACGCCAGAACAACTCCACGAAATCCTCGGCCCACCCCCACCGCCCGTGCCACCTTGGCACCAACCCTTCATCCCCTCCTTCAACGTCAAAAAAATGTGGCGCAAAGGGCCATGATTTTGCACGTCTATTTCATTACGATATCGTAATGATATACAATCTTCCAGCATCAGAAATGCGCCGATGAGCCATCCCATCGCCCCCACCCCTTGCCATCGCCCCCAACCCCGACAAAACTCGCCAGAATGGCCGCCAAACCCATCATCAACCGCAGCTGGATTCCCCTCAACGCCCTGCGCGCCTTCGAGGCGGTGGGTCGTCACCTCAGCTTCACCGCCGGCGGTCAGGCGCTCAACGTCTCCCAAAGCGCCCTGAGCCGCCATGTCCAAACCCTGGAATCCCTGCTCGGCTCACCCTTGCTCATCCGCCGCCCCCACGGACTCGAACTCACCGCCTCGGGTCAGGCGCTCCTGCCGGCCATCAGCCGCTCGTTCGATGCCATCGAGCGCGAAATGAACGAGATTATCCGCAACCGCGGCCGCGCCAGCCACCAGCGCACGCTGCGGGTCCACATGCCGCCCAGCTTCCTCCAGCAAATCGCCATCCCGGCCCTGAAATACTTCCACCGCGAATACCCGGACATCCTGATCGATGTCTTCTCCTCCAACGGCACCGGCATGCCCAAGGAAGAACCCGACGTCGCCGTGGTCTACGACCGCCCCCAGGTCAGCCAGACCGTCACCGACCTGCTCTGGATGATCAACCTCGCACCCGTCTGCGCCCCCGAAATCGCCGAAGCCCATCAAGGCAAATCCCTCGAACAATTCCTGCGCGACAACGAGCTTCTGCACGTCAAACTCGAAGGCCAGGCCCGCGGCATCAAGTGGGCCAGCTACGTCCAGCAACTCAAACTCGACGTCAACACCGACCGCGGCCTCGCCTTCGATACCGCCAGCTACGCCGCCAGCTACGCCATCGCCGGCACCGGCGTCGCCCTCACCGACCTCAACCTGTTCGCCGCCGAACTCGCCACCGGCCGCCTCGTCATGCCCTACGACGCCATCATCGACGAAGGCTACGGCTACTTCCTCATCCTCCGCCCCGAAGACCTCGCCGACCCCGTCGTCGCCCTCTTCCGCAGCTGGATGATCGAACACTGCGCCCGCCCCCCCGCCCCGTAAGGCAGATCGTGCCGATGCGGCCTCCGGTATCAACCGGCCCGGCCGGCCGCCCAAATCGCCAATGTGTCGGCATCGCGTTCACCGGCGATCGTGGCGGCAATGCCCTCACCGATCAGCGGCCCCAATTTGAACCCGTGGCCGGAGCATGCGCTGCCGAGCCAGCCTCTGGTGCCTTCCCGCCGCACCAGGAATCGTTCATCAGCCGTCACGGTATAAAAACATGCCTTACGCTCCAGCACCGTATAGGCGTCGAAATCGAGCCAGGCGCGCCGCGCCGCCGCGGTCAGGCGTTCCACATCGGCATCGGTGCCGGTGCGGTCCTCATCGGGATCGCCCTGGCGGGTGAACTGATGATCGCCGATTTTCAAACGCGTGCCGGCACGCGGCGGCAATGTATAAGTGCCGCTGTCCGGCCCGATATCGATCAGCACCGGCGCCGCCTGCCACGCATCCATCAGCGCCGGCGGCGGCGCCAGAAACATCACCGCCTGGCGCGACGGCACCGCAACCCCGGTGGTGGACGGGATCAACCGGTTCACCCAGGCCCCGGCCGTCACCACCACCGCATCGCCCTGGGTAAGGCCCGCCGCGGTCCGCACCGTACCGGCTTGCAGATCAACCGATTCCACCAGCGAATTCGGGTGCAGCACCACGCCCAGCCCCGCAATCAGCTTGACCATGTCGGTCAAAATACGGATCGGATACAACATCCCCGCACCATCGGTCTGCACCACACGGGTGACACCCTCGGGATTGACCATCGGATACCGCGCCATCGCCGCATCGATCGAAATATCCGTGCACGCCACACCCATCCGGCCCATCGAGCGCTTGGTCGTCTCGTACCAGTCGCTCTCGCCGCGCATCAGATAAACCGCCGGCATCGCATCGTAATGGCAGACCCCCAAAGCCGCCCACAACGCATTCCAGACCCGAAACGCCTCGGGCATCAGATACGCATAACCCTCCATATCGCCGTACGCATGGCGAATGATCCGGTGCTCATCATAAGACGACGCCTTGGGATACGGCAGCGCCCCCTGCTCAAACAACTCCACCGCAAACCCACGCCGCACCAAGCCCCAGGCCGTGCTCAGCCCGGCAATGCCACCACCGACCACAAGAATTTTTCCCGCACTCATGCCGGGACACTGGCTTGGTGTGTCGCCGGGGTGACCCAGCCCTGGATGCGCCGCCAATCCGGGTCCAGCCCGTCGAACCGCCGCAGCGACAATTTGTCGATATCGGCGAACGAACATCGTCCGTCGATCACCAGGTCCCGCAGGGCCCGCCCGGTCGCGGGCGACAGGCCGAAGCCGACGCTCGACATGGTGGCCACCGTCACGTTGCCGGGGTTGGCGGGCCGGTCGAGCACGGGCCGGCCGTCCGGCGTGTTTTCAATGATGCCGGCCCAGGAGCGGATCATCCTTGTGTGTGCCGCCTTGGGCAGCATCTGCGCGATGCGCAGCGCGATGTGTTGCAGAACGGGGGTCGAGGGCCGGGGCAGCGCGCCGTGCAGCGGCAATTCGTCCATCCACTCGTGCCAGCCGCCGCCGTAGGCGAGGTTGCCGCGCAGCGTCTGCCGCCCGTAGAGACCGTTGCCGTCGACGCCGCCGTACGGCATCAGCGGCAGCGCCTCGGTCACGATCATTTCCGCCCGCGCGGGTGCCACCGGCAGGTCGATCCCGATGCCGCGCAGCAGCGTGCCCGATTGCGGCCCCGCCGCGACGATCAACTGATCGCAGCCGATCATGCCATCCCGCGTCCGCACACCCACCGCACGGCCATGCGCCATTTCGATGCCCAGCACCGGCGTATGCTGCATGATCCGCGCGCCGTGGTCCTGCGCCGCCCAGGCATAGGCCTGCACGGTGCGTTGCGGATTGGCCTGCCCGCCGGTGCGGATATGCACGCCGCCGATATGCTGATCGCCCGCCAGCGGCACCGCATCGCGCACTTGCTGCGGATCGAGCAGGTCGGCCCGATAACCGAGCCCGGCCAGAATCCCCTGCATCCGCTGGTAGCGCGCCATCTGCGCCTCGTTCATCGCGATCACGATGCGCTCCGGCCGGTGTTCGGTCGGATAACCGAGCAGTTCATCCATCAGCGGCCACAGCCGTTGTTCCTCGTGGAACAGCGGGCTCTGATAATGCGTCGCACCACCGCCGTTGCGGCTCGAGGCTTCGTAGCCGATCACGCCCTTGTCGAGCACCAGCACATCCACCCCGTCGCGCGCCAACCACCAAGCGGCACTCAACCCGGTCACGCCCGCGCCGATGATGACGACCGCAGCGCCGTTCTCCCGCGTCTGGCTCATAGATGCATGTCTCCGGCGATATAGTCGGCCTCGCGCGGCGTGCCGATTTCATCATAGGGCACCCATTGCGCGACGATGCCGAACCACACATCCCAGCCGTCCCGCCCGGCTGCGTCATCGGGTGCCGCGAGGGCCGCCAGGCTCAGCGGGCGCACCGGCGCGCGAAACCCGGCGCGGTTGACGATGCCGATATCATTGCGCGCGCCGATCGCCAGCAGCATCGCCACCTGTTCGCGGCAGCGCCGCCCCTGGCATGGCCCCATCGAAACCCGGGTCAGCCGCTTCATCTGGTCGTGATCCGGCGGCCCGTCGGCCAGCAGCCCGGCCAGATCGCGCGCCGCCATCGCCTCGGATTCCGGGCCGAGATAGCGTGGCTGATGCAGCGCGAACACATCGCCGCGGGTCACCTCCTCGCAGGTGCAGGCCAGCGCGTCGTTGCCGCCGGTATCGAGCAGCGCGCGCATCCACGCCATGCGGTAATCGAGCCCGCCGGGCTCGGCCACACCGGCGCAATCCCCCGCCACGCTGATCGCTTCGATCGAGGTCTGGCCCGTTGCATCGCACACCGGCACATAGCCGCCCCGATCGCGATCGAGCGTGACCGCCGCCCCCAGCGTATCGAGCAGTTCGATCTGCGGCACCAGGCCGAGTGCCAAGCATACGGTGTCGCACGCAATCCGCTCGACCGCACCACCCGCCACCGGAATGATCCGCAGCGCCACCACGCCATCGACCGTGGTCTCTGCCATCAACGGCACGGCGCCGCAGCGAATTGCAACCCCGCGCGCCGCGACTTCGGCCACCAGATCGGCCGGACCCTGCGGCGCATCGCGCACCTCGATCAGGGCGGCCACCGTCAAACCCTTGTCGAGCGCGAGCAGCGCGGTTTCCAGCGCCAGCCGGCCCGATCCCAGAATGCTCACCACGCGGCCGGCGAAGGCGTCATAGCGCGTCAGCAGCGCGTGCAGCCCCTGCGCGCCGACCACGCCCGGCTGGTCCGACCCCGCGAAGGACAGCACCAGATCGCGCGCGCCGGTCGCGATCACCGCGCGGCCGAAGCCGCACAGCCAGGACCGATCCTCGGTCGCAAGCCCCGCCACCGCGCACGGCAGCACCTGCAAGCCCGGCCCGGCGACCCACATGCCCCAGACGCTCACGTTCAGCGCCACCTCGATCCCCGCCTCGAACGCATCCTCCAGGCCCGGCATGGCGCCCGCCACCTGTTCGATCATCCGGGCCTGATTGCCCAACGCCGGCGTTGCCCGGCCGCCGAACAGATAGGGCACATCGAGCCCGGCCATCGCCGCACTGACCGGATGCTCATCGACCAGCATGACCGAACGACCCTCACCCGCCGCCGCCAGCGCGGCCGCGATGCCCGCCGGGCCGGCACCGACCACCAGCACATCGACGAATTGCGCCGGTCGCGCCAGCTTGCCCACCGCGGATTTCGGATCGACCGGATACGCCTGCCGCATCACACCATCCATCGCTCAGATCCTTTCCAGCGCCTGCGCCAGATCACCGATAATATCCGCCTCATGCTCGATCCCGACCGAGAGCCGAATGGTCGCATCGGTCACGCCCGAAGCCTCGCGCCGGGCCTTCGGCACCGAAAAATGCGTCGTCGTCGCCGAGTGGCAGATCAGCGTCTCCGTGCCGCCCAGGCTGACCGCGAGGCGCAGCAGTTTCAGCGCATCGAGCATCCGGAACGCCTCGACCTCGCCGCCCTTGATGTCGAACACGAAGGTCGAACCCGCACCCGCGCATTGCCGCTCGAACGTCGCGCGCGCCGCACTGCCCTCCGGCAGAAACCCGGCATAGGTCACGCGCGCCACTTTCGGATGATCGCGCAAAAACCGCGCCACGGCGGCGGCGTTGCGGCACGCCCGCTCGGTGCGCAGGCCCATGGTTTCCAGCGAGCGCAACAGCAACCAGCAGCCATGCGGATCGAGATGCGTGCCCATCACCGTGCGCATTTTCCGCAACGGCTCGATCAGCGCGAACCGGCCGGACACGCTGCCGCCCAACAGATCACTATGCCCGCTCGCGTATTTGGTCAGCGAGGTCATGCACAGATCCGCCCCCTGTTCGAGCGGGTTTTGCAGCAGCGGCCCCATGAACGTGTTATCGACCACCACCAGCGGCCGGCTGCCCTGCTGCAATTCCAGCCGCCGGGCAATCCGCGCGATCAGCGCGATATCGGCAATCCCGGCCAGCGGGTTCGACGGTGTCTCGACCCAGATCATCCCGAGCCGCCCATGTGCCAGCGCCTGATCGACCGCGCTGGTGATCGAAGCCTCATCCACCGCATCCGCGATCGCGACCGGCTTTACCCCGTGCGCGGGTGCCATCAGATTGTTCAGCAACCCATCGGTGCCGCCGTACAGCGGGCTGGTGTGCACCACGCTCTCGCCCGGCCGCACCAGCGACAGCAGCGTAGTCGAAATCGCCGCCATGCCGGAATTGAACACCGCACACGCCTCGGCACGGTCGAGTGCGGCCATCCGGTCCTGCAGCATCTGCATGTTCGGATGATCGAGCCGGGCGTAGATATAGCCCTCATCCGCGCCGGACTGCGGCGCGCGGCCGGCGATGTAGCCCTCATGCGCGGTCTTGGCGTGCATCGAATCGCGATACACGAAGGTCGAGGTCAGATAGACCGGCGGTTTCGCCGAACCGTGATGCTCGGCCGGATGATAACCGTGCCCGACCGCAATGGTTTCCGGGTGCCAGGCCTGGTGATCCCGATCGGCGCCGAGCGGCAGATCGGCCATGTCAGAGCCCGACCAGGGCGGGCCGGCGCATCGGCGCCGGTTGCGGCACCACCGAAGCCACCCGGTTGGCATACCAATCGACGAAGCGGATCGCGAGCGATTCCGAACTCTCGCTGTAGGGTCCTGGCGTATATCCCAACGAATTCACCCCGCGCTGGTTGTTCTCGACCAGATCGCGGTCCTGCAGATTGGTCTCGTTCCACACGTTGGTCAGATCATCGACCGTGTAATCGATCCCTTCCTGCGCGTCCTTATGCACCAGCCATTTCGCCATCACGATGGTCTCCTCGGGGGCGACCGGCACCGCGATGAACATGAACACGAAATCGCCCAGCGCATGACAGAAACTATGCGGCTCCAGCGCCCAGCGCATCGACCCGACATCGCCGCCGTTGACGCTGCACATCGGCTTTTTCACACAGGGCTTGCCATCGATCGTGATCGACTCGTTGCCCTCGCGCAGCGCAAAGCGCGAGGCCTGCCACCACGCCCCTTCGACCGGCGCGCTCGGCAGGCCCATCGCCTCCATCCGCTGCTTGAAATCCAGGATATCGACCCGCTCGGAGCTCAGAAAATTGCCCCGCGCATCGGTCGGGAACGAGACCGATAATTGCGGATGGCGCGCCGCGCAATGATAGCACTCGCGCGCGTTTTCCATCACCAGCTTCCAATTGCCGCGCTCGACCAGCGTGGCCTGGGCCGCGACCTTGGCGTTCAGCATATCGTGCGGCGCCAGCATCGGGGCCAGCGCATCGTGAAACGCGGTGAAATCCGGCGCCTGTTCGGCGAGACACACATAGACCGTGCCGGCCACGGTGCGGACGTGAATGGGCTTCAAGCCATGCTGGGATTTATCGAAATCGCGCGGCATCCGCCCGGCCCCGCGCAGCGCGCCGCGATCATCGTACATCCATTGATGATACGGGCACATCAGCCGCTCGGCGGTGCCGCACCCATCCGGCAGGATCTGCGCGCCCCGATGCCGGCACGAATTGAAAAATCCGCGCAACACGCCATCCTGCCCGCGCAACACCACCACCGGGCTGCGGCCGATCGTGATCGCCAGATAGGCGCCCGCCGCCGCCACCTCGACCTCGAAGCCGACCATCAGCCACGCCTGGCCGAAAATCTCGCGCAGGTCGAAGTCGAAAATCGCCGGATCGTGGTAGAACGCCCCGGGCAGACTATGCCCCGGCCGGCGGGTGGCCAATAGATCACCGATCTGCGCGTTGATCGTCTGCTGGTCGAGCATGAAGAGTCTCCGAATGCGCCCGCAGGTTAGGATTGCGCGGCGCGGTGAGGCAAATTGCATTTGTGCATAAGCCCATGTCTTTCTGCGGGCGGCGGCGCAGGGAAGGGAAGCGCTTCTTTTTTGAAAAAAAGAAGCAAAAAACTTTTTTGAACTGGGCTTCGGGCGCCGCAACGGCACGGGACGCGCGAATAGACGTTTTTTTGCTTCTTTTTTTTCAAAAAAAGAAGTGCTTATCGTCCCTTTCCCTCATTGACCTCCCTGAGAGTCGCCCCCCGATGCCATCCCCTTACATCCTCCTCGCCATCGCGATCCTGTTCGAAGTCGCCGGCACCTCGTTCCTGAAGGCGTCGCGCGGCTTCACCCAGCCGGTGGCCGGTGTGCTGACGGTTCTGTTTTATGCCGGGGTCGCTATCGTCAATTTTTGGTCGACCGGCCTGCCCCATTAGGTGCAAGATGGGCGGATGCAAGGGCGATGTCGCTTGCATGCAAGACGCCGTCGGGTGCAACATGATGCTTAGCGTTACGGCGACCGCACACAGATTGCGGCGTTCCAGGGACAGAAAACCAGCGCGGATTGGTTACGAGAATCTGTGCATCCAGGAGGCTAAATTGAAAAATCTAACCGTCATCACGGCTTTTGCGTCGATCATGGCAACGGCATCGCTCGGGCTCGGCATTGCCCGCGCCGCGGAGCCGGCTTCGTGCAAGACCATCACCATGGCAAACATCGGCTGGACCGATAATGCCGTGCAGAACGCGGTGTTCACCGATGTCGCCCAGGATCTGGGTTACACGGTCAAGACCAATCTCTATTCGCTGCAGGTCATGTACGCCGGCATGCAGGACAAGAAGATCGACGTCTTTCTCGACAATTGGACACCTTCGCAGGACAAGACGACCGAACCCTACATCAAGCAGAAAGCGATGGAAGTGATCGGCCCTGACCTGACCGATGCGAAATACACGCTGGTGGTGCCGCATTATCTCTACAAACAGGGCCTCACCAGCTTTGCCGACATCGCGAAATACGGCAAGCAGCTCGACTACAAGATTTATGGCATCGAGCCCGGCAACGACGGCAATCAGCACATCCTCGCCATGATCAAGGCGAATAAATTCGGCCTCGGCAAGTTCCATCTGGTGCAGTCGAGCGAAGCGGGCATGCTTTCGGAAGTATCGCGCAAATATCCGAAAAAACAGGCGATCGTGTTCCTCGGCTGGGAACCGGAGCCGATGAACGTGCAGTTCCATATCGACTACCTCTCCGGCGGGCATGATTATTTCGGCCCGGACGAAGGCAAGGCGACCATTTATATCAACACCAAATACGGCTACGCCAAGGAATGCCCGAATGTCGGCACCCTGCTGCATCATTTCAAACTCACCATCAACGACGAAAACGCGATGATGTACGATGTGCAGGTGAAACATAAGGACGCCAACGCGGTAGCCGCGGCCTGGCTGCTCGCGCATCCGGATTGGGTGAAATCCACCCTGGCCGGTGTCACCACCACCGATGGCAAGCCGGGCGCGCCCGCCGTGATGAGCAAGCTCAAGGCGAGCTGATCCAACCCCCGCCGCGCACCGCCTGCCCCGGCACCGATCAGCCAGGGCAGGCATTGCGCGCCAGCAATCGACACGGGCCCATGCGGGAGAGATCATCGTGACCCTTCTGACCCATCCCGAGACCTGGATTACCGACCACGAAATACCGGTCGGCACCTGGTCGACCGATTTCGTCAATTTCGTCAAAAATAATTTCCAGGGTTTTTTCGACGGTCTGTCCAACGTGCTGGGCTTTCTGCTCGATGGCACGACCAGCATTCTGCACGCGGTTCCCGCGCTGCTGCTGATCGTGATTTTTGCGGCACTCACCTATGTTTTCAAAAAATCCTGGCGGATGGCGCTGTTCGTTTTCCTGGCCCTGCTGTTCATTTTGAACCAGGGCTATTGGGATCGCACGCTCGAGACGATTTCGCTGATCGTGTATGCCACGCTCGCGTGCATGGCGATCGGCGTGCCGATCGGCATCGCCGCCGCGCACCGGCCGGCGCTGTACCGCGTGCTGCGCCCGGTGCTTGATATGATGCAGACGCTGCCGACCTTCGTCTACTTGATCCCGACATTGGTGCTGTTCGGCCTCGGCAGCGTGCCGGGTCTGATTTCCGCCATCGTCTTCGTGGTGCCCACGCCGATCCGGCTGACCTATATCGGCATCAGCAACGTCCCCCGCCCCTTGATCGAAGCCGGGCAGGCGTTCGGCGCGAGCCCGACCGAACTGCTCTGGAAAGTGGAAATCCCCGCCGCTCTGCCGACCATTCTGGCCGGGCTGACGCAGGTGATCATGCTGAGCCTGTCGATGGTGGTGATCGCCGCCCTGGTCGGCGCCGGCGGCCTGGGTGAGCCGGTGGTCGAGGCGATGGAGACCGTGCAAATCGGCAAGGGATTCACCTCGGGTCTTGCCATCGTGATCGTCGCGGTCATTCTCGATCGGGTGTTCCGGCCGAGCCAGGAAAGCACCAACGCATGAGTTTCGCCGCCAAGTTCGAAGCCGTCGATATCCTGTTTCCCGGCAGCGCCGACCGTGGCGCGCGCGGGCGGATGACGATGGCGCTCGCCGAACTCGACGCCGGCAAGACCCGCAACGACATCATCGGCTCGACCGGCATCGTGGTCGGCGCGGCGGACGTCAATCTGGAGGTCGAACAGGGTGAGATTTTCGTGCTGATGGGCCTGTCCGGCTCGGGCAAGACCACGGTGCTGCGCGCGCTGAACGGGCTGAACACGATCAGTCGCGGCCGCATCACCATCCGCCACGGCGACGAGCTGGTCGATATGAGCAACCCGCCGCCCGCCACCTTGCGCCGCCTGCGCAACCAGGCGGTCTCGATGGTGTTTCAGCAATTCGCGTTGCTGCCCTGGCGTACCGTGCGCCGCAACGTCGAACTCGGGCTCGAACTGCGCAAGATGAAACCCGCCGAAATGCGCGCCAGCGTCGATCAATGGCTCGATCGCGTCGGCCTGCTGCAATGGGCGGACAAGCACGCGAGCGAATTGTCGGGCGGGATGCAGCAGCGCGTCGGCCTCGCGCGCGCGCTGGTCACCAACCCCGATATTCTGCTGATGGACGAACCGTTTTCCGCCCTCGATCCGCTGATCCGCAACAAATTGCAGGACGAGTTGCTTCAACTGCAACGCACCGTGCAGAAGACCATCATTTTCGTCACCCACGATCTCGACGAGGCGCTGAAAATCGGCAACCGTATCGCGATCATGAAGGACGGCAGGGTGATCCAGGTCGGCAAGCCCGAAGACATCGTGCTGCGCCCGGCGACCGATTACGTCGCGGAATTCGTTGCCCATATGAATCCGCTCACCGCGATCCGCGCCGCCTCGTTGATGCGTCCGATCGGAGCGTTGCGCGCCCCGGACGGCGCGCATCATTTCAACGACAATCAGGATTACGCGCTGCATCTCGACAATAGCGGCCAGTTGATCGCGCTGCACCGCGATGGCGCGGCGGCACCATTTCATCAGCCGCAACCGGGCGTACGCTGCCCGCAAGGCAGCACCGGCATCGTCACCGGCCAGCATCTGCTCAAGGACATCGTGGAAATCCGCCAGCAGACCACCCGCCCGGTGCTGGTGGCCGATAACGGCCGCATCGTCGGTTGCATCGGCACCACCGAGATTCTCGATGCGCTGACCCAGGCCGGCCGCGCCGATTACCGCGACAACACCGCCGCCACCAACTGACCCACAAGGCTACGCCCAGCATGATAGCGCGCCCCAATTTCATCGCCGGACAAGACTGGTCCGCGATCAGCCTTGCGACTTTCGAGGATCGCAACCCGGCGACCGGCGCGCTGCTCGCGACACTCGACATCGCGGATGCCGCCACGATCGATGCCGCGGTCGCCGCCGCCACCGCCGCTCAGCGCGACTGGGCGGCAACGCCCGCCGCCGCGCGGGGGCGGATTCTGCTGCGCGCCGCCGCGTTGCTGCGCGAAAACCTACCCGCCCTCGCGCGCCTGGAATCCGAGGACACCGGCCGTCCGATCAGCGAAACCATCGCGGTCGATGTGATTTCCGGCGCCGAATGCCTCGAATATTTCGGCGGGCTGGCCGGTACCATCGGCGGCGAAGCGATCGATCTCGGCCCGACCGCGTTCGGTTACACCAGGCGCGAGCCGATCGGCGTGGTTGCCGCGATCGGCGCATGGAACTACCCGCTGCAAATCGCGTGCTGGAAAGCCGCCCCCGCGCTGGTCTGCGGCAATGCGGTGATCTTCAAACCGGCGCCGCAAACCCCGCTCACCGCGCTCGAACTCGCGCGCATCTTCAAGCAGGCTGGGTTGCCGGATGGGCTGTTCAACGTGGTCAATGGTCTCGGTGAAACCGGCCAGCACCTCGTCGAGCATCCCGGCATCGGCAAAATCTCGCTCACCGGATCGGTCGCGACCGGTAAAGCCGTCGCTGCCCTCGCCGCCGCCAGCCTCAAGCGCGTCACGCTCGAACTCGGCGGCAAATCCCCCATCATCATCTGCGACGACGCCGATATCGACAGCGCCGTGAACGCGGCCATGCTGGGCAATTTCTACTCCGCCGGTGAAATCTGCTCGAACGGCACCCGCGTATTCGTCCATCGCAGCATCCACGACCGGTTTCTCGACGCTCTCATCGCGAAAACCCGCACCCTCACCATTGGCGATCCACTCGACCCCGCCACGCAGATCGGCGCCCTGATCTCGCCGGAGCACATGGCAAAAGTCCTCACCCATATCGAAGCCGGCAAAGCCGCCGGTGCCCGCCTCGCTGCTGGCGGCAACCGATGCACCACCGGCGCCCTCGACCAAGGCAGCTTCGTCGAACCCACCATCTTTGCCGATTGCACCGATGGCATGAGCATCGCCCAAGAGGAAATCTTCGGCCCCGTGATGGCGGTATTCCCCTTCGATACCGATGCCGAAGCCATCACCCGCGCCAACGCAACCCAATACGGCCTGTCCGCCGCCGTGTTCACCACCACCCTCGCGCGCGCCCATACCATGATCGCCCAACTCAAAGCCGGCACCTGCTGGATCAACCAATACAACATCACCCCGGTCGAACTGCCGTTCGGCGGCATGAAACAATCCGGCTACGGCCGCGAAAACAGCCGCACCGCACTCGACGCCTACACCGAGACCAAATCCGTCTACGTCGCACTCACACCGGTTGTGGGGTTTTGATGGCTTACGGAAGGAAGATCAGGGGGCTTTGCCCCCCGAACCCCCCACTAAGGGCGGAGCCCTTAGAACCCGCTAGTTTTAGGCAAGGGGAGGGCGCTGCCTCGGTGGTTCCGCTGATCTGGCCTGGACAGCCCTCCCCTTGCCTAAAACTAATGGATTTTAAAGGCTCCGCCTTTAACGGGGTCCAGGGGCAGAGCCCCTGGCCTTCTTCCCGAAAGGCACCAACCCCATGACCGAGTATGATTACGTCGTTGTCGGAGCAGGCTCCGCGGGGTGTGTGTTAGCGGCGCGGTTATCGGAGGATGCCGGGGTTTCGGTTTTGTTGTTGGAGTATGGCGGATCGGATCGATCGGTGTTGATACAGATGCCGAGTGCGTTATCGATGCCGATGAACATGCCGAAGTATGATTGGGGTTATCACAGCGAACCCGAGCCGCATTTGGGGGGGCGGCGGATGCATACGCCGCGCGGCAAGGTGTTGGGCGGATCGTCTTCGATCAACGGGTTGGTTTATATTCGCGGCAATCCGCTGGATTTCGACCGGTGGGAGGAGATGGGCGCGCGGGGCTGGGCGTATCGGAATGTGTTGCCGTATTTCAAGCGTGCCGAGACGCGTGATGAGGGCGGCGATGCGTGGCGGGGTGGCGAGGGGCCGTTGCACACGAAATATGGGCCGCTGCGCAATCCGCTATACCAGGCCTTCATCGAGGCGGGACGGCAGGCGGGATATCCGGTGACCGAGGATGTCAACGGGTATCAGCAGGAGGGGTTTGGCCGGATGGACATGACGGTTCATCGCGGCCGGCGGTGGAGTGCGGCGAATGCGTATTTGCGGCCGGCGCGGGGGCGGGCGAATTTGACGGTGGAGTCCCGCATTCTGGTTTCGCGTGTGGTGTTCGAGGGGTCGCGTGCGGTGGGGGTGGCGTATCTGCGGCGGGGCCAGGAGGTTGTGGTGCGGGCGCGGCGCGAGGTGGTTTTGGCGGCCGGGGCGATCAATTCGCCGAAGCTGCTAAAATTATCGGGGGTTGGCCCGGCGGATGAGTTGCGGGCGCACGGCATCGGCGTGGTCGCGGATCGTCCGGGGGTTGGCGAGAATTTGCAGGATCATCTGGAGTTTTACTTCCAGTATGCCTGCACCCAGCCGATTACATTGTATTCGAAGATGAATCCGCTGGCGAAGGCGTTGATCGGCCTGCGGTGGCTGGCGTTGCGCGATGGTTTGGGGGCGACCAATCATTTCGAGAGTTGCGGGTTTATTCGCTCGCGTGCGGGGATCGATTATCCGGATATCCAATATCATTTCCTGCCGCTCGCGGTGCGGTATGATGGCAAGGGAATAGCGTCCGAGCATGGGTTTCAGGCGCATGTCGGCCCGATGCGGTCGCGCAGCCGGGGGTGGGTGCGGTTGCGCGGGGCTGATCCGGCGGCGGCGCCGTCGATCGTGTTCAACTACATGAGCGATCCGGAGGATTGGGTCGATATGCGGGCGTGTGTGCGGCTGACGCGCGAGATTTTTGCGCAAGATGCGTTCGCGCCGTTCCGGGGGCGCGAGATTGCGCCGGGTAGCGGCGTGGTGAGTGATGCCGAGATTGATGCGTATATCAGCAAGAGTGTCGAGAGCGCGTATCATCCGTGTGGCACGTGCAAGATGGGCGCGGTGGACGACCCGATGGCGGTGGTGGCACCGGACACCAGGGTGATCGGGGTGGAGGGGCTGCGGGTGGCGGATAGTTCGATCATGCCGCGGGTGACGACGGGGAATTTGAACGCGCCGACCATCATGATCGGGGAGAAGGCGGCGGATCATATCCGGGGTGTGGCGTTGCTGCCGCCGAGCAATGCGCCGTTTTACACGGCGAAGAATTGGGCAGTCGCGCAGCGATGACGGAATTATACAAGTCTTGTGCCGAGTGAGTGCGCGTAGACCGTGTAGGCTTGTGCCTTAACTAGCGGGGTCTGGGGCCTAAGGCCCCAGCGGGTCCAGGGCAGAGCCCTGGCCTTAACTTGGAGCCTTGATATGCAGAAATTCTCAGCCTTTGCCTTGGCGAAAGAGGCGTTATCCGGCCAGAAAGGCTGGACCCGCCAATGGCGCGATGCCGCACCCAAACCGGCCTATGAGGCCATTATTGTCGGTGGCGGCGGGCATGGGTTGGGCACGGCGTATTATCTCGCGAAGAAGCACGGGCTGCGCAACATCGCGGTGCTGGAAAAGGGCTGGATCGGCGGCGGCAATACCGGGCGCAACACCACGATCATTCGTTCGAATTATCTGTTCGACGAGAGTGCCGCGCTTTACGACCATTCCGTGAAGTTGTGGGAGGGGTTGTCGGCGGATTTGAATTATAACGTCATGTTCTCGCAGCGTGGCGTGATGATGCTGTCGCATAATGTGCATGACGAGCAGGTGTTCAAGCGGCATGTGCATGCAAACCGGTTGAACGGTGTCGATAACGAGTGGTTATCGCCCGATCAGGCGAAATCGTTCTGCCCGCCGCTGAACATCGCACCCGGGATGCGTCATGCGGTGACGGGGGCGGCTTTGCAGCGGCGTGCGGGTACGGCGCGGCATGATGCGGTGGCGTGGGGCTATGCGCGGGCGGCGGATGCGCTCGGGGTCGACATCATTCAGAATTGCGAGGTCACCGGGATCGATCGTGATGCGAGCGGTCGGGTCAGCGGGGTGCAGACCAGCAGGGGTGCGATCGCGACGCGGCGGTTGGGGATTGTCGCGGCGGGCAATACATCGGTGCTGATGGCGATGGCGGGGCAGCGGATGCCGCTCGAGAGTTATCCGTTGCAGGCGCTCGTGTCCGAGCCGATCAAGCCGATTTTTCCGTGCGTCGTGATGTCGAACACGATCCACGCCTATATCAGCCAGTCCGACAAGGGCGAGCTGGTAATCGGCGCGGGGACGGATGCGTATATTTCGTACAGCCAGCGCGGGGCCTTGCATATTTCATCGCACACGCTCGAAGCGATCTGCGAATTGTTTCCGATGTTCCGGCGGATGCGGATGCTGCGCAACTGGGGCGGTATTGTCGATGTGACGCCGGATCGCTCGCCGATCATCGCCAAGACCGAGGTGCCGGGCCTGTATGTGAATTGCGGCTGGGGCACCGGCGGGTTCAAGGCGACGCCGGGCTCGGCGGATTTGTTCGCCTACACGATGGCGAAGGACGAGCCGCACAAGATCAATGCGCCGTTCAACCTTGAGCGGTTCGGCGCCGGGCGATTGATCGACGAGGCGGCGGCTGCCGCTGTCGCGCACTGACAAGGAGATTTAAGATGTTAGTGATTTCCTGCCCTTATTGCGGCGATCGTCCTGAAATCGAGTTCTCCTATGGCGGTGAGGCGCATGTGGTGCGCGCACCCGCCAGTGTGACCGATGAGGAATGGACGGCGTTTCTTTACCAGCGCAGCAACGCGCGCGGCAGCTACGCCGAACGCTGGCGGCACGCGCATGGGTGCGGGCGGTTTTTCAACGCGCGGCGCAATACCGTGACGGATTTTTTCGAGCAGACCTACAAGATCGGTGAGGCGCCGGCATGACACAAAAGTATCGCCTTGCCACCGGTGGGCTGATCGACCGGCGCGTGACGGTTCCGTTCACCTTCGATGGCAAGGCCATGACCGGCCATGCGGGGGACACGCTGGCCTCGGCGCTGCTGGCCAACGGGGTGCACCTGGTCGGGCGGAGTTTCAAATATCACCGCCCGCGCGGCATTGTTTCGGCGGGGGCGGAGGAGCCGAACGCGTTAGTCGGCGTCGGGCGCGACGAGGGGCATTATACGCCCAATCTGCGCGCCACGCAGGTTGAGCTTTATCACGGGCTGCGCGCGGAAAGTCAGAACCGCACGCCTTCGCTGGAGCGTGATGTCGGCAGCATTACCGACCGGCTGTGGCGCTTTTTCCCTGCCGGATTCTACTACAAGACCTTCATGTGGCCGAAGGGCGCGTGGACGAAGTTTTTCGAGCCGCGCATCCGCGCCATCGCCGGGCTTGGGCGCTCGCCGGCGGCACCCGATGCCGCGCGCTACGCGCAGATTTATGCCCATTGCGATGTGCTGGTGATCGGCGCCGGGCCTGCCGGGCTGAGCGCAGCACTCGCCGCTGCCGAGACCGGCGCGCGGGTGATCCTTTGCGACGAGCAGCCGCAGTTCGGCGGCGCGCTGCTGGCAGAACCCGGCCAATCCGCCTGGCTCGCCGAACAGCGCGCACGGCTTGCCGGTTTTGCAAACATCACGATGCTGCCACGCACCATCGCGTTCGGCTATTTCCCGCACAACATGATCGGGCTGGCACAGGATCTGACCGATCACCAGGGCGAAACCAGCGACGATGCGCCGCGCGGCCGGCTGTGGCAGGTGCGCGCCAAGCAGGTGATCACCGCGACCGGTGCGATCGAACGGCCTTTGGTGTTTCCGGACAACGATCGGCCGGGCATCATGCTGGCCGATGCCGCGCGGACCTATGTCGAGCGCTACGCGGTCAAACCCGGCAATCGTGCCGTGGTGTTCACCGCGCATGACGATGCGTATCGCGCGGCGGTTTCGCTGCACGAGGCCGGTGTGACGATTGCCGCCATCGTCGATCTGCGGGAAAGCCCGGAGGGGCCGTGTTTGGACGCGGCACGCGCGGCGGGCCTGCCGATCCGCACCCATGCGACGATCATTGGCACCGAGGGCAATCTGCGCGTTGCGGCCGTCAGCGTTGCCACCATCGGCGCGGCGAACGCCGAGCGGATTGCCTGCGATCTGGTGCTGATGTCCGGCGGGTTTACGCCCAGCGTGCATCTGTTCTCGCAGAGCCGGGGCAAGCTCGCGTTCGATCCGGCGCTGGATGCCTTCATCCCCGGGACGCCGGCCGAGCCGACGATTGCGGCGGGTGCTGCCTCGGGCTGCCAGTCGCTCGAAGCGGCGATCGCCTCAGGCCGCGCGGCCGGGCTTTCGGCGACGGGGCAGGCGGTGGCGGCGCCGGTGGCCGAGACTGTTGCGGCCGGGTTTCTGGGCGAGGTGCCGCATGGCCGCGATCCGGCCAGCGTGCGCGCCTTTGTTGATTTCCAGAACGACGTGACGGCGAAAGACATCACGCTCGCGCTGGCCGAGGGGTTTCGCTCGATCGAGCATGTCAAGCGCTACACCACCACCGGCATGGCGACCGATCAGGGCAAGACCTCGAACATGAACGCGCTCGGCATCGTTTCGAAATCACTCGGCGTGCCGATCCCGAGCATCGGCACCACCACGTTCCGGATGCCGTATACGCCGATCCCGTTCGGCTATTTCGCGGGCTATGCGCGCGGTGATCTGTTCGAACCGGTGCGTGAGACGCCGATCCACGCCTGGGCCGCCGAACAGGGCGCGGTGTTCGAGGATGTCAGCCTGTGGAAACGCGCGCGGTATTTTCCGCGCGGGGCGGAGACGATGCATGAAGCGGTCGCGCGCGAATGCGCCGCGGTGCGCGCCGGGGTTGGTCTGTTCGATGCCTCGACGCTCGGCAAGATCGAAATTACCGGCCCGGATGCTGCGGAATTTCTCAACCGCATGTATGTCAACGCCTGGACCAAGCTGAAACCCGGAAGGCTGCGCTACGGCATTCTGCTGCGCGAGGACGGGTTCATCATCGATGACGGCGTGGTCGGCCGGATTGCCGATGATCGGTTCCACGTGACCACCACGACCGGCGGTGCGGCGCGCGTGCTGAACATGATGGAAGATTATCTGCAGACCGAATTCACCGATCTGAAGGTCTGGCTCACCTCGACCACCGAACAATATGCGGTGATTGCGGTGCAGGGTCCGCGCGCGCGGGAGGTGATTGCGCCGCTGGTGGAAGATGCCGATATTTCGGCGGCCGCGATGCCGCATATGAGCGTGGTGGAATGCCGGGTCGCCGGCGTGCCGGCACGGTTGTTCCGGGTCAGTTTCACCGGCGAACTCGGCTTTGAGATCAACGTGCCGGCCGATTACGGGCGCGCGGTTTGGGAGGCGATTGATCAGGCGGGTCAGACCCACGGCATCGTGCCCTATGGCACCGAGACGATGCACGTGCTGCGCGCGGAGAAAGGCTATATCATCGTCGGTCAGGAGACCGATGGCACGGCGACGCCCGATGATGTCGGCCTGACCTGGGCGATCGGCAAGGCGAAGCCCGATTTCGTTGGCAAGCGCGCCCTTGCCCGCACCGCGCTGGCCAGCCAGACCGATCGCAAGCAATTGGTCGGGCTGCTCACCGCCGATCCTGCCGAAGTGCTGGAGGAGGGTGCGCATCTGGTCGCCGATCCGGCCCAGCCGATTCCGATGACCATGCTGGGGCACGTGACGTCGTCCTATTGGAGTGCGGCGCTCAATCGCTCGATCGCGCTCGCGATGGTGCGCAACGGAAGGGCGCGGATTGGCGAAACCCTGCATGTCCCCCTGCCGGGACGCTCGGTCGCGGTGACGCTGACCGACCCGGTTTTCTACGATCCCGAAGGAGCACGGCTCGATGGCTGACATCGCAATCGCCCCCGCAAGGCGCACCGCCCCGCTGCCGGGTGCGGTGGACCGCAGGATCGAAAAATCCGCGCCGCTCACCCGCTTCGTGCTGCGGCTGCCGGAAGAGTCCATCACCGCCGCGGGTGCCGCGCTCGGGCTTGATTTCACCGCGCCGATCAACCGCGCCGTGACCGCGGGCTATCGGATGGCGCTGCGCCTTGGGCCGGATGAGTGGCTGGTGCTGGCGCCCGCCGCCGATGCCGCGATTCCGGGCGCGCTTGGCGCCGGTCTGGCGGATCGGCTGTTTTCACTGGTCGATGTCAGCCATCGGCAGACCGGCATCAGGCTCGCCGGGCCGCACGCTGGCGCGATGATCAACGCGCTGTGTCCGCTTGATCTGGGCAGTGCGGCGTTTCCGGTCGGCATGGCGACGCGGACGATTTTCGCCAAGGCCGATATCGTGCTGTGGCGGACCGGGATTGCCGAATTCCACCTTGAAATCTGGCGCTCTTTCGCGCCCTATGTGGTTTCATTGCTGCACGAGATCGGCCGCGAGTATCCGGATTGACCCTGTCATGATCAGCCTGTTCGATCTGTTCAAAATCGGCATCGGACCGTCATCGTCCCACACGGTCGGGCCGATGCGGGCTGCGCATAGTTTTGCGGCCGACCTGGCCGATCCGGCTGGCGTGGCGCACGTGCAAATCACGCTGCTCGGTTCGCTCGCCTGGACCGGCAAAGGCCACGGCACGGATAAAGCCGTGATCCTCGGCCTGGCCGGTGAGGCGCCGGAAACGGTTGATCCCGATCAGGCGGATGCGATCGCCGCAGCGGTTACGACGGCTTGCGTGCTGAAACTCGGCGGGTTTCACCCGATCAAATTCGATCCGGCAACGGATATTGTGTTCGACTACGAAACACCCACCACGCGACACCCCAACACACTCGAATTCAGCGCACGCGATGCCGCCGGCAGCATTCTCGCCGCCGAACGCTGGTGCTCGGTCGGCGGGGGTTTCGTCATTCGCGAAGATGAAAAACCCGATCTTGGCGCGATTACCGAAACGGTGCCCTATCCCTTCGCCAACGCCGTCGATCTGCTGCGGCTCGGCGAAGCCTCCGGCCTGTCGATCGCGGCCATGATGCGCGCCAATGAATTCTCGCTGCGCGACCCGGCAACCGTGCTCGCCCACGCCGACCTGGTGCTTGCCACCATGATGAACGGCATCGAACGCGGGATGCGGACCACCGGCACCCTGCCCGGTGGTTTGAAAATCACCCGGCGCGCCCCCGCGCTGCACGCAAAAATGCAGACCGACGCTGCACGCAACGACCTCGCACCCCATGAAAAAATGGACTGGGTCAGCCTGTTCGCGATGGCGGTGAACGAGGAAAACGCCGCCGGTGGCAAAATTGTCACCGCGCCGACCAACGGTGCCGCCGGGGTCATTCCCGCCGTGCTGCGCTATTTCCGCGATTTCTGCCCCGGCGCCACCCATGAATTGATGCGCGACTTTCTGTTCACCGCCACCGCGATCGGCGGGTTGTTCAAGACCAACGCCTCGATCTCGGGCGCTGAAGTCGGCTGTCAGGGCGAGGTTGGGGTCGCCGCCTCGATGGCCGCCGCCGGCCTCGCCGCCGCACGCGGGGCAACCAACCGTCAGATCGAAAACGCCGCGGAAATTGCCATGGAACATCACCTTGGCATGACCTGCGACCCGGTCGGCGGGCTGGTGCAAATTCCCTGCATCGAACGCAACGCGTTCGGCGCGATCAAAGCCATCAGCGCCGCCTCGCTCGCGGCACGGGGCGATGGAACCCACCATATCTCGCTCGATCAGGTGATCGCGACCATGCGACAGACCGGGGCGGATATGAATAGTAAATATAAAGAGACCTCGCTTGGGGGGCTCGCTGCTAATTTTATTGAGTGTTAGGGTGAAGGGGAAGACTTCTTTTTTGTAAAAAAGAAGCAAAAAACTTTTTGACTCTGGGACTGGGGGTTTGGCTGGATTTCGCCTTATTCGTTTATATCGTTACGATCTCGTAACGATATGGGCGTGCGAAGGTGCTTGGGTCAGGCGGGTTGAATTTTGAAATCTTGGTCTGGGGTGGGGGATTCGGACGCGGCGCAATCTGGCGTGCCGAAGATGATGTGGCGGCGGGAGTCTGGTGGTGGGTCGGGGGCGAAGGGGGGTTCGGTGGGCAGGTCGATGCCCATGGCGTTGTAGAGCGGGGTCAGGATGCGGATGAGTTTTGGGTTGGCTACTAGGAATCCTGCGAATTCGGGGTCGGCGAGGATGTGTTGCAGGGTGAAGCGGGTGAAGCCGGTTTCGGGGATCAGGCGGTAGAGCCAGGCTTCGCGGCACGGCAGGGTGAGGCGTTTGCGGCGGGCGCGGGGTGGCTGGGTGGGTTGGGATTCGGTTGTGGCTTCGGACGTTGGTTTGGGGGTTGGTTTCGCGCGGGGTGGGATGGGGCCGCGGGCGAGGGCGGCGAGGAAGCGGGTGGTGAGGTTTTGCAGGCGGGTCCAGATCAGATTGACCATGGGGACGGGGACGTAGCCGGCCGGGCCGTGTTCGGCCACGGTGTCGCACAGCGCGTTCATCATGACGATGAAGCAGCGGATGACGAACGGGGGATTGGTTGGGGTTGCTGGCACGCGAGGATGATAGGACGCGGGACGGGGGGTGGGAAAGCATTTTGTTAGAATTATTGTTAGATATTGGGCCGGGGCTATTTTAGCCCCAAGCCCAAGTCCCAGATTAATAAAAGTTTTTTGCTTCTTTTTTACAAAAAAGAAGTCTTACTCCTGACGTAGCCTGCTCAATACATATGTTGTCCACCGTTGATCGAGAGTGTCGATCCGGTGACGAAATCGGCGTCGTCGGCGGTGAGGAAGACGACGCCGCGGGCGATATCTTCGGCGTGGCCGAGGCGGCCGACGGGGATTTTGGCGATGATTTTTTCCAGCACGTCGGGGGGTACGGCGCGGACCATATCGGTATCGACGTAGCCGGGTGCGATGGCGTTGACGGTGATGTTGTAGCGTGCGCCTTCCTGGGCGAGGGCTTTGGTGAAGCCGTGGATGCCGGATTTGGCGGCGGCGTAGTTGACCTGGCCGTATTGGCCGGCCTGGCCGTTGATTGAGCCGATGTTGA
Organism: Acidiphilium rubrum; assembly: GCF_900156265.1. Taxonomy (GTDB): domain Bacteria; phylum Pseudomonadota; class Alphaproteobacteria; order Acetobacterales; family Acetobacteraceae; genus Acidiphilium; species Acidiphilium rubrum. The sequence continues at coordinate 43,901 of NZ_FTNE01000010.1, forward strand.
CGACGCGGCCGAATTTTTTGGCTTTCATGCCGTCGAATGTGGCTTTGCAGAGATTGAAGCAGGAGCCGAGGTTGGTGTCGATCACGGCGTCCCACATATCGCGGGACATGCGGGACATGGTGCCGTCTTTGGTGATGCCGGCGTTGTTGACCAGGATTTCGATGGGTCCGAGGCGGCTGGTGATGCTGGCGACGGCGGTGGCGCAGGCGTCGAAGTCGCAGGCGTCGAATTTCATGGCTTCGATGCCGTGGACTTCGGTGAAGTTTTCGGCGGCGGCCTGGTTACCGGCGTAGCTCGCGATGACGGTGCGGCCGGCGGCTTTCAGGGCCACGCTGATGGCGGCGCCGATTCCGCGTGTGCCACCGGTGACGAGTGCGATTCGCGACATTTTGTTTCCTCCTTGATACGTTCCGCGCAGTTTGGACCCGATCAGGGGTGGCTGTAAATGACCGGAATCATGCCGTTTTGGTTGCTGCGGCGCGGCATGTGGCGAGGCTGCGGATTTGGGTGCCGTTGGCGGTGAAGTTGGCGGGGTCGAGCCAGGCGAGGAAGCCGGCGCGGATTGCCGGCCATTCGGGGTCGATGATGGCGTGCCAGGCGGTGTCGCGGTTGCGGCCTTGGGTGACGTGGCTTTGGCGGAAGATGCCTTCGAGTTGAAAGCCGAGGCGGAGGGCGGCCTGGCGGGATGGGGTGTTTAGGCTGTGGCACTGCCATTCGCAGCGGCGGTAGGCGAGTTCGTCGAAGGCGCGGCTGAGCATGAGGAAGATGGCTTCGGTGCCGGCGCGGCTGCGGTGCAGGGCGCGGGTATAGTTGACGGCGCCGATTTCGATCGAGCCGTGTTCGGGGTTGATGCCCATGTAGGCAGCGTAGCCGACGGCGCGGTTCGTGGCGTCGATGATGGCGAACGTGGTGAATTCGGTGATGGCGGCGATGCGGGCGAGGTCGGCGTGGAATGCGGCGGCATCGGCTGGGCGGGGGGTGCGCCACCAGGTCCAGTCACGATCGTCGGGTGCGGCGAGGAAGCCTTGGACCAGATCATCGGCGTGGCGGGCGGGGTCGAGGGGTTCGAGGTGGCAGTAGGCGCCGTGCATCGGGGTGTGCGGCGGTGGGGGGCGTGGCGTCCAGTCCGGCACTGGGGCGCCGACGATCTGGCCGTACGCGTTACGACACAAGCTCACGGGCGTGCCCGCAGCCAAGATGCGCCCCCGACCCCATTAACAAGAGTTTTTTGGTTCTTTTTTGCAAAAAAGAACCCTTCCTTAACCCTCATAGGTGCAAGACTCCCCTTCGCTATCGCGAAACACCGCGACGCGAGCGAGGCCGGGGCAGGCGGGGTGGAGGGTGCGCCAGATGAACGCGGCGAGGTTTTCGAGGGTGGCGGGGCCGAGGTTGGGGACTTCATCGAGGAAGCGGTGATCGAGGATGTCGCGCAGGGTGGCGATGTGGGTGTTCAGGATGCCGAAATCCATGATCATGCCGGAGGCTCCGGGGGTGCCGCGCAGGGTGATGGTGGCGCGGTAGGAGTGGCCGTGGATGCGGCGGCTCGATTCGGTTTCGATCGTGCGGTTGAGGGTGTGGGCGGCTTCGAAGCGGAAGTCCTTGGTGATTTCGAACATCAGGGGATGCCCAGGTATTTATGGGTCTGCATCGAGAGGCGCCATTTTGGGTGGGTTTGGCAGTAGGCGATGGCGGCTTGGGTGTTGGCGGTGCGGTCTGGCCCGTCCATCGGCTGGAGGAGGAAGGTTTTGAAATCGAGGCTGGTGAAGCGTTCGGGCATTGCTTCGGGTTGGGGGTAGACGAGTTTGAGTTCATCGCCCTGGCTGAGCGCGAGGGGGGCGCGGGCTTTGGGGCTGACGCAGAGCCAGTCGATGCCGGGTGGCGGGGTGATGGTGCCGTTGGTTTCGACGGCGATGCTGAAGCCTTGGGCGTGGATGGCTGCGATCAGCGGTTCATCGAGTTGGAGCAGCGGTTCGCCGCCGGTGATGACGACGAGGGCGTGGGCGGTGGTGGGTGCGGTCCAGGCAGCGCGGATGGCGGCGGCGAGGCTGGCGGCGTCGGTGAATTTGCCGCCGCCGGTGCCATCGGTGCCGATGAAATCGGTATCGCAGAACTGGCAGGTGGCGGTGGTGCGGTCGGCTTCGCGGCCGGTCCATAGGTTGCAGCCGGCGAAGCGGCAGAACACGGCGGCGCGGCCGGCGTTGCTGCCTTCGCCCTGCAGGGTGAGGAAGATTTCCTTGACGCTGTATGTCATGCGCGACCGCTCATGGCTGCGGACTATCGCAATCCGCGCGGTTTGGCGACCGGTTTGGCGCATTGCTTCCATTACGCTTGATAGGGGGACGCTTGATCGGGGGGCGCGGTTGGGCAAGATGGCGGGATGGATCAGGCGGGCGGGTTTCGGCAGGCGATATTGGTGCTTGGGATGCATCGGAGCGGCACGTCGGCGCTGACGCGGGTGATTTCACTGTGTGGTGCGGATTTGCCGGCAACGCTGATGCCGCCGGCGGCGGGGGACAACGAGACCGGGTTCTGGGAGCCGCAGGCGCTGGTTGATCTGCATGACGAGGTGCTGGCGGCGATGGGTTCGTCGTGGCGCGATGTGCGCGGGATGCCGGCGGATTGGTTCGACAGCGCGGCGGCGGTGCCGTTTCGCGAACGGTTGGCGGCGCTGCTGGTGGCGGAATATCGGGATGCAGCGGTGTTCGTGGTGAAGGATCCGCGGCTGTGCCGGTTGTTGCCGTTGTGGCTGCCGGTGCTGGCGGCGCTGGGGATTGCGCCGCGCGTGGTGGTGCCGGTGCGCCATCCGCTGGAGGTGGCGGCGTCGCTGCATCGGCGCGAGGGGTTCGATGCGGGGCGGGCGCAGGCGCTGTGGCGGAGCCATGTGCTGGTGGCGGAGCGGGAGTCGCGCGGGTTGGTGCGGTGTTTCGTGACCTATGATCAGTTGATGACGGATTGGCGGGTCGTGGTGCGGCGGATCGGCGCGGTGGCCGGGGCGGATTGGCTGGCGGGTGCGGATGCGGGCGCGATCGAGGCGTTTTTATCGGCTGATTTGCGGCATCACGCGGTCGCCGGGGACGATGGTGATGGTGATGGTGCGGCGATGATTGCCGGGGTGGCACCGGTGTTCGACTGGCTGGTGGCGGCAGCGGCGGGGGATGAGCCGGATGGGGCGTTGATGGATCGGGTTGCGGCGGACGTTGCGATCGGCGAGGCGTATTTCGGGCCGGTGATCGCGCCGATCGAGGCGGCGTTGGCCAAGCAGGCGGGGGATTTGCAGCATTGGATCGACGCGGCGGTGGAGCGTTATGCGGTGATCGAGGATTTGCGCCGGGAGATCGACCGGTTGGCGGCGCTGGTGCCGGGCGCGCGGCCGGGGCGGTTGCCACGATGGGTCGCCGCGCTGCGCCGGCTGGTGGGGGCGGCCGGCGCGCGCGGTGAGGATGAGGGGTAGCGGCTAGCGCCGGCCGATTTCGTGGACCAGGAAGTCGCGGAAGACGCCGACGCGTTTCGAGTTGCGGAGTTCTTCGGGGTAGACGAAGAACATGTCGATTTTCGGGGTTTTGGCTTCGGGCAGCAGGCGGACCATGCCGGTGGTGTCTTCGGCCAGATATTCCGGCACGGCGCCGATGCCGAGGCCGCTTTTGATCGCGATCAGCATGGCTTGCAGCGAGTTGACTTCGAGCGCACCGGTGCGGGCGGCGGCGCCATCGGCCCGGCCGAGGCCGGCGAGCCAGTTGACGTCGCTGACCGGTGGTTTGCGATCGCCGAACAGGATCAGGCGGTGCTGATCGAGATCTTCGGGGCGTTCGGGCTTGTTGCCGGCGGTTTTCAGGTAGTCTTCGGAGGCGAAGATCTGCCAGCGGATTTCACCGAGCGAGCGCTGCACCAGATCGGGCTGGCGGGGCGGGTGCATGCGGATGGCGACGTCGGCTTCGCGCATCGCGAGGTCGAGATCGGTATCGTCGAGCAGCAGGGTCATGCTGACGTCGGGGTATTGGTTGAGGAAGGTTTTCAGGCGCGGTGCGAGCCAGGCGACGCCGAAACTATGGGTGGTGGTGACTTTCAGGCGGCCGGCCGGGCGGTCCTTGCTTTCGGTCAGCAGGGCTTCGGTCATCTGGAGTTTGGCGAAGACCTCGCGCACGGTGCGGTTGAGCTGTTCGCCCTGCTCGGTGAGGATCAGGCCGCGCGCGTGGCGGTGGAACAGCGGCACCGAGAGGGCTTCCTCGAGGGCCGAGATCTGGCGGGAGACCGCCGATTGCGACAGGTTCAGCGTATCGCCCGCGTGGGTGAAGCTGCCGGCCTCGGCGACCGCGTGAAACACCCGCAGCTTGTCCCAATCCATATGATTCCCTGTCACGATGAAGCGTCCCCTGTTGCGGTGCTTGTATGACCGCCCGTTATGCCGATCACGCCGCGCGCCGTTCGATTTGCGCGTGTTCGGCCAAGAATTTTTCTGCCTCGAGGGCTGCCATGCAGCCGGAGCCTGCGGCGGTGACGGCCTGGCGGAAGATGCGGTCCTGCACGTCGCCGGCGGCGAACACGCCGGGGGACGAGGTGCGGGTGCTGCCGGGCACCGTCGTGATGTAGCCATCGGCGTCCATATCGAGCTTGCCGCGGAACAGGCTGGTGGCGGGATCGTGCCCGATTGCGATGAACACGCCATCGACCGTGATGTCGCGGTGCGCGCCGGTTTCGGTGTGGCGCAGGCGGGCACCGGTGACGACGGCGGGTGAGCCGGCGCCGAGGATTTCATCGACCGCGTGATCCCAGATGACGTCGATTTGCGGGTTTTTGAACAGGCGGTCCTGGAGGATTTTTTCCGCGCGCAGCACGCCGCGCCGGTGGATCAGGATCACTTTGCTGGCATGATGGGTGAGGTAAAGCGCTTCCTCGACCGCGGTGTTGCCGCCGCCGACCACCGCGACGGTCTTGCCGCGATAGAAGAAGCCATCGCAGGTGGCGCAGGCGGAGACGCCGGCGCCCTGATAGGTCTGTTCGGAGGGCAGGCCGAGCCAGCGCGCCTGGGCGCCGGTGGCGATGACGATGGCATCGGCCAGGTAGATCGTGCCGGAATCGGCGACCGCCTGCATCGGGCGTGTGGTGAAATCGACGCTGGTGATGATATCGTGATCGATCCGGGTGCCGACGTGGCGGGCTTGCGCTTCCATTTGCTCCATCAGCCAGGGGCCTTGGATGACATCGGCGAAGCCGGGGTAATTTTCGACATCGGTGGTGATGGTGAGCTGGCCGCCCGGTTGCAGCCCGGCCACCAGCACGGGGGCGAGGTTGGCGCGCGCGGCGTAGATGGCGGCCGTGTAGCCGGCCGGCCCTGCCCCGATGATCAGAACCCGCGTGCTGACCGCCGCCGCCAAATTGATCGTACCCGTATTCGCCATAACCCTCACTCAGATCCCGATTTGGTACCCGGCCCCTATATGTGCCAAGTTTTCGACCAGTTTCATATCATATCGAGGTTGCATCGCGCCACACAAGCGGCGAGACGCGGCCCCGGTGGTCTTGAACCCTTTCACAGACCGTCGATATGCAATTATATTACGCGTACAACTCTGTCACCGGTGATATCCATGCCGTTTAGCTCGGCCAACACGAACGCAACCAATTCGACCGCCCAGGCACGCGCCAATGAGGTGCCGCAGCTCGATGAGATCGACCGCCGCATCCTGACCGAATTGCAGGGCAACGGGCGGATGACCAATGTGGAGCTGGCGAGCCGCGCCGGGATTTCGCCGCCGCCCTGCCTGCGCCGCGTGCGCCGGCTTGAGGAAGCCGGGTTGATCAAGGGGTATCATGCCGAGACCGACCCGCAGAAACTCGGCTGGCAGATCCAGTTTTTCGCGATCGTTGGGCTCGATAGCCAGCGGCAAAGCGTGCTCGACGCGTTTGAACAGCTGGTCGGTTCGTGGGAGGAGCTGCGCGAGTGCCACATGATCCGGGGTGGTGGTGATTTTCTGTTGAAATTCGTGGCGCGCGATGCGGCGCATGAGAACCGGCTGACCGAACAGCTCACCGGAGCGGATAATGTGACACGGGTGCAGACGTTGCAGACCATTCGCACCAGCCGGGTGCTGGCGGGCGTGCCGATTTGAGCGGGGCGCTCGATCGGCCGGGGTTTCATCGGTTCGATACGGTCGATCGCCGCGCGGTGATTGCCATTGTGATCGCGGGTGGTCTGCTCGATCTGGCGAGCCGGTATCTGCCGGCGGATTTGCCATATCTGGCGCCGTTCATTTTCAATATCCCGATCTTTGCCGGCACGATTTTGTTCGGTTTCTGGTACGCGCGGGGATTGCACCGGACGGCGCGGGGCGCGTGGCCGGCGCTGTGGCGGCGGATTGCGTATTTCAGCGGGGTCGGGGCGATCTATTTCGTGGCGCAGACCCATTTCGAATACGCTGCCCAGCACATGTTCTTTCTGAACCGGCTGCAACAGATGACGCTGGGGGTGTTCGCGCCGTTTCTGATCGCGTTCGCGTGGCCGCGCGATGTGCTGGCGGCGGGTGTGCCAGCGGAATTGATCGGGGTGGCGGGGCATCGGCTGTTGCGCCGGCCGATCGCGGTGTTGCGCAACCCGATTGTCGCGGCGGTGATTTCGATTGCGGTGACCGATGTGTGGCTGCTGCCGGCGGTCGATTTCGCGGCGATGATCAACCCGCCGCTGTATGCGGTGATGAATCTGGTGATGCTGCTGGCCGGGTTGCTGTTCTGGCTGGTAGTGCTCGACCCGCGGCCGCGCGCCGAGGCGGGCTATAGTTATTTGACGCGCATGGTCTGCGGCTTTCTGACCATGTTTCCGCAGATTTTGGTGGCCGCGACCGTCGCGCTGTCGGGCATCAGTTACTATGATTTTTATGATTTGTGCGGCCGGCTGTATCCGTCGATTTCGCCGATTCAGGACCAGTTGATCGGCGGGATGATCGAATGGATCCCGCCCGGCCTGCTCAACACCGCGGTGCTGTTCGTGCTGCTCAATGCGATCCGCAAGAACGAGGATAAGGAAACCCGGGAAACGCCGATCCCGCCGGGTGCCCGGGTGATCGAGGCGAAATGGACCGGGCGGTGAGCCGGCACCCCTAAAACGACGCAGTGTGCAATGAAGTTTGTGCCATCACCGCCCGGTGATGCCCTTGCGGATGGCGGCGGTAGCGGCTAGGCCGCATGTCGATATGGTGCGAGGGTTGGCCCTTGCATCGGGTTTCATGATCTGGGTTCGTTTAGGAGATTATCCTTGCGGCGACTGCGGTTGGCTTTGATGACCTCGGCGTGCCTGGTGCCAAGCGTTCTGGCGCCCGCCACACAATCCGCCGTCGCGGCGACGCGCACGGCTGCGTCTCATGCGGCGGGCCAGACCCGCGAGGCGACCGGCGGCACGATTGCGGCGGTCGATGTTTCGGGCAATCAGCGGATCGATGCCAGCACCATCCGATCGTATATTCTGCTGCAGCCGGGTGATGCGTTCAGCGCGCGGCGGATGGATCTGAGCCTCAAGACGCTGTACGCGACCGGGCTGTTCAAGACCGTTTCGATCACCCGCCAGGGCAATGATCTGATGGTGAAGGTCAAGGAAAACCCGATCGTCAATCAGGTGTTCTTCGAGGGCAATTCGGTCGTCAAGGACAAGGACATGAAGGGCGCCATCGCGCTCAAGCCGGGGTCGGTGTTCACCGCCGGCGGTGCGGCGACGGCGACCAAGGCGATTTTGGGGCTGTATGCCAAGCGCGGCCATTACAGCGCGACCGTGGTGCCCGAAATCGTCAAGCTGCCGGAAAATCGCGTCAACGTCGTGTTCAAATGCCACGACGGCACGCAGACGTTGATCAGCCGGATCAATTTCATCGGCAATCATGAATATGGCCAGGGCAAGCTGCGCGAGGTGATTTCGTCGCGCCAGGATGCGTGGTACCGGTTTTTGTCGGATTCCGATCAGTATAACAGCGAGCGGGTGAAGTACGACGAATCCCTGCTCAGCCGATTTTATTTCCACCACGGCTACGCCGATTTCAAGATTGTCAGCGCCACAGCGCAGCTCGCGCCCAATCGGAAATCGTTTTATCTGACCTTCGTGGTCGATGAAGGGCCGCGCTATCGTATCGGGTCGGTGCAGGTGGTCTCGTCGCTGCGGAAACTGCCGGGCAAGCAGTTGCGGCCGCTGGTGCCGATTGAGAAAGGCGATATTTTCGACGGCGATGCGTTGCAGGCGGCCGATAAATCGATTTCCACCTATGTGCAGGACCGCGGCTTCGCGTTTGCCCAGGTCGAGCCGGATGTGAAGGAAAACCACAAGGACCACACCATCGCGCTGACGTTCCGCGTCATCGAAGGGCCGCGGGTTTATGTGGACAATGTGTCGATCAGCGGGAATACCCGCACCGAGGATAGCGTGATCCGCCGCGAAATCGAACTCGCGCCGGGCGATGCCTATAACGAACAAGCCGTGAAGCAATCCAAGGATAATCTGGAAAACCTGGGGTTCTTCAAGAAAAAAGACATCTCGATCAAGCCGGTGCCGACGCAGCAGCCTGACCGGGTCAACCTCGACGTCGGGATCGGCGAACAGGCGAACGGGCAGTTCTCGCTCGGTGGCGGGTATTCGACCGATCTGGGTGCGTTGGTCAACGTCGGGCTCAGCCAGAGCGATTTTCTGGGCACCGGGATCGAGGCTTCGATCAGCGCGCTGCTGGCGCAGAAGGGCACGCAGTTCAACCTTGGCGTCACCAACCCGTATTTCCTCGGGCGCAACCTGATCGCCGGGTTCGATCTGTTCCGCACCGATACCGCCAATACGACGTCCTATGTGTTCAGCGAACGCTCGATCGGCGGCGATCTGCGGCTGGGGTTCCGCTATAACCAGCACGTCAGCCAGGCGTTCACCTACACGATCAGCACGCGCGATATTTATAACATCGCGACCGGTGCCAGTCTTTACATTCTGAACGAGGCCGGATCATCGAGCCTGTCGCAGCTCGGCACCACGCTGACGTTCGATTACCGCGACGACCGGCTCGACCCGACCTCCGGCGGGCTGCTGTCGCTTTCGGGCGATTTTGCGGGGCTGGGCGGCAGCGCGAAATATGTCCGCCTGCAGGCGCGCGGGGCGTATTACATTCCGCTCGCGCGGTATTTCGGCAGCAAGGCCTGGGTGCTCGAATTCGACGGGCATGTTGGCGACCTCGTCGATATCCTGGGTTATAAATCGCTGATTGCCGACCGGTTCTTCCTCGGTGGCGATAGTCTGCTTGGTTTCCAGACCGGCGGCGCCGGGCCGCATGATACGCTGTATGGCGACAGTTTGGGCGGCAAATTCATCTATACCCAGGATACCGTGCTGCACTTCCCGCTGCCGGTTTCGCCTGATCTGGGTGTGTCGGGCTTTGCCTTCACCGATATCGGCAGTCTTTCGGGCGTGAGTCCGATCTCGGTGAACGGCAAGACCCTGGGGCTGTACGACAACGCCGCCCCGCGCATTTCCGCCGGTATCGGTGTGGCCTGGAACACACCGTTCGGGCTGATCGATCTTTCCTTCGCCCAGCCGATCAAGAAGTATAAATACGACCAGATCGAGCAATTCCGCGTTTCCTTCGGTACGAGGTTCTAATATCGTGACACGAGTTTCTTCGCTTCGCCTTGGCCTGGTTCTGCCGGCCGTTCTGTTCGGCCTTGGCGTCGGCCATGCGCAGAGCAGCAATGGCCAGGGCTTTTTCATTCCGCACCCCAAGGCGCCGCCGGTCAGCCATTCGGTGCCGGTTCGTGCCCAGCCGATGATCCAGCAACAGCAGCAGGGTATGCCGGAACAGGGCCAGCAGCCCGGCACCCAGGCGATTCCGCCGCAGAAACTGCCGCCAATTCCCCAGCTTCCCGCGCTGCCCAAGGAAAACGCACCACCCGCGCCGGTGATGGGCGTGCTCTCGGTGCCGGAGGTGATGCAGCAATCGACCGCCGCACAGGGTGTCGAAAAAATCATCGAGGCGCGGCGCCAGAAACTCGCCGCCGAGGCCCAGGCCGACCAGCAGAAATGGGAAGGCGAGCAGAAGACCATCACCGGCGAAAAGGCCAAACTGTCCAAGGCCGCGCTGGCGACCAAGGAACAGGCGCTGCAACGCGAGATCGAGGAAGCGCAGGTCGATTTCCATAACCGCAACCTCGCGATCGAGGTTTCGGCCCGAGGCGCACTCGGGAAAATCGAATCCACCCTCATCGCCGTGATCCGCCAGGTCGCGCAGGCGCATGGCATGAACCTGGTGCTGCACCGCTCGCAGGTGGCGCTGAACGTCAACGGGTTCGACATCTCCAAGGAAGTCGCGGCGCATCTGAATACCATTCTGCCGTCGGTCGCGGTGCCGCCGGCCGTGGTTCCCAAAATGGCCAATGCGCCAGCCAAAAAATAAGGGCTGATCATGACTGATACGGCCGGCGCCGGGTTGCCGGGCGACCCACGGTTTTTTCCGCGCTCCGGCCCGTTCACCCTGGCCGAGGTTGCCGCCGCGATCGATGCGGCGGCACCGACCGGCACGCCTGACCGGATGTTTCGCGGCATCGCGCCGTTGCAAAGCGCGGGGCCGGACGAAATCAGCTTTCTCGATAACCGCAAATACCTCAATCTGCTGGCCGAAACACGGGCCGGCGCCGTCATTCTGCTGCCTGAGTTGGCCGATCGGCTTGGCAAGCAGAGCCTCGCGCTGCCGGTTGCGCACCCCTACCTCGCCTGGGCCAAGGCTGGCGGGCTGTTTCATAAACTGCCGCCGGCCAACCCCGGCATTCACCCCACCGCGATTATCGATCCCGCCGCGCGGGTCGACGCCGCTGCCGAAATCGGCCCCTACGCCGTCATCGGGCCACGCGTCGAAATCGGGCCGCGCAGCATCATCGGGCCGCATTGCGTCATCACCGCCGGGGTGATCATCGGCGCCGATTGCCGCATCGCCGGGCATGTCTCGATCGGCTTTGCCATCATCGGTGATCGGGTCACGCTGCATCCGGGCGTGCGCGTCGGGCAAGATGGCTTCGGCTTTGCGCAGTCGCCCACCGGCTTTGTCAGTGTTTCGCAACTCGGCCGGGTGCTGATCCACCATGATGTCGATATCGGCGCCAATACCACGATCGATCGCGGCTCGGCGCAGGATACCATCATCGGCGCCGGCACCCGCATCGATAACCAGGTGCAGGTCGGTCATAATGTTCAGCTCGGCCGCTGCTGCATCATTGTCGCACAGGTCGGTATCTCGGGCTCGACCATCATCGAGGATTTCGTGGTCGCCGCCGGGCAGGCCGCGTTCTCGGGCCATCTGCACATCGGCAAAGGCGCGCGGATCGGGCCGCAGGCCGGGGTGATGAGTAATCTGGATGCGGGGGTCGAGGTGCTCGGCAGCCCGGCCCAGCCCTCCAAAGCGTTCTTTCGCGAAGTCGCCATGATCCGCCGCTTTGCGCGGCGCGACAGAATGCGGCATTCTGAGACCAAGCCGGACCAACCCGCCGGCGACTGAACCATTCACAGGAAATACGGATCCATCCCGATGGACGGCACCACACCAGACAGCAGCGCGCCGGCCACACCAGCCGGACGCACTATCGATATCGCCGGCATCTTGCACGCGATTCCGCATCGCTATCCCTTCCTGCTGATCGATCGCGTGGTCGAACTGGTCGAAAACGTCTCGGCGGTCGGGGTCAAGAACGTCTCGGTCAATGAAAACTTCTTCCAGGGCCACTTCCCCGGTCACCCCGTGATGCCGGGCGTGCTGATCATCGAAAGCATGGCCCAGACCGCCGCCGTGCTGGTGGTTGAAACGCTCGGTCCGTCCGAAGCGGGCAAGATCGTGTATTTCATGTCGGTCGAAGGGGCGAAATTCCGCCGCCCGGTGGTGCCCGGCGATACGCTGCGCATCCATGTTGTTAAAGAGCGCAACCGTGGCAATGTCTGGAAATTCCACGCCGTCGCGCGGGTCGATGGCGTCGCCGTCGCCGAAGCCACCTACGCCGCTATGATTATGGATCAGAAAGCCGACCACACATGATCCACCCCCTCGCGGTCGTCGATCCGAACGCCAAAATCGGCGCGCGCGTCCATATCGGCCCGTTCTGCATGGTCGGCCCCGGCGCCATCCTCGCCGATGGCGTCGACCTGGTTTCGCACGTCGTGATCGATGGCCGCACCAGCATCGGGGAAGGCACCAAAATCTTTCCGTTCGCCACCATCGGCATGGCACCGCAGGATCTGAAATATAAAGGCGAAGATACCGAAACGATCGTCGGCGCGCGCTGCACCATCCGCGAACACGCCACCATCAATCGCGGCACCGCACCCGGCGGCGGTATCACCCGCGTCGGTGACGATTGCCTGTTGATGACCGCCGTGCACGTCGCCCATGACTGCCAGCTCGGCAACGGCATCGTTATCGCCAATAACGTCGTCATGGGCGGCCACGTCGAAATCGCAGACCGCGCCATCATCGGCGGCGCCGCCGCCATCCACCAGTTCGTCCGGATCGGTCAAGGGGCGATGATCGGCGGGATGTCCGGCGTCGAAGCCGACGTGATCCCCTACGGCATGATCATCGGCAACCGCGCCCGGCTCGCCGGCCTCAATATCATCGGGCTGCGCCGGCGTAACATCGATCACGCCACCATCCACCACATGCGCGCCACCTTCAACGCCCTGTTCCGCGATTGCACCCACCCGTTCCAGGAACGCCTCAAAACCCTGCAATCGCAACCCCACGACCCCCACACCACCGAAATCCTCGCCTTCGCCGCCAACCCCGGCAAACGCGGCCTGATCCGGACGACGACCACCGCCGCTGACGACGCCGAGGGGTGACGGGGTGGGGTGGGGTGAGGAAGAAGGCCAGGGGCTCTGCCCCTGGACCCCGTTAAAGGCGGAGCCTTTAAAATCCATTCGTTTTAGGCAAGGGGAGGGCGACCCAGGCCAGATCGACGGAAAATCCCAGGCAGCGCCCTCCCCTTGCCTAAAACTAGCGGGTTCTAAGGGCTCTGCCCTTAGTGGGGGTCGAGGGGGCAAAGCCCCCTGGCCTGCTTCCTCACCGAACCCCACCCCATGACCCTAGGCATCATCGCCGGCGGTGGTCCGTTGCCCGGTCAGGTGGCGTTGGCGGCGCTTGCGGCGGGGCGTGGGGTTTTTGTGGTGGCGTTGGAGGGGTATGCGGATTTGCGGGTGGTTGGTGGGTTTCCGCATGAGGTGGTGCGGCTGGGTGCGGTGGGTGTTGCGGTGGCGGCGTTGCGGCGGGCGGGGTGTGTGGATTTGGTGTTGGCGGGGCCGGTGAAGCGGCCATCGTTGTTGGATTTGCGGCCGGATGCGGTGGGGGCGCGGTTGCTGGCGCGGGTGGGGCGGGCGGCGTTTGCGGGGGATGACGGGTTTCTGGCAGCGATCGTGCGGGTTCTGGGCGAGGAGGGGTTTCGGGTTCTGGGGGCGCATGAGGTGATGGCGGAGGTTTTGGCGCCGGCGGGTTTGCTGACGCGGGTGGGGCCGGATGCGGCGGCGTTGGCGGATATTGCGCGGGGTGTTGCGGTGGTGCGGGCGATGGGTGTGGCGGATGTCGGCCAGGCTTGCGTGGTGCAACAAGGGATTGTGCTGGCGGTCGAGGCGGTTGAGGGCACGGATGCGATGTTGGCGCGTGCTGGGGCTTTGGCGCGACCGGGGCCGGGCGGGGTGTTGGTCAAGCTGGTGAAGCCGGGGCAGGACCGGCGGGCGGATTTGCCGACGTTGGGGCCGGCGACGATTGCCGGGGCGCGTGAGGCTGGGTTGCGCGGTGTGGCATTCGAGGCGTTGGGCGCCATATTGATCGAGCGCGCGGCGATGGTTGCGTCGGCGGATGGGGCGGGGTTATTTCTGCTCGGCATCGATCCGGCGGCTTGATGATCGTTGGGTCATAATCGTTGGAAAGGGAAACCAGAATGAGCGGCGAGTTTCAGTATCTGCATACGATGATCCGGGTGAATGATCTGGAGGAGAGCATCGGCTTTTATACCAAGTTGCTGGGGATGAAGGAGTTGCGCCGGACTGATGTGCCGGACGGCAAGTATACGCTGGCGTTCGTGGGGTATGGTGGCGAGAAGGACCACACGGTGCTTGAGCTGACCTATAATTACGGCACCGATCATTACGATCAGGGCACGGCGTTCGGCCATCTGGCGCTGGGTGTGGCGGACATCAAGGCGACTGTGGAAAAACTGCGGGCGGCGGGTGCGAAGATTTCGCGCGAGCCGGGCCCGGTGAAGTTCGGCACCACGGTGATTGCGTTCATCGAGGACCCGAACGGCTACAAGATCGAGCTGATCGAGCGCCACTGAGATGAGCACCGCGCCGGTTCCGCCGATTCCCGCGTTGCGGCAGGGCAAGAGCCTGTCGTTTCGGGCTTTGTCGGCGGGGTTTGGCGCGGTGGAGGCGGTGGTGCCGCGCCATTGGCCGGCGGTGACGGCGGATGGCATTGCGCGGGCGGCGGGGGTTTCGCTCGATGGGGCGGCGCGGGAGGGTTTGGCGCGGCTGACCGAGGCGATGGCGCGCGAGACGCATCTTTCGTTGTTCGGGCGGGTTTCGGTGCGGTATGATCTGACAAGGCTGGCCCGCAATGCTGCGCTGATCGAGCGGATGCATGCGGAGACGCCGGCGATCGGGGCGGCGCCGGTGGTGGCGCCGCTGTTCATTATGGGGTTGCCGCGGTCGGGCACCAGTTTTTTGCATACGCTGCTTGGCTATGATCCGGACGTGATGGTGCCGCGGGTGTGGCAGACGCTGTATCCGGCGCCGCGGCCGCGCGATTTCGACAAGCGGGGAAGTGCGGCGGCGCGCAAGACGGATCGGCAGTTGGATATTTTCGCGGGGATGGCGCCGGATTTTCCGGCGATTCATCCGATCGATGCGGACAGTCCGCAGGAGTGCAGCGAGATTACCGCGCATGTGTTCCAGTCGCTGCGGTTCGATACGACGTTCCGGGTGCCGTCCTACACGACATGGCTCGATGGGTTTGGCCATGATGCGGCGTTTGCGTTTCACAAGCGGTATTTGCAGGCGTTGCAGCATGGGGTGGGGGCGAAATTCTGGGCGCTGAAATGTCCTGACCATACGTTTTCGATTCCGGCGATTCTGGCGACCTATCCGGATGCGCGATTCGTGGTGGTGCATCGGGACCCGGTGCATGTCTTTGCCTCGGTCGCGCATATGACGGAGGTGCTGCGGGCGCCGTTCCTGCGGGAGATCGACACGGTGGAGATCGGCCGGCAGGTGACCGAGCGCTGGATCGAAGGGGCGAAATTGCTGGTGGCGTTCGACCGCAGCGGCGCGGTGCCGCCGGAGCGGTTGATCAACCTGCACTATGAGGATCTGACCGGTGATCCGGTCGCGACGGTGGATCGGGTCTATCGCCATTTCGGCGAGACGCTGTCACCGGCGGCGGCGGCGGCGATGCGCGGCCATCTGGCTGCGGCGCCGCGCGGCGGGTATGGCCGCAACCGCTATCAGATGGCGGATTTTGGGATCAATCCTGAGCGGCTCCGGCCGGATTTCGCGCCGTATATGGATTATTTCGGCATCAATACGCGGGCTGCACCCGGAGAGCTGCCGGCATAGACCGATGGCCGTGACGCGGCGTGGGTAAAGGTTTGCGGCGGTTAATCGTTACATGCGTAATTTCTGATGTTGTAATTTCAGCTCAATTTTATCTACAGCTTGTCAATTGTATTGGACAGCTTGATTACGGCTTGTATTGTCGTTGTTGGTAACCTGATTTTAGCGCTTGCGTTGGTATCGTCGAAGCGCTGCCCGCGGGCGCCGATGCGGCTTGCGAGACCTCTACACACATGTCTGGCTTTCTGATACTAACATTCATGTAACGAGATTATAGCCATTAATGGGTCTGTGGTCTCGCTGGGCTCAGGAGAGGTATTTTTGTCCGCAGTGATCCCGTTTCCGCGCCATCAGCCCGGTAAAGCCAAGGATACTGTGTGCTTCCTGATCGCTGACCTGGAAGCGGCAACTGCCACCGAGGCGCCCGCGCGCGGAAGTGTGCCGCAGCCCTTGTTGGCGGGGTATAAATCGCTGATCGGGCGCATTGTCGGCGAATGCGGTGGCCGTGTGTTCAAATCGGGCGCCACGCGCTCGCACGCGGCGTTTGCCAGCGTCGGCCCTGCCGTTGCGGCGGCGCTCGAACTACAACGCGCCTTTATCGCGCGCGGGCCGGACGATGGTGTGGCGGTGCGCGCGGGGATTCATGCGGGGCTCGCGGAATTGGTCGGGGACGAGTATGGCGGTGCGGCGCTCAACCGCGCCGCCCGGCTGGCGACGATTGCGCATGGCGATCAGGTGCTGATTTCGGCCGAGGCGGCGCGGATGGTGGATGCCGCCGAACTGCCGGACTTCGCGACGATCGACCGGCTCGGCTGGTTCCGGCTGCGGGACCTGCTTGAGCCGGAGGCGGTTCATCAACTGACTCACCCTGACCTGCGCGCTGATTTCCCACCGTTGCGCTCGCTTGATAGCGGCCCACACAATCTGCCGCTGCTGAGCAATTTCTGCATCGGCCGGAATCAGGAACTCGCGGTGCTCGGCGAATTGCTCGATCATCATCGCCACCGGCTGATCAGCATCGTTGGTCCGGGCGGGATCGGTAAAACGCGGCTGGCGCTGCAATGCGGGGCGGAAAACCTGGCCTGGTTTCCCGATGGGGTGTGGTTCGTCGATGTCGGGGTTTTATCCGAGGCGGGACAGGTGGCCGAAGCGGTGTGCACGCTGCTCGGCTTCAAATTCGGCGGGGATCGCACCGCGGCGGAGCTGCTGCCCTCGCTGCTGCGCCACAAGCGGCTGATGATCGTATTCGACAATTGCGCGCATCTTGCGGGGCAGGTGGGCATTCTGGCCACCGAACTGCTGCGCGGCTGCCGGGATGTTACCGTGCTGGCCACCAGCCGGACCCCGATTGGGGTCGAGGGCGAATATTGCATGGCACTCGGCGGCCACGGGCTGCCGGGTGAAGGCGGGCACCTGACGCTCGCCACAGCGATGGCTGCCCCGGCGATTCGACTGTTCGTTGCCCGCGCCCGTCAGGCGGTCGCGGATTTCAAGCTCACCGAAGCCAATTTGCCGATCGTCGCGGCGGTCTGCGGCCGTCTTGATGGCTCTGCGCTCGCGATTGAACTGGCCGCGGCACGGCTGCGCCAGTTGTCGCCTGCCGAACTGCTGCGCAGCCTGTCGAAAGGCACCGGGTCGCCGCTCGATGCGCCTGACCCCGGCTTCAACGGCGATCATGCGCTCGACCGCGTGATCGAAGCCAGTTACGAAATTCTGGATGCGGACCAGCGGGTCGCGTTCGCCCGGCTCGCGGTGTTCGGCGGCAGTTTCACGCTCGATGCCGCACGCGAGACCATCGGCATGAGTCCGCTGCGCCCGTCGATGGTGCCGGGCCTGGTGAGTGCCCTGATCGATCAGTCGATGCTGACCAGAGTGCCTGGCTGGTCCGATGAGACCCGCTACCGATTGGCCGATACGGTGCGGCGCCATGCCATCGAAAAGCTGCGCGGCGACGCGGCCCGGCACGACGTTATGGACCGTCTGTGCGCCTGGCTGATCCGCCACTATGGCGAGGGTGAGCGCATCTGGGCTGCCAGCCGCGCCGATGAATGGCTGGCGCGCTACCGGTGCGACATCGATAATCTGCGCACGGCGTTCGCCTGGGCGTTCAACACCTCCGCCGGGCTGCTGCCGCGCGACCCCGGCTCGATCACCGATACCGGCAACGGCAACACCGCCGCCGGGCTCATGCTGGTCAGCCTGACCAGCGAGTTGTGGCGCGATATGGGCATGACTGCCGAACAGCGCCACTGGCTGGATGTGGCACAGCCGCGCATTGGTGCCGCCACGCCGGATCGTGTCGCCGCACGCATCGGGCTTGATATCGCGTTTGCGAGCGGCGGCGGCGCGTTCGGTGACAAGCGCCGGGTCGGCGACGCGCTTGATGCGCTGGCGCGCTACAAGACCGTGGGCAATGCCGAGGATATCGCGCTGGCGGCATCGCGCATTGCCGTCTGTGTCATGAGCCCGGTGGATACCTCGGCCGCGCAACCCTATGTCGCGCTGATCGAGGCCGCCCTGCCAAACATGGGCCGCACCCGGCGCCGCGCGTGGTTGCTGAACGTGCTGGCCGCCATGACCCATTTCGCGGGTGACAGCCGGCGCGCGATCGCCCTGCTCGATGAAGCCTTGGCGATCAGCCGGCACTTTCGCGATCAGGTGAATATCCAGATCGCGGGGCTCAACCTTGGTGAATTCCTGTTCGCGCAGGGCGATGTCGGCCGCGCCGCCGAGGAAGCGACCGCCGTGGCGGCGAGTTGCCGCGAAACCGGCAATCTGCTCGATCTGGCATTCTCGCTTGGCAATCTCGCCGCGTACGCCATGGTGCTGAACGATACGCCGCGCGCCCGCGCCGCGTTGGCCGAAGCCCTGCCGCTGGCGGCCGATATCAACATCGAATTCGTCCTGATGTCCTGCCTGCAGACGGCGGCCCTGCTCGCGGCACGCGAGGGTGCGCTGCACGACGCCTGCCGCCTTGCCGGCCATGCCGGGCATTTCTACGCGGTCAACGCCCTGGCGCGCGAGGCGACCGAAGCCGCCATTGACCATGCGCTGAGCGAAAGCCTCGATCAGGCGGAGGCCAGCGGTGCGCTGGCACACGCCGAGCGGGTGGCCCTGACGGAGCAGGGCGCCGGCGTAAAAACCCGGCACGCGATCGAACTCGCTACAAAAAATCGCGCTGGGCGGGCCTGAGGCTAGCGGCCGTCCCGCCGTATCACGCTCTGGTACAGCAGCATTGGTACATCGTCGCGCACGAAACCCTCGACCTCGACCATGCCGATGGCGCCCAGCACCGTGCGGCTCGCGAAATTATCGGCGCGCGCCACGGCGACGATCCGGGGCAGGCGCGCCTGGTCATGGCCGTAGCGCAAGGCGGCACCGCCGGCCTCACGCGCGAGGCCGGCGCCGCGCACCTCCGGCCACAGGGCGAACCGCAGCGCGATGCCGCGCCCATCCGGCCGCGCCGCCAGCCCGGTCATGCCGATGAAATTGCCGGTGTTCAGGCCGCGCACGGTCCAGATGCCGTAACCGTGCCTTCCCCATAAGCCGATGTCCTCGGCCAATTCTTCCGCCGCGCGCTCGCGGGTGCGCACGCCGCCCAACATCAGGGCGAAGGCGCGTGGGTCGGTTTTCAACGCGACGAGATCGGCGAGGTCGGCCCAGCTGACCGGGTCGAGCCGTAATCGCGCCGTGGTGACGCGCCAGGTGGGGTTGGTCATCGCGGGGCTCCGCCCCACACCCGGCCAGGGGCTCTGCCCCTGGACCCCGCTAAGGGCGGAGCCCTTAGAACCCGGAGTTTTAGGATTGGGGAGGGCGCGGCACGGCGTTGCGACGGCGAAGACGTAGCAGCGCCCTCCCCAATCCTAAAACTAATGGATTCCAAAGGCTCCGCCTTTGGTGGGGGTCCAGGGGGCAAAGCCCCCTGGTGGGGTTTGGGGCGAAGCCCCATCACTGACCGTCCCCATCAGCGCGTCAGCGGGCGATATTTGATCCGGTGCGGTTCGGTCGAGTCTGCACCTAGTCGGCGGCGTTTGTCTTCTTCGTAGGCCTGGAAGTTGCCTTGGAACCATTCGACGTGGCTATCGCCTTCGAAGGCGAGGATGTGGGTGGCGAGGCGATCGAGGAACCAGCGATCATGCGAGATGATGACGGCGCAGCCGGGGAATTCCATCAGCGCGTCTTCGAGGGCGCGCAGGGTGTCGACATCGAGATCGTTGGTCGGTTCGTCCAACAAGATGACGTTGTGTTCGCCTTTGAGCATTTTGGCGAGGTGGACGCGGTTGCGTTCGCCGCCCGAGAGGATGCCGACTTTCTTTTGCTGATCGGAGCCTTTGAAGTTGAAGGCACCGACATAGGCGCGTGATGGCACCGAGCGTTTGCCGAGCGTGATGACGTCGGTGCCGCCTGAGACTTCTTCCCAGACCGATTTATCGGGGTTGAGGCTGTCGCGTGACTGATCGACGTAGCCGAGCTTGACGGTGTCGCCCACTTTGAAGGTGCCGCCGTCGGGGTGTTCGACGCCGGTGATCATTTTGAACAGCGTGGTTTTGCCGGCACCGTTCGGCCCGATCACGCCGACGATGCCGCCTGGCGGCAGTTTGAACGAGAGACCGTCGATCAGGACGTGGTTGCCGAAGCCTTTGCGGAGGTCTTCCGCCTCGATCACGGTGCCGCCGAGGCGCGGGCCGGGTGGAATGATGATTTCCGCGACGCCGCCGACCTGTTCGTTCGATTTCGCGAGCATATCCTCGTAGCGGGTGATGCGGGCCTGGTTTTTGGCCTGACGGGCCTTGGGCGAGGCGCCGATCCACTCGCGCTCTTCCTTGAGGGCGCGCTGGCGGCCGGATTCTTCCTTTTCCTCCTGCGACAGGCGTTTTTGCTTCTGTTCGAGCCAGGAGGTGTAATTACCCTCGAACGGGTAGCCGCGGCCGCGCTCGAGTTCGAGAATCCAGTTGGTGACGTTTTCGAGGAAATACCGGTCATGGGTGACCACGATCACGGTGCCGGCGTAGTTGCGCAGGGTTTTTTCGAGCCAGGCGACCGATTCCGCATCGAGATGGTTGGTCGGTTCGTCGAGCAGCAGGAGGTCGGGTTTTTCGAGCAGGAGCCGGCAGAGGGCGACGCGCCGGCGCTCGCCGCCGGACAGGTTGGTGACGGGGCTTTCCGCGGGCGGGCAGCGCAGGGCATCGAGCGCGATGTCGATCCGCCGGTCGAGCTCCCAGCCGTCATCGGCGTCGATTTTTTCCTGCAACATGGCCTGTTCGGCGAGCAGATCGTTCATTTTGTCGTCGTCCATCGGCTCGGCGAATTCCTCGGAAATCGCGTTGAACCGGGCCAGTGCCGCGCGCAGATCGGCGAAGGCGAGGGCGACGTTGTCACCGACGGTGAGGTCCGGTTCGAGATGTGGCTCCTGCGACAGATAGCCGATGGTGGCGCCCTCGGCGGCCCAGGCCTCGCCGCCGAACTCCTTTTCGATGCCCGCCATGATTTTCAGCAGCGTCGATTTGCCGGCACCGTTGACGCCGAGAACGCCGATTTTCACGCCGGGCAGGAACGAGAGGGTGATGCCTTTGAACACCTCGCGCCCGCCGGGGAAGGCTTTGGTGAGGTCTTTCATGACGTAGACGTATTGGTATGCGGCCATTGGCTGATCCTGTCCGGTGCGATCGCTTGAACGTAGCGATGGGGTTGGCGCACGTATAGAAACAGCTTCGCCGCGGAGCAACCGACGGCGAGGCGCCGTCTAATACACGACGGTGCGTTGCCGTCAGGTCGGGCGGCTCAGGTGACGGTGTAGCCTTCCGCGACGATCGCGGCGGTGATGCCGGCCATGTCGGCCGAGGTTGCCTGCTCGATCCGCACGGTGCCGGTCGGCAGATCGACCGCAACCGGCGTTTGCGCAACGACGCTGTGCACCGCCTCGGTCACCGCGCGCACACAATGGCCGCAGGTCATGCCGCCGACGTGAAGTTCAACCATGATCGATCTCCTCTGGCCCGGTATCAGGCCGTGGATGTATTATGGTGATTGCCACCATGGGAAGGTCAAGGTGTGCGGCGGCGCTCGATTTCGACGCCGGCGGAGGCGGCATCGGGGAAGACATCGAGCTTCTCGACCATCACGCGGGCAGCGACGACGCGCGCATCCGCGAGGCAGATTTCGGCGAGCCGCTCGGCCAGGGTTTCGACCAGCTGGACATGGCCGGCCGCGACCGTGGCGCGGGTTGCGATCACGATCTGCTCGTAATCGACCACGCGCGCCAGATCATCCCGCCCGACGCCGGGGCGCGACAAGTGACGCGCGCCGGGGAGAGCGGCTTGATCCTCGATCGCCAGATCGAGATTGATCCTGATCCGCTGGGTCCGCCCATGCTCATGTGCGTAGACCCCGATCGCGGCATCGAGCACCAGATCGCGGATGAACATGCGGCGGATGCCCTTGATTGCATCGGCACTGAAAGAACTGTCCTGCATCAGCCGCCTCTGCGCCGCAAACCGGCAGGACGCAAGCGCATGATTGTTGCAAATGCTTGAACGGCGGCGACATGGCGGGGCAGATGGTTCCGGTGGTTTGCCGCCAAGATGAGCGCTGCCTTACCGAGGCGCTGGTCCGCGTTCGTTGCCGGTGCTGCGATGCCTTCTTGCGGACACATCTGCCACCCCATATGCGCATTGCGGCGCCGTGCCGTTTTTAACAGGAGATCGACCATGCGCCTATCCGCCACACGCATCATGCCGTTGACGGCTGCTGCCGTCATCGCCTTCTCGGGCGTTGCCCTGGCCAAAGTGACCTATCTGCACGCGACCCTCGCACCCGGCGCCGCCGTCACCGGTTCGATGGGCAAGGGCAAGATGACGGGCCACTATAATTCGAACACCCACATGCTGTATTGGCATGTCGTCTACAGCCATCTGACCAGCAAAGTGACGATGTCGCATTTTCATGGCCCTGCGAAACCGGGTGAGAACGCACCGGTGCTGGTGCCGATCAGCGGTCCGCATGCCAGCCCGATCACCGGGCACGCGAAGATCACGGCCGATCAGGCGAAGGTTCTGCTCGATGGCATGGCGTATGTGAACGTCCACACCGTGAAGTTTCCGGCCGGCGAGATTCGCGGCCAGGTCGAGACCGGCAAGTAATCTGCGGTTTCGTTGATCCGACAGCAAAACGCCCGGTCCTGCTGGACCGGGCGTTCTTGTCAGGAGCGTGCTGGACGCTCCGATCAGAGCTGAAACCCGTTCAGGATTTCGGGCTCCACAGCGTGCACCAGCCGGCCGGCGCGATCGAACCGGCGACGGCCTTGCACTTGCCGTTCGCGGTCGCCGAGGCGCCGGGGATGTACAGCGCGCAACCATCGCACTGATGGCCATCCTTGGGCTTGTCCTGATATTGCACGGCGGATTGCGCCATGCCGGCGGCCTTGGCGGACTGGGTCGCGACGACGCCGGCGGCGGCGATCGCGGCGGACAGACCAGCGGCCTTTTTGAGCAGCGCGCGGCGGCCATTGAAATTCGCATTCTCAGTCATCGGTGGCTCCTTTTGTCGGGCGTTCTATGAGTGATCTGGCAGACAAGACAGTAGTTTAGGGCGAGACGGCGGAACAGCAAGCGTATTTCGCAACGCCAGCCTCACCTTGCACGATATGATCCGCGAAACATGGCTGCATCGTGGCGTACACGCTTATGTGATTGAGGGCTCACGGGATCAGGACCGTGCTGCCGGTGGTGCGCCGTGCCTCCAGCGCTTCCTGTGCGGCGGCGGCTTCGGCCAAAGGAAACGTCTGGTTGACGCGGATTTTCACGGCACCGCTCGCCACCACATCGAACAGATCATTGGCGACCGCGACCAGATCTTCGCGCCTGGCCGTGTAGGTCGCAAGCGTCGGGCGGGTCAGGAACAGGCTGCCTTTGGCGGCGAGCATGCTCAGATCGATCGGCGGCACCGGGCCGGAGGCGTTGCCGTAGCTGACCATCAGCCCCAGCGGTGCGAGGGAATCGAGGCTCGGCGCGAACGTGTCCTTGCCGACCGAATCATAGACGACCGGCACCATCGCGCCATCGGTCAGGCGCTTGACCTCGGCCGCCAGATTGGCGTGGCCGATCACCACATGATCGGCGCCGTGGGCGCGGGCGATTTCGGCCTTTTCCTCGGTGGAGACCACGCCGATCACGATGGCGCCGATCTGCTTGGCCCATTGGCACAGGATCAGCCCGACGCCGCCGGCTGCCGCGTGGACCAGGATGGTCTCGCCGGGCTGCACCCGATGGGTCCGGCGGATCAGATATTGGGCGGTCATGCCCTGGAGCATCATGGCGGCGCCGGTTGCGAAATCGATGCTGTCCGGCAATTTCACCAGGCGGTCCGCCGCGATCACGCGTTCGGTCGCGTAGGCGCCGATCGGGCCGCCCGCGTAGGCCACGCGGTCACCGATTGAAACCTCGGTCACGCCGGCGCCGATTGCGCGGACCACGCCGGCCCCCTCCATGCCGAGCGTCGCGGGCAGGTGCGGGATTTTGTAGAGGCCGATACGGAAATAGATGTCGATATAGTTGAGCCCGATCGCCTCGTGATGGATCAGCGCCTCGCCCGGACCGGGCTCGGGCGTGGGAACATCGTCCCACCGCAGAACCTCAGGCCCGCCATGGGCGTGGATGCGAATGGCCTTGGTGCTCAAAACGGTTCTCTCCCCAGGGTGCCGACCCCCTGAGGGTGCGAGGCCCTGCCGCCCCTGTCAAGATGACGAGACAGACCACGCCGGAAAACGATGCTGGCGCGGCCCCAATGCCTGGGTTGACTGTAATCCGCGCTCAGTCGTTGCGCTGGGTCTGGCCCTGGTTGGACTGGGCCATCTGCGCCTGGTTGATGCGGCAGGAGTGGGGCACCTGGCCCTGGTAGCGCATCCAATGCTGGGTCTGGCCGAAGATCGGCAGGCCGATGTAGCCGCGCAGCGCGAGTTCGCCGGCGTTGGTGACGTGGAATTCGGCGTGATATTCGCTGCCGTTGCGCGGATCGACGATGCCGCCGTGCCACGCGCTGCCGTGTTCGGCGGAGGGGCGGATCAGCTCGAAGCCGCATTGCGGCTGGCCCTGGTAGTCGGACGGGATGGCCGCGCCGTGGTTGAGCATCAGGCCGACGATATGGCCGCACAGGCCGGGTTGATCGGCGCAGGGGGCAATCTGAACGACGGCACCGCCGCGCCCGGTCAGCCAGTCACCCACGGGCGAGGGGGTCTGCGCCGCGCTTGCGAAACCGCCCAGCGCGACCCAGAGTGCGCCGAGGATGATGGTGGATGTCAGTGCAAAGCGTCTCATGGCAATATTCCAAAACTTCCTGAAGCGAGTGAAACGGTGAGCGTTTGGTTACGCTCAATTAACTTCGCTCTCGAACTATAACTTACGCTACGATCCGTACTTTGAAACGGATGTATTCCTCATAGGTTCCATGCGAAAAGCGCGCGGATTTCGATGTCGGTGTGGCGGAATCCGCACAGCCATCTTGCTTCGCGGCCACGGCGCGCCATACATTCAGGCTGCGAACCACCAATATCGGGCGTCTGCCGTCCGACATGACATTCAGGACGACCCGCATGACCAAGTCACTGGCTCTGATCGCCCTTTGCGCCGCTCCGCTGCTCGGGATCGCGCAGGGTCAGGCGCAATCGACGACAACCACGGCAGCTGCGGGAGCGGGTTTTCCATCCGGCACCTGGACGATCCAGGATGAAAACGCATCGATCAGTACGCAGAGCCTGACGGACCGGTATTACGTCAATGGGTTGCACATCGGCTGGACCTCGCATGAGGGGGCGCTGCCGGATGCGGTGGCCAATTTCGGGCATGATCTGCTGGGGGCCGGTGATCAGCGGATCAGCATCAGCCTGACCCAGAAAATTTTCACCCCCGCCGCGACCCAGGCGATCAATCCGCCGGTGAACGACGAGCCGTATGCGGGGTCGCTGCTCGGCACGGTTGAACTGATCCAGGATACGCACAATTCCCGCACCGTGCTGGGGTTCGATGCCGGGGTGGTCGGGCGTGATGCCGGCGCCGAGATTGTGCAGAACGGGTTTCATGCGATCATCGGCCAGAGCGGCACGCATGGTTGGGCGTATCAATTGCCGTCGGAACCCGCGTTCGATGTGCTGGCCTCGCGCACCTGGCGCGTCGGGGTCGCGCAGTTCGGCAACGGGCTGGAGGTGGATGCGCTGCCGCAGCTGTCCGGCATGGTTGGCACGACCGAGGCGTATCTGGAGCCGGCGGTGTCTTTTCGGATCGGCGAGGGGCTGAACTCCGATTTCGGCGCGCCGCTGCTGCGCCCGGGGCCTTCGGGGTCGGATGCGTATCGCCAGACGCGGCCGTTCGTGTGGTATGTGTTCGGCGGGGTGGCGGGCAAGCTGGTCGGGCATGATGAATTTCTGTCGGGTGCGGATTTCCAGTCGAGCCGTGCGGTCAACCCAACCCATGCGGTCGGTCAGCTCGATGCCGGGGTCGCGATCATCTGGCACGGGGTGCGGTTGAGCTATACCCAGGTGTTCCAGACCCGGCGCTATGTCGGGCAGATCGGTGGCATTCATGAATACGGTTCGCTCGCGGTATCGGCGAAGTTCTGACGCCCGATGGCGGCGCTGGGGCGGCATGCTCACGGACAATCGTGCAGACAATCGCGCCCGTGATGCAAATTTTGCTTTCCCATCCGGGCGACCTGTGGATATGCTGCATCGGATAAGAATTGAGATTAGGTTGATGTCTGGCTCTGATCGTCGTGGCACTGGCAATGGATTGGGCACCGGGGTGGCAACCCGGACGCGCACCAAGACTCGCAAACCGGCCCTCTACAAGGTGCTGATGCTGAACGACGACTACACGCCGATGGAGTTCGTGATTCACGTGCTCGAGCGGTTTTTTTCGAAAAGCCGCGAGGAGGCCACCCGCATCATGCTGCATGTGCACCGCCGCGGCGTTGGGGTGTGCGGCGTGTTCACCTACGAAATCGCCGAGACCAAGGTGACTCAGGTGATGGATCTGGCGCGCCAGAGCCAACATCCGCTGCAATGTACGATTGAGAAAGAATAGGACGATGAATCATCGTCCTGCGGCCGATAAATTTGCAGGGGTGATCTCCTTTGGTCATCATTGCGAAAGGTTTGTGCGGTATCATGTCATGATAGTGTTATACAGACACCGTACGTGCCGAGCCTACGCATGACGACCGATTTCGCGGCTGAGCCGTATCGGGCTTGACCAGGGTGGCATGGGCCGCCCGCCGGAAGCCCGGCTAGGAGTGGATTTTAATATGCTGTCTCGCAATCTTGAACAAACCCTGCACCGCTCCCTGGCGTTTGCCGCCGAGCGTCGCCACGAATACGCCACCCTCGAACATCTCCTGCTCGGGCTGATCGATGATGCCGATGCGCTCACCGTGTTGCGCGCCTGCGGCGTCGATATCGAACGGCTGCGCCGCGAGAGCACCGAATTTCTCGACAAGGATCTGGCCGGCCTCGCGACCGATCGGGCGGGTGACCCGAAACCGACCGCCGGGTTCCAGCGCGTTGTGCAGCGCGCCGCCATCCATGTGCAATCGTCCGGCCGCGATGAGGTGACCGGGGCGAACGTGCTGGTCGCGCTGTTCTCCGAGCGGGAGAGCCATGCCGTGTATTTCCTGCAGGCGCAGGACATGACGCGGTTGGACGCGGTGAATTTCATCAGCCACGGCATCGCCAAATCGCCCGGCCGTTCGGTGCCGCGCACGCCGACCGGCAGCGCCGAGAACACCGAGGCGGAGGCCGAGCAGAAGCCCAAGCGCGGCCAGGACGCGCTGGCGAATTACTGCGTCAATCTGAACAAGAAGGCGCAGGCCGGCAAAATCGATCCGCTGATCGGCCGCGAGATGGAAATCGAGCGCACGATCCAGATTTTGTGCCGCCGATCGAAAAACAACCCGCTGTTCGTGGGGGACCCCGGCGTCGGCAAGACCGCGATCGCGGAGGGCCTCGCCAAGCGCATCGTCGATGGCGATGTGCCGGAAGTGCTTGCGAAATCGACCATCTATTCGCTCGACATGGGCGCTTTGCTCGCCGGCACGCGCTACCGCGGCGATTTCGAGGAGCGGTTGAAGGCGGTGGTTTCCGAGCTCGAGGCTCTGCCCGGTGCGGTGCTGTTCATCGATGAAATCCACACCGTGATCGGCGCCGGCGCGACCTCGGGCGGGGCGATGGATGCCTCGAACCTGCTCAAACCGGCCCTGTCCTCCGGCGCGCTGCGCTGCATCGGCTCGACCACCTACAAGGAGTTCCGGACCTATTTCGAAAAGGACCGGGCGCTGGTGCGGCGGTTCCAGAAGATCGACGTCAATGAACCCTCGATCGACGATGCGGTGAAGATCCTGCGCGGGCTCAAGGGCGTGTATGAAAAACACCACAAGGTGCGTTACACGGACGATGCGATCCGCGCCTCGGTCGAGCTTTCGGCCAAGTACATCCACGACCGCAAGCTGCCGGACAAGGCGATCGACGTGATCGACGAGGTCGGCGCCTCGCGGATGCTGCTGCCGGAAAACAAGCGCCGCAAGACCGTCACTTTGCGCGATGTCGAGGAAATCGTCGCCAAGATCGCGCGGATTCCCCCCAAATCGGTCTCGGCCGACGACAAGGAGACGCTGCGCACGCTGGAACGCGACCTGAAATCGATGGTGTTCGGGCAGGATGCCGCCATTTCGGCACTCTCCGCCGCGATCAAACTGGCGCGTGCCGGGCTGCGCGATGCGGAAAAGCCGATCGGCTGCTATCTGTTCTCCGGCCCGACCGGCGTTGGTAAAACCGAAGTCGCCCGGCAGTTGGCCAGCACGCTGGGGATCGAGCTCACGCGGTTCGACATGTCGGAATACATGGAACGCCACTCCATCTCGCGCCTGATCGGCGCCCCGCCGGGCTATGTCGGGTTCGATCAGGGCGGCATGTTGACCGATGCGATCGATCAGCACCCGCATTGCGTGCTGCTGCTCGATGAAATCGAAAAGGCCCATCCGGACCTGTTCAACATCCTGCTGCAGGTGATGGACCACGGCAAGCTGACCGACCACAACGGCAAGAACGTCGATTTCCGCAACGTTATTCTGATCATGACCACCAACGCCGGTGCGGCCGATATGGCCAAGGCCGCGATCGGCTTCGGCCGGGAGGTGCGCGTGGGCGAGGATGAGGAAGCGATCAAGCGCATGTTCACGCCGGAGTTCCGCAACCGTCTCGACGCGATCATCCCGTTCGCCGGCCTCACACCGGAAATCGTGGCGCAGGTTGTCGAAAAATTCGTCATGCAGCTCGAGGCCCAGTTGGCCGACCGCAACGTGACGATCGAGCTCTCCTCGGCCGCCAAGGAGTTCCTGGCCGAGCGCGGCTACGACCCGCTCTATGGCGCGCGGCCGCTTGCCCGCGTCATTCAGGAGCTGATCAAGAAGCCGCTGGCCGAAGAGCTGCTGTTCGGCAAGCTGGTGACCGGTGGTGCGGTGAAGGTCAGCTTCCGCGATGGCGCCCTCGCGTTCGATATCGCCGAAGCGCCCAAGCCGGCGCTGCCGAAACCCGAAGGCGATCAGGAAGAACAGGCGCCGCCGCAGGAAGTGCAGTAATCCAAAACCGGGCCGGAACGACAGTAGTGTCGTTCCGGCCCGTGGCTGCCGCTACTGCAACCGGTCCGATATCTGACGCGCGAGCACCTGCACGCAGGGTTTGCGCAGCATGGTGATGTGTGAGCCGGGCACCGGCACGATTTCGACCGAACGCGCCAATCGTCGCCAGATCCGCACCGGATCGCAGCCGTGCTGGTCGCCATGTTGCGACTTGAACAGGACCACCGCCAGATCGGTCGGTGCCGGATTGTGGCTTTCATACGCGATGATCGAGGCATCGCGTACACGCTGCAAATTCGGCTCCAGCCCGCTGACGTAATAGGCCGATTGCGTGAAACTCGCTGCCCCAGCGGCCGGGTTCAGCCGCCGGCCGAAGTGCCGGCCCAGCGCCGCCGCCCGGCTGATGAGGTGCCGCAGGGCGGCCGGCGGCGTCATCTCGCGCATCTCGCCCAGGCGCCGCGCGCCGCGCCGGCACACCACCCGCAGCCATTCCGAGCGCGGCCAGTATTTTTCGTAACTCGCGCTGTCGATCAGCCCGACCAGGCCGATCGGCGAGGCCGAATCGCCCAGAATCCGCGCCACTTCGACACAGACCAGCCCGCCGAACGAATAGCCGATCAGAT
The DNA here is from genome assembly GCF_900156265.1 of Acidiphilium rubrum. GTDB lineage: Bacteria > Pseudomonadota > Alphaproteobacteria > Acetobacterales > Acetobacteraceae > Acidiphilium > Acidiphilium rubrum. The sequence continues at coordinate 73,739 of NZ_FTNE01000010.1, forward strand.
TGATCGCGCCCGGACCCGTGTGCCGCGCCCGGATCGCATCGGCGTAAAGGCGTGCCATCGCCGGAATCGATGTCAGCGGTGCCGCTTCGCCATCCAGCCCCGGCAATTGCAAGGCCCAGATCTGGCCCGGAAATTCGATGTTCGCTGCCAGTTCGCACAATTCCAGCACCAGCCCGGTGCCGGCGGCCACCACGTACAGCGCCGCGTCGTCCCGACCGTCACGCAGCAGAACCAACGGCGAGGCCGGCGGAAACGCACCGCGCGCGATCGCGGCCGACAGCGCCTTGATGGTGCCCAGCCGCATCAGCGCCGTAGGCGGTATCCGCATACCGAGTTCGGCCTCCACCGCATCGATGAACCGCGTCATGCGCCCGATGCCGACCGAGATGTGCAGCACATGAGCGGCCACATCCTGGCCTTTCCGACCGAATTCACGCCGCCACAGGGGGACAAGAACGGCCATAACATCGTCGATGACGCGCGTGTCAAACTCGTCGGCACGTCCAATGACCGCGCCAGGCTCCAACGGCGGAGACCCATCCATGCTCAAATTCGCTTTCAGTGATAACCCTGTAACGCTATGCAACATGAATAGCAGTTAACGTGATCGTGACCAAGACAAAAATTGGAGTTTTCTATAAAAGATCAAAATATAGAATATAGACGAAAAACTGATGCTTTCTAAATCCGGTGTGCGGTCTTACCCCACCAACTCAACCACCTCGACCCGGCGCCCCTTCGCCGCCAGGGCGATTTTGCCCGCCTTCAGACGTAGCGCATCCGTGCCGAACACGTCCGCCCGCCAGCCGGACAGGCAGGGCAGATCGGGCGCATCCTCGCCGGCCAACGCATCGATATCATCGCCTGACGCGATCAGCCGTGCCGCGACGTGATTGGCGTTGGCGCGCTCGGCGAGCAGCACTTTCAGCAAGGCGACCAGCGCGGGCGATGGCTTGATCATGTCGTTGGCGCGCGGCAGGTGCGGCAGGTCGCGCTCCGGCAGCGCCTTGGCCGCAGCGATCACGCTGAGCAACGCGGTGCCCGATTTACCCTCGGCGAAGCCGCGGGTGATGCCGCGCACCCGCGTCAGCCCCTCGGCATCGCCGGGGGCGAGGGCCGCGAGTTCAGGGATCTGTTCGTCCTTGATGACGCGCTGGCGCGGAATGTTGATCCGCATCGCCTCACGCTCGCGCCACGCCGCGATCGCCTGCACGAGCGCGAGTTGCCGGCGGTTGGCACCGCGCAGCTTCAGCCGCCGCCACGCGTCCGCCGGGTCGGTGCGGTAGGTGCCGGGCTCGTTCAGAATAGCGGCTTCCTCGGCCACCCAATCGAGCCGGCCCTCGCGCACCAGCCGATCGCGCAACGCCTCGTACACCAGGCGCAGCCAGGTTACGTCGGCCGCGGCATAGGTGACCTGCGCGGGTGAAAGCGACCTTGCCTGCCAGTCGGAAAACCGGTGCGCCTTGTCGATGCTGCCGCCCGCCAGGGAGGACACCAGCGTGTCATACCCCACCTGATCGCCGAACCCCGCGACCATCGCGGCTACCTGGGTGTCGAAAATCGGGGTCGGCACGACACCGAATTTCAGCAGGAAAATCTCGATATCCTGCCGGCAGGCGTGAAACACCTTGACCACACCTTGGTTCGCGAACAACGCGCCGAGCGGTGCCAGATCGAGGTTGGGGGCCTGCGCGTCGATCACCGCGACATCGCTGACACCGCCAAGCTGGATCACGCATAATTCGGGGTAATAGGTCCGCTCACGCATGAACTCGGTATCGACCGTCACATACGGCTCAGCGGCCAGGCGTTCGCACAGGGCGGCCAGGGCTTCGCTGGTGGTGATCAGGACGGGTTCGGCGAATTTAACGTGCGGCTTCATTATAACGGAGTGCCACGCCCTGTCTTGACAGGAAAGACCCACGACGTCCATTTGCCCCTGATTTCATTCAGGACTGGTCCCCGATGCACGAATATCGCACCCATACCTGCGGCGCCCTGCGCGCGGCCGATGCCGGCAGCACCGCCCGCCTCTCCGGCTGGGTCAACGTCAAGCGCGACCACGGCGGGCTGCTGTTCATCGATCTGCGCGATCATTTCGGCATCACCCAATGCGTGATCCCGAACGGCTCCGCCGTGTTCGATCTGGCGGAAGCCACCCGCGTCGAAAGCGTGATCACAGTGACCGGCACGGTGGTCGCGCGCGACGCCGCCACCGTCAATCCGCGGCTGCCGACCGGTGAAATCGAACTGCGGGTCGAGGATTTCGTGCTTCAATCCGCCGCCGATGTGCTGCCGATCCAGGTGGCGGGCGATGCCCAGTTTCCCGAAGACCTGCGCCTGCGCTATCGGTTCCTCGATCTGCGGCGCGAGAAACTGCACCGCAACATCATGCTGCGCGCCAATGTGGTGACCTGGCTACGCCGGGAAATGACCGCGCGCGGCTTTACCGAATTCACCACCCCCATTCTCACCGCGTCATCACCCGAAGGGGCGCGCGACTTTCTGGTGCCCTCGCGCCTGCACCCTGGCCAGTTCTACGCCCTGCCCCAGGCACCCCAGCAGTTCAAGCAATTGCTGATGGTCGCCGGGTTCGACCGCTATTTCCAGATCGCGCCCTGCTTTCGCGATGAAGCCAGCCGCGCCGATCGCGCCCCGGGCGAATTCTACCAGCTCGATTTCGAAATGAGCTTCGTCGATCAGGAAGAAGTGTTCGCCACGATCGAACCCGTGCTCGGCGGGCTGTTCAAGGAATTCAGCGGCGGCAAAACCGTCAGCGACTGGCCGTTTCCGCGCATCGCCTACGACGACGCGCTGCTGACCTACGGCTCGGACAAGCCCGATCTGCGCAACCCGCTGAAAATCGCGGACGTAACCGATGCCTTCCGGGATTCCGGCTTCGGCCTGTTCGCCAAAATCGTCGCGGGCGGCGGCGTGGTCCGCGCCATCCCCGCACCCGGCGCCGGAGGCAACCCGCGCAGCTTTTTCGATAAACTCAACGATTGGGCCCGCACCGAAGGCGCCGGCGGCCTCGGCTACATCATTTTCGAGGCGGACGGCGCCAAAGGCCCGATCGCGAAAAACCTTGAACCGGCGCGCGCCGAAGCCATCCGCACCGCCGTGGGCGCACAACCGGGCGATGCCGTGTTCTTCGCCGCAGGCCCGCGCGATACCGCCGCTAAATTTGCCGGCAGCGTGCGTACCAAACTCGGTAACGACCTCGGCCTGATCAGCAACGATAGCTTCAAATTCTGCTGGATCGTCGATTTCCCGATGTTTGAAATGGACGAAGACACCAAACAAATCGCCTTCAGCCATAACCCGTTCTCGATGCCCCAAGGCGGACTCGAAGCCCTCAATACCCGCGACCCGCTGACCATCAAGGCATTCCAGTACGATATCGTGGTCAACGGCGTCGAACTCTGCTCCGGCGCCATCCGTAACCATAAACCCGAAATCATGCTGCGCGCGTTCGAAATCGCCGGCTACGGACCCGAAATCGTCGAAGCCCAGTTCGGCGGCATGCTCAACGCCTTCCGCTACGGCGCCCCACCCCACGGCGGCGCCGCACCAGGCATCGATCGCATGGTCATGCTGCTCGCCGATGAACCCAACCTGCGCGAAGTCATCACCTTCCCCCTCAACCAACAAGGCCAAGACCTCATGATGGGCGCACCCGCCCCCGTCGATGCCACCCGCCTCCGCGAACTGTCCCTGGCACTGGCCCCACGTAAGCCGAACTGATGCCGGGGGTGGTGAGGGTGAGGTAGAAGGAAGCAAGGCCAGGGGCTCTGCCCCTGGACCCCGTTAAAGGCGGAGCCTTTAAAATCCATTAGTTTTAGGCAAGGGGAGGGCGACACAGGCCAGATCAACGGAACCACCGAGGCAGCGCCCTCCCCTTGCCTAAAACTAGCGGGTTCTAAGGGCTAAGCCCTTAGTGGGGGTCGAGGGGGCAAAGCCCCCCGCCTTGCTTACTTCCGCCTCACCCTCACCGCCCCCGGAACTGTTCGACATACGCGAGGACAGCGGCAGCGGCGGTTTCGGGGGTGGGGGCGAGCATGAGGTGGCCGGCGGTGGTGGGTTGGGTGGTTTCGGCGATCAGGCGGGGGCGTTGGCGGTAGGGGCGGATTTCGTGATTGTCGGTGGGGCTGGGGGCGGGGATGCCGGGTTTTTCGTGAATTGTGCCACTGCGCCTTGCGCGGAAGGCGAAGGTGCGGGCGGGTGGGGCCGCTTCGTGGATTGTGACGATGGCGGGCCGGGCGAGGGTGAGGCGCCGGCGGGCCCCGCGGGGGAGCGACTGGAGGATGGCGAGGTCGTTGCCGTCGGGTTCGATGGCGATGGCGTCGGCGGCGATTGGCATGGCGCGGGCGCGGGCCAGCCGATAGGGCAGCAGTCCCGAGTCGGTGCCGCCGCGGCCGCGCCGGCCGGCCAGGATCAGATCGGGGCGGGCGCGGTCGATTTCGGCGGCGAGGGTGGCGAGGGGGTCATCGGCGGGGTTGGTTCGCAGCAGGGTGAGTGTGGTGAGCCCGTGGCCGAGGGCATCGAGCACGGATGGGTCGGGTTCGCCGGCGTGCAGGCCGGTGATTGTGGTGGTGGGTGCGAGGTGGGTGGCCAAGGCAAGGGCGAGGGCGATCGCTTGCAGTTCGACCGGCACGGGCCGTGGCGTGCCGGATTGGGGGTCGCGCCCGGCGGAGAGCAGGACGATGATGTTCATAGCATGGCTCGCAGGGCCTGCATCACGTCCTGGGCATCGGCGATGATGGCGAGGCCGGCGCGGGCGATGATGGCGGCGTGGAGGTCGGTGTTGATGGCGACGATGTGTTCGACCGTGCCGATGCCTTGGAGGTGTTGCGGCGCGCCGGAGATGCCGAGGGCGATGTAGCATTCGGCATTGAGCACGGTGCCGGAGGCGCCGACCTGCAGGGCGCGGGGCAGGGCGCCGGCGTCGCACACCACGCGGCTGGCGCCCGGGGTCGCGCCGAGGGCGCGGGCGAGGTCGAGAAACCCAGCGAAATCGGTCACGCCGTTGCCGGCGGCGATGACCAGGGGCGCCTGATCGAGCGGGATGGTCGCGGCATCGACCGCGAGGGTGGTGGCGGCGCGGATGCCGCCTGGCGTGGCGGCGGCGGCGGGCGTCGGCAGCGGATCGGCGGCGTGGGGTGCGCCGTGATAGGGGGCGATGCGATCCGGCGCGATGCTGATCAGGCGGGGCGGGGTGGCGCGCAGTTCGACCCGCCCGGCCTGGGCCGGGCGGATGGCCTGGGTTGGGGTGAGGCTTTCGGCGCCGGCGAACAGATCGGCTTCGGTCAGGGCGGCGACGCGGCGGGCGAGGTCGCCGCCATCGGCTGATTCCGGGAAGACGACGTGGCGGGGGGCGTGATCGGTGATCGCCTGGGCGATCAGTGCGGCGCTGCGTTCGGGGTCGTAGGTCGGGGTGGGGAGCGTGATCGTGCGGTCGCCGCCGGCGGTACCGATGGCATCGGGCGCCTGGGAGGGCAGATGGGGCGTGAGCACGACCACCGCCGCATCGCGTCCCGCGAGCGTGCGGGCGGCGCCGATCACCTGGCGATCGTGCCGGTTGAGCGCACCGCCTGCGGCTTCGATGACGGCGAACACCAGGAATGCGGGTTCGGCGATGTGGATGATCGTGGGGGCGGCGACGGGTGCATCGGCCCGGGTAAGGGACGCGCCACCCCGGTGCGTCCGGTCCAGCCGCAGCCGGGGCGTGCGCGATACCACCATGGCGTCGCGTTCGGCGCGGGGATCGCGCCGGATCATTGCAGCGCCTCGTGCACCAGCTCGGCGATATCGCGCACCAGCGGCCGCGGGCCGATGACGCCTTCGAGCATGGCGGTACAGCCGGGGCAGGCGACCGCGACCAGGGATGCGCCGGTTTCGCGCGCCTGTTCCATCCGCAGATCGGGGATGCGCTGTTTGCCCGGAATATCGGTAACCGGCGCGCCGCCGCCGCCGCCGCAGCAGAACGAGGCCTCGCGCGCGCGCGCCATTTCCACCGCCTGGCCGGTGAGGCGCGCCAGCACCCGGCGTGGTGCGGCTGTCTCGCCGTTGTAGCGGCCGAGGTAGCAGGGGTCGTGATAGGTGATGACGGTATCGGTGGCCGGTCCGAGGGTGATGCGGTTGGTGGTGATCAGTTCATCGATCAGCGCTGTGTGGTGGACCACGGTGTAATGCCCGCCGAACGCGGGATATTCCTGGCGCAGCACGTGCAGCGCGTGCGGATCGGCGGTGACGATGCGGGTGAAGCTCATGGTGCCGAGCATCGCGACGTTGACCGTGGCCTGAGCGGCGAAGCCGGCTTCGTCGCCCAGCCGGCGCGCGAGGTCGCCGCAGTCGCGCTCGGCTGGTCCCAGTACCGCGAAATCGAGCTTGGCCGCGCGCATGATGCCGATCAGGGCGCGCAGGGTTGCGCCATAGCGCCGGTCGAACGCGCCATCGCCCAGCCACAGCAGGGTATCGACCGCCTCGCCGGGTGCGAGCACGCGCAGTTTCAGCCCTGCCGCGAAGTCGAGCCGTTGCGCCGGTGCGAGCCCGCCGGTGTTGCCGGCGTAGCGCAGGGCGGCCAGCACAGCGTCGGCCTTGCCGGGTGCGGCGCCGTGCTCGAGCGTCAGGTTGCGGCGGATATCGATCACCGCATCGACGTGTTCGATCATCATCGGGCAGGCGGCGACGCAGGCGCGGCAGGTGGTGCAGGACCACAGCGTTTCGGCGTGGAGCACGCCGAGTACGGGGCCGGGTGATGCGATGCCGGGGTGTGGGCTGCCAGCGTAGGCTGTGCCTCCCTTCCGGTTCGCCGCGCAGAAATCCTGGATCAGCGCCTTGGGGTTGAGCGGCTGGCCGGCAGCGAAGGCGGGGCATGCCTCTTCGCACCGGCCGCACTGGATGCAGGCATCGAAGCCGAGCAGCCGGTTCCAGGCGAAATCACCGATCGTGCCGACGCCGAGACGGGCGGCATCGAGGTCGAGCGGCACCAGATCGCTCGCCGCGCCGCCGGCAAAGCGGGCCGGGCGCGGGTGCGCCGCGAGGTGCAGCGCGCCGGCGACGGCATGGCGCATCGGGCCGCCGGTGATCTGAGCGACCAGCCCGATGCCGCCGAACGCGGCCAGCGCCACGCCGAGCAGCCCGGGCACGCCCGGCAGCAGTGTGGCGATCAGCCCGCCCGCCGCATAGGCACCGAGATAGGCGGGCAGGGTGAGAAACGCGCCGGCCGAGAGCGACGCTGGCTTCACCGGCACCCGCCGCCGCCGCACCAGCACCGCGCCGACCAGAGCGACCGCGAAGGCGAGCGCGATCAGCAGCCAGTAGAGCGCCGCCGCGAACAGGGCGGGGATCGCTGCCAGCAGCAGCAGCCCGGTTGCGGCCAGCAGGCCGCCGGCGATCGCCTGATGCATGACGGAGCTTGCCGGTTTGCGCGCGACGACCGCATGAACATCGACCAGGTAGCGCCGGGGCAGCGCGCGCAACCCGCCCAGCCAATCGACCGATGCGCCGGCACCGCGCCGCCACCGCAGCCCCAGCCGCCCCACCTGCACCGCGACGCCGGCCAGCAGCAACCATGCCAGCAGGACCAGCGCGCCGAACGCCATCAGAAATCCTTACACAGGCGGAGCGCGTCGTAGATGGCGGCGTGGATGTTGCGCCCGGCCGCCGCATCGCCGATCCGGTACAGCCGATAGCCCGCCTCACCCTGATGCGGCTGGGGCTGGCCCGCGATCAGCGCCGCCGCATCGGTCTGGCCGCGATTGACCGCGCCGTCTTTCAGATCGGTGAACACGGCATCGACCGGCAGCGTGCCGAAATCGACCACGACATGATCGACCACGCGTTCTTCCTCGACCATGTCCATCGTGTTGCGCAGCACCGCCACCAGCCGGTTGGCCTCGCGCCGGACCGCGACGATATCGAGGTTCGGCGTCACGATGACGCCGAGCTTGTACATGTTGCGCAGATGCACCGGCTGGTTGGTGGTGCCGACTTCCTCGGCCGCCATGCGGTCCGGTGTGGCGAGTTCGACCAGCGCGCCCCTGGTTGCGAGGTATTCCGCGCAGGATGCCGCATTGTGCTGGCCCATCGCATCGTACAGCAGCACCGAACCGCTCAGGTCGATGCCCTGGTGCAGCACGGCCTGGGTGGTGGTGACCAGATCGGCCCCCGGCATCAGCCCCGGGTTCGCGGCCCCGCCGGTTGCCACCACGACGATGTCCGGCCGTTCGGCCAGCACCAGCGCGGCATCCGCCGCGACGCCCAGCCTGATATCGACGCCCAGCTTGCGCACCTGTGCCGCCAGCCAGCGGGGAATGCCGGACAAGGCCTCACGCCAGCCGGCTTTGGCCGCGATGTTGATCTGCCCGCCCAGCGCGCTCTCACGCTCGAACAGAACGACGTGATGGCCGCGCTCGGCGCAGACGCGGGCGGCTTCAAGCCCGCCCGGCCCGCCGCCGACCACCACGATGCGCCGCGCGGTTGCCGCCTTTGCGATGACGTGCGGCATGGTCGCTTCACGCCCGGTCGCGGCGTTTTGGATGCACAGCGCATCGGCGCCGGTGTAGATCCGGTCGATGCAATAGCCGGCGCCGACGCATTGGCGGATGTCATCCGCGCGGCCTTCCAGCAGCTTGCGCCCGATATAGGGGTCCGCGATGTGTGCCCGCGTCATTGCCACCATATCGACATGGCCTTCCGCCACGGCGCGCGCGGCGGTTGCGAAATCGGTGATGCGTTGGGCGTGGAATACCGGCACCTCGACCTCGCGCCGGATCGCGCTCGCGAGATACAGGAACGGCGCGACCGGAAACGCCATGTTCGGCAGCGAGACCGCGTGCGCCATATGGTCGCGCGCCTGGCCGCCCATCACGTTGACGAAATCGACCAGGCCGCGCCTGGTGTGCTCGGCGGCGATAGTCACGCAATCCTCGCCGCTCAGCCCTTCATCGAACAATTCATCGCCCGACATGCGCATGCCGATCACGAAATCATCGCCGGCGGCCGCGCGCATCGCCGCCAGGACCTCGAAGCCGAAGCGCATGCGGTTGAGCAGGGAGCCGCCGTAGCCATCGGTGCGGCGGTTGACCGAGGGGGACCAGAATTGATCGACCAGATGGCCGTGGGCCGCCGAGATTTCGCAGCCATCCATCCCGCCTTCACGCGCGCGCCGGGCGGCTTCGGCGAAATCGTGCACCACGCGGTCGATATCGTCCTGGCTCATTTCGCGCGGGATCGACCGGCTGGCGGGTTCGCGCAGCGGCGAGGCGGAGATGGTCGGCAGCCAGTGCTCGGTATCCCAGCGGGTGCGGCGGCCCATGTGCGTGAGCTGGATCATCAGCGCCGCGCCGTGCGCGTGCACCCGATCGGCGAATTGCTGGAAATAGGGGATCACGCTGTCATCGGCGACCGAAACCTGATTCCAGGGGGCGGCCGGACTATCGAGCGAGACCGAGGATGAGCCGCCGAACATGGTCAGGCCGATGCCGCCTTTGGCTTTTTCGGCGTGGTAGAGCTGATAGCGCTCCTGCGGCTTGCCATCGCGCCCGTAGCCCGGCGCGTGGCTGGTGCTCATCAGCCGGTTGCGGATGGTCAGGCCGCGCAGTGTGAGCGGGCGGAACAACGCATCGGTGCTGGCGCTCATGACAGGCGCATCGCGCTGCGCGATACGGCAGCGATGGCGCGCAACTGCCGTTCGGCGCGCGGTGAATAGCCGAAATGCGCCCGATAGGCGCTGGAGAAATACGCACTCGACCCGAAGCCGCACGCCATGGCCACCTCCGTCACCGGCATTTCGCGCGCCTGCAACATGGCCTGCGCGCGCTGCAGTCGCAGCGCCTTGATGAAACTCGCCGGGCTTTCACCCAGGTGCGCGCGAAACAGGCGCTGCAACTGGCGCAGGGAAATTCCAAGGCGCGCTGCAATGTCGGTCAGTTTCGGCGGTTCGTTGATCTGATCCTCGATCATGGTCATGGCGCGCGCGAGGGTCGGCTGGTCGGAGCGGGCGCGGTCTTGTGCCGCGATCGGCTGACGCTCGCCGCTGGTGCGGATGCGATCGAGAATGAAGGTGACCGCGACATGCTCGGCCACCACGCGGCCGAGCTTTGCCTCGATCAAATAGAGCATCATGTCGAGCGGGCCGATGCCGCCGGTGCAGGTCAGGCGGTTGCGGTCGAGCACGAATAATTCATTGACCAGTTCGATCGCGGGAAACGCATCGCGCATCGATGCAGCATCTTCCCAATGCACGGCACAGCGATAGCCATCGAGCAGGCCGGCCTCGGCCAATGCGAAGGTGCCGGTGCACAGCGCGCCGAGCGGCACGCCATCGCGCGCGGCGCGGCGCAGCGCATTGAGCAGGGGCCGGCCGACCACGCTGCGCACATCGACCCCGCCGCACACGAACAGCAGATCCGGCGGGGCGGCGCGGCTTGGCTGATCGAGCGCGGCGGTGGGCGCCATCGTCATGCCGTTGCTGGCGGCAACCGGCGTGTCGTTCAGCCCGTAGACGGTCCAGCTGTAAATGCTCCGCCCTGCGCAGCGGTTGGCCATGCGCAATGCCTCGATCGCGCTGGTCACCGCGATCATCGAATAATCCGGCAGGGTCAGAAAACCGAAATGCGCGAGCCGGGCGATGTTCATGATCAGCGCTCGATCACCAGATCCGACAGGGGACGGGAACAGCAGATCAGGATCATGCCCTGGTCGATCTCGCGCTGGCGGATGCCACCCTGGTGCTGCATATCCACCTGGCCCGAGATCAGCCGGCTTTTGCAGGTGCCGCACATGCCCTTGGTGCAGGACGAGGGCAGCCGCATGCCCGCGCTGCGCGCCGCCGTGAGCACGAATTGGTCGGCGCCGACCGCGATGCTGCGGCCCGATTTGCTGAAACTGACCGCAAACCCCGTCGCGGTCGGCGCGGTCGGTTCGGCGGGTGCGGGGGCTTCGGTGATCGTGCCGAAATCGAAACTTTCTTCGTGATAGCGGCTCATGTCGAAATCGAGCGCGCCGAGCGCGGTCCGCACCGCGGCCATGAACACGGCCGGCCCGCAATCGAACACCATGCGCAGCGCCAGATCGGGCACCAGCAGCGCCAGCATGGCGGCACTCACCCGGCCGCGCGGGCCGCCCCAGCGCTCGCCGGGTGCATCGGCCTCGCAGACGGTGATGACGCGCAAATTCGGCATCATCTGCATCATCGATGCGAGTTCGTTTCGAAAAACAATATCGGCGGGCGTGCGTGCGAAATGCACGAACACGATATCTGTCTCGGGTGCGAGATCGTGATGCGCCCGCGCCATCGACATTAGCGGCGTGATACCCGAACCGCCGGACAGAAACAGATAGGCCTCGGCCGGTGCAGCGACGAAGCTGAAATCGCCCATCGGCCCGACCGCGCGCAATGATACTCCTGGGCGCACATGCTCGTGCAGCCAGGGCGACACCACGCCGCCGGCCTGGCGCTTCACGGTGATCGAAATCCGGTCCGGCCGGGTCGGCGTTGAGGCGATGGTATAGCAACGATTGACGCTGCCGCCATCGACCGGCACGTCGAACGTCAGGAACTGGCCGGGCAGGTAGTGGAACCGCGCCGGAGTGCGCGGCGCGAAGGTGAAGCTGCGCACGTCGGGCGTTTCATCGCGCACGGCGACGCAGACCAGCTCGTCATCGAGCTCGGCATTCCAGACCGGCAGACCATCCCGCAGTGCGATACTCTGGGCCGCCACGCTCATGCGAGGTGAGCGGCCAGTCGCTGCACGTACCAGTTCACGAATTGCTCGACCTGGCCTTCGGTTTGCGGCGAATAGGGGCCCGGTGTGTAGCCGCCGGTCGCTGCTCCGGCCTGCGCGAGACCGACCAGCCTGCCATCCTGCAGATTGGTCTCGCGCCAGACCTGGATCAGATTATCGAGGTCGTAATCGACGCCTTCGATCGCATCGCGATGGACCAGCCATTTGGTACGGAGCAACGTGCGGTCCGGCCCGAGCGGGAAGGCCGCGAAGGTGACGATATGATCGCTCATGAAATGATGCCACGAATTCGGCTGGGTGTGGAACGACAGATCACCCAGCCGTTTTTCCTTGGCCTGGCCGAGCAACTTGCGGCATGCCACCTTGGTGTCGAGCGTTTGGGACTCGCCATCGCGGTCCATCGGCATGCGGCCGATCCGGTAGCCGGAAACCACGTTGTCCAATTGCCCGATCTCGGCGGAGGGAAAGCCCGCACGGTGCCACGCGGCGCAGGATTGTTCCACCATCACATCGTAATTCTGCCGTTGTGCGACGCGCGCGGGATCGCTTTCATCGGCATCGAAACCAAAGCCGTACTCGAAGATCGACGCGGTGAGTTCGGGGTGGTTGAGTGAGCAATGATAGCACTCACGATTGTTCTCCATCGTGAGTTTCCAATTGCCCTCTTCGATCAGATCGATCTGATGGGCGATTTTGCAATTCGCAACTTCATGCGGCGCGATATAGGGGGCGACGATGTTTGCCATCTCGTCGAAATCGGCGGGCGGTGTCTCGGCGAGGCAGACGAACAGCAATCCCTCCAGCGACCGGACATGGATTTTTTTAAGGCCGTGGCAGGATGGATCGAAATCATCACCCATATGGTCGGCGTGCAGCAACGCGCCGTCCAGCCCATAGGTCCAGGCATGATAAGGGCAGACCAGACGCCCGACCGTGGCGGTTTCGGTCGAAACCAGGCGCGCGGCGCGATGGCGGCAGACATTGTGCATCGCGTGGATGGTGCCATCGTCATCGCGGCAGATCAGGATCGCGTTGTCACCGATATTGACCGTCATGACATCGCCAGGCTCGGCGATATCCGGCTCGACGCCTACGAAAATCCAATGCCGGCCGAAAATCAGATCGAGATCGGTCTGAAATATCGCGGGGTCGGTGTAGAACGGTCGCTCCAGCATATGGCCGGCGCGGCGCCGGGCGATGAGTTCCGCAATCGATACGGCAGCGACATCCGACATGGCGATGACTTTCAAAAAAACCGCAGATCAGCCGGTAAATACTGACGTGTCGCCTGACCGCAGTCTTTAGATTTTGCGACATCAGCGCATGTATTTATCAACGCAATATATCATGCCTGCCATGCGTCTTGATCATAACTTTAAAACGTTCGCTGGCCGGCACATTCCGAAGCGCCGACCGCGACCCGATCGTGATCGGCCCAGGCCGGTTCCGCCGCCGGGATCGCCGCCTCGCGCCGCAACGCCGGTCGCGCGAACGAGGGCGACAGGCCGTGCAACGCCTTGAACTGGCGGGAAAAATGCGCGCAATCGGAAAACCCGGCATCCAGCGCAATATCGGTCACCGAGCGCGTCGTGGTCTCCAGCAGCCAGCGCGCATACCGTAACCGCAGTTCACGATACAAATCGGACGGCCGCTTGCCCAACGCCGCATCGAACCGGCGCTCCAACTGACGCGTCGATAACTCAAGCCTCTGCGCAATCATCGAAATCTGCAACGGATTGCCGAGATTCTGCTCCATCATCAGCAACGCCCGCCGTACCTGCTCATCCGATACGTCATGCGCCATCGGCGGATGCGGCTGCACACCATCGGTGCCGCGCATCGGGGTCAGCAACAAGACCTGATGCGGCTTCTGCGCCAGCCGGCTGCCCAGATGCCGCTCGACCAGCGCCGCAGCCAGATCCGCCGCCCCCGCCCCGCCAGCACACGTGATCCGATCGCCATCGACCTCGAAAAACCGATCACCGATCACGGCATGGTCGGGGAACTCATCGCGGAAGTCCTGATAATGCAGCCAGCTCACACAGACCCGCCGGCCCTCCATCAGCCCCGCCCGGCACAGGATAAAACTGCCGGTACAAATACCGATCAGCTTCACGTCGAGCGCCGCCGCGCGCCGCAAATAACCATACAACGCTGTGTTGGCCTTCGGGTGATTGTGCAAAATACCGCCAACCACCACGACATAATCGAACTGCGCCGGATCGATCAGCCCGCTGCCAGGCAAAACCTCGACCCCGCAACTCGACCGGATCGGCGCATCGGTCTCAGCCATGATGGTCCAACGGCAATGGATCGGCCGTGAATAATCCGACTCGTCGGCGGCCAGCCTCAGCGTATCGACAAACAACGAAAACGCCGACAGCGTGAAATCCTGCGCGAGCAATAGTCCGACCGAAAGCGGCCTCGTTTCATGCCGCCGTAAGGCCGGTTTTGGCTGCGTACCCATCACCGATCTCCGAACCGGTCACAATTATGCGAATATGACCAAGGACGAATCTATATCAGACACCCCACCAATCACCAAAACGCATTTCTGCATTGCACGATGCCGTTGGGTCATGTCCACGGGTGAGGGGCACTGAGGCGAGGAAGCAAGGCGGGGGGCTTTGCCCCCTCGACCCCCACTAAGGGCGCAGCCCTTAGAACCCGCTAGTTTTAGGTAAGGGGAGGGCGCTGCCTCGGAGGTTCCGTCGATCTGGCCTGGGTCGCCCTCCCCTTGCCTAAAACTAATGGATTTTAAAGGCTCCGCCTTTAACGGGGTCCAGGGGCAGAGCCCCTGGCCTTGCTTCCTCGCCTCACTGCCCCCCAACCCGCGGAAATCGGGCCCGGCGTTCGAGGTCGGCGAGTTTGATGTGGTTGCGCATGTATTGTTCCGAGGCGTCGACGATGGGCTGGTAGTCCCAGGGTTGATAGGTGCCGTGCCGCAGCGCGGCGTTGACGAAGCGTCGGCGGGCCTGGCTTGCCAGCACATCGGCGTGGATGGTGGCGAGGTTCCAGCGTTGTGCGACCTCGTTGCGGAGGGCATCGATTGTTACGGCGAAGTCCGGGTTGGTGGCGAGGTTGATGCGCTCATCGGGGTCGGTGCGGAGGCTGAAGAGTTGATCGGGGTCGACCGGGCAATGGATGAATTTGAGATCGCCGCGCCGGATCATGATGATCGGTGCGATGGCGCCTTCGCCCATGTATTCGCCGAGCACCTCGTCGTGTCCGCCAGCGCCGGTCAAGTGGCCGCGCAGGGATCGGCCGTCGATCGTCAATCCTTGTGCAGCCGGGGTTGGGGCTTCGGCGAGGTCGGCGAGGGTCGGCAGGATATCGACCGATGATACGCAGGCGGCGATGCGGGCGGGGGCAAACAGTGCGGGTGCGTGCACGATCAGGGGAATTCGGCAGGCATCTTCGAAAAACCCCATTTTGTACCACAGACTATGTTCACCGAGCATTTCGCCGTGATCGGCGGTGACCATCGTGGCGGTGCGGTCCGCGAGGCCGCATTCGTCGAGCGCGGTCATGACCTTGCCGACCTGATCATCGACGTAGGAGATTGCGGCGTAATAGGCGTGGCGGGCGTCGCGGATGTTGGCTTCCGTCACCGGCTCGCGATCGGTGTTGCACACATGGCGAAGCCGTTTCGAATGCGGATCGAGTGTGGCAGGATCGGGGCGGTAGCGCGGCATGTCGATCGCATCGGGTTCGTATCGATTCCAGTATTCGGCGGTCATCGCGAACGGATCGTGCGGATGGGTCAGGGAGACGACCATGCAGAACGGCCGGTCGTCATCGTCCCTGGCGATATCGAACAGTTTGCGGCGCGCGGCGAATACTACCTCGTCGTCGAAATCCATCTGGTTGGTGCGCACGCACAGTCCGGCGTCACGCACTGAGCTCATGTCGTGATACCAATCGAGCCTGGTTTCGAAATCAGTCCAGTCCGGCGTCCAGCCGAAATCGGCTGGGTAGATATCGGTGGTCAGGCGTTCCTCGAACCCGTGCATCTGGTCCGGGCCGCAGAAATGCATCTTTCCGGACAGGATGGTTCGGTAGCCGGCCTGGCGCATATGGTGCGCGAAGGTTGGCAAGGTTGCTGGAAATTCCACGGCATTGTCGTAGGCGCCGATCTTCGAGGCCAAGCGGCCGGACATGAACACGTAGCGTGAAGGGCCGCATAGCGGTGCGTTGCAATAAGCGTTTTCGAACACCACGCCGGCGGCCGCCAGCGCATCGATGTGCGGCGTCAGCGCGACTTTGTTGCCATAGGCGGGCAGGGCGCGCGCGCCGAGCTGGTCCGCCATGATGATCAGAATATTTGGCCGTTTCGCCGCGTGCTGTTCGCGCATCGTTGTCCTCCTCAAGCCATGGTACGTCCGGGGTAATCCGCATCCACCGCGAAGGGAAACGGTCCCGCAAAATCGCCGATCGTCGCCAGATTGGCGGTGAGCGCCGATCCATCCCAGCGGAGCAGGAAATACCCGCCGGGTTCGAGATAAAAATAGGGGCGGGCCGCAGGATCAAATGTCAGTTCGCTCTGATGCCCGCCGATCGCGGCACCGGCGAGCAGCATCGCGCCGCCGTGCTGCGCCATGATCACCCGATGATGATGGCCGCAGAGCACCGCGAGCACCCGGCCGTGCCGTGCGATGAGTGCGAGCAACGCTTCTGGCGCGCGCAGGGGAATTGCATCCATCGCGGCAATGCCGGTCATGAAGGGCGGATGATGCAGGCCGATCAGCACGGGCCGATCCTGCGCCGCATCGAGCGCGCGTTCCAGAAACGCGAGGCGTTCGCTGCAGAGTTCGCCATGACCGGCACCCGGCACCACGCTGTCGAGCATGATCAGCCGGAGCGGGCCGATGTCCGCTGCGTAGTGCACGAATGCGGAATCGGTCCTCACGCCCGGCCAAGCGCCGAGCGCGCTGCGCAATGATGCGCGCCGGTCGTGATTGCCGGGCACGACATAGACCGGGCAGGCGAGCCGACCTTCGAGCAGGCGGCGCAATTCGGCGTATTCCTCGGGCAGTCCGTTCTCGGTCAGATCGCCGGTGATCACCACCGCCGCGGGTGCGAAGCCGGCGACCTGGCGCACCGCCCGCTCGACCATCAGATTGGTCTCGACCACGCGGTTGGTCGCCCGGCCGAACGGGCGCACGTGCAGATCGGTCAGATGCGCGATCAGCATCAGCCGCCCTGCAACGCGGCAAGGGCCGCATCGCGCAGCGAGGGATCGCCCAGGATCAGCACCGTGCCGTCATGGGCAGCATCGAGGCGCAGCTTGTTGCCAGACCAGTCACACATCATGCCGCCAGCCGCCTCGATGATCGGCACCGACGCCGCCCAGTCCCACGGCTTGTGCCCGGCTTCGGCGATCACATCGATCTCGCCGAGGGCCACCAGACCGGCGGCGTAGGCGTCATCACCCCAGGAGGCCCGGCGGCATGCGGCTTCCAGCCGGTGAAACGCCGCGCGTTGATCGGCATCGAACCATTCGGGTCCGGTGCAGGACAGTTCCGCATCGCCTAGCGCGCCCCGTTTGCGGCAGCCGATGCGCCCGCCGAACCGGCTGGTGAAATCGAGCGTGCCGCCCGCCGCCATCCAGCGCTCGCCGATCACCGGTTGATCGATCAGGCCGAGCACGGGCACGCCGTCTTCGACCAGGGCGATCAGCGTCACGAAGGTCGGCCGGCCGGTGATGAATTCGCGGGTGCCGTCGATCGGGTCGATCACCCAGTTGAAGCGACCCAGCCGCTGGTCGCCCAATTCCTCGCCGATCACGCCGAACGTCGGAAACCGCTCGGCCATCACCGCACGGATCGCCTGTTCGGCGGCACGGTCGGCCATGGTGACCGGGCTGTCGTCGGATTTATCGTCGGCGGTGATGCCGGAGCGGAAATATGGGCGGATGACGGCGCCCGCGGCATCCGCCGCGGCTTTGGCGGCTTCGATGGCGCCTGGGGGTAGGGGGGTCATGGGCGGTCCTTCGAGAACAAAGAAGCAAGTTGTTCTTTTTTGTAAAAAAGAACCAAAAAACTTTTGTTTGTCAGGCGACGAGGAGGCGGGGGGAATCTGGGTCCCAGTTGACCGAGACTGTGCTGCCGATTGCGATGTTCGCGGCGTCGCCGCTGGCCATCGCCGCGGTCACGCAATCGGTACC
Organism: Acidiphilium rubrum; assembly: GCF_900156265.1. Lineage (GTDB taxonomy): Bacteria > Pseudomonadota > Alphaproteobacteria > Acetobacterales > Acetobacteraceae > Acidiphilium > Acidiphilium rubrum. The sequence continues at coordinate 91,655 of NZ_FTNE01000010.1, forward strand.
GCCGGTGATTTCGACCTTCAGGCTGGTCAGCGCGCCGAAGAAGGTACGCGCGATGACCGTGCCGTGCAGCATGCCGGCGGCATCCGGCGGGCCGAGCCGCACGGTTTCGGGGCGCAGCAGGAAATACACCCGCGTTCCGGCCGCCATGCCGCGCGCCCGGCTTGCCGCAACCTGCCGGCCGAGCACCGTGACCATGCCACCTGATCCATCCGCCACCACGCCTGGAAGTTCGGCGACGGCGCCGACGAAACGGGCCACGAAAATATTGGCAGGCTCGCCGTAGATCGCCGCCGGTTCGCCGACCTGTGCCAGCACGCCATCATGCATCACCACCACGCGATCGGAGATCGACAACGCCTCCTCCTGATCATGGGTGACGAACAACGTGGTGACTCCGGTTTCCTGCTGGATCCGGCGAATTTCATCGCGCAGCTGCACGCGCACCTTGGCATCCAGGGCGGACAGCGGTTCATCGAGCAGCAGCAACGCCGGGCTGATCGCCAAAGCGCGCGCCAGCGCGACGCGCTGCTGCTGCCCGCCGGACAGCTGATGCGGATATTTCTGGGCGTGCTCGGCGAGCCCGACCAGTTCGAGCACCTCGCGCGCGCGTTTCTGCTGAGCCGCGGCATCCTGGCGGCGCACCCGCAGGCCGAATTGCACGTTCTCCTGCGCGGTCATGTTGGGGAACAGCGAATAGGCCTGAAACACCATGCCCATCTGCCGCTTCGCCGGCGCCAGGCCTGAAATATCGCGCCCCTCCAGCACCACCCGGCCGGAATCGGGTTGATCGAACCCCGCCACGATCCGCAGCAGCGTCGTCTTGCCGCAGCCCGACGGGCCGAGCAGGGAGACGAACTCGCCGGCTTTCAGATCGATCGACACATCGCGCAGCACGGTGCGGCTGCCGTAGTGCTTTGCCACGGCATCAAGCTGCAAATAACTCATCAGCGCGCCCCACCGATCTGAACCTGGCCGCGCCCGCCACGTCCGGTGAACAACACGCCCAGCATCGCCAGCCAGGTGATCAGAAAACTCAGCAAGGTCAGCGCCGCCGCCTGGGTTGCCGAGGTCTGGCCGACATAGTCGATATAGACCGCAAACGTATTGAACAGCAGGATATTGGCAAAGGTGAACTCCCCCATCACGATCGCGATGGTCAGCAGCGCAGCACCGATCAGCGCCGTGGTCAGGTTGGGCACCACCACGCGGAGGATCAACGTCATCCAGCCGGCGCCGAGACTCTGCGAGGCTTCGGTCAATGTTTTCAGATCGAGCGCGCGCATCCCGACATCGAGCGCCCGATAGGTGTAGGGCAGCGCCAGAATTACATAGGGAACCACGAGATAATTGGCGGTGCCGACGAACCAGTCCGGCCCGGTGTAGAGCGTGGTCATGCCGGCGACCAGCGCGATCGGCGGTACCACGAAGGGCAGTACCGAGAGGAAATCGAACAACGGCCGCAGCCGTTGGACCCGCAGATTGAGCCAGAACACCGCCGGCACCAGCACTACTAGCCCGACCAGAATCGTTTGAATCGCAAGCCGCACCGAAAGGCCCAGGCTCTGCCACAATTTCGGTTGATGGATCAGCGCGGCATAGGCGGCGAGTCCGTATTTGTCGCCGCCCTCCCACAGGCTGAACGCGCCGGTCGCGACCAGGGGGATTACGAAATACAGTCCGATTACGCCGAGCCCGAGGCCGGGGATCAGATTATGGGTCGGCCGGCTCATCGCTTCACCCAGCGGCCAACCCGGCGCGCGATCAGCGCGTAGATGCCCATCACCACGACCATCACCACGATCATCCCCAGCGCCAGCGCGGCACCGGTCTGTTGCGATACCATCACGTTACCGGACAGCACGTTGCTGATCTCGACCGGCACGAGTGCCACGATGCCCGAGGTCAGCGCGTACGGCGTCGCATAAGCCGAGAATGCGTTGCCGAATAATAAAATATAGGCCGAGAGCAACGAGGGCAGCAGGATCGGCAGCCCGACATGGCGCCAGTAATCCCAGGTGGAGGCACCCAGATTCTCCGCCGCCTCCCGCCACTCGCGCCGCAACGCCTCGAGCGCCGGAGTGATGACGATGATCATCAGCGGCACCTGGAAATAGGCGTACACCAGCACGAGCCCCGGCATTGAATAGAGCGTGAATCCCATGCCGTACAGGTTGACACCGATATCCTTGAACCAGACCGTGATCATCCCGAGGCTGCCGAGTGTGGCAATGAACGCGAACGCCAGCGGCACGCCGGCGAAATTCGCGGCGACCGCGCCGAAGGTGGTCACCAGCGAGCGCAGCCCGCGCGGCATGCCCGGGCGCAGCACGAAATAGGCCGCCAGCCCGCCGACGACCAAGCCGACCAGGGCTGCGAGCGCAGACAGTTCAATCGAATTGCGGAACGCAACGACGGTCTGGCCCTGCCCAAGGGATGCGACGTAGTGCAGCGTCGGGCCGTGTTTGCCGAGAAACGCGGTGGCCAGCAGCATCAAGGTCGGCAGAATCAGGAACGCCGTCACATACAACAGGAACGGCGCCATGAAGACCAGGGTGAACAACCCGCCGGACCGGGCAAGCGGCCCGGCGGATTTAACAGGCCGCAGGCTCACGCCCTGACCATTTTCGTCCAGCTCGCGGTGAGGGCGGCTTGCGCCTTCGTGGTCTGCTCGATCGTCGCGAACAGCGCCTCGCCATAGGGTTTGGCGGGCGGCAGTTCGGCGAGCATCGACTTCGGAATGGCGCCGGATTTCACCATTTCGGAGAAGCGCGCGGGATGCGCGAAACCCTTCAGATAGAGCAGCTGGCCTTCATCGGAGTAGATAAACTCCTGCCACAATTCGGCGGCTTTCGGGTGCGGCGCGAATTTGCTGATTGCCTGACAATAGAACGCACCATAGGGCTTGGCATCGGCGGGGATGACGGTATCGATCTTCGTCATCGTCTTCGAGCCCTTGGCCTGCGCAAGATTGAGGTAATCCCAATTCACCACCACCGGCGTCTGGCCGGAGACCAGGCTGGCCGAGGTCGCCGCTGAAGGATCGAAATTGCCGCGCTTGGCGAGATCGGCGAAGAACTCGATACCGGGCATGATGTTATCGAGCGAGCCGCCGTTCGCCAGCGCCGCCGCAAACACTGCGGCAAACGCCGCACCGGCGCCGAGCGGGCTGCCGTTGAGGGCGACCATGCCCTTGTAGTTCGGCTTTTTCAGATCGGCCCAGGTCTGCGGTGCGACTTTGGCCACCGACATGTTGACGCCGAACGACACGAGGCCGAAGTAATCGCCGTACCACAGGCCGCTGGGGTCCTTCATCGATGCCGGAATGCTGCTCCAGGTCGCGACCTTGTAGGGGCGGAACAAGCCTTCCTTCGCGCCGTTCAAAGCGAACGCCAGACCGACGTCCACCACATCCGGCCCGCGCGACTGACCCTTGAGCGAGCGGATCGATTGCAGTTCCTGGGCGGAGGTATCATCCGGTGCCGCGTTCTTTATGGGGATCCCGTATTTCTTCTCGAACGTGCTGATGATCGCACCATAATTTGCCCAGTCGGGCGGTAGCGCAATGGTATTCAGCCCGCCCGCCGCCTTGGCCGCCTTGATCAGGGCGGAGCGGTACGTCGCCTCGGCGACGCCGGGCAACAGCCCGCCGACGGCGCCCGCCCCGGCCAGTTTCAGGACGGTACGGCGGCCTGGAGTGAAATCACCAATCATGTCGATATCCTCGATGTTCGAAAAAGTTGAACTTCAAGCGGGGGAACGCATTGCTCGATACGCCGCCCCGCCATCGGTCGCAATCACTGATCGCGCGAAAGTTCCAAGACAACCGTTGTCAGAATACGAAGCCCGCGCCGAGAATCCCGATCACCTGGTTGCGGCTGGTGCCGTTGCTGCCGAACCCATAGCCCGACCCGATGCTGGTCAGATGCAGCAATCCTGCCTCGCCGCGCACAAAGAAATGACCCTTCTGCCAGGTCGGCGTGATGCCGACCGCAACGCCCGCTGAATGAGCGTTCAAATACCACGCCTGCGGACCGACGTTGGAGAACGCATTGACCATGCCGCCAACCGACCATGGCGTTTTCGGGAACGTATAATTGGCGATGATCTCGGCGCCGAAGTTGCTGGTGAATTTATCCAGCCCGATCTTGTGGTCGACCTTCGAATAGACGTACTGCACTTCAGGGACGATGTTCAAATTGCCACTGGTGTAGTCGTAATAGGCGCCGGCCATGTTGGAATTCACATAGGCCGCGTTGTAGCCCGGATAACCTGTGCCGGTCGTGCCGTTGCCGTAGGCAAAGGTGTTCGGCCCGGTGCGGCCGAAATTCACTGTGCCATATAGCGAGAGCGCGTTGTTGGCATCAAACGCGTAGGTGGCAAGACCCTGCACCACGTTGAAAGCGCCGCTGTCGAAACCGTCGCCATAATTGGCGGAGACCGAAAGCTTGCCCACGGTGTAGGTTGCAGACACGCCGCGGCTCGATGAGTTTTCGACGTAATACAACGAAGAGTCAATCAGGTTGGCGTTGTTCCAGTCGGTCGAGGATTCCCAGCCTTCGAGCGAATAGATCTGACCGACCGAAATGCTCAGCGCCGGCGTCGGCGCGAGCGTCACATACGCGGCATACACCGGCCCGAGCGTGAAGGTGGTTGCCGTCATCGGGCTCGGATGGATACCGAAATAGACCGAATCATCGGGTTTGACTTCGATGGTGAACTGCACAAGGCCGGTCGGCTTGACCACCTTGATGTCGGCGACCCGCGGCTCCGCACCAACCGACTTGCCGTTGCCGAACAGGCTGTTGGTGCCGGCGCCGGAATAGCCGTAGAAAAATCCGTCGATGCCGCCGCTCAGATCGAGCGTGCCGAGTGGGCCGCCATCGATCGTCATTTTCGGCACACTGACCTGCGCCTGCGCCACACCGCCGGCAGCACTCATCGCTACGACGCCAAAGCCCGCGCAAAGCAGAGCACGCATTGAGATCCGTTTCATTATATTGATGCCTCACTGTTCTTGATTGATTATCGTCTCGTAAAGTCAAACACCCGTCGACACGGCTCCCCATGCGACGTTTGAGCCGCCTGATGCCCTACCTAATCAGGCCGCGCCGGGAAGATCGTCGAACCAAACGATGCAAGCCCCGCATTTCCACAGGACACAACCAAGGGTCAAACCCTGGTCCATGGCCGCAACCATGCAAGTCGCGCGGCAGTACACTGCAGTAACTGCCTTGCTTCAACATTATAAACACGCCAAAAGACCTCCACGATAACTGTGCATGAGAGCCAAGCCGCGTTCGTTTGTTACCCTTGTTGCCAACCCCTGCGCGATGCGGCGACCTTTTTTGTTTCGGGTCGGCCACCGCAGCACTTTTCAATTGCAGAGCCGTTCATGTATTGAATGGAAACGACACGCGGTTTGAATATCGTACAAGGGGCATACTCGTGCCGCTTCGGCAACACATTGTTGCCAATTGATCGGTCATTCATACTGACCTAAAAACGACAACCCACCAGCCGTATCAGCCGGCCTTACGGCTTGACAAACACCATGATGACAATGATCACCATCAGGATCGTCGGCACCTCATTGGCAATCCGATAGAATCGCTCCGGCTTCACGTTTCGATCGTTCAGAAAATTCTTCCGCCATTTCGACAGTGCGCCATGAAACCCGCTCATCAGAATCACGCTGATGAACTTCACCCACCACCACGGAGCCGACCATGAAATGGCCCCCGGTGTGAGAATCAGCAGAATGCCGAAGAACCATGATGATATCATCGCCGGTGTCGCAATCTGCTTGAGCAACCGCCGTTCCATCACCTTGAACCGGGCTGATTCCAGCGAACCGGGTGCCACCTGGCAATGATACACGTATAGTCGCGGCAGGTAGAACAACGCGGCCATCCACGCGATGATCGACATCACGTGAAACGCCAGTTCCCACTGGTAGAAAGCGGCCAGAAACCCGATCGTCATGCGTCGACGCTCTGCGCCATCACCAGACCCGGCACGAGGTCAAGCCGATCGATGATGCGATGCGCACCCGCCGCAAGCAGATGTGCACCATCGCCATGCGGCGCAAACCCGTAGCAAATCATGCCCGCCGCCACCGCTCCAGTCACGCCCGGTGGCGAGTCCTCGATTACCACGCAGCGATCCGGGCGCACAGCCTCGGCGCGCGCCGCATCCAGAAATACATCCGGCGCCGGTTTCGGCTGACCACCCTGCGCAAACAAGCGCGGCGCGCTATGGGTGCGCCCGGCGGTAAGGTCGAGAAACCCGGTTTTGCCGAATTTCGCATCCATTTCCTCATCCGCCGAGTTCGAGGCGATCCGCCACGCAATTCCCAGCGCGTTCAACCGTGCGAGCACCGCGCGCGCCCCGGGGATCGGCGATACATCCGCCGCCATCGCCTCGGCGATTTTTGTCACCATGCGGTCGTTCCAGTCATCGGGCAGCGGCGCACCACGCTCAGCCTCGATGATCGGTTTCATGTTCCTGAGCGAGGTGCCGACAAACCGCGCCAACGCCACGTCCGGCGTGGTCGGCAGCCCATGCGCCGTCATATCCGCCGCCACCACGCGCGCCGAGACAATCTCGCTGTCCATCAGCACGCCATCGCAATCGAAAATCACCAGGTCGAAATTTCGGCTCATGCCGGTACGAGTGCCCGATACCGCGCCCAAGGGCAATCGCTGTTGCGCACAGTGCAGGACCGTCCGCCGCGATGCGAGCACAAACCATCGCCATGAACAATCGCGCGGCGCGCAATTCCCGCCAATGCGGCAATGAACGCCGGATCATCGTTTGGCGCCGGCGCACGGTAATAGCCCGGCAAATGAAGTTTTTCGGCGACCTCGCGATACTCGACATCAAGTTCCACCAGCGTCTCGATATGTTCCGAAACGAAGGCAATCGGGATCACGACCACCGCGGTGCCGTCATGCGCCGCTTTCTCGATCGCCTGTTCGGTCGAAGGTTCGATCCATTGTTGCGGCGTCGCACGCGACTGAAAACACACCTGATAATCGACCCGCTCGCCCAAGGCGCGGGTAATCACATCCATCACCGCCTCGGTACAGGCCTCGACCTCCTCCTGATACGGATCGCCCGCCTTGATGATGCTTTCCGGCAAGCCATGCGCCGAAAACAGCAGGCGGATCGGCGTGCCCGCCGGCAATTCCGCCCGCGCGGTCGCGAGCGTGCGCATTACCAACCCCGCGATCGCCGCGGCAAACGCCGGGTCATCATACCAGCAGCATAGCGTCGTGGTCGGTACCACCAGCCCGGTTTTCGCCGCCGCATCGTGCCAATCGGCCAGCGAACTGCCGGTCGTGGTGGTGGAAAACTGCGGATACAGCGGCAACAGCAAAATCCGCTCCGGCGCCCAGGCCTTGACCGCCTGCGCCACCTCACCCGCAAACGGGTGCCAGTAGCGCATGGCGATGAAACATTTCGACCCCGGCAGGCTCGCCTCCAGCGCATCGGCCTGGCGCTGCGTGAGTTCGAGCAAGGGCGATTTACCGCCCATCATCGCGTAGCCTTCCTCCGCCTTGCTCTGCGCCGAGGCCGCGATCAGCCGTGCCAGCCAAAAGCGGATAAAAATCGGCGCGCGGATAATCGCAGGATCGGAAAACAGATTGACCCTGAACGGCTTGATACTGTCCGCCCCATCCGGGCCACCCAGATTGAACAGAACAATGGCTGTACGCGCGGGCAGGACGGGTTCGGTGTCGTTCATGAACCTGAAGTAGCGGCTTCCCGGAATTCCTCAAGCGGTGCCGGCTCCAACGAACGCAGCCGTTCGATCAACATGGCGACATGGTCGGGCGGGGTTTCCGGCACGATGCCGTGGCCGAGGTTGAAAATATGAGGCACGCCGGCCATTTCGCGGGCGATTCGTTCCACTGCGTGGTCGAGCGAAACCCCACCCGCCCGCAACAGCAACGGATCCAGATTCCCTTGTAACGCCACTTTGCGCGGCAGTAACCGCGCAAGGCTCGGCGCATCCGTGCCGGTATCCATACCAAATCCGGCAATCCCGGTCTCGGCAATATACGGCAGCGCCATCAACCCCGCGAGGCGCGGAAACCCAATGATCGGCACATCCGGATGCCGCGCCTGCAGCGCATCGACAATCCGCACCGTCGGGTGAATCACATGCGCACGAAACAAATCGGGCGGCAGCAACCCGGCCCAGGAGTCGAACAGCATCACGCAATCCGCCCCGGCCTCGATCTGCCAGGACAGGTAATCGATCGTCGCGGTGGTCACCAACTCGATCACCGCAGCCACCAGCCCCGGATCGCTGTAGATCAGTCCCATGGTGCGCGCGAAATTGCCGCCCTTGCCGTCGAGCATGTAACACGCAACCGTGAACGGGCTACCGGCAAACCCGATCAAGGTGCAGCGCGGCGGCAGATCGGTCCGCACGCGCGAAACCGTTTCCATCACCGATTCCGTGCCCGGCTTCAACCGGTTCAGATCGAGCGCATCCAGCCCCGCCAAATCCTCGATCCGCTCCATCAGCGGGCCTTCGCCCTCGGCATACCGCAGCTTCTGCCCCAGCGCCCAAGGCAGGATCAGAATATCGCTGAACAATATCGCCGCATCCATGCCGAACCGGCGCACCGGCTGCAGCGTCACTTCCGTCGCCATTGCCGGCGTCGTGCTCAGAGCAATGAAGTTCCCCGCGGTCGCCCGCAGCTTGCGATACTCCGGCAGATACCGCCCGGCCTGACGCATCAGCCACACCGGCGGCGGCCAGATCGCCTCCCCCGCAAGAACCCGCAAAATCGGCCGATCGATCATTTTCCCCGTCATGGACCCGGACTACCTTTTAAATGTTTTAGATTAAAGAATGGTTGTGGAAGTTAACCCTGTGAATCATGTGGAACCCCGCTCACCCCACAACAATACACAAACTTATCCACAGCCAGAGTCCGGTTTTAATCGGCTGATTCTACGTCAAACCCTGGATTTTTCCACATTTGCATAAACGCCAGCCCACAACAATCCACAGCGAATCAGGATTCCGGAGTTATCCGACTTCTCCACCGGCGACCCTATCCGGCTCCGAGTTATCCACGCTATGAGCAGGTTCATGGACGGTAAACGCCTCAATCTCCACCTCGTCTCGGACGCGACCGGCGACACGCTCAACGCCGTCGCCCGCGCGGTGACCGCCCAGTTCGAAGGGGCCGATATCCACCTGCACCGCTGGAGCCTGATCCGCTCACGCCTGCAATTGCACCGCGTGCTCGAAGGCATCGAAGCCGAACGTGGCCCGGTCCTGTCCAGCCTGGTCGATGAAGCCTTGCGCGGCGAACTCGCCCAGGCGTGCGAGCGCCTCGGCCTGCGCCTGCTCCATATGCTCGATCCGGTGTTCAAACTGCTGGCCGATGAACTCGGCACCCCGGTCCGCGCGACACCCGGCCGGCAATACGTGCTCGACGCGGATTACTTCCGCCGGATCGACGCCATGCACTACGTGCTCTCACACGACGATGGCCAGGCGATGCGCGGCCTCGCCGAAGCCGATGTCATCCTGGTCGGCGTCTCCCGCTCCTCGAAAACGCCAACCGCCTTCTACCTTGCCAACCGCGGCGTCAAAGCCGCCAATATCCCGCTGGTCCCCAGCCTCGCCGTGCCCGATGTGCTCGATGAACCACGCTGCCCCGTGATCGGCCTGTTCATCGACGCCGCCCCCCTGATCGAAATCCGCCGCCACCGCCTGCGCCTGCTCGGCGCCACCACCACACCAGGTGCTGCCTTCCAGCGCGACCGCGAAGACTACATCGATGAAGACGCCGTGGAAGCCGAACTCCTCTGGGCCCGCCGCCTCTGCTCCACGCGCGGCTGGCCCACCGTCAACGTCACCCGCCGCTCGATCGAGGAAACCGCTGCCGCCGTGCTGCGGATGATGGAAACGTGGCATGATCGGCGGGATAAGGAGAAGGCCAAGGGGCTTCGCCCCCTGGACCCCCACTAAGGGCGGAGCCCTTAGAACCCGCTAGTTTTAGGCAAGGGGAGGGCGCTGCCTCGGACTTTCCGCTGATCTGGCCTGGGTCGCCCTCCCCTTGCCTAAAACTAATGGATTTTAAAGGCTCCGCCTTTAACGGGGGTCCAGGGGGCAGAGCCCCTTGGCCTTCTTCTTAACCGACCAACCAAGCCAGATATCCATCAATCTGGAGCGGGTAGCGGGAATCGAACCCGCGCGTCGAGCTTGGGAAGCTCACAGGCTACCATTACATCATACCCGCCTCGGGGCGTGTTTTACGGCGCTGTTGAGCCGGGCGCAACTGCTCGCGGGTGTGTGTTGGCGGGGTCTGTTGCGTGCTGGGGTCGATGCGGGTGATGATGGGGCAGGTTTGGAGGAAATTCGGATGAACGATCATGTCATACCGTCTCTTGTGCCGCCGGTTGCAGTGCGCCAGCCGAAGCGCATCGAGCAGCTCGGCCGCGTGCGGACCGATGATTATGCCTGGATGAAGGACGACAACTGGCAGGCGGTGTTGCGCGACCCTGCCGTGTTGCGGCCGGATATCCGTGCGCATTTATTGGCGGAAAACGCGTACACCGCTGGTGTGCTGGCCGGCACCGAGGACTTGCAGGAAGAATTGCGAGCCGAAATGAAGGCGCGGATCAAGCAGGATGATGCATCGGTCCCGAAGCCGGATGGTCCGTTCGCTTATTATCGGCGGTATGATCCAGGTGCGGAGCATCCGATCTATGTCCGCACGCCGCGGGCCGGCGGTGCTGAGGCGATCCTGCTCGATGCCGATGCGCAGGCGAAGGGCCATGCGTATTATCGGGTGATCGGGGCGCGGCACAGTCCGGATCATGCCTGGTTCGCCTATGCCGAGGATGCTCAGGGCTCGGAAGTGTATCAGGTCCGGGTCAAATCTCTGGCAACCGGCGCGCTGTTGCCTGGCGTGATCGAATCCTGTTCGGGCGATTTCGCGTGGTCACCCTGTTCGCGCTATCTGTTTTGGACGTTCCGCGACGACAATGGCCGGCCGACCCGGATTTTCCGCCGCGCGATCGGCGATTCCGAAGATGTTCTGATCTATGAGGAACCGGACGAGGGTTTTTTCATCGGCGTCGAGGCGTCGGCGTCCGGCGGTTCCATTTTCATCACCTGCGGCAACCAGGAAACCAGCGAGATCTGGCGGATTCCCGGCGATGAGCCGACGGCGATGCCGGTTGTCATCGAGCCCCGCACGCCGGGGCTGCGCTATGAGGTCGAGGATTGGGCCGATCGGCTGGTGATCCGCACCAATGCCGATGGCGCGGTCGATTTCAAGCTGGTCGAAGCGCCGTTTGCCGCACCGGGCCGGGCGCAGTGGCGCGACATCGTGGCGCATCGGCCCGGCCGGTTCATTGTTTCTGCCATGGTTCTGCGGGATTATCTGATCCGGGTCGAGCGGATCGAGGCGAACAACCGCATCATCCTTCGCACGCGTGCCGGCACCGAAACGGCCATTGCGGTCGACGAGGCGGCTTATGTACTCAGCCTCGATCCCGGCTACGAGTTCGATACCGCGACGATCGGGTATATCTATTCATCGCCGACCACGCCGCGCCAATGGTTCGACTATGATATCCCGAGCGGTGCGCGGACCCTGCGCAAATCGCAGGAAATCCCCTCCGGCCACGATCCGGCACGCTACGAAACCCGCCGCCTCACCGCAACGGCGGCGGATGGTGCGACGATTCCGGTCACCGTGCTGCTGCGCCGGGATACGCCGACCGATGGTTCGGCGCCGGTGCATCTCTACGGCTATGGCTCGTATGGTTTCGCGATCGACCCGTGGTTTCAGCCGAACATCCTCAGCTTGGTCGATCGCGGCTGGATTCACGTGATCGCGCATATCCGCGGCGGCACCGAGAAGGGCTGGAACTGGTTTCTCGACGGCCGTGGTGCGAAGAAAATGAACAGTTTCACCGATTTCATCGCGGTGGCGGACCATCTGATCGCCCAGGGCTACACCAAACCCGGCCGCATCGTCGCGCATGGCGGTTCCGCCGGCGGGTTGTTGATGGGGGCGGTCTATAATTTCCGCCCCGATCTCTGGGCCGGCGTGATCGCGGCGGTCCCGTTCGTCGATGTGCTCAACACGATTTCCGACGATACCTTGCCGCTCACCCCGCCGGAATGGCCCGAATGGGGCAACCCGCTGATCGACCCGGTCGCCTACGACACGATCGCCGCCTATTCGCCCTATGACAACATCGGACCGTACGCCTACCCGCCGCTGCTGGCGACCGGCGGCCTGTCCGACCCGCGGGTAACCTATTGGGAGCCGGCCAAATTCGTCGCCAAACTGCGCGATTTCACAACCGGCGATGCGCCGATCATGCTGAAAATCGACATGGATGCCGGACACGCCGGTGCCGCGGGACGGTTCGATGCGCTCAAATTGATGGCGACCAATTATGCATTCGCCATCTGGGCCATACAAAGATGAAGAAAGGGTTCTTTTTGAAAGAAAAGAACCCTTATTCCCGCCGCCAGACCGCATCCTTGATCGTCGCCACGAACGCGTCATGCGCGGCGCGGTCGTCGTCGCTTACCGGCATAAACCGCGCCGTTCGCGTGCCGCTGTGCTGATATTCCACCAGCGTCAGCCCGGCATCGGCCGCGAGATCGAAGCCGCGCTGCCGCCCGCCGGTGAGTTCGACGTAGACTTCCGCCAGCAATTTGCAGTCGAGCAGCGCATTATGGGTGGTCCGCGCCGACAGATCGATCTCGAATCGCCGGCATAGCGCATCGAGGCTGTTCGGCATGCCGGGAAACCGCGCTTTCGCCAGCACCAGCGTATCGATCATCCGGCCCCGGTCCAGCGGCGGCCGCCCGATCCGGCCGAACTCGGCATCGAGGAACCCGAAATCGAATGCGGCATTATGCGCGACCAGCGGATCATCGCCGAAAAACGCCAGCAGATCGGGGGCGATCTCGGCAAATTTCGGCTTGCCCGCGACATCGGCGTTGGTAATGCCGTGAATCCGGCTGGCATCGCCCGGAATATCGCGCTCGGGATCGATCAGGCGGTGAAACGTACGATTGGTCGGCAGATCGTTGTGCAACTCGATCGCCGCAACCTCGATCACCCGATCCCCGTGCAGCGGATCGAGGCCGGTGGTCTCGGTGTCGAACAGAATTGAGCGCGTCATAACCGAGTCTTGCGCCGGCATGGACTCCGGTTCAACCAGCACGATCGACGTCGATTATACATATATTATTGACATAAACATTACCTGATTATACATATAATAACCACACAGGAGATCCACCATGGCCGAGAAAGTACGTCTGAACCTGCTGGTCTCACCCGAGTTGAACGACCGGCTCGATACCATCGCCGCCTCCGCCGGAGCCACCAAGACCGATGTGATCCGCCAAGCCATCGCCTTGATGGAGGTCGCGCATCAAGCCAAGCGCGAGTCCAAGCATATCGGCATCGCCTCCGACCGGAACAAACTCGAAACCGAGTTCGTCGGCCTGCTCTGATCCATGCCGCCGCAGGAAATCGATTTTTCCGGGCGTCTCGCGGCTGAAATCATGGTTCGACCGCCGGAACCCCCCGAAGACGCCGCTTTGCGCCGCCGCAAGGACTGGCTGGTGTTTCTGCTGATCTTCGGTTCGATCATCCTGCTCGGCCTGCTCGCCATCTACGAAGGCTTTCTCGATCCCACCGCCAGCGCCTCGTCGCGCCATTGGGGCCAGACCGCGGTATCCGCCCTGTTCACCGGCGGCATCAGCTTCATCCTCGGCCAGAAAACGGCTACGCGATAAACTGCCGTGCAATAAACCGCTGTACCGCCCGCACCGTTGCCCCGCGCGACAAACCGGTGAAAATGACCACCTCCGCCCGCCGCCGCTTCTCGGCATCCGGCATCTGCAGGCCAATGATCCGTGCAATCTCCGCCTTGGCCAGCCCGCGCCGGCGCACCCGCGCCACCTGGACCGATCGCGGGGCCGAAACCGTCACCGCGACATCAACCCGCCGCTCACCACCGGTCTCGAACAGCAACGGAATATCCAGCACCACCGCCCGCACCCGCCGGCGCCGCGCCTGGGCCAGAAACCGCCCCTCCGCGCGCCGCACCATCCGGTGCATGATCGCCTCCAGCCGCCGCCGCGCCGCGCCATCGGCCAGCACCACCGCCCGCAGCGCCGCCCGATCCAGCACGTCCCCGCGCACCACGCCGGGAAACGCCGCCGCAATCGCCGGGAGCGCCGCACCACCCGGCGCCTGCAACCGCCGCACCACCGCATCCGCATCGAACACCGGCACGCCACGGCGGCGAAACATCGAAGCCACCGTCGATTTGCCCATCCCGATCCCGCCGGTCAGGCCAATGATCCTCACGTCAGCAAATCGCCCGCAACCACGCGATACAGCGCCTCATCCACCACCGGCGTCACCCCGAACCACGCGGCAAACCCCGGCACTGCCTGATGCAGCAGCATCCCCAACCCCTCCACCGCCCGCAGCCCGCGCGCCCGCGCAGCCGCCAGCAACGGCGTTTCCAGCGGCACATACACAATATCCGCCACCGCCAGACCCGCAGGCGCCCGCGCCAGATCGAGCGTGAGCGACTGATGCCCCGCCATCCCGAGCGATGTCGTGTTGATCACCAGCGCATGATCACCGAGCGCCGCCGCCCGATCCTCCCACCCGATCACACCGCCGCCGATCGTCGCCGCAAGCCGCGCCGCCCGGTCCTCGGTCCGATTGCAAAAATGCACGACCACCCCGGCATCGAGCAGCGCCGCGCCGATCGGCCGCGCCGCACCGCCCGCCCCCAGCACCAGCGCAGGTCCCGCCGCCGGATCAACCCCATGCGCCCGCAGATTGGCCATGAACCCCACCCCGTCGGTGTTGGAACCGACCATCCGCCCGTCGCGAAACACCAGCGTGTTCACCGCGCCCGCCCGCCGCGCGCTGGGTGCCACCTCATCGCACAAGGCAAACGCCGCCTCCTTGTGCGGAATCGTCACATTCGCGCCGACAAACCCCATCCGCGCCAAAGCCGCCACACACACCGCAAAATCCTCCGGCCGGATCGGCAGCGGCAGATACGCCCCATCGATCCCATGCCGCTTCAGCCAGGTGCCATGCAGCAACGGCGAACGCGAATGCGCCACCGGCCAGCCAATTACACCTGCTAGGGACGCCCGCGCTGTGATAGTCATGCTCTGGTTCGATCACGCCGGGCGGCGTGGGGCAAGGAAGGGTAGGGCTTCTTTTTTGAAAAAAAGAAGCAAAAAACTTTCTTGAATCTGGGCCACGGGTCTTTTGGGGGCATGAGGCCACTCACAAAAAAGACGGTGCTGCCCTCTCACGCAATCGTCCTAAATCTGCCAGCATCGCGTCAACCGAACCACGGAGCGATGCCGACCCATGACCACCGCCATCCTGACCCTGTCCTGCCACAACCGCCCCGGCATCGTCGGCGCGGTCGGCAATTTCCTCTACGAACACGGACTGGACATCCGCGAAGCCCAACAATTCGACGATCGCGCCAGCGGCCAGTTCTTCATGCGCGTCGTCTTCGCCCCGCTCGACGCCGGCACCACCCTGCCGCCGGCCGATTTCACCCCCATAGCGACCCAGTTCGGCATGAATTGGGCGATCACCGACCCCACGCACCGCCCCCGCGCCATGATCCTGGTCTCGCGCTTCGATCATTGCCTGGTCGATCTGCTCTACCGCCAACGCACCGGCGAACTGCCGATGGACATCGCCGGCATCATCGCCAACCACGAACGCAGCACCTACGAACATCTCGACCTCGATGGCATTCCGTTCCACCATCTGCCGATCACGCCGGACACCAAAATGGAACAGGAAGGCGAAATCTGGCGCCTGGTGCGCGAATCCGGCGCCGAGCTCGTCATCCTCGCCCGCTACATGCAGGTGCTGTCAGACGCGCTGGTCGCCAAACTCGCGGGCCGCTGCATCAATATCCACCACTCGTTCCTGCCCGGCTTCAAAGGCGCCAAACCCTACCACCAGGCCTATGCGCGCGGCGTCAAACTGATCGGCGCCACCGCGCACTACGTCACCACCGCGCTCGATGAAGGCCCGATCATCGAACAGGACGTCGAACGCATCTCCCATGGCGACACACCCGAAGTCCTGGTCCGCAAAGGCCGTGACATCGAACGCCGCGTGCTGGCCCGCGCCGTCCTGTTTCACGTCGAACGGCGCGTCTTCATCAGCGGCAGCAAAACCGTGGTCTTCCCCGGCTGATCCGCGCAAGCGCGGCCGTGTATTTTATTCAGGTGCGATACGCACCATCGGCCTCGATCAGGCGCAGGGCGGATTGCCAGGCCATTTCGTAATGCGCCATGCGGTTATCGGTATCGCGGCTGAATTGCGCGGCGGTGTGCTCGCAAACTTCGCGCGGCGGAATCACCAGCTTGACACCGCCGGACAGCGCGGCCACCTGCGCCTGACAGGCGCGTTCGAGGAAATAGATTTCGTGGAAAGCCTCGGGGATGGTGCGTCCGCCGACCAGCAGGCCGTGGTTGCGCAGGATCATCGCCTTGTTCTGACCAAGATCGGCGACGATGCGGTCCCGCTCATCCAGGTCGAGCGCGATGCCCTCATAGCCATGATAGGACAGGCAGCCATAGAATTTCATGGCATGCTGGCTGATCGGCAACAGCCCCTGTTCCTGCGCCGCAACCGCAATGCCGGCGGCGGTGTGGGTGTGAATCACCGCCATCAGGTCGGGCCGCGCCATATGGATGGCGGAGTGGATGGTGAAGCCCGCCTGATTGACCTTGGCCGCCGTAATGCCAGGGGTTTCGATGCGATTGCCCTCGAGGTCGATTTTCACGAGGTCGGAGGCGCGCATCTCATGGAACATCGTGCCGTAGTCGTTGATCAGAAAATGATGATCGGGGCCGGGCAGGCGGGCACTGATATGGGTGTAGATGAAATCGGTCATCTTGAAATGCGCGACAAGCCGATAGAGCGCGGCCAGATCGCAACGGACCTGCCACTCCTCGGCGCTGACGCCGGGATGCGGGCTGGCTGCGGGCGCAATGCGGGTGGTGACGTTCATGATGATGGTCCTCCTTGCCGGATGGTTGAGCCGATTGCCGCTTAGGTCAAGTTAAACAATTTCCGGACGCGTTAACGAGTTGTTCACCTCGGAGGAGTACCACCAGAACGCGTGATCATGTTTAGTTACTCACGCAGAGATATTAAATAAGTTTATAGAGACAATCACCAAAAACTGGGACATGTTGTCATTTCTGATGATGATAGACGGTTTATTGGAGATTGATCATGCGAGCTCAACGGTGGCTGGCGGCAGTCGCGGTGGCGGTGATGGGCGTTATTGGCGGCGCGACGGCCGCATCGCCGGGCGCCGGGGTCGTTTCCGCGGCAAGTCTGGTCCGGCCGGGGGATGTGGTGCTCGGCAACCCGAACGGGTCGATCACCATCGTCGATTTCTACGATACGTCTTGCGCCCCCTGCCGCGCGATGAACCGGCGGATCGAGCGGTTGATCGCGCGTAACAAGCAGATCCGCTACGTCCCGATCGACGTGCCCATTCTGGGCTGGCAGAGCAAGCTCGGCGCTCAGGCGCTGGTGGCGGCGCGGCTCCAGGGGCGGTTCGATGCGATGCACACCCTATTGATGAGCCAGGCCCCCTTGCCGACCTTGGCATTGCTCAAGGCGGATGCCGCACAGCTGGGGATGGATGTGCCCCGTTTCATGCGCGACATGACGCGCCCTGCAACCATCCGCGCGGTTGATGCATCCTTGCAGCGCGGTGCAGCACTCGGGATCGACGAAGTGCCGATGGTCTATGTCGGACAGAGCCGAATTCCAGGCGCAATGGGCTATCGCGACCTCCGCTGGCTGGTGCGCCAGGCCCAGAAGCCGGAAATGAGCCAGGTCGCAACCACCAGGGATCACTCCTGAGCCCAGCATAAGCACCGATCACCCAAATCAAAAAAGTTTTTTGCTTCTTTTTTACATAAAAGAAGCCTTTTTCTTCCTCGGACCAGCGGCAAGACGATTTCCGCCCATTAACGAGCCCAACGACTTGGCTTACCCTCGGCACCGATGCCCACGCTCTGCCGCGATTGCGATGCCGTGTTGATCCAACCCGGCGCCGAGCTCAGTGGCGCCTGCCCCCAGTGCGGCGGGCGGCGCTTGATCAGCCATGCCGAGCTTGGAACGCTGGCGATCGCGCATATCGATTGCGATGCGTTTTTCGCCAGCGTCGAAAAACGCGACCGTCCCGAATTGCGCGACCGGCCCGTGATCGTCGGCGGCGGCACCCGTGGGGTCGTCGCGGCGTGCTGCTACGTCGCGCGCCTGTCCGGCGTGCGGTCGGCGATGCCGATGTTCAAGGCATTGAAACTCTGCCCGGATGCCACCGTGATCCGCCCCGACCTGTCCAAATACGGCGCCGTGGCGCGCGAAATTCGCGATATGATGCAACGCCTGACGCCGCTGGTGCAGCCGCTCTCGATCGATGAAGCCGCCCTCGACCTCGCCGGCACCGAAGCGCTGCACGGCGCGCCACCCGCCGCCGTGCTCAGCCGGTTCGCTCGCGATGTCGAGACCAACGTCGGCGTCACCGTGTCGATCGGGCTGGCCGCCAACCGCCTGCGCGCGAAACTCGCCGCCGAACGTGACAAGCCGCGCGGCTTCGCCATACTGGGCGCCGATACCGCCGCCGTGCTCGCCCCCGAACCGCTCGGCACGCTGCCCGGCATCGGCCCCGCCCTGGTCCGCAAACTGGCCGGCCTGGGCATGACCCGCATCGGCCAGCTAGCCGCGCTCGATCCACGAACCGCGCGGCAGCGCCTGGGCGACGACGGTCCATCCCTGGTCGCCCGCGCGCGCGGCGAAGACAACCGCCGGGTCAACCCGGTGCGCGAAACCAAATCGATCAGCGCCGAAACCACCTTCGCACACGACATCACCGACCCCGTCCTGCTCGGCCGCGCCCTCTGGCCACTCTGCGAAAAACTCGGCCGGCGCCTCCGCGCGGAACAATTCGCCGCCGCCGCACTCGTCCTGAAACTCAAGACCGCCCGCTTCGAAACCCACACCCACGCCGTCCGCCTGACCGCCCCCACCCAGCTGCCGGAAACCATATTCGAAGCCGCCAAACCCATCGTGCACCAGGCCGCCGGACCCGCATTCCGGCTGATCGGCATCGGCGCGGCCCGGCTCGTGCCCGCCAACCTCGCCGACCACGGCGACCTGATGGACCAGGAAAGCCCACGCCGCGCCGCACGGCAACAAGCCATGGACACAATCCGCGCCAAATTCGGCGCGGATATCATCCGGCGCGGGACCGTGGAGTGAGGTGAGGGAGAGCAAGCAAGGCCAGGGCCTCTCCCTCCGGAGCCATTCCAGCGATGAAGAGCATCGCTGGAACCTTCGGCTCCTCCGCCCCTGGACCCCGTTAAAGGCTGAGCCTTTAAAATCCATTAGTTTTAGGCAAGGGGAGGGCGCTGCCCCGGTGGTTCAACTGATCTGGCCTGGGTCGCCCTCCCCTTGCCTAAAACTGGTGGGTTCTAAGGGCTAAGCCCTTAGTGGGGGTCGAGGGGGCAAAGCCCCCCGCCTTGCTTACTCTCCCTCACCTCTCCGCGATCCCAAGCCGGGCGATTTCGATCAGCGGGCAGCGGTTCATTACGATTGTCAGTCCTGCGTTGCGGGCGAGGGTGGCGGCTTCGTGGTTGATCACACCGAGTTGCATCCAGATGGTTCGGGCGCCGAGGCGGATGGCGTCTTGCACGGCGGGCAAGACTTTATCGGACGCGCGGAACAGATCGACCATATCGAGCGGGGCTGCGGCGTCGAGTGAGGCGACGACGATGCGGCCGTGCAGTGTCTGGCCGGCGAGGCCGGGGTTGACCGGCGTGACGTCGTAGCCACGCGCGAGCAGGCTGTGCAGCACTTCGTTCGACGGCCGTGCCGGATTGGCCGAGGCGCCGACCAGGGCGATGCGGCGTGTGGTGGTCAGGATGGTTCGAATGGCGGCATCGGTCAGTCCATCGGCGGACATTGTGCGTGTTCCTTGGCTCAGCGTGGACGGTCTTATCACGATATGGGATCAATCCTTTCACACTGAGCCGTAACAGCGGAGGCGTCTTTGAAATTGATTCCCATGATGGCAGCGGTCGCCGCCGCATGCCTGATTGCCGTAGCGGTCCCCGCGCAGGCCGCGCCGAAGCCGGTTCCTCCGCTTGTTCGCGCCGAGACCCACTTTGCATTCGACGTGTTTGCCCAGTTGCGCCACCATCGAGGCAATTTATTTTTCTCACCCTACAGCCTCTATTCAGCGATCGGGATGGCTTATCTGGGTGCCCGCGCAAATACCGCGGCGCAGATCGCCAGTGTGCTGCATCTCAACAGGATCGACAGCGGCAGCGTCGGACCCCGATTGCAATCGTGGTTCGGCCATGATTTTGCGCAGGCCGATATGTTTGGCGGGCAGCAGCCAATGGATTTTCATTTCCATGCCGCCAACGCGGTCTGGACCTCCGCGCATGACCCGATCGAGCCGCGCTACATCGCGGCGGTAAGGCAGGATTTCGCCGGGAGGGTCGATCGGGTGGATTTCGGTCAACCGACGGATGCGGCCGCCCGGATCAACCAATGGGTCAAACGGGCGACTGCCGGGCGGCTCGATCATTTGATCGATCCGGACACGCTATCACCACGGACCCGCATGATTTTGACCAACGGGGTCTATTTCCGGGCCCGTTGGAGTCTCGAGGAGATTTTCGATAAAAATCTGACCAAGCCAGGACCGTTCTATCTGGCGGGGTCGCGGTCAGTCATGGTGCCGATGATGCACCAGACCTTCACACTGCCGATCGCCCAGGCCGACGGCGTAAAAATCCTGCGGCTCGACTATGATGGCCCTGCATCGATGATCATCATCCTGCCGAATCACGCATCCGCTCTGGACCGTATCGAGGTCGGACTCAGTGCTGCGGAGCTCGATCGCTGGTTAAAGATGCAGAATGAAATCTCCTACAATTCCCCGTCGGTCGTCGTGACGATGCCGCGTTTCGCCGCGCACAGCCAGTTCCGACTGGCCAATGTTCTGAAATCACTTGGCATGCCGGCCGCTTTTTCACCTGGGGCCAATTTCACCGGCATAGCCGCTGACCGCAACGCCCCCTTGGTGCTCGATGATGTCGTCCAGCGGGCGGCGATTACCGTCGACGAAAAAGGCACGAAAGCAATGGCAGCGACCGGGATGGAGGCAGCTTCCGCTTCGGCGTCGAATCCCTATGGGCCGCCACCGATCATATTTAACGCCGATCATCCGTTTCTGTACGTGATCCGCGCGGATACCACCGGCGCCATACTGTTTGTCGGCCGGGAAGACGATCCCGCAGCGGGTTGATGCCAAGCTCTGTTCGCCGTGCCGCCGCTCCTGTAAGCCTGCGCCCGATGCGATCGGCAAGACCTTATCTGGTGTTTATTTTCGGCCTGCTGACGCTGGCTGGTTGGTACTGGCCCAACCGGCCGCAGGCGGCCGGCGTTTCGATGCCGGATGCGCGGTTTCATTCGGTGTCTTACGCGCCGTTCCGCGCCTGGCAATCGCCCTTGACCAAAAGCTTTCCCACCGCGTCGCAAGTGGCGCAGGATTTGAAGCTGGTGGCGCGCCATGCGGACGGGATCAGGACATATTCCTCGCTCGAGGGCGATTACGATATCGGGGCGCTGGCGAAACAGGCGGGTTTGAAAGTCTGGGTCGGGATCTGGCTGGGGTCGAACACAGCGGACAATGCGCGCGAAATGGCGGCCGGCATCGCGCAGGCGAACGCGCATCCGCACACCGATACCAGGGTGGTGGTCGGCAACGAGGTGTTGCTGCGGCGGGATCTGTCGCCGGCCGATCTGATCAAGGATATCGACTATGTGAAGGCGCGGGTGAAACAGCCGGTCGCCTATGCGGATGTCGCGAGCTTCTGGTTCGAGTTTCCGCAAGTGGCCAAGCACGTGGATATCGTGATGATCCACCTGCTGCCCTATTGGCAGAACCGGCCGGTCAATGTCGATGACGCCATCGCCCGGATCGGCCGCACCATCGCAAAAACCGAAGCACTGTTCCCGGGCAAGCGGATTTCGGTGGGCGAAACCGGCTGGCCGAGCCGCGGCCGCTGGCGCGGTGATGCAGCGCCATCGCGCGTCAACGAGGCGGTGTTTCTGCGCAAATTCGTGACGTTGGCGGACCGTGATCACGTCGATTACAATCTGATCGAAGCCTTCGACCAGAACTGGAAATACCACGACGAAGGCATTGCCGGCGCGAACTGGGGCATCTGGAACGCCGAACGCGCGCCAAAATTCCCGCTTACCGGCCCGGTGATCGAAATGCCGCATTGGCCGCTCTACGCCGGCATCGCGATCGTCCTGGCGGTCGGGCTTGCAATCATCGGCAGGGCGTCGAAATTCGGCGCCATCGCGCTCGCGTTCGGGCTCGGCAACGCGCTGGCATACGCCGGCGCAATCACCTGGCATGTCCTCTATGACGATGCTTTGATCGTCTGCGCGTTGGTAAACCTGCCCGCGCAGGCCGCGCTCGCCTGGTTCGCGGTGCGGCGCGCCGTGATCGGGGCCGCGCTGCCGGCAGCTGCCGGTGCCGAAACCATCGGGTTGCTGCGCGGCACCCTGGCCGGACGCTTTCCCTGGCGCACGGCGGCGGCGCGGCGGTTCGATCATGTCTGGTTCGGATTCCTGTTCACCGCGGCGATCGTGCAGGCCTTCCTGGTGTTCGACCCACGCTACCGCGACGCACCGTTCGCGATTTTTGCGGTACCCGTCGTGGTCGCGCTCTGGCGGCTCGCAACGCGGGATCTTCCAGTCGTGCGCGACTGGCGCGACTGGCTGCCCAGCGCCGCAATCGCCGCCGGTGCGCTCGCGAGTATCCTGATCTCCGGCTTGCTGAATACCGAGTTTCTGATCTGGAACGGGCTGGGTCTGATCCTCGCAGCCCCCGGCCTGATCGGCTGGTTGCGATCGCCCAAAGCCGCGACGCCAGCGAAGTCCAATCAGCTTTGAACAAAACCACCGGACGCGCCCGCGCATAATCTGCCGCATTAACCCCCGCTCCCGCCGCTCACCGCCCAGCCGCTGAGGGCGGTGACCACGGCGCCGATCACCCCGTCCCAATCCAGCGGCGCCGCCTGGCGGAAAATCCGCATCTGCGGATACCAGGGTGTGTCGCTCTGCCGGTCACCCCAGCGCCAGCAACCATCATAGCGTGACAGCAGCCACACCGGCTTGCCCATCGCCCCGGCCAGATGCGCCACGGCGGTATCTACCGCGACCACCAGATCGAGCTGCGCGATCACCGCGGCAGTATCCGCAAAATCCTCGACCCACGGCATCGGATCGATCATGTCGAAGCCCGGCATCATCGCCGCCGGTTTCTGCAAACTGACGAACCGCACACGATCGACCGCGCCCAACGGTGCCAAAGCCGCCGCCGGAATCGAGCGCCGCCGATCGATCAGATGCGAATCCATATCGTCCAGATGCGTACCACCCGCCCACACCAGCCCGACCAACGGCCGCCGATCTCCCGGCCGCCCCGCCAGCGGCCCAATCACCGCATCAGCCACCGCCCGATTATCCGCCGCAAGATACGGGATCGCCGCCGGAATCGTCGCCATCACTGTCCCGAACCGCCACGGCAGGCTCATCAGCGCGCAATGCGTGTCATACGCCGGCGCGGCCTCACCCCGCGGCACCACCTGCGCAACCCCAGCCACCGACCCCATCAGCCGAACCAGCGGCGCCGGCACCTCCAGCACCACCCGCGCGCCCAACCGCGCCACCATCGGCGCGTAGCGCACGAACTGAATGGTGTCGCCGAACCCCTGTTCCGCGTGCAGCAAAATGGTCCGCCCGGCCAGGCTGCCGCCATCCCACGCCTCACCCCGGTCGATCGCGGCGTTCATCATCCGCGTCCGCCGCAGCCGCCACTCATGCTCTGCCCAGCCGCGTTCGTAATCCCCGGCCGCCAGCAGGCTGAGCGCCCGGTTGTACCGATAATCCGCCTGATCCGGCGCCGTCGCATAAGCCCGCTCATGCACCACCAGCGCCGCATCCAGCCGCCCGGCCCCCTGCAACGCGTTCGCGAGGCTGCTCAGCACCCCGGCATGTCCGGGTGCCACCGCCAGCGCCTGGCCATACCACTCCACCGCTGCCGCGAACGCGCCCTGATCATAAAGCAACCCCGCCAGGCAGGCGAGCGCGTCGACATCGCGCGGCATCAACTCGACCGCCGCCTCCGCCATGATCTGCGCCTGATCCAACACCCCCAGCGCCCGCAAACTACCCGCCAGATTGACATGGCAAGGCCCGAACGAGGGTGCGAGTCGCAGGCATTGCACGTAAGCGCCCACCGCCTCGATCAACGATCCCGCCTGACGCAGCGCATTACCCAACGCGAACCACCGGTCGACATCGCCGGGCACCAGCGCGAGATATCGCCGATACGCCGCAGCAGCCTCGCCAAACCGTTCCGCCTTCACCAGCGTATTGGCCAGGTTCACCAGCACCGCGGTATTGTCCGGCACCAGCGCCGCACAAGCATCGAACGCCGCCACCGCAGCATCGAACGCGCCACGCTCATCATGGCGATTCCCGGTATCGAACAACGCTTCAGCTTCCACCACCGACATAAGACCCTCTTGGTCGTCTGCCCCGATGATCACCCAAAATGTTTAAGATCCGCCTAATTTTTCCGCGACCAGCCCCGATCCGTTTGCTGCCAGTAGGTCAACTCATGCCCCGCCGCCTTCGCTGACCCCCAGCGCACCCGCGCCGCCGCCACCGCCGCCGCATCATTACCGTCGAACAGATCGAACACCCGCTCGAACCCCGCCAGCTCCGCCGCCGCACCATCGATCAGAAACAAAAACCGCGCCCCGTTCGGCACATCCGCGCCGGTAGTCAGCCAGATCGGCTGATCCGCGCCAAACCCGCTCGCCGCCGTGCCGTGCGGCAACCAATCCGGGTTGGCCGAAAGCCACAGCGATGCATCGAGCGCCTCGATCAAGCCGGCATCGGTCGCCCGCACCACCGCCCGCTGCCCGGCCGCGAGGGTGCGGCCCAGCAGAGCGGGCAGGGCGGCCGCCACATCGGTCCGGGTCAGATGATAAAACCCGATCGCCGCCATTGCCTCATTCGATCACGATGCGCGGCCCAGCCGTCCGCTCACCGCCCATCTGCGCCATCACGGCCTCGGCCACCGCCATGAACGCACGCGCCGCCTCGCTGCCCGGCGCGCTCACCGCAATCGGCGTGCCCGCGTCCGATGTTTCGCGGATCGCCGGCAGCAACGGCACCTCGCCCAGAAACGGCACACCGATCCGCGCCGCTTCCGCCCGCGCCCCGCCATGGCCGAAAATCTCGGTCCGCGTGCCGCAATTCGGGCAACAGAAAAAACTCATGTTCTCCACAATGCCCAGCACCGGCACCCGCACCTGCTGGAACATCGAAACCCCGCGCCGCGCGTCGAGCAGCGCGATATCCTGCGGCGTCGAAACCACCACCGCCCCGGTCAGCTTCAACCGCTGCGCCAATGTAAGCTGAATATCCCCCGTGCCCGGCGGCAGATCGATCACCATGACATCGAGCGCCGGCCACTCCACCTGCGTCATCAGCTGCATCAGCGCATTCAGCACCATCGGCCCGCGCCACACCATCGCGGTTTCCTCGGCCACCACATGCCCGATCGAAATCGCCTTCAGCCCCCACGCCTCCACCGGCACCAGCTTGCTGCCCACCATGTCGGGCTTGCCTTTGGTGCCCAACATGCGCGGCAACGACGGCCCATAAATATCTGCATCCAGCAGCCCGACGCTCAGCCCCTTGGCCGCCAGCGACACCGCCAGATTGACCGCAACGGTCGATTTACCAACGCCGCCCTTGCCCGATGCCACGGCAATGATCGATTTCACCTGGCTCAACAGCCCAGCTGCCGCCGGCTCGGCCGGCGCCGCCGCGCTGCGCGGCCCGGTCAGCATCACCGTCGCATTCCGCACGCCCTCCACCGCCGCAAGGCTCTGTTCCAGCGCCAGCCGCAGCGGCTCCAGCCGCGGTGCCTCCGCCCGCGTCACCGCCAGCGCCACCTGCACCAGCCCATCGCGCACCGCGACGCTGTCGATCATCGCCGGCGGCACCACGGCGCCGTCGGCGGCCCGAAATTGTCCGATCCGGGCGCGAATTGTGGCTTCATCAATCATGTCAGACATCCTCATCAATTCGCCGCGTTCTACGCTGGAATCGGTCCGACCGGAACCAGGGCGCACTCCGAAACGGCAGGGCGCTGTTTCGTGAACAAAACGGCGGGCTTGAACGGATATTCACAAAAACCGGGTCTGAACCAGGCATGGCAACTGATTGCGCAGAAACGGCGCCGCCGTCACGAACTCATCGAGGCCCGGAGGCATCCCCCGTGGCATGCGGTAGGGCTGCATCACGATCGGGCCGATCGCCGCGCACCAGCGCCGCATGGTCGGCTCGATGTCATCACGCGCGATCCCCCAGGGCATGCCGGGCAGGCGATACGCCATGGTCTGGTGCAGCCCGCGCAATGTGAGCCGCGACAGCCAGGGCGGAATCGTGTCGAACATCAGGCCGGCCCCCGCCAACCCCGCCGCCATCGCGCCGAACAACCGGCCGACGGCTTCGGGCTCCAGATACATCAACAACCCCTGCGCCACGACAAACACCGGTCCGGTGGTATCGACGGCGGCGATCCAGCCCGGATCGAGCGCATTCATCGCCAGATGACGAAACCGCTCGGTCGGCGGCAGAAACAATTCCCGCAGCCGGATCGCCTCAGGCAGATCGACCGAAAGCCAGCGCATCCGGCCATTATCGACCCGCCGCGACTGCGTTTCCAACCCTTCGCCCAGCGAAACCACGAGCCCGTCCGGATGAGCCTCGAGCCATTGCACAACACAGCGATCGATTTGCGCGGCCCGGCCCGCGAGCGCCCCACCCGGCACACCGAAATGGCCGGGGAAATCATAATCCAACCCCTCCATGATCCGGACACTGTCAGGATCGGCGAGCACCCTATCCGCCCGCCGGGCTTCCGTCGCCCGATGATACAGCGACCAGAGCATGGTCTCCGGCACATCATTCAGGCCCGGCGCATGCCTCGTTGCCGCGCTCACGATGCGTCTCTCACCGGCGCAGCCGCGCCGCGTTTTCGGTCGCGGTCCGATGAATCGGCGCCATCGCAGCCCCCTGCACCTCCAGCGAGCGCAGGCACATCGCCTCCGATTGCGCGGTCATCCGCCCGAACCACGAGATCGCGCCATCCGCCTGCGCCGCCATGAGCGCCGCCGGAGAACGGCTCGTCCAGATCGCCATCACGGTGTCGGCGGCATGGGTGGTCTCATCGGCCAGATACCGCGAAACCCTCTCGCCGATCCGCATGGAGCCAGTGAACAGGACCGATCCTGAATCGGAAAACGCCTGGGTCTTTTCCGGCACCATCCGCGCGAATTCGTCGTGATCCGCGAGCACGGGATTGAGCATCGCAAACCAACCGAGCGTCACCCGCCGGAACACGACCTCCGCGGCCGCGACGCTGAGTTGCCTCGTCTGCGCGGCGTTTTTTCCCGAGATCGATGCAAACGCGGTCAATGCCGGTACACTGCCGATGCCAAGTGCGATATTTTTCATTTATCCAAGATCCATCAATATTATGTTGCGGTGCAATATATCTGAATGAACAGTCTAAATACACAATAAATACGTGGTCGTCGTATTAAATTCATAATATAATTGGATGTAATTCAAGGCCACTAATATCGGCAAATCGGCATCGGAAACCGATGCGCCCGGTGCCATGAGTCACCCCGGCGTCCCTGGCGAATGATTGTTCAGGGTACGCAATCCGGCTTGACGTTCCGCCTCGGCGTTCATCTCGGCACCGAGCAAGACGAGATAAATCGAGGACCATAGCCACGACAGAAACACCATCACGGCGCTCAGGGAGCCATAGATCCTGTTGTAATCACCAAAATTCGAGATATAGACATAAATCATCAGCGTCCCGATGGCCCAGAGCGCCGAGGCCACGCCAGCACCCGGTGATGTCCATCGCCAGCGGGGTGCCGGGCGGTCCGGACCAAAATGATAGAGCAACGCCAGCAGTCCGGCCATGAATAAAAGCAGAGCCAGGCACCCGGCGATCAACATGATCCATCGAAGAACCGGATTGAGGCTCGCGTCGATTGCCACAATGCTCATCGCGCCGACCAGCGTAAGCGCGACCACCCCACCGCCGACGAACCCCAGCGCGGTCAGGGTGAGCCGCATGACACCCCGCCGTTCGGTCTCGCCATAGGCTATATCCAGCGCCGCGATCATCCCGCCCATGCCGCGGCACGCCGTGTACACAGCGATGAAAATCCCCAGCAAGGCACCCAAACCAAGAGTGCGCGGATTTGTGGCAACGATCATGCGCAAGTGGTGATCGATCGTCGCTCGCGCCGAGGGCGCCAGCAACCCGGAAATTGCGTTGGCCTGCCGTTCGATCTGGTGGGGGTTGGCAAGCAATCCATAGACGGAAATGAGCGACGCAACGCCGGGTGCCAGCGCCATGATGACATAAAATGTCACCCCGCCGGCGACCAGGGCAATATTTTTGGCATTGCTCCGTCGCCATGCAAGCAGCAGGATCGCCGTCCAACCTCGCGCCGAAATGTCCTGCGGCGAGGCGTGTCGGTCGCCGCGCTGGGTCGGGTCGCAGCCGGATCGCTCTGTCGCCATCGCCCGATGTCCCACGCCTTGCATAGTAGCGCGTTATGCGTTCAGCTTAACGCTCCAGCTCTATATTTTGTCAGTCGATCTCAAGCGATTAGATTGCCGCTGGCGCGTCAACTTAATCGCATTTTGCTCTAGACGACCAAGCCGGAGCACCGATAGACTCGGAGATTACGTACGGCCCCCCGCCGCACCGTAAGGCACCCAAATCGGAGCGACCGGCGCTCAATCTGAAAATATCCTGGTATTCTTCGCAAACGCGGAGTGGTTCTGGCCATCACGCGGGTCGCCGCCCGATCGCCTCCCGCAACGCCGCCGCGTCATGCACTGGCAAGCTGCAAACCTGCCCCCGACACACGAACGCCGCCGGCGCGCCGCTGGTCTTGCCATGCGCCGGATGGTCGATCGGCAAATCCGCTGAGGTGCCCACCGGCACAATCACCACCGCCGGATCAAACCCTGCGCGCGCCGCCTGGTGCAACGCGCCGAACCGCGCATCATCCCGCGCACCGGTCAGCACCACCACAATCGCCTCCTCCAGTAGCGCCGCCGCCGCCAGAATCGTCGGATACGCCGGCAGATTACGCCGCTCGCCGGCATGCGCACTGATCAGCGCCGCCGCGGCATCGCGATAGCCGGGTTTGCCGGTCAGGTGATACAGCCGCGCATAAGCCTCCGCCATCAGCCCCGCGCCGGCCGGCGTCGCGTTGTCGGTCGCGGCCCGCGGCCGCATACCGCCCGGCAGATCCACCGCATCGTCCGCACTGGCGTAAAACCCGCCGGCGCCATCGCCGAAATGATCTGCCGTCAGCGCAATCAGCCGCTCCGCCCGCGCCAGATACAAGCCATCGCCGGTCGCCTCATAAAGCCCGATCATTGCCCGCAGCATCCCGGCCTGGTCATCGAGCAACCCCGCCGCCGAAACCGCGCCGCGCCGATACGCATGATCGAACCGACCATCCGGCCGGCCCAGCAACGCCACCACCGCCCCGAACACCCGCACCGCCAGCGCCAGCCACTCATCCCGGCCGAACACAGCGCTCGCATGAACCAAAGCGGCGATTGTCAGCCCGTTCCAATCGGCCAGAATCTTGTCATCCCAC
This sequence comes from Acidiphilium rubrum, assembly GCF_900156265.1. GTDB lineage: Bacteria > Pseudomonadota > Alphaproteobacteria > Acetobacterales > Acetobacteraceae > Acidiphilium > Acidiphilium rubrum. The sequence goes on from NZ_FTNE01000010.1 coordinate 121,566, forward strand.
CCCGGCCGTACCCGCTGGTCACGGGCCACAAGCAACCGGTCCCGCAACACTGCCAGGTCCCGCTCAATCGCCGCGTCCTCCGGATGTGTCGCCCGGGTCAGAATGATACGCCCCTCCCAATTCCCCGCCGCAGGGCAGGGGTAATGGTCGGTGAAACGCGCGAAATCATCGCCCAGCACCGAGGCAATCTCATCGCGCGTCCACACATAGAACTTACCCTCCACCCCCTCGGAATCGGCGTCCTCGGATGCAGCGAACGCCATCGCGCCATCCGGCGCCGCATCGTGGCGGGCGAACATGTCGCGGGTCAGCCACGTCACGATCTCAGCCGCCCGCGCCGCCAGCAACAAATCAGGCTCGGCAGCCTGCGCGAACGCAAGTAAATCAAGGATCTGCGCATTGTCGTACAGCATCTTTTCGAAATGCGGCACCAGCCAGGCCTCATCCGTCGCATAGCGCGCGAACCCGCCGCCGACATGATCGTAAATGCCGCCCTGCGCCATCCGCGCCAGCATCAACGCCACCGCCGCACCCGCCTCATGCCGGCCGGTGCGGGCATATTCGCTCCATAAAAACCGAAAAATCGGCGGATTCGGAAATTTCGGCGCACCCCTCAACCCGCCATCCTCCCAATCCACCATAGCGACGAACCGCTCCGCGACATGATCCAAGTCGGCCGGTGCCACCCGCCCACCCGCCGCCGGCTCCGCCTGATGCGCCACCCGCCGCAGCAACGCCGCACCGCTGACAAGCAACTTCTCCCGATCCTTGTCCCACGCCTCCGCCACCCCCGCCAACACCTGCCGAAACGAGGGCCGGCCCCAACGCGGCTCCGGTGGAAAATACGTCCCGCCGAAAATCGGCGCGCCATCCGGCGTCAGAATCATCGTCAGCGGCCAGCCACCCTGCTCGCCCATCGCCTGCAACGCACCCATATAAATACTGTCGATGTCCGGCCGCTCCTCGCGGTCGATCTTGATGTTGATATACCGCTCGTTCATCAAAGCCGCCGTCTCGATATTCTCGAAACTCTCATGCGCCATCACATGACACCAATGACAGGCCGCATACCCGATCGACAACAGAATCGGCTTGCCCTCCTCACGCGCCCGCGCCAACGTCGCCGGCAACCACATCTGCCAATGCACCGGATTGTCGGCATGTTGCAGTAAGTAAGGCGACGAAGCAGCGGCAAGCGTATTGCTGGTCATGTGTCCACGGACTTTCCGATGTTGGATGGTATCTGGTAGGGTACGGTTGTGTTGGGGATGGTAAGCAAGCAAGGCGGGGGGCTTTGCCCCCTCGACCCCCACTAAGGGCGGAGCCCTTAGAACCCGCTAGTTTTAGGCAAGGGGAGGGCGCTGCCTCGGATTTTCCGTCGATCTGGCTTGGACAGCCCTCCCCTTGCCTAAAACTAATGGATTTTAAAGGCTCCGCCTTTAACGGGGTCCAGGGGCAGAGCCCCTGGCCTTGCTTGCTTACCGTCCTCACCACGTCCGACCCCTAATAGATAGCAGCCAACACCGAAAGCGCGAGTGCACATGATGACCGATGACGCGATCCAGCCGGCTTATTTTAGTCACCATGTGTTTGTGTGTGGCAACCATCGTCCGCCGGGTCATCCGCGGGGATCGTGTGGCGAGAAGGGTTCGGAGAAGCTGCGCGATTACATGAAGGTGCGGGCGAAGGAGTTGGGTTTGGCGGGGGTTCGGATCAATGCGGCGGGGTGTCTCGACCGTTGCGAGCATGGTCCGGTGCTGGTGATTTATCCGCGTGGCACCTGGTATCGTGTGGCGGACACGGTGGCGGTGGACCGTGTGTTGACCGAGGATATTCGTGATGGAAGGCCGATTCCCGAATTGATGTTGCCGGCCGAGGTGGCGCCGGCGAAATGACCGATGTGATTTTCGCGACCGCCAGTGGTGTTGGTGGTGCGATCGCGGTGGTGCGGCTGAGTGGTGCAGGGATTGATCCGATCGTGCGGGCGCTGAGCGGTACGTTGCCGGCGCCGCGCCGGGCGAGCGTGCGCCGCTTTCACGATGGTGAGGGCCGACTGATCGATCAGGGACTGCTCATCCGGTTTCCTGGGCCCGCGAGTGTCACCGGCGAGGATTATGCGGAGTTGCACACGCACGGCGGCCGTGCGGTCGCTGCGGTTCTGACCGCGACGTTGATCGCGCTGGGCGCGCGACCGGCGGAACCGGGTGAGTTTTCACGGCGCGCGTTCGGCAACGGCAAGCTTGATCTGTTGCAGGCGGAAGGTATCGCCGATCTGATCGGTGCGGAGACCGAGGCGCAGCGGGTTCTGGCGCTCGATCAGGCCGGTGGTGCGATGAGTGAGGCGATCGGTGCCTGGCGGGGGCGATTGGTCGGGTTGATGGCGCGGCAAGCGGCGCTGATCGATTTCGCGGATGAGGATCTGCCGCCAGATGTCGAAGCGGCGATGTTGGCGGATATCGATGCGTTGCACCTTGATGTCATGGCCGCGATCGGCGCGGGTGTGGCGGCCGAGCGGTTGCGCGAGGGGGTCGATATCGTCGTGCTTGGCGCGCCGAACGCGGGGAAATCGACGCTGGTGAATGTGCTGGCGGGCGAGGATGTGGCGATCGTTTCCGATACGCCGGGCACCACGCGTGATGCGATCGGGGTGCGGCTGGACCTTGGCGGTGTGCCGGTACGGCTGGTCGACACGGCCGGCCTGCGCGAGGCGGCGGATGCGATCGAGGCGGAGGGCATCCGCCGGGCGGAGGCGCATGCGCGGCGGGCGGATTTTCTGATCCTGTGCGCAGCGGCGCCCGATTTCGTGGTGCCGGCGGCGCCAGCGGGCGTGCCGGCGTTGATCGTCGCGACCAAGGCCGATCTGGCTGGTGCGTGTCCCGCCGGAGCCTTGGCGGTGAGCGCGCAAACCGGGGCAGGGGTGGCGGCGCTGGTTGCCGCGCTGACTGAGCATGTGGCCGCGCTGGTGGCGCGCGGCGCTGGCCCTGCATTGCCGCGACCACGCCAGATCGCCTGCCTGCGCGACATGGCGGCGGCGCTGGAGCGGGCGATGGCGGTTGCCGAACCCGAGTTGCGTGCGGCCGATTTGCAGGCGGCCGCCAATGCGCTGGCCAGGCTAGTCGGGGTAATCGGGGTCGAGGATGTGCTGGATCAGGTGTTTTCCAGCTTCTGCATCGGCAAATGATGCTATAGGGCCGGCATGAGCGTGAATCATATGAATTTCGATGTTGTGGTGATCGGTGGCGGGCATGCGGGCTGCGAGGCAGCGGCGGCTTCGGCGCGCGTCGGGGCGCGGACGGCGCTGCTGACGCATCGGGCCGATCGAATCGGCGAGATGTCGTGCAACCCGGCGATCGGCGGCATCGGCAAGGGGCATCTGGTCCGTGAGATCGATGCGTTGGACGGGTTGATGGGCCGCGCGGCGGATGCTGCCTGCATTCATTTCAAGATGCTCAACCGCACCAAGGGACCGGCCGTTTGGGGGCCGCGCGCGCAGGCGGATCGGGCGCTGTACCGCGCGGCGATGCAGGGCATGATCGCGGCGCAGGATGATCTGACCGTGCTGGAAGGTGAAGCGGCTGATCTCGAAATCGGGCCGGATGGCGCGTTGCGCGCGGTGATCACGGGTTCGGGCCAGCGGCTTGCGTGTCGTGCCGCGGTGCTGACGGCGGGGACGTTTTTGCGCGGTATGCTGCATTTCGGCGAGCGGACCGAGGCGGGTGGCCGGGTCGGCGATGCCGCATCGAACGCGCTGGCGGCGCGGCTGCTGGCCCTCGGCCTGCCGCTCGGACGGTTGAAAACCGGCACGCCGGCGCGGCTGGATCGGGGTTCCATCGACTGGGATGGTCTGCCGGAGGATCAGGGCGAGGTGGCGCCGGTGCCGTTCAGCCTGATGACGCGCGCCGTAACCAATCCGCAGATTTCCTGCCGGATCAGCGAAACCACGGCGGCGACCCACGCGATTATTACCGCCAACCTGCACCGCTCGGCGGTGTATGGCGGTCGAACCGAAGGGGTCGGGCCGCGCTACTGTCCATCGATCGAGGACAAGGTGGTGCGGTTCGCCGATAAATCGCGCCACCAGGTTTTTCTGGAGCCCGAGGGGCTTGATGACGCCACGGTGTATCCGAACGGCATTTCCACCAGCCTGTCGGTCGAGGTGCAGGAGGCGTTCATTCACACCATGCCGGGCCTGGAGCGGGCGGTGCTGTTGCGGGCGGGTTATGCGGTGGAATATGACTACGTCGATCCGCGCGCGCTCGATCATGCGCTGGCGGTGCGCGCGCTGCCGGGGTTGTATCTGGCCGGGCAGATCAATGGCACGACGGGGTATGAAGAGGCTGGGGCACAGGGGATTCTGGCCGGTATCAACGCCGCGCGGCGGGCCGGCGGCCTGGTTGCGGTGACCGTGGGGCGGGCGGAAGGGTATATCGGCGTGATGATCGATGATCTGGTGACGCGGGGCGTGACCGAGCCATACCGGATGTTCACGTCACGCGCGGAGCATCGGTTGAGTTTGCGAGCGGATAACGCGGATTTGCGGCTGACGCCGTTGGGGGTTGGCTGGGGGTGCGTCGGGACCGCGCGGCAGGCGGCGTTTGCGGGGCTGCGGGCCGCGGTCGATCGGACGCGGCGTGGCGAAGCGGCAGGGGCCGCGGCGGTGGGGATTGTTGCGGCGGATCGGCTGTATGCCGGCTATCTGGATCGGCAGGCCGGCGAGATTCGGGCGCGAGCGAAGGATGAAGCGGTGAGTATCCCGCCGGCGTTCGATTATCGGTCGGTCGGCGGGTTGTCGGCCGAATTGGTTGGGCGATTGGAGCGGGTGCGGCCGGCGTCGCTGGGCGCGGCGGGACGGCTGGAAGGCATGACGCCAGCGGCGATGGGGGCGATTTTCGCGGCGCTCCGCAAATCGCCTGCGCTGGCAGCTTGATGCTGATGGAAGAGGATAAAAAGGTCCGTTCTGGGCCCTTTGTTTCACGTGAAACAAATGAACCACTTCGGACCTATTCGGCGTCGATCAAAAAATGGACCGGCAAGATCAATCTAATCGCCCGCAAGGATGCGACTGATGAGGCGATCTGGGAGCGGCATATTCTTGATTCACGACAGATCTTGCCACTGATTCCGGCCGGGGTGACGCACGCGATCGATCTGGGGTCTGGTGCCGGGTTGCCTGGCATGGTGGTCGCGATCGAGCGGCCGGATATTCATGTGACGATGATCGAAGCGGATCGCCGCAAGGCTGCGTTTTTGCAGACCGTGGTGGCGGCGCTGGGTTTGAGTGCGACCGTACTGCCGGAGCGGATCGAGGCGGCGGTGGTTGCGCCGGCCGCGTTGGTGATGGCGCGCGCGCTGGCGCCGCTGCCCGATTTGCTGACGTATGCGATGCCATTGCTGGCACCGGGGGGGATTTGTTTGTTCATGAAGGGGCGCAATGCTGAAGCAGAGATTGCAGCGGCGGCGGCCGATTGGCGGATGGCGGTGGAGCGATTTGCCAGCCAGACGGACCCTGAGGCCATGATTCTTCGCATTTCCGAGGTACGCCGTGCAGGCTAAAATTATTGCCATCGCTAATCAGAAGGGCGGCGTCGGCAAGACCACCACGGCAATCAATCTGGCCACCGCGCTGGCGGCCAGTGGTGAGCGGGTGTTGCTGATCGACATGGACCCGCAGGGCAACGCCAGCACCGGCTTTGGTATTGCGGCCGACGAGCGTGGACTTGGTAGTTATGCGCTGCTGACAGGGGAGGCGCCCGCCGCTTCGCTGGTGTTGCCGACCGAGGTGCCGGGTCTGCTCATGATTCCCGCGACCGAGGATTTGATCGGCGCCGATCTGGAATTTGCGCAGGTCGATTCGCGAGAACACCTGATCGAACGGGCTTTGGCCGAACCAGGGCTGGTCGGACAATTTGGTTATGTGTTTATCGATTGCCCACCCGGCCTGGGCCTGCTTACATTGAACGCTCTGGTTGCAGCGTCCTCGGTGTTGATTCCGTTGCAATGCGAATTCTTTGCGCTGGAAGGGATCAGTCAGTTGATGCGAACGATCAATCTGGTACGCCGCACGCTTAATCCGCGCCTGGCACTGGAAGGGGTGGTGCTCACCATGTTCGATCGGCGGAACAATCTGGGGCAGGCGGTGGCGGATGATGTGCGTGCCTATTTCAAGGCGGATGTGTTCGAGACCGCGATTCCACGCAGCATCCGTGTGACTGAATCGCCCAGCCACGGCAAGCCAGTGCTGCTGTATGATTATCGCTCGCCGGGGGCGCAGGCCTATGTGAGCCTTGCGGTGGAGTTTTTGCGACGGCAGACATTGCCGGCCGGCTTGGGGGCGGCGTGATATGGGTTTGAAGGAACAGCCGCGCAGACTGGGTAAGGGTCTGGCCGCGTTGATGGGTGACACGACGATGGATGCAGGCATTGGACCCACCGAAGGGGCGCGGCATCTGGCGATTGCCAGTCTGCTCCCAGGCCCGTTTCAGCCGCGCCGGGCGATGGATGAGGATGCACTGGAAGAACTCGCCGCCTCGCTCAAATCGCGCGGGGTGTTGCAGCCGTTGCTGGTGCGGTCGTTTCCGGGGCAGGCGGGGCAATATCAGATTATTGCCGGGGAACGGCGTTGGCGCGCGGCACAGCGGGCCGGGTTGCATGAAGTGCCGGTGCTGGTGCGGGAACTATCCGATACGGATGCGATGGCGGCCGGGTTGGTCGAGAATTTGCAACGCCAGGACCTCGACCCGATCGAGGAGGCGGAGGGCTATCAGCGGTTGCTCGATGAGTTCGGCATGATCCAGGAAGATCTGGCGACCGCGGTGGCCAAATCGCGCCCGCATATTACGAACATGCTGCGTCTGTTGAACCTGCCGAGCGATGTGCAGGCGTCGCTGCGGTCGGGCGATCTAAGCTCGGGCCATGCGCGCGCGCTGATGCAGCACCCGGACCCGCAGGCCGGGGCGCGGACGATTATTGCAAACCGTTTGACCGTGCGCCAGGCAGAAGCGATGGTCGCTGCGGCGCTGACACCCAAACCGGCGCCCCCCGCGCCGCTGGCGCCGGATGTGAATTCAGTGACGCGGATGCTGGAGCGTGAGTTGATTGAGATCCTCGGGCTGCGCGTACGGATCAGGTTCAACGGTAAAAGCGGTTCGGTGAACCTTGCATATGAAAATCTGGGCCAGTTGGATGGCATTCTGGCATTGCTACGCGGGCATCAGTAGGTATAACGCACTGCACCCAACCGCAGGGTGAACAATCGGACATTTCGCAGATCGGCGCTTGCATCTGGCGCATGTGGTTCTGACCTTGAGAAGCCTATCGCTTCTGGAAAGGGAGAGTCGCATGACACTCGAATCAATGAAAGTCGCCATCCTCGCATCGGATCGGTTTGAACTCGCGGAACTCGAATCACCGATGAAGGCCCTCAAGGCCGCCGGGGCGCATGTGTTTGTCGTCGCACCGCATCATGGTGAGATCGTCGGCATGAACCACAACGATGTGGGCCACAGCGTCAAAGTCGATCGTAGCCTTGCTGACACCAAAGCCGATGAATTCGATGCGCTATTGCTGCCGGGCGGCGTGGCCAACCCCGATGAGCTGCGCACCATGCCGCGCGCCGTCGCGTTCGTGAAGCATTTTGCCGATACGCAGAAACCGATCGGGGTAATCTGCCACGGCTCGTGGACGCTGATCGAGGCGGATTCGGTCAAGGATCGGCACATGACGTCCTGGCCGTCGCTGCAAACCGATCTGCTCAACGCCGGGGCACGGTGGGTCGATCAGGAAGTCGTGGTCGATCATAATCTGGTCTCTTCGCGTAAACCCGATGATCTGCCGGCCTTCAACAAAGCCTTCATCACATTGCTGCAACACCAACCGGTGCGCCGCGCGGCGTGATCGGGTACCGCCTTGTCCGGCATGATCGGGGCGACCATATCCCGGTCGTGTCGGGACAAGGTACAAGCTAATGCTGATCACTCTGGCGGTGCGCTACCTGCTGGTCATGCTGTTTTTTCCGTTCAGCGCGCTCGATAAAATCATCAACTTCCGCGGCGCGGTCGCTCAAGCCACACAGGTCTTTACCGCACCGCTGCTCGCCACCGGCTCGATCCTGGTGGGTCTGTTCATTGAAATCGTTATGTCGATCGGCGTGCTGACCGGTATCGCAGATCGGCTCGCAGCACTGATCCTGGCACTTTACTGCATGGCAACCGCTGCCCTGTTCAAGCAGTTCTGGAAACCCGGCGATTTCTGGCACGCCGGTACCAGCCACGGGCGCGATCTGCTCTGGGATTTCCTGAAAAACTTTTCGCTCGCCGGCGGCTTCCTGCTGATCACCTTCGGCACCACAATCCATGGCACCAGCGCCCTGTTTACACACCCGCTCGGCTCCACCCACCCGTATCTGCCACATCGGCCCTGAGCCGATGGTGGGTGGGGGTGGGGGTTGGGGCAAGGAAGGCCAGGGGGCTCTGCCCCCTGGACCCCCGTTAAAGGCGGAGCCTTTAAAATCCACTAGTTTTAGGCAAGGGGAGGGCGCTGCCTCGCACTTGTCGTGTGTCTGGCTTGGACAGCCCTCCCCTTGCCTAAAACTAAGGGGTTCTAAGGGCTCCGCCCTTAGCGGGGTCGAGGGGCAGAGCCCCTCGCCTTCCTTACTTCAACCGCACCCCCACCCACCATCGGAGCAGATCGGATGACGGACGAGACGCCGCGTGTGCCGTATTGGCATTTATGGACCGATGGTGAGGGGGTCAGTCATCAGACGCGGTGTGCGATGACGGATTTTGTCATGAAGGCGATGGGGGCTGGGGCGGCGCCGCAGTGGCAGGGCAGCCGGATGCATGGCGGGATGACGGTGATGGTGACGGTGCAGCCGGTGGGCTGGGTGGGTGAGTGGCATGAGAATCCGAGGCCGCAGTGGATTATTCCGTTATCGGGGCGGTGGTTTGTCGAGTCGATGGATGGGACGCGGGTGGAGATGGGGCCGGGCGAGGTTTCGTTTGGCGAGGATCAGAACACGCGGGAGGCTGGGGGGCGACAGGGGCACAGATCGGGCACGATCGGGGATGAGCCGGCGGTGTTGATGGTGGTGCAGTTCGATGCGGCGCCGACGATCGGGCAGGTTTGCCGGTTTGCATGAGGGTGTTCGAGGTGATCGACCCGCGGTTCGGCCGTTATGTTTTGTCGAATGCGGAGTTGGAGGTTTTGGCAGACGGGTTTCGGTGGATCGAGGGGTTGGTGTGGGTTGGCGATGCGGATTGCCTGTTGTTTCAGGATCTGCCGCGCAACCGGACGATGCGGTGGAGTGAGGATCAGGGTGTGTCGGTGTATCGGGCACCCTCGGATTATGCGAACGGGCAGACGCGGGACCGGCAGGGGCGGTTGGTTGCGTGTTCGCATCAGGGGCGGTGTTTATATCGGACCGAGCATGACGGGCGGGTGGTGCGATTGGTGGGGCATCATGCCGGGCGGCGATTGAATGCACCGAACGATGTGGTGGTGAAGTCGGATGGGACGATCTGGTTCACCGACCCGTTGTATGGGTTGTTGACCGATTACGAGGGTGGGCGGCAGAGTTCCGAGCAGGGACCGGCGGTGTATCGGTTCGATCCGGACCGTGGCGAGATTACGGTGGTGGCGGATGATTTCGAGGGGCCGAACGGCCTGGCGTTTTCGCCTGATGAGCGGTTGTTGTATGTCAGTGAGACGGGGGATCAGACGAAGCCGGAGCCGCGCCAGTTCATTCGGGTGTTCGAGGTTGGCGGGGATGGGCGGACGCTGCGGGGTGGTGGCGTTTTTCACAAGGTGATGCCGGGTTATGCCGATGGGTTCAGGGTGGATGAAGACGGCAATGTGTGGAGCAGTGCCGCGGATGGGGTGCATTGCATTGCGCCGGATGGGGTGTTGCTGGGGAAGGTTTTGATCCCGCATCGGGTTTCAAACGTGACGTTCGGGGGGTTGCACAAGAACCGGCTGTTCATTGGCGGGTCGCGGGTTTTGTATGCGGTGTTCCTGAATACGCGCGGGGTGCAGGCGCCGTGATTGCGGGTGTGGTGCTGATGGCGCGGGATGTGGCGGGGCTTGCGGACTTCTATTGTGCGGGGCTGGGGTTTCGCCGAATTGGTGATGGCGGGCCGCTTGCGTTGGGGGCGCAGTGGGTGGTGTTGGAGGCGGCGACCGGGGTGGATTATCCGCGTCCGTGGGCGAGCAATGATCCGTGGTTTCAGCATATGGCGATCGTTGTGGATGATATGGCGGCGGCGCATCGGCGGGCGTTGGCGGCGGGTGCGATTGCGGTTTCGCTCGGCGGGCCGCAGGTGTTGCCGGCATCATCGGGCGGGGTGACGGCGTGGAAGTTTCGTGATCCGGAGGGGCATCCGCTGGAGTTGTTGGCGTTTCCGGCGGGTGGTGCGCCGGCGTGCTGGCGGGGTGAGGGCGCGTTGTTTCGCGGGATCGATCATACGGCGATCGTGGTGGCGGATACGGCGCGGAGTGAGGCGTTTTATCGGCGGTTGGGGTTTGAGCGGTCCGGGGGATCGGTGAATGTCGGGGCGGCGCAGGCGGCGCTCGATGGGTTGGAGGCACCGGAGGTGGTGGTGACGGCACTTTCGGTGCCGGGACAGGCGGCGCCGCATCTGGAGTTGTTGGAGTATCGGGCGCCACCGGGGGTTGGTGCGGGGCGTTGGGCTTTGGGTGACGTGGTGGCGACGCGGGTTTTGGTGGCGGGCGTTGATGGGGTCGTGCGTGATCCGGATGGGCATTGTCTCGATGACCGGGCGGTCCGGTAAGGCTAGTCTCCGCGAGGCCGTGCATGCCCCCCCGGCGCAAGGTTATATCGCCGTGGTTGGGGCCGACAGTATGTGATGTCGGCCCTCGCCTGTTTGATTGCCGGCAATCATCCGGCACCACGGCCCGATTCGCGGGCGCCTGTGCCGGGCGTTGGCTAGCGGGTCGCTTTGCGGGTGCGGCGACGGCTGATCAGGCCGATGCCGACCAAGCCGGTACCGAGTAACACCAGCGACCCCGGTTCCGGCACGGCGGTGGGTATGGGCGACAGGAGTTTGAACGTTACCTGGCCGTCTGCGCCGGCGCCGCTCTCGGCTCCGGATGCGCCGGCGACCAGTACGGGGTTGGTAGCATCGCTGGCCAGGAACGATCCACCGCCGCCGCCGCCGTAGCCGGTGGATCCGACTGGGGCACCGCCAGCACCACCGCTGTAACCGCCGCCACCGCCGCCGCCACTGAAACCGGTGCCGCCGCCACCGCCGCCGAAGCCGCCGCCGAACCCATTGGCACCGCCATTCAAAAAGCTGCTGCCACCGCCGGTTCCGCTGGCGCCGGGCTTGCCGTTACCGTTAAATCCGCCGCCCCCGCTACCGGTGCCATTGAAGGCGCTTGCGAAGGCGCCGCCGCCGGATCCGCCGGTGCCACCTTTGATGTAGCCAGCATTCGTGCTGAGACCGCTTGTACCGTTGTTACCGCCGGTACCGTTGTGGCCATTCGATTGGTATTTGCCGCCGCCGCCGCCGGCGATGACCAGCGGCGTATTGGCCGGTGCGACCACGAAGCTGCCGCCGCCACCGCCGCCCAATGATTGGCCGCCACCCCCGACCAGGATCGCCAGGATTTCGCCGGCGGTCAGGCTGAAATCGCCGGTTATGGTTGCACCGCCGCCACCAAGGCCGCCGTTACCTCCATCGCCACCGCCGCCGATGGCTTGGATTTGATAAGTTCCGGCCGTCTGGACTGTGTAATCGACGATGGCGCCCGTGTATTTGATGGTGGTGGGTCCGGTGCCGATGGTGCCCGCTTGCGCCAGTGGCGCGAGCATTGCCAGCGCGCCGCAGACGAAGCCGGTTCTTGCCGCGGAGAGGATCAGTGGCCGGGTTAGCCGGCGGTTGATCGGCATGGTCGATGGTTCCCTTCGTTGAAGTTTTTCAATCGGATCATAGCAATAAAAGAACGTAGCAAAAGGCGTGCCAGAAATTTTTCGATGGGAATTCAATATCATAACGGAACGACACGAGTGCATGTGTAAAGAATCCCGACACATCGGGGCGGGTATATTCCAGACGCGTCGCGGATCGGTCCGCATGCGCCGATTTACGCAGACAAGCTCGGTATCGGGTTTGCCTAAATGGCCGGCTTGAACATATGTTATTTTACCTGACCCAAGTTTTGCGATCGTACCGGCTTGCCTATACTGTCAAGCTTATCAGGTCGTGTGCCTATAAAAGTTTTTTGGTTCTTTTTTACAAAAAAGAACTACTTCCTGCCTAGACGCTCCTATGGATCGATCCTCTGCTTGATGTGATCCGCCACCCGTAGAGCGTTGGCGATGATCGTCAGCGTGGGGTTTACCGCGCCGATCGAGGGGAAGAAACTGGCGTCGGTCACGTATAGGTTGTCGATCTCGTGGGTTTTGCAGTTCAGGTCGAGCACGGATTGGGTGGGGTCGGTGCCGAAGCGCAGTGTGCCGGCCTGGTGGGCGGTGCCGCCGAGGGGGATGTTTTTGCCGAGGTAGAGTGAGCGGTCGAGCATGGCGAGGTTGGGGCCGGCCTTGCTCATTGCGGCTTCGAGCTTTTTTTTCAGGCGGTGGTGGGCTTCCATGTTGTTCGGCTCGAGATCGAGGAAGACGCGGCCGTCGTTGGCGAGGGTGATGCGGTTTTCGCTGCGGGGCAGGTCTTCCGAGGAGAGCCAGAAATCCATCGAGTGGCGGGCCATGGTTTCGAACGGCATTTCAGGCAGGAAGCTCAGCCATGACGGCAGGGATTCGCCGCGGATCTGGTCGGCGTGGGAGGTTGCGCACATCTGGATCAGGCCAAGCGGATAATCCCAGTCATCCGTGCCGAAATAAAAATCGCTCACGGCGAGGGTCTTCTGGAACACGGTGTCGTTGGGTTCGCGCAGCAGCGCCATCAGGACCGATTGGTTGTGGCGCATGTAGTTGCGGCCCACCTGGTCCGAGCCGTTGGCAAGGCCGGTCGGGTGGGCATCGTTCGCCGAGCGGAGCAGCAGCAGCGCCGAACTCAGCGCGCCGCACGCAGTGACCACGATATCCGCCTCATAGCGCTCATGCGCGCCAGCGCGGATGACGTTGACGCCGGTGATGCTGCGGCCCCGGGCATCGGTCTCCAGGGTTTCGGCATAGGCGTTGGTCAGCAGCGTGACGTTCGGGTGCAGCGCCAGCGTGGGGTCGATGCACATGACCTGCGCATCCGCCTTGCCGTTCAGCAGGCAGGGATAACCATCGAACGCATCGCAGCGGATGCAGGTGCTGGTGGGGGTGGGCTTGCCGTCGCGTTCGTCGAGCAGGATGCCCAGCGGCAGATGGAACGGGTGCAGGCCATCGCGCGTGAAACTGGCGGACAATTCCTCGATCCGCGCTTCGTGGCTGACCGGCGGATGCGGGAAATCGCCGCTCGACCAAGGCTCGTTCGGGTCCTCGCCACGCTTGCCGTGGACATGGAACAGGCGCTCCGCCTCGGCGTAATACGGCTCGAACACATCGTATTTGACCGGCCATTCGGGCGATATGCCGTCCTTGTGGACGATGGTTTCGAAATCGCGCTCGCGCAGTCGGAACAGGGCGGCACCGTAGACCTTCGAGTTGCCGCCGACGAAATAATGCAGGCCGGGTTGGAACTTGTCGCCCTTGCGGTTGTGCCAGGTCTCCTTGGTCTGGTACGCGCCATCGACAAATACCGTCTGGGAATCCCAGTTTTTCTGGCTGCGCGGCAGATAGTCGCCACGCTCGATGATCAGAATGCGCTTGCCGGTCGGCGCCAGACGCTGCGCCAGCGACGCCCCACCCGGCCCCGATCCGATAACAATAACGTCATACCGCTCACTCACCACGAACCTCCATGCCTGTGGATTGGGTGTCTGACAGAGGGGATGGGGCGTGTGGAAAAGAAGAAGGCGAGGGGCTCTGCCCCTCGACCCCGTTAAAGGCGGAGCCTTTAAAATCCACTAGTTTTAGGCAAGGGGAGGGCGACAAACGCCAGATCAGTTGAACCACCGAGGCAGCGCCCTCCCCTTGCCTAAAACTAAAGGGTTCTAAGGGCTCTGCCCTTAGCGGGGGTCCAGGGGGCAGAGCCCCTTGGCCTTTCTTCTTTCCACCAGCCCCATCCCATCCGCCAGACATGCGATCACAGGTAGGGTGGCGTTTGGGGATATGCGACAATTTCATGGCGGGTTCACACAAACGGGACTTCCAATACGCTATAGAGGGCATATCTCTTGCGTAGGCTGTTAGAGCAGCCGTGGAATTCGGCATGGGCGTGTGTGCTTGTGTCGTTCGATATCCGGCCCTTACCGGCCGGATGGGGACCTTCGGGTCCCAACGTCTCCCAGACGTGAAGCCTCCCTGTTAACTTGCCCCGCCGGTTTACCGGCGGGGCATTTTTTTGTCCCCAGGGTGACGTAGAGGGATGTAGCCAATGGTGTGGTGCCGGGCAATTGCTGATTCCGGGGTCAATTCGCCCACCATTCCGGGAGTAACTCGCCCGGCATTCCGGGATCTATTCGCCCACCCATTCCGACGTTAATTCGCCCACCCGTTCCGACTTTAATTCGCCCATGTGGGCGGGTTCGAGGAGGGGCCGGATTGAGGTCTCTGCTGGTTGGTTCAGGTTCACTCCCTTTGGCTGATCAAGGGAGCAGATGAATGCCAGTGGAGCGGATAGCGATGCGCGATGTGCGCGAGATTGTACGGCTGAGAATGGCGGGTCTGTCGACCCGGCAAGTGGGCATCCGGGTTGGGGTTGCGGCTTCG
>NZ_FTNE01000009.1 GCF_900156265.1 Acidiphilium rubrum
CGCCGCTGATTTGCCCAATGCCCGCGGCATCGACAGCGCCGCACTCGCCATCACGCGGACCGGAATGAACTCCGGCTCCACCCGCACCGGCGCCAACTCACCGCGCCGAACCTGCCCGCGCCATTTCCACAACTGCCCTCGCGAAATCTCGTGCCGCCGTGCCACCAAGGCAAATACAGCATCCGGTGCCTCAGCTTCCGCGACAATCCGAAGCTTGTCTTCATCCCGCCAGCGACGCCGGCGCTCAGTCCCCGTGATGATCTCCATCCGCCACAGCTCCCTGCATATGAATCAGCTCATAGCAGCGCTCTTATGAGCGGCTTCTTCCCGTAGCGGCAGGCGGCTCAGACCGGATGGTTACGGCGGTGGGGACGGCGGGAGTTTTGTTTCTGCTGTGGGCGGCGCGGCGGGAGGTTTTGCGGCGCGTCGTGATGCCGGTGCCTAGTTTCAATTCCTCGGCCGGGTTCGGTCGCGTCTGGCGCTAGGGGCACTGATAACGTGCCTCGATGCCGGGCTCCGCACGCCGCTGCACGCAACCATATGTGAAACGTTAATAGGCCGGGCCACCGAAGCCAAGAGTGATCGGGGGACGTGGTCGTGCCCGGCTCCGTTGTCGCCAGATGAATATGAACGCCCTGAAACTGAGGATTCATTGTGAATTGGTTGGACCGATGCCGGCCAGTGGATGGCGGAGTCGGCGAGCCGGTCGCGCGGTTGAAATTGTGGGACGGTGATGGTCTCGCTGGCGGCGTTGGGATCGGCCCTCCCGACGTCCCGATCGCCCTGAAGTAGCGGTTACCCCGCCTGGTGCGAGCGGCCCTGCCGCAACCGTGCCGCCTCGGTGGCGATATGGCTTTCGAGGTCTGCGGCCAGGGCTTTGCGGCCGATATTGGCGTCGACCGGGGTGCCGAGGACGATGCGGGCGCGCCAGTTGTGGCGGCCGAACTGGGCGTAGTGCGAGGCGATGTCCATATCGCCGTACCAGGCGATGCGGGGGCGGTTGCGCCGGCAGATCGGCAGGCCGTCCATCTGGTCGTAGACGATGGTGACGGGCTGGACGATCGGGTTCGACGGATCGTTGGCCAAGGCGAGGAAGGTTGCGTGGAACTTCATGACGCGCGCGCCATCCGACGTGGTGCCTTCGGGGAACAGGATCAGGCTGTCGCCGGCGGCCAGGCGGTTTTGCATGTCGTTGCGTTCGCGCCCGGTGTTGCCGTGGCGGCGCGAGACGAAGATGGTGCGGCCGGCCTTGGCGACGAGGTTGATGCCGGGCCAGCGGGCGATTTCGCCCTTGGCGACGAAGCAGCCGGGCAGGACGGCGCCGAGGGCGACGATGTCGAGCCAGGAGCTGTGATTGGCGATGAACAGGACCGGGCGGGCACCATCGGTGGCGATGGTGCCGGTGACGTCGAGCTTGACGCCGAGGATGCGGGCGACGCCGGACCAGTAGAGCAGCGGGATGCGGCGCTTCGCGGTGCCCGACAGGTTGATCAGCACAAGCTGGATGGGCAGGAGCGCCAGTGTCCAGCCGATAAAGGCGACGAGGCGGGCCAGCATGCGGAACTGGCCCAGACGGTCATTGTGTTCGATCAGGGTGCGTCGCCCCGCAGCATGGTGCGCAGATCGGCGATGATCGGACCCGGATCGACGCCGAGGGTTTCGCGCAGGACATCCGCCCAGTCGCCGATGTCTTCGACTCTTGTGGGGTTGTCGCGCAGGAGTTCGCGCTTGATGAACGGGTAGCCCGATAGCAGCAGGTGGCGCCAGAGATCGGACGTGGGGTTGAGCGGTTTGCGCCGGGCGATGGCGTCGCGCAGGCGCAGGATGTGCAGCCAGCGGGTGAGATCGAGCGGGTCGTTGCGCGCGCCGGCCGCGCCATCGCCATCGAGGTAGCCGGCCAGCTGATCGCGCGTGATCTGCTTGGTCAGCATTTCGTAAGGCCAGAGCACGGCGACGCGCATTCCGGCTTTGATCATCGCCTGGGTCATGCCGATTTCGTATTTGCCGATGACATAGGCTTTCGAGGGTGCCGGAATGACCTGTTGCCAGAATGTGCGGAAGGCGGGCGCGCGGATGGCGCGGGGGCCGAAGGCGACGAAATAGGATTGCAGGTGATAGCGGCGCTGCCAGCTTTCGGTCAGGCCCCAGACATCGGCATCGGTGTAGTCGAGCCGGAGCAATGTCGCTTCCAGCGGGCGGACCGGACCGAACACGCTGTCGTTGACGATGATGATTTCCTCGGTTTCGGGTTGGGGCAGGTTGAGGGTTTCGATGCCGTCGCGCCAGCCGCCGAAATCGTAGCCGATGTTGCGCCGGATCAGCACGCCGGCGCAGATGGTGAGCAGGCGGGCCTCGGCGTTCGGTTCGATCTTGCCGGCGTTGGTGATGAACACCACCGAGCGGCCGGATTCCGCGAGTTGGGCGATGTAGGTGAACAGCGCCTCGCGCACCCGGCCGCCGCGATCCCAATGCAGGAACAGCACGATTTTGGGACCGAGCACGATGCCGGTGGCGGGTTTGCTGACGATGACCTGATGCGGGCTGCGCAGGCGGCCCAGCACGCCGGCGACCGTGAGGGTGACGGCGGCGCGCACGGCGCTGATGCCCAGCCAGAGTCGACGCAGAATACTCGCCATCGGCCTGTGTTATCCTTTGAGTTCGAGGGCGAGATCGTCTGGTGCTGCGCCATAGCGATCGAGCATGGCGCGGCCGAGCGCGTTGGCTTCGGCGGCGCGGCCGGTCTGATGCAGGGCGATGAGTTCGCCGCGCAGCGATTCCCAGAACAGCGGCGGTGCCGCATCGCCTTGGGCCAGTTCGGCGGCGAAGCCGCGGCGGACCGCAGCGAAGGCGGCTTCCGCACGGTGGGGTTGCGGCGGGTCTTGCAGGTCGAGCACGCCGAGGGCGAAGCCGGCACCGCGCAGGGCATCGGTGGTCGCTTTGGCGTAGTTGGTGAAATCCGGCTCGATCCTTGGGCGCAGCAGCGCGGCATCGGCGAAATCGCCCCGGTTGACCGCGGTGACGAAGCCGCGCAGCGCCAGGTTTTTCACGCGGATGGGGTCGGCGTGGTCGGTCTCCAGCGCATCGAGCAGGGCGGGGACGGCAGCGGTGGCGTGATCCTCGATCGCGAAATGCGCCTCGGTTGCGATCAGATCGATCCGGCTGGCGGGGTCGAGCAGCGCGTAATCGATCAGCGCGATCAGGGGGCGGGCTTCATCGAGCCGCCCGAGATGGATCAGGCGCAGCGCGGCCTGCGCCCGGGCATCGGCCTGGGCTTCTGGCGACAATCCGGGCAGTTGGGCGAGCAGGGCGGGGACCGCGGCGGGGTCGCCGGCCACCAGGGTCAGGGCGATCAGGGCGATCGAGGCGTCGATCGCGTCGTCATCGATGATGGTGGCGGCCCAGGTATCGATCGGGGTGGTGGCGCGCAGGGTGGCGGCGTCGTCGTAGCGGCCGCGGTTGACCAAAGTGACGAAGGCACCGAGCGTGATCTGGCGGCGGCGTTCGGCGTCGATGTCGATGGTTGCGATGCGGCGGGGGGCTTCGGCCGGGTCGCCGGTGACCAGATCGAGGATGGCGAGGCCGATGATCGCATCGCGGCCGGCAGCGTCGTGGACGGTGCTGGGTTCGGGGGCTGCCAATTGGGCGATGGCCTGGGCGGTCGCGTAGGCTTGGGCATCCTGGTAGCGCGCCGCGTTCACCAGGCGGGAGAACGCGCCGATCAGGATGTCGCGGCGGCGTTGTTCGTCGATTGCAAGTCCGGCGAGGCGGGTGGGCACGTCCATCGGGTCGCCGGTGGCGAGGTCGAGCAGGGCGAGGGCGAGGCGGGCGTTGCGGCCGGCGGTATCGTCGCGCGCGACGGCGCGGCTGACGATGTTTTCGGCATCCGCCATGCTGATCGCCGCCTCGTAGCGGCCGGTATCGACCAGGCGGCAGAAGGCTTCGAGCAGGATGGCGTCGCGCCGGGCGGGGTCGAGCGGGATCGGGCGGAGCAGGGCAGGGATGGCGGCGGGGTCGGCACCGCGCTCGATCGCGATGGCGAGCGCATTGCGTGCATCGGTTGCGGCGGCGCTGTCACCCGCGGTGCAGGCGGCGGTGACCTGGGGGACGTAGGGCAGCGCCTCGGTGAAGCGCGCGCGGTTGACCAGGCGGACGAAACCACCGCCCAGCAGGGTCGCGTAGGCGGGATCGGTGGGGCCGAGCGCCTCGGCCATGGCGATGGCGGCGAGCGGATCGCCATCCGGTGCCAGGGCAAGCTGGGCGATGACGATTTGGGCGTCGCGCCGGACGCCGTCCGGCAGATCGGGCGGCGGGGTGGTGAGGTGTTCGCGGGCGAGGAGGTCGCGCGCGAGGGGGGTGGCGCCGGCATTGGTGAGTTCGATGACGCCGCGCCAGACGATGGCGGCGCGTTCGGCGGCGGCACCCGCGATGGTTTGCAGGGCGGCGAAGCGGGGCAGGGCTGCGGCGTCGCCGCTTCGCGCGGCTTCGATCGCCGCTTCGGCGATGCCGCGCCATGATAGTTCCTTGGCGAGACCATCGTTCAGGGACAGGCGGGCGAGGGCGGTGTGCAGGGTGCTGGCGGCGGCGCTGGCGAGCAGGAACAGCGGGGCGGCGCGATCGCGCGTGGCGGGATCGGCGCGCAGGCGGCTCGCTTCGGCGTAGAGGATCATGCCGAGGTTGAGCGGCATGTGGTCCTTGAGTTCGGCGAGGCTGAGGGGTGCGAAGGCTGGCGGCAGGGCATCGATCGTGTCGAGATCGAGGCCGAAGCGGGCCTGGATGGCGGGCCAGAGCCGGTCGCGCATGGTTCTGGCAGCCGGCCAGTCGAGGTCGATTGCGGCTTCGAACAGGGCGCGGCCGGCGAAGCCGAGGCCGAGATCGGTCGTGGGTGGGATGTGTGCGGCGCGGGTGGTGAGGTAGGTGCGGAAGCGGCGGCGCTGCAGTTCATCGTCATCGATCAGGGCGTCGTCGGTCGCGCCGGCGTAGGCGACCAGGGTGAGGCCGTCGTGGCCCATCACGGCACCGGTGAAGCCGGCGCGGTCGAGCAGGCGGCGCAGGCTGGTCGCGGTCTGGAACACCATGTGGATGCCGGGTGCCAGGAGTTGGACCAGGGCGGCTTCCGGGGTTTCGCGGGTGATCGCGGCGCCATCCGGCGTGGTCAGCAGCAGCAGACCGCCGGGGTTGAGCCGGGCGCGGATGGCGGCGAGGAGGTCGGCCGGGGTTTCGACGTGTTCGATCACCTCGGTCGCTGCGATGACGTCCCATAACGCCGCTGCGGGATCGGCCTGGGGGAAATACCCGTCGTTGATGGTGATGCCGAGATCGGCCGCACCGAGGCGCGCCATCGGCGAGGGGTCGATGCCGAGGCCGTGCCAGCCGAGCGCGTGGATTGCGAAATCGAGGCCGAAGCCATAGCCGCAGCCGATTTCGAGGAAGCGCGTGCCGGCGGGGCGGGCGATGCGGCCGATGGTTTCGGTGATCGGCACCAGGCCGGCGCCCTGCTGGATGTGGAACTGGTGCCAGCCCCAATCCATCACATCGGGATCGTGGTAGTTCGGCACGTCGAGCGGCGGGTAGAAACGCGCGGTGCAGGCAGGGCAGGCGAATACCGGCTTGCGGTCGCCGCCTTGGAGTTTCGGGGCGGTCCAGGCGACATCGAGCAGGTGCGGCTTGGCACCGGACGCGCCGCAGTTCGGGCAGGGCCGTTCGTACGGCGGTTGTTCGGTGTCCGGCCAGATGACGCGGATGGCGGGCGGCGGCGGTTGCGGCAGATCCATGGCGCCTTCGCTTCCGGCCGCTGGAGTCAAGCGAACAGGGCCGGCATGCGGGCGCGCAGGGCTTCGGTCAGCTCGTCGCGACGGGCCCAGAGCGCGTGGTACCAATCGGTGCGGGCGCGGATCTGGTAGGCGAGCATGCGGTTGTCGCTGATGTCGGCGCGGGCGGCATCGGCGAGACGCTTGGCGGCTTCGGGGTAGGCGAGTAGGCGGAGCAGCTGCATGCGCAGATGATCGGGGCTGCGGAACAGCAGGCCGTTCTCACCCTCGCGGATGCTGGCATCGTAGACGGTGGGGCTGGCGAGGGAGACGACGCGCGCCGCACTCGCTTCGATGAATTTCAGGTCGGATTTGGCGCGGTTGAACGCGGTATCGGCCAGCGGCATGAAGGCGATTTCCGAACTGGCCAGGGCTTCGCGATAGGTTGCGTAGTCGCTGGTTGGGATGAAATTTTTATTGGTGGTGTCGAGCGCATCGAAAAAGCCGCGATCGTGCAGCACGGTGACGGCGAGGCGGGGGCCGACGGCGCGCAGCACCTCGTTCAGGACGGGCATGTAGGGCGCCCAATCGTCCTCGCGGTTCAGCGCGCCGAAGAACAGGGTCATGCGCTCGGGGTTGGCGAAGTTGCGCGGGGCGGCGAGCTCGGTGATCGCGTTGGGGAAGACGGCGATTTCGGGGTTGTATTCGGTGAGCACGGCGGCCAGCGCCTCGGTGCTGGTCTGCACCGCGTGGACGGCGGTGAAGGTCAGCAGGTCGGCGGCCGCGATGCCGCGCTGTTCGAGGAAGCCGGGGTGATCGTCGAACTCGGTGACGACGAGGTAGCCGCGCTCGATCAGGCTGCGCACGCGGGCGAGACCGGGCTCGCCGATCAGCAGCGGGCGGTGCAGCACGGCGATGTGGGGCGCGCCATCGAGCACGCGGTTGAGCTCGCTCTCGGGTTTGATCGCGGTGATCAGGGAGGGGTCGGTCGCGAGGCCGCGGATCGGGTCGATCACCCGCACATCGGACACGCCGCCGACCGGCGGCAGCATGGTGGCACCCAGCACGAGGCGGGGGCGGGGCTGTTTTTTGGCGCGCCAGATGAACTGGATCGGGGTGGCGCGGTTGCGGTAGTCGTTGGGATCGACGCCGAGGCTGGCCAGCGCGGGGGCCATGGCTTCGGTGAAGCGGGTGGCACCGTCGGGATCGGCGGCGCGGGGGCGGACATCGCACAAAGCGAGGCCGGCGCGTTCGAGGGCGGCGCCCATGGTGCGCGGGGTGAACCAGCGCAGGTGGGTACGGTCGAGCAGGCCGATGTCGTCATAGTCGAACTCGCCCTTGAGCAGGCGATAGGTGATGCTCCAGTGCTCGACATTGGGAAAGCAGACCAGCACCGTGCCATCCGGGTTGAGCAGCTCGGCATGGCGGGCGAGGACGGCCCAGGGATCGGCCAGATGTTCGAGGACATCGCCATAGACCAGGCAATCGACACCTTCGGAGAGATCGAACGGGAAGGGTTCGGTCTGGACGTCGCAACAGGCGGCTTCGGTGAGGCGGGTTTGCGCCATGGCGACGGATTCGCGGTCGATATCGACGCCGAGCACGCGCGCGCGGGGATTGCGGCGAAGATAGGCGGCGCCGATCGCGCCGCCGCCGCAGCCGATATCGATCACGGTGCGGGCGGACAGCGGGATCGCCATCACCAGATCGGGGTTGGCATAGTCGGGATAGGCGCCGACCATCGGCAGGCCGTGGGGATCGAGCCGTTCCGGCGCGGTGGTTACGTCATCCATGCTCATTGGTCCTCATCCGTCTCGGGGTCCACCGTCGCGTCGCCGGTCGGCCGGCTGCCGCGACCAACGCCATGATACACGAAACCGGCCGCGCGCATCGCGGCGGGGTCGAAAATATTGCGCAGATCGACGATGACGCGGCCCGGCATTGCCTGGGCGAGGCGGGCGGGGGCGAGGGCACGGAATTCGTTCCACTCGGTCATCACCACCAGCAGGTCAGCACCCGCGATGGCCTGCGATGCGGTTTCGGCAAACTGGATCGAGCCGGGGAGCAGGGGTTTGGCGGCCGCCATCGCGGCGGGGTCGTAGGCGATGATCGTGGCACCGGTTTCGGCCAATGCCTCGATGGCGGGGATGGCGGGGGAGTCGCGCATGTCGTCGGTCTCGGGTTTGAAGGCGAGGCCGAGGATGGCGATGCGCTTGCCGCGCAGGTCGATCGCCGCGGCATCGATGATGCGGCGGCCGAGGCCGGCCTTGCGGGCTTCGTTGACCGCGACGACGGCCTCGGTGAGGCGGCTGGGCGCGCGGGCATCCTGCGCGATGCGGGCGAGGGCGAGCGTGTCCTTGGGGAAGCAGGAGCCGCCGAACCCGGGACCGGGGTGGAGGAATTTGCGGCCGATCCGCCCGTCGAGCCCCATGCCGCGGGCGACGTCGTGCACGTCGGCGCCGACCGATTCGCAGAGATCGGCCATCTCGTTGATGAAGGTGACCTTCATGGCGAGGAAGGCGTTGGCGGCGTATTTGATGAGTTCGGCGGTTTCGAGGCCGGTCATCAGGATGGGGGTTTCGATCAGGTTGAGCGGGCGGTAGAGCGCGCGCAGGATTGTGCGGGCGTGCTCGGTCTCGGCGCCGACCACGACGCGGTCGGGGCGCATGAAATCGCCGATCGCGCTGCCTTCGCGCAGGAATTCCGGGTTGGAGGCGACCTCGATCGCGAGATCGGGGCGGAGTTGGGCGGCGAGGGCGGCGAGTTTGCGGCCGGTACCGACCGGGACGGTGGATTTGGTGACCAGGACGGCCGGATGGTCGAGCGCGCGCAGCACCTGTTCGGCGGCGGCGAAGACATAGGTGAGGTCGGCATGGCCGCCGCCGCGACGCGAGGGGGTGCCGACCGCGATGAAGACGGCTTCGGCGCCGGCGATCGCCTCGGGCAAGGCGCCGGTGAAGCTGAGACGGCCGGCGGCGCGGTTGCTGGCGACCAGGGCTTCGAGGCCTGGTTCGTAGATCGGCATTTCGCCGGCCAGCAGGCGGTTCAGGCGGGAAGGGTCGGTTTCCGCCACCGCGACCTCGACGCCGAATTCGGCGAAACAGGCGGCCGAGACCAGGCCGACATAGCCGCCACCAATGATCGCGATTTTCAAGCCGGGGTTACTCCTTGAGAACGGTGGGCGGGATGGTCGCGGCGGCGTCGCTGAGTTTTGAGAAAGCGTGTCGAAAACAGGTTACAAGGCGTGTTCTGGCAACCTCCATCCCCGGTTGCAAGGGGTTGGGTTGCGATCGGTGAATGTGTTGTTTTGTGACCTGCTGCATGGATGATTGCTTGCTCAATTTATAACCGTTTCACGAAATCGTGACTATGAATTGGACGTTATGCTGTAACAATGCGTTAAAATTCAGTCGTTGTATCTCGTCAGGGTCTAATTTATGGCAGGGTCATGACCGTAATCGGCTCGCCGCGTAAACGTGCCGCTGAGATGCGCCAGACGGCCATGAACGTGATCGCCGTGACGAGCGCGCCGGTGCTGCTACGCCTTTCGCTGGGTCGATGGCCTTGTAACAGTGAGCGTGATGCATTCCGGCGGGGGTTCATCGACCGTTCCGTGCGATTGCCGGCGCTCGTGCGGGCGCTGAGTTCCGTGAGCGATGTGTGCAATCTGATGGGCTACGCAATGCGGGCAGAGCGGGGCACCGCGGAGGCACCATTGTCGCCCTTGCAGGGTGATATCCTGACCGTGTGGACCGGACCCAAACTCGGGTTCCTCCACCTTGAGAAATGCGGCGGGGTCGCTGTGATGCGCTGGCTCGCACCGCAGTTTCACCCCGAACAGATCGACCCCGACCCGCTGCGCGCAGTGCCGCCGCAGAATTTTTACCGCGCGCCCGCCGGGATCGGGCGTGACGTGGCACGTTACGCCCTGCTGTGGGGGCATTTCGGGCTGCCGGCCCTCGAACGAATCGACCCCGACCGGTTTAAATTCACCTTTCTGCGCGAACCCCGCGCGCGGTTGGTCTCGATCTATCATTTCTGGCGCAGCGTGCGGCCGGATGTGATCGGCGACGTCGCCAACGACCCGCTGATGGGCGCGGCCCACCGGCACGATCTGCTCGGGTTTCTGCGCGATCCGGAACCCTCGCTTCGCGATTACCTCGATAATTTCTATGCGAGACGATTGACCGGCCGCTATAGGACCGGCGCCGCCATCGATCCGCTCATGGCCGATCCCGCAGCCTCACTCGCCGCCGCGCGCGACGCACTCGCTCGGCTGGACTTCGTCGGAATTACCGAAACAATGGACGACTCGGTGCACCGACTCGCCACGCTGATCGGCGCCAAACCACCCGATCGCCCGGTGCGCGGCAACGTCACCGCCGAAAATCACGTCGAATCGGCCGATTTTTTCCGCAAAGCCGAACGAACGCCCATGACACCCGAAATCCAGACCGAACTCGACCGGCTCACCACCCTCGATCGCACCCTCTACGCCGATGCCCTCGCACAACACCGCACCCCACACGCACGGGCCGCGGAGTGATGACTGCAGGGTTCGGGGGGATGGTGCTTTTTTCAGCAAGCAAGGCGGGGGGCTTTCCCTCCGGAGCCATTCCAGCGATGAAGAGCATCGCTGGAACCTTCGGCTTCTGCGCCCCCTCGACCCCCACAGCTATCACTTTGTGACCGTGCTTGCGGGGGTGGGTGATCTGCGCGACGATGGGGGATGATCGCGCGCGAGCTTGTTCTCGATCCTGACATGATTTTGCGGGCTTATCGGCTGGGGATGTTTCCGATGGCGGAGACGCGGCAGTCGCGGAGTTTGCATTTTCTGGACCCGGAGCGTCGTGGGGTCTTGCCGTTGGGTGGATTTCATGTGCCGCGGCGGTTGTTTCGGACGATCCGGACGACGCGGCTGGAGGTGGTGGCGGACCGGGATTTTCGCGGGTTGATCGGGTTATGTGCGGCGGCGCGGGCGGTGCGGCCGGAGACGTGGATCAACCGGGAGATCGAGCGGTTGTTCGTGGCGTTGCATGATCTGGGCCATGCGCACAGTGTCGAGGTGTGGGATGGTGCGACGCTGGTGGGCGGGCTGTACGGGCTGGCGATCGGCGGGGCGTTTTTTGGCGAGAGCATGGTGTCGCTGGTGCGGGATGCCTCGAAGATTGCCTTGGCGCATCTGGTGGCGCGGTTGCGGTTATGTGGGTTCAGTTTGTTGGATACGCAGTTTTTGACCGAGCATCTGGCGCGGTTCGGGGCGCGTGAGGTGTCGCGCGCGGCGTATCATGGGATGTTGGCGGAGGCGGTGGCGCGGCCGGCCGCATGGGTGGCTGACCTGGATGCTGCCACAATTCTTGCGGATATCGGTGCCATGCTGGCACGTGACCATGATCGGGAAGATAGCGTTTGATGAAGAGAATGCGGCGGTTTTTAGCTGGGTTTGCGGTCGTGGGGCTGGCGGTGGTCGGGTGGGGCGGTTTGGCGCGGGCGGCGGTGCCGCGGTTGCTGCCGGACCATGATGTGATGGGGGTGTATCGGATCAGCCAGCCGGGGCGGGCGGACCAGACGTGGCGGGTGCGCTATCAGGCGGCGAGTCGGATGTTGCGGGCGGTGAGTGTGGCGGGTCAGGCGACGGGGGTGACGGTGTTGCTCGATCTGGCATCCGGCTCAGCGCATGTGGTGGTGCCGCAGATGCATGCGGTGGTGGCGGTGCCGGGTTTGTCGGGGCTGATCAATAAGGTGCTCGATGAGAACGGCGCGCATTTCACGCCGTTGGGCCAGGCGCGGATCGCGGGGCATGCGTGCACGCGGTATTTGGTGTTGAAGCGCAAGGGCGATGGTACGGCGTGCATTACCCAGGGTGGTGTGGTGCTGGCGGCGACCGGCAAGGACGATCGTGGTTCGATGAGCGTGACGGCGCTGCAGGTTGCCGATGCGCCGCAACCGCCGGGTGATTTCGTGTTGCCTGAGGGGTATTCGAGTATTTCCTTGCCGCCGCAGATGTTGGCGCAGTTGCTGGGCGGTTGAAACGCGAGGCGGTTGCGCCTGGGTGATGGCTGCCCTTGCGCGGATCTGGAAGTTGCGTCATGAGATAATCCTATCAATGGGTTCGGCGCGAGACTTGAGCCAAGTCGGTGCCGCTCCTTGATCCTCCCATTCTATCCAGGCGGTATTTGCAGCAGGATAGTTTTAACCACCCAGGGTTGCGTTGATTATTCCGGCGCCGCCCCACGAGATAAGGACCGATGCACGCGCTTTTTGTCGCTTTTCCTCAAACGACGCCCTGTTCACGGGTGTTTGTTGCGACCAGCGCCCCGGCCCTTCGCCATGATTGACGTTTTCATTCTTTACTTCACACCCAATCACCCGCGCCTGCACGCTGGCGACCGTATGGTCCCGCCGCCGGCGCGCAGGAGTTCATGTTTCGATGACCAAAACGATGCTGATCGATGCCAGCCACGCGGAAGAAACCCGCGTGGTGGTGCTGGATAACAACCGACTCGATGATTTCGATATCGAGACGGCCGACAAGAAACAGATCAAGGGCAATATCTATCTTGCCAAGGTGATCCGGGTCGAGCCGAGCCTGCAGGCCGCTTTTGTCGAATATGGCGGCAATCGCCACGGATTTTTGGCGTTTGCCGAAATCCACCCCGATTATTATCAGATCCCGGTCGCTGATCGGCAGAAGCTGCTGGCGATGGAGGCCGAGGAGGCGCGCCGCCGCAGCGAGGCTGAGGATGCCGAGGATGCGCGGGCTGGTGCGCCACGCGCGCAGGCGCTGGAGGCCGGGCGGGCCGCGGTGATTGCGGAGATCCCGATCGGTGATGCGCCGCCGGCGATGATCGATGCGGCGACCGCGGATGACGCGCTGGAGCAGACCGAGGGTGAGGGCGAGGCTGATCGGATCGATGATCATGCCCAGCCGGACCATGTTTCGGGTGCGGCCGCCGCGATCGAGGCGGAGCTTGCCAGCAACGGGCCGCCGCCGGAGGATGGCGAGGTGGCGCCGGCCGAGCCGCCCGAGCAGGTTGGCGGCGGTGACGACGGTGCGGATGAGGCGCGCGAGCGGCGCCGGATGCGGGCGTTGCGGTCGTACAAGATTCAGGAGGTGGTCCATCGCCGCCAGATCATTCTGATCCAGGTGGTGAAGGAGGAGCGCGGCTCGAAGGGTGCGGCGCTGACCACGTATATTTCGCTGGCCGGGCGGTTTTCGGTGCTGATGCCGAATTCGCCGAACGGGGGCGGGGTGTCGCGCAAGATTACCTCGGTGGCGGATCGTCGCCGGCTGAAAGAGGTGATGACCGAGCTCGATATTCCCGACGGCATGGGCATGATCGTGCGGACCGCCGGGGCGGCGCGGCCGAAGCCGGAGATCAAGCGCGATTGCGAATATCTGCTGCGGTTGTGGGACGATATTCGGGAAAAGACGCTTGCCTCGATCGCGCCGGCGCTGGTGTACGAGGAGGCGACGCTGATCAAGCGGACGATCCGCGATGTGTATACCCGTGATGTCGATACGCTGCTGATCGAGGGCGAGGAAGGCTATCGGACGGCGCGGGACTTCATGCGGATGCTGATGCCGACCGCGGTGAAGAAGGTGGTGCAGTGGAACGACCGCCAGCCGCTGTATGCGAAATATCAGGTGGAGCAGATGCTCGACCAGATGTTTCAGCCGACCGTGCAGCTGCGTTCCGGCGGGTATCTGGTGATCAACCAGACCGAGGCGTTGGTGGCGATCGATGTGAATTCGGGGCGGGCGACGCGGGAGCGGAATATCGAGGATACCGCGCTGCGCACCAATATGGAGGCCGCCGAGGAAGTGGCGCGGCAGTTGCGGCTGCGTGATCTGGCCGGGCTGATCGTGATCGATTTCATCGACATGGAAGTGCGGCGCAACAATGCGATGGTCGAGCGCAAGCTCAAGGATGCGCTGAAGAACGACCGGGCGCGGATTCAGGTGGGGTCGATCAGTCATTTCGGGCTGATGGAGATGAGCCGCCAGCGGCTGCGGCCTTCGATTTCCGAGACCATGCTGATCCCGTGCCCGCATTGTGCGGGTGTCGGGCATATCAGAAGTACGGCGAGCACGGCGCTGGCCGTGTTGCGCGCGATCGAGGATGAGGCGGCGCGGCAGGCGGCCGAGATTGCGGTGCATCTGGCACCGGAAGTGGCGCTGTATATTTTCAATCACAAGCGTGCGCAGCTGGCGGCGACCGAAGCGCGGTTCGACATGGTGGTGCGGTTTGTCGCCGACGGTGTGGTGCCGGCGGAGTTCAAGGTCGAGAAGCTGCGCAGCCATACGGCACGGCCGATCGAGGCGCCGGTGACGCGCCAGGCCGAGCCGGTGGTGAGCGCGCGTGACGATGAGGATGAGGCGGCGGACGAGGCCGATGACGAGAGCGTCGGTGAGACGGTTGCGGGCAATGCCAGCGCGGGTGGTGATGCCAAGACGGCGGACGAGGCTGAGCGTGGGCGGCGTCGCCGGCGTCGGCGTCGTCGGGGTGGCCGGCGGGATGATGCGGCACCGGCACCGGGTGCCGAGCAGCCGGACATGCCGGAATTGCCCGACGAATTTGCGGCAAGGCTGGGTCAGCCGGTATCGCCGCGGGCCGAGCCGGTTGGCGAGGGTGATGGCGTTGCGGTGAGTGCCGGCGAGGATCAGGCGGTTGCGGCACCGGTGCGTGACGAGGCGGTGCCGGAGACGGTGGTTGCAGCGCCGGCCGAGGTTGCGGTTGTCGCGGTCGCGGTTGAGGGTTCGGCGGACCTGCCGGTTGCGGCTGAGGCTGGGGTCGCGGATGCTGCCACACCTACGGTCGAGAAGCCGAAGCGTCGGCCGCCGCGTCGGCGCCGGACGGCTGGCGATGCCGAGGCGCCCGCGGCGCCGACACCGGTGTTGCCGGTGTTTACCGATATCGCCGATATTTTCGAGGCGGCCGAGCAGGCCGAGGCACGGGTGGTCAAGCCGCGGCGGGCGCCGCGTGCCGCGGCCAAGGCGATCGTGCAGGAATCGCTGATTGCGGCGACGCCGGAGCCGATTCCGGAGCGGGCGCCGGCGCCGGTGCGTGAGCCGGAACCGGTGCCGATGCCGGCACCTGAGCCGGTTCATGAGCCCGAGCCGGAGCCCGAGCCCATCAAGGCGGCTGCGGTGAAACCGATGATGGTCGATGCGGTCGAGCCGCAGGCGGCACCGAAGCGGGGCTGGTGGAAGCGCGGCTGACCCGTATTTCGCTGATGTGACGATGTGGAAAACCCCGGCCGGGTCTCTCGGCCGGGGTTTTTCGTTCGTGGCTTGCGAGGAAAGCATAGGTAGTTGTGTCGCTCGGCTTGAACAACTGGAAGTTGAACATTACGGTTGATTCCGAGAGGCGTCAGGAGTCACCATGAGTTCGACCTTGCAGATCATTGGGCCGGCGGCGATCGATCTGATCGAGGGGACGACGCTTGCCAGCCTCGATCTGTTGCCGCCGGGCGGGCTTGCGGTGAGCGATAGCAATGCGGCTGCGTCGATCAGCGTGACGCTGAGCAGCAGCGTCAGTCTTTCGGCCAGCAGCGCGGGCGGGGCGACCGTGATCGATTCCGGCGGGGCGCTGACGTTGAGCGGGGGGTTGGCCGCGGTTAATGCGGCGTTGGCCAGCCTGATACTGACCGGCACGGCGGCGGGGGCGGCGACGCTGGCGATGACCGCGAGCGATGGCACTGCGAGCGCGAGCACGGTCGTCGGGCTGGAGACGCTGCCGGATCGCGCGCCGGCGTTTGTTGCGCCGGCCGCGAGCCTTGCGCTGGTGGCGGGGGTTGGCGCGTCGCTGGGGCTGACGTTGGCCGATGATCCGGCTGTGGCGCTGGGTTTGCTCGGCGCGGCATCGGAGGGGTTGAGCGTTACGCTGCTGGCCTCGTCCGGCGTGCTGTTGCTCGACCCTGGCGTGGCGCCGGGGATCGGGATTGCCGGGGACGCGACCGGGGCGTTGACGCTTTCGGCCACGAGCACCGAGTTCGCGAGCCTGGATGCGGCGCTGGCGGCGGTCAGGCTCGATGCCGGGTCGGGCGGGTCGTTGCGCTATATCGCGAGCCAGACCAGCGGGCCGTTGGCGCTGACCGATACCTCCGGCAGTCTGAGCTATACGACCACCGGCACGATCGGGGCGACCGCCGAGAGTTGGGCGGGGCAATCGATCGGGTGGCAGACGGCGGCGGCGTGGTCCGGCGATGCGACGCCGGGGCTGGGGACGGATGTGACGATCGGCGGCACCGCGACGGTGCTGGGCTTTGGCGTGGCCGCCAGCCTGAGCGTGGCGCAGGGCGCGGTTGTCGATGTCGAGGCGCAGATCGGCCTGGCGGCGGCGACGCTTGCGAGCGGGAGCACGCTGGTGCTGGGGGTTGCCGCGGTTTCGGTTGCGGGGAGCCTGGTGCTCGATGCGGCGACCATCGCGATCGGTGCGGCGGGGAGTCTGGCGGCGGGTGCCGTGTCGGTCGGGTCGGCGGGTGCGTTGATCGATTTCGGCACGGCGGTGTTGGGCGGCATGGCGGTGGATGGGGCGGCCTTGCTGCCGGGCGGCGTGCTGCTGGATGGGCCGATCGGCATGGGATCGGGCGGGTTCATCGATTTTGCGGGCAGTTTGCAGGCGGATAGCGCGGCGCCATCGGTTGGGTTGACCGCGATTTCACTGGCAGCCGGGGCGACGATTGCCGGGGCGGGTACGCTGATTACCGGCAATTTCAGTTTTTCGGACAATATTGCCGGGCCGGGGACGATTGTTGCGAGCGGTCCGACGGCGTTCGAGGTGCTGGCCGGCAGCGTTGGCGGTGGCGTGCATTTCGTGATCGATCCCGGAGCGTCGCTCGAATTCGGGGCGGTTGCGCCATTGTATGGCGTGTTCAATGCGACGCCGGTGACGGTGGGCGGCGATGCGACGATCAGTTTCGCGCCCGGCGCTTCGGCGGGGCAGGATGCGACCGGTTATGCGAGCACGCTGGGCGAGCAGGGCGGCGTGCTGGTGATCGATAATCCGGAGAGTTTTTCCGGCACCATTCTGGGATTTCTGCCGGGCGAGCGGATTGTGCTCTCGACCCTGTCACCGGCCTCGGTGTTCAACGTGACGACCAATTCCTTCGAGGTCGAGGGGTCGGTGATCGGCAATGCGACGCAGAGCGTGATCGTGACGCTCCATGCCAGCCTGGCCGCCGGGCTGACGCCGGTGATCGAGACCGATGCGGCGGGGAATGCGGTGATCGGGCTGCGTGCGGCCAGTGCGGTGCTGGATTTGAACGATACGGCCGCGAGCCTTGCGGTGATCGATGCGGTCAATGGGGTGGCCACGCCGATCGAGGGGCTGGGCGTGCTGGTGCCGAGCGATGGGTCGGCTGGGTTGGTGCTGACGATTACGGCGAGCCATGGGCTGATCGGCGATGGTGGCACGACGGGGAGCGCACTCACGCTGAGTGCGACGAGCGCGCTGGCGTTGAACACCGATATGGCGGCGCTGAACTATACCGCGCCGGGGAGCGGTACCGGCGATGTGTTGAACTTCAGCGGTTCGGCGGGGCTGGCCGGGCTTTCGGCCGCGATCGCCATTGATATCGGAGCGGCGGCGACGCTGGGGTTTGCGGGCGCGAGCGGTGCGTTGTTCGATTCGGGCAGCGCCTGGAACGGTGGTGCTGCGCCGGCGGTGGGGGATGTCGCGGCGTTTTCCAGCCATCAGGGCGCGCCGTTGCTGGTCGGTGGGGTTGGGGCGGCGAGCGAATTGTCGATCGGCGGGGCGTATGATTTTGCCGGTGCGCTCGACCTTGCGGGCTCGGCGGGGGTTGCGCTCGAGATTAGCGGTGGCGGCTTCGCGCTCTTCGATGCCGATGCGGTGGTAACGCTGGGTGCTTCGGCGGTGATCGGCGATGTGGGTGGCGCGGGCACGCTGGGGATTGCCGGGACGGTGTATGCGCCGTCGGATACCATCGTGGTGGGCGGCGTGGCGGCGGCGACGGGCAGTGTGCTGGATATCACCGGCAATCTGCTGCTGGCACAGGCGCTGGATTTGGGTGGTGGTGCGGCAGCGACGCTCGATGTGACCGGCAATGCCGGGTTTGCCGCCACTACGCTGGGCGGGGCTGGTGCGCTGGCCAGCGGGTTGATCCGCGCGGGCGGGGCGGCGACGCTGGCGCTCGGGGCGCTGGATATTGTGGCGGGCACGCTGGCGCTCGATGGGGGCGCGACGGTCAGTGCGGCGGCGGTGACGCTGGGCAGCGGGTTGGTCAGCCTGGCCGGTCAGAGCGAACTGGTCGCCAATTTCGGGCTTGATATCAATGGGGGGTCGCTGGCGGTCGGCGCGGCGGCGGTTGCCAATTTGTCGCCCGGGACGCTGGTCATCGGTGCGTCCGGCGTGCTCGATCTGGCTGGTAGCCTGAGCGTGGGCGCGATCGGGCAGGCGGGGGCGGCGACGATTGCGGGCGGTAAGGCGGTGGTGAGCGGTGCATTCAGCCTGGCTGGGGGTGCGGTGCTCGATATGGCGGCGGCGACACTGGCGGTGGGCAGCTTGACCCTTGCGAGCGGGGCGACGCTGAGCGGGAGCGGGGCGATCGGCGCGGCGGTTGCGGGGGTCGATCTGATCACGATCGATGCGGGCGGGGTGATCGAGGCGGTCGGCGGCAGCCTGACGCTCGGCGGCGCGCTGGTCGGCGGCGCCACCATTGCGGCGGGGGCGGCGCTTGACCTGGTGGGTGGCGCGAGCGGCGGCACGCTGAGTTTTGCGGGCGGCAGCTTCGCGGGAAGCGACGCGGCGCTGGTGGTGAACGATGTCGCGGCGATGCAGGATGCGGTGGGGAATTTCGCGAGCGGCGATGTGATCGATCTGATCGGGATCGCGCCGTCGCTGGTCAGTGTGACGGGCGGGTTGGTGCATGTGGGCACGCAGACCGAGTTCGCGCTAACGGCGGCGAGTGGGGCACCGGCGGCGGCGGTGGCGGCGGATGGGCATGGCGGCAGCTATATCAGCGCGGGGGGGGCGATGCCGTGTTTCGTGCGCGGTAGCAGGATTTTGACCGGGACGGGGTATCGGCCGGTGGAGACGCTGCGCCCGGGGGACCTGGTGGTGACGCGGGATGGCGGGGCGCAAGCGATCGGGTGGATCGGGTGGCGGACGATCGATCTGGCGCGTGATCCGGCGGCGGCGGCGCTGCGCCCGGTGGTGATCGCGCCGGGCGCGTTCGGGCCGGGGCGGCCGCGGCGGGCGCTGGCGATCTCACCGCTGCACGCGATTTTCGTGCACGGCGTGCTGGTGCCGGCGGTTCTGCTGGTCAATGGCGCGACCATCACGCGCGATGAGCGCGGGTTTGCGGTGACCTATTATCACGTCGAGCTCGATCGGCACGCGGTCGTGCTGGCCGAAGGGCTGGAGGCCGAGACCTATCGGGATAATGGCAATCGGGACCGGTTTCTGGCGCAGTGTGGCACGCCGGGTGTGCCCGTTGATGCGTGCGCGCCGCTTGTGGTGGGCGGGGCATCGCTGCGGGAGGTGCGGGCGGATCTGCATCGCCGGGCGGGCGCGCTGGGGTATCGGGTGGTGCATGGGGCGGTTGCGGCGGCGCGGATCGATGGGGTGGCGGCGCCGGTGGGGGCGCGGCGGCATGGCGGGCGGCTGATGTTTGATCTGCCGGTCGCTGCATGGCATCTGGCGCTGGATTGCCGGAGCGGGATGGCGGCCGAGACCGATCCGGCTTCGGAGGATCGGCGGCGGTTGGGGATTTGCGCCGGGGTGCTGCGGGCGGATGGGCGGCGGGTTGCGGTATGGCACGGTGCGGGCTGGCATGCGCTGGCGCCGGGGGATCGGGGGTTGTGGAGCACCGGGCGGGCGATGGTGCATCTGCCGCGCCCGGCCCGGCGGATCAGCATCGATCTGGTCGGCAGTGTGCCGCGGTGGGAGCGTGATCCGGCGTTTCTGGAGGGCGGGTTGGCAGGGAAGGGGAAGACTTCTTTTTTGTAAAAAAGAAGCAAAAAACTTTCCGACCCTGGTGCACGGGCGTTTTCACCGGCACGGTCTCAAATTAACAAAGTTTTTTTTGCTTCTTTTTTGTTCACAAAAAAGAAGATCTTACCTTACCTTACCTTACCTTACCTTGCCGGTGTCCGATGGCGATGGTGCCGCACGCTTGTTTCGCGCCGGCGAAAGCGTATCTGGGAGCGATGACATCAGAGCTGACGCGCCGGAATTTGCAGATTGCCATTGCCGTTGCGGGGATCGTGCCGGTGGGGGCGGGGTTGGGCGGGATTTTGCTGGGCACCAATTTTGCGGGTGATCCGCAATCGCTGCCTGATCTGACCAGCATGTATGTGTATCTTTCGGGGTTGTTGCTCGCGATCGGGCTGGTTTTCTATGCCAGTATTCCGCATATCGAGCGCCACACCGGGCGGGTGCGGCTGTTGACGCTGATTGTGGCGATCGGCGGGCTGGCGCGGTTGGCCGGGATTTTTCTGCATGGGATTCCGGGGCCTTCGATGTTTTTCGGGCTGGTCATGGAACTGATCGTGACGCCGTTTCTGTGCTGGTGGCAGTCGCGGATTGCGGTTTCGGGGTGATTTCGCGCCGTGATCCGCCGCGATTGACGCGGGTGGGGCGGGTGAAATTTGACATTGGGGCGCGGTTTGCTTAACCACCGGCGCATTGCTGGGAACGTGGACGCATCCCCCATTTCGGTGGCGGTCGGTGTGCGCCCGTTTTGTCGCGCTTGCGGGCGAGGCGGAACCTACCGGTGCAACATGAGGCGAAATTTCGCCCGATAACGAAGGAGTACGGCGCGCATGACCAAGCGTACCGAAAGTAAATACAAGATTAACCGCCGCCTCGGGGTGAACCTGTGGGGCCGCGCGAAATCACCGATCAACAAGCGCGACTACGGTCCCGGCCAGCATGGCCAGCGGCGCAAGAAGCCGTCGGATTTCGGCGTGCAGCTGATGGCCAAGCAGAAACTGCGTGGCTATTACGGCAATATCGGCGAGAAGCAGTTCTATAAATATTATGAGGAGGCGGTGCGCCGCCGTGGCGACACCTCGGAGAATCTGATCGAATTGCTGGAACGCAGGCTGGATGCGGTGATCTATCGCATGAAATTCGCGATCACGCCGTTTGCGGCGCGCCAGTTCGTCAGCCATGGCCATGTGCTGGTCAACGGCAAGCGGGTGAACATCGCTTCGTACCAGGTGCGCGATGACGACACGATCGAAGTGCGCGAGAAGTCGAAGCAGCTCGCCGTGGTGCTCGATGCGACGCAGAGTGCCGAGCGCGATGTGCCGGAATATATGGAAGTCGATCATCGCGCGATGAAGGGGCGGTTTACCCGTGCGCCGAAGCTGGCCGATGTGCCCTATCCGGTGCAGATGGAACCGAATCTGGTGGTCGAATTCTACTCGCGTTGATCTGACATTATCTGTTGGTTGAAAACCGGCTTCGCGCTTGTGCGCGGGGCCGGTTTTTTTGTGCCCGGTGCGGTTTGGCTTGTCGTTAAATTCGGCTCATTTCGCCGATTGGGCATTGTTTGGTGCGTTTGATCCGGCAGAATGGTTCGGTCGACGGAGATTTTGTTTCAGGGAGATCAAGCATGACACATTCGATGATCGCGAGACCGCTGCGCGCCATGATGATGCTGGCCGCGGGGTTTGTGATGGCCAGCGCACTTTCGGGATGCATTGTGCTTGGGGGCGGTTCGCCGCCTTCGAAGACCTATATCGTGGTGCCGCCGGGTTCGTCCGCGCCGAATCCCCCGCCGGCGAGCCAGTAGGGCTCAGCCGGGCGGCGGAAACGCCTGGGTGCGGACTTCATCGGCGTAGCGGCCGATGGCGTCACGCATCAGGCTCGCGCCATCGAGATAGGTGCGGGCGAAGCCGGGCACGTAGCCGCCTGACAGGCCGAGCACGTCGTGCAGGACCAGGATTTGCGCATCGGTGCCGGGACCGGCACCGATGCCGATGGTGGGGACTGTGAGCGTTTTGGTGATTTCGGTGGCAAGCGGGGCGGGGATCGCTTCCATCAGCACCATGCGCGCGCCGGCTTCGGCCAGAGCCTGGGCATCGGCCAGCAGGAGCGCCGCGGCGTCGGCGGTTTTGCCCTGTTTTTTGAACCCACCGAGTTGGCGGACATGTTGGGGCGTGAGGCCGATATGGGCGCAGACCGGGATGGCGCGGGCCGAGAGGAACGCCACGGTTTCGACCATCGGTGCACCGCCTTCGAGCTTGATGATGTCCGCCCCGGCCTTGACCAGCAGGGCGGCGCTGGCGAAGGCCTGGGCGGGGCTGGCTTCGAAGCTGCCGAACGGCAGGTCGGCCATGATGAGGCAGGCTTGTGCGGCGCGGGCGACTATTTCGGTGTGGTAGAGCATGTGCTCGAGGCTGACGCGCAGCGTATCGCGCCCGCCCTGGATGGTCATGCCCAGGGAATCGCCGATCAGGATGCCATCGATGCCGGCCTGTTCGGCGAGTTTGGCGAAGGGGTGATCGTAGGCGGTGATCAGGACGCGTTTGGTTTGACTGCGCTTCGCGCGATCCCAACTGGTGAGCGATTTGCGGTCCGGCGCCGGTTCGGCGCGGGGCGGGATACTGTCCATGGGTTTGGGTTCCTCGTGTCGGCTTTGGCGGAAGCTTAGCCCACCGGCGCGGGTTCCGCGATGATCGTTTCGGCATCTGCGGTGATCTGGCGGAGGGTGCCGTTCGCGACGTCGAAATAAAACCCGAGCAGTTTGAGGGTGCCGGCGGCGCAGGCGGCGGCGATCCATGGAAAGCTCATGAGGTTTTCGAGCGAGACGCGCACGCTTTCGATCTCGGCGCGGCGTTGCGCATGGATCGGGTCGTCGGCGAGCAGCATGGCGCGCTGGCGGGCGGGCTGGGCGATGCGGACCCAGTTGGCGACGAAATCGCGCGCTTCGGGGGGTGGATCGTTCATCAGCGCATGGATGCCGCCGCAGGAGCTATGGCCGATGACGGCGATGCGCTGGACCTTCAAGACGCGGACCGCGAATTCGAGTGCTGCGGAGGTGCCGTGGTTTGCCATGTCCGGCGCGTAGGGCGGGACGAGATTAGCGATGTTCCGGACGACGAACATGTCGCCGGGCCGGGAATTGAAGATCATTTCGAGCGGCACGCGGGAATCGCAGCAGCCGATGGCCATTGTGTGCGGCTGCTGACCGTTGCGCGCCAGGGCTTCGAGCGCTTCGCGTTGCTGCGGCCATTGCGAGGTGCGGAACCGCTGATAGCCTGCGATCAATTCGTCCATGATTTTTCCTCCGGTTCGATCGAGACATGGTAGCAATGCTGTTGCACTGCGGCAAACTCGGCGTGGGAGTAGGAGAGGGAGGCAAGGAGAGTCTTCTTTTTTGTGAACAAAAAAGAAGCAAAAAAAACTTTGTTCGTTTGAACCCGTGCCGGTTTAAATGCCCGTGCCCCAGGGGCGGAAAGTTTTTTGCTTCTTTTTTACAAAAAAGAAGCGCTACCCTTCCCTTTCGCTGTTCATTTCCACGGCACAATCCGCCCTTGCCGTCGGCCCGATGCGGCGCTTATCATCGATGATTAACGATAGGTGTGTGAATGCCCGATTCAATCGCTGACTCCCTTGCCCCGAAAATGACCGCCTGGCGGCATCATTTGCATCAGAATCCTGAACTGTCGCTGCACGAGGCGAAGACTGCGGCTTTTGTGTGTGAGACGCTGACCGAGCTTGGCATCCGGTTCGAATCCGGCATCGGCGGGCATGGCGTGGTTGCGACGATCCGGCGGGGTGGCAACCGCAGCGTGGGATTGCGGGCGGATATGGATGCGCTGCCGATCATCGAGGCGACCGGATTGCCCTATGCCTCGCGGACGCCGGGCGTGATGCATGCGTGCGGCCATGACGGTCATACCGCGTCGCTGCTGGGTGCGGCGATGATGTTGCGGGATGATCCTGACTGGTCCGGCACGGTGCATTTCGTGTTTCAGCCGGCCGAGGAAGGGTATGGCGGCGCGCGGGCGATGCTGGCGGATGGTATGCTGAGCCGGTTTCCGATGGAGCGGATCTTTGGTTATCACAACTGGCCGGGGCTGGAAGCCGGGACCGTGATGATCCCCGATGGGCCGATGATGGCGCAAGGCGAGCGGTTGGGTATTACCATCCATGGCCATGCCGGGCATGCGGCGATGCCGCATCTGACCGCCGACCCGGTGCTGGCGGCGGGGCATGTGATTGTGGCGCTGCAGTCGGTCGTGTCGCGCAGTGTCAATCCGCTGGAGGCTGCGGTGGTTTCGATCTGCGTGATGCAGGGGGCGGAGGCGGAGAATCAGATTCCCGATGTGGTGACGTTGCGCGGGACGTTTCGCGCGTTGATCCCGGAGGTGTTCGATCTGGTTGCCGGGCGGATTCGTGACGTGGCGACCCATACCGCGGCGGCGCTGGGATGCCGGGCCGAGGTGGTGTTCGAGCGGACCGTGGCGGCGACGATCAATCACCAGGACGAGGCTGAACTGGCGCGGGCGGCGGCGGCCGGGATCGGGCTGCCGGTGCGCAAGGATTTGCCGCCGACCATGGCGAGTGAGGATTTTGGCTGGTTTTTGCGGGAAATTCCCGGTGCCTATGCGTGGATCGGCAATGGGCCGGCGGCGGAGGGTGCGTTTCTGCACAACCAGTTCTATAATTTCAACGACGCGATCCTGCCGGTTGCCGCGCGATATTTGGCGGCGACGGCCAAGGCGGCGCTCGGCGGATGAGTGCGGCGGCGTGGTCGGCGCCGATTGCGACGGCTGAGCGGCAGGCGATGGCGCGGACGATGGCGGGTATTGCGGCACCGGCCGATGCGGTGCTGGCGGATGATCCTGTGGCGGTGGTCGAGGCGGCATGCCGCGATCGGGTCGGGTTGGTGACGGTGACCTGGCCGGGGGTTTCGGGGCCGTTATGGGTACGGGCCGGCACGGCGGATGTGGGTGATCTGATTGGTGCGATGCGCGATACCGCCGGAGCGCTCGTGTTGCCGTTCGTGCCGCGCCGGATCATCGAGATCGGCGCGGGGGCGGGGTATCGGACGGTGGCGCTGGCGGTGGCGTTTGCCGAGGCGACGATTGCGAGCGTCGAGCCGATTCCGGCCGAGGCGCGGCTGCATGCGCTGAATACACTGGCATGGCGACAAATTATCGGAGTGCGGGCGGCGATTGCCGAGACGGTGACGCGCTTCGGACTGGGCCGCGCGGCGGAGACCGGGCGGATGGTGCTGCTGCCATCGGTGGATGGGCCGATCGGGGGGATGACGTTGGCCGCGCTGATCCAGCAGCTTGGCTGGGATGGGGTCGATCTGCTCGTGGTCGATCCGGTTTCGTGCCCCGATCTGGCTCAGATGGGGAAGGCGGTGGCGCGGGCGCGGGTCGTCGCGGTGCGGCGGCCGGGGCCGGATCTAGGTGAGGCGCTGGCTGGGACTCATGCGCGGGAGTCATCGAGCGAGTGGGATTTGTATGTCCGGCACGCGGGCGCGGGGCCGGGCGGGCCGGTGCGGCGGGATTTCGTGTTCGATGTCGGTGGTGCGGTCGCGGTTTGCCGGCGGGTTGATGTGATGGATGCGCCATGGGCGTATTTTCCGATCGGCGATACCGGGTTCCGGTTGCATCCGAATGCACCGGGAATGGCGGCTGCACGATTGATTGTGCAGCATTTTGTGATGGGACGGACGGCGTTCGAGGTGCGGGTGCGGCTCAATCACGTAGCGGCGAATCCGGTGCGGTTTCGCGTGGTGATCCGGGCGGCGGAGCGCGGACGGGTGGTCCATCAGGCGGAGATTGTGCTGGGTGCGGCGGAATCACGGTTGTGGCGGTTCGATGTTCCGCTGTTTTTCGGCGAGGCTGCAATCGAGTTTGCGACCGAAATGGCTGACGGCGGCAGCAACGGCCATGCCTGGGCAGAATTCCTCGACCCGGTCTTTTACGAATGAAAGTTTTTTGGTTCTTTTATACAAAAAAGAACCCTTCCTTAACCTTTAGATTCTATCCCGTATGGAATGGTCAGACCCCGCAATCATCCTGAGCCTGGCGCCGTATGGGGAGGGCGATCAGCGCGCGATCGTGCTGACCGAGGCGAACGGCGCGTGGCATGGGCTGGCGCGCGGCGGTGCCTCACGCAGGGGTGCGCCGGTCTGGCAGGAGGGCAATCTGATCGCGGCGCGGTGGGTGGCGCGCCTGCCGGAGCAACTCGGTACGCTGACCGGGGAGTTGGTGCATCCCGCAGCGGCGCTGGCGATGAACGATGCGATGGCTTTGGCGGTGCTGCGCGCGGCCTGTGCGGTGGCGGCGGGGGCATTGCCGGAGCGTGCGGCGCATCCGGCCGCGTTTCTGGGGCTCGCGCGGTTGATGGCGGGGATCGGCATTGCCGGCGCGGCCCTGCCGGCTTTGGTGCGGTTCGAGGTCGAACTCCTCAGGGAGCTGGGCTATGGGCTTGATTTTACGGCATGTGCGGTGAGCGGGGTGCGCGAGGATCTGGCCTATGTTTCGCCGCGCACCGGGCGGGCGGTTTCGCGTGCGGCGGCGGGGGTGTGGGCGGAGCGGCTGTTGCGGCTGCCGGGGTTTCTGGTGGGCGATGATGCGGCCGATCTGCCGGCGTGCCGCGACGGGCTGGCGCTGACCGGGCATTTTTTGGCGCGCGATGCGTTCGGCGCGCGGCATGCGCCGCTTCCCTCGGCGCGGGTCGCCCTCTATGACCTCGTGACACGACGGATAAACGGAGAGACACATGCCGGATGACCTGACCGGAACCATCCAGGACACGCCACTGGCGACGGCGCTGTCGGAGCGGTATCTGGCCTATGCGCTCTCGACCATTATGTCGCGCTCATTGCCGGATGTGCGCGACGGGCTGAAGCCGGTGCATCGGCGGCTGATTTTCGCGATGCGGCAACTCAAGCTTGACCCTGGTTCGGGCTTCAAGAAATGCGCCCGCGTGGTGGGCGATGTGATGGGGAAGTTCCATCCGCATGGCGATATGTCGATCTACGAGGCGCTGGTGCGGTTGGCGCAGGATTTCGCCTCGCGCTATCCGCTGATCGAGGGCCAGGGCAATTTCGGCAATATCGACGGCGATAACGCGGCGGCGATGCGTTATACCGAAAGCCGGATGACCGAAATCGCCGCCGCGCTGCTCGACGGCATCGATGAGGACACGGTCGATTTCCGGCCGACCTATGACAATGAGGATTCCGAGCCGATCGTGCTGCCGGGCGCGTTTCCGAACCTGCTTGCCAATGGCGCGGCGGGGATTGCGGTGGGAATGGCGACCTCGATTCCGCCGCATAATGCCGGGGAGTTGTGCGAGGCCGCGATCCATTTGATCCGCAATCCGGGGACTGAGACGGCAAAGCTGCTCGATTTCGTGCGCGGGCCGGATTTTCCGACCGGGGGTGAACTGGTCGAGGACCGAGAGACGCTGCGGCTGGCGTATGAGACCGGGCGCGGCTCGCTGCGGGTGAGGGCGCGGTGGAGCCGATCCGACCTGAAGGGTGGGATGTGGCAGATCGTGGTGACCGAGATTCCGTATCAGGTTCAGAAATCGCGCCTGATCGAGCAGGTGGCGGAATTGCTGGCCGAGAAGAAACTGCCGCTGCTGGGCGATATTCGTGATGAAAGCACCGAGCATGTGCGGATCGTGCTGGAGCCGAAATCGCGCACCGTCGATCCTGATATGCTGATGGCGAGCGTGTTTCGCGCAACCGCGCTGGAGACGCGGTTTTCGATGAACATGAACGTGCTGGATGCGGACCGCACGCCGCGGGTGATGAACCTGGCGGAGATGCTGCAGGCCTGGCTCGATCATCGGCATATCGTGCTGCAGCGCCGCTCGCGCCACCGGCTGGCGGCGATTGCGCGGCGGCTGGAGATTCTGGAAGGCTATATCACGGCGTTTCTCAATCTGGACGAGGTGATCCGGATTATCCGCACCGAGGATGAGCCCAAGCCTGCGCTCATCGCGGCGTTTTCGCTGACCGATGTGCAGGCCGAGGCGGTGTTGAACATGCGGCTCCGCAGCCTGCGCAAGCTCGAGGAGATGGAACTGCGCCGCGAGCACAAGACGCTGAGTGCCGAGCAGAAGGCGCTCAACGCGATGCTCGATGATCCGGCGAAGCGCTGGGCGCGGATCGAGGCGGAGATCGAGGCGACGCGACAGAAATTCGGCGCCGGGCCGCTCGGGGCGCGGCGGACCAGCATCGGCGGGGCACCGAACGTGATCGAGGTTACGGCGGAGGCGTTCATCGAGCGCGAGCCACTGACCGTGATTTTGTCCGACAAGGGCTGGGTGCGGGCGCTGAAGGGCCATGCTGTGGCCGATGCGGAGTTGAAGTTCAAGGAGGGCGATCGGCTCAAGACGCTGCTGCGTTGTTCGAGCGTGGATCGGATTGCGGTGTTTGCCACCAACGGACGGGTTTATACCGTGCGGGCGGCGGATTTGCCGCGCGGGCGGGGCGATGGCCAGGCGATTCGCCTGCTGATCGAAATGGGCAACGAGGACGAGGTTGCGAACCTGTTCGTGGCCGATGCTGCGGCGCGCTACCTGGTTGCGAACGATCAGGGGCGCGGGTTTATCGTTGCGGGAAGCGAACTAGTCGCCGAGAAGCGCACCGGCAAGCAGATTTTGACGGTCAAGCCCGGCGAAGAGGCGAAATTCTGTTTGCCGGTCGGCGGGGATCATCTGGCGGTGATCGGTGAGAACCGAAAACTGCTGGTGTTTCCGCTGGACCAAATTCCCGAAATGGCCCGCGGCGCCGGGGTGATTTTGCAGAAATACAAGGATGGCGGGCTGGCGGATGCCAAGAGTTTCACGTTGGCCGAGGGGTTGACCTGGCGG
Organism: Acidiphilium rubrum; assembly: GCF_900156265.1. Taxonomy (GTDB): domain Bacteria; phylum Pseudomonadota; class Alphaproteobacteria; order Acetobacterales; family Acetobacteraceae; genus Acidiphilium; species Acidiphilium rubrum. The sequence goes on from NZ_FTNE01000009.1 coordinate 28,574, forward strand.
TTGGGTGACAAGACCCGCACTGAGACCCGGCTCGCCGAGTGGCTCGGCGCGCGCGGCCAGGCCGGGCGGTTGCCGCCGAGCGGCTTTCCGCGCACGGGCGTGTTCGGCGCGAGCGTGCCGGGCGATGGGGCAGGCTAGCGCTGCGATTGCGTCGGCCGACCGGGCGGGTCTGCCGGGTCTGGGTGGGCTTGCGCTGAATTTTCGGGCGATTTCGCTGCTCGAAGGGGTGCGCGCGGCGATTGCGGTGGCTGGCACCATGGCGGTTGGTTCGCTGCTCGGGCTGCCGCAACTGGGGTTGGCGGCGCTGGGCGCGCTGCTCGCCTGTTTTGCCGATCCGGGCGGCCCGGTGCGGGCGCGGCTGCCGCCGATGCTGGTGTTCGGCGTGCTGGGTGCACTGTGTTTTTCGATATTCGGGCTGATCCTGGCGCGCAGCCCGGCGCTCGCGATCCTGGCGGCTGGGGTTACGATTTTTGTGTGCAGTTTTGCCCGGATTTATGGGCAGAGCGGTATGCAGACCGGCAATCTGGTGTCGGTCGCGACCGTGTTGTCGCTCGATGCACCGATCCGGTCGGTCATGGCGGCGGTGCCGCCGGGCTTGGCGTTCTGGGCCGGTGCGGCGGGTGCGGCGCTGCTGACGTTGGCGTTGTGGCGGATCCGTCCGTTTCATCCGGCGCGGATGGCGCTGGCGGATCTGGCGCTGGCGCTCTCGGCGCTGGCGCGGGATCTGGTGGATCTGGCCAATGAACCCAAGCCGGACGAGGATGGGTTCGATCTGCACGCGCGCGGTCATCGACGGGCGGTACGTGAGGCGATCGAACGGGCGCGGGGAGTGACGCTTGCGACGATCAGGCGGCGTGGCGCGGCGAGCCAGCGGGCGAATGCGATCGCGCTGCGGCTGGCAACGTTCGATCAGATGTTCGGCGCGATGATTGCGGTGGGGGAGGCGATGGCGGCCGACCCTGGCGGCGCGCCGGCATCGCGCCAGGCGCTGCGTGATCTGGCGCCGTTGCTGGCGGCGCTGGCACCGGCGATCGAGGCGGATCGGTCGCTGGATACCCCCCCGATTCGTGAGGCGCTGCGGCGGTTCCGCGATGATATTGGTGCAATCGGCGAGGAGGCACCGATCCGCCGGTTGCTCGATGCGGTGGCGGATCGGCTTTCGGTGATCGTGACGGTATCGAACGCGCCGGGACCCTCGCCGGTGGCGGATGGCGCGGCGATCGACTGGCGGGGGATGATCTTCGGGCCGATCCGCGCCAATTGGACGCTGGAATCGGTGCCGCTGCGCCACGCGCTGCGGACCGCGATGGTAACCACGCCGGTACTCGGGTTCGTGCAATGGCTAGGCAACCCGTTCGGGCACTGGCTGGCGATTACCGTGATTTTCGTGTTGCAGCCACATTTTTCGGCGACCTGGGTGCGCGCGCTGGAACGCGTGGGCGGAACGGCCGCAGGCGGCGTGCTGGCCGCGCTGATCGGGCTGGTCTGTCATACCAGGCTGGAACTGGCTTTGGCGATGATCCCGCTCGCGCTGGTGGCGTTTGCGATCCGGGGGGTGAATTTCAGTGCCTACACCGCGGTGCTGACGCCGATGATCGTGCTGCTGATTGAACAGATTTCGCCGGGGACGAACCAATGGACCATTGCCTTGTCGCGGGTGGGCTTCACCCTCGCTGGTGGTGTGCTCGCGGTGGCGGCCAACCTCGTCTTGTGGCCGAGTTTCGAAGGAAACCGGCTTGGCGCGGCGCGGGATGCGGCAATTGCGGCGCATCGGGATTATCTGGCGGCGAGTTTTGCTTATCTGGTCGATGGCGGGGCACTGCCGGAGGCGGCGCGGCGGCAGGCGGGGCTGGCCAGCAATAATCTGGAAGCCTCGGTCTCGCGCGCGCTGATGGAGCCGCACCGGGGGCATGATCCGCTGCTGCGCTCGGCGCTGGTGGTCGATGCGGCGCTTCGGCGGACCGCCGGGCGGCTGGCGGTGCTCAATCTCGATCCGCTGCCGGATGCCGGCGAGGCGGCATTGTGGCAGCGCTGGCGCGATTGGTTGGACGCCGCGCTAGACCCCGCGCGCGGGCCAACGCCGCCGACGCCGCAGGCGGTGCAGCGGCCGGCATCGGCCGAGAGTTTGCGCCGGCTGGCGCGGCAGGCGGAACTGGTGTTCGAGGCGATCAAACCGGAGGTGTCCGATGAGCGGGAATGAGGCGAAACCCTCGCGTGTCGTATCGATCATCGAGGCGCTGCTGTTCGGCGGGCGATGGCTGCTGGCACCGCTGTATCTGGCGATGGTCGTGCTGCTCGCCCTGCTGGTCGTGCGGTTCATCATCGAGATGGTGCACGCCGTACCGCAACTGCCAACCATGGATGAAACCCATGTGATCATGACGACGCTATCGCTGATCGACCTGTCACTTACGGCCAATCTGGTCGTGCTTGTGATTTTGACCGGGTATGAGAATTTCGTGGCACGGATTACGCTCGCCGAAGGCGATCGGCGACCGGAGTGGATGGGCAATATCGATTTCTCCGGCCTGAAACTCAAACTGATGGGATCGATCACCGCGATCGCCGCCGTGCATGTGCTGCGGGTGTTTCTGGAAGTCCGGACCGAGCCGGATCGGGTGGTGATGTATCAGGGCGGGCTGATGCTCGCCTTCGTCATTACCGGGTTGCTGCTGGCGCTGACCGATCGGGTCGCCGGTCATGGATAGGCGATCAGGCGCTCCACGAAACGGGTGAACAGGTCGGGGTCGGCCTGGAAGACGTGCGGCTCGATCTCGCTGATCCCCTCGGTCAGATAGGCGATCCCCTGGCCGCGTAGCGCGGCGATGGCGGATTGGTCCGGCGCGGGAAAGCGGATCATGCCGGAGATGGCCCCGCGCGGGGCGAACAGCGCATTGTGCATGCCCGAACCGGCCTGGCCGAGAATGATGTTTGCCTGCGCGAACAGCCCGACCTGCTCGGCAAAGGACAGGCGCTCCGGCCGGACGATGCGAAAGCCGAACCGCGCTTCGGCGATATCGGCGAGTGCCACCTCGTTCGCGAGTCGCCGACGCGGTGCCGCCGGGTTGGCGAAATCGCCGCGGGCGACGAACAGACGCGGCGCAGGTTCCGCCGGCTGCTGGCCAACGCCGGACGCGAAAGCATCGATCAACGGCGATACCAGCGGGTGATACCCTTCCGCCCGCGTCAGCAAAGGCAGGAGCAGCGCCTGATCGAGGTCGAGCCGCTCATGCGCGGAATCGAACCAGATCGCGCGGGCCGGATCGATGCCGCAGTGGCGCTCCAGAATTTCGATCAGCCAGCCGGACATCTGTCGGTCCAGCACCGGCAACGCCGCGCCGAACAAGGCGGGAAACCGCTGGGCCAGTAACAGCTTCGGCAGCATCTCGATCAGGAAATGGCCGTAGACCTGCACCCCCCAGCCATGAAACACCAGCCCGAGCCGCCGTTCACGCCGCGCCGGCAACGCCAGTGCCGCCGGCAGCATCGTCGAACCCGGACGGTCTAGCTCCGGACGCACATAAATCGGCATCATCGTATTATCATCGAGCAGCCGATTACCCGACCAGATCAGGCCCGGCCCGCCCAAGGTAACCGGCATCGGTCCGAGCATCGCGAGGTCGAACGGCGCCGGCGCCGGACACTCGCTATGATAACGCCGGTAATAATCCGAGATGAACGCCGCATCTCCGATCGCCACGGCCGGCATAGCCGCCGGTGCCCGCGCCGCCGCCAGGCGCACCCGACCGACGCCGGACGCTACGAGCATGTAATGCCGGAGCCCTTAGAACCCGCTATCTTTAGGAATGGGGAGGACGGCCGCGGGATCGGGGGCGGCGATCGCCGGGACGCCCTCCCCATTCTTAAAGCTAATGGATTCCAAAGGCTCTGCCTTTGGCGGGGTCCAGGGGCAGAGCCCCTGGCCTTCCTTCTGCCAGCACTCACCCCAGTTCTTCGGGGTTACTGTTCGTAATGGGCGGCGACGAGGCGGTCGAGCAGGCGGACGCCGTAGCCGGTGGCGCCTTTCGGGGCGACGGCGCCGTCTTTGCTGGCCCAGGCCATGCCGGCGATATCGAGATGGGCCCAGGGGATTTTATTGACGAAGCGCTGCAGGAACTGGGCGGCGGTGATGGCGCCGCCGGCGCGGCCGTTGCCGAGGTTTTTCATGTCCGCGATGTCGCAGTTGATTTGTTTGTCGTAGGCATCGGCAAGGGGCATGCGCCAGACGGTCTCGCCGGTGTATGTGCCGGCTTCGATCAGGTGGTTGGCAAGATCGTCGTTATTGGCGAACAGTCCGGCGTTTTCGTGGCCCAGGGCGACGATGATGGCGCCGGTGAGGGTAGCGAGGTCGACCATGAAGCGCGGTTTGAAGCGGTTCTGGGCGTACCAGAGCACATCGGCCAGGACGAGGCGGCCTTCGGCGTCGGTGTTGAGGACTTCGATGGTCTGGCCGGAGGCGGATTTGACGATATCGCCCGGGCGTTGGGCGGTGCCGGAGGGCATGTTTTCGACCAGCCCGACGAGGCCGACGGCATCGACGCGGGCTTTACGGCCGGCCAGGGCGGCCATCAGGCCGATGACGGTGCCGGCGCCCGCCATGTCCCATTTCATGTCTTCCATGCCGGCGGCGGGTTTGATGGAGATGCCGCCGGTATCGAAGGTGACGCCTTTGCCGACGAAGACGACCGGCTCTTTCGGGGTGGGTTTGGTTTTTTTGCCGGATTTGCCGGTGGGTTCGGGTTCGGACGCGCCGAGCCATTGCATGACGACCATGCGAGGTTCGCAGGCGCTGCCCATGGCGACGCCGAGCAAGGCGCCGAAGCCGAGTTTTTCCATATCGCGCCGGTCGAAGATTTCGACTTTGACGCCGAGGGATTTGAGCGATTTGGCGCGGTCGGCCATTTCCTCGGGGGTGAGGATGTTGGCGGGTTCGGAAACCAGGTCGCGCGTGAGTTCGACGCCAGCGGCGAGGGCGGCAAGCGGCGCGTAGGCGGTGCGGGCGGCGGCGGAATCGTCGGACAGGACGGTGAGATCGGCCAGTTTGGGCTTTTGTTCGTCTTTCAGCGTGGTGCGGTATTTATCGAACCGGTAGGTACGCAGGCGGGCGCCGAGGGCGGCGTGGGCGAGCATGGGGGCGGCGAGGCCATCGCCAGCGATGGCGGCGGTTTCGTGTTTCATGAGCGCGGCAACGGCACTGGCGCCGGCGGCTTCGGCTTGGTGCGCAGTGAGTTCATCGGATTTACCGATGCCGATGGCAACGACGCGGTCGAGCCCGGCGCCGGGTGCGAGGAGCACGGCGGATTGGCCGCGCTTGCCTTTGAAGGCGGCGGCGGCGAGGGCGCGGTTGAAGCCGCCGGCGAGGGCGGCATCGAGCGCGGCGGCGAGGCCGGTATGGGCTTCGTCTTCCCCGAGCAGCAGTGCCAGCGCACCGGATTTCGGGAGGTCCATGCGGCCGAATGTAATATCGATCATGCTGTGCGTTTCATCCCTGCTTGTCATTTCGGATCGGCTGCCATCATGCCCGCCTATTTGCGGTTTTCCAAGCCCGGCGATATGGACCGCGCATGAATGATGTTGATTTGCTTGAGCTTGCGGCCTCGCTGGCCGAGGCCGCGGGGCGTGAAATTCTGGCGGTGCGGGCGGGTGGCTTTACCGTCGATCACAAGGAGGACCACTCGCCGGTGACGCTTGCGGACATGCGGGCGGAGCGGGTGATTGTCGCGGGGCTGCGAGCGGCGGTGCCCGAAATTCCTGTGATTGCCGAGGAGGAAGTGGCGGCGGGCCGGCTGACCGAGCCGGGAGCGCGGTTCTGGCTGGTCGATCCGCTCGACGGCACGCGCGAGTTTGCAGCCGGGCGGGATGAGTTTGCCGTGTGTGTGGGGCTGGTGGTCGAGGGACGGGTGGTGCTGGGTGCGGTCGGCGCACCGGCACAGGGGGCGGTGTATGGCGGCATCGTGGGCGCTGGCGCGTGGCGGCAGGATGCGACGGGGCGGCGGCCGATTGCGGCGCGGCTGCCACCCGAGGAGGGGATTACCGTTTATGCATCGCGCCATTATGCCGATGATCCGCTGCTGGCTGAATATCTGGCGCGGTACAAGGTGGCGCATCTGACCAATATTGGCTCGGCGTTGAAATTCTGCCGGTTGGCCGAGGGTGTTGCCGATTTTTATCCGCGGTTGGGGCGGACGATGGAGTGGGACACCGCGGCCCCGCAGGCGGTGCTGGAGGCGGCCGGTGGACGGGTGGTGACGATGGATGAGCGGCCACTGAGATATGGCAAGGCGGGATTCGAGAATCCGCATTTTCTGTGTTTTGGCGCGGGGTGAGGCGAAGCCTCTGGGCGTTTGGGCGTCGCCGCGATTGCGTTCAATCGGATTCGAAGTCTGACGCCTGGTTGCCGAGGAGGAAACGGGGGCCTGGTCCGGCGCGGGCGGCGCGATCGTTCGGGTTGTAGAGGGCGCAGCGATCGAGCGAGAGGCAACCGCAACCGATGCAGCCGCCGAGCAGTTCGTGGGTTTTTTGCAGCAGCGTGATCTTCGCGGCGAGGGCGGATTGGAGTCTGGTGCCGATGGCTTGCCAGTCCGCGGCCGATGGCGCGTGGCCTCGTGGCAATGTGGCGAGTTCGGCTTCGATTTCGCTGATGGTGAGGCCGAGTTGTTGCGCGATCAGGGCGAAGGAGAGGCGCCGGATATCGGCGCGGGCGAAGCGGCGCTGATTACCGGCGCCGCGGGTGGCGGTCACGAGGCCGCGGGTTTCGTAGAAGCGGATTGCGGAAACGGACAGGCCGGTTCTGCGGGCGAGGTCACCGATCGATAGGGTGGCGGCCAGATTTTTCATGAATACCAGGAAAAAATGCTTGATCTCAAGTTAGCTTGAGGTTCCAGACGTTGCAACCGGCGAGCGATTTCCGCCTGAACATTGAGGAGATTGAAATGTCGGCTTTACGGATTGAGCATGTGAATATCACGGTTGCGGACCCTGAGCGCACGGCGCGGCTGATGGCGGCGCTGTTTGACTGGCGGGTTCGGTGGAGCGGTGCCGCACGGAACGGGGGCCATTCGATCCATGTCGGGACGTCGGATCATTATGTGGCGCTCTACAACGGTGGCCAAACTGCCGAGGTGTTCGCCAAGGGGCGGCCACTGAACCATATTGGCGTGGAGGTTGATGATCTGGCTGATACCGAAGCGCGGGTGATTGCGGTGGGGTTAACGCCGTTCAGCCATGATGATTATGAGCCAGGGCGGCGGTTCTATTTTTTCGACCCGGATGGAATAGAATATGAGGTGGTGAGTTACGCGGCGCCCTGAGGGCGCCGCTGGCCTCGTTCGAAGAGTTTTTTGCTTCGTTTTTTCAAAAAAGAAGCTCTTCCTTAACCTTTCTGCGTCAGATTATGCGGCGGCGAGATAGTCGATCGCCGCGTTCACGCCGCCATTGGCGTGCGGGACGCCGGCGAGGCGGAGGGAGAGTTCGACGATGGACAGGGTGCCGAGGATCATGGGTTCGTTGAGATCGCCCATGTGGCCGATGCGGAAGACCTGGCCGCCGAGCGGGTCGAGGCCGCCGCCTAGGGAGACGTTGAAGCGGTCGTAGGCAATTTTGCGAACGGCTTCGGCGTCGTGGCCTTCGGGCATTTTGACGGCGGTGACCGAGTCTGAGCGGCGTTTGGGGTCGCTGCAGAAGAAGGCGACGCCTTGGTTACCGCTCCAGATCGAGACGGCGCGGCGGGTGGCTTCGGCGAGGCGGTGGTGGCGGCGCCAGACGTTTTCGATGCCTTCGGATTCGAGCAGGCGGACGGATTCGACCAGGCCGTAGAAGGGCGGGACAGGGACGGTGCCTACGAAGCTACGGTGGCGACGGGCCATCATTTTGGTCCAGTCGAAATAAAAGCGGGTGAGGGTGGCGGATTTATGGGCTTCGAGCGCTTTTTCGCTGACGGCGGTGAACGCCAGACCTGCGGGCAACATAAGGCCTTTCTGGCTGCCGCCGACGACGGCATCGATCCCCCAATCTTCCATGCGGAACTCTAGCGAGGCGAAGGAGGAGATGGTGTCGACCAGGAACAGGGCGGGGTGCTTGGCGGCATCGATGGCGGCGCGGATGGCGGGCAGGTCGAGCGCCACACCGGTCGAGGTTTCGTTATGAACGATGCAGACCGCTTTGATCTGGTGGGATTTATCAGCGAGGAGGCGTTCGGTGATGGTCGCGGGGTCTGGGCCACGGCGCCAGTCGGTCTCGGGCATTTCGGTGTTCAAGCCGAAGCGTTTGGCCATGGCCCCCCAGGTGCGGGAGAAATAGCCGCATTCGGGCATCAGGATGGTATCACCGGGGGAAAACAGGTTCTGGATGGTGGCTTCCCAGGCGCCGTGACCGCTGGAGGTGTAGATGAAGACCTCGCCGGTGGTGAACAGAAGGCGTTTAAGGCCGGCGACACCCTGGTCGTAAATGTCGATGAAGTCTTCCGACATGAAATCGACGGTGGGGACATCCATGGCGCGGAGAATGCTGTCGGGGATGTTGGTCGGGCCCGGGTTGGCGAAGAACAGGCGGCCTGGCTTGCGGGGTTTTGAGGTCATGGGGTGTGGTGATCCTGGCGATTGCGGGGTGTTGTTGGTTGCAGTCTGACGTTCACTTGGTTGGACGGCAAGACCTGACGCCGCGGAAACCGCGGTGGCACTCGAGATTAGCGGCAGGCATGCGATTATTGTTGTCGGTGGGGGCTCGCGGGGGGGAACTGGCCTTGCGGTTCTTCAACACCTTGCGTCAGGACTTTCCTCCCATAATGCGGTAACAGGGCCGGACGGAGCTAGGCAGGATTTCAATACGTCGATCAGATGGCTATCAACACGCCTTACTCCCACTCGATGGTGCCGGGGGGTTTGCTGGTGATGTCGTAGGTGACGCGGTTGATGCCGCGGACTTCGCCGACGATGCGGCCGGCGACGCGGGTGAGGAACTGCATGTCGAAGGGGAAGACGTCGGCCGTCATGCCATCGGTGCTGGTGACGGCGCGGAGCGCGCAGGCGAAATCGTAGGTGCGGCCATCCCCCATGACGCCGACGCTGCGGACCGGCAGGAGGGCGACGAAGGCTTGCCAGATGGCATCGTACAGGCCGGCGGCGCGGATTTCCTCGAGGTAGATTGCGTCGGCCCGCTGGAGGATTTTGACTTTTTCGCGATCGACCGGGCCGGGGATGCGGATGGCGAGGCCGGGGCCGGGGAAGGGGTGGCGGCCGACCAGGGTTTCCGGCAGGCCCAGTTCGCGGCCGAGGGCGCGGACCTCGTCCTTGAACAATTCGCGTAGGGGTTCGACCAGTTGCATCCGCATCCGCGCGGGCAGGCCGCCGACATTGTGGTGGGATTTGATGACGGCACTCGGGCCGCCGGTGACCGAGACGCTTTCGATCACATCCGGGTAGAGGGTGCCCTGGGCGAGGAAATCGGCGCCGCCGAGTTTGGCCGCTTCCTGTTCGAACACGTCGATGAACAGGCCGCCGATGATCTTGCGCTTCTGTTCGGGGTCGGCAACGCCTGCGAGGGCAGCGAAGAACAGGTCTGACGCGTCACGGTGGATCAGGGTGATGTTGAAACGGTCGCGGAAGACGCGGATGACATCGTCGGCCTCGCCGGCGCGGAGTAGCCCGTGATCGACGAAGATGCAGACCAGTTGATCGCCGATCGCTTCGTGGATCAGGGCAGCGGCCACCGAACTGTCGACGCCGCCGGACAGGCCGCAGATGACGCGGCCGGTGCCGACCTGGGCGCGGATTTTGCCGCGCGCGACATCACGGAAGTTCGCCATGGTCCAGGTATTCGAGAGGCCGCAGACATTGTGCACGAAATTGGCGAGGAGCTGGGCGCCGTGCGGCGTGTGGATGACTTCCGGGTGGAACATCAGGCCGTAGAAGCGGCGGGTATCGTCGGCGATGACGGCGAAGGGTGCGCCGTCGCTGGTGGCGACCGTACGGAAGCCGGGCGGCGGGGCGCTGATATGGTCGCCGTGGCTCATCCATACCTGTTCACGGCCGCCCTGGGTCCAGGCGCCGTCGAACAAGGTGCAATCATCGGTGATGTCGACGAAGGCGCGGCCGAATTCGCGGATATGGGCGCCGCTGACATCGCCGCCGAGTTGGGCGCACATCGTCATCTGGCCGTAGCAGATGCCGAGCACGGGGACATCCGATTCAAAGACGAGTTCGGGCGCGCGAGGGGAGTTTTCGTCGCTGACGCTGGCCGGGCCGCCGGAGAGGATGAAGCCGCGCGCCTTGAAGGCGGCGATACGGGCGGGATCGGCATCGAAGGGCCAGATTTCGCAATAGACCCCGGCCTCGCGCAGCCGGCGCGCGATAAGTTGCGTCACCTGGCTGCCGAAGTCGAGGATCAGAATCCGTTCGTCGGTCAGCTCATTCATGGAGCGTCATGAGCATGACCGGCGCGGGGTTTCAATAGGCGGACGTCCGCTTGGTGGTCAGACCAGATGTTCGGCGAAGAAGGCAAGGCTGCGGTCTTCGGCCAGCTTGTTGGCCTCGGCGTTGAAACTCGCCCGCGCGTCGCAGCCGAAACCGTGATCGGCGCCCTCGTAGATGAAGACCGGGATTTCGGGCTGGGAGGTCTTGATCGCTTCGACATCGGTGAGCGGGATGCCTTTGTCGAGCGCGCCGAAATGCAGCTGCACCGGGCAGGCGATGGGCGCTTCCTTGGTTTGCACGATGCCGCCGCCGTACCAGCCGATCGCGGCCTTGAAGCTCTTGCTGCGGGTCGCGCCCCACCAGGCGATGGTACCGCCCCAGCAATAGCCGATGATGCCGGTCGGGCGGGGGCTGAGGTTTGCGGCGGTCGCCTCGATATCGAGCATGACGTTGGATTCGGCGATGGCCGCGCGCAGTTCGAGGCCTTTTTTGATGCCGTCGGGCGTGTAGTCGAGTTCGACGTTGCGTTCGGCGCGGTCGAACACGGCGGGCGAAAGTACACGGTAGCCAAAGCTTGCCAGGTGATCGGCGATTTCGCGCATGTGCTGGTTGACGCCGAAGATTTCCTGCACGACCACCAGCGCACGCTCGGCTTTTTCATCGCCGGCGGCGTAGGCGTGGAATTTATGGCCGTCGGACGCGGTCAGTTCGATCATTTCACCCAAGATCAGTCTCCTTGCGGGGTTGCGAACGCGGCGAAATCGCGCGCGATGCGTTCATAGATGTGACGTTTGAACGGGACGGCGAGAGCGGGGATGGTCGCGAGATCGGCCCAGCGCCAGTCGATGAATTCGGGGTTTGGGTCTGCATCGAGCCGGATCATGGCGTCGGTGCCGGTAAAGCGCAGGGCGAACCAGCGCTGGCGTTGGCCGCGATGGCGGTTGCCCAGCCGGGCCGCGATATCGGGCGGGAAATCGTAGGTGATCCAGTCGGGGATTTCGCCGATGATGGCGGCCTCGGTGGTGCCGATTTCCTCACCGAGTTCGCGCAGCACGGCGGTGCGCGGGTCTTCCCCGGCATCGATGCCGCCTTGCGGTAATTGCCAGGGGTGGGTGAAGCTCGCCTGATGCCCGGCGCGACGCGCGATCAGGATTTGCCCGACGCGGTTGAACAGGGCGGCGCCGACGTTGGGCCGATAGGGCAGGGTGGCCGGGTCGGTCATCGCGATCCTGCGGGCAGGGCGAGCGCGCTGACCGGGACGAGGGCGATATGGGCGGCGCCGAGGCTCTTGCACCACGCTGCCAGGGCGGCGATTGCCGGGCCGGTCGGCCGGTCCAAGACGCCGAGCGCGTGGCCGTGGGCGAGGGCGATGGTGCCGAGCCGGTTGAGGTCGGCCGTTTCGGCGGCGATGCCAGTATCGGGGTCGATCACGATGTCGGCGATACTGGAGGCAACGCCGGGGGGTGGGGTGACGTTGGGACTGGCAATGATCATGAAGACGCCGGCCTTGGCGAGTTGGCCACCGAGCCATGCGGCGGCGTGCTGATGTTTCAGGAACAATTCTGGCACCGTAAGGCCGATTGTATCGGTGACGCCGGCATAGCCTGCGGCGCGCGACAAGGCCCAGTCGAGCCGTTTCAGATTATGCGGTGCCGCCGAGCCGGCGCGGAGTGCATCATCGCCGGCGGTGAACGTGGGTTCGCCATCGACCTGCATCGGCAGGCCGATGATGGTTTCATGGCCGGCTGCGCGGGCGGCGGCGGCGATGGTTTCGTCATGCGGCGCATAGGGTGACAAGGCGAGGGAGATTTGCGGGGGCAGGTTATGTACCGCGGCGAGGCTTGGGGTGAGGGCGTAGCCGATGCCGGCGATCATGATCGCGACGCGCGGTTCATCGGCCGCCGCGGTGGCGCGGGCCGCATAATAATGCATCGGGGTGACGCCGTAGGGACCCGGATGCGGGATTTTCCACGCGGGATCGACGCTGGAGGCTGCCTGGAGCATCGGGCTGGGCACGGGTATGCCGTTGCCGCGCGCGGCAAGCGCCGGGACTGATTTGATCGGGCCGAGATATTGCAAAACGGCAACGCCGATGACCACGACGGCCGCGACGCACCCCCAGAACAGCTTCAGTGAGGGTGGTACGCGCGGCATGGCTGGAAGGGAGATCAGTGTGCCGCGTCCGCCTGGCTGGACCCGCCCTGCTGGGCCATGGCGCGGGCCAGTTTCAGCGCCATCTGCAACTGATAGTCGGTTGCCGGTTTTTGAGGGTCGAGCTTCGGCCAGCCGACCGGCGGGCGCGGTGCGATGGTTTTGGCCATGGCGGGGAGCACCAGCTTCGGCGGTAGGATCGGCGCCTTCATGCCGGACGGGTTGTGGAATGCGTTCGGCATGTTGGCTTCGCGGATTTTCGGGAATTGATCCTTCGGGTTGGCGCTTTCATGCACGACCACATCCGGCTGCACGCCGTAATCCTGCAATGATTTGCCCGACGGCGTGTAGTAGAGCGCGGTGGTCAGGCGCAGCGCGCCATGGTCGGGGATGGTGAAAATTGTCTGCACCGAGCCCTTGCCGAAGCTGCGCGTGCCCATGACGACCGCGCGGCGGTTTTGTTGCAGGGCGGCGCTGACGATTTCGGCGGCGGAGGCGGTACCGGAATTGACCAGGATGACCAGCGGCGTGTGTTTGACCAGCGTATCGTCCGGGTGGGCGTACCAGACTTCGTCATCGGAACTGTGACGGCCGTGGGTGGAGACGATTTCGCCGGTTTGTAGGAAATCGTTCGCGACAGCGATGCCCTGGTTGAGCAGGCCGCCGGGGTTGTTGCGCATGTCGAGCACATAGGCATCGACATGGCCGTGGCTTTCACGGCGGAGTTTGTGCACGGCGCGGCGGATGTCGCGGCTGGCGTTTTCGGAAAAGCTCGCGAGCCGCATATAACCGATCTTGCCGTAGAGCTTGCCCTTGACCGCCTGGACATGGATGGTTGCGCGGGTCAGGGTATCGACGATCGGCTTGTCGACACCGGCGCGCTTGATGGTCAGGGTGATCTTGCTGCCCGGCGGGCCGCGCATCGCGGTGACCGCCTTGTCGAGCGTGAGGCCGACCATCGGCTTGCCGTCGATCCCGACGATCAGATCGCCGGGTTTGATGCCGGCCTTGGCGGCGGGCGTGCCATCGATCGGGCTGATCACCTTGATGAAGCCGGCCGCCTGCGAGACTTCGAGGCCGAGGCCGCCGAACTGGCCGCTGGTTTCGGCCTGCATGTCCTGGTACTGTTGCTTGTTCATGTAGCCGCTGTGCGGATCGAGCCCGGCCAGCATGCCGTTCATGGAATCATAGATGAGTTTTTTCGAGGGTTCGGGCATCACGTAGTCGGCCTTGACCCGCTGGAAGATGTTTTCGAACAGGCCGAGCTGCTGATAGGTGTCGCTGCCCGCCGGCGCATCGGCCAGCGCACCGCGCACCACCGGGGCGATGACGCCGATTCCGACACCGGCAATAAAGGTGCCGGCGATCAACAAGCTGGTCCGAAACTTCATCCGCGCCATCCTTTTGCCACGTCCAATCGCTACTGTCTCAACCAATAATGCGCCCTGACCGGAAGTCCAGTACCGGATTTCGCGCCGCCCCGGAACCTACGTGCCGCCGCCGAAATGACCGGCGGGGTCGATCGCGGTGCCGTGCTGGCGCAGTTCCACGTAAAGACGCGGCTGATTGCCTGGATCGTGCGGGTCATATCGTGCCATGCTGCCGACCGGTTGGCCAGCCCGGACTGACTGGCCGACGCTGACGGAAAACCGATCAAGCCCTGCCATCACGAAATCGTATCCGCCGCCGCAATCGAGAATGATCAACTTGCCGTAACTCTCGAACGGTTTTGCGAACACCACCTGGCCGGCACAGGCGGCGCTGACCACGCCGCCCGGCGATGCAGCAAACGTGTCGCCGGTTGCCGGACCCGCCGCCGTTGGTGCGCCGAACGCGCGGACCAGTTTGCCGGCGACCGGCGCGCCGCGCAGTGGTTGCGGGACGGCGCCGGCCGGTGCGGGCAAACGCGCGGCGGCCGCCTGCGCGCGGGCCTTGGCCGCTGCACGACGATTGTCCTCTAATCGGGCGATCACAGCCACCAGGTCGTGCGCATTTGCTGCCGCGGTATTTGCCGCACGCTGTTCCGCCGCGTGCCGGGCGATCGACGCGGTTTCCTGGGAGCTGACCTTCGCAATATCGGTCTGCAGCGCGGCGTCGCTTGCCTGCTGGGCCGTGATGGCTTGCGTCAGCACGGCCTGCTGGGTGCTGAGAGCGGTGGTCAGTGCGGCGTAGCGCCGCCGTGCGGCGCGCAAGGCGGTTGCGCGGGCGCCGATTTGGCGGGTCAGCCCCTGCATCACGAGTGCCCCCTCCGCGGCGCGGCCGGGTGCGGCATCCGCGGCCAGCAAGGTCGCGGCCGGGTGCAGGGCAAGCCGCGCCATCAAGGGCAGCAAGGGCGCGATTGCCGCCGAATCGGCCTGTAGCTCGGCACGGGCGGCATTTGCGTGGCGGGTCAGATGATCGAGCTTCTCGACGAGGCCTGCCGTTGCGGTCTCATCGACCCGCAAGGCGGCGGCCGCCGCGACCTCACGCGTCACCAGCGCCGCCTGCTGCGCCCGCGCCGCCGCGGCCGCGCGCAACGCCGCCGCCGCGGCCGCCTGATGCTGCTGCGCCGCCCGATTGTCCGCATCCAGCCGTGCTCGCGCCCGGTCCAGCGACCCGGCCTGCGCGATGCCGGACAGGATGATCAGGATGGCTGCAACTGAGAGGGTGAGGCAGGTGAAGAAGAAGGCCAGGGGGCTTTGCCCCCTGGCCCCCCACCAAAGGCAGGGCCTTTGGAATCCATTCGTTTTAGGCGCGGGGAGGGCGGGCACGGGATTCGGTATGGCAATCGCCTGGACGCCCACCTCGCGCCTAAAACTAGCGGGTTCTAAGGGCTCCGCCCTTAGCGGGGTCCAGGGGCAGAGCCCCTGGCCTTCTTCCTTGTCTGCCTCACCCCCCAATCGCAGCCGTCCCGATCAACGAGGTTCCGGTCATTTCGGCCGGTTGGGCGATGCCGAGCAGGGCGAGGATAGTGGGGGCGAGGTCGGCGAGGCGGCCGTCGTGCAGTGTGGTGCCTGGTGCCGCGCCGGCGAGCAGGACGGGCACGCGGTTGAGCGTATGGGCGGTGTGGGGCCCGCCGGTTGCGGGGTCGCGCATCAGTTCGCAATTGCCGTGATCGGCGGTCACGATGAGGCTACCGTGCTGGGCGGCAATGGCGGCGGCGATGCGGCCGAGACAGGTATCAACGGTTTCGACGGCTTTGATGGCGGCGGCGAGGATGCCGGTGTGTCCGACCATGTCCGGGTTGGCGAAGTTCAGCACGATCATATCGAGGTCGCCGGCTTCGATGGCGGCGACGACTTTTTCGGTCAGTTCGGGTGCGGACATTTCGGGTTGCAAGTCGTAGGTGGCGACCTTGGGTGAGGGGACCATGATGCGGTCTTCGCCTTCGAACGGCGTTTCGCGGCCGCCGTTGAGGAAGTAGGTGACGTGCGGGTATTTTTCGGTCTCCGCGGCGCGGAGTTGGCGTTTGCCGGCGCGGGCGACGACTTCACCGAGCAGGTTGGTCATCGGGTTCGGCGCGAACAGGCAGTGCATGAGTTTGTCGATATGGTCCGAGTAGGGGACCATGCCGAGGGCGGCGGCGAATTTCGGGACCAGGGCGCGGGAGAAGCCCTCGAAGCCGGGGTCGAGCAGGGCGGTGAGGATTTCGCGGACGCGGTCGGCGCGGAAATTGGCGCAGAGCAGGCCGTCGCCATCGCTGATGCCAGCATATCCGGTGATCACGATGGGTTTGACGAATTCATCGGTGATGGCGGCGCGGTAACTGGCGCGCACCGCCTCGACCGGATCGGTCGCGGCGGTGCCTGCGCCATCGACCAGCAGGTCGAACGCGCGTTCCACCCGCTCCCAGCGGTTATCGCGGTCCATGGCGTAGTAGCGGCCGATGATGGTGGCGATTTCGGCGCCGGAGGGAATGGCATCGATCAGGGTTTGCAGGCAGTCGGCGGCGCTTTCAGGGGCGGTGTCGCGGCCATCGGTGATGGCGTGGATGAACACCGGCACGCCGGCATCGGCAATGATGGTGGCGAGGGCGGCGACGTGGCGTTGATGGGCGTGGACGCCGCCGGGCGAGATCAGGCCGAGCAGGTGGCAGGCCCCTTCGGATTGTTTCAGGGCGGCGATGAAGCGTTGCAGGTCGGGGTTGGTGGCCAGCGAGCCATCGGTGATGGCGGCATCGATGCGCGGCAATTCCTGCATGACGACGCGCCCGGCGCCGATATTGGTGTGGCCGACCTCGGAATTGCCCATCTGGCCGTCCGGCAGGCCGACATCGTTACCGCAGGTGCGCAGGAAGGCGTGGGGCGAGGCTTGCCAGAGGCGGTCGAAATTGGGCGTTTGCGCCAGCGCGACGGCATTGTCGGCCTGGTCTTCACGCCAGCCGAAGCCGTCGAGAATGGTCAGCATGACCGGTTGCTTCATGGTGGTCTCCTGGACGGGCGGCGATGGGATGCCGGCGGCGGGCCGCATAGCGGCAGGTTCCGGTTGGGCGAACTGCGGTCTATATAACGGTCATGTTGATCGATTCCCATTGCCATCTGGATTATTTCACGGAAACCGAGCGGCCGGCGGTGCTGGCGCGGGCGGCGGCGGCGGGGGTGGGCGAGATGGTGACGATCGGCACCAGCCTCGCGCAGTCGCAGCAGGCCGTGGCGATGGCGGCGGCGGCCGCGAACGTGTGGGCCTGCGTGGGTGTGCATCCGCACAATGCGGGCGGGGAGGGTGGTGTGCCGGCTGCCGAAACGATCGCGGCTTTGACCGTGCATCCAAAGGTGATCGGGATCGGTGAATCCGGGTTGGATTATTTTTACGACAAGGCGCCGCGCGATGTGCAGGCGGCGAATTTCGCAGCGCACATCCGGGCCGCGCAACTCACTGACCTGCCGCTTGCGATTCATGCGCGGGATGCCGATGAGGATATCGCATCGATGCTCGAGGCGGCTTATGCTGAGCGGCCGTTTTCGTTTTTGCTGCATTGTTTTTCATCCGGCCGGGGATTGGCCGAGCGGGCTCTGGCGATCGGCGGGTATGTGTCGTTTTCGGGGATTTTGACGTTTCCGAAATCGGACGATCTGCGGGCGATCGCGCGGGATGTGCCGGCGGATCGGGTGCTGGTGGAGACCGATTCGCCGTATCTGGCGCCGGTGCCGTTGCGCGGCAAGCGCAATGAGCCGGCCAATACGGTGCATACCGCGCGCGTGCTGGCCGGCGTGCTGGGGCTGAGCGAGCCGGCGCTCGCGGATTTGACCAGCCAGAATTTCCGCCGCCTGTTCACCAAGGCGGCATGAGGTTTCGCGTCACGCTGCTCGGGACCGGCGGGTCGGCAGGTTTGCCGCAGATTGGTGGCGCCGATGGCGCGGGCGATTGGGGGAGTTGCGATCCGGCCGAGGCGCGGAATGCGCGGACGCGGGCGAGCATTGCGATTGAGAGCGCGGCGGGACGGTTGCTGGTGGATACGGCGCCAGAAGTGCGGTTGCAGCTAACCGCGAACCGGATCGCCCGGATCGATGCGGTGCTGTTTACCCATGCGCATGCCGATCATATCGCCGGATTGGACGAGGTGCGGATTCTCAATCGAATTCTGGGCGCGCCGATCCCCGGTTACAGCGACGAGCGGACCTGGGATGAGTTGGTCCGGCGGTTCAACTATGCATTCAAGCCCTGGCAACCGCCGGGTTTTTTTCGGCCGGTGATCGATACGCACAGAATCGCGCCGGGCGAGACGAACCGGATTTGTGGCCTGCCGGTCGGTATCATCGGGCAGGATCATGGGTTTATTCCCTCGCTCGGGCTGAGGATTGGCAATTTTGCCTATTGCACCGATGTGATGCGGTTCGACGACGAGGAGTTCGCGCGGTTAGCGGGGATCGACACCTGGGTGGTCGATTGTTTCACGCACGGACCGAAACATCCGACCCATGCCAATCTGGATCAGGTGCTGACGTGGGTGGACGCCTTACGGCCACGGCGGACGATCTTGACGCATATGGGGCCGGACATGGATTACGCGACGCTGCTGGCAGGGCTGCCAGCAGGAATCGAGCCTGGGTATGACGGCATGCTAATCGAGGGAGAAGTAACGTGACGCAGGACGAAAAACTGGACCGGTTGGCCGAGATTGCCGTGAAGATCGGTGTCAATGTGCAGAAGGGGCAGGAGTTGATCGTCAACGCGCCGGTCGATGCACGGGCGCTGGTGCAGCGGATTGTGGCGCATGCGTATGATGCGGGTGCCACGCTGGTGGTGCCGTTGTTCGTGGATGATGTGGTGCAACGGGCGCGGTTCGTGCATGCGGATGAGGAGAGTTTCGATTTCTCGCCGGCGTGGTTGTATGAGGCGATGGCGAAATCAGTGGGTGATGGCGCGGCGGTGCTGACCATTGTGGGGTCGGACCCGATGCTGCTGGCGGGATGCGATCCCGCGCGGATCGGGCGGGCGCAGCGGGCGACGGCGGCGGCGATGAAGCCGGTGCGCAACTTGATCAGCAGTTTTGCGACCAATTGGTCGATCCTGTCGTTCGCGACGCCGGGGTGGGCGGCTTCGGTGTTTCCCGATGAGCCGCGCGATGCGGCGGTGGCGAAGTTATGGGATGCGATTTTCGCGGTCAGCCGGGTCGATCAACCCGATCCGGTGCGCGCGTGGCGCGACCATGCGGCGACGCTGAGGCGCCGCTGCGACGTGCTGAACGAGAAGCGCTTTGCCGCACTGCGGTTTCGCGGACCGGGGACGGATTTGCGGGTCGGGCTCGCGGAGGATCATCGCTGGGCTGGTGGTTCGGTTGAGTCGCGCAATGGCACGGTGTGTCTGCCGAACATGCCGACCGAGGAAGTGTTTACAATGCCTCACAAGATGAAGGTGGAAGGCGTTGTTTCTGCGACAAAACCTCTGGTCAATGGTGGTGCGCTGATCGAAGGGATATGGGTGCGGTTCGAGGCCGGGCGTATCGTTGAGGCACAAGCGTCGAAGGGGCAGGACGTGTTCCGCGCGCTGATCGGTACCGATGAAGGTGCGGCGCGGTTGGGCGAGGTGGCGCTGGTACCGGAGGCCTCGCCGGTCGCGCAATCGGGGCTGATTTTCCGCAACACGCTGTTCGATGAAAACGCTGCCTGCCATATCGCGCTCGGCCAGGCGCTGTCGTTGAACATGGAGGGCGGCTGCGATGCCGCGCGCGGGGCGAACGAGAGCTTGATCCATGTCGATTGGATGATCGGGTCAGGGCAGATGGATGTCGATGGCATCACGGCTTCAGGTGCGGTGGAACCGGTGATGCGGGCGGGGGCGTTTACGCTGGGATGATCGTCGTCAGAGAGGTCGTGTCTTCAGCGTGACGCGGCATTTTTGCGAGGGCAGTGCAGCGACACATGGTCCGGCAGGTCCCAGCTTCGATCCATGACCCAATCCCGCCAGTCCCAGGCGTAGGCGGCGGGCCGGCGATCGGCCAGGATCGGGCGCTGGCGTTCACCGAGCGCCGTTGCAAAGGCGAGGCGCCAGGGGTGTGGAATGTCGTCGATCAGGATGTAGTGGCGTTGCCGGCTCGGGGTATGGATGGGAACGAGCGCCAGCAGGGCGCGCCTGGTCTTGGGCGTTTCGGTGTTGGAAACCGGGGCGGCATGTGGGTCATGGCACGTCATGATGTGCAGTCCATGTGAGGGAGTCTGTGATGATTGGCGGACGCTGGGATCATGATTGCCTTGGTGTTTGTCGGATCGTGGTCGGTCGTGGCCGCGTGGGCAATGTGACTTTGTTATTATATTGCAACGAATATTTATTATTACAGATTTGGCTTTTACGGTTGTAGACTCGGACTTTACTTATATCGGGCAACGCGAATAAAATCGGAAACGATGCTATTTCTGGTTGTTTTTCGGGTCAGGCAGGTTTGCGCCGGTTGGACTTCGCGGGCGTGAGTTGTTATCCGGGTTTCAACGATCAGGAGACGCTCGATGCAACAGCGCGACCCCACTGCCTTGCGTAGTTACCGCTGGTTCGGTGCCAGTGATCTGCGCAGTTTCGGCCATCGTTCGCGCATTCGCCAGCTTGGCTTCGATCTTGAGGATGTGGCGGGCCGGCCGGTGATTGCGATCATCAACACGTGGAACGGGCTGGCGCATTGCCATGGACATTTCCCGGCGCGGGTCGAGGCGATTAAGCGCGGCGTGCTGGAGGCGGGGGGATTTCCGGTCGAGGTACCGGTGATGGCGCTGCCGGAGAATTTCGTGAAGCCGACCACGATGCTCTATCGCAATCTGCTGGCGATGGAGGTGGAAGAAAATCTGCGCTCATTGCCGGTCGATGGGGCGGTGCTGATGGGCGGGTGCGACAAGACCACACCGGCGACCATCATGGGGGCGATCAGCGCGGGGTTGCCCGCGATTTTCATGCCGGCCGGGCCGATGCTGCGGGGTAATTGGGGCGGCAGGATTCTCGGCTCGGGCTCGGATATCTGGAAATTCTGGGACGAGAAGCGCGCGGGCAATATTTCCGAGGCGCAGTGGGCGGAGATGGAATCCGGCATCGCGCGGTCCGACGGCGTGTGCATGACGATGGGCACCGCGATGACGATGACCTCGCTCGCCGAGGTTTTGGGGCTGACGCTGCCGGGGGCGACCTCGATCCCCGCGCCGGATTCGGGCCATGCGCGCATGGCGACGGCGACCGGGCGGCGCGCGGTTGATCTGGTTTGGGAGGGGCGAAGGCTGACCGATATTCTGACCCTGGCGAGTTTCGAGAATGCGATTGTCGCGAGTGCGGCGCTCGCGGGTTCGACCAATGCGATCATTCATTTGATCGCGATGGCACGGCGGGCGGGAATTGCACTCGAGCTTGGCCGGTTCGACGAACTTTCGGCGGGCGTGCCGGTGCTCGCGAATATCAGGCCGTCGGGTGAGTATCTGATGGAGGATTTTTTCTATGCGGGTGGGCTGACCGCATTTTTGACGAGGCTGACGGATCGGCTTGATGTATCGACGGCGACGGTGAACGGGGCGACGCTGGGTGATAATATTGAAAACGCAACGATCTGGAACGAGGACGTCATTCGCCCGGTTGGCAACCCGGTTTCACAGGCCGATGGGCTGGCGGTGCTGCGTGGTAATCTGGCACCGGACGGGTGCGTGATGAAACCATCGGCGGCGGAGCCGCGGTTGCTCAAGCATGAAGGACCGGCCTTGGTGTTTGATGATTATGATGCGATGGCGCGCGCCGTGGCCGACCCGGCGCTCGATGTTACGCCCGATCATGTGCTGGTGCTGCGCAATGCCGGGCCGCTAGGCGGGCCGGGGATGCCGGAGTGGGGGATGTTGCCGATTCCGGTGAAGCTGCTGCGGCAAGGCGTGCGCGACATGCTGCGGATTTCCGATGCGCGGATGAGCGGGACCAGTTATGGCGCGTGCATTCTGCACGTGGCACCGGAAGCGTTCGTCGGCGGGCCGCTCGCGCTGATCCGCACCGGGGATATCATTGCGGTGGATGTTGCGGCGCGCACGATCGATGTGCGGCTGAGCGCGGATGAGTTGGCCGCGCGGCGGGCAGGGTGGGTGGCGCCGGCGCCACGGTATCTGCGGGGGTATGGCGCGATGGCGGCAGCCCATATCGGCCAGGCCGATACGGGCTGCGACTTCGATTTTTTACAGCGTCCCGGCGCGGTGCCGGAGCCAGAGATCCATTAGGTTCAGGGCGCTTTGGATGTCGCGCCGACCGCCTGATTCTGATGGGCGGTTTTATGGCCCATGGTTTTGGAGACATGCGAACGGCGCTTCATGTGCGACGACGTTGCGTGGGTGCGCGAGTGCGATGTGCGCTTGAGCGTGCGCTTATGGCCGCTCATGGCGGTCTGATGGCGCGCGGCGGCGCCGGCATCCTTTTTGGTGGAGTGCGACATCGCGGTGGTGGTGCTCTGGGCATGAGCGGAAATCATGGATGTCATGCCGGCAAGCAATAACGTGGTGCCGAAGGCGATGGCGGGTCCGATGGATCGATGGGCGGCCTTGGTTTTCATGATGATCTCCTGATGATGTACAGCACTTGGTGCAGGCGGGGGCAAAACAAAGTTACAATCAGGCAAGGCCAGACTGCGCTGGTCGGGGCGCGCACAAAGATCGCAGAAGAAATATTATGGAAACTCGTGTTGCCGTGATTTGTGCTTTGGGTATGCCGGATCACGATTTGGCCTCGGCGTGCGGCGCGCACAGATCGGCCACAGATCCGCCTGAATTGCCCAACAGAGTGACCAGATCAAATCGAGTTGGTCAGGAACCGTAAACATGGAACACGCTGCCGATCATAGCATTGCGATCGTCGTACCGGTGCATAACGAGGCGGCCAATATCGAGCCGTTGCTGTGCGAAATCCGCGCCGCGATGGCCGGGCTCGATTACGAGATTGTTTATGTCGATGATGGCAGCACCGATGCGACGGCCGCGATCTTGGCGGCGCAGGCGCGCAAGAACACGGATTTGCGGGTTATCCGGCATCGGGCCAGTTGCGGCCAGAGTGCGGCGATCATTACCGGGGTACGCGCGGCCGACGCGACGTGGATCGCGACGCTTGATGGCGATGGCCAGAACGATCCGGCCGACATTCCCGCGATGTTCGAGGCGGCACGCCGCAGTGATCGGCCCGGTACGCCGGTGCTGATCGCCGGGCATCGTCAGCGCCGGCAGGATGACGCGATCAAGCTGCTGAGCTCGCGGATCGCCAACAAGGTGCGCGCGCGGCTGCTGGGCGATGCGACGCCGGATACCGGTTGCGGCCTGAAACTGTTCCGGCGCAAGACATTCATGTCCCTGCCCCAGTTTGATCATATGCACCGGTTTCTGCCCGCCTTGGTCATCCGTGCCGGCGGGGTGGTGATATCGCACCCGGTTGGCCATAGGCCGCGCCACGCCGGGGCGTCGCATTATGGCACGTGGGGCCGGCTGAAGGTTGGCGTCGTCGATCTGGCTGGGGTTGCCTGGCTGCAGCGCCGGTGGAACCGTCCGGACATCGTGATTGGCGCAACAGCGCAGACTAATGGGCCGGCCAAGGTGGATCGCGGCATCGTGGCGCGGCCGCTCGAACATAGCCATTAGGCGGCACCGACATGGGCTTTCGCTGGATTGGTCTGAAACCGTTCGCCAAGCCGGCGCTGCTGGTGATCGGGCTGACCGGTGGAGCGTTGGCGCTGCGGCTGCTGCCGTTCGGCGACATTCTGAAATCTCATGCACATAGTCACGCTGATGCCCGCGATATCGGCCTGTTCGTCGGGCTGGGCGCGTTGGCCTGCGCGGTTGGCATGCCTCGGCAGATCGTGGCGTTTGCCGCCGGCTACGCCTGGGGTGTGACGATCGGCGCCAGCATGGCGCTGGTGGCACAGGTGATCGGGTGTGCCGCCGATCTGTTCTGGGCGCGGTGGATTGCCCGGGATTTTGTGCAGGCGCGCCTGCGCGGCCGGGCGCTGCGGCTCGACCGGTTGTTGACGACCAGCCCGTTCATCAGCGCGCTCACGCTGCGGTTGATGCCGGTGGGCAATAATCTGTTGCTCAACCTGCTGGCCGGCGTATCGGCGGTGCCGGCGCGCGGGTTTTTATTGGGCTCGGCGGCCGGGTTTATTCCGCAGACGGTGATTTTCGCGTTGCTCGGCTCGGGCAGCCGGATTGCGCGCGCAACGCAGATCGAGATCGGCGTTGCGCTGTTCGTGGTTTCCACGTTGATCGGCGTGGTGTTGTTGCTGCGCGGGCGACGGAACCGGGACGAGCTCGCCGTGACGATGCGGTCGACCGGCTGATCCGCGCTACTGGCAAAGCGCTGTTGCGGCCTCGCTATCCGAGCAGGCGACGACGCCGAGCGAGCCCGGATCGATCTGTTCGATGGTGATTTCCTTGCCGGCGCCGATCGGGGCGGCGGTGCCGCCGAGGGCCGCAACCTTGGCGAAGAAGATCGTCTGGTCGGGTTCCCTGCCCTGCCCTGCTGGTCCGTAAACCGCGAACACGCGATGGCCGGCCGCGAGACTTTTGGCCGCGCGTTTGACATGGGTCGTGGTTTGCCAGGGTGTCGCGTTGGGATCGCTCGACTTGCGTTCGAAGGCGAGCATGGCCGGGGCCGCGCCGTCGCTGACCAGGAGCATATCCCCTGCGGTCATCCGGCTTTCCAGCAGAACGGCAGCCTTGTCCCAGCGGGGTTTGGTTTCGGCGTGGTAATAGGGGGTGAGGTTGAGCAGCAGCAACAGGGTGGCAAGCACCAGCGCGGGTTTTTGCGCGCGACCGGCCAGCGCTTCGATGCCGAAGCCGGCCAGAATAAAGAACGGTGCGGCACTCCAGAGCAGGTAGCGCGGCAGCAGGACCGGGTGGATCAGCGAGATCAGCGCCAGGGTGAGCGGCAGGCCGAGGAAGGCGATGATGAGCACGACCAGCGGCGCGGCTTGGCGGCGCAGGTGCCAGACGCCGAGGGCCGCGAAGGCAAAAGCCAGTGCTGAGAGGGCGGCATAGGCCGTAGGCAGGAGGCGCATCGTCACCATGGTGGCATCGCGCAGGCCGTAGAGACTGGCGATATCCGCCCAGCCGGCGCGTGCTGACAGCGGCGGGATCCAGTTGAAGCTGCGCATGACGTGGTCATGGACGGCTTGGAGCATCGCGATGTAGCCAGGGGCGGCCGCGATGATGATGGCAAACTGGATGAGGCTCCAATTGGCGAGGAACCGCCGGCGCGCGGTGACGCGCGGCAGGATGGCCGCGGCCATTGCGACATTGGCGGTGATCAGCCAGGGGATCGCATCGCCCAGGGCCCAGAGGGCCGCGAGCGTACCCAATCCGTAGGCGGCCCAGGCGGCGCGTGGCGCGCGGCGGTCGCGCAGGCGCAGCCCGCCGGCATCGGGTGCCAGAGCGAGGCCGATCAGACCATCGAGCCCGATCAGGATGAAGGTCATCATCAATGTATAGGAGCGGGCTTCCTGGCTGAAGCCGACCTGCAGGGGTGCGAAGGCCATCAGCAGGCCGGCAAGCACGGCGGCGGCGCGGCCGCCGATTTTCCAGGCGATGGCGAAGACGAGGACGGCGTTGACGGCACCGGCAACGGCCGGGATTGTCCGCAGTGCGGCCGGGCCGGCACCGGCGCCGAGGGCGATCATTGCGTGTTCGAGCAGAAAGAAGCTGGGGATGTGATGATGGCGCAGGGAATTGGCGATGACGCCTGGCAGCGCGAGCGAGGAGCGCTGGACGGTGAAAATCTCATCGAGCCAGAACGGTTTGGTACCCAGGTGATACAGGCGCGCGATCAGGCCGGCGATGAAGATGCCGATGCCCGCAAGCCTGGCACTGACCATGGTTGCATGGTGCGCGATGGCGCTGGAGGCGGTGGCGGACGGCGACCTGATCATTGCAGTGATTGCACCATGGGCTTGTAACGGAACGATGGCAGAGTGACCCGGCGCGTGCCGGATTTGTCAGGCGGAGACGTCACTGTCGCCAAATTGGGCTTCCGGCATGGCAATCCAATGACTAGTCAGCCAATCATCGTCGATTGCCGCGTGGGGCGCGATGACCGGGCCGGCGAGCGGCCGCGGTGACGGCATCGCGGCGCGATGGCCGACCGGGGTAAGCCCGATGGCGGCCGCGGCGAGGTTGAACAGGGAGCGATGATGCATGGCGTGGGGTTCCGCGATACCGACGCGAGTGTTCAACAGGGGAATCATGGCGGAATACGGGCCGTAACGCGGAGACTGTGCGGCAGGATGTCCCGTCAGGGTTGCGGATGGGGCCGATGGGCGGCATCGCGCCGCCGGGCGTAGCGGTGCAGCAGGCGTGCGAAAATCGGCATCGCGATCATCATCAGGATCACGCGCAGGACGTGGACCGCCAGCACGAAGGTGACATCGGTCCGGCTTAATATGGCGAGGGCGAGGGCCGCGTAGATGCCGCCGGGCACGGTGGCGAGGTAGCCATCGTAATTGCTGACGCCTGTCGAGGCGGCCAGCAGATAGCCTAGACCGGCGCAGATCAGATTGACCAGGATGATCAACGCGGTTGCGGCCGGCAGCGTGCGGCCGACTTGTTTCAGCCGTGTCATGGTGAAGCGCACGCCGGCCTGCCAGCCGATCAAGGCGTAAGCGATCGCAATCAGGGGAAACGGCACGATCGCGCCCTTGGCGATGCCGCTGAGCGTAAACGCTGCGGCAATCAGCATGGGGCCGAGCAACGTGCCGGCCGGCAGGCGGGTGAGCGCGGCGAGTGCGACACCGAGCACGCCGCTGACCAGCAGGACGCCGATTCCGACATACCAGGCGGCGTGGTCGGCCAGTCCCGGAGCGTGGGCGGCGGCGTGGCGCGCAGGGTGGAACAGCAGGGCCACGACCAGCGGCATGCTCGCGGTGACGATACCGACGCGCAGATATTGCACGATGGCGACCATGCGATCGTCACCGCCGAGTTGCGCCGCAAGTGATACGATGGCCGAGGCGCCGCCGGTAGTCAGGGCCAGGGCACCGGTGATCGGATCGACATCGCGCCGCAGGCTGAGCAGGACGCCTGCCGCCATGCTGACGACCAACGTCGCCACGGTGACCAGCAACACCGGTAGCATATGGGCGCCGATCGCCTGCATGGTGGAGGTTTTCATCAGCATGCCGATCATGACGCCAAGCACGGCCTGCGCCACGGTGACGGCGCGCACCGGCACGGCGGACGGTGCGAGATCACAGAGCGCCGCAGTGGTGGCCACGAATAGGGCGGCAAATAATGCAGCGGAGGGCACGTGGATCGCGGCGAGGCCGATGGTTGCTATCAGGGTGACAACGATCAACCCGATCCAACGCGGTAACTGCCCGCGCCCGGGTCCCGGGAGCCTCGCTGTCAGGGCCATAATGATGTCATCGGTCCGATCGTCCGGCGATAGGTCTGTATCACTGCCATGACGATGAGCTTTGAACAATGAGACGGAGGCGATTTACCGTGCGGCGCAGAACTGGGATACTGACGCTGCATGACATCAGACCCATTGAGCCATCGATGATGCGCGCGGCGGTTTACTACGCGCCGGCCGCGGACGATCCGCTGTGGCGCGCCGGTACGGCGTGGCTCGGGCGCGATCCGGAGGCGCGGCTGGATATTGTGCAGCCGGATATCGAGGGGTTGGCGGCCGCCACTGCTTCGCCGCGCCGCTATGGGTTTCATGCGACGCTGAAGCCACCGATGGCGTTGGCGCATGGGTTGGACCGGTTGATCGATGATGTGCGGGCGCTCGCGCACGATATGGTACCGTTCGAGGCGCCGAGGTTTACCGTGGCGCGGCTGGACGGGTTTCTGGCCCTGCTCGAAGCCACGCCTTCAGCGCCGTTGCGGGCTCTGGCGGATGCGTGCGTGGTCGGACTTGACCATCATCGGGTCGGCGAGAGTGCGGATCTTGTGGCGAAGCGCGCGGTGGGGTTGGATGCGGTGGGCGAGGTGTATTTGAGACGCTTTGGCTATCCGTATGTGCTCGAGCGCTGGCGGTTTCATATGACGCTGAGCGAGCGGCTGGCGGTGCCGCATCCGATCGAAGCGGCGGCACTTGAGTATTTTGGTGCGGCCTGCGCGACGCCGCGGGTGATTGACAGTGTGGCGATCTATAGCGAGTCAGCGCCGGGCGCTGCGTTCGAATTGATCACGCGCATTCCGTTGGGAGCTCCGTAGCAGCGGACGCCCCTTACGGGCGTCCGCCTTGGTTGCTCAGCGGTTGGAGCCAGACGCGGTAACAGACGGCGCGCTCGTGGCGAACTGCGTACCGTAGGCGTTATTGATCTTCTGGACCAGCTGGTCATGGTGGGTCGGCGACGGCGCGGCCTGCGCAATCAGCGGCATTGCGAGGCCGAGGGCGACCGCGAGAACGGTTATAGTGGTCATTTTGTTCATGGCAGAAATCCTTGATCTACGAAGGTCGGGGTGCCATCGGCCAGCGGGGCCGGTCGATGGCGGGGGGCGTTCAGGCGGCGGCGCGGTTGCGCTGGATCGCGTTCAGCTGATCGGTGTGAACCGTACGGCCGTCGGCCAGCTTGGCTTGTTTGGCGGTCGCAGCGCTCGAGGGCGCGTGGACGATAATCGGGCCGGGCTGATAGATCGACGTGCCAACCGCAGCGTTTGCGGCCACCGGCGCAAATGCGCCGGCGATGGTTAGAACTGAAGCCAGAAGGGCAAATTTACGCATGGGAGTCTCTCCTCGGTCAAACGATGCAGGGGGTTCCCTGCTCTGCTGGAGGAGATAGCTCTAACCATGAGATGTATTAAGCCGGCCATTCGCTCTAATACTCATACGTCTACGGTATGAATTTTGCCGATGCCTTGGATCGGACACAGTCGTTGCGGCCCGCCGAAATTTGGCAGCAGCCGCAACGCATGATTGGGCCAGTTTTTGAAGGGGGTTTTGGTGAGCCCGGAGGGAATCGAACCCTCGACCCCAAGATTAAAAGTCTCGTGCTCTACCAGCTGAGCTACAGGCTCTCACCAAAACGGCAACTACCGCTGAACGCCAATGCTGCGGTGAAGCCGCAATGACCAATTCTTGGCCGGTTCGTCAAGCCCAACCGATCCTTGCGGCACCATGTTCCGTCATTTCGGTCTGCAACGGAGCCATGAGATCGGCCGGGCTTCACATTTGGCAAACAGGTTTAGGCGGCGAGTTCCATCTTGATGATCTTGGTCGGGTCGGTCACACGGCCGCTCTGGCCCTGGCCCTTTTTGATCTGGTCGACGAATTCCATGCCTTCCGTCACCTGACCGAACAGGGTGTATTTGTCATCGAGGAAGGTGGCCGGCGCGAAGCAGATGAAGAATTGGCTGTTGCCGCTGTTGGGGTCGTTAGTGCGGGCCATCCCAAGCGCGCCGGTGAGGAAACTGGCTTTCGTAGTGAATTCAGCGGGCACGTTGGGCAGCGGACTGCCGCCGGTGCCGGTGTTCGACGGGTCGCCGGTCTGGGCCATGAAGCCGGCGATGACGCGAAAGAACTCGCAGCCGTTATAGAACCCCTGCCCTGTCAGAGTCTTGATCTGGGCGCAGGTTTTTGGCGCCAGATCGGGGCGGAGGACGATGGTGACGCGGCCGGACGGCAGCGTCAGATAGATCGTATTGGCCAGATCGGCGGCAGCAGCAGTCTCGGACATAAGAACTCCAGCAAAGGGTGAGACCGCCGCGGCGGCCATTGTGGTGCGTGTCAGGGTGCGTCGTGTGATCATGTGGTTCTACCAACCCGGCGAAGGGTTCTCTCCAAGGTCAATTTCGGTACGAAGCTAGATATGTCGCCGCCCAGTTGGGCGATTTCCTTGACAAAGCGCGACGAGATGAACTGTTGGCGTTCGCTCGCCATCAGGAAGATCGTCTCGATATTCTGGTCAAGACGCGCATTCATACCGGCCATTTGGAACTCGTAGTCGAAATCGGAGACCGCGCGCAACCCGCGGACGATCACATGCGCGCCAAGCTCGTTTGCGAAGGCAATCAGCAGCGAATCGAACGCGCGTACCTCGATGATGGTGCCGGTGCGCGCGGCGATCGGCTCGCTTTCGGCGCGGACCAGTTCGACCCGTTCGTCGCTTGGAAACAGCGGCCCTTTGCCGGCATTGCGCGCGACGCCGATCACCAGACGCGCGCAGAGCGAGGCGGCACGGGTG
Organism: Acidiphilium rubrum; assembly: GCF_900156265.1. Classification (GTDB taxonomy): domain Bacteria; phylum Pseudomonadota; class Alphaproteobacteria; order Acetobacterales; family Acetobacteraceae; genus Acidiphilium; species Acidiphilium rubrum. The sequence goes on from NZ_FTNE01000009.1 coordinate 58,724, forward strand.
ATGATGTCGATATGGCCGTTGGTGATCGGGTCGAACGTCCCGGGGTATAGGCCGGTCAGCCCGGTGTGCTGGGAGCGGGCGCGATCAGACATGTTCGACCTCGCCCGCCTCGGGATCCACGCCGTCGTCGATCACCGGGAATACGCTGGTGACCTGTTCGTCCTTGTCGACGCGCACCAGGGTGACGCCCATCGCCTGCCGGCCGGTGATGCGGACCTGATCGACCGGGGCGCGGATCAGCTTGCCATGGTCGGTGACCAGCATGATGTCATCGCCGGCGCGGACCGGGAAGGTTGCGGCCACGGCGCGACCATTGCGGGGTGCCAGGGTGATGTTGGTAATCCCCTGCCCGCCCCGGCCGGTCACGCGATATTCATAAGCCGACGAGCGCTTGCCGAAACCGCCTGTCGTGACGGTAAGCAGCATATCTTCCTGCTCGGCCAGTTGGGCGGCGCGTTCGGCGGCCAACGTAATTTCGGCGGCGACTTCGTCCTGATCGGCGGGTTCCGGTTCGGCTTCCTCGCCATTGCGGCGCTGGGCGGCGGCGAGTTTTAGATAGGCGGCGCGTTCTTCGACCGTGGCATCGACATGGCGGAGTACGGAGAGCGAAATGACTTCATCGCCTGCCGCCAACCGGATGCCGCGCACGCCGTTGGAGTCGCGCCCGGCGAAGACTCGCAGCGTGTCGTCGGTGATCTGAAACCGGATGCAACGGGCCAGGCGGGTCGCGAGGAACACGTCGTCGCCCTCGCGGCAGGTGGCGACGCCAACCAGATGATCGCCCTCGTCCAGCTTCATGGCGATCAGGCCTGAAGAGCGCACGTTGCGGAAATCGGCCAGGCGGTTGCGCCGGACATTGCCCGAAGCGGTCGCGAATACCAGGTGCAGATCGTTCCACAGAGTTTCATCCTGCGGCAGCGGCAGCACGGTGGTGACCGCATCGCCGTTGAGTTCGGGCAGGATGTTCACGATCGCGCGGCCCTTGGCGGCCGGGGCCGACTCCGGCAGGCGCCATACTTTTTCGCGGAACACCTTGCCGCCCTTGCTGAAGAACAGCACGAATTGATGGGTATGGGCGTTGAAGCTGCGGGTAATCACATCGTCACCGCGCATCGAGGCGGCCGCCCTGCCCCGCCCGCCGCGGTTCTGGGCGCGGAACATATCGAGCGGCGTGCGCTTGATGAACCCATCGCGCGTCATGGTGACGACCATCTGACCCGGCTCGATCAGGCTTTCATCGTCCTGGTCGGCGACGCTGTCTTCGATGCTGGTCATCCGCGGCGAGCCGATCCGGGCGCGTACGGCATGGAGTTCTTCGCGCATCACTTCGAGCCGGCGGGGACGCGAGCCGATGATTTCGAGCAATTCGCCGATTTTTTCGCCGACTTCGCGCAGTTCGGCCTGGATCTTGTCGCGTTCGAGGCCGGTGAGGCGTTGCAGGCGCAATTCCAGAATGCCGCGTGCCTGCGCTTCGGTGAGGCGGACCGTGCCGGCGGCGGTGACCTGATTGCCGTGATCGTCGATCAAGGCGAGCAGCGGCAAGACATCGCCGGCCGGCCAGTCGCGCGCCATCAGCCCGGCGCGGGCGGCGGCGGCATCGGGGGCGGCGCGGATCAGGGCGATGACATCGTCGATATTGGCGACCGCGATGCCGAGACCAACCAATATATGCGCGCGGTCGCGGGCCTTGTTCAGGTCGAACCTGGCGCGGCGCAGAATGACGTCTTCGCGGAAGGTGATGAAACAATCCAGCGCATCACGCAGGCCGAGCTGGCGTGGCCGGCCGCCATCGAGCGCGAGCATGTTGATGGCAAAGCCGGTTTGCAGCTGGGTGAAGCGGTAAAGCTGGTTGAGCACCACTTCGGGCGTGGCATCGCGTTTGAGTTCGACCACCATGCGCATACCGTCACGATCGCTTTCGTCGCGCAGGTCGGAAATACCTTCGATTTCCTTGTTGCGGACCAGTTCGGCGATTCGTTCGAGCAGATTGGCCTTGTTGACCTGATAGGGCAGTTCGCTGACCACGATGGCGAGGCGGTCCTTTCTGATCTCCTCGATCGCGGCACGGGCGCGGATGACGATGCTGCCGCGGCCGGTTTCGAAGGCGTTGCGTATGCCCGATCGGCCGAGAATCATGGCGCCGGTCGGGAAATCGGGGCCAGGGACGATTTTCATCAGATCGTCGAGCGTCGCTTCGGGATGTTCGAGCAGATGCAGCGTGGCGTCGATGATTTCGGTGGGATTATGCGGCGGGATATTGGTCGCCATGCCGACCGCGATGCCGTTGCCGCCGTTGACCAACAGGTTGGGGTAGGAGGCCGGCAGCACGCGGGGTTCGGAGTCGGATTCGTCATAGGTCGGTTGGAAATCAACGGTATCGCGGTCGATATCGGTCAGCAGCGCCATTGCGGCATCGGCCAGGCGGGCTTCGGTATAGCGCATCGCGGCCGGCGGGTCGCCGTCGACCGAGCCGAAATTGCCCTGACCGTCGATCAGGCGGACGCGCATGGAAAAGCTCTGGGCCATGCGGACGGCAGCATCGTAAATCGCGGAATCGCCATGCGGGTGATATTTGCCCATCACCTCGCCGACCATGCGGGCCGATTTGCGATAGGGTTTGTCCGGCGTGTTGCCGGATTCGGCCATGGCGTACAGGATGCGGCGATGCACCGGCTTCAGCCCGTCGCGCGCATCCGGCAGCGCGCGCGAGACGATCACGGACATGGCGTAATCGAGGTAGGAACGGCGCATTTCCTGCTCGATGGTCACGGGCGAGAGGCCGCGCGGGCCTTCAGTGGTGTCGGATTGGTCGGTCATGTCTGTGTCATATCATTTTCGGGGTGTGGGGGCGAGTGCGCCGCCGTTTATCCCAAGGCCCGGATGAATGCGCCTGACAAGACGGCGAGACGGTCGCCGATGCCGCGGGCGTCTGACGGTCTACCACGGGACAGTCGGGAAAGATCCCGCCGGGCGAGGATTGCCAGGGTGGCGATCGGCATCGCCGCGCGCGGCAGGCGGGGCGAGACCAGCACGGTTGCGGTGCGGGCCAGCGCGGTCGGATCAGTGCCATCCTGCGGCAAAAGATCGCGACCGTACTGGCTCAGGGATTTTGCTGTGGCGAGGATGCGCGCGATCGCATAGCCGGTGCCGATGGATTCGAACGTCGTCGGTTCGATATCGTCGATGACACCCAGTACGCCGCCGGCCAGGACGGCGAGGCCGCCGGACGTGCCACGCACATAAGCCATGAAGGCCGGCAGATCGGCGATCGGCTCGGCTTCGGCCTCCCTGGCATTGATCAGTGCGATCAGGTCGGCTGGCGCGAACGCATTACGGTCCAGGGCATCGCGTAGAAGCCGGGCGATCGGATGCTCGCGCATGGCGCCTTCGACCACTTCGCGCCACCAGTGCAGCCGGATGAGGGTGAGCGGGGCGGTGCTGGCAACCTCGCGGGCGCGGGCCAGTTCGTGGTTGAATGCGTACAGAATAAGCAGATCGCGCCGTTGCGGCGCCGGCGCGAACATCGCACCGAGAAAACGGTCGGGGTCGGCACGGCGGACCAGGGCGGCCAGTTCGTCGTCGGTCATTGCCGAACGCGATCGAAGCTTGACGCGGCACGGCCTGAACCATAGCTACCGTGCACGCAACCGGTGCGGTTCGCGCGCCGGCACGGACACAGAATCCCAACCAGGATCGGAGGTGCCATCATGGCATTCGAACTTCCCGCACTACCTTATTCCCACGCGGCACTCGTCGCTCATGGCATGTGCCAGGAGACGCTGGAACTGCATCACGACAAGCACCATCAGGCCTATGTGACGGCGCTGAACGGCTTTGTTGAGAAGAACGCCGAATTGCAGGGCAAGACGCTCGAAGAGATCATTCATCACACGCATGGCAAGGCCGATATGGCGCCGGTGTTCAACAATGCCGGCCAGCATTGGAACCATAATCTGTTCTGGCCGGCGATGTCGCCGACCGATGGCGGCAAGATCCCTGCCAAGCTCGAGGCGAAATTGACCGAGGATTTCGGCTCGGTCGACAAGTTCAAGGACGCGTTCAAGACCGCGGCGACCACGCAGTTCGGCTCGGGCTGGGCCTGGCTGATCCTGACACCGGCCGGCAAGCTCGCGGTGACGAAAACGCCGAACGGCTCCAACCCGCTCGCCACCAAGGAGGGCACCGCACTCCTCGGCATCGATGTGTGGGAACATTCCTATTATCTGGATTTCCGGAACCGCCGGCCGGATTATGTGACCAACTGGCTCGATAAGATCGCCCATTATGCCTACGCCGAGCATCTGATGGGTTAATAAATCGGGGGCAGCGCTTCTTTTTTATGGAAAAAGAAGCGCTGCCTTACTTTGCCGGCTTTTTGACCTCGGCGATTTTTGCGTCCGGCTTGGTTTCGGTCAGCACCGTGCTGATCGTGCTGCGCAGCACCGTAACCCGCACGTTCGGCGCGATATCAACCTCGATTTCCTCCGCACCATCAACCGCCTTGGCGACCTGGCCGATGAAGCCTCCGCCGGTGACCACCTTGTCGCCGCGCCGGATGCCCGCCAGGCGTCCCTTCAGGGCCTTGGCCTGCTGCTGCTGCGGCCGGATCAGGATGAAGTAGAAGACGATGACGATGAGAACCAGCGGTGCGAAGCTGAAAATGGCGGACATGCCGCCAGCGGCAGGGGCGGCATCGGCGGCGTAGGCGGTAGCAATGAACATGCGTGGTATCCTGATGTGAAATCGGTGGTTGTCCTGCGTCGCGCGGGACCATAGTTTGCCGACCCGCCGCGTCAAGTCAGGAACCCAAATGAACCAAACGACGATCGATCTGCTTACCCGCATCACCGCAGCGCTGGAGCGTCTGGCGCCCGAGCCCCCTGCCCCGGCCTCGTTATACGGGCATGACGCATTCGTCTGGCATCCGGCGCGGCGTACGCTGGAGCCGGTGGCGCGGGTTTCACGCGTCGATATCGGGTTGTTGCGCGGGGTCGACCGGCAGAAGCATATCCTGCTGGAAAACACCATGCGGTTCGCGCGTGGGTTTTCGGCCAACAACGCCATGCTGTGGGGCGCGCGTGGCATGGGCAAATCATCGCTCGTGAAGGCGGCGCACGCGGCGGCGAACGCCGAATTACCCGAAAGTCTGGCACTGATCGAAATCCATCGCGAGGATATCGCGACCTTACCCGATCTACTGGACATCATCCGGCCGCAATCACGCAGAACCTTGGTTTTGTGCGATGATCTTTCATTCGAACGTGAGGATGCCGACTATAAGGCGTTGAAATCGGTGCTGGACGGCGGGATCAAGGGGCGGCCGGAAAACGTGCTGTTCTACGCAACTTCCAACCGGCGGCATCTGATGCCGCGCGACATGATCGAGAACGAGCGCAGTACCGCGATCAGCCCTTCGGAGGCGACCGAGGAAAAAGTGTCGCTGTCGGACCGGTTCGGCATCTGGATCGGATTTCACAACTGCGACCAGGCGACTTTTTTTTCGATGATCGAGGGGTATGCCGCGCGGTTCGCGCTGCCGATTGATGCGGCGACGCTGCAGGCCGAGGCGGTGGAATGGTCGGTCACGCGGGGCGCGCGGTCCGGGCGGGTCGCCTGGCAGTTCATTCAGGATCTGGCGGGGCGGTTGGGTCACCCGATCGCGCTCGATGAACGGGATTCTTGAAAAAATTTATTATTTGCGAATGTTGCGATATGGCGCATTCACACGCAAGTCTTGGTAATCTAACGGGTGGGGTCGCGTAATCCGCCCGCTGCAAGCACGTCTTTATTGCGCGCAGCGCTGGCCGCGCGGGAAATTCCGGCACGCGCATTGCTTGACATCGCGTATGGCAAACGGATTACAGACGCTGAATTATGATGAAGCATCACGCCTGATGCGGCATATTTGCAACCGACGACTTGGCTGGAGAGCCTGCTGATGCTGGATAGTGCAACAATGAACGGCGCGCTGCCGCCGTGGGAACCCGATGAACTTGGTCTGACACGGGCCACGATCGTCAGTATCACCGTGATGGCGGTGGTGCTTGGCGGTATTTTCTATGCGGGAACGCATTTGCCGCACGTAAAGAAGCCGGTGGTACCGACCACCTATGTTCATATGGTCACCCTGCCGCGGCCGAAGCCGCCACCGCCATTGCCAATTCCGCCGCCGCCGGTGCCCGTGCCGGTGCCCAAGCCGATCATTCACCCGGTTATCCAGCATGTTTCACCGCGGCCGACCAAGATTCCGGTGCCGGTCAAGCATGTGATCATTCATCACAAGCCACCGCCGCCGCTGAAAAAACCACCGCCGCCGCCAGCCCCACCGCCGGCGCCGAAGCAGCCGCCGTTCAACTTCAACGCCTATGCGGCCGGCCTGCGTGCGCCGCTGCAACAGGAAGTGCCAATCAGCCGGGCGATGAAAATGCTCAATCTCCACGGCACAGCCTATATCGAGTTTACGCTCACGCCGAGCGGGCATCTGGTCTCGGCATCGATCTATAAGAGCAGCGGTAATCCGTTGATCGACAAATCAGCGCTGGAGACGGTTCTGCACCACCATTTTCCGGGGTTTCCGGGAACGCAGAACAAAGTGTTTGCGCTACCGATTGAGATTGAGGCTGAGCAGTAGTCGGGCTCTCGACGGAACGGTGCCGTGCAGGCAAACCCCACCAACGGTGGGGTTTTTTTATGCATAGTGCCTGACTTCAAAACAGGCGCAGCCTGATATTTAGGCGCTCATCCAGAGCTTATCGTACATCAATCAGAATCACATCATTGTGATTAAATCGTCGTTACTCTATATATGACAAAATAGATCGCTTTTCGACAATAATATGTCAAATCATTGTGCAATTAGGACTTAAACTTGCAACTTTTAACGAAATCACCAAAATTATCGTCGCGGAATATGACATAAACTGTAACGTTCGTTGGAATGTGGCCAAAAAGTCATATGCAAAATGGCCCAAGCCAGAAATGATACGCGTGTCTGCCATGCTTAAGTCTAGTGGCTGGGCGCCTGTCCTCTGACCAAACTGGGAGCTTTGAATGACAATATCGAGATCGGGCCGTAGCCGATTATTTATTCTCACCGCGTGTTCAGTTGCGAGCGGCGTGGTATTTTCGGCACGGGTATGGGCGCAGAGCGCGCCTGCGCCAGTGATTGTGCCGGCGACCGGGGCTGCGCCGATCCTTCCGACCGGCGCTGCGACGCCGGATGCGCAAGCGATCCATATCGCGAAGATCAAAAAACTTTATCGTGAGCTTCTTCTGAAAGAGAAGAATATCTCCGCGGCGGTTTCGCATATCAGCCGCAAGCAGATCGAGGCGACAGGGACGGAACAGGGATCGATCCAGTCGCTGTTGAAGCAGACGCCTTCAGTGAACGAATACCAGCAGAACCTTGGCCAGGGCGTGCCGGTTCTGACCGTGCGCGGCGTGCGTAATTCGCAGTTGGCGCAAACGCTGAACGGCACGATTCCGCTGCAGGATCTGGCCAACGGCGGTAGCGGCGCGTTCCTGTCGAACAATCTTGGCTCGCCCATCACGCTCGGGCAGCTCGACAATACGACGATCTATCCTGGCGTGGCGCCGCCGGACAAGCAGGGTTTTGCAACGATCGGCGGCACGATCGCCTATGTTTCGAAGAAACCGACATCCAAACCCTACGCCAAACTGTTCGGCGGATTCGGTTCGTTCGACAGCAGCAATGCCGGGTTTGAGATCAACACCGGCAACATCGGCACGGCGATCGACGCGCCGAAGGCGCTGCTGCGATATAATCAGAGCTATACGGCCGGCTACCCGGACGGCAATTCGATCCGCTCTGGCGATATGCTGTTCGACGTGGTCAAGCCGTATGATGAGGGCTTGTCACATGTGTCGGCCACCGTCATCTTCAATCGGGCGGACGGCTACATCGCGACATCACCGGTGCCGGTGCCGCTGATCAATTCGAACAGCTACAGTTTCAACTTTCCGCATTCCCTGACATTCACGCGCCAGAACAACAAGTACCTGACCGCGATTATCAGCGACCAGACATTCATCAATCCACACTTGATCATCAGTGGTAAGTTGTTTTACTTGCGCCAGCCAAGCGAATTCACTAGTTACGTCAATCAGAAGGCTATCTATAACCCAGCCAACCCCGGCGTATATCCGAGCACTTATCCCTACGGTGGCTCGTTCCCATACCAAATCAATTTCCAGGTTCCGTTCTTTCCGAACGGTCCGTTTTTTGGTCCACAAATTCCGATTGTTCAGCAAAACAGTGGCGCCGCCTTGGGAGCTGGCGGTCCGTTCCCGTATCCGACTGGGTATTTCCCGCCCTACAACACCTATAATCCGCAGACTCAGGGTGTCACGCTGGTACCCAATCAGGTCGGTGGAACGGGTGTGATCGAGCAGGGTTTGAACGCCGAACAATCCACGGGCGGGTCACAAACTGTCGGTTTTACACCGCGTGTGAATATCTTCCTGCCGGACAATGACATCACGATCGGGGGTATTCTGTCGAAGGAAACCGGGATCGGCGGCAATCTTTACTACGGAAGCACCACGCCGATACCGCAAATTGCGGCAAACCAGGTGGGGACGCCAGCTGGCGGTGCCCAGCGCACGATTTATCAGGTTTATGCGCAGGACCGGATCAACATTCTTGATAACAAGCTTCACATCGAACCTGGTTTTGAGCTGACCGGCGTTTATAGCAGTTCAATCGCCGGCTATTCCGCCGGCCAATCTACCCTTACCCCGTTCAATCAGGCCGTTGGTGGCGGCATTAGCGCAACCGGCAACTATAAACTCCAGAACTACAGTTCTCAGATCGATCCGTACCTCGGCGTGTCTTATGACTTACCATATCACATGGTTGCATATGCTGCATATGGTAAAGGGGCTCGGTTCGCGCCAGTATCCGATTATGGTCTGGGTGCGGTCGGTGTCGGTAATTCAATCGCGAGCACGACAAAGGCGCCGAAGCCAGAGGTCGTTCATGCTTATGATGTGGGGCTCCGGTACGATACGCCGCGGCTCTACCTGAACGCTGACTTTTTCTATCAGAAGGTCACGAGCCAGTTCTCGTTCTTCACAAATTATGCGACTGGCGTGTCGAATTACGCCAATACAGGCGCGTCTCAATATCGTGGTTATGAATTCTCCGGAAAGTATCGGATAACGCACGATATTGAAGTGTTCGGTAACGCTTCGTACAATCAGGCCAATTATCTGAATGAGTTTTTCGCTAGCGACACGCCGTTCCAAGGGCAATTCGGTTATGTGTTTAAAGGAGAGCCGCTAGCCGATACCCCGAATTATCTTGGTAACTTCGGTGTCGAGTATGATCACGGTCCCTATACGGCTCGTTTGTCTGGTCAATACACAGGGCAGCAATACATCACATTCGATCTAGCGCCGACGCTCCCCAACCAGCCGCAGATCGCGCCGCCGGCGCCAAATTCGGCGCTCGGGTTGGCGACCACGCCGTTCTACCCAACCCCGCAAGGCAATCTTGCTCAAAAAATCGCGGGGTTAGGGCCAATCCCGCACTTCAAGCTCCCTGCGTATTTGTTGATGAACGTGTATCTGAGCTACACGATGCATCTGCATGGCTATGATCATCTGAAATCGCTGAAGTTCTCGCTGAACGTTCAGAACCTGCTTGGACTGCACTATTATCAACATTACTTCCTGGCACCGTCGGAATCGGTTTCGATCACCTCGCCGTTCAACGGGTTTATCAGCAATCCGACCTACGCATCGGCCTTCACCGGTCCGCCGCGGTCGATCTACCTCAATGTGACCGCAACGTTCTAAGACTCGAAACAGTTTGGATCGACTAGGCCGGCCCTTCGGGGCCGGTCTTTTTTTGATTAATCGACATGCGATCCGAGAATTTGCCGAACGCGATTGCATGCGCGGAAACTATCCTAGGTCTGTGATTTTTTCGCAACATGGTGCATGTCCGGCAATAAATTGTCGTATGGCGTTTTTATGACAGACCTATATCGTCGTGTCCTGACAGATTTCTGAAATAATTCAAATTCCAGGACCGTCATACAATCGTTATTCGTAATGATACGATTACGAAAATATTTGGCAAATATGAATTTCGCTCTTGGCAGTTGAAATCCTCCCATGCGAGGTACGCAGCTCTGGGGCGCGTGCATCACGCCACGTCCTTCGCGACGGGAATTGGGTTCATTGGTCCTTCGGGGCCCTGGGAGTTGTCTATGCAAGTGGGAACATCGCGCAAGCGAATTTTGCTGATCACCGCCTGCTCGGTTGCGAGCGGGATGGTGTTTTCGGCGAGGGTCTGGGCGCAGAGCGCGCCAGCCCCGATCATTGTACCGAGCACACCTGACACCGGCGCCGCGCCGATTCTGCCGACCGGTACCGGTACGCCGAGCGCACAGGCTGTTCATATTGCGAAGATTCGCAAGATTTATCACCGGCTTCTGCTCAAGGAAAAGAATATCGCCGCCGCGGTGTCCTTCATTGACAAGCATCAGATCGAGGCTGAGGGCACGACCGGCTCCATTCAGAGTCTTTTGAAGCAAACGCCTTCGGTGAACGAATATCAGCAGGGCTTAGGCCAGGCGGTTCCGGTTCTGACGATTCGTGGCGTTCGTAACAGTCAGCTGGCTCAGACACTCGACGGCATTCCGTTGCAGGATCTGCTTTCCGGCGCCCAGGGGTCCTTCCTGAACAACAACGTCGGCTCCCCGGTCACTTTGGGACAACTTTCGGGCACTGCCGTGTATCCGGGTGTTGCGCCGCCGAACCGGCAGGGTTTTGCGACCATTGGCGGTACGATTGCCTATACGCTGAAAAAGCCGAGCTCGACGCCGAGCGCTGAGATTTTTGGCGGGTATGGTTCGTTTGATACCAGCCATTTGGGCTTTGAGCTGAACACTGGCGCTTACAAGAACCAGATCGACGGCATTCGGGCGCTGTTTCGCTATAGCCAATCCTATACTGCGGGCTATATCGATAATACCAACGCGCGCTATGGCGATTTGTTGTTGGCGCTCGATAAGCCTTACAACGACGGGCTGTCACATCTTACCGCGGACGTTATCTACAATCGCGGCCAGGGATATGTGCTGACCTCACCGTTGCCGGTGCCGGAATTGCAGCAGAACGGCGCCAGCTTCAACTTTCCGAAGTCGGATACGTACAACCGTCAGAATGATAAATACCTGACCGTTATTCTGGGTGATCAGACGTATATCAATCAGAACGTCATCGCCAGCGCGAAAGTATTCTACATTCACAACGAGAGCGACCAGACCAATTATCTGTCGCCCGCGTTCAACCCGAGCGTTTACAACCCGGCCCAGCCTTACGGCATTGATGGTCAGGCTCTGTCGCAGTTCTACACTGCCAGCAACTTCGGACCCGGCAACACGTTCTACAAGCCGGGTTTGTTTACCTACAATCCCTCCGCCGTGTTCGGCCAAGCCTATGCGGGCATCAATGCGACGCAGACCGACAGCCATACGACGACGATCGGATTCACGCCGCGAGTCCACATTTTTGCGGGCGTTAACAACATCACGGTCGGTGGTTTGTTCGCCAAGGAAACGTCGGCTAATTCGCAATACATTTATGGCACCGACCCGATGCCGCAGATTGCCGGGTATAACTCCTTTGCATTGGGAGGCGGTGCACAGCGTACAATTTACACGGTTTTCGCTTCCGACAAGATCGAGTTGTTGAACAACAAGCTGCAGATTGAACCGGGGATCAGCCTGACCGGGGTCTACAGCTCGAACAAGGTGCCCTTGAGCTATTTCCATTCGCAGGGCTACAAGCTTGCGAATTACGGCAAAACGGCCGAGCCGTATTTGGGCGTGAGTTATCAGTTGCCTTATAATATGGTTGCATTCGCGAGTTACGGCAAAGGAGCACGCTTTGCACCGACCACGGATTACTCGCTGGGTTCAGCGGGGAGCTCGACGTCTGCACCGAAACCTGAAATTGTTCATGCCTATCAAGCGGGTCTGCGCTATGATACGCCGAACCTCTATTTGAAGGCAGACTATTTCTACCAGAAAATCACCAGCGCTTTCTCATTCTTTACGAACTACAACACGGGCTTATCGTCGTATATTAATGTGGGTGCGCAGCAGTTTAGTGGTGTCGAGGCCTCTGGCAAGTATCGCTTGACGCCGAGCGTTGTCTTGTTCGGGAACGCATCGTATAATCGGGCGCGTTATCTGAACAGCTATTCAGCCAGCGTGACGCCGTTCCAGGGTCAGTTCGGTTATGCTTTCAAGGGCGACCCGGTCACTTCGGCGCCGACATGGCTTGGCAATTTCGGCGTGACCTACAACCACGGTCCGTATTCCGCGCGGATTGCCGGCCAGTATACGGGCCAGCAGTATACCACGTTCGACTACAACCCGACCGATGCCGCCTATATTCCGGGAACCGCACAGCCTGCGTCGGGCTTTCCGGGCATTCAATACGGCCTGCAAACAGCTCCGAACAAGGCGTTTCTGTTGCCGGGCTTCCTGACGCTGAACGTGCTTTTGAAGTACAACGTGCCGGTTCACTTCCAATCGATCAAGGTCCTGACGCTTTCACTGAACGTCAAGAATCTGCTCGGTCTGAATTACTATAACCATTTCTATAACGTGTATCAGCAGATCTCGGGTAACAGCCCGACCGGGTTTCTTGGTACATCGCCCTACGCAGCGGCCTTCTATGGTCCGCCGCGCACCATCTTCGCCAGCGTTTCGGCGAAGTTCTGATCGTCTGTTTATCTTGTCGCAGGGGGCCGCGCGATGCGCGGCCCCGTTGTGTGATTCAGAATGAATTTTCAGCGAAAATGCATTGAATATTTCAATTCTAAGTACACATCCGACACAGTTTTTTTAGCAGCATTTTATTTGCGTTTTTGCTTTCCAATCGCGTGGAAACCTGCTTGACGAGCGTTCCATGGATCAGCGGGATCGAGGGGTGATCATGACGGCAGCACATGTACAGACAGGTTTGAACAACCGGTTCACCCGCCTGCGTCGGTGCCTACTTGCTGCCCTGCTCGCCCTGCCCTTCCCCGCCATTGCCGCAGCGCCGCAGACGTGCGGCACCGTGATTGTGCCGCCAGGTGTTGGGCTTGGCACGCCGCCGGCTTCGGTGACCTCGCTCAATCCGCTGCTGATCGGCTCGACCTATGATGGCGAAGCGGTGTCCCTGCTGTACGAGGGGCTGCTATTCGTCAATTCGAAGCATGAGATCGATTATTCTCGTAGTATCGCCTCCGGTATCGATGTTTCGGCCGATGACACCATTTTCACCGTGACGATGAAGCCGTGGGCATGGTCCGACGGCAAGCCGGTCACGGCGTCCGACGTGAAATACACGTATGACCTGATCAAGAAACTGGGACCAACCTATCCCGATTATGGCGCCGGCGGCATTCCGGGTACCGTGAAATCCTTCACTCTGCTGAGCCCGAACCAGTTTCAGATCGTCACCACCCATCCGGTCAACCCGATCTGGTTTGAGTTGGTCGGTCTTGCGCAGCTCACGCCCTACCCGCAGCATGTCTGGGGCAAATACTCGATCAATCAGATGTGGCGGCGCCAATCCGACCCGGCGTTTTTCAAGGTGGTGGACGGCCCGTTCCGGCTGGTCAGTTTCGAGCTTGGGCGCCATATCATTTTCGGGCCGAACCCGACCTACCAGGGGCATCAGCCACGGATCCGTCGCTTCATCATGACCTTTCTGCACAGCGCCGGCTCGGAGATCGAGGGGATGCGGACCGGCTCGATCGACATGAGCAATCTGCCGTTTTCACTCTGGAAGGCCGGGCATGAGCTCAAGAATGTCCGGATCGTGCGCACTGCGCCGAATTTCGGCTTTGACTACATGCAGTTGAACTACAAAAATCCGAAGGTATCATTTTTCAGGGATGTGAAGGTCCGCCAGGCGATCGCGGATTCGATCGATGAAAAGGCTAAGATCAAGCTCCTTTTTCACAACACCACCAGAGTTCAGCATGGTCCGGTGCCGGTCGACCCACCGACATTTCTGTCGCCCACCGCAAAGGCCGGGCAGTATCCGGTTGGTTTCGATCCGGCGAAGGCGCGTAAACTGCTCGATCAAGCCGGCTGGAAAATGGGGCCGGACGGGATTCGGGAAAAAGATGGTCGCAGGCTGAGTTTTACCTATCTGGCCTCATCGGGCGGGACCACGTCGCTGCTTCGAAGCGAAATGACGCAGCAGACGTTGCGCGCCATCGGCATCGAGATGAAAATCCGGCAGGTAACGTTCAACCAGTTGCTCGCGCTTTCGAATCGGCCGCTCGCCTGGGAGGCCATGGGGTTCGGCTGGAGCCTTGGTTCGTATCCGTCCGATGGCGCGCAGTTGCGCACTGGCGGCAGTTATAATCAGGCTGGCTACAGCGACAAGAAAATGGATCGCTTGCTCGATGCCGTGACGACCACGCCGGGCATGGGCGCTCTGTATAAATATCAGGATTATGCCGCTGAGCAGCAGCCGGAAATTTTCGAGGAAGAGCCCGGCGTTGTCGTGCTGGCGAACCCGCATCTGCGCGGTGTCCGGAAATTCCTGAGCGGGGGCGCATGGGCCGCGAATTATCTGTATTTCGATAAGCAATCGTGCACCGCGCAACTTGCAGACGCCACAACGCCTTGATGCCACGCACCATTAGGACGGGAGATCGCCCATGCTGCGCATGATCGCCAATCGCCTTGCCACCGCCATTCTCTCACTGGCGATTCTGATCACCATCGTTTTCTTCATGACGCACGCGACACCGGGTGGTCCGGCGTTTTCAATCCTGGGGCAGAAAGCGACGCCGCAGGCGGTGCAGCAGTTGAACGCCCGCCTGGGCCTCGCGGCCCCGCTGTGGCAGCAATATCTGCTCTGGTGGTGGCATCTGCTGCAAGGGCGGCTCGGCTATTCCTACCTGCTCAACCGGCCGGTGACGCAACTGGTCGGTGATTACATGATGAATACGCTGGCGCTCTATGTCGGTGCGATTCTGCTCTCACTGGTGCTGTCGATCGGCATCGGGCTGGTGCAGGGCGTCACGTATGGGCGGTGGCCGGCGCGACTGATCGGGGCGTTGCAACTCTCGCTCTATGCGCTGCCGACGTTTTTTGTCGGCACCATGTTCATTCTGTATTTCGGCGTGAAATGGGGCGTGCTGCCCACCGGCGGCATCACCAATCTGCGGCTCGAACAGCCGGGTTTGCTCGACTACGGGCGGCACCTCGCGCTGCCGGTGCTGACGATTGGGCTGCTCGGCGTATCTGGCCTGTCGCGCTACTTTGGCACCTCGGTGCATGAGGAACTCGGCAAGGATTATGTGCGCACCGCGCTCGCCAAGGGGCTGACGTTTCGGGCGGTGCTGTTCAAGCATGTCTTGCGCAATGCGCTGCGGCCGTTGGTGACCATTCTGGGCCTCGCATTTCCCGGTATTTTTGCGGGCTCGGTGCTGGTGGAAACCGTGTTCAATTATCCGGGTCTCGGCTACCTGCTGTGGCGCTCGGCGCTGTCGCAGGATTATCCGGTGATTTCGGCCATCGTCCTGTTGATCGGCGCGCTCACCGTCATCGGCAATCTGCTGGCGGATCTGGTCAACGGCTTACTCGATCCCAGGGAGCGCTATGAATGAGCAACGCACTCGGCCAAACCATCCATGCACCTGGCGGCGCCTTGCGGCGTTCGGCGGCGGAACGTGCCGCAAACTGGCTCGGCGATCGCGGCACGCTGGTCACCGGCGTTGCCTTGGCGGCGATCGTTGTGTTGTTCAGCCTGATCGGGCCGTATCTCTACACGGCCAGCCCCTATGCGATCCACGGTCATCATGCGCTTGAGGCGCCGAGTGCCGCGTTTCCGCTGGGGACCGATCAGATCGGGCGCGATGAATTGGCGCGGCTGATCGCGGGCGGCTACGCCACTTTGATCGTCAGCATTCCGGCCGCCGTGCTGACCTTTCTGCTCGGCATCACCTATGGTTTGGCGGCAGCGCTCAGCCCGTCCTGGTTCGACAAGGTCTTGATGCGCGTGCTCGATGCGATTCTGGCGCTGCCCGGCCTGGTGGTGCTGATCTTCTTTTCGGCGCTGTTCACCCCAGGGACGTTCGAGCTGATTTTGCTGCTCGGCCTGACATCCTGGCCCGGTCTTGCGCGCATCGTGCGGAACGAGGCGATCGCTCAGCGCAACCGCGATTTCATCCTCGCAACGCGGCAGTTCGGCGGCGGCACGTGGTATATCGCGCGGGCGCATATTCTGCGGGTGATGGCGCCGATCCTGGTGGTGAACGCGACATTTCTGGTCGGTGATTCGGTGCTCGCTCTGTCCGGGCTGAGCTTCCTCGGCCTTGGTCTGCAGCCGCCCTATACCAGTTGGGGTGGGCTGTTGCAGACCGGCCTCAACCTGATCGCGCTCGATCCGTGGTGGATGATCCTGCCGGCCGGGTTGATGATTTTTCTTTCGATCATGGCGGCCAATCTGATCGGTCAGGGGCTGCTCGCGCGGTTTGGTGCGGCACGATGAGCGCGGCTCTCACGCTCGATCAGCTTTCCGTCGCGCTCAAGCGCGGTCGTGGCAAACCGATCGCGGTGCTCGATGACATCAACCTGACCGTCAATGCCGGGGAGATGACCGCGCTGGTCGGTGAAAGCGGCTCGGGCAAGACGATTGCCTCGCTCGGCGTGATCCGCCTGTTGCCGCGCAGTGCGGAGGTTTCCGGCCGGGTGATGCTGGCGGGCACGGATTTGACCGCGCTGACTGAGTCTGAAATGCGCCGGGTGCGCGGCCGCGACATCGGCATGGTGTTTCAGAACCCGCTCTCGGCGCTCAATCCGACCACGCGGGTCGGTAATCAGATTGCCGAAGTCTATCGTCTGCATACCGGCGAGACCGATCGCGCCGCGCGCGCCCGGGCGCTCGATTTGCTCGGCGAGGTTGGCATTCCCGATCCGTCCGACCGGCTCGATGACTATCCGCACCAGTTTTCCGGCGGCATGCGCCAGCGCGTAATGATCGCGATGGCGCTGGCCTGCTCGCCGAAGTTGTTGATCGCCGACGAACCCACCACCGGCCTCGATCTGCTGGTGGCGCGCCAGATCCTGGCGCTGTTGAGCCGGCTGCGGCGTGAACATCGGATGGGCGTGCTGTTCATCACGCATGATCTGTCGATCGTCGAGGAACATGCCGATCAGGTGCATGTGCTTTACGCCGGTAAGTCGGTCGAATGGGGCACCGCACGGTCGTTTTTCGCGCAGCCGCGCCACCCCTACAGCCAGGCGCTGCTCGGCGCGGTGCCGCGGTTAGGCCAGACGCGCCTGGCCAGTATTCCCGGCAATCTGCCCGATCCGGAAACACGGCCACCGGGTTGCCGCTTCGCGCCGCGCTGCGCGTTCCGCGAACCGGCCTGCGAAACCGCCTACCCGGCACCGGAGACGACTGGCGGCACGATGTTTGCGTGCCGGCGCGGCCGCGAGATCAATCCTGCCGCTATGCTCGATGCCGTGCTCGATGATCCGGCGCCGATTGCCGCACCATCGCGCGGCACGGCGCTGGAAGTGACCAAGCTCGGCGTCGATTACGAGCGGACGGCTACGAGTTTTTTCCAAGGCATGATCGGGCGTAAGGACAAGATGCGCGCGCTGAGCGACATTTCGTTCAGCCTGAGGCAGGGCGAATGTCTTGGCATCGTCGGGCAGAGCGGGTCGGGCAAATCCACCCTGGGCCGCGCGGTGTTGCAGATGATCTCGTATCAGGGTCACGTAATCTTGAACGGCGAGGCATTCGATACGATGCCGCGCCAACAGCGCAAGCTGGCCCGGCGCCGCATTCAGGTGGTGTTTCAGGATCCCAAAGAATCGATGAATCCGCGCATGCGGATTGGTGATATCGTTGCCGAGCCCTTGAAACTCGCCGGAATGCGCGGCCAGCGTGCACGAATGGCGCAAGCGGCCGCCCTGCTCGACCGTGTGGGTCTTTCGGAGCGGATGCTGAACCTGTTTCCCGGGTCGGTGTCCGGCGGGCAGGCGCAGCGGATTGCGATTGCGCGGGCCCTGGCGACGAATCCGGGCATAATCGTGCTTGACGAACCAACTTCGAGTCTTGATGTTTCAACACAGGCGCTGTTGCTGAACCTTTTGAAAGATTTGGCGCGTCAAGATGGTTTGAGCTATATGCTGATCAGTCATGATATTGCCGCAGTCAGTTATATGGCCGACCGGATCGCCGTTTTGAACGGCGGTGCCATGGTCGAGTTCGGGACTGCGCAGGACGTGCTGACGCGACCAACGAATGCCTACACGCGTGAACTGATCGCCGCCTCGCCGCATTTCCGCACGAACCAACCGGGCGGACCGACTGAAACTATGGAATTTAACCCTTCAACCGTACAGCCGTCCGCCGTTTAGACTGCGACTGCAAAGACCTAGGAGTTTGACCCATGAATGAAATCGTCCGACTTGTCCTGCTCACGGGTGGCCTCCTGGCCGTGATGCCGCTGTTATTGCTGATCACCCTGGTTGTTGCGTTCGAGCGCCTCTACCTGCTCAAAAAGACCATCAACGCCGGCAGCCGTATCCATGCCAAGCTTCGGCAGGTCGGTTACGGCAATGTCGAGGGACTGCGCGAACTGGCGGAAGCGAACAGCAAGACCTTGCAGGGACACCTGATCGTCACCGCCCTCGCCTCGCGCGGCGAGACGATGGACGAACTTGATAATCATCTCGAGGAAGAGATCATGGACAGCATGCCGCGGATCAATCGCGGTCTGTGGATTCTTGATACCTCGGTCACCATCGCGCCGCTGCTGGGCCTGTTCGGCACCATCATCGGCATGATCCAGGCGTTCAACGTGCTGTCCGCCCATGGCGGTCCGGCCAAGGTGACCGGCGGCATCGCGGATGCGCTGGTCTCGACCGGTGCTGGTTTGCTGATCGCGATCATTGCGGTGTATTTCGTGAACTACTTCAACGCGCTCAGCCGCCGGATCATCCAGCAGCTCGAACTGATCAAGGTCGTGCTGATCAACCGCTTCCACACCCGCGGGCTGGCGGATGGGACGGTCGGCGCGCCGTCAACCATGGCAGAATCGCGCGCTGCCGCCGAACTCGCGAGGGTCTGAGCCATGCGCCGTAAATCCAACCTGATGGAGCGCGAGCGCCCGCGCCTCGAAATCGTGCCGATGATCGACATCATGATGTTCCTTCTGGTGTTCTTCGTGATGATCGTGCTGAAGATGATCCCGGATTCCGGCGTCAAGCTGCAATTGCCGGGGGCATCGACCGCCAATGAGCTGAAACCCACGCAGATTGTCATCATGATCGATCCGCAGGGCGGGCTGCACGTCAAGAACCAGGATATCACACGCGCCGGGCTCCAGACCTATCTGACCGGGCTGTATGATACCAACAAGAAGATCGACGTGATCATCGCCGGCGACAAATCGGTGAAGTATCAGCGGATCATGCAGGTCATGAACGCGGTACGGAAATCCGGTATCACCGATGTCGGGCTTGCCACCAAGCACTGAAACCGCGCTTGCGCTGCAGGCGGCGTTCCTGGCCTATCTGGCCGGTGAACGCCGCGCCGCCGTCAAGACGATCGAGACCTATGGCGGTGATCTAGCCGAGCTTATCGGCTTTCTGACTTTGCATATCGGCAGCGAGCCGACCGGGGCGGATCTGGCAGCGGTTTCGCTGGCTGATCTACGGGCGTATCTGGCACGCCTTGCCACCAAGGGTGCCGGCAACGCGACACGGGCGAAAAAACTATCCGCCATCCGTAGCTTTTATCGTTACCTGCGGCTACGCCACGGCATCACCAATGAAGCCTCGACCTTGATCTTGACGCCGCGGAGTCGCAGGCCGCTGCCGCGCGCGCTGACCGCGCCGGATGCACGCGCGGTCGTCGAGGCGCTGGGCGATACCGCGGCGAGCCAAGCGCTCGCCGCGCGCGACAATGCGGTGATGGCGCTGCTGTACGGCGCCGGCCTGCGCATTAACGAAGCGCTTTCACTCGACTGGCGCGACCTGCCGCCGCCGGATTCGCCCCTGCGTGTGCGTGGCAAAGGCGGCAAACAACGCATCGTGCCGCTGCTGGCGGCGGTGCGCGCGGCACTGGCCGATTGGGGGGCGCACCACCCTGCCCCCGCGCCGGATGCGCCGCTGTTTCTTGGGGCGCGGGGCGCGCGACTGAATGCCGGCGTGGTGCAGAAGCACCTGCGCGCATTCCGCCGCGCCAACGGGCTGCCCGAGCACGCTACACCCCATGCGCTGCGCCACTCCTTCGCCACGCATCTGCTGGCAGGCGGGGCGGATCTGCGCGCGATCCAGGAATTGCTGGGCCACGCCAGCCTGTCGACCACGCAGCGCTACACCGCGGTCGATACCGCGCAACTGCTGGCGGTGTGGCAGAACGCCCACCCGCGCGCCGGGTCCTGATCAGGCGAGACAGGCGGCGGTTCGGGTGCTAGAGACTGTCTCTCATCGATAAGGGACGGAAACATGAACCATCAAAATCGCTTCGATCAACAATGCGCCGTCGTGACCGGCGGTGCCGCCGGCATCGGACTCGCGGTGGCCAGCCGGATCATCGCCGAGGGTGGGCGCGTTGCCATCTGGGACCGGAACCCGACCGATATTGATGCGGCGGTGGCCCGGTTCGGGGACAAGGCGATCGGCGTGCCGGTCGATGTGACCGATTGGGCGGCGGTCGAACAGGCGGCGCGCACGACGGATGCGGCGTTCGGCCGGATCGATGTCCTGGTTGCCAGCGCCGGCATCACCGGGCCGAACGCAACCACGTGGGAGTATCCGGTCGCGGACTGGCAGCAGGTGTTCGCGGTCAATCTGCACGGGGTGTTCCACGCCAACAAGGCCGTCGTGCCGTATATGCTGGCGAAGGATACCGGCCGGATCGTCAATATCGCCTCGATCGCCGGCAAGGAGGGCAATCCCAACGCTTCGGCCTACAGCGCCTCGAAGGCCGCGGTGATCGGGCTGACCAAATCGCTCGGCAAGGAACTCGCCAAGACCGGCATCACCGTCAATTGCGTGACACCGGCCGCCGTGCGCACCGCGATTTTCGACCAGATGACCCAGCAGCATATCGATTTCATGCTCTCGAAAATCCCGATGGGGCGGTTCGGCACGGTTGATGAAATCGCAGCGCTGGTCTGCTGGCTCGCCTCCCCCGAGTGCTCGTTCACGACCGGTGGGGTGTTCGATATTTCGGGCGGCCGCGCGACCTATTGAGCCTCAGGTCTCGCGTTCGCGCCCATAGGCCAGCAGCAGGCCGAGGATGACGACGCCGTAGGCGATACTGCGGACATAGTCGGGCATGTTCAGGGCGAGCAGGACCGAGACCAGCACGGTCAGGCTGACCGCCCCGGCGGCAACACCGAGGTAATGGCCCCGGCCGCCGAGGATATTGACGCCGCCGATCACCACGGCGGCGATCGATGTGAACAGATAAGGATCGCCCATGCCGAGCGAGGCCTGGCCACCGAAGCCGACCAGCAGAATCCCCGCAAGCGCGGCGAAGAAACCACTGGCGGCATAGAGCATGATGGTCATGCCGCGCGCATCGATTCCGGCGAGCACGGCGGCGCGCGGATTGTTGCCGAGCGCGTAGGTGGCGCGGCCGAACCTGGTGATGTTCAGCGCCAGCGTGACCAGCACGATCACGACGAGCCAGAGCAGCAAGGCGTCAGGGACGCCGAGCAGGCTGTCATGCGCCAGCGCCTGCACAAAAGGGGGGGCGTAGGACGAGCAGGCCGAACAGGTGAAGCCGCCGGTCAAGCCGAGGACCAGGCCCTCGATGATGCCGTTCATCGCGAGCGTCATCACCACAGCCGGAATGCCGAAAATGGCGACACCGGCGCCATTGATGGCACCGACCACGATGCCCATGGCCAGCGCGGCGACGATGGCGATGGGCGCGCGCGATTCCAGCCCGAGCGACGTCGTGGTCAGCACGATCGCCCCGGCGTTGAGCACCCAGGGCACCGAGAGGTCGATGCCGCCGATCAGGATGACGAAGCACTGCCCCGCCGCGACCAACCCGACGAAGGACGCGATGACCAAAATACTCTCGACGCTGGCGAGCCCGAGAAATCCCGGATGAACCGCCTGGCCGAGCAGGAACAGCGCGACGGCGGCGGCGATGGCATAAAGAACCCGGCGGGATTCCGGGGCCATGGTTTTGAATTTGTTCATTTGGGCCTCCGCCGGATGGTGCCGCCGATCACGCCGCCGACCACCACAGCGATCAGCAGGAACACGCCCTCATAGAAGGATTGGAACAGCGGGTTGACGTGGCCGAAGAACAGGATGTTGACGATCAGTGTGGTGATCAGCGCCCCGGCGATCGCCCCGATCGCCGAACCGCGGCCGCCGAACAGCGACACACCGCCGAGCACCACCGCGACGATCGAGGACAGGGTATAGGAATTGCCTGTGGTGGCATCGCCCGCCGTGGCCGATGCGGCGAGGAACAGGCCGGCGGCGGCGGCGAGCGTGCCATCGAGCATATAGGCGATGATCTTGGTGCGCAGGATGTTCACGCCCAGCGCGCGGGCGGCGGCTTCGTCATTGCCGATCGCATATAAATCGACCCCCGCGCGCGAACGGCGAAACGCCGACCACGCGAGCGCTAGCAGAACAATGAAAATCAGCGCGTAGGGGGCATTCGGGTTGACCAGAAAATTCGTGAAGGACGGCGGGATCGCACCGCCTGGTTCGGGCAGCACGCGGATGGCGAGGCCCTGATAGATCGACAGTGTACCGAGCGTGACAACAATCGGTTGCAGCCGACCCAGCGCGACCAGGAGGCCGTTGACCAGACCGCATGCGGCACCGACCATCAGGATGACCACCGACCACACCAGGCCGCTGGTGAGCGATTTGCCCATGGTGACCGCGGCCATGGCGTTGGCAAGATCGACTACGCCGCCGACCGACAGATCGATGCCCTTGGTCAGCACCACGAAACACTGGCCGACCGCGGCAAAAGCCAGTGGCACGGCGCTGTTGACCGTGGAGGTCAGTTCGAAATTGCCCGGCAGGCGTTGCTGTTCGATACCATAAATCAGGATGAACGCGACGATCGCGATCAGCAGGATCGCGCCGGCTAGGATCAGGCCGATGTTCTGGGCGATCAGATGGCCAAGCCGGTTGCCGCGCGGCAGGGCGTCGGCCGTAGTATCAGGCTGCATGGGCAGACTCGCGCATGGCTGCGGAAACGATCGCCTCGGCGGTCAGATCGGCCCCCGGCAGATCGGCGACGAAGGCGCCACGACGCATCACCAGCACGCGGTGGCAGAGATGGGCGAGTTCCTCGGCATCGGAGGAATAGAACAATATGGCGTAACCTTCGCGCGCGAGCTTGGCGACCAGATCGTAGATTTCATGCTTGGTCGCGACATCGACCCCGCGCGTGACATCGTACAGCAGCAGGATGCGCGCCTTGGTCAGCAGCCAGCGGCCGAGCAGGACTTTCTGTTGATTGCCGCCCGACAGCACGCCGACCGGCTGCGATGGGCTCGGCGTGCGGATCGCGAGCTGGGCGATCGTGTCATCAACCAGAGACCGCTCCGCGCCGCGCCGGATCGCGCCGAACCGCGACAGCCGGGCCAGGATCGGCAGGGTCAGATTATCGCGGATTTTGAGCGGCAGGAACAACCCTTCGCTCTTGCGGTCCTCGGGGACCAGGGCGATGCCGGCTCGGATCGCGTCACGCGGGGATCTGATGCGGATGGCGCGGCCGTCCTGTTTGATCTCGCCCTGGGTGAAGCCGGGCGCGCCGAACAGGCCGAAGAACAGGCTGCGGTGACCATGTCCGGCGAGGCCGCCGATACCGAGGATCTCGCCGGACGATAGCGCCAGATCGAGCGGTGCGATCCCTTCGGCGCGCACGCCGCGCAGGGTTAGGACCGGCGGCTTAGCCGGTGCCGGCGTACGGACGGGAAATAGGGCTTCGAGTTGCCGGCCGGTCATCAGCGTGATCGCTTCATCCTCATCGATCGAGTCGAAACAACCAACATCGCTACCGTTGCGGAAAATCGTGATGCGGTCGGCAATGGCGGCGATCTCACCCCACCGATGCGAGGTGAACACGATTCCCGTACCGCCGTCGCGCAAGGCCCGGATCTGACCGAACAGCCACGCGACTTCGCGCTCGACCAAAGCGGAGGTCGGCTCATCGAGCAGCAGGATGCGCGGCTTCGCCAGGATGACGCGGGCAATTTCGATGATCTGGCGTTCGGCGAGCGCGATATCGGCGGTCAGGGCGCGCGGATCGATATGGGTGATCCCGAGTGCGGCGAGTTCACGCTCGGCGACATCTGGCATCGCCGCGCGATCGATCAGGCCGAAGCGCCCGCGCGGCTCGCGCCCCAGCAGCAGGTTTTCGGCGACCGTCATGAACGGCAGCAGGGTCAGTTCCTGAAACACCGTGCCAATGCCATGCCGACGCGAGGCGGCGATGCCGCTGTGCGCCGGTTCGCCATCAATCGTGACGCTGCCCGCATCGGGCGTGATCCGCCCGCCAAGGATTTTGATCAGGGTGGATTTGCCGGCGCCATTCTCACCGACCAGCGCGTGGACGCTGCCCGGTGAGATCGCGATCGAGGCGCTGATGAGTGCCTTGACCCCGCCGAAGGATTTGCTGACCGACCGTGCCGCGATGGCGGCGACCGCCGGCGTTGCAAGCATCGTCAAACCTTTGGCAGGTGGACAGTCAAAGTTCCAGGTCCGGGCGTTCCGTGCAATGCCGCGTTCACGCCGACTTTGACGACGGCATTCGGGCCGCTGTCGGTGAAGTCTGTGAAGAAACTGTCGGTCATTTGCGGAAACACGGTCTGGCCGGCTTTTACCGTCGCATCGGTGACGAAGGGGAACGGGATCGTGATATCGCGACGCGGATAGGTCTTGTTCAGAATTCGCCGTGCGAGTTCGAGTGCCACCAGCACGAGATATGGCGGTTGTCCGATCGACAGGCCATCGACCTTCTGGCCCATGTATCCCAGCATGAATTTGCGAAAGCCGTTTTCGGCCTCACCGGCGGTGGGCGGCAGCGGCGTGCGCTTGGCGGCGATGAAGGCTTTCAGCACGCCATCGGTACCGCCCTGGCACCAGATGCCATCGATTTTCGGCAGGCTGGGCAGAATAGCGGCGGTATTTTTCTCGGCGGTCGCGGAATCCCAGTCGCCCGCGTAGCGGTTAACGATCTTGATGCCGGGATGTTTCTGCCAGACCGATTCGGCACCCTTGTTGCGTTGCTCGTTGACAGTTGTGCCAGCGACGCCGGTCACCATGATCACGTTGCCCTGACCGCCGATCTTTTTCGCAACCCAGGTCGCCAGCGTCTCGCCGAACTTGAACTGGTCGGTATTCACTTTGATGGCGGCCGGCGTCGTCACGACGTTATCGAACGAAATCACCAGAATGCCGCGCGCGTGTGCCTGCTGGATGATGCCATTGAGGCCGGTTGGTGAAGCGGCATCGACCAGAATGGCGTCGACACGCTCGGCGATCATGCCGGAAATCTGTTGGCTCTCCTGGCTGACATTGTTGCCGGAGTTGAAATAACTGCCCTCGACCTGACTTTTGTAGGGCTCCATCTCCAGCGCGGCCTTGAACAGATTGACCATTTCGATTCGCCATTCATTGCCGATGTAGGAGTTCGACAGGGCGATCTTAAATTTTTTAGGGGCAGCGAAGGCCGATCGCGGCATCGCAGAAAGTCCCGCGCCGGCTGCCATGGCTGCAATAACGGCGCGGCGAGTTGCGTCTTGATTCATTGTTTCCTCCTTGGTGTCTTTGTCGTTTATTATTGATTGAATACAGGTTTGTCGATGGTTTGACAATTGAAAACAATGTGGCGTTTCGCGGTCGAATTAACCGTCGGCCAGCAGGTCGGCGATCGCCTGATCCTCATTCGAGGTAAGGCCGCTGATCCCGATCGCGCCGATCGGGCGGCCATTGCTGCGGATCACGGCACCCCCCGGCAACGCGGTCAGGCGAGGGTCGCAGAAATAGCCCGGTGCGATGTTTTCACGATGGATGCGGGCCAAAAACTCGGTCGTGCTGACACCCATGCGCGCCGCAGAATACGCCTTGCCCTGCGCGATTTCAATGCCGCGCACCGGCGCCCCGTCCGCGCGGGCAAAAGCGATCAGGAAGCCGTCGGCATCACAGACCGAAATACAGATCGGGCGGCCACCGTAATCAGCCAAGGCAATCCCGATCGCCCGCACAATCAGGCTTTGTGCATGTTCCTGACTGATCCTGTCCATCTCAGACGTCGGCGACGCGGTCGATCTGCGCTGTAGTGATCGGGTTTTTCACGATCAGCAGATAAGCACCGGCCGAGAACACGCTGACGACCGATCCGACCACGAGAGCGAGAACGAACGAGCCGGTGCTAGCCACAATCAAACCTGTCACGGTCGGCGCCAGGGCACCACCGAGATAACCGCCGAAGTTCTGCATGGCGCCAACCGAGGCTGTCAAGTTGGGCGGCACGGCAACCGAGCTGAGCGCCCAGGCGCAGGTACTCGTGATGTAAAGCAGGAAAATAGCTGCGGAGATGAAGGCGATCGCCAGATTATTGCTGGTGACATAGGCTGCGACAAGCGTGAAACCCGCCGTCCCGATCAACGCGATGCCCGCCGGATAGCGGCGACTATTGATCGGCGTGATACCGCGCCTGACCAAGACATCGGCCAGGTAGCCGCCACACAAGGAGCCGACCACGCCCCAAGCAAACGGAATCGCGGCGGCGATGCCGGTATATTTCACGCTCATGTGGCGCTGAATCTCAAAATAGCCTGGCAGCCAGGCGAAGTAGATCCACGTCATGTAGATGCAGCCAAAATAGCCGAGAATCATGCCCCAGGTCGTCCGGAAGCCGAACAGCATCCGCCACTCGCGAAACGTCATGTGGTGGCGTTGGCCAACATCGTCGCCCTGGGTGCGGTATTGGTTTTCCTCGGCTGCGAGCGCCACATCACGCGGATTTCGGTAAACCGTGAACCAGAGTGCTGCCACCAGCAGACCAGCGATTCCCATGATGATGAACATCCAGCGCCAGCCGAAATTCAGCATCAGCACGGTCAGCAACGGCACGCCGAGCGCAGTGCCGAGAGGGCCGGCGGTGTTCCAGATGCCTGACGACAATCCACGATCACGGGGGTTGAACCAGTCGCGCGTGACGCGGCTTGCAGAGGGAAACTGTGGCGCCTCGCCGATGCCGAGCGCGATGCGGGCCACATAAAACTGACCGAAACTTCCAACCAGGCCGCTGACGACCTGGGCGAGCGACCATAGCGACAAGCCGATTGTGAGCATCCAACGCGGGCGGAATTTGTCCACCAATGCGCCCATAGGTAGTTGCGCAAAGGCATAGGACCAGAGAAAGGCCGACAGCAGAAAGCCCATGTCGGCAACTGAAAGTCCAAGATCGTGCCGGATGAGCGGATTGCCGACCGCTAGAGTTGCCCGGTCAATGTAATTCACACTGCCGGAGATCACCAACATTGCTAGGGCCGTTCGTTGTATTTTTTTTACGCGCGGCGTTACAGTCATTGTTGCAGACATTGTCTGATTTCCTCGGTTTTTTATTTTTTACCATTATCGTTGTGCCATACTGCCAGAGCGCATTCTGACATTACAGCTCAATTTTGCATGCAAAACTGCCCGAAGCCGCGCAGAAGTCAAGCGGGATTGCTGATTTTTATGCGCCGTCAGCCCCCAGCCGCGCCCTGCGCGTTGACGTAGAGTGCGTAAAGCGAGTGGCTGGCGGCCATGAACAGCCGATTTCGCATCCGCCCGCCAAAGCATATATTCGCACAACGCTCCGGCAACGCGATGCGCCCGATCGGGGCGCCGCTCGGGTTGAAGATCATCACGCCGTCAAGGTCCGGCGATCCCATGCCCCAGCCGGCCCAGACATTGCCATCGGTGTCGCAGCGGATCCCATCCGGCGTGCCGCCCGGGCCGGCATCGACGAACAGGCGGCCATTGGTGAGGCGGATGTCGTCCTCGACGTCGAACACTCGGATCTTGCGGTTCGGCACGCCGCGCGATTCGACCATGTAGAGGCGATGTTCATCGGGCGAGAACGCGAGCCCGTTCGGCCCCAGAACGTCATCGGTGACGATGGTGATCGCGCCTGAGTGTCCGTCGATTCGGTAGACGTTCGCATTGAGTTCCTGAGGTGCGATGGTGCCTTCATAATGGCTCAGCAAGCCGAACGGTGGATCGGTGAACCAGATGCTGCCGTCCGATTTCACCACGACATCGTTCGGGGAATTGAGCCGCTTACCCTCGAACCGATCGGCGAGGATGGTTATGGTGCCGTCGTGTTCGGTACGGACCACCCGCCGGCCACCGTGTTCGCAGGTGATCAGACGGCCCTGGCGATCACGCGTGTTGCCATTGGCGTAGTTGCCCTGACGAAACACCGAAACCGAGCCATCGGTCTCATCCCAACGCATCATCCGATCGTTCGGAATATCGCTCCATAGCAAAAACCGCCCACCGCCGAACCAGACCGGGCCTTCCGCCCACCGAAAGCCGGTGGCCAGGCGTTCGACCGATGCGCTGAACACGCGATAGCGGGCGAAACTGGGGTCGAGCGTCTCGATCGCCGGGTCCGGATATCGGAGGCATGGTTGCCAGATGTCCATGATTGGGTTTCCTTCGTACCGCTCGATTGCACTTTAAGGCGGATGGTGATTTGAATGCAGGATCAACCGGATATAAATAATCTGCAATACCGACGTTGACCAAACCATCCGAAAGCCGAGGAAACGATCATGCAGCATGCCCAGATCAGCCAGAATTTGACCCTGCCCTCTCTGGTTTCGGAGTCAACTCGATGAGCCTCGATGCGGCAACGATCGCCACGCTCGCTGGGGTTTCGACCGCCACCATCACCACCGTGCTGCTAAAAAAGGGCCTGCGCAACATCTGGCTGCGCGGCACGGTGCCAATTCGCGCCGGCCAGCCGAGGCTGGTGGGGCGTGCGTTCACGCTGCGGTTCGTACCAGCGCGCGAAGACCTGGCGACACCGGAATCCTGGAGTTCGCCACGCTCCACCCGCGGGGCGATCGAGGATATGCCGGCCGGCTGCATCGCCGTGGTCGATGCGATGGGCATTACGGATGCCGGTATTTTCGGTGATATTCTGTGCGCACGTATGCGCCAGCGCGGCGTTGCCGCGTTGATCACCGATGGTGTGGTGCGCGATCTTGCAGGCGTCCTTGGCACGAGTTTGCCGGTCTGGTGCCGCGGGGCCGCCGCGCCGCCCTCGGTCGCCGGGTTGACCTTCGTTGCCTGGCAGGAGCCGATCGCCTGCGGCGGCGTAGCGGTGTTTCCCGATGACGTGATCGTGGCGGACGATGATGGCGCGGTGGTGATCCCGGCGGCATTGCTCGACCACGTGCTGGAGCATGGCCCGGAGCAGGAGCGGCTCGAAGCCTGGATCATGCGTGAGGTGGAGGCCGGCGTGGCGCTGCCCGGGCTGTATCCCGCCAATGCCGAGACCAAGGCGCGGTATGAGGCGTACAAGGCCCGTACATGAGCGGGCTCAAAAAAGGCCTAACCAGCTACGGCGATGCCGGGTTTTCGTTGTTTCTGCGCAAGGCCTTCATCAAGGCGATGGGCTACTCGGACGACGCGCTGGAGCGGCCGATCGTCGGGATCACCAATACCTACAGCGACTACAACCCGTGTCACGGCAACGTGCCCGACCTGATCGAGAGTGCCAAGCGCGGCGTGCTGCTGGCGGGCGGATTGCCGATGGTGTTTCCCACCATCAGCATCCACGAGAGCTTCGCACATCCGACCTCGATGTTCCTGCGCAATCTGATGGCGATGGATACCGAGGAAATGATCCGCGCCCAGCCGATGGATGCGGTCATGGTGATCGGCGGGTGCGACAAGACGCTGCCGGCCCAGATCATGGGCGCCGCGAGTGCCGGGCTGCCGATGATCGTGGTACCCACCGGGCCGATGGTGGTGGGGCACCACAAGGGCGAGGTGCTGGGCGCCTGCACCGATTGCCGGCGCCTGTGGGGCCAGCATCGCGCCGGGGCGATCGATGCCGCGGAAATCGAGATCATCAGCGGCCGGCTGGCCCCGTCGGTCGGCACCTGCATGGTGATGGGAACCGCGAGCACGATGGCCTGCATGATCGAGGCGCTGGGATTGTCGCTGCCGATGGCTGCAACCGCGCCGGCCGTCCATGCCGAGCGGCGGCGGATTGCCGAGGCCAGCGGCAGACAGGCGGTCGCGCTGGCAATACACGGTGGTCCGGGCCCGTGCGACATCATGACACCGGCAGCGGTGCGCAACGCGCTGGTGGTGCTGCAGGCGATCGGCGGTTCCACCAACGGCATCATTCATTTGACCGCGATGGCCGGGCGCGTCGGCGTTCCGGTCGATTTGGCGGCGCTCGATGCGCTGGGCCGCACCGTGCCGGTACTGGTCGATCTGAAGCCCTCCGGTGCCCACTACATGGAGCATCTGCACCATGCTGGCGGTGTGCCGGCGCTGCTGCGCGAACTGGCACCGCTGCTGGACATGACATGCCGGACCGTCGGCGGCGCAACGCTTGCCGAGGTCGCCGCTGGCGCCGAGACCGTGCCGGATCAGACCGTGATCAGGCCGCGCGCCGACCCGCTGAAAACCAGCGGGGCCATCGCGGTACTGTTCGGCAATCTGGCGCCGCGCGGGGCGGTGATCAAGCAATCCGCCGCCTCATCAGCGTTGCTGCAGCACGAGGGCCGGGCTGTGGTGTTCGATTCCACCGCCGATATGGCGGCGCGGATCGATCGTGACGATCTGGACGTGATGCCGGATGATGTGCTGGTGCTGCGCAATGCTGGGCCGATCGGCGCCCCCGGCATGCCCGAGGCCGGCTATCTGCCGATCCCCCTGAAACTCGCGCGCGCCGGCATCAAGGACATGGTGCGGCTGTCCGATGCGCGGATGAGCGGCACGGCATTCGGCACCATCGTGCTGCATGTCACGCCGGAAGCGGCGATCGGCGGGCCGCTTGCGCTGGTGCGCAGCGGTGACCGGATCCGGCTCGATGTCGCGGCGCGGCGGATCGATCTGCTGGTCGAGCAGACCGAACTCGCCGTGCGCAGCGCCGCGTGGAAGCCAGCGCCGCGCGAGCGCCCGTCGGCGTCGCGCGGCTATGCAAAACTCTTCGAAACCAGCGTGCTGCAGGCCGATCAGGGCTGCGACTTCGATTTTCTGTTGAACGAAACACCGGGAGACGACCAATGACCAAATCCGCAAAAATCCTGAGCCTCGGCGCGATCATGCCGATCGTGGACGAGTCGCTGGATGCGAATTTCACGGTGTTTCGCGATACTGACATGACGCTCGATGAGATCATCGCCGCCCACGGCCCCGAGATCCGGGCAATCGTCACGCGTGGCCGCAGTCCGGCTGACGACGCGCTGATGGCGCGCCTGCCCAAACTCGAACTGATCGCGAATTTCGGGGTCGGATATGACAGTATCGACGCCGCCGCCGCTGCCAAGCGCGGCATCGTGGTGACCAACACGCCGGATGTGCTGAACGACGAGATGGGCGACTTCACAATGGGGCTGCTGCTGGCGACCGTGCGCGCCCTGCCGCAGGCCGAGCGGCATCTTCGCGCCGGTCACTGGCTCGATCGGCCGTTTCCACTCGGCAATACGCTGCGCGGCCGCAGCATTGGTATCGCCGGGATGGGGCGGATCGGCCGGGTGATCGCCAAGCGACTGTCCGGATTTGATCTGCCAATTTGCTATCATTCGCGAAACCGGGTTCCAGATTTGGCATATCCACACTATCCCGATCTGAAGGCGCTCGCCGCCGCGGTCGACGTTCTGATCGTGGTACTGCCCGGTGGCCCGGCGACCCGTAACATCGTGGACGCCGAAATCCTCAAAGCTCTTGGACCTGATGGCATCCTGATCAATGTCGCACGGGGCTCGGTGGTTGATGAGACGGCGCTGATCCAGGCCTTGCGCGACAAAACAATTCTTGCTGCCGGAATCGACGTATTTGCCGCCGAACCGCATGTGCCTGCCGAATTGATTGCTATGGACGAAGTCGTACTCGTCCCGCATGTCGGGACGGCGACGCATCATACGCGTGGACTGATGGCGAAATTGGTGATTGATAACGTGATGTCATGGTTCGCCGGCAAGGGCGCGGTAACGCCAGTGGCGGAAACACCACAACGCCGATAAACGCGGCAGACCATCGCTTGATCTCACGACAACGATCAACTTATCGTGATCGCTGTGAAAACGATCCCGCGGGATAATTTTTGGTCGCGGCTCCACCAGACTTCCATAACCCATTTCGTGATAGCGATGGTTGCTGGCCTCAGCGTGGCGAGATCGGGCATTTGCCAACCAAAGCTTGACGATTTCTAGGCCGTTAAAAGGGTGCGGCAGACTGATCGATTGAGGAGGCGGTTCACCTTTCAATTCAGATCCGCGTTGCATTCCCTTCTGTCACTTCAATAATTGCCCGGTCTGACGATCGGGACATTTTTGCGGGGCACATACAAACGCAATCCATGATCGTCTATTTTATTGTCATTTTGATCTTATATTTAGAGAACTTTTTAATTATTTTAAGTTTAAATGATTTATAGCGTCGAGCTCAGTTTCACAAACTTGCATACCGATTGCAGAATATTCCTGATCTATGGCTCACGTTTCCTGATGCGAGATGACTGTCCGAAACGAAGTCGCAACATTCAAATTTATTGAAAAAATTGAGCTAGTTTAAACAACATTATGTTTAATATAAAGGATTACACAACTTGTCCGCGTATTCCGCCGCGATGTCGTCCTGCGATGTCCTGGCAGCCTGATCCCACCTGTTTCTCCGAAGGATATGATCTCCATGCATGTAACAAGTGAACAAATCCGGCCCGCACCTATCGAACTCGGGGTTCCGATGCGTAGCGATCCCCGGATTGACATGGCTCTCGGCCTACCCGCGTTTGTTCAACCTTTTTTGACCTGGCTGACGGCTAAACCGGCGCCCGGCGAGTTCGCGCCACCGCGACGGTCCATTACATATGTGGGCGAGGCAATCGGCCTGACGGTCGCTGGCACGGGTGTCTCTACACTGGCACTGGCGTTTCAAACTCCGGCATCGCCCTTGCTATGGGTCGCATTATTCGTCGGTCTGCTGGCGACCTCGTCCGGACTGGGCTTGTTCCAAGTCGTGATATTCCATCATTGCTCGCACGGAACTGTATTCAGCACGCGCGCCCGCAACCGGCTGGTCGGGCGGCTGGTGTCGGCAATTCTCTTGTTCAAGCATTTCGACCTTTATCAAAAGGAGCATATGCTTCATCACAACGCTAATAAGCTGTTTACCGATGATGACGAATTCACCGATTTCGTCGTCGGCATCTGCGATCTGCGGACCGCGCTAAATCGCCGCGAACTCTGGCGACACCTCCTACTTCTTCTGATATCGCCTTGGTTTCATGCGCGGTTCTTATCCAAGCGTATCAAGGGCAGCCTGAATTCGTTCGAGCGTTCGCATAATCTGATTGGGATTGCGTTTTGGGCGACGCTGTTTATCGGAGCGGCACTGACCCATACGTTGACTATCGTCATGATCGCCTGGGTCCTGCCGGTGACCGTGCTGTTGCAAATCGCAACGGTGTTTCGGATCCTGTGCGAGCATCGGTTGCCTTCGATCGAAATCATCGATCAGCGTGGCAAGCAACTGATCTGCGAGGCAACTGCCGGCGTATTTCCCGGCGGGTTTCCGCCGCGCCGCAACGCGCGCAGCCTGGGCGGCGTGCTGGCGTGGGGCGGATGGTGGGCGAACATGCTGACGGTACAATTGTTCGTCCGCCTGTTCGTGCTGGTCGGCGATGCGCCGTGCCACGATTTTCATCATCGCCGGCCGGGTAAGCGCTGGACCAATTATGTGCATGCGCGGCAGTCCGACCTTGATGCCGGCTGCCCTGGCTTTCCGGCGAATTACATCGAAACCTGGGGCTTGTTCCGTGCGGTCGATGAAAACTTCGCCGCCATGGCCCGTGCACCGGCCGATTTGTTTGGCTAGGATTCCGCGGTCGGCAGCCGGGCCGTTCCGGTCGGCAACGACACCGTCACCGTGGTGCCGTTGCCGACAATGCTGGCAATCCGTAAGGTGCCGCCGTGCGCTTCGGTAAGCTGCTTGGCAATCGGCAGACCAAGACCCGCCCCGGAAACCCGGCGTCCGTTCAGATTGGCAAGTTGAATAAATGGCTCCAATACCCGATCGATGTCCTGCGGGGCGATGCCAACGCCATTGTCCGCGACGCTGATTTCGACGGCGGCGTCATCAATGATGCGCGCGGCCACTACGATGGTGCCGGAAGGTGGGGTGAACTTCAGCGCATTGCCGATCAGATTGGCCAAAATCTGGCGAAAACGCTCGTAATCGATCGAGACCTGCCACCGCGCGGCGGGCTGGATAATCTCGAGGCTGACCCGGCGTGCGGCGGCTTCTGCCGCGAGGCCACGCACCGCGTTTTGCAACAATTGGGCGACCGGAACCCAATCGATACGCAGCAAAGGCACCAGCGTCTCGAACCGCGAGAAATCCAGAATATCCTTCACGAGTGCCAACAGGCGACGCCCCGAGTCAAGAATTTGATGAACGTATTCGCTACGTTGGGCAGCTGACGGGGCTTGGCCGCCATCGTGCGCCAGCAGTTCTGAAAAACCGATCACCGCCTCCAGGGGTGAGCGGAACTCGTGGCTCAGCGTGGCCAGAAACTGGGCGCGAACGGTGTTGGCGTGCTCGGCCGCGAGCTTGGCTTGGCGCAAGGCCGCTTCGGCAACCTTGCGCATCAGAACGTCGATATAGACGCCAAGCGCGACCTCGACCAATTCACGATCCCCCGCCTCGAACGCACGATGGATATTGCTTTCGATCCGATTGCCGAGCAGCAGCGCGCGGCCGTGGGACTGATCGTACGCCCACAGGACATAAGGTGCCGCCAGCAACTCCGTCATTCCGGCCGATTGTGGGGCCACGGACTGACGTGCCGAGGTGAACAGAAAGTCGGGTGGTGCCGCCAAGAGCATCGATGACGACCTTACAGTGCCAAACGTATGCTCCACCACGAAACAATTGGGCCGCGACGGCTCGATGCGCAAAAATACTGCACAATCGCAGACTGCAGTATCGGCAATCGTCGCGAGAATCAGCCGGCCGATCGCGTGCGGTTCGACGTCGTGGCCGATCAGTCGGTATGCTTCGCGCACCAGCTTGGCGACAATTTTGCTCCGCCGTGCCTCGCGCGCAATACGACTCTGCTCTTCCTGTAGCCGCAGCAGGCGTGCACCAATCTCGTCATACTCGCGACGATAATACTCCAACTCACGCTCGAGCCGAGCGCGCTCGCCATCCGCAAGCTGACTATGCATGACTACGGAGCGCGCTGGAACACGCTAAGCACCCCGGTCCAGTCGAGTGGTCGGCTGTAGTCACCGGCAAACGGCGCGATCTCGACGCCTGAATAAAAGCCCATGAATGGGAACGTCGGGGCGAGCGTCTGCAACACGAGTTCGGCTTCTTCGGTCGAAGCGCCGCTCATCACGCTCGCGCGCCCGGCACAATCGATATAGAGCGCGAAGATACAATCGACGCCTGCGGTACGACGGCTCAGTTCGGCCACACCACGCTCGACCGATTCCAGCATCAACACATTGTCACGGCTCATGATCTGCACACGGGTGCCGACAGCGAAATCCGGCTCGAACAGCGTGATCGAACCACGCGCCGGATTTGCCTGCAGAATGAGTCGGTTGACGTAATTATTTTCGTCATACGGCGCGAACGGGTCGCCCTGTTTCTGTCCCAGGGTCGCGACCAGCGAGAGTTCCTGCCCGCTGGTCGTGCCTAGTTCCAACCCGAGCATGCGCTCGATCACAGTCAGCGCGGGCTCTCCGTTCAATTCGAGCACTTCCGCCCCTTCGATCCGGGTGATGTTCATGAAACTGCTGACCGGCCGGCAACCATGCAAAATCGCCGTCGAGGCCCTGATGCAAGCTGGAAACACCAGCGCAGCCATGGCGTGTTTACAGACTTGGTGATCGACAAAGATCCATCCACCCGAGATGTTTATGTCAGTGAGCAACCCGCCACCCACCACATGCACGACACGGTCGTTCAGCCCTGATTGAAACCCCGACATCAACTGACTGGCCGGATGCAGACGGAGCGGTGCTGCAGACGCGACGCTGTCGAACAGAAGCAGCACTGCAGCGCCATCGGCGGTACGGCTACGGACAGCGGTGCCGAGTACCCGCCCTGCTGCCTCTTCACCATCGAGCAGGGCGCTAGTCGTGATGACTTGAGGCGTCACGTCCGGCCCCTGGAACGCGACCAGCCCAAGTTCGAATCCTGTGTAACCGAACCCCCCCGTCGTGATCGCGCCCGCCGCCGACCCTCCGGTAATCGCCACATCGGGAAACGCGCTGCGTAGCGCGTCAAGCGCTGACACAGGATCGTGCTTGCCGCCAACGAAAGCCAGCAAAAGGTCTTGATCCGTGCTGCCGATTTGCGCGCGGCATTCGAAAACGGCTGCCGTGATGCTCTGGTTGCTGGCAAATGCGGTTCGGACGCCGCCGATCACGAACGTACTCCGTTCTGCAAGGAAACAACACGCCCGGGCACTTGCCCAAACGCTACGACGCAGTTCCGGCCGGCTCGCTTCGCCTCGTAAAGGGCTAAATCCGCGCGCCCTAGCAAATTGTCTGCCGCGTCGCTCAAGTGCAGTGCCGCCGCATCCGCAATTGTCAAACCGATGCTCGCCGTCACGCGGATTGTACGATCAACGACCATTTCCGCGATCGTGAGCCGGATTTTCTCCGCAATCACCAACGCCGCTGCCTCGTCGGACAGTCCGCCGATCACAACGACGAACTCTTCGCCGCCATAGCGCACGATCAGGTCGCTCGGCCGCAGATTTTGCCGCAGGATATCGGCAACACCCTGCAGCGCCTTGTCGCCAACCGCATGGCCGTTGTGATCGTTGATCGCTTTGAAATGATCGAGGTCGATCATGAATAAACCAAAGCCCCCGACCGCAGTGTCCTCGCACAGGCGCTCCAGATGGGAGTTCAAATACCGCCGGTTGTAAAGCTGGGTCAGGGGATCGATCACTGCAAGCCGCAGCGCGCTCCCAACATCGTCGCGCAGGGTATCTTCGTAAAATTTGCGCTGGATCTGATTATTGACACGCAGCAGCAATTCGTCAGGGTCGAGCGGCAGGACCAGACAATCGTTCGCGCCGAGATCGAGTGCAGCGATCATCAGGTCACGTTCATCGGGTTCCGCGATCAGCAGCAGCGGCGTCTCCCGCGTTTCGGCTCTGGCACGGCAACGTGCGACCAGGCGCAGAGGATCGCCGTCGAGCAGCGACAGGCTGATCAGAATAAGATCGAACTGCCCAGTTGTCGTCTGCGCAAGCAAGGCAGCTTCGTCGGAGGCGACCGAAACCCCAAGCCCGGCGCCATGCAGACAGGCTTCGATGGTTGCGGTCCGCGCTGCAAGATCATCGGCGATCAAAACGCGTGCCTGACCGTTTTGGACATCGCTTGGTTGGGCGACCCGCAGACCGAGGGCGGTCGCCGCCGCCCCGCGCACGCGCCATTCATCCATCAAACGCTTCAAACGCAGAATGCCGCGCAATCTTGCCAGCAGCAAATCGTAATCGACCGGCTTTGTCAGAAATTCATCGGCTCCGGATCGCAGTCCTTTCGCACGTTCGGCAGGTTTCTCCAGTCCGGTGATCATGACGATCGGAATATGAGCCGTGGCCGCACCCTCTCTCAGCGCGTTGCACACTTCGTAACCGCTCATTGTCGGCATCAGCACGTCGAGCAAAATAACGTCGGGTTGCCAAACGTGCGCCACTTCGACCGTTTCCCGACTATCGGTAACAGTTTTGACATCGTAGTATTCCTGCAGAAGTCGCGCTTCTAGCAGACGAGCGTTTGGAGCGATGTCATCGACGACTAGGACCCTGGCGGTCAAAACGCACTCCTTCTAAACAGACCGCAGTCTGTTATTTATAAAATTTTCACTACAATAGCGTCGTGTCTTCAGCACGTAAAAACTTATGTTAATATGCAGCGGATTATCTCACGCAATCTAAGCTGTTTTCGGCCGAACGCAACAACTCCATGTTGTAAAAATCGACCAAAGAGACCGGCAGAACGGATGGTACCAGACCCGCCGCATCACCCCTGGTTGCGTGCGGGCCACCCTGTTCGGGGCCTCACCCTGTCCACAGATTAAGTTGCGCAGCGCGCCGTCCGCTAACTTACTTGATATCCGGCAATTAGCGCAAGAAGAATGCCCTGCTGTGGCCAGATCGCGGTGATGTCATCTTCGGCGGGGTGAAGCTTTAAAATACGATATTCGTCCGGATTCCGATGATCAATTCATTGCCCAGCTTTCGCACCGGGTCGGCGGGATCTGGAATACCCGCGCCCGGGTTGAGGACATACTGAATATCCGATTGGATTTGCCACCATGGCGTGATCTGGGCCTGATAAGTAGCTTCGATCAGCGTCTCAACCGATCGGACGGGATAGCCTCCTCCCCTCAAGGCTCTGAGCGCCCTATCGGACGCTGCCACCCCCGACCCAACCCGACCAATTCCGAGGTCGACCCCCATTATGTCACCGTCGCGTCCTTCCAGCGGGGCCGTTAGGGTGGCGCCGCCGTTGAACGAAAAGGCGATCAGATTGCGATCGCCGGGGGCGCCCATGACTCGTGAGAACAGGTTGAGAGTTCGGGCCGCATAAGCCGGGGAGACCCAGACGGTCTGGTCGGCCACGGCGTAGAGACTGTCGTTATGCCTTCGGAGGGCAGGGACTCCTGATGAGTCCGGACTCGCCAACGAGACACCGTTGGTCGACTCGGCCTGGTCGGGGACATTCGCTGTGTCATACCAGAAGCCGATCTTGTAAGTGCCCGGCAGCC
This sequence comes from Acidiphilium rubrum, assembly GCF_900156265.1. Lineage (GTDB taxonomy): Bacteria > Pseudomonadota > Alphaproteobacteria > Acetobacterales > Acetobacteraceae > Acidiphilium > Acidiphilium rubrum. The sequence continues at coordinate 97,759 of NZ_FTNE01000009.1, forward strand.
CTTTGTCGGGTGTGCCGCCTGGGGTGACCATGTCGCCGATCGCTGGCTGATTGATCGCGTATTGCAACTCACCGATGATCAGAGCGCCGGTATTGGTGTTGAACCGTGTCCCCCCGGCATCACGCGATTGCGGGTCGTTGGCGAACGGACCGCCGGGCGGATTGTCGTCGAAGGCCCCGAGCAGGAGGGTCTGATTATCCGCCGGTTTGAACTGCAACCGCCCGCCGAGCGAAGAGAGCGGATAGGCCGGACCGCCCGCATAGAGATCGGCCGAGGGCACCAGCGGCCATCCCGCCATGGTGTTGACGAACAGAGCGGAATATTTGCTGACGATGAAGTCCTGGTCGATGCTCTGCTGGCCGATCTTGAAATCCGCCCTGCCATAATCGAAACCCTGATCGTACCAGACTTCCCAAAGACGGGTCGAATCCTCTGCTTCGGTGCCGTTGGCCGTCTGCAGATCGTCAAGGTAGTAGGGGCTCAGGCTGCGGCCGTGGATCTGCAGGGCACTGACGTCGACAGAGCCGTTGGGCATGTTGAAGGCCTTGCCGGTGTCGATCTGGAGGGTGATGGTCGTCAGTCCCTGCATCGTCGCGCCCTGCTTGATCCCGCCGGCGACATTGCCGAGCAGGGTTTCGGTGTCGGTGCCGGCCAGCGTGATGCCATCGTCAGCGAGCGTGGTGCGCAGGCCGCCGAGCGAGCCCAGCAAGGTGCCGCGCGTCCATATTCCATGATCGGTTTGGGCGATCGCGCTGGCAGTGCCGCCGACCCAAGCCATCAAGGCGGCGGTGCCGAGCAGCCATCGGCCCACGTGACTGCGTTGCTGCCGCGAGGCTGGAGGTAGCATGGTCATTCTCCCGGATTGATAGGCCGAAAACTGATGCACCGGTGTGATGCCAACTCGTGGATAACAACGGACGGAAGCGTTGTACGCTCTTATCCGCTCGCCATCGATGTTTCAGCCCGCTCACACCCCGACGCTCTTATCATGACGATCAGGATCGGACCGCCAGAGTTCAGGTCATCTCAAGTAATGCCTGGCCGATATAGCCGCCCTTCGCCATGCCTGCGGGACAGGCGAAGATCGCGCTGCCGACATGGGTGGTGAACTGGTTCAGCGCATCGATCCGCGACATTTTTTCAAACATCGGGATGAAGCTGCGGCGCGGGTCGCGCTGGTATGCGATGAACATCAGCCCAGCGTCGTATTCCATCGCCTGCTTCCAAGGTGGCCAACGCTCGGCAACGAAGGATGCGCCGTCGCTATAGTTGTAGGCACGCCGCAGCATCTGCGCCCCCGCGTTTTCTGCCGGTGCCGCGAGCCGGGCGTGGGCGGTGGCCGGAATCAGGGGGTTGCCGTCCTTGTCGGCGGCGGCCAGGTCGAGCGGCTGGAATTCATGCACCCCGCCCAGCGGGGCACCGCTGGGCTTGTGCCGGCCGATCGTTTGTTCCTGAAACCCCAGCTTCATCTGATCCCAGTGTTCCAGCGCGATGCGAATGCGGCGGAACACGGCGTAGCTGCCGCCCTGCATCCAGCGCGGGCTTTCGCTGCCGGCCCAGATGTGATCGTTCATGGTCGCCGCGTCGCGGAATTTCGGGTTCATCGTACCGTCTTTGAAGCCCATCAGATTGCGCGGCGTGCCCTGCGCGCGATTGGCGGTGCAAAAGCCCGCCTGGGTCCAGCGTACGCTGATGGCATCGCCACCGAGGCGCACGAGTTCGCGCACCGCATGGAAGGCGACTTGCGGGTGGTCTGCGCTCGCCTGCACCGAGAGCGCACCGCCGGTATGCCCTGCCTCCAACTGGTCACCAGGGAACACTGGCAGATCGACCAGCGCGGCGGGGCGATGTCTCGCAAGGCCGTAGCGGTCCTTGCCCGCCAGCGCGAACAAATCCGGGCCGAAGCCAAATGTTATCGTGAGGCGCTGCGGGCCGAGGTCGAGCGCATCGAGACTGTCGAAAGGGTGATCGGGATCGGTCGGGGGCGCCGCGAGCTTGCCCGCGGTCAGGCGGGCGCTGGCTGCGGTCCATGTCCTGAACAGGGCGATCAGCGCCGGGCGGTCGGCGGCGTTCAGGTCGAGCGACGCGAAATACGTGTTGCTCTGCATCGGGTTCGGGGTTGCGATGCCGTTCTGATGAGCACCGAAAAACGGTTCGGTTACGGCATCGAGCGTCTGATAACTGGCAAGGGACGGTGTCGCGCCGGCGTTGGCGGCGCCGATGCCTGCCACGCCCGCGACACCGCCGGCAGCGGCGAGAAACCCCCGGCGGGATGCCTGTTGCCGGCTCATCGGCTGGCCGCCATCAGCGTATTGGTATCGTCCTGCACGTAGTAGAACCCGGTGCCATCCGGCATCAAGGCAATGCCGAACAGGTCGCCGCTGCCCGGCGGGGATTGCGCTTCGTCGGCATCGATCCACCGCGCGCCACGCTGGGTCCCCGTTTGAGGGTCGATTTCGACCACCTGGCCGTTCAGGGCATTGATCGCCAGCAGGTCGCCGTTCGGGGCCATTGCCATCGCCAAAGGCCGCTTGAGCAGGCCGCCGGTGGTGACGACGACACCGGTGCCGGCGCTGGTGGTGCGGGTGGCGGCGTCCTTGATCGCGACGATCCGGTTGGCCACGCCATCCGATACATAGAGCGTGCCATCCGCACCCAGCGCCAGACCGGTTGGCCCCACCGCGAAGGCGCTGGCATCAGCGATCGCGCTGAAGCCGCTGGCGATCACGGTCGATGACGCAATGGTGGGGGCCTGGCCGGCTTGCGTGTTCAGCACGAGCCGCAAAACCGTCGCCTTGTGCTGGTCGGGTGTGCCCGGCGCGCCCATGCCGAAGCCGATATTGCTGATGAACAGCGTCGCGGTATCGCCCTGGTCGATCACCGCAATATTGCCCCACGGCCCGTTGATCTGCGGATCGGTGATGGTGCTGATGATTTTGCCGTTGGAATCTAGTACGATCAGGCAACCCTGGCCGAGCGTGGCGGTGGTACCGTCCTTGCTCGGCATGCTGCCGACGACGATGTCGCCGGATTTCAGCATGGTCATTGCAGTGGTGAGCCCGACGCCGCCGGGACACGCCTTGAGGTCGGCCGGAACATTGGCGAACAGCCGCGTCGCCCTGGTGGTCGGATCATATTGCATGATGGTGGTTCCGGTGCCCTGAAAATTCTTTCGGTTGTTGAAATTGTCGAACAGCACGTCACCCGCCTTGACGCGGCCGGACGTGACCGGGGCGACGATCAGCGCATAGGGATTTTCATCGCCATCGGCCGGGATCGACGAGGTCAGCAGCGTATGTTTGTGCAGATCGGCGATGAACGGCGCGGTCGGCGGGGCTGCGTGACCGATGCCGAGACTGAAGAGGGCAGTACCGGCACCGAACAGCAGGTGGGGCAGCAGGCGGGTTCGCAATCGAGTCATCGGGATACTCCTTGAGTCAGATCGATAAATGCGAATAGGTCTCATTCGCAAACAAAAAAGCGGCGTCACCTCGGATAGGATTGGCGTCATCGAACCACGGTGACCTTTGGAAAACCGGTAACCGGACCGGCAACGACCAGGCCTCGCCTCGCGTCACGCGGCGGCAGGCGATGGCTGAATACCCGGGCATAAACCGGCGGTACAGCGGGATCGGCAAGGTGCAATTCGATCAGCGCGTCGTGTCCGAAATACTGCGCGGCGCCGACGCGTGCCGGCGTGCTGCCAGTCATGCCCTGCGGCACCAAGTCGATCTGCTCGGGCCTGATCATCAGATGCACCGGACCGCGCATCGGCGCCGCGAGGTCGAGCGTCCCCAGCACACAGGTGGCCTGCATGCCGTCGGCCATCCCGTCGATCAGCACCGCCTCGCCGACGAAACGGGCGAGACCGGCGTCGGCCGGCCGATGATAGAGCGCCGCTGGCGCGGCGTGCTGGACGATCACCCCGTTGCGCAGGACCGCGACTTGATCGCCCATCGACAGGGCTTCGGCCTGGTCATGCGTCACCAGAATTGCCGTCGCCCGCGCCTGTTTCAATGCCGCCGCCACGGTCTGGCGGACATCCTGGCGCCGCGCGGCATCGAGGGCGGAAAACGGCTCGTCGAGCAGCACGAGACGCGGCGATGTCGCGAGGGCACGTGCCAGCGCGACGCGCTGCTGCTCGCCGCCCGAGAGTTGATGCGGGCTGCGCTTCGCGAAGCCGGCCGGCAGGCCGACCATGTCAAGCAATTCGGCGACTCGCGCCGTGTGATTGCCGTGTCCGAGGCCGAAGGCGATGTTCGCGGCGACCGAGAGATGGGGGAATAATGCGCCCTCCTGGGCCAGATAACCGATGCGCCGGCGCTCGGGCGGTACATGCACGCAATGTCCGGTGACTTCGACACCATCGATCGTGATCGAGCCGGCATCGGCGCGTTCGAATCCGGCGATCAGGCGCAACAACGTCGTCTTGCCGCTGCCGGATGCGCCCAGAATAGCGAGCAGCATGCCGCTGGCCACCGACAGGCTCGCGCGATCGAGCACAAGAGTGCCACCGAATGTTTTGGAGATAGCGGCAATATCGACCGATGCCATGTCAGCCTCCCGCCTGGGCGTGCAAGGCGGCCATGCCGAACCGCCGCGCCAGAAGCCAGCTGGCGGCCATGGATAATGTGATCAGCACGGCGGCGTAGGGGGCGGCGGCGGCGAAAGCGAGCGTCGAGGTATCGCCCCAGATCCGCGTCGCCAGGGTTTCGGTGCCGATCGGGGCGAGCAGCAATGTCGCGGTCAATTCGGTCGTCACGGCCATGAATACCAACGCGGCGGCAGCGCCGAAGCCGGGGGCGGCAAGCGGCAGGGTGATCCGCCACAGCACACGGCGCCAGCCGGCACCAAGCGATTTCGCGGCCTCTTCCAGCCGGCGGTCCGATTGCAGCAATGCGGCGCGCATGGCGACCAGGGCAAACGGCATGAACAACATCGCATAGGCGAGCAGCAGTAGCAGCGTGCTCTGATAGAGCGCCGGGACCGCCGCGATCGTGGCGGTAATCAGGGCCAGCGCGATCACGATGCCGGGCACGCCCTGCGCCAGCCAAGCACCGCGTTCCAGCGGCATGGTGAGCGAGAACCGCTGCCACCGCGCGGAAAGAACCGCGAGCGGCAACGCGAGAATCAGGGTCAGTCCCGCGGCGCCGAGGCCTAGTTCGATGGTGCTGATCGCCGCGGTCAACAAGGCGAGCGGCGAGGCCTCGGCCGGTGTGATCGCGTCCGCGCCATGCCGGGTCAGCCAGTACAGCACGGTGAGGATTGGCACACCGAGCGAAAGGCCGGCGAGTGCGGCGAAGCCAAGAACGGCCGGCAACCGCCAGACCCCCAGAGCATAGGGTACGCCGCGGCGCTGGGTACCGCGGCCGATGCGGGCATAGTGCACCGGGCGCCGCAACAGGGCCTCGGCGGCGATACAGCCGAGGCAGAACAGCAAGAGAATGATCGCGAGGGCCGCAGCCTCCGCACCGTCGAAGCCGGAGCGATAGGCGGCGTAGATCTCGGTGGTGAAGGTCCGGAACCGCATCAGGGCGAAGGCACCGAATTCGACCATAATGTTCAAAGTGACCAGAAGCGCGCCGCCAAGCATTGCGGGTCGCAATTGCGGCAGAACCACGCGGCGCACGCAGCGCCACGGCGTGTCGCCCAGCGCGCGCGCCGCATCCTCCAGCGCCGGGTCGAGCCCGCGCAGCGCGGCGGCCACCGGCAGATAGACCAGCGGCGTATAGGCAAATACCGTCACGACCAGAGCGCCGCCGAAGCCTTCGAGCGCCGGGCTGATCGACACCCAGGCGTAGCTCGCGACAAACGCCGGCACCGCGAGCGGCGCCGTCGCCAGCACCGCCCAGACCGACCGCGCCGGCAGATCGGTTCGCTCGACCAGTAACGCCGAGGCGGTGCCGAGACCGACGCAGCAGATTGCCGCCGCCAGGGTCAGCGTGACCGTATTGATCAGCAGATCGCCGACCAGGGGCCGCCAGACCAGCGCCAGCATCCTGGCCGCTCCCGCCGTCACGGCATCCGCCACGGTGATGGCGATCGGCAGGATGACCAGCGCTGCCGGCACCGCGCCGAGCAGCACCAGGCCGACCGGCGGGCGTCGGGTGGCTTGGGGCGGAATTTTTGTCATTGCCCTGATCATCCCCGCGATCAGATCAATCCGGCTTGCTGCAACAATGCGGCCGCCGCCCGATCGTTCCCCAAATCCACCGGCGCAATGGCGGGCGGATGCAGGCTTGCCATCGGGTCCAGCAAGGGGTTCGGCGCAACGCCCGGCCGCAACGGATATTCGTAATCGACCGTGCTCGCGGCCAGGTCCCGCTGGGCCACCGTACTCACCAGAAAGGCGAGAAACTGTTGCGCCGCGTCCTTGTGCTTTGAGGACGCCAGTACGCCGGCGCCTGATACGTTGATCAGATTGCCGACATCCTGCGGCGCGAAATGCGCAATCCGGCTTGGCGTGCGGGCCGGCCCCATCTCGGTACGCAGGCGTGCCCAATAATAATTGTTGATAATCCCGGTCGCGACGCTGCCGCGGTTGACAGCAGCGACCACCGATTCGTCATCCTGATAGATTTTCGCGTTACGCTTCAGACCCCGGAGCCATGCCAACGTCTTGGCCTTGCCCTTGGCATGGATCATCGCGCCAACCAGCGGTAGAAAATCGGCATCGCTCGGCGCTATCGCGATCTTGCCCCGCCATGCCGGCAGAGCAAGGTCGCGCAGGTGCGGCGGCAACGCCGCCTGACGGATCAGCTTCGGATTCCACGCCAGCACATTCTGGCGCTCTAGAACGCCGAGCCAGTCGCCGTTCGCCGCACTGTCGGTCGCGGGCACGACGGCCAGCGTGGCCTGCGCAACCGGTGCCAGCAGATGCAGCTGGTCAAGCAAAGTCAGTTCCGGCGAATTCTCGACGAACACCACATCGGCCGGTGAGCGCTTGCCCTCGCGCACGATTTGATTGGCGATCTCAGGTCCCTCACCGCTGTGCACGCGCACGGGAATGCCGGTTTTGGCCGTGAACGCCTTGGTCAACATGCCGACCACCTGCGGGTGTTGCGCGCTGTACAGCGTCAGTACCGTCTTGGCTCGGGCACTTGCGGTGCCGCCCGCCAACAATGCGCCAACCGCGAAGGCGCCGACCAGCGTTGGCGACACTAACGAACGGCCAAACCGACGTGACAGAGCGAAATAATTCATGCGGATATCCCTCAGTTGAGCAATCCAATTGAGAATGAGAATTATTCGCATTCTCTACCGAGCGTGATACCGGACCCTCGTAGTCCTGTCAACGAGCCAATGGTCCCGACCTGCGTGGTCACGCTGGGCTGCTCCTTGCGACAACGAGCGTAATCATCAGCACTTTTTTACGGTGTGACGATCGTATGCATCGCATCGCGATCCCCGCTGGGCAGGCCGAATTCACCCTGCCCTATCGGCAGCCTTATGATTGGGCAGCGATCGTCCAGTTTCTTGGCGCGCGGGCGATTCCGGGCGTGGAGCAAGTCCAGCCGGGCGCTACGAGCGCAGCATTGCATGGCAAGGCGGCGCCGGCACGATCAGCGTCACACCAGCCCCGTCTGATCGATCCGCACTGATCGCCACCATCCGGCTGTCCAGCGCATCAACCCTGCCCAGCATCGCTGCGCGGACCGGCGACGGCACGCCGCCTGCTAAACCGGCGACACCGGGGCTCGATCTGGCTCTCCCCTCGCCCGCAGCGCCGGCCAATGCCGATTGCGCTCACAGCCTGGGCATGCCGTGTGCGCGCGCCGCGGCGATGCCCACCGTCGCCCGCGCCGCGATCACCGATGCCCAGTTGTTCGAGCCTGGCGCCGGGCTGGACCATGCGATCGCGCGCCAGACCGCCCATTACATTGCGATGCGGGGCCTTACGCGAAGCCGATGCGCTGCCCGCCGGCGACATTGCTCTGCGCCGCGCACTCGCCACCAACGGTGTCCGCCCTACTGCCGCCGCATTGCATGATCGCGCGGCGGCTTGGCGGCCTTGGCGGCCCTATGCCACTATGCATTTGTGGACCGCCGATGCCGCCGCGATCGTCCAGAACCGGGAGAGCAACCGTGAAGCTCCGCCTTGAGCGTATCCCAAGTCCGCTCGGCGGCGTCATTCTGGTATCGGATGGCGATATGCTGCACGCCCTTGATTTCGACGATTACGAGGCGCGCATGCTTCAGCTCCTCACGCGGTATCACGGTGCCTGCCAGCTCGTACCCTCGCGCCTCATCTCGCCGATCGCGACGGCGCTCCAAGCCTATTTCGATGGCGATATGTCAGCACTCGCCTCAATCGCGCTCAGCCCGGCCGGCACACCCTTTCAGCGCGCGGTCTGGACGGCACTGCGCGATATTCCGAGCGGTACGACCACCAGCTATGGCGCGATCGCCCGGCGAATCGGCCGTCCCGGAGCCAGCCGCGCGGTGGGGTTGGCGAATGGCGCGAATCCCATCGCCATCGTGGTGCCGTGCCACCGGGTGATCGGAGCCAACGCAGCGCTGACCGGCTACGGCGGCGGACTCAGCCGCAAGGCCTGGCTGATCGAGCACGAGGCCCGCCACACCATATGTTGTGGCAAACCTCCAGACCGCCTCATCTAGACGAGCTGGGTCTGGCCCTGCTCCGCTGGTGCCGCGAGCGCTTCGGGTCGCCAGTCGCGGAAGAACGATCGCCCGATCGCGCCGGCCAGCTCGCTCAACTGGATCTGCACGGTGTCCAGATACCCGTGCAGATCGCCCTCGAGCACCTGATCCATCGGACGCTCCAGAATGAACTCGCGCAGAAACTCCGCCTGTTCCACCGCATCGCTGGTGTTGGGCAAATGATGCACCCGGCGCAATTCATCCAGGTGATATTCCGCGCGCCGCACCGATAAAAACACCGAGCGCGGGAACGAGGGATCGCGCAGCAGAAATCCCGCTACATCCTCCGCTGAAAACTCAGCCCGGGCAAGGCGCTTGAACGCGTGATAGCCCGCAGCGGCGCGCAGCACCGCGTTCCACATGGTCAACTCGGTCAGGCGCCGTGCCTCGCGGTCGCGCGGCACCAGCAGCCGGTATTTGATGTCGAGCAGGCGGGTGGTCTGATCGGCGCGTTCGATCAGCCTGCCGAGCTGATAAAACTGCCAGCCCTGGTCGCGGTACATCGTGCCTTCGGTAATGCCGGTATGGGTCTGGACCGATTCCTTGATTTTCGTGCACAGGCGCGACAGCCGATCTCCATCGAGGTCAGCGGGTTTGATCCCCATCACAAAGCGATGGAACACGTTGATCTGACGCCACATTTCGGTACTGATCAGCGGGCGGAGCGTGCGCGCGTTGGTCCGCGCGTTATCGAGGCAGAACGGAATGCTGCTGGGATTGGTGCGATCGAGCAGGTAGAGGTCCTTGACCGTATCGGGATTGCTGGCAGCCTCATAACTATCGAACTTGTCCTGGTCGGACATGATGGCGACCAGCGCGGTCCAGGATTCCGCCTCGCGCCCCGGGCTTTCGAAGCTCTGCACCACGTCGATCAGCCGCGCCAGATTCTCGACCCGTTCAAGGTAGCGGGCCATCCAGAACAGGCCCTCGGCGTCACGCGCAAGCAAAACCGGTTCGACGCGCATGCTCACTGCCCCCCCGCCAACACCCAGGTATCCTTCGATCCGCCGCCCTGCGAGGAATTGACGATCAGGGAGCCCCGCTTCATCGCCACCCGCGTCAAGCCGCCGGGCAGCACCCAACTATCGCGTCCGGTGATGACGAACGGCCGCAAATCGAGATGCCGCGGACCGATGCCCTCCTCGGCCAGCGTGGGTGCAACGGACAGCGCGATCATCGGCTGGCTGATCCATTGGTCCGGCTCCGCGATCAGGGCGGCGCGCGCGGCATCGAGTTCCGCCTTGCTCGCGCGCGGGCCGATCGTAATCCCATAACCGCCCGATTCGCCGACCGGCTTGATCACGAGTTCATCCAGATGCGCGAGCGTATAGGCCAAGCCCTCCGGCTCGCGACAGATGTTGGTCTGGACGTTCTGGATGATCGCCTCCTCGCCGAGATAATATTTTATAATCCGCGGCATATAGGCATAAACCGCCTTGTCGTCGGCAACACCGGTGCCGACCGCGTTGGCAAGCGCGACATTCCCCGCCCGCCAGGCGCGGATCAGCCCGGGCACGCCGAGCATGCTCTCCGCGCGGAACACCTCAGGGTCGAGGAAATCATCGTTCAGGCGGCGATAAATGGTGTGGACCCGTCGCAACCCGGTTGTGGTGCGCATATAGACCCGGTCGTGCTCGACGGTCAGATCCGAGCCCTGGACCAGCGGCACGCCCATTTCGCGGGCAAGAAACACGTGTTCGAAATAGGCCGAGTTATAAATGCCCGGCGATAGCAGCACGACCTGGGGATCACCGACATCGACCGGTGCAATCTCGGTCATCGCGGCGCGCAGGCGGCGACCATAGTCATCAACCGGGCGGAGCTTGACGCCCGACATCAGATCCGGAAAAGCGCGTAGCATCAAATGGCGGTTTTCGATCACATAGGACACGCCGGACGGGGTGCGGGCATTATCCTCGAGGATGCGGAATTCGCCACTTTCGTCGCGGATGATGTCAATGCCGCAGACATGCACATAGGTGCCGTGACTGACCGCAAAATCGCGCATCTCGGGGCGAAAATTGGCATTGCCGAACACCAGATCGGCCGGAATCACGCCATCGCGGATAATCTTCGCGTCATGGTAGATGTCGTCGAGAAAGGCGTTCAGCGCCGTTACGCGCTGGATCGCGCCGGTTTCGATCTGTTGCCATTCCGAGGGCGTTATGATCCGGGGAATGCAGTCAAACGGCAATATCCGGTCGATTGCGGTCGCGTCCGAATAGACCGTGAACGTGATGCCAAGGTCGATCAGATCGGTTTCGGCAAGCTCGGCCCGGGCGCGTAACGCATCAACCCCGATCCGTCCCAGCCGCTCGCGGACCAGCGCGGGCACACCGGCATCGTCAGCACGCAGGCGCGTCAACTCACAAAAATATTGTTCGGGAGCGTAACCTGCGAAGATCCCGGCGCGTTCATCGTCCATCATCCGCTCCTGTATGATTGTCCCATGTTTGTCATGCCACCGCCGCGATGCAACAACAAAATCGTCCCAACCGATTAGACACCAATCCGCTCTCGCACAGAACCGGACTGTCTGATATGCCGTAACGATGCTTGGAGGAGACGCCCTTGGCGGCCTGATCGATGCAAAAGGCCAGATCCGGGCGCCGTGGCGGCCGGTGATCAACGCCATGCGGGCGATCGGCCCTGACGAGTTTGCCGCCCGTGCCGCCGCACTCGACCGCCGCGCCCAGTACGAATCCCCGAGCGGCAGCGTCCAGTCCCAACGGCTTGACCCGATTCCGATCCCGCTGATGGACTACGAATTCGCGACCCTGGCCGATGCGATCGCCGAGCGCGCTGAATTTCTGGCGGATATTCTCGATGATGTTTACGGTGCCCAATCCTGGATCGCCGATGGCAGCCTGCCCGGCGACCCGCTGTTCGAAACACCACAGTTCATTCGGCAGTTAGCTCATCAGCCTGGATTCACCGCGCCGCGCCTCGCGTCATATGCTGTCGATCTGATCCGTTGCCCCGATGGTAGTTTCCGCGTTCTGCGCGATCATACCGATCACGCGCCGGGGCTCGGTCTAGCCCTCGCAATCCGCCGGTTCGTCGCGGACGTGATGCCGGAACTATTCGGCACCGTAACCTTGGCGAGCCAGCGGCCAGTAACCGAAACGCTGCAGGACATGCTGCACCTTCTGGCGACCGGCGGGCCGATCGGCCTGATCGCGGGGGCGGATGCCGATATGACCGATACCCGCCTGCTCGCGCGCCAACTTGGCGGCACGGTGCTCCGGCCGGATGATCTGTCATGCTCAGGCGGCGTGTTGCGGTTACGCACCCTGGCCGGTTCCACCCCGGTGCATCTCCTGCTCCGCCAGGCATCGAGTCTGTCGATCGATCCATTGGAACAGGGTGGCGCGCCATCAAATGGCGTGCCCGGCCTGTTCCGCGCCTTGCGCAACAACGCGTTGACGATGCTCAATATTCCCGGAAGCGGTATTCTGCAACTACCTGATTTTAAATCATGTTTCTCAAATTTGTTTTACCGGCAGCATGGTCGCCCGCCTCAACTGAAGGACCATGACACGACCAGCCTAGGCGGCATCGACGCCGATCAGGCGCCGATCGCGATCCGCCTGGCGCAGGACGGCGCGGCGGCGCGATTCGAGTTCGCGGCGATTACGCTGCGACTCTACGCCTTGCGGATCGACGGCGTCTGGCGCGTGTTACCCGGCGGCCTCGGCCATGCGACCCGCGCCGATGGCAGCGCACTGATCAAAGACATCTGGGTGATCGATTCGGGAAATCGTGATGCCGGCGAACCCGATCGCGCTTCGCGTGGCCCCGCGCATCGCAGCCCACCGCGGATCGCGCGCAAGGTTGCAATGGATCTGCCGAGCCGCCTCGCCGATGACCTGCTCTGGCTTGGCCGCATGGTCGAACGCCTCGATGGCGCGGCAAGGCTGCTCGCTATCGCCCTGCCGCGCTTCGTCGATGCCAGCAATCTGCCGCATGAAGCAGCCCAGCGGGAAAGCCTGGCGGCCTGCCTGGTTAGCGCCAAGCTGGTGCCCGACGAGATTACCGGCCCGTTCCTCTCCGCGCGCCGGTTGCACGAAAGCCTCGCGCGCAGCAAGCCGCTCAGCCGCCTGCTAGCCGACATCCGCCGCCTGTTCGACCACTGCGGTGAGCGATTCAGCGTATCGATGCGCCGGATCATCGAAGGCGCGCTCGATCAGATTCCGCAGGATCTGAACGATGATTCCCGCACGTTCACCGCCTGCATGCAATTTGTCGCAACATTTAACGGCGTGATCGCCGAGGATGCGTCACGTAGCGGCGGCTTCGTATTTCTCGAGATCGGCCGCCGGCTGGAACGCGCAGAAGCCTTGGCCGAAACACTGACCGTTCTCCTGGCGGGGTCCCTCGCGCGGCTTGACCCGAGCCTGACACTCGCGATCGAGCTTGCCGATGCGCAGCTGACGTACGAGTTCGTCAATGCCGGCCCGCTCCTGGCGGAAACGGCGATCGGTCTGTTGATCGGTGCGGCCGATTATCCGCGCAGCCTGACGTTTCAGACCGAGTCGTTGGCTATCGGGCTAAGGCGGATCGGTGCGCTCGATCAAGCGGCCGTGGCCGATCGGATCACGGTCGATCTCCGCAGCCTATCGGGGGCTATTGCGGCCGGTGATTCAGTCGACCTCGGCGGGCCCCTCAAGCATTGCATCGTCACGCTGGAGACCCTGGCCGACGATCTCGCGACCCAATATTTTGCACCGATCCCGCCATCAAGGCAGGTTGAAGAGCCGCAACAAACCGCTGCGCCACCCGTTGAAGCTGCGCGCAGCACGGACTAGGGGCTGTATGTCAGCGCGTACGTTTCATCCGGATTGCCGCAAGCGCCGCAAGTGCCGCGACGAGCAGGGCGGCGCTTGCCGGTTCCGGCACGGGGACGGGTTTTTTGGGTACCGGTCCCGGTACCGGTCCGGTCGGCAACGGCGGCTGCTGCGGGCTGGGTGTGACAAACCCAGCCGGGACCAAATTCGAGGGCGGTACGTAGATACCACCGCCAGGTGCATCGGCGAGCGGGATTCCCGCGAGAGCAGCGGTACCGGCCGCGTTCATAACTTTCGCATAGGTTTCGGGGGTCATCGGCAAGGTCGGTGCGACCCACACTTGGTGGCAGCCACACGGCAGTTGTGGTTTTGGCGGCGGCGATGAAAACATCACACCAAGTGCCGCGGCAGCTCCAATGGTTGTGACAGCGGCCGGCACACCGACTGCCACGGGGTGCGCGGCGGCGACTGCACGACAAGCCTGGAGGCAACGAACGACCCACATGAAATTTATCTTACTGAAATGTTATACCTTCAATACTGTTAGTGAAAATCGTTCCGATTTACAATAGGCATGTGGTCTTGGAAGAACGATTTGAAATAAAACGATACGGACGCCACATCCTGAAATTGAAAAGTATGACGTTATCGTATAAAAAATCCAGATAGACTCAAAAAAATAGAAATAGCTATTTTTTACAACAAACAAACCCTCAAATCGCCGTGGCCATCGATCGCTTGGGCCACACTAACGTCAACGATGCCCGTTGCGCATCATCGTGTGGCCGAAGGTGAAACCGCCGCGGGCCATCTTGAAGCGAAAATATCCATAACCAACCAGCCCGATCACAATCAGGATCGGTACGGTGAACACGGCGAGCCAAAATGCCAGAGCCGCAAACCCAAGCGCGATCGTAAAAACGAGAACCCGCGCCAAAATGACCCCGAGCGTTGGTCCCGTGATCGGCTCCTGCGCAAAATGCCCCGAAGGCGTCATGTCGATGATCGGTCCGTTTGTCGTTTTCATGCAATGACTCTGGTCTCAAAAGATCGGTTCAGCAAGCGAAAATGCGCGCGCAACAATGAAGACTTGGCAATCGGCGGTTCATCGTGCCGCATCATTCCAGCCGCCGGCGGTCCTGCTTGCGTCGGCTCACCCCTTTGGATATACCCGCGCGGCGACGCCGGCCGATCGGCGCATCGCTCGCGACGCTGTCATAGCTCAGGGGTAGAGCACCTCATTGGTAATGAGGAGGTCGAGGGTTCAATTCCCTCTGACAGCACCAGCCCCCCCCTTTGCACATGACAAGGTTGCCCCTCCCTGCGAACGCGGTTATGGCCTTGCGGCTCGGTCCGACATCATCATTGAGGAATGGCAACTTTGGTCACTTTGCGTCGCGCGGCCCCCCTCGCCCTCAGTTTGCTGCTCACCGGCTGCGGCGTCACCCAAGGCGTTTTCGGCCGCGATCAGTCCAAGCTCGGCGAACCCGCGCCGATGAAACCGGTGGTCGGTTTCACCGTCGCTCCGGTGCCGCAGGCAGCACTCGCCGCGCGCCAGATTCTCAATGCCGGCGGTAACGCAGCGGATGCCGCGACCGCCGCCGGTTTTGCGCTTGCGGTCGCCCTGCCCTCGCGCGCCGGGCTCGGCGGCGGTGCGGCCTGCCTGATCGATCTGCCCGCGTCGGACGGCGGCAACGGCATCCCGACCGCTCTGCTCTTTCCGCCCGCCGCCGCCCCCGAATCGAGCGGTGGCGCCAGCCGCCCGGCCGCGGTTCCGCAGATGGCGCGCGGCTTGATCGCCATGCAGGCAAGGTTCGGGCGGTTGGCGCTTGCGACCGATCTGGCTCCGGCCGAGGCGATGGCGGGCGGCGGTGTCGCCGTCTCGCGTACGTTTGCCGCCGATCTGGCGGTGGTCGGCAACGCCCTGCTGGCCGACTCTGCGGCGCGCACGATTTTTGCATCCCCCACCGGCCAGGTGCTCCAGCCGGGCATGATCATGCGCCAGCCCGATCTGGCGGCCACGCTCACCCAGTTGCAGTCGAGCGGCGTGCTCGGCCTGACCCAGGGGGCGTCTGCCACAGCCTTCATCACCGCCGCCAACCAGGCGGGCGCGGGGCTGACCATGCAAGATCTGCGCGCCGTCAGACCCGCCTATGCCAGCCCGATCACCGTTAATCGGTTCGGCTATCATCTTGCGTTCACACCCAATGCCGGCGGCATCGGCGCGGCTGCCGGGATCGAAGCGCTGGCGCAAAACCCCCAGGCGCTCGACCTTGCCGGGCAGCGCGCGCTCGCCGCCGCCCAAGCCGCGCGGCACGGCGCGGCGCTGACCGCCCTGCCGGCCTCGGCCAGCTTCGCCACGCTCGATGATCGGGGTGGCGCGGTCGGCTGCGCCACCACCATGAACAATCTGTTCGGCACCGGCCGCGTCGCACCCGGCACGGGGATTCTGCTGGCGGCGACACCGGCCCATATCACGCCACCGCTGCTGACCGTGGGGCTCGCCACGCGCGGTGGTGACTTCCGCGCCATCGCAACCGGTTCAGGCCAGCAGGGCGCCGCGATGGCCGTCGCCACGGGGCTCGCCAATGCCGTGCGCAGCGCGGTACCGATGCCCCAGCAAGTTCCGGCGCCTGGCCGCGCCAATGTGATCGCCTGCGCGGGGTTGCTGCCGGGTGGACCGAAAACCTGCGCCGCCGCCGCCGATCCACGCGGCTTCGGCCTCGCCATCGGGTCGAAATAACCAGCCGATGGCGCTGAAAACCGGCTCCGGCGCGCTGGTGCCGCCGTTTCTGGTAATGGACGTGATCGCCGCGGCCAACGCGATCGCCGCCACGCCGGCCGCCGCGGATCGCCGCGTCATCCGCATGGAAGTCGGCCAGCCCGGTCAAGGCGCGCCTGCCGGCGTGCGTGCCGCGGTCACCGCCGCCATGCAGACCACCGAACCGATGGGCTATACCGAAGCGCTCGGCCGTGCCGATCTGCGCGCACGCATCGCGGCGCATTACGCCGATTGGTACGATCTGGCTTTGCCTGCCGGACGCATCGCCGTCACCTCCGGCGCCTCGGCGGGATTTCCGCTCGCTTTCCTTGCCGCGTTCGAAGCGGGCGACCGCATCGCCCTCGCGACGCCGTGCTACCCGCCCTATCTCAACATCATGACGGCGCTCGGCATCCAGCCCGTGCTGCTGCCCGCCACGGCCGAAACCGGGTTTCAACCCACAGTCGCGATGCTCGAAACGATGGACCCACCGCCCGACGGGCTGCTGATCGCCTCGCCCGCCAACCCGACCGGGTCGATGCTGTCACCCGATGATCTCGCATCCCTCGCACGCTACTGCCACGCCAACGGCATCCGGCTGATCAGTGATGAAATCTACCACGGCCTCACCTATGGCAAAGCCGCCGTCACCGCCGCATCGTTCAGCCCCTCCGCCATCATCATCAATTCCTTCTCCAAATATTTCTCGATGACCGGCTGGCGGGTCGGCTGGATGGTTGTGCCCGATGATCTGATCCGTCCGGTCGAATGCCTGGCACAGAACTTCTTTATCTGCGCGCCACATATTTCGCAGACCGCCGCCTTCGCCGCCTTCGACTGCCACGCCGAGCTGCAATCGCGCCACGCCGGCTACACGCGCTCGCGCGCTCTGTTGCTCGACGCCTTGCCGCGCGCCGGGTTCGATCGCCTCTCACCCGCCGATGGTGCGTTCTACCTCTACGCCGATATCAGCGGCACCCTGCAGGACAGTGCGGATTTTTGCCGATCCCTGCTGCATGATCAGCACATCGCCGCAACGCCGGGCCACGATTTCGATCCTGCGCGCGGGGGTGATTTCGTGCGATTCTCCTATTGTGCGGCTGAGGCTGATATTGTCGAGGCTATTCATCGTCTCGTCGATAATTAGCGTAAACAAGTTAAGGAAGGCCTTCTTTTTTGCGAAAAAGAAGCAAAAAACTCTTGGTTGTTTTAGGTCTTCCTCAGCTTCGGAACCTTACCATTCGACCGCTCGGGCTGCCGATCAGCTGATCGTCCTGCATCACCACCGCACCGCCGATCACCGTCATCATCGGCCAGCCAGTGACCCGCTCGCCGGCGAACGGCGACCAGCCGCACGGGCTTGCGAGCCAATCCGTCTCGATCACGCGGCTCTGCTTCAGGTCAACCAGGGTGAAATCGGCATCGTATCCAGCCGCAATCCGCCCCTTGCCGACCGCCCCGTAAATCCGCGCCGGTCCCGCCGCCATCAGATCGACCAGCCGCGCCAGTGACAACCGGCCGCGATGCACCTGATCCAGCATCACCGGCACCATCGTCTGCACCCCGGTCAGCCCCGCCGCGGTATCCGGCCATGGTCGCGCCTTTGCCGCGGCCGGATGCGGCGCATGATCCGAGCCGATGGTATCGACCAGACCATCAGCCACCGCCCGCCACGCCGCCTCGACATGGTGCCGATCGCGGATCGGCGGGTTCATCACCGCATAGGCGCCCAAGCGCTCGTAAGCCTCGGGGGCGGATTGCGTCAGATGATTGACCAACACCTCGACGCTCGCGACATCGCGAAAGCCGCGCAGATAGGCGAATTCCTCGGCGGTCGATACATGTAATATATGCGCGGGCCGGCCGGTGCGGCGCGCCAGTGCCATGATCCGCCTGGTGCCCAGCGCGGCACATTCCGGATCGCGCCACACCGCATGATTGGCGTAATCATCGCCCATGGCGAACGCGCCCCGGCGCTCCTGCAGGCGGAACTCATCCTCGGAATGAAATGCAATCCGTCGCCGCCCCGCCCGCATCACGCGCTCGATCGAGGCATCGTCCTCCACCAGCAAATTACCGGTCGAAGACCCGGCGAACACCTTGATGGCGCAGACACCCGGCTCCGTTTCCAGCGCCGCAAGCTGATCGACATTCTGCTTGGTCGCGCCGACGTAAAACCCAACGTCGCACCACGCGCGTCCCGACACCGACTCCCGCTTGGCCGCGAGGCTCGCGATATCGATCGCCGGGGTTGCGGTGTTCGGCATGTCGAAAATCGCGGTGATGCCGCCGAGCACCGCGCCGCGCGTGCCGGTTTCCAGCGTTTCGACGCTGGGCAGTTCAGCCGCGCCGGAATCGCGGAAATGCACATGCGGGTCGATCAGCCCGGGCAGCACATGCAGGCCGCGCGCGCTAATGATCCGCGCCGCATCGCCGGTCGCGGCCAGGGTCACAATGCGCCCCTCGCGCACACCGATCCGCGCCTCCGCCTCGCCCCAGGGCAGCATCGCAATGCCGCCTTCGATGATCAGATCAAAAGCCTCGCCCATCATCAACGCTCCGCCAACACATCAAACACATTGCCATCGCACGGCAGGCCGAGGCCGTGCCGACGATACCATAACGCGAGGAACAGCAACCGCCAGCAGGCAACACCGGCCCGTGGGTCGGCCGCGCGCGCGAACAGATCGATCACACGGCCCGGTTGGGTCAATTGCCCGACCATCGGGGACCGCGCCACCAGCGCGCCAAGCCGCGCCCCCTGCCCCGCGATCCATCCGGCCACCGGCACGTCGAACCCCTGTTTGCGCGCGAACGGCCGTGCCTGCGGCAAATACCGCTCCAGCCAGCGGCGCAGCAGGAACTTCCCAAAGCCGCGCTGCGCGCGCAAACCATCCGGCAGGGCGAAGGCAAAGCGCGCCACCTCACGATCGAGAAACGGTGTGCGCCCCTCGACGCCATGCGCCATCAGGCAGCGGTCGAGCTTGATCAGCAAATCGTTCGGCAGCCATTCCGCGATATCCTCGCGCTGCGCGCGCGCCAGAGCGCTGCCGGCGGCGTGGTCATGCGCCCGATCGATGCCGCTGCGCCACGCCGTGCCGGCATCGCGCAGCACATCGAGCCCGTCGAACGCGCCGTGCCGGCGCATCCGCCGCGCGAACGGCCAAGCCCGGGCGGCGGCGCGATATCGGCCGTAGCCGGCAAAAATTTCATCACCGCCCTCGCCCGACAGCACGACTTTCACCGAACCGCGCGCGTGTCGCGCCAGAAACCAGGTCGGGATGATCGCATAATCCGCCACCGGATCATCCATCGCGCTGATGATTTCCGGCAGATGCCGCCACATCATCGCCTCGGTGATCTCGATCCGCTCATGGCGCGCGCCAACCGCACCCGCGCTGGCCGCGGCGGCATCCCGCTCGTCGGCGACGCTGCCGTGATCAAAACCGGCGGTGAACGCCTGCACCCGCCCGGTGTCAAGCCGCGCCATCAGCGCGAGAATGGCAGCGCTGTCGATCCCGCCGGACAGGAACAATCCGTAAGGAACGTCGCTCCGCTGATGAAGTTCCACGGTTTCCGCCATGACGCGATCAAGCGCTGCGAGCGCCGCGTCTTCCCCCTGCGGTGCCGTGCCGGGTTCGATCGGGTCGTGATCGGCGCGCGCGATCACGGCACCATCGCGCAGCGTCAGCATCGCACCGGGGGCAACGCGTTCGATGCCGGTGAACGCGGTGGTGGCGCCGGTGGTGAATTGAAGCTGGATCAATTCATGCAGTTTTGCGGCATCGACCGACCGTGCCGCGAGCCCGGCCGCGATCAGCGCCTGTGGTTCGGAGGCAAACGCCACACCCAGCGGACCGGGCGCGAGATAAAGCGGCTTGATGCCGAACGGATCGCGCAGCAGCTTCACCACGCTTTCCTCAGCATCATCGATGGCGATCGCGTACATGCCGCGCAGTTGCCCCATGAAATCGGCCGCGGCGCGGGCGAGGTAGAGCGGCGGCTCGCAATCGCTGCCGGTTCGAAACGCGCAACTCGCGAGGTCCCGGCGCAGTTCGGGATTGTTGTAGATCTCGCCATTGCCGATCAGTGCGGCCCCCGCGCCGAACAAAGGTTGATCGCCGGTCGCCAGATCGATAATCGCAAGGCGCGTCTGCACCAAGGCAGCGCGCGCGCTGACATGTTGGCCTGAACCATCCGGCCCGCGATGCGCCAGGGCCGCCACGAGCGTGGCCAGCCGATCCGCTGCAAGCCGCGCGCCCGGCTTGAACGCGATGCCGGCGATGCCGCACATCAGCGCGCCACCCGCGCCAGATAGTCGCGCCACGCCGCGACCACCACCGGCTCGGCGAACTCGCCCGCGTAGCGCGCGCGGCCGGCCGCCGCCATCGCCTGGCCGCCCTCCGCCAGCACGCGCGCGATCGCCCGGCTCAAACCTGCCGGATCATCGATCGGCACCAGCACGCCATCAACGCCATCCGTGATCAGCTCGCGCGGCCCTTCGGCCGCCGCCGCGACCACCGGCACGCCGGCGGAAAACGCCTCCAGCACCATGTTGCCGAGCGGTTCATGGCGCGAGGACGACACGAACAGTTGCGCGCTGCGTAGCAACGGCCCGACATCGGTGCGCCATCCCGCGAGATGCACGCGCGCTCCGAGGCGGCATGATGCGATCAGCGCCTCCAACGCCGGTCGTTCGGGCCCTTCACCGGCGATCACCAGATGCGCACCCGGCACAGTTTCCATCGCCCGGATCAGGATGTCGAACCCTTTGACCGCGTGCAGCCTTCCAAGCGCCAGCACCAGCGGTGCGTCATCCGGCACGCCCAGCACGGCGCGCGACGCTGGTGCGATGCTTGCGAAATCACCAACGAAATTCGGCAGATAGGCAACGCGATCGGCGGGCCACCCCTGCGCCACGATCCAGCGCACGATGTCGCGTGTGTTGCCGACCAGATGATCGCAGCGGCG
The DNA here is from genome assembly GCF_900156265.1 of Acidiphilium rubrum. Taxonomy (GTDB): domain Bacteria; phylum Pseudomonadota; class Alphaproteobacteria; order Acetobacterales; family Acetobacteraceae; genus Acidiphilium; species Acidiphilium rubrum. The sequence continues at coordinate 118,939 of NZ_FTNE01000009.1, forward strand.
GAAATATTTCAGCGGATAATACCCGCCCAGACGACCGATCAGCGTCCAACTGCCACGCGGAGCGTGAAACGCCGCCCGGCTCATCCACGCCACGGCGACCTCGGCACCGAAGGCGCGCAGGGCCCTGGCGGCGCGCGGCCGGGTCAGCAGATCGAGTGGACCGCCGTAGCGCAATCCGAGAGGTCCGAGCCCTGCCGCCCGCAACCGCGCGACCCTTGCGGGCTCCGGCCGGATCACCGGCAGAACCGCCTCGCCTGCCTCGTGGAGGCCAATGGTCAGGCGCTCGAAAAACAGCTCCGCACCACCCTGCGCCGCGCCGGCCATCAATTGACCGATCCTCATGCGGGCACCGGTTCGCCCATCAGCGCGGCCACCGCCTTGTGCACCGCATCGACCGCCAGATGCTCCATCGCCGCCTCGCCCTCGATGCCCGGTGCGGCGACGAACGCCGCCTGTACCCCGGCCGGCGCGTATTCCGACGCGCGGGACCGGCCGAACAACCCCAGCGTCGGCACATGCGCCGCGGCAGCCAGATGCATCAGGCCGGAATCATTGCCGATGAACAGCGCGCAGCGCGCAAGGCAAGCCGCCGCTTCGGCCACCGAGACCGCGCCAACCAGATCGATCGCGCCGGGCAGCCCGGCCAGGACCGGTGCCACCGCCGCGCGCTCGGCTGGTCCCGGCCCGCCGAACACCGCGATCCGGGCAAAATCGAGCCGCCGGGCGAGTGCGATGAAATGCTCGGCCGGCCAGATCTTGCCCGCCCAATTCGCCGTCGGCCCCAGAGCCAGCACGGGCGCGCCGGGCGGGATGAGCATCTCCGCGCGCGTGCGGTCCGCCGGCGCGGTCCAAACCACCGGCAGTGGCGGCGGTTCGAACCCGCAGGCTGCGCCGATCTGGGCATAGCGCCGGCCGGGGCGGCGGCCGCCGCGCACGATCACCCGCTGCCCGGCCCACAGCCCGTATGCCAGCGCCGAGCCCCGGAAATCGACCACGATGTACCAGCGGTCGCGCACGACGCGCGACCAGAGTGAGAGCCAATGCCCATCGAGGCGCTGTTTCTCGAACACGATCAACCGTTCCAGCCCCGGCAGCCGCGCGAACACCCCCGCCGCTGCCGCGCCGCACGCAACCGTCAACTGTGCCGCCGGATGCGCGAGGCGGATCCGCTCGATCACGCCCGAGGAAATCACGGCATCACCCAGCCGCGACGATGTGATGAACAAAATCCGCATGCCGCGCTGCTCTAGCACGGCTTGTCGCATCCCGGCCAAGGGGCCACATCCGCTGCATGACAATCGTTGCATATCTGCCCGATCGCGGCGTGATCGATCTCAGCGGCCCGGACCGGGTTGCGTTTCTGCAAGGCCTGGTCACGAACGACGTGTCGAGGGCGCACCCCGGCACCTGTGTCTGGACCGCGTTGCTGACACCACAGGGCCGCTACCGCGCCGAATTTTTCGTCTTTGCAACCGAGTCGAGCCTGCTGCTCGATGCGCCGCGCGATGCGATCGCCGACATCATTACCCGCCTGTCGCGCTTCAAGCTGCGCAGCAAGGTGGTCTTGACCGATCGCTCGGCCGATTACGCGGTCCATGCCGCGTGGAACGGTCCACCGCCGGAAAGCGCGGGCATCACCGCACCCGATCCGCGGCTTGCCGAAGCGGGCCACCGGATTCTGGCGCCGGCGCCAAGGGCGGACAGCGCCGAGCCATCGGCCTACCGGGCCCATCGCCTCGCCCTCGGCCTGCCGGACCACGGCGATCTCGAACCCGACAAGACTTTGCCGATGGAGGCCGGCTTCGGCGAACTGCACGGCATCGACTGGGAGAAGGGCTGCTACATGGGCCAGGAACTCACCGCCCGCACGCGCTATCGCGGCTTGGTGAAACGCCGGCTGATCCCGATCACGGCAAGCACCGACCTGCCGACATCCGGCAGCATCACCAGCGGCGAGCGCAATGTGGGCGATCTGTGCATCGCGCAGGGGCAGCAAGGGCTGGCAATGCTGCGCCTCGATGCGCTGGACCAGCATTTGCAGATCGGCGACCTTACGATAACACCCAACCTACCACATTGGTTATCCCTGCCCGCCCCGTCTGAAAAGGCCCAAGCATGATCATCGTCCACCACCTCGAAGCGTCGCGCTCGCAGCGGATTCTCTGGCTGCTCGAAGAACTCGGCCTCGAATACGAGGTGAAACTCTACAAGCGGAACCCGAAGACCATGCTGGCGCCGCCGAGCCTCAAATCCGTGCATCCGCTCGGCAAATCGCCGGTGATCACCGATGGCGATACCATTGTGGCGGAAACCGGCGCGATCATCGAATACATCATCGAAAAATATGGCGAGGGCCGGCTGATCCCGCCCGCCGGATCGGACGATCGGCGGCGCTACACCTACTGGCTCCACTATGCCGAAGGCTCCGCGATGCCGTTTCTGGTGATGAAGCTGATTTTCACCGAAATGCCGAACCAGGCCCCGTTCATCGCGAAGCCATTGCTCCGCATGATCGGCAACAAGGTCGGCGAGAGCTATCTCGACCCCAATATCGCCACGCACATCCGCTTCTGGGAGGACAGTCTGGCCAATTCCACCTGGTTTGCCGGGCCGGAGCTGACCGGTGCGGACATCATGATGAGTTTTCCGGCCGAGGCGGCCAACGCGCGCGGCGCGCTGCGCGGCAATTTCCCGCGGATCAATGCGTTCCTCGCTGCGGCCCACGCCCGCCCGGCGTATCAGCGGGCGTTGGCGAAGGGTGGGCCTTACCCTTACGCGTAAGGCCGGCAGACACCCCGGCCCCGCCGACGATCAGGGCCGCGGCGGCGATGATAGACCCGCTCATCGGTGCGCGCCCGAGTGCGATCAGCAAACCGGTCGACAGCAGCGGCGCCGCGTAGGACAGGGTTCCCAGCAGGGCGAGATCGCCCTGTTTGGTGGCGAAGTCCCACAGGAAGAAAGCAAGCCCGACCGGTCCGAGCCCCAGCGCCAGCAGGGCGAGCGCCTGTCCGGCGGTTGGCATCACGGTCGGTTCGGTCATGCCGTGCACCACCAGCGCGAGTGCCGCGACCACGCCGCAAACCCCGGCGATCAGATCGCTCGGCACCGCGCTGATCCGCCGATTCGCAACCGAATACAGCGCCCAGACGAAAGCGGCCGCCAGGGCGCAGCCATAGCCGAGGGCGGAGCCATGCCCGCTCAGACCCTGCGCTCCGAGCAGGATCACCACCGTGCCGGCCAGTCCCATCAGGGCGCCGAGCACGTGGCGCGCCCGCAGCACGCCACCGGGCAACAGGGCCGCGAACAACACGATCAGCAACGGCCATAAATAGGCGATCAGCCCGGCCTGCGCCGGCGGCGCGTGATCGAGCGCGCTGAAATACAGCGCATGATAGGCGAACAGTCCGGCGACGCCGATCGCCCAGGCCAGCGGCGCCTGGCGCAACCGCCGCAGCCTGCCGCGCAGCGCCAGCATCGCGATGCCTGCCAGAAACGCCACGAAAAAACTGAGCGCCAGGGTCTCGAATGGCGGAATGCCGCCCGTTGCCGCGGTCAATGCCGCAAGGGTGGACCAGAGCAAAATGGCACCACCGCCGCTCGCGGTGGCGCGCAGTTTCACGCGCAGAGCGCCGCCTTCGCCGCGCGATAGTCCGCGACCAGTCGCGCCACCAGCGCCGCCGCCGGCACCACCGCATCGACCGCGCCGATCCCCTGGCCCGAACCCCAGATATCCTTCCACGCCTTGGCCTTGGCACCCTCGTGGAAATTCATCGCCGAGGCATCACTCTGCGGCAAATCATCCGGGTCGAGCCCGGCCGCGATGATGCTCGGCCTCAGGTAGTTGCCATGCACCCCGGTGAACAGATTGGTGTAGACGATATCATCCGCCCCGCTTTCGACGATCGCCTGCTTATAGGCCGCCGATGCGTTGGCTTCCTCGGTCGCGATGAACGCCGAGCCGATATAGCCGAAATCGGCCCCCATGGCTTCCGCGGCCAGCACGGCGCGGCCGGTCGCGATCGCACCCGAGAGCGCCAGCGGTCCATCGAACCAGGCGCGGATTTCCTGCACCAGCGCGAACGGCGAAATCACGCCGGCGTGGCCACCTGCGCCCGCCGCCACGGCGATCAGCCCATCCGCCCCCTTCTCGATCGCTTTATGGGCGAAGCGGTTGTTGATGATATCGTGCAGCACCACGCCGCCGTAGGAATGCACCGCCGCATTCACCTCAGGCCGCGCGCCGAGCGAGGTGATCACCAACGGAACACGGTATTTCACGCAAAGTTCAAGATCATGTTCCAACCGCGCGTTCGACCGGTGCACGATCTGATTTACCGCGAACGGGGCGGACGGGCGCTCGGGATGCGCCGCATCCCAAGCCGCCAACGCGTCGGTGATTTCGGCCAGCCACTCGTCGAGCTTGGCTTCCGGCCGGGCGTTCAGCGCGGGAAACGAGCCGACGATGCCGGCGCAACATTGCGCGATCACCAGTTTCGGATTCGAGAGAATGAACAGCGGCGATCCGATCACCGGGACCGCCATGTTTTTGCGTAGCCGTGCCGCTATCGACCCTGATTTATGGTTCATCCAGCGTTTGTGCCGGGCGTTACCCTATGCGTCAATTGGTCGCGAACATCCTACACGCCGTCTCTCAACTCGTCCCGAGCGCGACGCCGACCCCGAACACGATCGCCCCGCCCAGTGCAACCTGCAATGCCGCCTGCAACGGTGGTGCCTCCATATAGCGCGCCCTGATCCAGGAAATCACGCCCAGTTCCACCACCACCACCCCGAACGCGACCGCCATCGCGGTCCAGAAATTCGGGATCAGGAACGGCAGGGTATGGCCCAGACCACCAATAGTCGTCATGCCGCCGGTGATCGCACCCCGCAAAATCGGCGAGCCGCGGCCGGTCAGGCTGCCGTCATCGGACAAGGCCTCGGCAAACGCCATCGAAATTCCGGCACCCAACGAGGCCGCGATGCCGACAATGAACGCCTCATGCGGCTTATGGGTCGCGAACGCCGCGGCGAATACCGGCGCCAGCGTCGAGACCGAGCCATCCATCAACCCGGCCAGGCCCGGCTGCACATAGCGCAGCACGAAATTCCGCTCGGCGGATTTATCCTCGGTCTGGCGTACCGGTTCGGGTACGTTTTCCTCGGTCAGTTTATCGGCGATATGCTCATGGGTCTGTTCCGCCTCCGCAAGGTCGCCGAGCAGCTTGCGGATCGTCACGTCCGACGTCCGGCTCGCCGCCAGGCGATAGAAATTCGCCGTCTCGGATTCCATGCTTTCCGCCAGCTTGCGCACATCCTTGATGCTGGGCTTGGGCATTTGCCAGACGGTCTTGCGATGCAGAAATCCCTTGACGTCCTGGCGCCGGATCAACGGAATATGATCGCCGAATTTTTCCTGGAACAGATCGATCAGCCGCCGCCGATGATCGCTCTCCTCGGCCGCCATCTCGAAAAACACCTTGGCCGAAGCCGGGAAATCCGCGTGCAGACCCTCCGCGATATCGGCGTAGATCCGACCATCCTCTTCCTCCGCCCCGATCGCCAGGGCCAGGATTTCACGTTCCGACAGTTCCGAAAAATTGCGCATAGCAGCAAAATGGCGCGCTGGTTTCGATTGGTCAAGGATTTGGTTTTACTTGATATTTATTCGCAACTGCAGTTGCGAACGGCTCGCAGACGCCGCATCATTCAGGCAACGCCACGCGTCTGCAATCGTGCCGCGCCATCGTTCGCACTGCCGGAACCACCCTTGCACCCCACGCCAAACCCTGCATGATCCGGGTATGAGCGCATCCGCAACCTCGCTTCGCCCGGGTTTCGATCCGACCCTGTGCACCTGCGGCTCAGGCCTGCGGGCGCTGCGCTGCTGTAAGCTCCAAGCCACGGCCCTGCCCGACCCGGTCAATCACGCCGCGTTCGACACCTTGATCGAGCAGGCCCGCACCGCCCGCACCGCCAACCGCAATCGCGAGGCCGAGCGCCACGTCCTGCAAATCCTCGATCTCGCGCCGCATCACCGCGAAGCACTGCGCCTCCTGTTCGAACTGCGCCGTGCCGAGGGCCGCATCGCCGCCGCCGAGGCGCTGATCGCGCGCATCGCCTCGATCCCGCCGGATGTCGCGGCCGCGCATGTCCAGCACGCGCAGATATTGATCAACCAGAGCCGCCACGCCGAAGCCGAAATCCCGGCCCGCCGCGCCGTCGCCCTGCTGCCGCGCGACGCCACCATCCACCACATGCTTGGTATCATCTTCACCGAAACCAACCGCCTGACCGCCGGCGAACGCCATTACCGCCTCGCGCTGGGCTACGCCGAACAGCGCGATGCCGCCCTGCTCGGCAACCTCGCCTGGAACCTCCGCCAGCAAGGGCGGCTCGATGAAGCCGCCGCGACCTACGATGCCACGCTCACGATCAAGCGCGACAATCCGCGCGGTCTCGCCGGCTACGCCCAGGTCGAGGCCGGCCGCTTCCGGCTTGATCAGGCCGAAGCCCTGCTCGCCGAAGCCACCACGCTCGCCCCGGCCGATCGCATGATCGCGGTGCTGAGCGCCCTGGTCCGCCTGCACCGTGACGATCCGGATGCAGCACTCGCCAAAATCGAAGCCACCGCCGCCGCCATCGCGCCGCAATCGCTGGTCGCCACCGAATTCGCCGCCAAGGGCATGGCGCTCGAACGGCTCGGGCGGTTCGACGAGGCCTGGAACGCCTATCAATCGGGCCGCGCCTTTCAGCGCGAGCGCGCCAACCGCCGGTTCGACCCGGCCCCGATCGCGGCCCGGCTCGCGACCGTCCGATCGACCTTTCTAGCCGATCGCCTGTCCGGCCTGCCCCGCCCCGGCCAGATCCCCGGCGGCGCAACGCCGATCTTTCTGCTCGGCGCGCCGCGCTCGGGCACGGGTCTGCTCGAACAATTGCTCAGCCAATGCCACGGCATCGATCCGGCCGACACGCGCGCGCCACTGCCCGACCTCGCGCATCTGCTGCCCGCGCTGGTCAGCGGCCTCGGCGGAAGCGCGGAATCCTTCCCGGATGCCCTGATCGCCACCACCGCCGGCGACCAGCGCGACATCCTGCCGATGCTTGCCAACCGCTACCTCGCCATACTCCGCGCCTCCGGCGTCAGCACTGCCGAAAGCCGCTTCGTCACCGATCGTCACCCGGATCTGCCCTGGCTGCTCGGTTTCGCCGCCACGCTGTTTCCGACCGCGCCGGTCATCCACGTGCTCCGCCATCCGCTCGACATCGCTCTGTCGGGCTTCGCGCAGGACAAGCTCTACGAGGGCAACGCCGGCGTCACGCTGGCGGGCATGGCCACGCTGTTCGACGCCCAGATGAACGCGATCGCCCTGGTGCGCGGCCAGACCACCCTGCGCTACCTGCCGATCCGCTACGAAGACCTCGTGCGCGACCCTGCCGGCACGCTGCGCCTGGTGCTCGACTTCATCGGCATCGCCGCCGACGTGCACGCCCTGCTGGACACGCCACCACGCGCGATACCCCGCGCACCAGGCCATCGGCTCGTGCAACTGCCGCCGCACCGGCGCAGCCTGTACCGGCATCGCAGCTTCGGCGCGGTGTTCGACGAAGCCCTGCCGATCCTCACGCCATGGATCAAACGCCTCGGCTACGCCCAACCGCAGGAGACCCCGCCATGAGCGGCACCGCCGGCGTCAAGGTAACGCTTGGCGAGGTTCTGAACGAAATCAGCGCCTATGAGCGCGACGGCAAGCTCGAAGATGCCGAAGCCCTCGCCGAACGCGTGCTGCGCGCGGCACCCGAACACCCGCACGTGCTGCATCTGTCCGGCATCGTCGCCTACCGGCGCGGCAAAGTGCCGCTCGCGATCGAGCGGATGGAAAAATCGCTCGAACTCTCGCCCACCGTCGCGGTCTATCCACGCAACATGTGCGAAATCTACCGCGGCGCCGGCCGGCTCGACGATGCGCTGCGCATGGCGCTCCGCGCCGTCGAGCTCGCACCCGAGGACAAAAGTGCGCATTTCAACCACGCCCTGATCCGCTACGAACGCCGCGAGCTCGACGACGCCCTCGCCGCCGCCGATCGCGCAATCGAACTCGACCCCGATTTCCCCGAAGCCCATTTCGAGCGCGCCGAAGTCCTGCTGCTCGGCGGCCGCCTCACCGAAGGCTGGGACAGCTACGAGTGGCGCTTCAAACTCAAACAGGCCGAGGGCATGCTGCCCAAGACCGACAAACCGCAATGGGACGGCGGCGCCCTGCCCGACGGCAAACTCCTCATCGTCGCCGATCAGGGCTTCGGCGATTGCATCCAGTTCGGCCGCTACATCCCCTGGGCCGCCGACCGCGCGCCCAAACCCGTGCTCGCCTGCAGCGGCGATCTGGTGCCGATCATGCGCCAGATCCCCGGCCTCGGCCGCATCGTTACCCGCTGGGAAACCACCGGCGACTTCGATGCCTATATCCCCCTCTCCGGCCTGCCGCGCCTCGCCGGCACCACAATCGACAACATCCCGACCCCCATCCCCTACCTGCACCCCGACCCCGCCAAAATCACCGCCTGGAAACAACGTATCGACGCGCTGACCCCGACCGGCAAAAAACGCATCGGCCTGGTCTGGGCCGGCCGACCGACCCACAAGAACGACCGCAAACGCACGGTCAGACTCGAACAATTCGCCCCGCTGTTCGCCCGCCCCGACCTCGCAATCGTCACGGTGCAGAAAGGCGACCAGATCGCCCAGGTCGGCAACTATTTCGGCACCGCACCGCTGATCAACCTCGGCCCCAGCATCAACGATTTCACCGACACGCTCGCCATCCTGCAAAGCCTCGATCACCTCGTCACCATCGATACCTCGGTCGCACACCTCGCCGGTGCCTCCGGCGTGCCCACCGCGATCATCCTGCCCTACGCCCCCGATTGGCGCTGGCTGCTCAACCGCGACGATTCGCCGTGGTACCCCTCGCTACGCCTGTACCGCCAGCAACGCCCCTACGACTGGTCCGGCGTGATCGAACGCATCGCGGCCGCGTTGTGAGGACGCGTTGGATGGGGTGGGGTCATGGGAAAAAGGAAGGCCAGGGGCTCTGCCCCTGGACCCCGCTAAGGGCTCAGCCCTTAGAACCCGCTAGTTTTAGGGGGAGAGAGGGCGTCCAGACTACGCCGCTTCAGGGTCAGGCAGCCGCCCTCCCTCCCCCTAAAACTAATGGATTCCAAAGGCTCTGCCTTTGGTGGGGGTCCAGGGGGCAAAGCCCCTCGGCCTTCTTCCTCTCATCACCCCGCCTCACCCAACGCATCCTCCCAGCGTCGATCGCGCTGGGTTTGTTCCTGCCGTATCCGGCCGTCGCGGCGGGGTTGACGGTGTATTCGCGGCTCGATTTTGCGTCGGCGGTGGGGGTGGCGTTCAGCCGGCAGACCGGGATTGCGGTGCGGGTGCGGCGTCCGCCGGCGCATGGGTTGTTCGCGCGGATCAGGGCGGAGGGCGATCATCCGCGGTGGTCGGTGGCGTGGTTTTACGGGGCGAGTGCCGCGGTTTTGCTCGATCGGCGTGGTTTGCTGGCGCATGGGCTGGCCGCACCGTCCGGACTGACGGCGATGGGGGCGGCGTCGGTGCCTGCCGATGGGTCTTATGTCGCGACCGGGTTGGGCCTGGGTGGAGTCTTGGTGATGCCGAAGGCGGCGCCGTTCGCCCCGCCTGCGACCTGGGCGGATCTGACGGCGCCGGCCTATCGCGGGCTGATCGGCATGAATGATCCGGCGACGTCCGACCAAGGCGTTTCGCCGGTTACGGCGATGGTGCAGGCGGCGGGTGGCTGGCCGGCGGCGCAGGGATATTTTCTAAGCTTGAAGCAGGCCGGGCTGCATATTTACGGCGATACGGCGACGACTTTGGCGGCCCTGCGCAGCGGTGCCATCCAGATCGCGATCATGCGGTCCTCGGCCGCGTTGCGGGCGAGCACGATCGATCCATCCTTGCGCGTGGTGGTGCCGAAACCGGCTGCGGTGTTGGCGAGCGTGATCGTGATGGCGCGACATCTACCGGCGCCGGAGCGTGCCGCGGCGCAGCGGTTCATCGCCTATGTCAATTCGCCGGCCGCGCTGCGTATCGAAATGCGCCAGGGTGGCGATGATGGCGCATTCTGGCCGGTGGTGAGCGATGTAGCGCCCGCGTCAGCAATGCCGAGTGCCGCATCGCTGACGCCGGTCATGGTCGATCCGGCGCAGTCGGCGCGCGATCGATCGGCGATCATCGCGTGGTTTTCCAAAACCATTGTCGGTGCGAGCACGTGAGGCAGCGGCGATGACGTCCGATCTACCGGTGATCCTCGCAAGTTTTTTCACCGCCGGGGTCGAGTGGGTCGAGGCGTTCACCATCGTGCTGGCGGTTGCGCTGGCGATCGGGTGGCCGCGCGCGATCGCTGCGGGTGGTGCGGCCTTGGCGATTCTGGGGCTGCTCACGCTGTTCGGCGCGCATGCGGTCAGCGCGATCGGCAATTTGCGGATCATCCAGTTCGTGATCGGTGTGTTCCTGACGTTGTTCGGCATGCGCTGGCTTGCCAAGGCGATCGCGCGCGCCGCCGGATTGCGGCGCCTGCGCGATGAGGATGCGGCGTTCGCAGCACTGTCCGGCAGTCAGGCTCTGGCCGAAACCCAGGGAGCGATGCTGGTGGCGTTTCAGGGCGTGCTGATGGAGGGGCTGGAGGTCTGGCTGATCGTGGTCGCCCTCGGGGTCCAGACCGGGCAGACCGAAGTTGCGGCGGTATCGGCCGTGGCGGCGCTGGTCGCGGTGATGGGCGCGGGCATGATGCTGCGTGCGCCGCTCTCGCGCGTGCCGGAAAACACCATCAAATACATGGTCGGCTGCGCGGTGCTCGGTTTCGGCACGTTCTGGATGCTGGCCTCGCTCGGCTATGTCTGGCCGATCGGCGATTATGCGTTACCGGCGTTGATGGCGTTTTACGCGCTCGGCGGCCTGGTGCTGATCCGCACTCTGCAAAGGCTGGAGCGATGAAAAAACTGTTCCGATCGTTGATCGGCGACGCCCCGACCCTGGCCTGGGTTGCCGGCAGCATCCTGTTCGCCAATCGCGTGATCGGCAGCGGCGAAGCATCCTATGCCGGGGTGCTGGTGCCGCTGGCGCTGTTGATCGGCGTCGGGTTTCTCGCGCGACGGTGAGGTCGCTGCTGTGCGGCCCAAGCGCATCCCCTCGCCCGATTGCCGGACCGCCCCCCTTGCATGACCTCTGCCCGCAAGCGATAAAGGGTTAACCAATAGTGCCCCCCAATAAGCACGAACCGAGGAACCATGAGCCAGCCAGTCGTTGATCTCGACATGACCAATGGAATCGCCGTCATCGCGATCGATAGCCCGCCGGTGAACGCGCTGGGCCACGCGGTGCGATCAGCACTGCTCGACGCGCTGACCAGGGCCGAGGCCGATCCGGCCACGAAAATCATCATTCTCGCGTGCAAGGGCCGCACGTTTTCCGCCGGCGCGGACATTACCGAATTCGGCAAGCCGCCGCGCGATCCTGGCCTGCACGAGGTGATCGAGCGGTTCGATCAATGCTCGAAACCGACCATCGCTGCCCTGTTCGGCACCACGCTGGGCGGCGGGCTCGAACTCGCGATGGGCTGCCATTACCGGGTGGCAACCGACACCGCGCGGATGGGCCTGCCGGAGGTCAAACTCGGCCTGCTGCCCGGTGCCGGCGGCACCCAGCGCCTGCCACGCCTGATCGGGCCGGAAAAAGCCGTCGCCGCGATCGTTTCCGGCAAAATGATCAGCGCCAAATCTGCGTTGGCCGATGGGCTGATCGATGCGATCGTGACCGATCCGGTGCAGGGTGCAATCGATTTTGCCCACACGATCGATCCGAAAGTGACGGTGCGGGTACGCGACCGCGCGGACAAGATCGCGCCGGCCCAGGCCGATCCCGCTGGCTTCGAGCAAGCCGCCGCCGAGGCGACCCGACGCCTGCGCGGCGTCGAAGCGCCGGCCGCCTGCGTGAATTCGGTACGCAACGCCTTCACCCTGCCGTTCGAGCAGGGGTTGGCCGCCGAGCGCGACATGTTCATGCACCTGGTGATGGGCGACCAATCCCGCGCCCAACGCCATATTTTCTTTGCCGAACGCGAGGCGCAAAAAATCCCGGGCATGGAACCGGGGCTGAAACCGGCCCCGGTGAAGTCGGCCGCCGTCATCGGCGCCGGCACCATGGGCGGCGGGATCGCGATGAATTTCGCCAATGCCGGCATCCCGGTCACGCTGGTCGAAACCGACGAAGCGGCCCTGCAACGCGGGCTCGACCGGGTGCGTGACACCTACGATATTTCCGTCAAGCGCGGCGCCCTGCCCGCGGGTGCGACAGCGCAGCGCATGGCCCTGTTCGCCGGCACCACCGACTGGTCGCGCATCGCCGAGGCCGACATGGTGATCGAGGCGGTATTCGAGGAAATGGACCTCAAGAAACAGATTTTCGGCCGGCTCGATGCCGTGGCGAAATCCGGTGCGGTGATCGCGACCAACACCTCGACGCTCGATGTCGATGCGATCGCGCATTCGACCAAACGACCTTCCGATGTGCTGGGCATGCATTTCTTTTCGCCCGCCAATGTCATGAAACTGCTGGAAATCGTGCGCGGCGAGGCAAGTTCGCACCAATCGATCGCCACCGCCATCGCGGTCGGCAAGGCGATGGGCAAAGTGCCGGTGGTGGTCGGCAATTGCGATGGCTTCGTCGGCAACCGCATGCTGGCGCGCCGCACCACCGAATGCGAGCGCCTGCTGCTCGAAGGCGCGTTGCCGCAACAGGTCGATGCCGTGGTGCTGAACTTTGGCTTTCCGATGGGTCCGTTCGCGATGGGTGATCTGGCGGGGCTCGACGTCGGCTGGCGGATTCGCAAACATCGCGGCGTCACCGCACCGATTTCCGATGTGCTCTGCGAACAGGGCCGCTTCGGCCAGAAGACCGGCCGCGGCTACTACATCTATGAAAACGGCAGCCGAACACCGACGCCCGACCCCGAAGTCGCCGCATTGATCGAGGCGACGGCGGCACGCCTCGGCATCACCAGGCGCGCGATCAGCGACCAGGAAATCCTGGAGCGCATGACCTACCCGATGATCAACGAAGCCGCCCGCATTCTCGAGGAAGGCATCGCGATCCGCCCTTCGGACATCGATGTGGTCTGGGTCTACGGCTATGGCTGGCCGGTCTGGCGCGGCGGGCCGTGCTTCCATGCCGATCTGGTCGGCCTGCCGACCATCGTCGAACGCCTCGCGCATTACGCAAATACCACCGGTGATGTTGGGTTGCAGCCGTCGGACCTGCTCACGCAACTCGCCGCCGAGGGCAAGGGTTTCGCCGATTTCGGCAAAGGCGCGAAAGCGGCCGCCGCGTGAGCGAGCGGCCGTTCCCCTGGGAGCGGAACTACCCGCCCGGCCTGCCGTGGGACATCGCGGTGCCGCGCGAAACCATCCCCGCAATGCTGGGCAGCACGATTGCGCGATACGGCGCGGACATTGCGCTGGAATACCGCGACGCGCGGATCAGTTTCACTGATCTCGGCCGTGCCATCAGCGATGTTGCAAAGGGCCTGATCACCCTCGGCCTGCGCCGGGGCGACCGTGTCGCTTTGTATTTGCCCAACACGCCCGCCCATCCGTTCGGGTTCTTCGGGGCGCTGAGCGCGGGGCTGGTGGTGGTGCATCTCTCGCCGCTCGATGCCGAACGCGAACTGATCCACAAACTGCATGATTCCGGCGCGCGGGTTCTGGTCTGCACCAATCTCGGCGCCATGCTCGCCATGGCCCTGAAACTGCTCGATGCCGGGCATATCGATCGGCTGATCGTGGCCGACGATGCGCAATACGGCCCGATCGCCGGCATGGCGCACCCACCGGTTCCACAGCACGATGCACGGATCATCACGATCGATGCTCTGCGCGCCATCGGGCGCAACAGCGAGGCCGATCTGCCGCTGACCGATCCCGATGATCTCGCCCTGCTGCAATACACCGGCGGCACCACCGGCCTGCCGAAAGGGGCGATGCACACCCACGCCACCTTGCGGGCATCGGTTGCCATCTACGCCGCGTTTTTCGATGGCCAGGGACGGTTTCCGCCCGGCGAGCGGTTCCGCGCCATCTGCGTGCTGCCGCTGTTTCACATCTACGCCCTCGTGGTGCTGTTGCTCCTGCAACTCTCGCGCGGCAGCACGCTGATGCTGCGCCTGAAATTCGATGCCGAAACCACGCTGCGCGACATCGAAATCAACCGGGCGAGCTATTTTCCCGGCGTGCCGACCATGTGGATCGCCCTCGCCAATATCGCCGATCTGGACAAGCGCGACCTGTCCTCGCTCAAACTGGTCGGCTCCGGCGGCGCACCCCTGCCGGTCGAGATCGGGCTGCGGTTCGAGCGCCTCACCGGCATGAGGCTGGGCGGCGGCTGGGGCATGACCGAAACCGCCTCGGCCGGCACCGGCAATCTGCTCGATGGCATATTCAAGCACGGCTCCGCCGGCATGCCGTTGCCGCGCATAAAACTCGATGTCGTCGCCCTTGATGATCCGACGCGCGTGCTGCCCTATGGCGAGACCGGCGAAATCCGCATCAAATCGCCCAATCTGTTCAAGGGCTATTGGCAAAATCCCGAGGAAAACGCGAAAACCTTCGTCGATGGTCATTTCCTGACCGGCGATATCGGCCTGATCGATCAGGACGGCATGGTGTTTCTGGTCGACCGCAAAAAGGACATGATCCTTTCGGGTGGGTTCAACGTCTATCCCACCCAGATCGAGCAGGCGATCTACGAGCATCCCGGCGTTGCCGAGGTGATCGTGGTCGGCATTCCCGACGATTATCGCGGCCAGTCGGCCAAGGCGTTCATCACCCTGAAACCGGCAGCACCTGCCTTCGATATCGGTGAACTGCGCGAATTCCTCACCGACAAACTCGGTCGCCACGAAATGCCGGTCGCCCTCGAAATCCGCGATGCGTTGCCGAAAACATCGGTCGGCAAATTCTCCCGCAAGGAACTCGCCGCCGAGGCCCTGGTCCATCATCAACAACAATCCGTCAGTCAGGAACGCTAAATGGTCGATGCCGTCATTGTCTCCACCGCCCGCACCCCGATCGGCAAGGCGTTTCGCGGCGCCTTCAACATCACCACCGGCCCCGCACTCGGTGCCCACGCGCTGCGCCACGCGATGGAGCGCGCAAAGCTCGACCCGCGTGAGATCGAAGACGTCGTGATGGGCTGCGCAACGCCTGAAGGCACCACCGGCGGCAACGTCGCCCGCCTCGCCGCCGTGCGCGCCGGCGTCTCGACCGATGCCGCCGCCATGACGGTCAACCGTTTCTGCTCATCCGGCTTGCAGGCCATCGCGCTGGCCGCGCATGAAATCATGGTCGAAGGCGCGCCGATCGCGCTGGCCGGCGGCCTCGAATGCATCAGCATGACCACCAACCCGGTCAACAATGGCCGCAACCTCGATCCCTGGCTGCTCGAACACAAGCCGCAGGTCTACATGCCGATGATCGAAACCGCCGACATCGTCGCGGCGCGTTACAACATCAGCCGCGCCGCGCAGGATGATTACGCACTCGAAAGCCAGCGCCGCACCGCCGCCGGCCAGCAAGCTGGCCGGTTCGATGCCGAGATCGTGCCGATCACCACCAACAAAGCGGTCGAGAACAAGGAAACCAAAGCGATCTCGCATGAAGAGGTCACCTTGCGCCAGGACGAGGGCAACCGCCCCGACACCACGCTGGAAGGTCTGGCGAAACTCAAGCCGGTACGCGGCGAGGATCAATTCATCACCGCCGGGAATGCCAGCCAGCTCTCGGATGGCGCATCGGCCTGCGTGATGATGTCCGATACCGAAGCCGCCTCGCGCGGCCTGACGCCGCTGGGCATTTTCCGCGGCTTCGTGGCCGCCGGCTGCGAACCCGACGAAATGGGCATCGGCCCGGTATTCGCCGTGCCGCGCTTGTTGAAGCGCCACGGCTTGACCGTCGATGACATCGATCTGTGGGAACTCAACGAAGCCTTCGCCAGCCAGGTGATCTACTGCCGCGACCGGCTCGGCATCGACCCCGCCAAACTCAACGTCGATGGCGGCTCGATCTCGATCGGCCATCCCTATGGCATGAGCGGTGCGCGCATGACCGGCCACGCCCTGATCGAAGGCAAGCGGCGCGGTGCCAAATTCGCCGTCGTCACCATGTGCATCGGTGGCGGCCAGGGTGCCGCGGGCCTGTTCGAAATCAACTAGGAGATTTACGATGGAACTCAGTTTTTCCGCCGATGAAATTGCCTTCCGCGACGAAATCCGCGCCTTCATCCGCGACAATCTGCCGCGCGACGTGCAGCAGCGCATGATCGAAGGCCGCGAGATTGGCAAGCAGGACATCGTCAACTGGCAGGCCAAGCTTAACGCCAAAGGGTGGGCGACGCCGCATTGGCCAAAGGCATGGGGCGGCCAGGATTGGAGCCCGGTGCAGGAGTTCATCCTGATCGACGAACTGCAATCCGCCCCCGCACCGCAGCCGCTCGCCTTCAACGTCTCGATGGTCGGGCCGGTCATCGCCACCTTCGGCAATGACGAGCAAAAGAAAAAATTCCTGCCAGGCACGGCAAGTCTCGACATCTGGTGGTGCCAGGGCTTCTCCGAACCCGGCGCCGGCTCCGACCTCGCCGGGCTCAAAACCACCGCGCGGCGTGAGGGTGATCACTACATCATCAACGGCCAGAAAACCTGGACCACGCTCGCTCAATACGCCGATTGGATTTTCGTGCTCGCCCGCACCGACACCCAGGCCGCCAAGAAGCAGCAAGGCATCTCCTTCATCCTGGTTGACATGAAAACGCCCGGCATCACCGTGCGCCCGATCCAGTTGATCGACGGCGGGCACGAGGTGAACGAGGTTTGGTTCGACGAGGTGAAAGTCCCGCTCGAAAACCTGGTCGGCGAGGAAAACAAAGGCTGGGACTACGCCAAATTCCTGCTCGGCAACGAACGCACCAGCATCGCCCGCGTCGGCGTCTCCAAACAGCGCCTGCGCCGGGTGCGCGAACTCGCGGCCAAGGAGCGCGCCGGCGCCGGCAGCCTGATGGACGCGCCATGGTTCCGCGAAAAAATCGCCAATGTCGAAATCGACCTGAAGGCGCTCGAGATCACCCAGTTGCGCGTGCTCGCCGAAGCCCGCAAATCCGGCAAGCACGGCGCGCCGGACCCGAAATCATCCGTGCTGAAAATCAAGGGTTCGGAAATTCAACAGGCCACGACTGAGCTTCTGATGGACGTCGTCGGCCCGCTCGCCATGCCCTACCAACGCTCGACCGATGCCGAAGACGAAGGCAACAACACCCCGATCGGGCCGGACGACGCAGCCTATGCGGCACCGACCTATTTCAACTGGCGCAAGATTTCGATTTATGGCGGGTCTAACGAGATCCAGCGGAATATTATCGCCAAAGCCATATTGGGATTTTAAGTAAACAGGGTTCTTTTTTGCAAAAAAGAACCAAAAAACTCTCTCTAGCCGCATTTATTCATGAGGGCGTTTCATTCAATTCTTCTACAATTAGCTATGCAACCTGACGTCGTGGGCGCGTGACGACTCACCGGCCGCTCTGGGCTGGTTTTGATGAGCTTGGCGATGTGTCGGCGCTGGAGTTGGATGAGATCGGGACCGGTCGGGGCAACCGCCCCTGGGCTCAGACCAGTAACCTGGGCAGTCTGGCCAGAGCGTAGCGGAGAATGACCTGATCCGGCATCGATCGCGGCAGATGCAGGCGAATTGATTTCTTCAATGTCTCGACCTGGACGGCGAGTTTGATCAGGCGTAGCCGCAAGGTATCGAACTGGATACCAC
>NZ_FTNE01000031.1 GCF_900156265.1 Acidiphilium rubrum
GGGCCGTGGATTTTGAGGCGGTAGCCGTTGTCGGCCACGGAGCGTTGCAGGGCGCGGAAGATCACCGCGAAGCGCTCGGACGGGTCGGCGGGCATGAAAGGCGCGTTCGAGATCATGCCGCTAGATAAACCAAGGGGGGTGGGGGTGAGAAAGGGAAAAAGTTAGGCAGAAGGAAGAAAGCACTTCTTTTTTGTAAAAAAGAAGCAAAAAACTTTTTTAATCTGGGGCACGGGTGTTGGAACCGGTACGGGCCCAGATGAACAAAGTTTTTTTTGCTTCTTTTTTGTTCACAAAAAAGAAGATTCTTGCTTGCGTTTGTTTCGCCTGGCTTCAGGCGTCACGCCGCATCCCGCAGCGCGATCAGAGCTGCTGCTATTTCATCCACGCCCCATGCCAGCGTGGCATCTCCCACCACGATCTCGCCCATCGCGCTGTCCGGCAGCAGGCCCTGGCTGAACCAGCCGAACAGCCAGCACTGGCGTTCACGCGCCACGGTCAGTACCGCCTGGTTCATCCGCGCCGCCGATGCCGCGAAATGCACTTGAAACGAGTTGCATTGCGGCGGATCGGGGAACAGCGTGATCCCTGCCACGCCGCGCAGCGCCGCCGCGATGTCGCACGCGCGCCGGTAATAAGCGCCCATCCGGGGCAGGGTGGTGTCCAGCGCATCGAGCGCGGTCACGATCATTGGAAACGCCATCGGCAGGTCCCCGCCGTAGCGCACGCGCCAGGGTTTCGCGGCATCGATCGTGGCGCGATCGCCGGCCAGCACGCAGCCACCGAGACCGCCCAACCCTTTGTAGAGCGATACGTAGACCGTGTCCGCGACCGCGGCGATGTCGGCCAAGGGCCGATCGTACCAGGGCTGCACCTCCCATAACCGCGCGCCGTCGAGATGCAGCGGCACGCCGACCTCGCGTGCCCAGCCGGCGATTGCCTGCAGATCATCCCACGGCAGTGCCTGATAGCCCGGCCGGCGGAGCGGCAATTCCAGTGTGACGGCTGCCAGAGGCTCGCGCACGCCTGCCAGATCGGTCACGGTGAAATGGCGTTCATCGCGCCCCAACCGCACCGGCACCAGCCCGGCCAGCCGGGCGAGCGCGTCCTTTTCGTCGATTGCCAGATGCGATTGTGGATGCAGCGCCACGGTGCGCCGGTTGAGCCGGCTCGCGTGGACCAGCAACGCGGCCTGCTGGGCGATGATGCCTTTGGGAAACCACAGCCCGGCCTCCTTGCCGAGCAATGCCGCAACCCGCGTCTCCAGCAATTCGATCGCGGGACCTTCGCTGTAGTGATCGAGCCCCAGGCCGATATGCGGCGAGGCCGCCAGCGCCGCGATGAAATCGGCGGCCGTGACCGGCCCGCGGGCCGAGAGAAAATGCGTGCAGCCGGCGCGCGCCGTGGCTTTGTCGTCAGGGGTCGGTTCGGTCATCATCGATCCATCAAATGCCGGTCGAGCTTAGCCGATGGCCCCAGGCCCGGCCAGCCTGAGGGGGCGCGCGTCGAGCGCGTTATGTTTTATCGATCGATTTCATGCGATGACGGTGCCGCTGCGGCGTTAACCTCATCGCATATCGCTCTAACGCCGCACCAGTACCGCATAAATGCTGACGGTGCAGAGCGGCTCGAGCACGCGGAGCCGCCGCAGCACGCTCAAGACGCGCAGCAGGGGCTTGTCACCCGCGTTGTAGCGCAGCATCCGGACGTTCCACTCGTGCGGGGCGAACAGGCCGCGGAACCGGGCCGGGGTCATTTTATTGAGCCCGACATCCGCCGCGCTGGAGATCGTGGTGCGGTGCCTGGCGCTCGCGAGCCGGAACAGCAGGGGTTCCGGCATCAATGCGCCGAGCCAGGGAATCCTGGACCCGAGATAGCGGCCATGGTCGCCGAACGGGCTGTAATACAGCGGGCTGGTGCCGATCACGAACAGGCCGCCGGGCCGGAGCAGCCGATGCACCTCGGCCACGACCCCCGGTAGATCCGTGATGTGCTCGAACGTGTCCTTGCACAGCACGATGTCGAAACAGGCTTCACCCTCGATCGCCGCGATATCGACGCAGCGAAACGCCATGACATGGGCTCGATCCGGATCGGCCGCCGGCACGCTCTGCTGGGCAAAGGCGATGCGCTGATCGTCAAGGTCGATGCCGAGCACCCGTGCGGCACCTTTGGCGGCCGCATCGGCCGAGAGCGCGCCGTGGCCGCAGCCGAGTTCGAGCACGCGGGCGCCGGCAAAATCGATCGCGGCGCCGGACAATCGACGCCAGAACACTTCGGTATCTGCCAGCTGCCACGCGAAATAGGCGCGATCGCGCCGCTGTTGCAGGTCATGCTGCGTCTCGCCCGGCGCGGGTTGGAGACGCCAAGGGGCCTCGGTCATCGTGGCCATGCTGACATCCTGAAAATCGATCGATACGGCATCAAATTAACCCGAAACGGCAAGAAAATACCAGCGATCACCGCAATCTCACGAATAAAATTCGTTCGCTTCTTTTTTACAAACATGAGGCTCTTTCATCATTCATCCAATCCCGATAGTTTGGCGTGATGGAAACGTCAGCAACAATCGCAGCCGCCCGCAGCCTGTTCGGCGATCGTCTCAGTCTCAACCAGACGATCCGCGAAACCCATGCGCATGGCGAGGCCAATGCGGCGAATACCTTGCCGGATGCGGTGATTTTTCCGGAGACCACCGGCGAGATTTCCCAGCTTCTGGCGCTGTGCCATGCCAACCGCACGCCGGTGACGCCGTTCGGTGCCGGGACGTCGCTCGAAGGGCATGTCACGCCGGTCGCCGGCGGCATCAGCCTTGATCTCACGCGCATGAACCGCATTCTTGCCGTCAATGATGCCGATCTGGATGGCCGGGTCGAAGCTGGCGTTACCCGCAAGCAGCTCAACACATATTTGCGCGACCATGGCCTGTTTTTTCCGGTCGATCCCGGTGCGGACTGCACGATCGGCGGTATGTGCGCCACCCGCGCCTCCGGCACGAACGCCGTGCGCTACGGCACCATCCGGGACAACGTGCTCGGGCTGCGCGCCGTGCTGGCCGATGGGACGATTGTGGATACCGGCGGGCGCGTGCGGAAATCGGCCACCGGCTATGACCTTACGCGCCTGCTGATCGGCTCGGAGGGTACGCTCGGCATCATTACAGAAATCCAGCTTCGGCTGTACGGCATCCCCGAGGCGATTGGTGCAGCGGTGTGCGGTTTCGCGACCGAGCGCGGCGCGATCGATGCGGTGATCGAGATCATGCAGACGGGCATTCCGGTCGCGCGGATCGAATACGCCGATCCCGACCAGATGGCGGTTTCGATCGCTTATTCCAAGCTCGATCTGATCGCCCAGCCGACCCTGCTGTTCGAGTTCCACGGCACGGCGCGCGGTGTTGCCGAGCAGGCCGCGATGGCCGAGGCGATTACCGCTGCTCATGGCGGCCAGAGTTTCGCCTTCGCCACCGAAACCGAAGCCCGCAACAAGCTCTGGCAGGCGCGCCACGATGCCTATTGGGCCGCGCGGGCCGCGTTTCCGGGCCACGGCGCGTTTTCGACCGACACGATCGTGCCGATTTCCAACCTTGCCGAAGCGATGGAACAGGCGCGTGAATCGGTTACGGCATCGGGCCTGCGCGCCTGCATCGTCGGTCATGTCGGCGATGGTAATTTCCATGTTCTGATCCTGTATCCCGATACGGCGGACGGTGCCGCGCGCGCCTGGGCGCTCGACCGGGAAATCGTCGGCCAGGCGCTCGATCTTGGCGGGGCGGCCAGCGGCGAGCACGGTGTTGGCATCGGCAAGCGGGAATTCATGATGCGTGAGCATGGTGCCAGCGCGCTGGCCATGATGCGGAGCATCAAATCGGCGCTCGACCCGCGCGGCATTCTGAACCCGGGCAAGATGTTTCTCGACTGAGCTGCCGATGATGGCAGCCATCTTGCATTGCCCGGTGATGAACGACCGCACAGGGCCGATGACGCAACGTGGATATCCTGATCGCCGATACCGACCCCGCCCGTGCCGAAACGCTTGCTGCGCGTCTGGCTGTGCAAGCGGGGGCGGGCCAAGCTGGCGTGGGCCGCATCCGCATCGCGCCGCCGCTGGAAAATCTGGCGCTGATCGTCGCGGCGGAGCGGCCGGATATCGTGATCGTGGATATGGCGCGCGCGGATCGTGATAGTCTTGAGCACTTGCGCAGCATCGCCGCGCACCAGATGCCGGTGATGCTGTTCATCGATGAAGACGACCCCGCTTTCATGGAAGAGGCGATCAGCGCCGGCGTGGTGTCCTACCACGTCAACGCCGCCGGCATCACCGACATCAAGCCGATCTTGCGCAGCGCCATCGCGCTGTATCGCCACGCCAGCGCCCGGGACGTGCGCCTTGCCGCCGCGGAGGCGGAATTGTCGGACCGCCGGCTGATCGATGGGGCGAAGCGCCTGCTGATGCGCCGCGATAACATGAGTGAACCGGCCGCCCACCGCTTTCTGCAGCGCCGGGCGATGGAGCGCCAGATGCGCCTGGCGGATGTTGCGCGCGCATTGCTCGCTGCGCCATCGGCCGGCGAATCGGGGGATTATGCTTGATGAGGGGCACGGCATGAGTGGGCAGAGATTGAGCATCGGCATCCTGCGCCTGCTCGATAGCGCGCCGGTTCTGATCGCCCGTGAACGTGGGTTCTTTGCTGCTGCCGGGCTCGATGCGACCGTGCTGATCGAGCCGTCCTGGGCCAATATCGCTGACAAGCTGGCCTATGGGATGCTCGATGCCGCCGTGATCCTGGGGCCGCTCGCTATGGCCATGAGTCTTGGCCTGCGGGGTCGCGCGACCGGCCTGCGGCTGGCCGCGACGCTGAGCCGCAACGGCAACGCGATCGTGCTGGCAAACCGTTTCGCCGCCCAGCCTGATCTTGCCTCTGGCATCGGCGGCGCCCGATTTGCGGTGGTGCACGCCTATTCCAACCACGACCTGCTGTTGCGCGACTGGTTGGCGGCGCGCGGGGTTGCGCCCGGTGCCGCGACCATCGTCACGCTGCCGCCCGCCGATATGCAGACCGCCCTGGCGCGCGGCAGCATCGCGGGTTTTTGCGCCGGCGCGCCGTGGGGCGCCTTGGCCGCGCGCGCGGGTGTTGGTTCGCTGGTCGCGACCTCGGCCGCCATCGCGCCCGGCCATCCGGAAAAACTTGTGGTCATTCGTGAAGAGATCGCCGCGGCCAACCCGATGCTTGCGGCCGCGCTGCGCGATGCCCTGGGTGCCGCGACCGATTTGTGCCATCTGCCGGAGTATCGCGCCGGGCTGGCCGCCAGCCTTGCATCGCCCGCCAACCTCGATCTTCCGGCTGAGTTGCTGGCTGAATCCTTGAGTGGTGAGGATGGCAATCCGCTGTTCATGCGGGGCGTCGAACTGCGCCCGGCCCGTGCCGATCTGCAATGGACGATCGCGCGCATGCAGCGCGCCGGCCACCTTGCGGGTACCGACCCTGCGGCGGCGGAGCGGTCACTGTTGCGGCAATAGGGCATCGCCGTCGTGACTAAGAAAGCGGCACATGGCTGAAAATACGGTTAATGATGCCTTTGTAATCGGCAAATGAACTTTGTTATTCCGAAAAAGACCGAAGTTTGGGCCGGAGTGGTCTTGGCATCATTCTTGCTGCTGTGGTTGCGCACGGAAACGTGTCACGCCGCAGCCAAGGACGGTTTCGGCGCTCGCCCGGGGTGAAGGCCCCGCTGCACAGGATCGCGCGCCAATGAGGGCCGTTTCGCGGATTATGGATCCGCAGGAGTGCGACCATGAGCGTTTCACGTGATAAATCGTTTCTGAAGGCGGGACATTTCCCGAGCCTGCTCGCGGCTTTTCTGTATTTCGACATGAGCTTCATGATCTGGGTCCTGCTTGGTCCCCTGGCCGTGCAGATCGGCAAGCTGCTTCATCTCGATCCTGCCCAGAAGGGATTGATGATCGCGCTGCCGGTGCTCTCCGGCGCTCTGCTGCGCATCGTCGCGGGTTTCGCGGTCGATCAGTTCGGCGCGCGTGCTACCGCCATCGTCGCCCAGATCATCGTCATCCTTGGGCTCGGCTTCGCCTGGTTGCATGGGATGACCTCGTACCACGAAGTGCTGGCGCTTGGGCTTGTTCTTGGTGTCGGCGGTGCCTCCTTCGCGATCGCGCTGCCGCTGGCCTCGCGCTGGTACCCGCCCGAGCACCAGGGCACCGCGCTCGGCATCGCCGGCGCGGGCAATATCGGCACTGTCGTTACCGCGCTGGCCGCCCCTTCGCTTGCCATCGCGATCGGCATCGGCGGCGTGTTCGGCGTTGCCGCGATCCTGATGATCCTGACCCTGATCGGCTTTGCGGTCCTCGCCAAGAACCCGCCGGCCTATAAATTCCCGCAGCCGCTCGGCAAATATTTCGACGTGCTGAAAATCGCCGACACCTGGTGGTTCATGGGTTTCTACGGCGTCACTTTCGGCGGTTTCGTTGGTCTGTCCGCCGCGCTTACCCTGTATTTCCACACGGTTTACGGCCTCACCCCGGTGCATGCCGGCTTTGCTACCGCAGCCTGCGCCTTCGTTGGTGGCTCGATCCGCCCGTTCGGCGGCTACCTTGCGGATCGGCTGGGCGGCGTGCGCGTGCTCTCGGCGCTGTATCTGCTGGCGGCGGCCGCGCTGATCGTGCTGAGCATGGGCATCGGCAGTTTCTGGCCGGCGCTCGCGGTGTTCATTGTCGTGATGGCGGCGTTCGGCATGGGTGACGGGGCGGTGTTTCAGCTGATCCCCGCCCGGTTTGGCCGCGAGATTGGCACCGCAACCGGCTTCGTCGGCATGGCCGGTGGGGTCGGCGGCTTCTACCTCGCCTCGAGCCTTGGCTTTTCCAAGCAGCTTACCGGCTCCTATGGCGCGGGCTTCCTGATTTTCGCGGGCCTCGCCCTGCTCGCTTTCGGGGGCTTGTCGATCGTCAAGCACCGCTGGCGTGCCGATTTCACCGCCGCCGCGATCGACGGCGCGACCGTTCGCGTTTGAGCTTTATCAACAGAAAGTCTGCACCATGGATGGTTCCAACATGCCCCGCCAGCGCCTTGTGGTGATTGGCAACGGCATGGCCGGCATGCGCACGGTCGAGGAGAGTCTCGCCCTGGCCCCCGGCCATTTCGACATCACCGTGTTCGGCGGCGAGGCGCAGCCGAACTATGATCGGATCATGCTCTCGCCGCTGCTCGCCGGCGGCAAGAGCTTCGCCGACATCGTGCTGAACGACTACGATTGGTACGCGGCCAACAACATCCGCCTGATCGCCGGCGAGCATGTCGATTGGGTGGACCGCAAGAACCGGCTCGTGCGCGGTGCCAAGGGCAGCGAAGTGCCTTATGACATGCTGCTGCTGGCGACCGGCTCGAACCCGTTCGTCCTGCCGATTCCCGGCGCGGACAAGGCGGGCGTGCTCACCTTCCGCACCGTCGCCGATGTCGAGGACATGCTGGCGGTGGTGAAACAGGGGACCAAAACCGTGGTCATCGGCGGCGGCCTGCTCGGGCTGGAAGCCGCCCATGGGCTCAATCTGCGCGGTGCGGATGTCACCGTGATCCATTTGATGCCGACGCTGATGGAACGCCAGCTCGATGCCTCGGCCGCCCATCTGCTCGAACGGGCCCTGACCAGGCGGGGCATGACCATCCTGACCGCGACGGAGACCGCCGCGTTCGAGGGTGATGAAGCAATCACCGCCGTCCGGCTGAAGCACGGCACCCGGATTCCGGCTGAGCTCGTGGTCATGGCGGTCGGCATCCGGCCCAACGCGGGGCTTGCCCGCGCGATCGGCCTGGAGTGCAACCGCGGCGTGCTGGTCGATGACTGGATGCGCACGTCCGATCCCGCGATCTTTGCGATCGGCGAATGCGTCGAGCACAACGGGCAGGTGTTCGGCCTGGTCGCGCCGATCTGGGATATGGCGAAAATCGCGGCCAAAACCATGGTCGGCGCGCCGGCGCCCGGGTTCACGCCGGTCGCCAGCGTCACCCGCCTGAAGGTTTCGGGCGTCGATATGGTGTCCGCCGGCGCCTTCATGGGCGATGCGACGACCGACGACATCGTGCTGCGCGATGCGGCGCGGGGCATCTACAAGCGCCTCGTGCTGCGGGAAAACCGCATCGTCGGCATGGTCTGCATCGGCGATGCCAGCGATGCCGCGTGGCATTTCCAGCTGATGAAGGACGAGACCGATATCGAGGCGTTTCGCGACACGCTGATTTTCGGCCCGGTCAGCGACGATGCGGCCGACCCGGATGCCGCGGTGCTCGCCTTGCCCGACAGTGCGGAGATCTGCGGCTGCAACGGCGTCTGCAAGGGTGCGATCACCGCATCGATCACGGCGTTCGGCCTGACCACGGTCGATGCGGTCCGCGCGAAGACCAAGGCCTCGTCATCCTGCGGCTCGTGCACCGGTCTGGTCGAGGCGCTGCTGAAATCAGCGCTCGGCGCCGCCTATGCGCCGGTTGCGGTCAAGCCGATGTGCGCATGCACCACCCTGGCGCATGACGAGGTGCGCCGCCGCATCACGGGCGGTGCGCTGAAAACCATTCCCGCCGTGATGCAGGCGCTCGAATGGCACACGCCGGATGGCTGCGCCGCCTGTCGGCCGGCGTTGAATTATTATTTGATCTGCGCCTGGCCGGGCGAATACGTCGATGATGCGCAATCGCGCTTCGTCAACGAGCGCATGCACGCCAATATCCAGAAGGACGGGACCTTCTCGGTCGTGCCGCGCATGTGGGGCGGGCTGACCAATTCGCGCGAATTGCGCGCGATCGCCGATGTGGTCGATAAATATTCGATCCCCGAGGTCAAGATAACCGGCGGCCAGCGGATCGACATGCTCGGGGTCAAGCGCGAAGATCTCACCGCCGTCTGGCGCGATCTCAATGCCGCCGGGCTGGTCTCCGGCCATGCCTACGGCAAGGCGCTGCGCACCGTGAAAACCTGCGTCGGCTCCGAATGGTGCCGCTTCGGTACACAGAACTCGACCGCGATGGGCGTGGCGCTCGAACGCATGTCGTGGGGCTCGTGGACGCCGCACAAGTTCAAGATGGCGGTCTCCGGCTGCCCGCGCAACTGTGCTGAATCGAGCATCAAGGATTTCGGCGTGATCGCGACCGACGCGGGCTGGGACCTGATGGTCGGCGGCAACGGCGGCATCAAGCTGCGCGGCACCGACATGCTCTGCAAAGTCACCACCGATGCCGAAGTTATGGAATATTGCGCCGCTTTCATGCAGCTCTATCGCGAGGAGGCCCGCTACCTGGAGCGCACCGCGCCCTGGATCGAGCGGGTCGGGATCGCGTATGTCCGCCAGCGCATCGTTGATGATCACGCCGGGCGCGGCGATCTTGCGTCGCGCTTTCACCACGCGCAGCGCTTCGCGCAGTTCGACCCCTGGGCCGAGCAATCGACCGGCCCGGAGCCGGCGCAATACAGCCACGTCGCGGAGCTGGTGTAATGGACGGCATGATGGCCGAAGCGGCCTTTATCGACATCGGCGGGCTCGATGACATTCCCCTGCGCGGGGCGCGCACCGTCGCCACGGCGCATGGCACCATCGCCATTTTCCGCACCGGCGATGATGCGGTGTTCGCGCTCCGCGATTCCTGCCCGCATCGCGGCGGGCCGATCAGCCATGGCATCGTCCATGGCCACGGCGTTACCTGCCCGTTGCATGGCTGGGTGATCTCGCTCGAATCCGGTGCCGCGGTCGGCGAGGACGCGCCTTGCATCGCGCGGTTTCGCACCCGCATCGAGGGCAGCCGCATCCTGCTCGACATCGCCGGACCCATTACCACGGCATGAACACCACCTGCCCCTATTGCGGGGTCGGCTGCGGGCTGATCGCGGGGCCTGGGGGCCTCACCGGCGATGCCGCGCATCCGGCCAATCGCGGCAAGCTCTGTGTGAAAGGTGCGACGCTCGGCCTGACGCTGGATGACCGCGACCGGCTCACCACACCCACCATCGGCGGCCGCGCCGCGACCTGGTCCGAAGCGCTCGATCACGCGGCCGATCGCTTCGCTGCCGCGATCGCCGAACACGGGCCGGATTCCGTGGCCTTTTACGTCTCGGGCCAATTCCTGACCGAGGATTATTACGTCGCCAACAAGCTGATGAAAGGCTTCATCGGCAGCGGCAATATCGACACCAACTCCCGCCTCTGCATGGCAAGCCCGGTTGCCGCCCATATCCGCGCCTTCGGTGAGGACATCGTGCCCGGCGTCTATGCCGATTTCGACGAAGCCGACCTCATCGTGTTCACCGGCGCCAATGCCGCCTGGTGCCACCCGGTGCTGTTCCAGCGCGCGCTGCGCGCCCGTGAGGTGCGCGGCACCAAAATCATCGCGATCGACCCGCGCCGCAGCGCCACGGCGGACCTCGCCGATTTGCACATCCCGATCGCCCCGGGTGGCGATCTTGCGTTGTTCGCGGCTCTGCTGAACCTCTGCGCCGAACGCGGCGTGCTCGATCATCGCTTCATCCGCAACCATACCAGCGGGTTCGACGATGCGCTGATCGCCGCCCGCACCGCGGGCCATGGCATCGATGATGCGCTGTTCGACCAACTGGCCGATCTGGTCGCGACCACGCCGCGCATGGTCACCGCCTTCTCGCAGGGCGTCAATCAATCGGAAATCGCGACCGATACCATCAACGCCATCCTTAATCTGCATCTCGCGACCGGCCGGATCGGCAAGCCCGGTGCGACGGCCTTCTCGCTCACCGGCCAGCCGAACGCGATGGGCGGGCGCGAGGTCGGCGGCCTGGCCAATCAGCTCGCAGCGCATCTTGCCTTCGACGATCCGGCCCATCACGATCTGCTCCGGCGGTTCTGGCAGGCCCCCAACCTCGCGCGGCGCCAAGGCCTCAAGGCGGTCGATCTGTTCGATGCGATGCACCAGGGCCGCATCCAGGCGATCTGGATCGCGGGCACCAACCCCGCCGAATCGCTACCGCGCAGCAATTATATCCGCGCGGCGCTGGAGCGCTGCCCCACGGTCATTGTCGCCGATTGCTGGCCGACCGCGACCACGGCGCGCGCGCATATCGTGCTGCCTGCCGCCGGCTGGTCGGAAAAGGACGGCACCGTCACCAACTCCGAACGTCTGATCTCCCGCCAGCGCGCCTTTCGTTCGGCACCCGGCGATGCGAAGCCCGACTGGTGGATGTTCACCGAACTCGCCCGCCGCCTCGGCCACGCGGCCGCGTTCGATTTCGCAAACCCCGCCGCCATCTTTCGTGAACATGCGGCACTCTCCGCCTTTGAAAACAACGGCGCCCGCCGATTCGATCTCGCCCCGCTCGCCGCCATACCGGACGAGGATTACGACGCGCTGCGTCCTTTGCACTGGCCGGTCGCGCCGGGCGACCAGCGCCTGTTCACCCGGGGCGCTTTCAGCACGCAGGACCGCCGCGCCCGGTTTATCGCCGTTACCGCTTGTCCCCGCGCGATCGCCGCATCCGGCACAATCACCCTGAACACCGGCCGCCTGCGCGATCAATGGCACACCATGACCCGCACCGGGCGCATCCCCGCGCTGATGGCCCATCGCGACGCCGCCACGCTTGACCTCGCGCCGCCCGACGCCGAGCGCCACGGCATCGGAACCGGCGATCTGGTCGAACTGACCAGTGCCGACGGCACCATCACGCTGCCCGCCCGGCTCGATGCGGCGCAAAGCGCGGGCACTTGCTTCGCCGGCATGCACTGGACCCAGGATCAAGGCAGCGCCGGCACGATCAACCGGCTGATCGGTTCCGCGCGCGATCCGGTTTCGGGCGAACCCGCGTTCAAACACGGTATCGCGCGCATCAGGAAAATCGAGCCGCTCTGGCACGGTATCGCGCTGTGCCGCAGTGCGGCTATCGCCCGCCTCAAGCCTGCGATCGGTGCCGTCTGGTCGCGCACCCCGCGCGTCGGCGGGCTGATCCACCTGCGGTTCACCGGCACCGCGCCGCTGTCGCAAGGCACCACCTGCCGCACGCTCGCCGCGACCATGTTCGACCTGCAAGATACGATCGAAACGGTCGACTACGCCGATGCCAAATGCGGCGTGTTCCGCCTCGCGGCTCTGAACGGCGGCAGCATCCTGCTGCTGCTCCACGTCGCGCGCGATCACGCGGCCTTGCCCACGGTCGAGGCGTTGGAACAGCGCTTCAGCCAGGCGCTGGGCTCGCTCGATGCCGGTGCGCTGCTGATCGGCCGCGGTGCCAGCCGCGCCGTGCCGACCGGCCGGATCGTCTGTGTCTGCCATCAGGTCAGCGAACCCGCGATCCGCGCTGCCATCGCCGCCGGTCGCCTCACCACGATCGAGGCGATCGGCGCGGCCACCAAGGCCGGCACCGGCTGCGGCTCGTGCGTTTCCGAACTCAAGGGATTTCTCCGCCATGAATGCGTCGCCGCCGAATAATGCCGCACTACTCCCGGTCATCCTCGCCGGTGCCGGCCCGGGCGATCCCGATCTGCTGACGGTCAAGGCTCATCGCGCGATCGCGGCGGCGGACGTTATTCTGCACGATGCGCTGGTCGACCCCCGCATCCTCGCCCTTGCCACCGGCCGGCTGATCAACGTCGGCAAGCGTTGCGGCCGTCATGCGATGCAGCAATCCGAGATCTGCGCGCTGCTGGTCCGGCACGCGCGCACCGGCGCCCGCGTGCTGCGCCTGAAAGGGGGCGATCCGATGATCTTCGGCCGCGCCAACGAGGAAATCGCCGCCCTGCGCGCCGCAGGCATGACGCTCACCATCATCCCCGGCATCACCGCCGCCACCGCCGCCGCAGCGGCGGTCGAAGCCTCGCTGACCGCGCGCGACATTGCCCGCAGCGTTACCTTCATCACCGGCCACGCCAGCGATGGCGGTTTGCCCGAACAGGATTGGGCGGCACTCGCGCGCCTGCGCGGCACCATCGCCTTCTACATGGGCGCCCGCCACGCCGGCATGATCGCCGATCGCTTGATCGAAGCCGGGCTCGACCCGGCGACGCCGGGCATCATCGTCATGAACATCAGCCGTGCTGATGAAACACACCGCACCGCCCGGCTGATCGACCTCGCCGACGGGATCGCCGCCGATGAGCTTGCATCACCCGCGCTGATCCTGATCGGCGCGGCGCTCGATGTCGCGCGTCAGCCGGCGCGCAGCTTGACCTGCAGGGTGAAACTCACAGCGTGATGCGGCATTTTGCCGGAAAACGGCGGAAACCGCGTCGCCCGCACGGCGGCGAGCGCTGCCTGGTCGATCGGCGGCGCGCCCGAGGAGCGCAGCACCGAAACCCCGACCAGCGCACCGCTTGGCGCGATCGTGATGGATACCGTGGTCACGCCGCGCAGATGCATCATCTGCACCATTGCGGGTACGTGCAGATCGGCCTGCACCGATGAATGCACCAGGGCGGCATAGCGCGCCGTCGCACTTTCCACCTCGGCCGCCGAAACCGCGGGCTGAACCGGTGGCGGGGGTGGCGGTTGTGGCCGCGGCACGGCGATATGCGGCACCGGCTTCATCGGGTGCGGCTTCGGGATCGGCCGGGGCACGGGCCGGGGAATTGGCTTGGGTGGCGGCGGTGGCGGCAGCGGTTTCGGCGGTGCCACGGGCAGCGGCGGCGGGGGCAGGGGCTTCGGCGGCGGCGGCATCGGCTTGGGCGGTGGCGGCAAGGGCTTCGGCTTCGGGGGCGGTGCCATCATCTGGATCTTCATGATCCGTGGCCGATGATTGGCAACCGGCCCTGGCTGGTTGGCAAAATGCACGACCGCCAAGGTGGCCGCTATTTCCACGACCAGTGCTGCGACCAGTGCGAAGCCGAACCGGTCCGGCTCCTGATAGGGCAGCCTGGGCCGGTCTGCGGTACTCACGCCGGCCACTACGAGCCCCCGGCCGCCGGCTGCGCCGCGATGCCGATATCGGTCACTCCGGCCTTGCGCGCGGCATCCATCACCGTCACGAAATGCTGGAATGCTACATGCTTGGAGGCCGCAATGGTCACCTGCGTCTTGGCGGTATCGCCGTCAGCCTGAAACAGCGCGGTCAGCTGCGGCGGGGTGAGCACCTTGTCCTTCACCTTCACCGTGCCATCCTTCAGGATGTTCACGGTGAATTTCGGGTGTTTCAGATGCTGCGTCTGGCTCGATGTCGGCAGTTGCAGCGACACGCCTGCATCCGGGATCATCTGCAACGTCACGATAATGAAGAACACCAGCAGAAACAGCATGACGTCGATCATCGGGATGATCTCGACCCGCGCCTTGCGGGCCTCGAAATAGCGCAGTTTCATGACGCTACTCCGCCGCCGCGCGCATCGAGCCGCCGGCCCGCACCATCGGCACCAGCAGGGCGCCATCGGTCCGGTTCAGCACCATGGTCTTGATGGTTTCCAGTTGATGCAGGATCAGGCGGACCTGGTTTTGCAGCATGTTGAAGGCCGACAGACCCAGCATCGCGATCAGAATGCCAAACGCGGTCGCCACCAGCGCATCGGCGACGCCGCCGGTTACCTCCGCCGGCGCATGGCCCGGCGTTGCCAGCACTGAGAACGCATGGAACATGCCGATGATGGTGCCGAACAAGCCCAGCAGCGGTGCGAGCGTCACGATGGTATCGAGAATCCACAGTCGCTGGTCGAGCCTGGGTGCGACCAGCATGATCGCCTCGTCCATCCGGTTGCCCATCGCGGTCGGGTCGGCATCGGCAATGTGATGCAGCGCGGTATCGAGCAGGATCGCTTCGGGCTGGCGGCCGGCGAAGTCGCGCATTTCGGCCACGTCGTTGACCGATAGCTGACCCATCCGGGCCATCCGCGTCACGATCGCGTTGCCGCGCAAAATCGCCCGGCGCAGGTACCACACCCGGTCGAGCATCACCGCGGTCGCGATCAGGAACAGAACGGCGAGGACGTAGAGCACGCCGTCCGAATAATTGGCGAGGTGGATGATATAGGCGAGAGTCATGGTCGCTGTCTCCGGCGGTTACAGACGCGGCGCAGCCTTAGACGAAGCTGCGCCGCAGTAGTGTGAAGGATCGATGACAGTTGAAGCCGGGATCAGAAATGCATCCCGACACTGCCATAGATGGTGAACGGCGCGCCCGGATAGGCCAGCAGATAGCCACCGTTGGACGTACCGAAATAGCCGCCCGACGAGATATACTCGTATTCGTTGTAGCGATTATTGGTCACGTTCAGCGCCGTCAGTTTGAAATCGATCGATTTCTTGCCGGCATAGGGCAGAATGATCGGCGCGCTGACCTTGAAGGACAGGTTGAACGTACCGTAGCTCGGCATCGTCTGGTGGCTTGGCGCTCCGTTCACGTTGTTGAACAGGTTCTGCGTGCCGGTGAACTGAACCCAGGCCCGCGGCTCAAGCAATGTGTTATGATACAGATAATCGTAATAGGCGCCGACGTTGAAGCTCTTCTCGGGGACATAGGGAACCTTGCTGCCCGAGTAGCTGGTGCCGGGATTGGCCGCGCCCGCGCCGGTTACGTATGTCTGGTAGTTCGCATTGGTGATCGAGGCGTTGCCGTAGACGAACAGATTGTAGAGCGGGTTGTCGTTGAAATACATATTCACGCCCTTGTAGATCGAGCTACCGCTGGCGGTGATCTCGTTCCCGTTCGCGAGCGTGTAGTTGATCGACTGTTTGGCATAGCGCAGGTGGAAATAGCTGATACCGGCCAGGAAGTGATGCAGTATTCCATCATCCTCGACGTTGAATTTGGCGCCACCCTGGAAGTCCTGGCCCAATTCAAGATGATACGAGTTCGGGTTGACCTTCTGGAACAAGCCGCCGCCGCCGCCGACCGAAGGCGTGCGCAGGGATTCGGCGTAGCTGCCGTACAGCGCGAGCCATGGCAGGACCTGCAGATTGGCCGATAGCGAAGGCTCGACGCCGCTGCGGCTTTCGTTCGCACCGCAACTGGCACCCTGATCGGTCACGTTGCCCTTGGTCTTGGCGCCGGTCAGCGGGCAATGCGTCGACAGCACGACGCCTGGCGCGAAGCCGAAATCCTGCAACGAGCCGTTGGAATAGCCGGTCTGGAAATTCACGAAACGAACGCCCGGCGTGATGTGCAACGCCGCGATCGGGTGGAAATCATCCTGCGCGAACAGTGCGAAATCGTCCTGGGTGAAATAGGACGAGCGGATTTTGCCGCCGATATTGACAACACCCTTGTTGCCGCCGTCGAACACGTTATAAAAATTGTTCCGTGAATTATAGGTGTCGTGAATATAGTAGGCGCCGGCATCGACCGTGTTCATTGCAAAGCTCTTGCTCAGCCAGAGCTTGTCGCCGAAAATATTGGTGTGCGGGCTGTTGTATTCACTGACGTTCGGACCCGTGTTATACAGGTCGTTCAGGCGCGAATGCACGCGGGTGATATTTTCGTACCAGGTCAGATTATGCAGCGTGGTCGCGTCACCAAGGTCGATGTTCTCCTTGGCGAACACCAGCCACATCGCATTGGTATCGAATTTCTCGTAGGTGTTGAACGGCAGCGCGCTGTCGTAGCCCGAGGTCTGCTGGCTATACAGGGTCGAGCCCGCCATCCCCGGATTGCCGGTGATGGTGACACCCGCCTGCGGCGTGGTGGGAATCACGGGTACGCGGTAGCCGGCGCTGCGCGCGAAATAGCCGCCGAACTGGATGTTGCCGGCGGAGAACTGCTTCACGGTTTTCAGATAGATCGAGTAATTCTCGTTCGGACTTTTGAACCCGTCAGCCGCGGTACGGAAACTGTTGCCGTTGCCGGCGCCGCCCGCGAGCACGGTGGACCAGCCATCGTAAAGCCCGGTGCGCAGGTCGAATTCGATGTTCTTTTGGCCGTAGCTGCCATAGGTCAGGTTGACATCGCCGCCCGGTTTCGAGGTCGGCTGCACGGGTGTGTACTCAACCCCGCCGCCGATGTTGTTGTACCAGCGATTGACCGGATTGCCCGGCCCATAGGTGACCTGCGTGCTCTGGATCATCCCGGTCTGCGGAATGGTGTTGGATTGCCACAAATCGGTCGACGGATCGACCACGGGAATCCCATCGAGCGTCACGCCGATCGAGCCGGTGCCGGTAAACCCGCCGTAGCCGCCCCAGCCTTGCTGCACGCCATCGAGCGTGATGGTGTATTTGGCCGAACCTGTGTTGCCATAGCCGGTCACGGTTACACCCGGCGAATACGACAGGATCTGCGCGGCACCGCCGACCGGGCCGGCCGCATCCATGATCTTGCGATCGAGCACGCGGGTCGTGGTGCCGGATTTGAAGAGTTTCTTGTGCGTCGGTGCGGTCGTGGCGCCCGGCACATATGCTGAACCGTTCGCACTCACGGTTCCCGCATTGACCGCCTGCGCCCATGCTGCAACCGGGGCGAGTGCTGTGCCCGACAACAGCAACACGGCAAAAGCCGTGCGTTTTCCATGATATTTAGCGTGCGCATGTTGTGCCACGTTGATCTCCTTTGGTTTGCCTCAAGCCGCCTGTTACGGATCGTATCTTGGGGCGCTCAAACCAGATGAACGAAATGCAAGCAATCCACTCTGGCGAGTCTCGCTGCTTGTTTCACGGAACCTTCAAAAAACTGTCCCGCAATTGTCATTATCCGGCAATCTGCCCGACACGACTGACCTTGCGACCGGCGCGCCGCACCCCGACATAGGCGGCGAGACCCCACCACACCCAACATCGGAGTCACGATGCAATACCGCCAACTCGGCCGTTCGGGCCTGAAAATTTCGACCCTCACGCTCGGCACCATGACCATGGGCGGCAAGGGCGCTTTCGAAAAAGTCGGCAATGTCGGCCTCGCGGAAGCCAAGCGCCAGATCGATCTCTGCCTCGATGCCGGGGTCAACCTGATCGACACGGCGGATATTTATTCTACCGGCGGTTCCGAGGAGATTATCGGCGAGGCGCTGGGCGGCGTGCACAAATCGGGTGTCATGCTCGCAACCAAAGTGCGCTTCCCGATGGGCAAGGGCCCGAACGATGCCGGACTGTCGCGCCATCACATTATCGATGCGTGCAACGCCAGCCTCAAACGTCTGCGGACCGACTACATCGATCTCTATCAAGTCCATGAATGGGACGGCATCACGCCGCTCGATGAAACGATCGAGGCGCTGAACACGCTGATCAGCCACGGCAAGGTGCGCTACATCGGCTGCTCGAACTATTCCGCCTGGCATATCATGAAGGCGCTCGGCATCAGCGATGCGACGCACCGCCAGCGCTTCGTCAGCCAGCAGATCCACTACACGCTGGAGGCCCGCGAGGCGGAGAACGAATTGCTGCCGCTCGCGCACGACCAGGGGCTGGGCGTGCTGGTCTGGAGCCCGCTCGCCGGTGGCCTGCTGTCGGGCAAGCATCGCCGCGACCAGAAAACCCCCGAAGGCACCCGCCAACTCGCTGGGTGGAAGGAACCGCCGATCAACGACGAAGCCCGGCTGTGGGACATCATCGACGTGCTGGTGGAAATCGCCGATGCCCGCGGCGTCAGCGGGGCGCAGATCGCGCTCGCCTGGCTGCTCGGCCGGCCGACCATCACCTCGGTCGTTATCGGTGCCCGCAATGAGGCCCAGCTTGCCGATAATCTGCAAGCGGCATCGCTGGAACTCACCAGCGAGGAGCGTGCGGCGCTTGATCGGGTCAGCCTGTTGCCGCTGCAATATCCCTACTGGCATCAGGCGCAAACCGCGAAGGACCGGCTCGGCCCGGCCGATCTGCTTCTGCTTGGCCCGCATCTCTGAACCATGACGCAAACGGTCGAAACCGATGTTCCCGCCCGGCTCGACCGTCTGCCCTGGGCGCGGTTTCACTGGCTGGTGGTCTGCGCCCTCGGCGTCACCTGGATTCTCGATGGGCTCGAGGTCACCATGGTCGGCTCGCTGTCCGGTGCCATCGCCAAATCGCCGTCGATGCACCTATCGAGCGCGGATGTCGGTGCGCTCGGCAGCGCCTATGTCGCCGGCGCCGTGCTGGGCGCGCTGTTTTTTGGCTGGCTGACCGATCGGCTTGGCCGCAAAAAACTCTTCACCATCACGCTGTTGGTTTACCTGACGGCCACGATCGCTTCAGGCCTGGCCTGGAGTTTTACTTCGCTGCTGGTATTCCGCTTCATTACGGGTACCGGCATCGGCGGCGAGTATTCCGCGATCAACGCGACCATCCAGGAACTCATTCCCGCCCGCATGCGCGGCTTCACCGATCTGGTGATCAACGGCAGCTACTGGATCGGCGCGGCGCTCGGTGCGATCGGCGCGCTCGCGGCGCTTAACCCCGCGATTATCCCGGTCGCCTATGGCTGGCGCGCCGCCTTCATCATCGGCGGGTTGATCGCGGCCATCGCGTTGCTGCTGCGCCGCTTCATCCCCGAAAGCCCGCGCTGGCTGATGACGCATGGCCGGCCCGATGAAGCCGCCGCCATCGTCACCGGCATTGAAACCCGCATCGGCATTGCCCCGCCCGATCATCCGTTGAAAACGATCCGATTGCGCACCGATGTCAAATCGTGGTTCGCGGTCGGCCTGCGCGCCCTCTTCACGCGCTACCGTCCGCGCGCCGTGCTCGGCATCACGCTGATGACCGCCCAGGCGTTCTGCTACAACGCCATTTTCTTCACCTACGCGCTCGTGCTCACCAAATTCTATCATGTCCCGAGTGCGCGCATCGGCCTCTATATCCTGCCCTTCGCGCTCGGCAATTTCGCTGGCCCGCTGCTGCTCGGCCGCCTGTTCGACACGTTGGGCCGGCGCATCATGATCACCGCGACCTACGGCATTTCGGGTGTTCTGATGGCGATCACTGGCGCGCTGTTTGCCCACAACGTTCTATCCGCCGCCAGCCAGACCGCCGCGTGGACCGTCATTTTCTTCTTTGCCTCGGCTGCCGCAAGCTCCGCCTATCTCACGGTCAGCGAAAGCTTCCCGCTCGAGATCCGCGCCATCGCGATCGCGCTGTTCTATGCGTTCGGCACCGCCATCGGCGGCATCGTCGGCCCCATCCTGTTCGGCGCCCTGATCGGCAGCGGCAACCGCGGCAACGTGATGGATGGCTATCTGCTGGGCGGCGGGCTGATGCTGATCGCCGCCGTCACCGAAGCCCTGATCGGCCCCGATTCCGCCGGCAAATCGCTCGAAGACATAGCGCAGCCGTTATCGGAGATTGTCTGACCCCACCACGATCGGTCGTGGCCGTCCCTCGCTGTCGATCGCAACGAAGGTAAACACCGCCTTGGTCACCCGCCGCTCGTTCTCGGAATCGCGCGCGCGCCGCCAGGCCTCGACATTCACCTTGATCGAGGTCCGCCCGACCGAGACCAGATCGGCGTAGACACTCACCTCATCGCCGATTTTCACCGGCCGGATGAAGCTCATGGCGTCCACTGCGACGGTCGCGATCCGCCCGTGCGCGATGCGCCCGGCCAGATTGCTGCCGCCCAGATCCATCTGCGCCATCAGCCAGCCGCCGAAAATATCGCCGTTCGCATTGGCGTCGGCCGGCATGGCGATGGCGCGGATCATCGGATGCGTCGGCGGCGGCGCCTCCGGATCGTCAGATGGCATCAGAGATTTTTGTCGATGAAGGCTTTCAGCACGCTCTTCGGCGCCGCACCCACATGCGTGGCGGCGGCCTTGCCGTCCTTGAACAGGATCAAGGTCGGAATCCCGCGCACGCCGAACTTGGTCGGCGTCATCGGGTTTTCATCGATGTTCACCTTCGCGATCGACAGCTTGCCGGCATACTCCCCGCCAAGCTCCTCCAGCGCGGGCGCGATCACCCGGCAGGGGCCGCACCACTCGGCCCAGAAATCGACCAGCACGGGCTCTTTCGATTCCAGCACCGAAATGGAAAACTCGGCATCGGAAACAGGTTTTGTCACAGCGCTCATGAGCGGTACTCCTTTATCTATTGCAAAATAATGGCGCGGATCATGCGTCAGGGCAATCGGTCGCGGGGCTGGGATGCGTAAGGGGAGGGGGAAGAGTCTTCTTTTTTGTGAACAAAAAAGAAGCAAAAAAAACTTTATTCATCTGGTCCCGTGCCGGTTCCAACGCCCGTGCCCCCGAGTCAAAAAGTTTTTTGCTTCTTTTTTTCAAAAAAGAAGTGCTTTCTTAACCTACCCCTCTAATGCGCCCGCGCCATCAGCCGATGCCTGCTGCCGCCGCGGCGCGTGAAGTGCCAGCACCGACTCTGGCACCGGCATCACCGTGCCGTTCGCGGTCCACACCAGCATCGCCTGCACCGCCCGGCCTGGATAAATCGCCCCCAGCACCGCCGCGTAGGCCGCCAGCTGCGCCAGGTAGGGCAGGGGGATTGCGGCGGCATCGGCCGGCGGTTGCCGGTCGGTTTTGAAATCCGCCATCACGATCCGGTCCGGCAGCACCACCAGCCGATCGATCAACCCGCCGATCTCCACGCCCTGCACCACGCCCGCCACCGGCGCCTCGGCCCGGCTGCCCGGGCCGAACAGACCCGCCAGCGCCGGATGATCGAGCACCTGCATCACCGCATCCACCACGGCGCGCTGCGCGTCCCGGTCCAACCCGTGCCCGGCCTGCGCCGCATAGGCAGCCGCCCGGTCGCGCCGCTCGGCGGCTGCCACGGTGGGCAGATGCTGCAACAGCGCATGGATCAGCCGCCCGCGCGCCATCGCCGCCGCCCGCCCGGCCGCCCGGGCGCCCGCGCGCGGCGAGGCGGCTGCCAACCCGCGCGCCTCACCCTCCGCACTGCGACTCGGCACCAGCCGATCCACCCGATCGGGCGGTTCCGGCGGTGCTGCCGCGCGCCAGCCGGTTTCAGGTCCGATCCAGCCGGGCAGGGGTGCCAGCCGCGCCGCGACCTGCCGCCCGGTGCGGTCCGGCGCCGCCGTCTGCGCGCAGGAAACCACCGCCGCCTGCGCCGCCCAGGGCAGGGCGACATCCTGTTCCGCCCCGCCGTCCATCTGCCCGAATGCCACGCGCACCGCCTCGTACCAGCAGGTCTCGGGCAGCGCTTTTTTCGGTGCCGCGCCGCACACCACCAAATGATCCTCGGCCCGCGTCAACGCGACATAGAGCAGCCGGTTGTATTCCTCGATCATCAGCCGCCCGGCCGCCGCCACCGCAGCGGCCACGGCGCTGCTGCGCAGATCCGCGCGCGGGCAGAACACCGGCACCAGCACATCGCTCTGCGGCACGGTCAGCCAGTACAAAGTCTCGCGCTGCTGCGGCACGCTGGTGGTATCGGGCAGAATGACCAGCGGCGCCTGCAAGCCTTTCGCGCCATGCACGGTCATCAACCGCACCCGATCGCCCGCCGCCTCCGCCTCGCGCTTGATTTCGGCGGCCGAAGCCTCCAGCGCCGCCAGAAACCCCTGCAGGCTTGGGGCCTCGCGCTGGCCATAGTCAAGCGCGGTCGCCAGCAATTCATCGATCGGCTCGGCCGCTTCCGGCCCCAGCCGCGCCAGCAGCCGCGCCCGGCCGCCCAGCGTGCCGAGCACCTCGGCGAACAGCCGGTAGGGCGAGACAAAATCGGCCCGCGCCTGCACCGCGGCAAAAAAATCCCGCGCCGCGCGATACTCCGGCGTCCCGTCCGCCCGCGCGAACAGCGCATCGCGCAGCGTGCCGCTCCGCCCGATCGCGAGCGCCATCAACTGATCATCGCTCAACCCGCCGAGCGGGCTGGCCAGCACGGTCGCCACCGCGACATCATCCTCCGGCAGCAGCACCGCCTGCGCGAGGGCGACCAGATCCGCCACCGCCCGTGTTTCGGTCAGCACCATCCGGTCGAGCCCCGCCACCGGCACGCCGGCGTCTTTCAGCGCACGGGTCAGCGCCGGCCCGAACTCGTTGCGGCTGCGCACCAGGATCAGAATATCGCCCGCCTGCAGCGTCCGCCCGCGCGATTCCAGTTTCATCACATCGATATTCGCGGCAATCCAGCCCGCCAGCCCTTCGGCCAACCGCCGCCGCGCGGAATCCTGCCGCGCGTACCGCTCCGCCGGCGCCCAGGCCGGTAGATCCGCCTCGGGGTCCGGGTCGGCCAGCGGCCATAACGCCACCGAACCCGCCTGACCCGCCCGGCTCACCCCATGCACCAACGCCTCGCCCGGCAGCACCACCCCGGCGCGGGCCACCCCCTCGAACACACGATCCACCAGCCCCAGGACCGGTGCCGACGACCGGAACGAGGTCGCCAGCGTGCCCTCGTGCCAGCGCGCCGCCGCCGCCCGCACCCGACCGCCGATGCCCGCGCGCCAGGCGTCGAAACTCGCGAGATCGGCCCCCTGGAACGAGTAGATCGATTGTTTCCGATCGCCGACCGCGAAAATCGTCCGCCTGACATCGGTCTTCGCGCCGTCGCCCGCGAAAAACTCCCGCGCGATCGCATCGATCACGCCCCATTGCGACGGCGCGATATCCTGCACCTCGTCGAGCAGAATATGATCGATCCCGCCGTCGAGCTTGAACAGCACCCAGGCCGCACCGGGGTCGAACAGCAGCCGGGCGGCCAGCGCGATCAGATCGCCGTAATCGAACCGTGAATCCCGCAGCTTGCCCGCGCTCGCCACCGCGTGGATCGGCAGCAGCACCTCGGTCAGCGCGGCGGATAGCGCCGCCACCTCCTTCGCCGCGAACCGATCGAGGCAGCGCAAAATCCGCGCCTGCTCCGCCGCCAGCACATCGGCCAGCTCGGGTGCTGCCTGACCCAGGCTTTTGTTGATCAGCCCGGATAGTTTGCGCGGCTCGCCCTTGCCGGTCAAAAACCCGTCCAGCCAGGATGGCCATCCCGCCAGCCGGCTCGCCGGGTCGCACGCCAGCCAATCGAGCAGCAACAGCGCCTTGTTGCGCGCCGCCGGCGAGCTTTGCCGCGCAATCCGATCGAGCGCGGGCCGCAGCATTGCCTCATCCGGCCGCACCGCCTCGTCCCACAACTGCGCATCGCTCGCATCCGGCGCATCGATCGCGGCGCGCTGCATCGCCATGATCGGACCCGGCTCGCCATGCCGATCCAGCAATCGTGCGAGATGCGCCTGCGAATCCGCCAGCAGCCGGTCCACCAGCGCGCCGAACTGCACCTCGGAAATCTCGCCCGCCAGCAGTTTCAAGGCCGGATAGGGCTCATCCACCCGCCCGCCCAGCAAATCCTCGCGCGCCGCCCGCTTGCGCAGCGCGGATTCCGCCTCATCCGCGACGACAAAATGCGGCGAAACCCCCGCTTCGAGCGGAAACCGCCGCAACAGCGACTGGCAGAACGCATGGATCGTGTCGATCCGCATCCCGCCCGGCAAATCGAGCACCAGCCCGAACAGCGCGCGCGCCCGCGCCCGCACCGCCGCACTCGCCGCCACATCGAGCGATGCCAGATCGGCATCGAGCGCCGCCTCGGACGCGATCGCCCATCGCCCCAGGCGGTCGCGCAGGCGGATCGCCATTTCCGCCGCCGCTGCGCGGGTGAACGTCAGGCACAGGATCCGCGCCGGCGGCGCGCCGGCCAACATCAGCCGGAGCAGCCGGTCGGTCAGCAGCTTGGTCTTGCCCGACCCCGCCGATGCCCCGACGAAGGCGGACACCGCGGGGTCGGACGCCGCCCTTTGCGCCGCCTCGGCCGCAAGATTTGCGCCGCTCACGCGCTGTCCTCCCACTCGGCGCGGCGCGATACGCCGGCGAACGGGCTGTCGAACGTGGTGCGCGCCGGGCTCGGCCGGTCGAAAAACGGCGTCGCCGGATCGGCGTAATAGGCCAGCAACGCGGGAATCGCGGTCCGTGCGGTTTCGATCACCGAACGCACCCGCGCCGCATCGCCCTTCAGCAAGGCCCGCGTCTGTCCCTCGGTCGCTCCGCCGGAGAGTTTCCAATAGGCGAGCTCATCGACCAGCCCGGCAAACCCGGCAAACCCGCCGGCCTCGGCGATCACCGCCTCGATCGGCAATTGCGGTGCCGATCCTGCTTCAACCGCGCCGTCGTTCGGCGGTGATCCGGTCTTGAAATCGATGATCTGCAAGGACGTGCCGCGCCGCTCGATCCGGTCGATGCGCCCCTTCACGGTAAAGCCGCCGCATTGCCACGCGCCCGGCAGTTCCACCGCGATCGCATCCGCCGCGCCGGACTCGCCGATCCGATCTCGTTCGATCCCCACGATCCACTCGGCGATTCGCGCGAGCCGCACCCGCCAGAACGCCGTCAACGCCCGCCGCAGCCGATGCCTGGCGAGTTCTCGCTCGAACGCCGCCGTCAAAAGCGCGGGCGCCGTATCGTTCAGCGCCCAATCCGGCTTGCCTGAGACCGCCGCCAGCCCGTCGTGCACCAGGGTGCCGAACAGCGCCGCATCGGTCTCGGCATCCAGCGCGTCGAGCGGGCGCAACCGCATGATCCGCCGCGCATGGATCGCGTAGGGGTCGGCCAGCAGGGTCGTGATATCCGAAATCGAATATTCCACTGGACGCGCTGCCGCCGCCGGCCGGGGGGCCGGCTTGGGCCGCACTGTGCGCACCGCCGGCTGATCCAGCTGCGCCGCCCAGGCCGCGGCGGGATGCGCTTCCAGCGCCAGCCCCGCCCCCAGCAGCACGAGGTCGAGCCTTGCCAGAAACCGCGAGGGCACCGCCGGTGCGCGCCCGCGGCGGCGGGGTGCTGAGAGGATAACCGTGCCGCAGCTTGCCATCAGGCTGGTCACGTCATGCGCCGCCTCGCCGATCAATGCTGCATCATCAGGCAGTTGCGCC
The DNA here is from genome assembly GCF_900156265.1 of Acidiphilium rubrum. GTDB lineage: Bacteria > Pseudomonadota > Alphaproteobacteria > Acetobacterales > Acetobacteraceae > Acidiphilium > Acidiphilium rubrum. The sequence continues at coordinate 25,725 of NZ_FTNE01000031.1, forward strand.
GCCCGGCGCATCGGCCGTGACAGCCACGGCCCGGGATCGGGCTCGGCCGGGAACACGCCTTCCACCATGCCGCCCAGCACCAGCGTATCGACGCTCTGCAACCGCGCCTCCATGATGCCCCAGATCGCGACGCGCGGATTGGCGTCCCGCGCGCGGGGCCGGCGCAGCCGCGCGGTGCCCAACACGGCATCGAGCAGGGCCGCCAACTCGCGCGGATCGACCGGCGCCAGCCCCTCCAGCGCCGCCAACTGCACCGCCAGATGCTCGGACAACGCGGCCCCCGCCTCGGCATCCCACAACACGCAGCGGCCGGTCTCATCCGTGGCGATCGCCTCGGCCGCCTCGATCAGCCCGCCGATCAACGCCGCCGGCCCGATGGCCATCGGCGTACACGCCGCTATCACCGGCTCAAGTAGAATCTGAATACTGCCGATGAATCGATTGATTTCACGATATTTCTCATCATCCAGCGCCCGCAGTAGCGCCGCAAACCCCGGCCCGGGTGCGGCGACCCGCAGCCATAAATCCACCTGCCGCGCCAGACGCCGGCACGCTTGCTTGTCCCGCCCGGCAAACACCAGCGGATGCTTCAGCACGGCGAGCAAGGCGACCGGCGCGTAATCCTGATCCTGCGCCGCCGCCAGCAGCCGGAGCAGCACCGCCGGCGGCGTGCCGGCCAGCACCTCGCCCGCGCTATCCTCGGCACGGATGCCGAGCCGCAGCAATTCGGCCGACACCAATTGGGCCAAGCCGCGATCCGGCGTGACCAGGGCGGCGACGCGCCCCGGCGAATCGAGCGCATCGCGCAGCGCCAGCGCGATTGCCCGTGCCTCGTCCTGCTCATCGCCGGCATCCAGCCGCAGCACACCATCGGTCGAAAGCCCCGCCGATGCTGGATCGTCGGGCATCGCCGCGCGGAGAAACGCCTGCCGCAACAAGCCAACCCGCCCCGCCCGCGCACCGGTATCCGCCGCGATCAACGGCACCACCTCATCGCGCTGCACGCCCATCGCGGTCAGCAACCGGAACAATCCCGCCTGCGGATGGGTCGGCAGATCGGCGAGATGCGCCCAATCATCCGCCTTCATGTCGGCATCGAACCCGGCCAGAACCACTTTGCCGGCGTCCAACCCGGCCACTACCCGTGCCAACCGCGCGACCGCTGGCGTCGCCACCGCCAGCCCGGCCAGCCACACCGGCATCACCGGCGGTGCCGCCACCCAGAATTCCGCCTGCGCATCGATCAGCAGCCGCAACCGCCGCGCCGGGTCCACCGCGCCGCGATCCGCCAGCACATCCGGCCATAACCGCGTCACGATGCTCAGAAAATCCAGAATCCGCTGCCAATGCACCGCAAGGTCGGGGGCGACGATCCCCGGCAAGGTCGCCGCCAGATCGATCTCGGCCTGCTCTGCCGCATCGATCAGCACGGCCAGATCATCGGCCAGCATCAACGCCTCGGCCAGCCGCCGCGGCGCGCCGTCACGCCCGCCCATGCCGAGGATCAGCCGCGCCAATATCGTGCGCCGCTCCTCGGCCGGAATCGCCGGCGGCAATTCCAACCCCGCCTCGATCCCCAGCGCCGCCTCGTCGGCCGCGCCGATCGCGGCAATCCGCGGCATGATCAGCGGCCCGCCGTTCGCCTCCAGAAACGCCGAAGCCGCCGCCCGCGCCGCGCGCCGCGTCGGCAGGATCAACAACCCATCCGCCACATCGCGCCCCGCCGCGCGCGCCGCATCCAGCCAGGCCCGCGCCAGCGCGGGCAGAAACGGCACCGAGGCCGGCACATACGCGGCCGATGGCGTCATCCGATCAACCGCTCCGGTCCCTCGATCGTGACATCCCGCCGCTCGCCATCGCCCCACGCCAGCGCGATCCGCACGGCATCCGCCGGTGCGAACAGGCCCAACCGGTCCGGCCATTCGATCAGCACGATCCCGGCCAGCGCCGCCTCCAACCCCAATTCCTCGACATCATCAGGCCCGCCCAGCCGCCATAAATCGAAATGCGCGACCGGCGGCGCCAGATCATAAATCTGTACCAGCGTGAAACTCGGGCTCGGCACCTCCAAGCCAGCATCACCCGCGCGCGCGCGGATGAACGCCCGCGCCAGGGTCGATTTCCCCCCACCCAGCGGCCCGCTCAACAAAAACGCATCCCCCGCCACCGCCCGCGCCGCCAAATCCCGCGCCAGCGACACGGTTGCCATCTCGGACTCCAGCACCATCCTGCGAATCGCCATGCGCCGATCCTGCGCCAACCGCGCCGCTATCGCAAAATCATCGCGGCTAGCGCAAAATTCCAATCCGCCCGTCTGATCATTGACCCTATCGCCAGTTCGGTTACGGAGAGATTCATGTCAGACCCCATCTCGGCCGATGTGGCCATTATCGGTGCCGGCCCGGTTGGGCTGTTCGCCGTCTTCGAATGCGGCATGCTGAAACTCAGCACGGTCCTGATCGATGCGCTCGCCGAAGTCGGCGGCCAATGCGCCGCCCTCTACCCGGAAAAACCGATCTACGACATTCCGGCCCACCCTGCGATCGAGGCGGCAATCCTGATCGAAAACCTCGAACGCCAGATCGAACCCTTCACCACCCCGCGCCTGCTCGGCCGCATCGTCACCGGCATTGCCGGCAGCGCCGGTGATTTCACCATCACCACCGACCACGGCGATGCCATCCACGCCAAAACCATCATCATCGCCGCCGGCGCGGGCGCCTTCGGCCCCAATCGCCCGCCGCTCGATGGGCTCGCCACCTTCGAGGCGACCGGTGCGGTGCAATACTACGTCAAAAAACGCGAGGCGTTCCGCAACAAGCGCGTCGTCATCGCCGGCGGCGGGGATTCCGCGGTCGACTGGGCGATCGCGCTCAAAGACGTTGCCGCCAGCGTCGCGGTCGTCCACCGCCGCCCGAAATTCCGCGCCGCCCCCGAAATGGCCGATCAGCTCGCCCAGGCCGCCCAGCGCGGCGAAATCGACCTTGTCATCCCCTACCAGCTCCACGCCCTGCACGGCACCGCCGGCACACTCCAGACCGTCGAAGTCGCCGATCTCGACGGCAAGACCCGCCACCTCGATGCCGATATCCTGCTGCCCTTTTTCGGTCTCGCCATGGATCTCGGCCCTATCGCCACCTGGGGCCTCGACCTCACCCACCACCACATCGCCGTCACCCCCTCCACCCTGGAGACCAGCACACGCGGGATCTTCGCTATCGGCGACGTCGCAACCTACCCCGGCAAATTGAAACTCATCCTGCAAGGCTTCGCCGAAGCCGCCATGGCCGCCCACGCCATCCACCCCATCGTCTACCCCGACACCGCCCTGCATTTCGAATATTCCACATCGAAAGGTGTGCCGGGTTCTTAGGCCTGTGCGGCTGAGCGGAACAGAAAACCGGCATAAGGCGACCTACGGCTCGATGATGCGGTAGATCGTCGCGGGGTGAACGTCGAAGGTCCTGGCAACGGTACTGATCGACTTCCCGTCGCGGACGAGTTCCCTGGCCAATTGTTGCTGATCGGGGCGCATTTTCTTCGGCCGGCCGAAGGCGACGCCGCGCGCCTTGGCGGCTATCCTGCCGTCGTTCGTGCGGCTGATAATGAGGGTGCGCTCGAACTCGGCAATGCCTCCGAAGACCGTCATGACCATACGGCCTGAAGGGCTTGTCGTATCGGCCCAA
>NZ_FTNE01000040.1 GCF_900156265.1 Acidiphilium rubrum
GGGAAGACGCATCTGGCGACGGGGTTATGCGTGGCCGCCTGCCGTCAGCGCCGGCGGGTGCGGTTCACCACGGCGACCGCGATGATCAACGAACTGGCTGAGGCGGCGCACGCCAACCAGCTCAGCCGCGCACTCGGCCGCTGGGAACGGCTCGACCTGATCTGCATCGACGAGCTCGGCTACGTGCCGCTGGCGGAGACCGCGTGCGAGTTGATGTTCCAGGTGATCGCCGACCGGGCGGAGAAGGCAGCGGTGATCGTCACCACCAATCTGCCGTTCTCCGAATGGTCGCAGGTCATTCCCAATCCGCGCCTGTGCAAGGCGCTGATCGACCGCCTGACCGACCGTGCCCACATCATCACAACCGGCACGGACTCCTACCGCTTCCGTCGCACCACGGCGCAACGGACGGCCAGCAAATCATGAACAGGAAGGAGAAAAACAACCGCTGACAGGCAGTGCCGCCCCGCGGGGCGGCACTGCCTGTCCAACCCCCGGAGGTGGGCCAGAATTCATCAGCACAAGTGGGCCAAAATCGATTGTCACAGCCAAAAGGCACGTAAGATCGTCCGGGGTAACGCAAGCGTGGTCGAACGCATGACGGTAATGCTTGTTGTTCTGATAGGCATGCGCGGCAGTGGCTTTCAACCGGTCCAGCTGAAGCGCCCTCAATGCGAGGACATCGTCGAACACAGCGTCCCTGTCTTGCCGCATGGTGGACAACCTACCCCCCGAAAATCGTTATGCGATTCAGCTTGGCCACCCAATAAAATAAATCGTCCAGTCGGTCCATTATTGATCCGGGACGGGACGGCGCATTCACCACCCCGCCGCGCAAACGGCGCGCATGCGGTCGTGATCGGGCCCGATCGAGGCGGGCGTACCGTCCGGCCGGCTGGCGCTGCCGGCCGCCCGTTCCGATCAGTCGCGCTTCACCGCGCTGACGGATGCAATAGCCTGGTCGAGATCGCCGATTATGTCCTCGATGTGTTCAAGACCGATCGACAGGCGGATGTACCCCGGCGTCACGCCGGTCGCCGCCTGTTCCTCGGCCGAGAGTTGCGAGTGCGTTGTGCTGGCTGGATGGATGGCGAGGCTGCGCGAATCACCGATATTGGCGACGTGGTAAAACATCTGCAGTGCCTCGATAAAAGCGCGGCCGGCCGCGGCACCGCCGGCGAGTTCAAACCCCACCAGGGCACCCTTGCCGCCGCTCAGGTAGGTGTCGGCCCGGCGCCGCGCCTCACCGATGGCAACGCTCGGGTGGATCACCCGGGTGACCGAAGGGTGCGTCGCGAGGAATTCGACGACTTTCACCGCATTGTCGCAGTGCCGGGCGATCCGCAGCGGCAGCGTCTCGAGCCCCTGGATGAGCTGAAAAGCATTGAACGGCGACAGCGCCGCCCCTTCGTCACGCAGGATCACGGTCCGGGCACGGATAATATAGGCGACCGGCCCGAGCGGCTTGACCGCCTCGACCCAGATCGCGCCGTGGTAGGACGGATCAGGCGTATTGAGCAGCGGCTGCCGGGCAGGCAGGGCCGCCCAGTCGAACGTGCCGGAATCGATGATCACGCCGCCGATCGAGGTGCCGTGACCGCCGATATATTTGGTCAGCGAATAGATCACGATCGCCGCCCCATGGTGGAACGGGTGGCAGAGCAGCGGGGCGGCGGTGTTATCGACGATCAGCGGGATTCCGAGCGGCCGGCCGATGGCGGCAACCTCGGCGATCGGGAAGACGGCGAGCTTGGGGTTCGGCAGCGTCTCGGCGTAGTAGGCGCGCGTCTTGTCGTCGGTCGCGCGGCGGAAATTCTCAGGATCGGCGGGGTCGACGAAACGGACTTCGATCCCCTGGTCACGCAACGTGTTGGCAAACAGGTTCCAGGTGCCCCCGTAGAGATCGGTCGAGGCAACCACGTTTTCGCCTGCGCGGGTCAGCGTCTTGATCGCATATGCGGATGCCGCCTGGCCGGAGGCGACCGCAAGTGCCGCCACACCGCCCTCGATTTCGGCGAGACGGCGCTCCAGCACGTCGGTCGTCGGGTTCATGATGCGGGTGTAGATGTTCCCCAGCTCCTGCAGCGCAAACAGGCTCGCCGCGTGTTCGGTGCTGTTGAACTGGTAGGACGTGGTCTGGTGGATCGGCACGGCGACCGAACCCGTTGCAGGATCGGCCCGCCACGCGGCGTGCAGGACCTGGGTTTCGGGGTGTTTACTGACATGGGGCATCGAATTTTCCTCCCTGGTTTGGCCAACGGCCGGGGCGACGCGCGGGCGGTCGACGTTTCCCCGACGACGAGGGTAACGGTCAAGGCGTTGGCATTCAACATGCCCGAGCAGGTTGAAAATATCTGGAGGAAGACTGATCCGAGCGCCGCTCATGGCTTGGGGACCGGAATGTCCTGACCTGATGTGAATTGTGTGGTCACCGCCCGATCATGAATAAACCCAGCCACCCTGCTGCCAGCAAAAGGGCCGATAAATCCGCCCCCCACGGTGCCCGCGAAACCAACGGCGGTCGTGCCGAGGCCCGGTTCCACGCCAGTGCGATGTCAGGCGCCGATCAGGCCGCTACGCCCGGCCAGTCTCTCCACCCCGTACCGCTCGCTGCCCTCCTCGACGCATCCGCACGCCGTGCGGCAACCGACCGCCCCGTCATGTTCCGCGATTTCCAAGACAATCTCTCAATGCTGCCGATTCAGAAAGGCTTATGCGTCATTGACCAATGATGCATAGGCATCGGGATCGTTTTCAGGAAGATCTGTTGAAGCCACTTTCATCGTGCTTGAACCAAAATAGACGCTGGATGTGATCGACGCTTGATGGCCAACCGCGGAGATGGGTTCAGACGTTTCCTGACGTATTCCAGCCGATCTGAGCGCAGGTATCGATGACAACCTGTCTCACCATTAACTGTTGTCGTCAGACGTTTGCCCTCCCCGTATCTCAATTTTAATGATGCACAGTCGCGGTACCAGGAAAATCTCGGCTTCAATTGTAGACCGACCATCGCCATCGGCTGCGCGATAGATTGGACCGTCTCGAAGGCGGCTACGGTGTAGGTAATTACCGAGTCTGTTTTCGCTTCGGGTGAACGCCATTTACAGGATTCCCGGCTCGTAGACGGACAATGGAACGTGGAAGCGATGTGTCATTGGTTATCGAAATAAAATCTTATAAAAAATCGTAAGTATATTTAGGTTACACGGCGATAGCTTGATAAATACGTCGGCATCTCTTGGTATAGATAAAAATATATTTTCATAAAAATACGATATGCCAAGTGGAAATATTTGCTCCGATTTCCCGCAGTATGTCTGCTGAATTGCCAAGTTCATCGTCGTCTCGCGAAAGGTCGAAGACATGAAGACATTACCGATCGCCAAGCTCGCGATCAACGGCGACGTTGACCGGTCGCCGGGGGACGACGGGCCGACTCATCCGGTCAAGGCGGGCGGCTCTGCGACTGCTGGCCCGTCCGGGGGCAGTGCGGACGATCTGAAGACTTTGGCTTTGCCCGAGGTCGAGAAACGGTTGGACTCCTCACCTGATGGCCTGACCCAGGCCGAGGCCGACAAGCGCCTCGCGAAATACGGTTCCAACGAGATCAAGGAGCGAAAGACCAACCCATTGCTGAAATTCCTCAGCTATTTCTGGGGACCGATTCCATGGATGATCGAGGTCGCGGTAATCCTGTCCGGCGTCGTCCGGCACTGGCCGGATTTCTTCATCATCCTGGTCCTGCTGCTCGCCAACGCGATGGTGGGGTTCTTGGAGGAACGGGCGGCCGGAAACGCAATCTCCGCACTGAAGGCCAGCCTCGCGATCAAGGCGCGTGTCCTGCGCGACGGCAAGTGGGGCAACCCGGCGGCGAATGTGCTGGTGCCGGGCGATGTGATCAGGATGCGCCTTGGCGATATCGTGCCCGCCGATGCGCGCCTGCTCGACGGCGACCCGATCGAGGTGGACCAATCCGCCCTGACCGGTGAATCACTGCCGGCGACTTGCAAACCGGGCGATCCGGTGTTTTCCGGATCGATCGTGCGCCGTGGCGAGATCAGCGCCCTGGTCTATGCCACCGGCACCAAGACCTATTTCGGCAAGACCGCGGAGCTTGTGCAATCGAAGCCGAGCGTCAGCCATTTCCAGCGCGCCGTGCTGAAGATCGGCGATTACCTGATCGTGCTGGCACTGGTGCTGGTCACGGTGATCATCGCCATCTCGATCTATCGCGGCGATCCAATCCTCACCACCTTGCAGTTCGCCCTGGTCCTCACCGTGGCCGCGATCCCGGTAGCGATGCCGACGGTGCTGTCGGTGACGATGGCGGTGGGTGCCCGCCTGCTCGCCCGCAAACAGGCCGTGGTCAGCCGGCTGGTCGCGATCGAGGAACTGGCGGGCGTGGATATATTATGCGCGGACAAGACCGGCACCCTGACCCAGAACAAGCTGCGTCTGGGCAATCCCTACTGCGCCAAGGGGGTCGCGGCCGACGAGGTCATTCTGGACGGCGCGCTGGCATCAAGGGCCGATGACAACGATACGATCGATCTCGCCGTCCTGGCCGGGCTGAACGGCAAGGACGCGCTGGATGCATATCAGCAGACCAGCTTCAAACCGTTCGACCCGGTGCACAAGCGTACCGAGGCCACGGTGAAGGACAAGGACGGCAAGACCTTTAAAGTCACCAAGGGGGCGCCGCAGGTCATTCTCGCCCTGGTCGACGACGCCGCGGTGAAGAAAGCTGTCGACCAAGCTGTCAACGACTTCGCCGCGCGTGGGTTTCGCGCCCTCGGCGTCGCCCGGGCCGAGGGCGACGGCAAGTGGCGGTTGGTCGGCGTCCTTCCCCTGTTCGACCCGCCTCGCGAGGATGCGAAGGAAACCATCGCCGCGGCGCGCGGTATGGGCGTGACGGTGAAAATGGTCACTGGCGATGCCCTCGCGATCGCCCAGGAAACCGCCAAGACGCTCGGCATGGGTACGAATATTCTCGATGCCGGCAGTCTGGGCGATTCGAAGAAGCAGGAGAGCCAATCGGTCGCCAATCTGATCGAAACGGCTGATGGCTTCGCCCAGGTGTTCCCCGAACATAAGTTCCACATCATCGATGTGTTGCAGAAGCACGGCCATATCGTCGGCATGACCGGCGACGGTGTGAACGATGCACCGGCGCTCAAAAAGGCCGATTGTGGCATCGCCGTCTCCGGCGCGACCGACGCGGCGCGCGCCGCCGCGGCCATCGTGCTGCTGACACCGGGGCTATCGGTGGTGATCGACGCGATCAAGGAGAGCCGACGCATTTTCCAGCGCATGAACAGCTACGCGATCTACCGCATCGCCGAGACCTTGCGGGTGCTCCTGTTCATGACGTCGGCGATCCTGGTCTTCAATTTCTATCCGCTCACCGCGGTGATGATCGTGATGCTGGCGCTGCTCAATGACGGTGCGATCCTGTCGATCGCGTATGACAACGTTCAGTATCGCAACCAGCCCGAGGCGTGGGACATGCGCACGGTGCTGAGCATCGCCACGGTGCTCGGCGTCATCGGCCCGATCGCCGCCTTCGGCCTGTTCTATCACGGCGATCAAGTATTTCATCTCAATCGGCCGCATGTGCAGACGCTGATGTACCTGATGCTCTCGGTCGCCGGGCATCTGACGATCTTTCTCTCCCGGACGCGCGGACCGTTCTGGTCCATCCGGCCGGCGCCGATCCTGCTGATCGCCGTGTTCGGCACCCAGACTGCCGCCACGCTGATCGCGGTGTTCGGCCTGTTCATGGCGCCGCTCGGCTGGAAGTGGGCCGGCTTCGTCTGGGCCTATGCCTTGGTCTGGTTCGTCATCAACGACGGTCTGAAACTGGTGACCTACAAGGTGCTCGCCGCCACGAAAGCCGCAGTCAAGTCCGAACACCCGGTCGCGCCTGCGGTTGGACCTGATGAACCGCGCCGGGTTTGCCGGAGCACCTAACTCCTGAGAGGACGGAGCTATGGAGAAGCGAAAGACATCGAAGAAATATTCGCCCAAGGTCCGCGAGCGTGCGGTCCGCATGGCGTTGGAGCACGCGAACGATTACGCCAAGGTCATAAACCATTTGTTTACAGCAAAAACTATTCTTCGCGAAAGTTCCTAATCCCCGAAATCGATGACTCTATATCCTATTTTTATCGGCCGCTGACCAAGGGCTTGTCAAGCTCGGCCCAAGGGCGACTATGAAGGAACGACAGTATTCAAGTTGCCACGCCAATAAATATCGCTGCAAATATAAATGCGACCGCACCGACGCTCGGCCCTTGGAAGCTGATGATAAGGCCGAAGACGCCTGCAGAAAAATTCCTGGCGTGCGAAATGACAGCGCATACGTTTTTGGGTGAATCGGGAGCCAGCCACCTGTAGCGGCCGGCTGGAACCAAACCTCGCGCTCAGTTTTCATACTCCGCGCGTTTGGGCGCTTAGCCGCAGGTTTGATACAGAATTGGCCGCGCCGCAGCAGATTTTGTGCGGTTTCGTCACCCAAAAATCCAGTGTCTCCCCTCCGACGGCCCAATATCCGCGCGAAACGGGGCACGATCCCGCCAGCGGACGCATTACGCCGCCGTTAAGAATTGTAGAGCGGGCAAAACGACCTCCGGACAGCCCAACCCATCCGTGCAGGGTTGTAGAGGGCAAGCACGCTCATTACCTCGAACGCAGGCGAACGCGCTGGCGTTTGGATGCAAGATCCAAACGGCAGTGACCAATTCGACGCAAGGAGATTTCGATGAACGATATGATGGTCGATAAAACCAACACCGTGACCCACGACATGACCGGCAAATGCCCCTTCGGCGGCGACCGGGTGGGGGGTGCGTTCGGCACGCCCCCAACCCTCGAAAACTGGTATCCAGACCGGCTCAGAGTGGAGTTGCTGCATCAGAACGGCCTGGCCGCCGATCCACTCGGCCCTGATTTCGACTACGCGGCGGAATTCGCGAAACTCGACTTCGCCGCCCTCAAGCGCGACATCAAGCAATTCCTGACGACCCCGGTTGCCTGGTGGCCGGCCGATTATGACAATTACGGCCCGCAGATGATCCGCATGGCGTGGCACGCCGCGGGCACCTACCGGATCGCGGATGGCCGCGGCGGCGCCGGCACCGCGATGCAGCGCTTCGCCCCGATCAGCAGCTGGTGGGATAACGGCAATACCGATAAATCGCGCCGCCTGCTGCAACCGATCAAACACAAATACGGCAGCGCCCTGTCCTGGGGCGATCTGATGATCCTGACCGGCAATTGCGCCCTCGAGATCATGGGCTTCCCGACCTACGGGTTCGGCGGCGGCCGGCTCGATGCGTGGGAGGCTGATAACGCCACCTATTGGGGCCCGGAAATCTGGGACCCGAAGGACGTGGCCAGCTTCGACAGCATGGTGACTCGCGACAAGCGCTGGCGCGGCAAAAACGGCGATGCGGATTATGACCTCGAAAACCCGCTCGCCGCCTCGCACCAGGCGCTGATCTACGTCAATCCCGAAGGCCCCTACGCCAACGGTGATCCGCTCGGCTCGGCGCGCGACATCCGGATCACGTTCACCCGCATGGCGATGAACGACGAGGAAACCGTGGCGCTGATCGCCGGTGGTCACGCGTTCGGCAAAAGCCATGGTATGGTCTCGGCCGCCGAGGTCGGGCCGCCGCCCGAAATCGCGCCGATGGAGGCGATGGGTCTGGGCTGGAACAATCCCAAGGGTCCGGGTTTCGCGCAATACACCATGACCAACGGCATCGAGGGCAGCTGGACGCCGAACCCGACGCAATGGGACAACAGCTATCTCGAAAACCTGTTCAAATTCGAATGGCAGCAGACCAAAAGCCCGGCCGGCGCCCTGCAATGGACCCCGACCGACCCCAACGCGCCGAAAACGCCCGATGCCCATGTCAAAGGTCAGATGAACGATCTGATGATGATGACCAGCGACATCGCGCTCAAGCTCGACCCGGAATATCGGAAAGTCTGCGAGAAATTCCTCGCGGATTTCGATGCCTTTACCCAGGCGTTTTCCAAGGCCTGGTACAAGCTGACCCATCGCGACATGGGACCGAAGTTCCGCTACCTCGGCCCGGAAGTGAAGATCGAAGACGATCTGCTCTGGCAGGACCCGCTGCCTGAGCGCGACTACGAGCTGGTCGGCGATGCCGAAATCGCCACGTTGAAGCAGGCGATCATGGCAACCGGATTGTCGGTGTCCGACCTTGCGTTCACCGCGATCTCGGCGGCGACGACGTATCGGGACAGCGACAAGCGCGGTGGTGCAAACGGCGCTCGCCTCGCGCTCGCGCCACAAAAAGACTGGGCGGTCAATCGCCGCGCGGCACCGGTGGTTGAAAAACTGCGTGGCGTCATGGCCGATTTCAACGGCAAACAGGCGGCCGGCAAACAGATCTCGCTGGCCGATCTGATCGTGCTGGGCGGGTGTGTCGCCGTCGAAATCGCGGCACGGGCCGCCGGTGTTCCGGCAAGCGTGCCGTTCACCCCGGGTCGCGTGGATACGACGCAAGCGCTGACGGACATTGAAATGTTCACGTGGTTGAAGCCGATCGTCGATGGATTTCGCAACTATATCGACGACGACTTCAAGCAGATTTCGCAGGGCACGGCGCCCGAGGAATTTTTCCTCGACAAGGCCAATCTGATGAAACTGACCGCACCGGAGTGGACGGTTCTGACCGGTGGGCTGCGGGTGCTGAACGTCAATCATGACGGCTCGGATCACGGCGTGTTCACCGACCAGGTGGGGGTCCTGACCAACGCGTTTTTCGTCAACCTGACCGACACCGATCTGGTCTGGGAAAAGACCGACGAGACGGCCATGCATTTCGTGCTCAAGGACCGCGCGACCGATACGCCGAAGTTCCGCGCGACGCGGAACGATCTGGTGTTCGGCTCGAATTCGCAGTTGCGCGCGATCGCCGACGTCTATGCCGGCAGCGATGGTCAGCACCGTTTCGTCAAAGACTTCATTGCGGCGTGGGACAAGGTGATGATGCTCGATCGCTACGACGTGAAGGGCCACAAGCGCTACGCGCCGATGGCTGCCTGATCAAATCTGATTGAACGAACGGTACGGGGTCGCCGAAAGGCGGCCCCGTTTTCGTGTGGGAACCGTTCGTGATCCGCACCAGTTTGATCTCTGCCCGATCGCCGGTTTGCCGAGTGGGCACCCGCCAAGAGTAAGGGATGTCGGTAGCGGGATGGGCGTGTGCAACGCGCGGGGATTTCCGGCGCGGGCGGATGCGCTGAAGCGGCCGTGACCGGATGGCTCGGCGCTTGGCGACGGGGTGGGGGCGGATGGTTGCAGGGTCAGGCGCTCGGGCTGGGGCGTAAGCCAGGATGGCAGCGCAATGCTCGTTCAACGCGGCGAAATAGGCGCGGATCGCGCGGTGGAGCATGGCGGGCATGCCGGCGGCATCGCAGAGGGCGAGCATCAGGTCGCACAGGACTGCCAGCAATGCGCGGATGCATTGGGTTTTCTGGGTGGCGGTCAGGGCCGGGCGGGGCGTGGTCACACGCGTTTATAGGCCGGGTGGGTGGGGGGTGGGCAAGAAAAATGTTATTCGTTTCGAATTTTTCTTGTTTTAAATTCAAAGATTAAGAATTTTCTTAACTCATTTTGTTAGCGCGGCTGCGGCAAGCTGTCGAGTAGGATTTTCGGGACGTGGAGGATCTGGAGCGCGCGGAGGGTCTGGGCGCGGGACTGGGACCAGAAGGCGGAGAGGAAGAGCAAAGCGGCACCGATCGCGAGGCCGATGACGGCCAGATTGCTGCTGACGACGCCTGAGGCGTGGAAGATTTCGTTGAGGGCGGCGACGACGTAGATCAGGGCCGATGCCAGGAAGGCGCGGCGGTCGATGGCAAGCGAGACAATGATCAGGATGAGATAGAGGACGACGGCGATGGCACCGTGTTCCAGCGCGGCGGTGGGCGGTTCAACAACGCCGCCGATCATCAGGTGCAACGCATCGAAGATAGGTTGGACGATAAGCGGGGCGGCGAGAAGATGGAGCCAGAATGCGACATCCGCGCGGTAGGTGGTGCGGGTGGGGTCGCTGAGATCCCAGCGCATGGCGTAGGCGAAGGTGGCGAGACCGGCGATGAGGGTGAGTGTGTCAGGGAATTTGTCCGCGCCGGGGATGAGGATGATGACCAGGGTGGCGGCGGCGAAAAGGGTGGTGGCGGTGGTGCAGGCAATGGTGATCGGCACTTTGAAGCGACGCCAGTGCAGCCAGGCGCCGAGGGTAACGACGGCGGCGGCGGCAAAAACGACAAATTCCGGCATACTGCGTGGTGACGGGAGTAAGGCCTGCTGGTGGAATACGAGCCACCAGGGGAATTGGGCACCGACAAGGCCAAAGACCGCGTAAGCCAGGCCAAGAAGGAAACCGAACAGCAGGACGATGCTGGGCAAAGCCATGCGGCGGCGGGCGGTGAAATAGAGTGCGAGGACCCAGGCCGTGGCGGCATCCGCCAGGCCAGTGCCGGTGGCGCTGGCGATGCGATCGCCGACGAAGCCCACACCGACCAGGACCAGGATTGTGGCGATGGAGACGAAAATGTCGTTAAAGCCGGTGAGCAGGCGGAATTGTTCTTCATCGGCACTGGCGGGGGCGCGAGTATGAGCGATGAAGGCACGGAAATCCGCGGCGGTTTGCGGGGTCAGCACACCGGCCTGGACGGCATCGGTTAGGTCAGAGTCGGTGTACATATGGGCTTCGCCTATGACGGATACAGTGGGTCGTTAGCGCAGACGGTGTATGACGGCCAGAGGTGCTGGGGGAGATTTGGTGGCAATGACCGGCCCGGTGGTTAGGACATCGCCCGCTCGTGACGGGCTGATGTGATGCGTTGATGGCGTGCCGGGACATAACGCCCCCGAAAGGTTTGGGATGGGCCGGCAGCGGATGAAGGTTTCGCGGCGTGATTCGGCGGAATGGTTGCGATTGCGGTCCGACAAGGCGATTTTCGCAGCGAGTGTGTCAGTTTATTTGGAGTCGTTGTGTTTGGTTGTGGCGCTGCTGATGCTGACCGATCATGGTTCGGTGCTTGTGCAGGGAGCGCCGGTGGTTTGGGTGCTAGCAGTGCCGCTGACTGTGTGGGCGGTTTGGATGGCGTCATATGGCGCTGCGGCCGTGATGGTGTTTCGCGTGCTGATGCTGGTTGATCCGGTTGTGGCCGCGGTTGCTTTGGTTGTGGCCGTTCGGCTGGGCGCGCCGGGAGTCGGGTTATTTGCGGCCGCTGTGGGTGGCTCGGTTGGGCTGGGCGGGGTGGGGTGGTTGGCGTACCGGCGGACTGTGTTGTGGCGGATCGGGCCGATGGGAGAGTGAGGTCAAGGGAGAGACGTCATATAGTTGTTTACCCGATGGCCGAAGCGCTGGAGCCATCTCGATTGGCAATTTTTGCAGGGACATCATCGCCTGCACCCAATACGACTTCCGGCACCGCCTCGATTATTAGCCGGCGCGGACCATGCGGTCAGCCATGCCACGGGGCACCGCCAAGGGTTTGGCGACGGGTGCGCGGCGGCGGGGGGCGTTTGGTGATTGAGTATGGTCGGTATTACCGATGGTGAATTGTCCGACCAAGTTTGACAGTTCTTCTGCTTCGTTGGCGAGGCTGTGGCTCGCGGCGGTACTTTGCTCGACCATTGCGGCGTTTTGCTGGGTGGTCTGGTCCATCTGATTGATTGCTGTGTTGATTTCGTGCAGGGCGGTTGATTGCTCCTGAGCCGATGCGGCGATATCGGTCACGACATTATTCAATTGGCTGACGCGCTCAATGATGCGCGCGAGGGCCTCGCCAGTGTCGCCCACGAGTTTGACGCCGGTTGTGACGTGCCGTCCCGATGCGGAGATGAGAGCCTTGATCTCCTTTGCGGCGTCGGCGGACCGCTGCGCCAGCGCCCGGACTTCAGAAGCGACCACGGCGAAGCCGCGCCCGGCGTCACCCGCGCGGGCGGCTTCAACTCCGGCATTCAGTGCCAGAAGATTGGTCTGGAAAGCGATTTCATCAATGACGCCGATGATGTTGCTGATTTCCTGGGAGGATTTTTCGATACTTTTCATCGCCTCAACGGCTTGAGACACAACCTGGCCAGAGTGCTCGCCGTCCTGCTTAGCCTCGGCCACGACATTGGAGGCACCGACAGCGCCTTCCGCCGTTTTGCGCACGGTTACGGTGATCTGCTCCAGTGCGGCCGCCGTTTGTTCGAGACTGGCAGCCTGCTGTTCCGTGCGGCGGGACAGATCATCGGAGGCTTGGGTGATCTGCCGGGCGCCACTCCGCACACTTTGGGTGTTCGACGCAATAGCCTGCATCGTCCGCTCAAGCTTTTCGAGCGCCTGATTGAAATCGGTTCGGAGGTTGTCGAGTTCGGGAATGAAGGGGTGTTCAATGCGTTGCTCAAGACTACCTCCGGCGAGCGCCCTGAGGGCGTTGCCAATTTCGGTGACCGCGTAGACCCGCTTGGTCACATCGCTCGCGAATTTCACGATTTTGATGACTTTACCGGACTGATCGAGGATTGGACTGTAATTCGCCTGCACAGCGATGACATCCCCTTGTTTGGTGATGCGCTTGAACTCGCCCTCCTGAAATTCGCCCCGGTTCAGATCTTTCCAGAATTTGGAGTACTCTTCGCTTTCACGGTAGGCGGGATCGATGAAACTACTGTGTTTCATCCCGATCAGTTCGTCTCTGGAGTATCCAAAAACGGCGGCAAAATTCTCGTTCGCTTCGATGATTGTGGCTTCGGTCGAAAAGACCACTCGCGCCCGGGAACGGCCGATCGCCGTCATCTGGGCCGCGTAATCGTAATTGAGCAGGCGTGGCTTGGCATCGGACCATTCGACCACGTATCCGATCGATTTATTGCCTTTTCGCAAGGGCGTCACCAAAAGATCGAAGGCGTGTTTGCCAACCCAGATGGTCGCGTTGTGGCGCTCGCGCAGATTAGCCAGCATGGTGCGCTGATGGGTGGGATTTTTATGGAAGATGTCGATATTGCTGCCAATCAGGGTGGCCATATCGAACCGTGGCAGATCTTTTTTCAGGTCAGTTTCGACGCCCTTTAATAAATCGTGAACCGCCGGGTTCATGTACGTGATATTTAAGTTTTCGTCCGCAATCATCACGTTTGTGCGTAATGCATCTAAACTGGATATTTTTGCGTTCATTAATTTTGATCGAAACCAACGCTTAATCAAAATACGTCCCCCTGCGATCACGGCCAGAAACTGCCGGGCAGCGGCTCATGGTCCTGCCGGCGCGTTCAATCCATTCATCGTTCTTGTAACAACTCGATGTTACGAATTCGTTAATAGAATAAACGTTTGAAAATTTCGGTCGCAAAATGTCCGCGGCCTTTGAATGGCCGTCGCGTCACGATGATGACGCCGCGCTGCCATGCTCCCCTCAAAGGCCCGGTCAAATATTCGATTGCCTCACAAACGTGATTTTTCGCAAAAAAAGAACTGGTTGCGTATTCGGCTTGTGTTGGCGTTTTGCTGCGGTGGTGGGGTTTATGGCGCGCCCAAGGTGATCCGTTCGATGATCGCTTCCCGCTCTGCGCGGCTGGCTGCGCCACGGGCGCGGGTTGCCGCCAGCACTTCCGGCGGGGCGGTTTCGGGGGTGCCGGCGTTGAAGGGGGGTTCGGGGGCGTATTCGAGGGATAGTTGGATGGTTTCGGCGGCGGATTGGCCGGCGAGTTCGGCGGCGAGGGTCAGGGCGAAGTCGATGCCGGCGGTGACGCCGCCGCCGGTGATGATGTTGCCGTCGCGGACGACGCGGGATTGGGTGGGGATGGCGCCGAAGGCAGGGAGGAAGTCCATGGCGGACCAGTGGGTGGTGGCGCGTTTGCCGGCGAGCAGGCCGGCGGCGCCGAGCAGGAGGGCGCCGGTGCAGACCGAGGTGATGTAGCGGGCGGTGTTGGATTGGGTTTTGACGAAGGCGAGGATGGTTTCGTCGGTCAGCAGGGCGTTGATGCCGATGCCGCCGGGGATGCAGATGATGTCGAGGGGCGGGCAGTCGGTGATTGTGGTGGTGGGGGTGAGGATGAGGCCGGTGGCGGCGGTGATGGGGGTGAGGGTTTTCCAGATCAGGTGGATCGTGGTTTCGGGGAGGGTTGCGAAGACTTCATAGGGGCCGGTGAGGTCGAGTCGCTGGACGCGGGGGAAGGTTAGGAGGCCGATGTGGAGGGGCATGGACTGATGCTCGTGGTGATAGTGGCCTATTTGCTCATGGGTGCGGGCAGAGTGTTGGCGGCAACCGTGTGAACTGCAATGCCTTGGCCACCGAACAGAAAGCTGATTTCGTTGCCGCTGTCGTTCGCCTGATCGACGAACACATTGCCTTGGAAATAGACACTGTTATGTTTACAGAACAAGGGTGTTGTCGGTGGGACGTAGGGGATTGACTGAACGGGCTTGAGATTGGGGCTCAGGAGTTCGAGTCTGGCGATGCCTTTGGTCTCCATCGCGCCGGGCACGCTCTCGAAGATGTCGATGATGGGGTATTTTTGATTGCCGAGTTCGACGCTGCACAGATAGGTCAGGCGTAACAGTCGCCGTCCTGGAACCAGAACGTGGTTCGATCTGAGGGTTTGCAGCAGCTTCGCACGGCTTCCGTTCAGGAATGATGACGGCGTTGCGGCACCGCCGAGGACGATGGTGCAGGCAAGCAGAGCAAAAAGTTTTTTCATTTCGACGGAAAACCTACACAGTATGAAATTTCCTCAATGCCGTTGATATCGCTTCCGCCGTTGGCGGCGCAGGCAAAGACCGTCGGGGTCACTGGTGCCCATCGTACATGGAACGGAACGTTGTGCTAGCCCCGCGTTTCACTTGGCTGAATGCGTGCAGAGATCGATACGTCGTTGTCTGCCAGTTTGCCGATGTTTGCGTCAGGGCTGGATTGCTTCGCAAGGGCTCGCAATGCCGATGCAAGGTTTATCCCCGATTCATAAGAGTTTTTTGGTTCTTTTTTGGTAACTGCCCAGGTGTGTTCTGCTCCGGCATTTGACCGACTACGGGCAAGTGTGAGTCAAGGTGTGTATGGCATCGCCCGCACCTCCTGCTGCACCGGATATTCCGGCTGATGTTGCCTTCTACCAGGCGATCATCGCTGAATTGCGTGCTCAGAATGCGGTGCTTTTGGCGCGCGTGGCGGAGCTTGAGCGCCAACTTGGGCTGCATAGCGGCAACAGCGGCAAGCCGCCTTCCAGCGACGGGCTGAAGAAGCCGCCGCGCACCAGCAGCCTGCGCGCGGCGTCGGGCAAGCCCTCCG
>NZ_FTNE01000023.1 GCF_900156265.1 Acidiphilium rubrum
CGTATCTGCTCAACCCGGCAGGAGTTCGATCGGCATTGATGCTCCGGTGACGGCGTTTTTGATGGCGGTATAGGCATCAACACCGTGCCGAGCGGCGGTGCCGACGACGGATCGGACGTTGGCGAAGAAATCGGCGGCCCAGTTGGACCGGAATCCTCCGGTGACCTTGCGATATGTCGCGGTGGGCCGGAGTTCGCGTTCCGATCCGTTGTTGTCGGCAGCGACCTCGGGGTGGTCGAGAAAGGTGAACAGATGATCACGAACCTTGCCGTATCGTCGGCGTAATCGTCTGCCGTGGCGGTTGATCGGGGCGAGCGCCATGACGGCGTCGAGGTCATGGTCGAGGCGACGCCGCCAGGCACGCCTTGTGGCATCCGCGAGGGTGCGATGGCGCCGTGCCAGCACGACGGCGCGGAGCAGGAGAGCCTTCATTCGGGGTGCGAAGATCTCATCGCCGGCTTCGATCGCGAATTTGCAGTCACGGAGTTGGTGGGCGAGGCAAATCTGCCAGTTATCGGCATGATTGCGCTGGGCGCCATAGAGATCGGAGACCCAGATCGCGGGGCGATGGCCGTCCATGATCTCCGCGACGACGTTGGCGCCCCGGCTTGGCCGGATGACATGGATGACGACGTCGTCGTTCTGAAAGACCCAGTTCCAATGGGTCCGGCCGTTGATCCGCACTGAGGTTTCGTCGGAACAGACGACGCGTGCGCGGCGCAGCCGAGCGAGGATGGCGCCGACATCGGCATCGAAGCCCGGCTTGGCGCGTCGGAATGCGGCATCCAGCGCGCCTTCACTGATCGCCAGGGCGAAAAGTTCGGTGAACAGGCGCGACAGCCGCCGGTAGCTGACAGCATGGATAACGCGCAGGTAAATCGCGAGCGCCACGAGGTTGAGGCTGAAGGGGGTACCGGCTTCCATGCCTTCCGGGACGGCGGCCAGCGTGGTCGCCCCACAGCACGGACAATGGCCGGCATAGCGTTCGACGCGGGTGACGACCGGCTTGATCGGCGGCAGATCGATCTTGTCATAGCGCTGCGCGAGGCGCTGATCCGCATCAGTCAGCCCGGCACGGCAGTGCTGGCAATGCCCGGCTTTCGCGATCACCGTCTGGTCGGGGGTCTCGGCAAGCAAGCGACCGCCACCCGCACGGCCGAGACTGCCTTTGCGTGGCCCCTTGCGCGGAGATTTCTTAGGCCGGTTTGGCTTCTGCCCGCGCGATGGCGGCAGGCTCGAATTATCCGGCCGCTTCGCCGGCTCGTTCAGCCGCGCCTCCAACTCTGCAATCCGGCGTTCCGCAGCAGCAAGCCGGACCGTCAGTTCCTCGTTCCGCCGCTCCGAAACTTGCAGTGCATCCCACAGAGCGCGGATCAGCGCGTCTTTCTCAGCGTGCGACAGAAGGGATAAATCAGGAAGCTCGGTCACGCCTCCGTCGAATCCCATCCGACGTGGTCACGTCAATTCACAATCGATTCAACACGCCGCCCGGCGGGGATGAGCAGCTACGGAAATTCACCCTTCAATGGTATGATTGCTAAACAAGCAAAACCAAAGGGAGTCAGGAAGTGCGCAAGGACATTGAATTTTCAACGGAAGATGGGACGATACTCCGCGGGTGGCATTTTACACCGGCGAGCCTCAGCGGGTCAGTTCCGACAATTATAATGGCTCATGGTTTTTCAGCCGTCAAGGAAATGCACCTTGATCGGTTCGCCGAAATCTTCTGCCAAGCCGGCATGGCGGCGCTGGTTTTCGATAATCGTAATTTCGGGGGCAGTGACGGCGAGCCGCGTCAGGAGATCGATCCGTGGCAGCAAATTCGGGATTATCGCGACGCGATTACGTTTGCTGAAACTCTGCCAGAAACGGATCGGCTGAAAATTGGTATCTGGGGATCGAGCTATTCTGGTGGGCATGTGCTCGTTGTGGCGGCCACTGACCGCCGGGTGAAGGCAGTTGTGTCGCAAGTTCCGCTAATAAGTGGTCACGCCAATGCGAGGCGGTTGATCCGGTCAGACGTATTCAGTGGACTCCACAGCATGTTCGATGAAGACCGACGGAACCGGTACAAAGGAGGTCAGCCCGCGATGATTCCGGTTGTGACGGAGGACTCCACTGGTCCCGCAGCGCTGCCGACGGCGGATTCCTGGGCTTGGTTCACTGCGACCCACAGGGAGCGGGCGCCCTCCTGGCGGAATGAGGTAACTCTGCGTTCAGTGGAGATGTTCACTGAATATGAACCCGGGATCCATATCGCGCACATTAGTCCGACGCCGCTTTTGTTGATCGTCGGTCTTGGCGATCATCTGACCGTCGCGGATCAGGCATTGTCAGCTTACGAGCAAGCGCTGCAACCCAAGAAGCTTGTAATGCTGAACGGCGGCCATTTTGACGCATACGTTCACGATTTTGACAAGGCTTCTGGAGCGGCCTGCGCCTGGTTCAAGGAACATCTTGCGTCCGCCTCTTAGAGCCCGAATCTGAATGGTAGTGCGGCTATCGTTGACGGGCGATTTTCCTTGTGAGCAGGCGGATATGGGCGAGGAAGAGCCATGCGGTGGCGCTGGTAACGGTGGCCTCGAAATCCTTTGCGAGGCGCCGGCATCTGCCGAGCCAGGCGAAGGTTCTTTCCACCACCCAGCGTCGCGGCAGGAGTTCGAACCCGCTGGCGGCGTCCGACCGCTTGACGATCTGAATGGTCCATTTGCCGATTTTGGCGAGGCGCCCATTGAGTTTGGGGCCGGCATAGCCGCCATCGGCAAACACATGCCGCAACCAGGGATACAGGGATTTGACGGATTTGAGCACGTCGGGCGCCCCATCCCGGTCCTGAATGCCGGCATGATGAACGATCGCACCGACGAGGTGGCCGATTGTATCGGTGATGATGTGACGCTTGCGGCCCTTGATCTTCTTGCCGGCATCGAACCCACGCGGGCCTCCGGCTTCGGTGGTCTTGACCGACTGACTGTCGATCACGCCGGCTGTAGGCGAAGCCTCTCGTCCAGCCATTTCCCGCGCCTGCATGACCAGGACGTGATTGATGCGATCGAGCGTGCCGTCGCGACAGAAGCGGTAGAAATACCCCTGCACGGTGGTGAACGGCGCGAATTCCTTCGGGATCTGCCGCCACTGGCAGCCGGTCGCCAGCATATAGAAGATGGCCTCCATGATCCGTCGTTGCGCCACCGTTCGGGGCCGACCCCGATGCGACGGCGTCGGCATGAACGGTTCGATCAAGGCCCATTCGGCATCGGTGAGGTCGCTTGCGTAGCGCAATCCGGCCCGGCAATATCGTTGCCGAGCGATTTCAGTCCAGGCCATCGTGTCTCCGTTCGTCATCGCAAACGAACTGAATCACAACCTACTGAAATCGTTCAACTATCATTTTCGGTCCGGCTCTTATTAGAGTAAGGCCCATTTTGCGTCCACCAAATATGTGAAACACCTCGTTTGGTTTGGATTTAAAAGCGGGCACCAGCGGGCAAGTATAGTCAACAGTTCATTATTATTATTTTTCGACAATAGTAAAACCTAAAAAATGGGGGAAATGTAATGCAACATATCGCCGTTAATGGCTGCAAACTATGGGTCGAAGACACCGGGGATATTGCTAAGCCCGCAATTCTGTTTAGCCACTCCCTATTTTTTGATCATACGATGTTTCATCACCAGCGAGACGAACTGGCCGGTGATTATCGGATAGTGGCGTATGATCATCGTGGCCAAGGTAGGAGCAGTCCGGCCGAGCGCGCCGAGCAATCGATGGACCATCTGACCGAGGACGCGGCAGGTCTTATCAGCGCGCTAAACCTTGCGCCATGTCACGTCATCGGGAATTCTATGGGCGGTTTTATTGCGCTCAGGCTTGCTGCCCGATACCCCGATTTGATTGCGTCGGTTGTGCCGATAAACTCGTCTGGTGAAGAAGAGCATAAGAAGAAGGATTTTGCTCCGCTCGTTGAGTCGATGGCAGCAAACGGAACTGAACCCTTAATTGATACGCTCATGTATATCATGTTCGGTGATACTTTTCTTGCGGATCCAGATCGCGTCAAAGAAAAAAACCATTGGCGTCAGAAGATGCTGAATCTTCCTAAATCCATTGCGGATTCAGCACATCAAGTCGTTTTCCGTCAGTCGATTCTTCATGAGTTGAAAGATTGTCGTGTTCCTGTGTTTGCTATCGCCGGCGACGAGGATCATGCTTATGGCGCCAAGGAAGCGAAAAACATAGCTACAGCGTCAGGAGGAAAGTATCACGTTGTTGATAAAACCGGGCACTCGGCATCAATTGAGAAATATAAAGTCATCAATGAGTTAATAATAAATCACATCAAAAATACGAATAAATAATCAATAGAAACGTGTTTCAGTAGCACCATCATGAAAAACGTCCGGCGACTTTTGCTGTCTGTACGAAAGCCTGGGTATGCGCTAGGCTTTGATTATTTAACCTTCAAAACGGCCTGTTTTCTTTTCCGCTCACCGGCACGGGCCGTTTTTTGATCCCCGTCCGGAGCGGTCCGCGTCAAGTTTTTGTCCTACCCGCCGGCTCCCTACCCACTCCGTTTTTAGGTCTCCTCTGCTTGATCACCTTCCCGTTCATCCCACCAGACAGCTTGGCGGCAGCAACCCGTCGTGGCCCCAGAACGTTATAAAGACGCGTCAGATTGATGCCGGTGATCTCCACGATCTCAAGCGTCAGATACTTGTCTATCCGAGGCCATAATTTTTTTGCTTTGGCCATCGCGCGCTTGTCAGCTTCAGGGTCAGGTTCACGATAGTTCGAGATCAACCGACCTTTCGGAGCATCCGGGTAGTAGGCGGCAACCTGTCGTGACCCCAGAACGTGGTGCAGACGATACAGCTTGATACCGGTGATCGCCGAGATCTCATCCGCCGTATACTCCTTCAACAGAGGCCATAACCTCTTTGCTTCGGCCATCGCTGGTGCGTCAGGCTGCAAGCACGTAAAACGACGATAACCAGAATTAAGCGATCTGGCCCCAAACCGAACCGCAATACGATCCGCGGGTGGTGCTACCGGAGGGTCGGGATAGTTCACGATCAGCCGATCATTGGGCGCGGGCAATTTGGCGAATGCCCGTTGGGTCAGGATCGATATATCGGACCGCCATTTGATCTTCGCCAAACCCTCGATGGTTCGCTGCTGTTCAGCCGCGTAGACTTGCAGTTGCTCGTAGGTGATATCCCGGCCTCGCCGCATCTGCGCGTCTCTCGGATCGAGGGGATGAAGCGGCCGGTCGAACTTACGCAGGCTGGCGATATGGCACTGCTTGCAGAGGCATAGCAGCCGACGAAGGGTACGAATTTTGCTGCGTTTGTCATATTCCCACCGGTCGAACGGCCGCTGGAAATTTGTCCTGCCGCAGGCCTCGCATTTGAATTCGGAGCGACGAACCACGAGCCGCTTCAAATCCAGGAACATATCCCTATCGAGCAAGTCGGCGAGAAGTGGCATGGTGGGGCCATGCGGTTCATACCCCAGCAGATTGCCGCCCAGACTGCGATCCTCCCCGGCGATCGGCGTGTGAACTTCGTCGTCGGTCCAGAGTATGTGGCCGGCACGGAAGGGGGTCCGAGCGATCCGGGGAAGTCCACTGGCCCTTCGCATCACGGCGTCCGCAGCCAGGTCACGATTATCGGCACGCTCAATGGTCGCCTTGTCCTGCCGTTTGGTGGTAATCCTGCCCGCTTATCAGCAGAATGCTCGACATCAGGTGATTTCGTTCAGCCGCAGGGTGGATACCGGCGTTCCTGAGAACGGTGCCGGTCCGGCCAAAAAACTCCGTCTGGGTGTAATAGGGCAGTGGCGGAAACCCGTGTAGCCGTGTCATCGCGATCGACATCTCATAGGCCGCGGAATCCTCGCCGAGACACTCGATCTTGCCCAGGGTCAAGCCGGGCGACGTTGCCATCACCCGATAGCACCCGTTTACCGCCTGCACGACCTGGGACATGCCACCGCTCTGATCGTATTTCCGGAACAGCTGGACGCCGGCATAGACGGCGCGAGGGATCGGCTGGGCCGGCAGGGCCGCCCGACACGATGCCGAGATCAGCATTGCCAGAGCGAACCCCGTCAGGCTGACCCGGATTGCGAACATACCCTGATGCTCCATTCTATCCATCCCTTGATGAAAGTTTATTCACACGAATCGTGGTTGGCAAATGTTTCGGACTCGGCAGTTCGGCAGCCCCGATTGAGCGGTATTCCGATCGCCCGCATTATCGATATCGCCGGGTTAAGCGCCTGAATCCGCCAAGCCGGGCACTGCAGAGCACAACCGTCCCGGCGGCAGCGCCAATCGCCAGGGCCTGCGGCAAGGTAAGGTGCCGCATGATCCGGAATTCGATGTCGTAGATTGCGGCGCGCTCGCTCGATCGAATGGATCAGGCCGTGCACGGAATCCTCCCCTGCCTGATCATTGTCCCGGGCTCATGCGCCGCTGGATCGTGGCATCTGGCGCCGGTTCGGTTTCAGTCGCAGCAGCGCGGTCATGGGAGGCGGGCGACGCGGGCGGAGCAGGAGGTGCGCCCTGCGCGAGCTTCGCCGCGCCCTGTTCACCCTTTCCTGCCTGCCCCGGCGTCGAGGGATCATCCGCCGACCCGCTCTCGTGTGCCGGCGGCACCGGGAGCTCCGCCATCAGGACGACTTCGCCCGGTTCGGTCGAGCCCGACGGCGGGATCGCTTGGCCGAAGACCGCGATGAGATGGTCCAGACTGGCGAGGTAGGCCTGCACCGCGATGCCGCCCAGCGCCGCCTGGATCCGCAGTTCCTCATCTGGGATGAGCGTCATGAGATTGCGGCCAGCCGGTGACGGCTGCTGATCCGGTGGAGCCCCCTCGACCGGTCGGCCCGCGCCGGTTTTGGCGTCATCACGGTGGATGACAGGGCGCTGGAGCATGAAGCGTTTCAAATCATAGCGGGGACGCTTGCTCCCATCGCCGTCCGGTGCATTTTCGGGCATGCGCGGAAACACCTGGAACGCCTGATAGTAGAGGCCGGGTGCCCGCATTGCCGGATCAAGACCGGCGAGTGCCGCGGTGGCAGCACCGCCGAACGCCGCATCGCCGGCCTCACCGACCAACGCGCCAGGTGCGGCTTTCAGCATCACCGCCTCGATCGTCGGCGCCAGTGATCGGATGATCGCCTCGAACGCCCCGCCCGGCTCGGCCGTCGCCGGCGCATCTTCCTTCAGCGCGGTGAGTGCTGCCTGAACCCAGCCCGCGCGCGTCATGCCCGCCTGCTTTCCGGCGGGCAGCAAGGCAATCGGGCGATTGATCCGCAAAGCCCCCTGCGCCTTCGGCTCAGCATCGAACGTCTTGGCATAGACCCGGAAGCGCCCGTAGAGCATGATCGCCTCGCCCTCGATCAATCCCCTGACATCCTGCCAGTCGACCCGCGAGACCTGGCGGACCTCGGCCTGCATGCCCTCGGAATATCCGCCCACCCCCGTCGCATCGAAACGGCTCGCCTGGGTCACATAGGTGTCGCCGGCGGTCTTCTCGATATAGGTCCTGGTCTCGGAGCCTTCCTGCAGCCGGGTGATGATCTGGAGATTGGCGTTGCCGAGCATGGACAGCGCTGATTCCCCCATCCTGACCTTGAGCGCCACGATCTCCTGAAACCCGAGCAGGAAGAACAAGCCGAGCTTGCGCCCCATCGCCATCATCTTGTCCATCGAGGTCACGGCGTAGTAACCGACCTCATCGAAGATCACCGGGAACGGCGTCGCGGACTCGGCCGCGTTGTTCGCGATGATATCGTCGAAATTTCCCTCGAGATCCGCCCCCAAGGTCTGCGCCATCATGTTGCGCAACGTCGCCACGACGATCTTGCCCAGCGCCGCCGTGCTTTCGCCGGAGTTCTCCAGGGTCGGGAGATTGACCGCCAGTATCCGGCGGTTGAGCACGATATCGCGCATGTCGATGTCGCTGCTCTCGACCTTGAAGATGTGACCGAGCGATACCGCCATCTGGGTGAAGGTCTGGGAGAAGTGCATCACGGCAAAGGAATGCTGCCGTGCCGGTTCATCGCTCCGCCGCAGGGCCTCCTCGATCTTCGCGGCGGAGGTATCCTTGCCGAAACTGCCGACATCGAACCCGCCGGTCTCGCCCAGATAGGCTTGCAGCGGGAACAGATAGGCGGGGGGTATTGCCGGTTCCTCCTTGAGATCGATCTCCGTGAATGTGCCGGCCTCGGGATCGCGCAGGCGGTATTTCGCGTGCAGCGCCAGGGCGATGACCGAGCGCAGTTCGGTTGCGAGGCGGATCTTCTCGATATCGATCGGGATGTTGCGGTTGTCGCGCAGCCAGACCAGCACGGGGGCCAGGGCACCGAGTAGAGCAACCGCGCGCGAGAGAAAGACGCCATTCGGATCGTTGGCGCCGCCCTGCGGGTTGCGCTCGATCTGGCTGACCAGCAATTCACGCAGCACATCGGCGTTGCACGACGCGAACGGATTGAAGGTGTTGGTATCGCGATTGCCGCTCGCGACCAGAAAATTCAGCGCCACCACGTCATCCTCGCGGTTGAAGCGGCGGGCCTGGGAATAGAGCATGGCGTAGAGGCTGTTATCCGCCTTGCCGTCGACGAAGATGAACCCGCTGCCGTGGATGAGGGAATTCGCGACCATGCTGACCAGGGTGTAGGTCTTCCCTGCGCCGGTCGTGCCCGGGACCACGCCATGCTGACGGCAATCCTCGTTGGTGAGCCAGATCTGTTGCCCGGTCCGAAAATCCGCTCCCAGATAGAAGATCCCGGCCGGCTTCTGCGCCGAACGGTCCCGCGGCGAGGGATGGTTGCGATCACGCCCGCGGGCGTAGCTCGGCAGGCGCATCGGCAGGATGGTCGGGCGTGTCAGCACATAGGCGGCGATGATGATGGAAATGACCACGACAGGATCGAGGATCACCGGCACGAAGAATGATCCGACCCCGCCCGCGATCAGGAGAAAGCCGCTGAGCGGGGTCTGCAGCGCCTGGAGAAACCGCACCGAACCGGGACGGATATCGCGGGTCAGCTGCGGCCCGGCCCGTTCGGTGTTGGCCTCCGGGCCTTTGACCTCGCGCGGGATCATGGGTCGAGCCCGAACCGCGCCTGCGCGGCCGCCGTTCCCGGGGCGATCGTGGGTTGATGAACCTTACCGATCGGCCTGGACCCATCGGCCAGCGCGTCGCCGATCGCCACGGCGGGCGGCACCGCCCTGTGTCCTGCCTTCGCACCCAAGCTCCCGCCTGATGACGGACCGCCTGAAGGAGTGCCGCCCGAGGACGTGCCGCCTGACAGTGACATCGGTGCCATCGCGACAGGCGGTTGGACCGCCGTGCCGGAAGCGCCCGAGACCACCATCCCGATCTGGATGAACGCCACCAGAACGGCGCCGAGCGCCAGAAGCCGCACCGGCCGATTATCCAACCACGATCGCCTGACGCTGGCTGGCCTCGTCCCACCCGCGCCGGTCGCCCCGGCATGCCCAGGTATCGCCAGCCCTCCGATTGCCACCGGTGGATCACCGGCAGCCGGCTCGATGCGGAGAACGATGGCCCCGCCATCGTGCGAGATCGTGATGTTCATCTGAGATCCTTCAGCTGCTGTTGCTTTGCGATCGCCGCAGTCACCCGCGCGACCATGAGCTCGATCGCCATCTCGATATGCGGCAAGACCAGCGCGGTGCCCTCCGCGCGTTCGGTCTGCCAATGCGCCCGTGCGCCCAGCGCCTCGATCTTCGGATTGGGGAACGGTCCATCCTCGGTCTCCGAGACGGGGAAGCCAAGCGACTGCAACGCGTACCAGAGGTTCCGGTCGACCAGTTTCAGGAAGTTGAACTGCGCCGGCGGCAGCAGCCCGGCGCGCGCCCGCGCGAAATTCAGCAACCCCATCACCGCCGTGGTCACGAAGCCATGCTGGCGCAGAACGGGCTCGACTATGTTGCGGACATCGCTCTCGGCTAGAATCCGGTCGACCGCCTGCATGATGGAGGGTGACAGGACGAGGGGGTGATCAGGACCCGTGTCCCCCTCACCTGCGGCATTGGCAGCCAGACTTTCCGACACCAGCCCGAGCAGTGCCGCAGCCTCCTTGCGCCGGCGGCAGGCGTGCAATCCGCAGACCGCGATCATCATCCGCGCCGGGCCGGGGGCCTGATCGATCCCGCTCCACGGCTTGCCGAGCTGCGTCTCGAGCGCCGCAACCGCCTGGTCTCGCTGAAACGCCCCCGTCTCGTTCAGGGCGTGGCAGGTCAGCCACTCACCGAGATGCAGCGCCGGATCGGCGGGCCGTGGCACAGGCAGGCTTGGTGCGACCGGCACGAGGCGGCGCGGCAGATAGGCGGCGATCGAGCGAAACACCGGGGCTTGCACCCGCATCAGCCCATTTAGGTCGAGCGGCGTCGCGTGACGGCTCGCCGGCGCGTAGATGACGAGAACGATGCCGAGCACGGTCACGAAGATCGACAGCGGCAGAGCGAACAGCGCCGAGACCTCGCCGACCACCCGGAGCAATTCGATGACGGACAGGGAGGATGCCGGGATCGCCCTGATCTCGTTCGCCAGGTTATAGCGCCCGTGCATCCAGTCGAAATGCAGGATCTGGAACGTCATGAACTCGAGAACCGCGCGCGAGATCGCGGCATGGGCCTTCAGCCAGGCAAAGCCGAGCACGAAGACGAGGGCGACCAGGATGAACGCCAGCGACAGGACGATGTTCTCGACTGCCGCCTGCTGCTGGCGGACATTGCCGCTCATGATCCACTCCCTGGAGACGATGGGGCGTGGTCGGCCCCGGCCCCGGCCTGCGCCCCCGCCTCGGCTTCTGCCTCGAGCCGTTCGACCTCGCGCAGCACCGCCAGCAGGTAGGCGGATTGATAGCGGCGGGTGCGGGAATGGTAATACGCCACCCCCTGCCAGAGATGGCCACCGGCATCGCGGATCGAGCGCGCCAGGATCCAGCCTCCCGCCGCGACGTTGGCGCAGACATTATCCCGGATCGCCCGGAAGGTGGCCCGTGTTGTCGCATGCCAATGGCGCGCCAACGTTGGTAGCCAAATCTGGTTGATCTGCATCGGGCCGATATCGACGGTGCCGTTGGTATTGCCGGTGACGAAGCCGGGACGGCCGCCTTCGACATGCAGGAGGATGATGAACAGGGCGGGCGGGAGATGGTAGAGCCCGGCCGCGGCGTTGATGCATGACCTGATCGTGTGATCCGCGGCCTGCGGCGTCGCGGCGATCACGACCGGCCGGCGCGCGTCGTGATAGGGTCCAGCCCAGGCGTCCGCGGCTGATGCAGCGGGAGCAGCAGCAGCAGCAGCAGCAACACCAATAACAGCAACGACCCTGAAGCCCATCAGCGCGCCGGCCATTTTGATGGCGGTCAGGCGTCTCATGACGGGACCTCCGCTGCGGGCCTTGGCACCATCGCCAGTTTAGCCCCCACCCATTCGGCGCCGGGGGCACGCTCGATCAACGGGCCGAGTTCATTGACCAGGATGCCGGTCTGATCGGCCACCTGGCTGATCGCCTCCATCATCGCGAGCATCAGCGGCGTCAGATCCCCGTCCGGCGGGATGATCGAGACCAGTTCGATGCCGGCCAGCGCGCGCGTGCAATCCTGCATCCGCACCGGGAACGGGGTTTCACCAAGATCGCGCCAGACGGCGTTGCCGGCCATGACGAACAGCGGCAGCAGGCCCCTCGCATGGGCGGCGAGGAACGGCGAGATCACGGTCGGCTGCCAGCTGTCGAGATCGCGCAGCAGCACCGGTCGCCGTCCCATGACGAACAGCCGGGAAAACGCCTCGCTCAGGCGGGTGATCGTCGACCGTGCTTGACCGGAGCCGGCAACCACGACAAGGGATTCTGAGATCGTCGGAGATTTCATGACCATCTCTCCGCTCACACGAAGCGCCGCTTGCGGTCACGCGGCACGGCGGGGCGCAGCGGCCCGATCAACCAGCGCCGCAGAATCCGCATGGTGGCGACGATGTTGACGCCGAACCACCCGATCACGCCGAAGAAGACGATCCCGACCAGCGCGATCACCAGCGTGGTCAACGACCAGTAGAGTAGAAAGATCAGGG
Organism: Acidiphilium rubrum; assembly: GCF_900156265.1. Lineage (GTDB taxonomy): Bacteria > Pseudomonadota > Alphaproteobacteria > Acetobacterales > Acetobacteraceae > Acidiphilium > Acidiphilium rubrum. Next base: position 12,111 of record NZ_FTNE01000023.1, read on the forward strand.
CCGGGACCAAAGCCCAGGCATCGATGATGAACAGCCGCAGCGGCTTCATCGTGTCACGCCACATCGCCGAACTCCTTCTTGAAATAGAACGCGGTCTCCTCGGAGATCCGCCCCTGCGCGAGCGCGCGGTTGGCCGCGACGGTGAAGCTCTGCCCCTGGGTGCGCAGCGCCTCACGGCAGATCGAAGGCCAGTCATCCGGTGAGGCCCCGACCAGGCGATGGTTGAGCGCCTTGTCGAAGACCAGAAACTCCCGCAGCGCGGTGCGCTTGCCATCGACCGAGGGGACCAGCCGCTGGTTGATGATCAGCCGCAGCGACTGGCCCAGCTGCACCGCGACCGCATTGCGTTCATTGACCGGGCAGAGGCTGACCGCGATCTGGGTGGTCTCCTCGACCGATCCCGCGTGCATCGTGCCGTAGATCGCGGTGCCCGAGATCGCCATCTGCGACATCACCACGATCGTCTCGGCATCGCGGATCTCGCCGAGCACCGCCACTTTGGGATTGCGCCGCTTGGCATTGCGCGCACCCGCTGCAAAACTCGGCATGTCGCGCGGGATCTCGGCCGGGCTGATCAGGGCCGACGCACCGCGCACATCGTCGTAGACGAATTCGATGGGTGCGGCGTATTCGAGGATCGAGAGATGGGCGTCGGGATCGAGCAGCATCGCGCGGATCATCCCGGCCAGGAGGGTCGACTTGCCGTTCTCGGTGGCGCCGCTAACGATGACGACGCCCTTGCTGATCCGGTACGCAGCGAGGATCTCGGGCTCCAGGGCAAGGCTCGACAAATCGGGTGCCCGTTCGGGCAGGACCCGGGCGACGATCGAGACCGTGATCACGCCGTGGGTCTCGCAGCCGGTGGCATTGACCCGGAACCGGATCGAGCGATTGCGCTCCGGTCGCGCCTTGTAGCTGACATCGAAATCCATGCCCTGCTTGAGCCGCGCCATCCCATCCGCGCCGTAGAACAGGTTGGTGGCGGTCTCGACCTCAGGAATGGTGAGATCGCGCGTTGTCGCCGGTCGCAGGCGGCCATAGCGCTGGACGAACGCCGGCGCGAAGGGTTGAAGCCTGATGTCCGAGACGTTGCGATCGGCGGCCCAGACCATGAACCGGTTCCAGTCCGCCTCGTACATCCGGGGCGGCATCGGTTCGAAGGTGAGATCCGTGTCGAGCGCCGAGGCGAGCGCGTCTTTCCCCGAAGGAGCCTCTGGTCGGATATCGGGAGCGACAACGATACGCAGGTCGTGTCGGGCGGGCTCAAGCATGAAGATCCCCCTTGCCGATGGTTTCCGGGCTCAAGACACACCCCGTCTCGACCGCATCTCGCCTCAAAGCCGCAACAGCCAGGACCGGATAGGTCTGCCGGCCCGCGCGACCCCGCGCCCGGCCATCGGCCATCCTGCGTTTCAGGGCGATCGCAAAATCCTCGGTCTCCCCATCGTCGGAATGCATCGTCGCGTCGATCGGAAAGGACGTCGGGACCACCTGGGGTGCGCTGCCGTTTGTCATGATTTCTTGGCCTGGGTGGCACCGGCCGCCCGGGCGGGCCGGCGGGTAATGATGGGGGCTGTGGTTTCCGCAACGACACGGCGGAATACCTCTGTGCTGATGACGCCGGCATTGCGGGCCACGCTGGCACAGGCCGCAAAACTCTCGCCCTCCGCTTCGAAATAGGTCAGGAACGGCAGAGGCCAGCCGCTCGGTGCCGTCTGGAGCAGGGCTTCGCGCAGGGGTGGCCCGACGATGAGATATTCCTGCAGCGCCGAGATCGATCCCTGCTGGTTGCGGACCATCTTCTGCGAGATGATCGTGCGCAGGTTCAACGCGAGTTCCGGCAGGCCCGGCGCGTGGTCCTCCCCCCTGCCCCGGCTCAGCAAAGCCAGAACACGCGCCACCGTGTTCATCACACCGCTCGTCCCGACCCCGACGAACACGCGCTTGCCCTCCGCCGCGAGCGCGAGCGCGATTTCCATCGTCGCCGGATCCCGGCATGCACCGATCGCCACAACGTCCGCGCCGATCGCGGTCGCCTGCACCATCGCCCGGTTCAGCGGTTCGCCAGGCGGCGTCTCGACCTGCAGGATCGAGGATTTCTCCCACGCGATCGGCCGGAGTTCCTGGGTGAACGAGTAATCCGTCAGGGCGTAGATGACGGCGCGATGCTCGACGCTCCGATCCTCGACGACCCAGCGGACAAGAGCTGCGATCAAACCCGTCGCGTCGCTATCCGCGCCGCCACTGACCAGCACGAGACCGCTCCGCGGCAGATGGTCCCGTAGTTCGCGATCGAGTTCATAGAACTCAATATCGGGCAGAACATTGGGCAGCAGCCGCAGGACGATCTCATGGCCGCGCAGTTCCGATGCGTCATGGATCTCGGTCTCGGTGACCTCGTAGCGCAGGTATTCCTTGTCACGCAGATGCACCCGGCCGATCTTGTGCCAGTGGCGATGCGGGCTAGCGGGCTGGGTATGATCGCCGAACAGGAACTTGCGTAATCCCCTAAGATCCTGGGGCGTGAGGAGATGGTTCGTCGCCGCGCAGAATTCCCAGTCGATCTTCGCCACCACCGGCCGCAGATCGCCAAAGAACAATTCGCTTACACCCTCCTGCACCGCGCGGCGAAGAAACTCCTGCACCGCGATCGGCCGATCGAAATTGTCGGACGGATCGCTCAGGATGGTACGATGGAATTTCCGGTAATCTTTGATCGGACGATTATCGGGGCCGCGACTGACCATGAGCACCACCGCCTCAGCGCACCGGCGGCTGGCCGATCGGCCCGCCACTCGGAACATCGGTTGGGTGCCAATGCGCGGCGTTCGGATCGAGGCCCGGCTGATTGGTGATCCGGATGACGTCGTTGCCGATCAGCATGCGGTTACGCCCGCCGGAGACCGCCTGATGATGAAAGACCAGATCGGGAGATTCGACGAGACCGGCGCGGAGCAGCACCTGGTAGCGGACCATCCCGATATAGTTGTTCTGCAGCCGGCTCAGATCATCGAGGAAGATCTGGGCCCCCTGCGCCTCGCCCAGCGCCCAGCCTTCAGCGACCCATTTGTGCCAGTATGCCACCTCCAGCCGCGAGCGCGGCCGGATCGAGCGCGGCGGGGGAACCGGCTTCGCCCAGGTCCGGACCAGATAGGTGCGCCAGTTGGGCGGCGCGGAAGCCAGCTGCGCCTGCTGGGTGATCTCGTAAACCCGATCGGTTTGCTTTGCGACCTGACCGCCAGGCGCCAGCGCGAAGGCCATCTGCGCTTCGGTGACGATCGGCGGGCGCAACAGGGTCTGCCCGTTGCTCACATCGACCATCAGTTTCCCGAAATCGAATGTCCGGTCGAGATCGGCCTGATAATTCACCAGCATCAGATTGATCGCGTAGCTTTCCGCGGCGAGACCGCCCTGCGCGCCGTAGCTGAGCGCGTTCTGCTTGAGCGCCGCACGCCGCATCGGCGAGATCGACTTGTGCTTCGCCGCAAGCGGTCGGAGTGCCTGCAACTCGTTCAGGGACGGCGGTGCCTGCCCTCCGGTCAGGATGCCATTGATCCGCGCGCCCGCGACGGGATTGTTGAGCGGATTGGCGTTGTCGCGCAGGCTCCGCGCGATCGTGGCGGGATTGTCCGAAATGCCCACCTCGGGAAACGGTGCCTGCGCCGCACGGGCGACGGGCGCGAGGAACAGGGCGGCCGGCAGCGTGGCCGCAAGGATAACAAGCCTCAATCGGTTCATCGGTAATCTCCTCGGGCATTGAGCAGTTCGGGCGGCAACGGATCATCGATGCCGAGACGGAAAAACAACGCGCCCCGGCGCGCGCCCGACACGAGGCCCGACAGGAAATCGCCTACCGGATCCGTCATCTGGACAAATCTGACGGGCACGCATGGACGGGGTGCCGGGCGGCGCGGAACCCGAAGACGGCGATATTTTCTGGCCATGACCCACCCCTCACGAATGGCCGCGCGCTGACGCGGCAGCGACCGGGCTGGGATATCGAACGTCGATCGTCTGTTCGGCGGGAATGACCGTGACCGTCGCGCGCGACCCGGCCTCGATGCCCAGGGTCCGGATCACCGTCGAGACCGGGATCTGGTCGGCATGGACCGATACCAGAACCGGCACCGTACCCTTCGGGTGGTGAACCACCACATGGTAATTGATCAGCGTGCCGAGTGCGCGAACCGCCGGGCCGAGATTACCCTCGTAATTCCACCGAATGCGTTGTTCGAGTTCGCCGGGCAGGGCCTCCGGCAATCGCGCCGAGGCCAGGGTCATCACCGGCTCGCCATCGAGCTGATCGACCGACTGGTCGGTGCGCAGGATTGCATTGTTAAGCGCCGTCTGGAGGTTCGGCATGCCGGGTGCCACGACATCCGAAGCGACTTTCGGAACCGGGCCGGTCGCGCAACCGGCAAGCAGGGCCGCCGCGAGCAGACCCGCAGCGATAGCCGAATGGTGAAAAACGCGCATGGTTATCTCCCTTCGAAGACCACGGTGCGAAACCGTATCGCCAGTCCGAACTGTTTTTTTGAGCGATCACGCAATTGGGATAGTTGAACCCGCCGGTCAGGTGACGATCCCGGTTTTCGGGAAATCGTTCCCGTTGAAGATCAGAGCAGCTTGGTGCGACTTCGCCGTATCAAAGGCGAAGAAATCGCTGTGTCAGCCGACCCGCGAGGCGATTGGCATCCTCCTCGCTGGCTATCAGCGATCAGGGCCGAAGCATCGAAGAAGATCATCCGATCCAGTCAGGGCTTCGTCCCTGTCCATGGTTTTCGAGCGGCTTCCATGGTGTTAAAGTTGAGGAGCCAACATCTCGCAAGGCTTTTTGATGAACCGCGTGACCATTCCGGCAGTTATCCTTTTCGCGGTTTTCATGCTGCCGGTCATTGGACGCGTCAGCGCTCAAACACCGTCCCGAACGAACGAGGCAAAGAGCGAATTTCGCGCCGGCATGCGGTACTACAACGCGGATAAACCCGATTTCGTAAAAGCCTTTCCTTTGATCCTGAAGGCCGCGAAGGAGGGCGATGCCGGTGCTCAGGCGCAGGTGGCGTATATGTATCAGGAGGGATTGGGGGTCAGTAAAGATCGCGCAGCAGCTATTCGATGGGCAAAGAAGTCCGCTGACCAGAATAATTCCATCGGTGAAAATACTCTAGGATATTTGTACAGAACGTCTGCCAATATACCAAATCGCTACCAAAAAGCGTTCCAACTGTACCAATCCTCGGCAAAGCAGGGAAATCCAACCGGGGAGGCCAGTCTTGGCTGGATGTATGTTCATGGCTACGGCGTAGCATTAGATTACTCCAAAGCCATTTATTGGTTCAGAAAATCGATCGAACAACATGGGTCAGACGGTGCGAACGACTTGTCGGTCTCCTATTATTTTGGGCAGGGAGTCGAGAAAAGTAAGCTGAAATCATTGAAGTGGCTCTATATCGCTGAAGCCTTTCCAAAGACCACATTGATCCGCAAAATAAAATCCAATATCGTGAATCTCGAAGCGCAGATGTCACGACGCGAGATCGCGGAAGCACATAAACTCGCGGCCAAGTGGCTATCCGAGACCAATAACGCTAGGTCAACCCGCGGCCAGGAAGAACCCTAGCTCCGGATTCCGTTCGATGAATTGACCGGTAGTCGCAAGGCCTAGACCGATAACACCCAGAATACCGATCAACGGTGCCAGACCGTTTGGTCGTGCCACTCCGCTCGACGGCTTATTGATCTTGTCTTTCATCACCAGCCGGTTGCTTGGACCTGGAATCGATCGAGCGGACGGATTTTGGCGAGCAAGGAGTGTCTTTTGCGGCGGACCCGGAATCGATCGCGCCGAAGGGTTGGTACCAGTTGAGGGTCCAGAACTTGTTGATCCACTCTCTCCGGTTTTCCCGCCTCCGCTGCCCGCCTTAATCGTTACCTCGGCCTGGCAGGTCGCGATGAACGAATAGCCTTGGAAATTGCCGGAAAACGGCTGCCATTTCAGGAGGAATTTCGGCCCTTCGTCGTCGCCTTCAAACGCGATCGAAGGCACGACGCCGTGACCGGCTCGCGTGAGATTGCAGGAAAAAGTTAGTTTTTTGGTGGTCGGCTGGTAGGTCATGTCGATGCCGGTGCTGAGTTCGCCGAGCACGGTATCCGCTTTGAATTCCTGCGAGATGACCGCGCCATGGTTGCTCAGTGTGACCAGCGCTTCGTCATGCACTGGCTGCATCAGGATGGTGCCGCTCCATTTGACTTCGGCTTGCAACGCACCGACGTGGAACTCGATGGTCTTCAGATTGTCGAGATCGTACTCGAACGCCCAGAACGGCTTGAAATGCAGATAGGCGGCGGGGTTCCGGCGTTGATCGCGGGCGATGGTCGACGGCGCGATCAACCGCGGGTCGATGCGGTTCGTGTGGCCCCGCGCGGCCTGGTCTGCTGCATCGATGACCGATGTGAGGCGTGGGCTTCGGACCAGAGGGCGCAGTAACTGCATGTCGAGGTCGGGAATCAGGACGAGCTGTTTAGGATAAATCAGGTTGGGATCGACGATCGATTTTGCGTTCTGGATCCGCCGAGCCGCCGCCCAGTTGTTGAAGCTGTAGATGCTGGGCCACAAATGACCGTAACCGAACCGGTGTTTCGAGATGTTCCACAGGCAATCGCCGGATTTCACGCGGTAGGTCTCGAACATCTGTGGTCGCTCCAGAAATCGTGATGCTGATGACATCCCGGAATGCCCACTGTCTATCGTCTGCGGCGAACGGTCACAAAAACGTGTTATCTCCGTTCATTAATGTGGTCCGTTTGGACGGTTCGATGCCGGGTAATTGCTGCTCTCGCTACCGGGGGAACCAATTCGTCGCACGATCAGGTTTCTGCCAGAGGTCGTTCACCGGACGTCCTCATCATCGCCCCTGTCGCCTATCATGGGAGACTCGACGACAGCTACGTAAGCAGCCGCCTTTAGGTGGTTCGGCTGCGTCGCCTACACGCTATATCGCCGATTTCAAAAGCAAGCGCTGTCGCTCGATCGGCGTTGGCCACCGACTGATGGTTCGCCATGCCGGGTGTCGGGACATCCGAAGCGACTTTAGGAATCGGGCCGGTCGCGCAACCGGCAAGCAGGGCCGCCGTGAGCAGACCCGAAGTGCTAGCCGAATGATGCCCAACTCTCACGGGCGATCCTCTGCCACCGGCAGCTCGATCAGCGTTGGCAATATGATCTTGATGTCATGGGTCAATCGATCGGTGAACAGATGGGTTGATCCCAGATTTTGATGAGCGATCTTGAGTTGGATCAGACTGCGCCGTGCGAAAGGCTTAAGGGAAAAGAAGGGATAAGACGGGAAGCCCCAGTTCTCCGTGAGCAAAAGATTGTAGTAATAGGCCGTCGTGTCTTCGGCCTCACAAGGCACCACCTGTCCGAGCATGAAGCCGGATTCGTATTCGAAATAGTGCTCTGAAATCGCGTAGCATCGCTCGACGCTGGCCTGCACCGCCGGAAAGCCGCCTGCGTAGAACTTGTAGACGAACGTATAGATACCCGTTTCGGTCTCGGCGCCGTTGAATCCAGCCAGCGAGATGATCTGGTTCTGCTGAGCATAATTTGGTCCTGGAAACGGTAAATTCGGGCCGATCTGATGCGCCGCGGAGGGGATATATCGATAGTAGAGCGGGCCACGAGCCGCCGGATTGAGGTTAGGCGTACCCACGCCGCCCCCCTGGGGGAGTGCGCATCCCGCCAGCAAGGACAACGTGGCAAGGACGATCGGCAATCCAGGGGATTTTAAGCTGTTCATGCAACGCCGCCTTTGCTGTTGGGGGAATTTCAGAAACGCCCGGTGTGATGGACGGGGAGGTTGCCGCCGAGAACATGATGAAGGTAAACGACCCGGCCCATCACACCGTAGCCCGTCGCGAACAGGGCGAGCGGTTGATCTGCCTCGAATATCCGGCCGTTGTCACCAAACATCCGTCCGCTCCCGTACCAATGCGAACCTTCCGCATAATGAAGCTGGTATTCACCGAGCTGAAGCCGGATCGAGACCGACATGCCGCGCCATAGATAAAATTGTACGACAGGTTGGTGAGTGTCTTCAGCGCTCAGCTCGACGAAATAATAGCGCGGCCCGGTATGGGGCGCGACCACGGTGAAATTGGCCAGCATCGTGCCGGACTGTCGGGTCGACAGCCAATGAACCGTGTCATTTGCTGGGAACGGTTCAGCGCGCATGAGCCCGAAAGGATCGAGCGGCGACGTCCAACCACCGTGCTGGCCTTCGACATGGCCGCCGACCAGATAAGCCAGCGCGAAAAGACCAACAATCCACAACAAAGATATCGGGTGGAACGAAAAGCGACGCCCGCGTCCCGCTGGCCGGTGTGCGGTCGTGCCGGGTGGCGGCGGTGGTGGTGATGGAGGTGGTGGAGTGGGCGTGCGAGGTTGCTGTTTGGTTGCGGCTTCTATCCGCCGCATACGCTCGGCCCGCCCTTCCTGGAACCAATCACGATCTTCGAGGCCCATCAGGTCGTTCTTTCCAAGCGATCCGGCGCAAACCCGCCATGTTCCACCCTGACCGGAATCCCTGTCATTGTTTTACCCTCCCATACGCCCCACGAGTTCAGCGTCAGTCGGCCAGGAAACGATCGTTTTGGCCTGCCCTGAGCCCATTGATTTCACCCGCGCGTTGGCGCGCAACCAACCGCTCACCTTATGTCCATGCGGAATATCGTCGACATAGAGCGACGGCGCTTCGTACCCGCGCCGGTACTCGCAATGCGAGACCGTGACCCGACGCATGCCGCGCGTCAGTGCGACATAGGCGAGCCGGCGCTCCTCGGCGACGTCGCCATAGGGCGGCGGGAACGCGCCCGCCTCCCAGCCCGGGAGAAACACATGCGGAAATTCCAGACCCTTGGCCTTGTGCAGCGTCATCATCTTCACCCGCTCGCCCCGATCCTCACCGGGTCCGGAGGTCGCCAGCGCCGCATGGTCGAGCAGTTCCCGCGCCGTGTGAAACCCGCCCGCTATTTCCAGTAGCTCCTGCAGGTTCTCCAGCCGATCCTCCGTGGTCTCTGCCCGACTTGCCCGCAACATCGCCCGGTAGCCCGACCCGTCGAGCAAAGCGGAGATCTGATCGGCGACACTGCTCCTTGTGTCCTGTCCGACATGGCGGATCAGATCGACGAATTTGAGGCCGGCGCCGCGACACCTCGCCGGCAGATCAGCGGTCTCGATCGCGCGCAGCATCGATGATTGCCGGAACGCGGCTTCCGCTTCCAATTCATCGAGGGCTTTCGGGCCGAAGCCGCGCGGCGGGGTGTTGATCACCCGGCGGAAGGCTTCATCGGATTGGACATCGTCCGGTGTCGTCGCGATGCGCAGGAACGCCAGCGCGTCCTTGACCTCGGCGCGCTGATAGAAACCGACGTCACCCACCAGCACATAGGGGATACGCCGGCGCATCATCGCCTCCTCAAAGCCGCGCGAGAGAAAATTGCTCCGATACAGGATCGCCATGTCATCCCAGCCGATCCCCTCGCCGTGACGGCGCTGGATTTCATCGGCGATCCCGTTCGCTTCGGCACCCGCGTCGGCAAAGCGGAGGATCTCGATCGGGTCACCGGCGGGCTTGCGGGTGAACAGCGTCTTGCCCATCCGTTCCGCGTCATGGGCGATGACGCCGTTCGCGGCATCGAGGATGTGCGCGGTGGAGCGAAAATTCTCTTCCAGCCGGATCAGCTTGCCGTCGGGATACTCCTTGAGGAACCGGCGCAGATAGACGAGATCGCTGCCGCGCCAGGAGTAGATCGCCTGGTCATCGTCGCCCACCGCGAAGATCTGGTGGTGATCGGCCGAGAGTAGCCGCAACCAGGCGTATTGGACGTAGCACACGTCCTGATATTCGTCGGCCAGCACGCAATCGAAGCGCCCGGCCCAGCGCAGCCGGTAGGCTTCATCGATCTGCATGGTCCTGGCAGGCCAGAGCAGCAGATCCCCGAAATCCGCGGCGTTGGCTTCGCGCAGTCGGCGTTGATATTCGATATAAACCGGCACCGCCGCGCGGAAACCAGCGGCATCGATCGGCCGGCGTTCACGGGTGGCCGCTCCGATCAATCCCTCGACCCGCAACGCCGCGTCTTCCGGCGCGATGAGATTGTCCTTGAAGGTCTCGATCCGCTTGGCCATCAGCTTGACCGGATCACGCGACGTGGCAATGCCCTCATCGATCGCGGCGTCGATCTGCATGGATTTCATGACGCGCTTGAGCAGCCGGCGGCTATCATCGGCATCCATGATGTCGAAACCCGGTCGGAGATGCGCCGCTTCCGGTTCGATCCGCAATTGCCGCGCGCCGAGGCCGTGGAAGGTGCCGACCCATCCGGGTTGAGCGCCCTCGCCCAGGACGGCAGCGATGCGCTCGGTCATGCCGCGCGCCGCTTTGTTTGTGAAAGTCACGGCAAGAATGCGGGACGGCGTGACGCCCGAGGCGATCCGCCGCGCGATCGCAGCCGTCAATGTCTTGGTCTTGCCGGTTCCGGCGCCCGCCAGCACCAGTACCGGCCCATCCTGACAGGCCGCGTCACGTTGTGCGACCGTCAGATCGGCAAGGAAGGGCAGCGGTGTGGCGAGACCGGTTTGCATCGCGGGCCTAATGCAGCAGACCGGAGGGCGGCGGTTCAGCCGTCACCAGGTCGGGATGGCGTTGCAGATAGGACATCCGGGTCAGGGTGCTTGCTTGTGCCGGCCCCGCATCGAGCAGGGCAGCCGCTTGACCAAAATCGGGGTGATCGCCCCGGAGATAACCCTCCATGCACGGCTTCAGCACCGGGTCCTTGGCCAGATGATCGAGGGTCCAGAGGCCGAAGGTCTGCCAGTATTGCCAATGCTGGAACACCAGCGCGCGATCTCGCAGGCGCTGCCGGTCGAACAGATCGAGATGCCATTTGGAATCGCTGATCAGGAGCGGCAGATCACGAAGATGGGCGGTCCCGCTGGAGAGGGCATCGTAGGTATCGTCGGAGACGATGATGCTCATCAATCCCTGACCACGATAGCCGCCGTGCCGGACATGCAGGCGGGAGAGAAACGCCATGTTGAGGAGCAGAGCCCCCGGTTGCCATGTCCAGGCTCCCGGCTCAGGCGTGTCCAGACGGGTCGTGGTCCTGATCGTGCTGTAGCGGTGGGGGTTGAGGGCAGTGCCCTCGTGCTCGCAGATGATGAGCACGCTGCCATAGGCCGGATAGGCGCAGGCAACGAAAACCACCGACAGGGCCGGACCCCACGGCCCGGCGCTGTCGATGCCAGCCAGGAACCGGACAAGGCCGATCGGGTTGTCCGAGAGCGGCATCGTGCCGACAAGGAAGGGACTACCACCGCCGGACCGCAGCCAGGTGGGTGAAATACCCAGCATCGCCGCGACAGAATCGATCTCCGGGTCGGTGAGCGTTGCCGTTCCGTTCGTCACAGCGCGATACCGATCGAAGTTCGGCTCACCCATCACCCTTGCCAGATATCCGATGTACCGGCGGTCGGGCGGCAGTGCGAGGTTGATCGCCTTCCGCAGACGTTCGGCGAGCGTCGCCGGCGCGCGCCGGGGTTCATCGTTGCCTCCCTGATCAGCGGGCGGGGGTGGCGCCGCCATGCCCGAAACCCCGCTCATTGCCGGCGCCATTTCAGGGGGGTGGGGAATCTTGGGCATGGATCGCAGCAGGGCAGCGGCGCCCTCGTGATGGATCGGTCGGCCACGACTGCCCGGATCATCAAAACGACCTCTGACGGACTGACGTGAAGCTGGGCGACGGGGTGGCGATCGTGATCGCTTCGTCGTCCGACACAGAGAACTGCTCGCGCAGATAGGCATCCCGCCGGTCCCGATAGATGTTGCGGAACCCGAACCGGCGGCTCGGCTGCTTGCCCGCGACCAGCATGATCACGGCACCGAATGAAACGACGAGCGCGTCGAACGCCATCAGGCTGCGCGCCAGGTCACCGATCCGGATGATCTGCGATCCGGTGACCGCCGCGTGAGGCAAGGGCATCTTCAACCCGCCGAAAGCGAACAGGAACAGCATCTCCCAGGCCAGCGCGAGCGGCGCGACGACGAAGATACTGGAGAGAAGACGCACCATCACCTTGAACAGATTGAGGGCCTGCTCGAAGGCGATCGCCGGATCCTCGACCAGCCCGAGTTCCAGTGCGGCGAGATCACGGACGGGCACCATCGCGATGACCTCCCAATCGACGGAGAGCGATTTGACGAGCCCGACCGGTCGGTCTGATGTCCAGCGCAGGCGTGCGCACCAGCTCTGGAACAAGGCGACCACCGCCGCGGTCACGGCAAAGAGCATGAGAATGATCGACTTTGTCTCGCCCGCCTTTCCGATCAGCAGGCCGGGCAGATAGAAACAGAGCGCCGGGATCATCGCCGCGCTGAACCCGAGCAGGATCCGGCTCAATAGCGGTTCCAACCCCTTTCGGGTTTTTCGGACAGGCGGCAGACGCAAGCGGCAGATTTCATCAAGGAACATGTCGGTCATGGTGTTTCCTTCCATCATGTCGGCTGGTGCAGGTGGACGGCGTTGTGCCAGTCGATCTCGAACTGCCGTCGCAACGCGGCCCGGTCCCGCCCGGAATACAGAATGATCCCGATCTCTCGGTTGGCGTTGAGGCTCGCCCGCGAAAAATTCTGCGAGCCGATGAACGCGGCCTGCGACCCCACGATCATCTTGGCGTGCAGATAGACCGGATGTTTCGGCAGGAACCCGACGTGCACACCGTGACGCTGTAGTGCCGCGACCCGATCGCGGTCCGACCGGGAGAGTGTCATCGGAAAGATGATCCGCGCATCCGGCCCCTTCGCCTCGATCGCCCGGATGATCGGAGGATCATCGCCGAGTTCCTCGGCCTCGATATCGACGTGGCCCGACTGGTCGATCACCCGCGCCAGGGTCGGTTCGGCGCCCGGCGATACCACCAGGGTCGGCGCGCTGGTCCGGCCCTGATCACCTGCCGGAAGGTTGAACCAATCCGCCCGGAAAATCCGCTCTAGGGCTGCCACCAGAGCCGGGCTGGCGGTCCGGTCGATATAGTCGCGGTCATGGTGGAACGCTGAAGCGTCCCAGTTCGCCGAGCCGATCAGCACCTCGCCATGGCTGACCGCGTATTTGGCATGATCGAACCGGTACCTGCCCTCGAAGCGCTTCGGCGCGACATGAACATGCGCGCCGGTGGCCCGGAGATGCGCCAGCTCGCGGGACACCAGGGATCGGGATATTCCATAGGGTTCGCCGTCCACGATGACATAGGTTTTCACACCGCGCCGCACGTCTGCCTTGATCGCCCGCAGCACCGGCTTGCTCGCGAGATAATAGACATTGATCCCGAGCGTCACCCGCGCGTCCTCGATGAAGCGGATCACCGGGGCGGGACCGGATTGCGGACAGATCGAGATCATGACGCCAGATTGTCCGGATTGCTGTGAAGCCGGCCCTGGCACCGCTCGATTTCGCGGGTCCGGTGCAGGATGCCGCCGGACTCCGAGCGATCATAAGCGAGGGCCACGATCCGGAACCCGCCGAAGGCGAGGAAGATGAGGCCCAGCAATTCGAGACTGTAGGGGGCGTGGGGCAGGCGTAGCAGCCATCGACCATCGAATGCGGTGTTGTAGGCCATCCAGGTCAGCGCGGCCGCGCCGCCCGCCGTGGTGCCCGCGATCAGCAGATCGAACAGATCACCCGCCCGTGCCGCGCTGATGGCCGAGGTGGAAGAGGCGGCCGACCTGGTCGAGGCGACCACGGTGCTCGAACTGGCCGAGCTGGCAGGCTTCACGTCAGGGACCGCGGCAGGCAAGCGGGTGAACGCTGGCTGAGCGCGAAGGGCTGCCGGTTCGAGGGGCATGTCTCGTTCACATTCCATGATCGCCAACCTTTCGCTCAAGTTCATCGAGGCCGATTTCCGCGGCGACCAACCGGCGTTTCATGTCATCGAGATCGCTGCGCAGCTGGCGGATCGTGGCACGCGTATCGGTCACCATGTCGGTGACGACCGGGTCCAGACTTTCGAACGCCATGTTGAGCGCCTGGTTGGCGTTGTGGGCCGGCTGTGATTGCCGATCGAGCCATCGGCTGAGGGCTTCGGCGGAGCGGGTTGTGAACCGGACCGACGCCGATGTCTGGGCCTGCGGACGCCAGATCCGTTCGGCCGTAAGGCGATCGCTGGCGCGGGTCATTCGGCGGCCTCGCGGTAGGTCTGTCGGACCGGCTGCGGTTCGAAGCCGCGCAGCATGATCGCGATGCCACGACCATCGTAGATATCCTGCGCCAGTTCGTCGGTGACCCCGGCCTCGATCACCGCCTGATCGGCATCCCGCGTGAGGCGTTCATCGCGCCGGCGACGGATCTCACCTTCGGCACTGCCGTTCGGGAACACCAGGGCCAGCCGCCGGCGCGCCTCGGCAGGGCCGAGCATGGAATAGAGCCGGGTGCGCAGATGGACGTCCAGCGGCGTCGTGCTGAGCGCCCAGAGCTCGATCGGCCCCAGGCTGTTGACCATCATCTGCTCGTATTTGGCGTTATCGACTTCGGCGACCATCAGGAACGGCGCGCCACCTCCGTTCCGGTCGGGGCCGGTCAAGCGGTTGCGCAGCACGAAGGCCGAGGCCTCCGATAACTGGAACCGCTTGATGATGGTCTCGCGTTCCTTGTCGTCGCGCGCGCCGAGGACGATCTGCTCGTTGGTGTTCCTGATCAGATCATCGTCGAAATGTTCGATGCTCTGCGAAGCGACGACGATCTGGACGTTGTGCTTGCCCCCTTCGAGCAGATCGCGAACCACCTGGGCGCGCACGAAGGGTGACGCCTTGGTGCGATGGTATTCGTCGTAATCGAGCCGCTTGACCGATTCCTTGAACTCGCGGAACCTCGGCGCGTGATAGGCTTTCATCGCATCCGGGACATGGACCAGATAATCCGGATGCAGGAAGAAGTTCCGCCCGATGATGTGGCGGGCCAGCATATATATCAGCGCCGTCTTGCGATCGGCATCCGCGCTGCCGCTCGGCGCGACCTCTTGCAGATCGAGCACGATCACCCGGGCCGGCCCGAAATCCAGACTGGTCGCCTTGTTGAGGGTCGGGATCTCGCGGATCAGGGATTTGATGTAGCGCTCGAACATCTCGGCGAGGGTCTCGCTGGTTTCCTTACCCCTGAATGAGAAATCCCCCCGGATCCGATCGGCGCGCGCGGCGCTGATCAGATCCTCGAGGATCGGCACCGCATGACGCTGGGCCAGACCGGCCAATTCGTATTCGCCACGGGCGCAGAGCACATCGACGATCTCCCACCACCAGGGATGGGTCGCCTCGATCCGGATGGCATTGGTGGTGAGGTAGGCATCGATCGTCGGCACCGTGCCGGGCACGTAGACTTTCGGGGTGACGTTCTCGCCGATATCGCTGAACATGCGGAAGGCTTCATCGATGACGAGGCCTATGAACTGGTTCATCCCCTCGAAGCCCACCGACGCATCCTGCGACAATGTTGCCAGCGACAGGAAATTGATCAGAAAGGAGCGTTCCAGCGGCAGCGGATGACGGCAACCGAGTTGCAGATCGAACGGGTTGTATTCATAGCCCGAGCGGAACCGCAGCCGCACATAGATCGCCTCGTTCTGCCGTTCGACAGGTAGGCCGTTACGCAGCAGTAGGACGAACCCCTCGGCAGAGTCACCGACATCGATCTTGCCGATCAATGGCAGCCGGGCGCCGAGGGTGCCTTGCGACGCGGTGGACAGGCAGAGGCCGAGGTTGATTGCATTCGCCAGGGTGGATTTGCCGAAGCGCGGCGGTGCGACGATCAGGGTGAACACAGCACCGCGCCCGGAGCCGGAGGGGTCATACGGCGCGATCCGCCCATCCGGACTGCGGAATAGCACGCTCCCCTTGCGCCAGGCCGACGCAGGGCGGCCCCAGGGCAGCATCCTCAGCGCCTGCGAGATCGGCGGGGTACCCGAGGGGGCGGTCGAGCCGAAGGCCAGGCCCAGCGCGCTGCCCATCAGCGCCTCGAGGGGATCGCCGGCGGTCAGCCCGACATTGCAATTGCCCCAGGCCTGGACGCGCTGGGCGAGTACCGCCGCCTGACGGCGCAGCGTTGCGCGCTCGCCGCGCGGTGCCCAGGTGGCAAAGGAACAACGCCAGCGCACGGTCACCTCGGCGGTCGTCTCCTTCAGGTGGCGGAGGTTCTGGAATGCCCGCATCACCGCGCGGTTGGTCGGATCGAACGCCAGCATCGTCGCGATGCCCGATTTGAGCCCCGCGAGGATCGCCCCGCCGCCCTCCACCCACATCGACATCCGCCACGGAATGTTCGATGCCGCCATGCGCGCGACCAGCTCGGAGAACGACCGCGCATCCTCGGGGCCGACGGTGACTTCGACCGTGGTCCATTCATAGGCCCCCATGGTGACGATCCGCATGCCCTCGGTCTCGGCATCATCGGCGAGCAGCTGGGATGACAGCGAGGGCCACAGTAGAAAATCGACCTGCCCCTTCTTCGGCTTGCCGTCGGGCAACCGAGGGGCAACCGGATCACCGGGCAGGATCGCCCGCCAGTGCGGCTCAGTGGTCTGCCCGATCGCCTCGCGGATACAGCGCAGGGCGTCGCGCGGATCGAGTTCGTCGCAGGCGACGTCGATCCCCCGCAACGCCGTGACCACCCGGGCGACGAAGGCGGTGTGTTTGGTCGCGAGCAGATCCGTGGCCAGAAAGATGTTCTGGGTGTTGGTGAGCGAGGGTGCGCCATCGGCCAATTTGGTCTGTTCGGCGGAGACGATCTTCTCCTCATCGCGGGTCAACAGGGCGCGGCGCGACCAGACGACGAGAAAGCACCGCTCCCAGCGCATCAGCTTGGGAAACACCCGTTCGCGCTCGTTGAAAATGTCATCGAGATTGATATCGAGTTCGCGCGCGGTGGCGCGTGGACCGGCCAGATGGGTTGCGATCGCTTCGACGATCAGGCCGGGATCGGTGGCAAACCAGGCCTGCAGCCCGTGTCCCTGGAACTCGAAGCCCGACTGGATGTCAAGGCGCAGCTTCTCGACCTTGGCGTCGACGTCGCCGGCGTTGAACATCCGCCGCGAGCCGTGGATTTCGATGAGCGTGATATACTCGCCTTTGGTGGTCAGCAGCGACGAGCCATCGACGGTCTCGAGATCGCAGTAGGAAACCAGCGGCTGTCTGAAGAGGCCGAAAATACCGCCGAGGATCTTGTCGGATAGTGCCATTACAGCCTCACAGACTCTGTGAAGGCGAATTTGCGGCGAACTCCTGAATGGAATTCGGTGGTTTGCATCACACGGCCTCCTGAGCAGTCTTGATGTTGGTCCCAGTATTTGTCTTGTTATCGGTCTCGGTGTTGGTATTGGTCTGGGCCTCGCCCTTGGCGGGCGGCTGCACGCCGAGCGCCTCGGCATAGCGATCCGTGCCATCGACCACGTAGCGCCCGAGCGGCAGCAGTCGCAGCCCGGCACTCAGCTTTGCGGGGCAGATCCCGCGCCCCGGATCGGCCGCATAGAACAGCGTCACCAGATCCCGCGCGGTCGGTGGATAGCCGCCGAGGATGATCCCGAGACGTGCGTTTCGATTGGCCAGGGCGAGATAGGTCGAGATCAGATCCCGCGTTGCCTGATCATCGAGCGCGGGCCGGTGCCGCTGGTCGATCACCGGGGTTTCGCCGGCGATGATCAGACGCTGATGCAGCAGCCGGGTCAGACGGTTGATCGCGCACTGCGGGATCTCCGGTGCCCAGACCGGCAGGAACTCGACCGCCGCGTGGGATCGGTGCAGGCCCTGGCATGCACGGCATAGCGGACAGGCCGCTACGAGATTGCCGCGCTCGAAATTCATGGCGTCACTGTCGATGAAATAGAGATCGAGCCATCCGCCGCTCGCCTGGCAGATGGCGCAGACGCCTCTGGCATCCGCGATGACGGATAGGCGCGTCCCCGCATCCTCCCGATCGAGCGCCGCCGGATGGGCGGGACGACAGACCGATGGGATAAGGTGCTGAAGACGCGCCATCACATCCGCTCCGATCAGCCGGCGCCAGCGCCGTTGCCGTAGGTCAGCTGCGCCGTCTGGCCGGTGACGGTTGCCACGCCACCGGTGACGGTTTCGGCCGACTTGCCTACCATGCTGGGCAGACCCGCCATGAACCCCGCGGCGAGCAGCGACGCGAACGCGTAGCTCATCTTGTGCTGCCCGTTGGGGTTCTTGTGGTGCTGCCAGAAGGTGTAGGCGGCATAGGCGGCTGCGATGCCGGCGATGCAGTAGCTGACGAACTCCAGCGCGAAGCCGAAGCCGTAGGAGAGATCGCCGGACGTCGCCGCGGCCTGCGCGCCGATGCCGCCGGTAACGGCGGTGGGCGCGGTGCCCGCCGCGAAGGCGATGCCGTGACCGAACGTGATCGCGGCGATGGCCACCGCACCAGCCCCGAGGATCCGGCGCAGTGCCGGGCGGGACTTTGGTGCGATGGTCGGGGTGGTGGACCCGGCACGGTCATCGACCGGACCGGATTGACGCTTGAAAAGGCTGGTCATGAAAACACTCCGTGATTGAGAGGGACAATTCCCGGCGACAGGAGAGCGATCTGCATCGCAAGTGGATCGAACAAAATGCGGGGTACACGCTGTTGTGATTTGGATGCCCGGAGAGACCGGACACCAGGGGCTCACGGGAGGACGAAGCGATGCCGGAAGCGCCCGCCTCCCGTGGGTCAGGAGAAATTCGTCATGATCCATTGGGTCACCGTGACGATGTTGATGAGGCCGAGACCGAAGATCAGCTGGATGGCGGGACCGGAGTACCCGCCGCGCCGCTCGCCCTTGCCGACCGCATAGACCTTGTTCCCCGCGAGAAAGACCATCAGCGCGCCGAAGGGGATGAAAAAGCCGACGAACATGATGACCAGGTTGAGCACGGTCGCTTCGGGGGTCGTGCCCAGAACGCCGGGGGCGGTCGATGAGGTGTAGGACGTGATCTGCGAGGTGAGGCCGAACTGGACGGACCCGCCGAACGACGCCTCCGCCTTGTTGAGGATACGATCGAACGAGAGAAAGCAGCTCGCGATGAACAGCGCGAGGAACGGCAGATATTTGTGCCCGGCCCAATAGGAGCCGGGCTTGGCCGACTGCCACAACCCGTAGCCACCAAGGATGAACAGGCTGCTGCCAATGATGTAGCAGAGGGCGGGCAGGATGATGGTGATCGCATTACCGATCGCGTCCGCCAGGTTGAGAAATCCCTGCACTGGCCGGCTCCCCGCCTACCGAATGACGCCGTGCGTCGTGCGGACTACCCACGACATGCCGTCCTCGGTCACCGCCAGCACCCGACCGACACCCGGAACGGCATCCCCGACCGAGACTTCATCGATTTGACCATCATGGGAGAGGATCGCGACACCTGGCGATGCCGCTTCGATGCGGTAGCTCGATGCCGTGATCGTCCCCGCCGGGACCGCGCTATGCGACTGGAAGATATGCGGGTGGATGGCAGCGCGGGGGGCTTCGGCCGGCTTCACCGCAAGCGCCAGGGCACTTTTCGCCTGATCGAGGTGGAGAGTCCGACTGAAGCTATCCAGGCGCCGCGTCGTCGTTGCCTGCAGTGTCGCGACCTGATGCGCCAGCGCCTCGTTCTGATCGCGGAGCTGTGCCACCAGCACGCCGAGTTGCGACACCATGGAGAGGACCGGGATCTCGGATTTCGGGGTCAGGGGGCTGGCAACCAGATGGGTTGCGGCCTCGACCGGATGCGCGATCTTCACCAGCGTCGCGGGACCACCGGTATTCACCGGCGCAGACGGTGGGGAGGGCAAGATCGTCGCCGACGGCGCTTGGACTGCGTGGTTTGTCGGCATGGCAATTACGGGGGCGGGTGGGTGAAGCAGGGCGTTGATGACGGATGTCGGTGTCTGCGCGGGCGTGACGGCGCTAGCCGCAAGGTTTGGCGTAACCGTCTCATGTCCCGCTGTCTCCGCAGGTACCGAACCAGGCGCGGTCGTCACCGAGTGTGCCGGATGAGGCGTTGCGATCATCGGCTGATGGTTCGTGGTGACCGGGCCGGGCGGCGCCGAAACGTCATCCGCCCCGCCGCGGAGCGCCAGGGCCAGGGTGGACGTCTTCCGGACTGAAGCAGATTGAACCGCGCTGGCCGTCGATTTGATCGTGCCTGCTGAAGCCGCACGGTCGGTGGCGTGCTGCGCCGCTTCTGCCGCAGATCCCGGTTGCAGATCGACCAGGGCTTTCAAGGATGACCCCGCAAGACCCGCCGGATGGTCCCCCTGATGAGATTTTTGCATCGCGATGGGGGGTTTCGCCGCACCACTGCTGGCGGCCAGATCGGCCGGTCCGCTCGAAGCCGCAGCGGGGTCGGTCTTGTCGTGCGGGGTCGTGTGGGTAACCCCTGACGAGGTCTTTCCCCCATCAACCTTGTGGACATGCCGGGGATAGAAAACTGGAGGAGCTTCCGTCGCAAGCGAAAGCGTTGGGATCGTGGGGGTGACGACGTGGCGATGGAATAGATGGGCGATGAGTGGATCGACCAGTGGCTCGATCCGGTGGCGCAGAATGAAGCCCGCGGTAACCCCCGCGACAACGAGGGCCGTCGTGGCGAACAGGATGGTATCGCGTTTGCGCGCGCGGGGCGGCGCGGCCGGCTCGGTTGGGGTTGAGATCGGCGTCCGCGGGAGCGGCGCATCGGAGATTGCATCGGACATGGCGGGGCCTTTCAGGAAAATTGAGGAAACATGCGGATTGATGGCGGCGGGGCCGGTGAGCGGCGGGGTACTCGTGGTCATGGCGTGGACGCCTTCAAAGGCGAGAGAAACAGGACGCCGACGTCGGTGCCCGCGGCCAGCTTGACCGTGGGGCCTTTCGGCGCGGTCTGCTGGATGATGTTGCCGAGCGTGCCGGCGGCATTGCCGAACCCGGCAGCGACCGCCTGAGCGGTGTTGACGTGGGTGAACACGGTCAGCCCGCCCAGCGGTGAGGTCTGCTCCACCGAACCGCTCTGGCCGAGCGAGCCGCCGAGCGCCTCGACGAACGCCGCAGCAGCCGGCAGGATGATCCGGTCGACATAATGCTCGTTCACCGAGGTCGCGACCGCGGTGCGCATCGTATCGGGCGTCACGACCAGCGCATTGATCGATGCCTGCTCACCGTCCTTCAGGGTGATCGAGGTCAGCTTGATCACAAGCCGATCTCCTTCACGGCTGAACGAGCCGAGCATGTCATCCCCCGCGATCGGCCCGGACAGCGCCTGGACCTCGACCGGACTTGCCCCTTGATCCGAGGACACTCCCAGCTTCGTGACGCCGTAGACGCCATGACCTGCCGGGATGAGAACCTTCGGGCGATCTCGCGGAACGCCGAAGGGGATTTTGCCGGAGGCTTCCGCCGGGTCGGTACGTGAGGCGCTGACCGGCATGGGAGGTGGGTCCTTCGCCACAACCGGCTTGATGATCACGTTGGTGGCCGGTTCCGGTCCGTTCATCTGCCCCATGAGCGACCGGATCTGGGCCGTATAGGCCTGATAGCGGGACGGATCATACGAAGCGACCGACTTCGGTGTGGGATCGGTATGACGACGGGTCATCGCCGCAAACGGATGCGTTGGTTGTGTCGATGGCTGTGTCGATGGGTGCGTGGCGCCCGGTTGCGGCGTGAATGTCTGGGCGACCGGGACGATCGCGGCAACGGCCCGCTGGGGCATTTGCCGGGGACGATCGGCTACGGCATTCCCGAACGGACCCGCGTAGCTTCCCCCATGGGCGCCGGCTTTCTTTGCCTTGAGCGCATCCTGATCCTTCATCAGCTGCTGATCATAGGCAGACCGAGAATTGTTTCGCGTCCCGCCCCCATGGCCGAGCTTCGGGACGAACCCCACGACGCTGGTCGGTGGTTTGGGTTTGGGTTTGACCACCGCGTAGGCGCTGATCGCGGTGACGCCCAGCACACCGGCTCCGATCAGCAGCTTGCGCTTGCCGACAGAAGAAACACCGGTACGAAGCTGGTCGAGGATGGGAAATCTCGCGGCCATGTCAATCGTCCTTGAAAGAAACCGAGAAAGTCCGGCCGCCACCACCCGCCATCAGAACCACGGGGGTATTCGGCAGGGCGTAGATGCCCACACCATCGGGGCCGTATTCCGAGCCGTCCCATTCCGGTGAGAGGATCTTGTCGCGGGTGCGGATGTAGATCTGGCCGCGATACCGCCACGCCCGGATCGCTTCCGGCGAGGCGCCGATGATCCCGAGCGGCACCGCATCGGCGGGCGGTTCGCCATTCAGCATCGCGGTAAGCGCCGGCGCGCCGGTCTCAGGGGCGTTGGATCGGACGTAGACCTGGGCTGACGCTTCGGGGCCACGCCGATTGATCTCGGCGTCGAGCCGTGCCTCGTAATGAGTAGCATTTGTGAGGAGTAGAAACGTCAGCGGTGCCGATGCACCTTTGAGATTGACCAGCAAACCGCCGCGCGGATAGCGCGAACGCGGGGTGATCTCGAGGACGTTCGATCCCTTGTACGGGACACAGACCACAAACCCGCTGGCCACGATCGCCGGCATCGCCGTGCCAGCGGTCGCGGCGGTCGCCGGGTTGCCGCCGTTGACGCAGGTATCGGATTTGGTCGTGGGGGAGCCGGGTGCGGGATTGGAGTTCGTGGTCCACGCGATCGGCCAGGGTGCGCCGGTATTATCGAGAAATGCCACCGCTGTCGGAAACCCGTAGGCCGTCTCGATGATATTGGTGACGGACTGCGGCCCGAGACCGATGACCACGGTGTTGGTCTCCGGGATCGCCATCGGCGAGGTATGGGCATCCGCGATCGCCTTGGAGACGCGGTCATAGCGATGCTGCAGGGAACGGATCATCCCCGGGGTGATCGGGATCGCGTTTTGGGCTGCTGCCGAAAAATTCGGATGGCGCGATCCGCTCCGTGGCAGAAACGCCGGGGTGACCGACCGAGCCGCACCCGAGAGTTGTCCGTTGACCGGTTGGGCATTCTGCGCCCATGCGAGACCCGGAACACTCGATATCAGGGCCATAGAGGAACACAGGGCGAGCAGAGCGGTGCGCTTGCGTCGAGGATTGGAATACATGTGGATCATCCCATCGGTGCTGAAATAATCTGGCTGATCGCGAGGCCGGATGGATGGTGGAACAGCGACGCGCGGACCACATAGACAGTCATCATCCGGGTCTCGGTGTAGTGCCGCCGCTCGTTCCGGTAGGTCACGAGCATCGGGAACTGGATTTCCCAGGTATATCGATACCCGACGACGCCTTCTTTCTTGATCGACGGCCCGGCCGTGGGCACGGCACTGCCCACGAGATCGTAATATTTCATCCGCTCGAAATCATGTTCCTGGATGAAGCTGGCCGCGAAGGCCTGCCATCCGGCGGGCGTGAATTTTCGGCTGACGCGGGTGAACTGGTGGCGGTAGTTCACGAAATTCACGCTGTAGGCCTGATCCGTCGCGTCGGTTGCGAACCGGAATACGCGGCTCTGGGCATAGATCGGCTGATTGAGCGGAAACAACTGGATCGGATTGCCACTGCGCGATGTGCCGAAGAAAATCTCCTGTCTTGGATGCAGGAGCGTCCAGGCCTGGCAAGCAGCGAGGATGGCCACGGCGACCGCGAGAAGCGTGTTCGACGTGGCGAGGCTGCGAATGCGGGCCAACAGAAAATAAGGATTGAGGATCTGCCGCGAGGATGCTGCCGCCTCTGGGGGCACGCCCAAATCTCGCTCTGCCGTCACGTCGCTCATCAATGGATCTCCCGAGGGATTTTCAGTGTCACGGGCAGAATTGCAGCCGCTATCGCAAGTCCAAAGGACAAAATGCAGAATTCAAAAATTAAAGAAGCCGTTGGTATAATCTGCGATATCACAGAGCGTACCCCTCAAACCCGTGCGCGGGGACGACAACATGTGGCGAGCGGCGCCGGCTCGCGATCTCGGTCCGGCGCACGGCGAACAGAATCCCGGATGTGATACATTTCTGGATGCAGAAATGCTGCGCGCCGTAGGACGAGCCTATCTGCGCGAGATCAAAACCCGGTCGCAAAGGCTCGGGCCAGGTCGACCGATTGGACCGCCCAAATTCGGAAGCGGCGACACCGTCGTAATTGCTGAAGGTCCGCGCGACGACATGACGCGAGGTGCCGGTGATCCGCGCGCATCCTTCGGGGCTGACCCCCGCGACATATAATACGGAGAAGCATTCACGCAGCAGCGTCGGAATGCCGCGCAGCGGTTTTACAATGCGAAAATCCGGATTGGTCGCAGCCCGATAGACCGTCTCCGCCACCATCTGCAGCCGAGCCTTGGATTGTGAGTCCAATGCAGCGCCCACCTGAGCCACAAAAGAAGACAAGAGCCGATCGGCACGTGCCGGCGAATAGACCGGAGACGGACATTGAGAGTTCCGCGGCCGCCCTGAAGACGGCGACTTCCTGCGGCGACGCGCGGGTTTGCGTCGGCGTTCCGGGCACTGCGAGGTTTTTTCTGGAGAAATCGGCGATGGTTGCGGTTGTGGCACCGGTGGCGACCATCTCAGACCGACAGCTGCATCGGAGTGCTGCGCGGACGACGCGATTTCAGCGAGGAGTGCCGCGCGCATGGAGCCATTGCGACCGTAGGGCAATCCCATCCGGCGCAATACGCCCAACAGTTGCGGGCGGGTTCGCGAAACCAGCGCCGCTATGTCAGCAATATCCGTAGCCGCCACGAATTTTTCGACGATCAACGCCCGGTCGGAATGCGAGAGATACCGTGCAGATTTATAATGCCTGAGTGCCCGGTCATGAGGTGGCGTGAGTCCCTCGGCCTGCGCAATCGCTACGACATGCTCGGCTGTAAGCCCAACCCACGCTGCGATCTGATGGCGTCCCGGACCGCGGTCGGGTTGGTGCGCAGATCGTCTGATCATCTGCAGGGCGACACACCACGCCTGCCGATCAGATAGCGTCGTCGCGGAAACTGGCGTCGGTTCCGGTGCAACCGAGTGATTCGACCGCGGCGCATCCCCCTCCAGAATCGCCACGGATTCTGCTGATGAAATCGCGCGAACGCCGTTATTCCATATGAACCGGCCTGCGGGTGACCGGTCCTGGCCTTCAAACGCCCACTCGGGGCGCACCGCATCGATAGAATTCATAGTCTGGATCGTAGCCATGGACATACGAGCCTCCACGGCCGGTCGGAATAGACCGGAATTAAAAAATTCATCCCCTACAGAGAGTGTGAAACGCAAGCACAAATATTCGGTGCCCCGGAATCGCGGTACAATCGAGTTGCGCTATAGGAACGATACCGCAACGAGCGGTCAATTTTATCGATTATTAGCTGGAATTTATGACTGACGGGCTGTTATCGTTATCTAAAAAAGTTCTTCGGAGCGCATGATTTGAGTCGCGGTCACCGTCCGGCGTCCGCCCATGATCATTCCGGTGTCGGACTCGCGAAACAGATGGTTACGGGGTAAGATTCGATCGCGACATGAGGTTCGGCTACGTCAAAGCAGCTACCGATCGCAATTTGGCGTTGTAATGTTCGTTAATCGCAACAGATAGCGACAAAATCATGACGGTGAAGCCACCTGGGAATTATCACAAGTGTGTGTAATGAAACTACATCGTAACGAATAATTGCGGGGTTCGGGCGTTCGGATTCTTTTGTTGCGAATAAGCATAGGTATTCGTCATAAAATAATTCTTCCGAGTGGCGATAGCAGCCGCCATGCCGGGTCAGTCCTGAAAGGAACCCGACATGGCCAATACACCACATCTCGCCACCAATCCCGCCCTGATCGCGCTTGTTGCCGCTTGTGCTGGCGCTGTCACGCCAATGATCCAGCCAGCCCGCGCCAACATCGTCATCATCGCCGCCAATACAAAGAGCGCGACTGATGGAACGCTGGCCGGGTCAGCAGTCGTTCGACCATCGCGTGCCGCCAATGCACCTGCGCTGCCGCCCCGCCATCCCGGATATCCCATCGTCCAGGGGTTTGGTGTTGCGATCCCGCTCGCAACGGCATTGCCGCTCATCGTTCCACCTTACGTCACCGTCCAATTCGGAACGGGCATCGATCGCGACATGCCCTGCTCTTGGCGCGGCGGGTTGCCCTGGCCTGCCACGCTGGCAACCGCGCTCGCCCCGCTGGGATTGCACGTGAATGCCACCAAAACCACAGCAAATATCACCATAAAACAAAAAACCTGACTACGCGTTTTTTCGCTTTGCACTTGCGATAGCGCCCGCCACGCTCCGCGTGAAAGGACCGCTCATGCCTGATTTATTTCCTGAACTGACGCTCGAACGCCACGCCGTCGAAGCCTGGATCATCCGCTGCTACCCGCAGATCTTCCTCGCCCCGGGCACGATCCTCGCCGACACGCCGGAAGTCGAGTCCAAGGTCCGGGAGGTGGGCAATCTGTTCACCGCGGTGTGCACGACAGCGCCCGACACCCTCCCCGCACTCGTTCTCGAACCCGAGACGCTCGATCACCTGCTGACCGGCTTCGCCTGGCTCGACCTGCAGCGTCGCACCGCCCTGGTGATCTTCCTCGAACACCTGCCCGATAATATGGGCGAGCGGATCATCAGCGCGATGATCGACGCTGACCCGGACCATCGCGGCCGGACGATGCGCGAGACGATCTCCCTGATTCGCCGCGCCGAAACCATCGAGCGAATGACCCAGCCAATCCGCATCGCGGCACTGACCGCCGCAACGGCCTCTCAACCCCTCCAGGACCCTTACAATCACAGGACACACCCATGACGCGCTTTCCAGCGGCGCTCCTGATCGCGAGCGCCATCTCCCTGCCCCTCTCCATCACGGCAAGGGCGGCCACAGGAGCCACAACATCCACCGCCGAGCAGACGGCAGGCTGCGCTGCCATGGCCGCCGGGGCACAGGCCGGCGCTTCGGCCCAGATCTCCGCCGATTCCAATGTTCTCACCGCACCCAAGCCCGTCACCCAACTGACCTGTCTGTCGAACTTCTTCCACGGCGTCGGGCTCAACCTGATGACCTCGATGTTTAGTGCCAGCACATTGACCGCCCTGTTTCAGGATGTGGAGGGGCAGATCTGCGCCAGCGTCAATCAGGCCTGGCAGAACGCAACCTCCTCGGTCAGCCAGTGCGGCATCTCGATCTCCGGGTTCCAGATCGGCGGCTTCGGGACCACGGGGTTCGGCAATTTCTGCCCGCAACTCTCCTTCGGAGGGGGCGGCGCCAATCTGCTCGACGTCACCGGATCGCCCAGTCTTGGTGAGACCACAGGTATCTACGTCAACGGAACGTCTCTCATGCCGGATGGGTATCCCCCTCCGCAGCCCACCCAGGGGAGTGCAGCCAATGGCACATAGTTTCAAAACATCGCTCCTCGCCACCGCGGGCGCTGGCATCCTTCTCGGTGCCACGGTCCTCCAACCGCCCAAGGCCCATGCATTGTTCGGCACCAGCGTCGCCGCACTCATCGCAGCGGTGAATGCGGTCGCAAGCAAAGTCGTCTCGGTCGGCACCGACGTGACCAACATGCAGAACGCCATCGAGGGGAAGCTGCAATCCGAATTCGGCTACACCAGCACAGGCGGCGGCAATCTGCGCACGACGCTGCAAAATGGCTTCAACCAGAACGCCAATTACGCCAAGGCCGCGGTCGGCGCCAACGAGCAGATCGTCGATGGCGCACTGGCAGACCAGGCCACCCAGAACCTGCAGAACCACGACATCTCGATCCAGAATAACCATGTCCTGACCCCGCAGGCCTGCAACGCACTGACCAACGGTCAATCGATCGTCGTCGGATCGCATCAGACCGGCAGCATCGCCAATGATATCGAATCTGTCACCGATCCCGTGACGATCGCCGCCCCGGGCGATCCGTCCTACAACTCGATCAGTGAAGGCGTCGCCTCGATCAACGCCTTGCACGACATGCGCTACTGTTCGCCACAGGACATCGCCGCCGGGCTCCATTGCAATAATGGTCTCAGCCCGGACCCGGATGCCGACCAGGCGGCCGCCAGCCTGCTCGGCGTTGAAACCTATCCAAACCAGACAGCCGCCACCGCCGCCAATGACTACAGCCAGACGCTGATCGAACCCTATGCGCCAGCCGCGCTGCGCGGCACTGCCCTCACCTCGCTCCGCGGGCAGTTCGCCATCGTCAAACGCCGGCAATACAACGCGCAGATGTCGCTGGCCCGGCGCGTCGCCACAGACATTCAGGCCACCCGCACCCCTAGCGTGGAACTCACCGCCAGCCAACAGGCAGAACAGACCGCGCTCGGCATGCCCCAGACCCAGACCGCGTCCTGGCTCGGTGCCCTGACCCTCGCCGTCGATCGCCGAGAAAGCAGCACATCCTGGCACACCGCCCTCGAATCCGATCCCAATGCCAAGGCCGTCCTGATCTCGGTCGCCGACGAACTCGCCCAGAGCAACTACATCGAATTGCACCGGCTGAAATCCCAGCAACAGACCAACCTCCTCCTCGCCAGCCTCCTTGCCGACAAGGCTCAGGTATTGCTGCCCTCATCGGCCACCCTGCCCACCCCGCAGATCGCCGCGAATTCGGGGACCGGCTCATGAACGCGCAAACCGAAAACCAGATCCTGAAGGCCGCCGTCCCCTGTCCGAACGTATTGGAAGAAGCCGGCTGGCAAACCGACGACAACCCGGGCGGTGACGCGTTGGTCTGGCGCGAACGAAATGCGCCGCCGAGCGCGCCATCCATCGTTACCACCCACAACGGTCAGGGGTTCTTCGTGCCCGGCACGGCGACCAAGGGCGATGTCTTCGATCTGGTCGGCTACCTCGATCCGGCCCTTGCCTCCTTCCCGGCACGGCGGGCCTCGGTCGCCGGCATGGCCGCTCCGGCGGATCTCGAGCGGGCGCGGGCCGCCATGCCGCCGAATATCACCATAACACCCGCGGCGCCCGACGCCGCCAAGCGCAGCAGCTACACAAGGCTCTGGGTCACCCACCACCCACTGAAAGAAGGAAGCCCGGCCCACACCTGGCTGACCGAACAGCGCGGTATCCATCCGATTGTCGTACAGGCCGCGATCGCTCAGGAGGAATTGCGCGAAGGGCCGAAAGCCACCGTCTGGGCCGCGCACCGCAACCCGACCGGCGAGTTAACCGGCTGGGATGCCGAAGGACCCGAGTTCAGGAATTTTGCGTCAAACGCAACCAAATCCCTGTTCACCCTTGATGCCGCCAATGGCAACGCCACCCGCATCGTCGTCGCCGACACCCCGATCGAGGCCATGAGCCTCGCCACGATCGAACGCATGCGCAACGACACGATCTATGCCGCGGTCAGCGGCACCGTCGGGCGGGAAACGGCCGCAACCCTGCGGGCCTACATCGACCGGATCGATCCCAATACCCTTTCGATCGTTGTCGCCACCCCCACCACAGAAGCGGGCAACGCCCTCGCCGAGCGGATCGCCGCCATCGGTCACACCGCCAACTTCGTGCCCGACCGCATTTTCCCCTCCCACGGACAAAAGGACTTCAACGCCATGCTCACCCGCGACACCATCACACGCGCCCCGGAAAACGACGGCACAGCCGAACCACGCCGCCCGGCCGCAGACCAGACCCAGACGAAACAGGCCGATTTGAACATCGAGACCATCGAACGCGGCCGGCCACGGGCGGTCAACGAGACCGCTAAACTCAGCGTCGATATCGGCCAGAGCGAGGCCGGTTTTCATTACAAGAGTGTGGTGACGCTGAATGGTCGCGACCTCCCCGCCTCCGATTGGAGCCGGGCCTACGCAACCCGCGATGAAGCAAAGGAAACCGCGGCCTTCAGCGCGGGGCGGGACGTCGAACGCTCGATCGCCGCGGATGCCGGTGGGCGAAGTGCCGCCCCCTCCCCTTCAAGCCAGAACCCGTATCAGCAGGTGCTCGATGAGATTGGGAAGAGCGCGGCAAGATTGCCCAACACCGCAGAGGGCAGGGACCTCTCCCAGAAGATAGTTGACATCACAGAACGTGCGAAGCAGCCGGGCGCACTGGACGACCCCGCGGTACAACAGAAAATCGCCTGGGCGATGGCCGATACCGAACGGGCAACCGGCGTCAGAACGAACGTCGGAGACAGAATCCGTGACGAGTTGCTCACCCTCGCGGTGACGATTCAGGGGTTGAGCGACCCGAGTACGGTCCGACTCATGAAATATACTAACCGGCTCGACAACCAGGACACCGTCGACGAAATCCGGGATTTTGCGGTGAAGGTCGCCCAGAACAAACCGCCGCAGGTTCAGTCGGGCAACAACATGGTGCTTGCCAAGCTCGAGCAACGTGTCCTCGACGAGAGCTTGAACCAGACATCACAGCGGCAGTCCTTATCAGCAGACCAGACCGTTGAAACAAGGCAATCGGCGCGCATTGATCAGGAGAGCGCCCAAGCCCGAACGGCTGAGACGAGAGCTCAGAACGCGCCAGCAGCATCGGAGACCGCCTCGGCATCAGCTGGTCAGGGCGCAACGCAGCGCCCGGTCGTGCAGGCCACGACGGCAAACGTGAAAGTCACGCCCGGCACGTCGTCCTCCGGACCCGGCTGGCTCGAGACAGTAGCCAACCGGGTGATGGACTCACCGTTATTCCGTGGCCCTTCCACGCGGGCCAGCACCAGCAATGGCTCCGCACAAACCGTTGAGCCAGCACCCGCGCCAACCCAACCAGCCCCCTACGCCGATACCAGTTTCGATCATAAAGGGGCGGTTGCCGGGATCGAGCGGGACCTGATCGTCGAAGATGTTGCCGCGGCCGCCGTGACAGCGGCACAGGCCATCACCAGTCTGCGGCAGATGATGGGTGGCATCGGTCAGAAGATCGATGCTGCCGCTGAAAACGATCCGGGGGGCTACGCGAACGTCATATCCGGCATGAAACCCGGCGGCCAGTACGCCGAACTGCGCTCGGAACTCGATGCGCAGATCCAGCAAACCCAAGGCTTCGCCGGCACCTACCAGCAGGCCACCGAAGCCCTCGAAAACTACGCCACGAGCAGGGTCAGCGCGGAGGAATGGCACCGGACCAATGCCGTAAAGATCAGCGACCTCGACAAGGAACTCGCCCCGGTCGAAAAAGGATTGTTCGAATCTCTGCAGAAGTTGCCGGGACTGACCTCGGGACTGAGCATGATCGACGAACTGGCGGAGAAACTCGGGGACGCGATCATCAAGATCATCGACCGCGCACGCGCCGCCCTCGGCCTCGGCTCGGGAATGGCCAACGACCCCTCCCCCTCTCCGCAGAACGACCAACGCCCGGGGCCGCGCCCAGGCTGATCCTTCATCCCACCTCACCCCATCCCATCCCGATCGATCCTGGCCCACCGCAGAGAGAGTCCCCAATGACAGGCAAAATCGCGAGACTGTTCCTGATTGCGTTCATGCTCGCAGGCACGATCACCGCGCCCGCCCTCGCCGCAGCGGGCACGGGGGCTGGGACCGGGTCAACCCAATCCGGCACCCAGGTCACATGGCAGCAACTCAATGCGCCGAACGATTGGGCAAGCGGGGTGGTCAACGAATTATTCCCGATCAACCTCACCGGCCAGCAGGTCGGAACCCCAACCGCGGGGACCGGGATCGGCAACGAGCAGACCGTCATCGGCACCATGATGGGCCTGTTCAACGGGATCGTCGGCCTCATCGCCGCGGCCTGGTTCGCCTACGCAACCTTGATGGAAATCCATCGCGGTGCCGAAACCGGCGAAGTGCTTTCCGAACGGACCAGCTCCTGGGTCGCACCCCGGATCGCAATGGCCGCGATCTTGATCCTTCCGGTGGCCGGGGGGTTCAACGTGGGACAAGCCGCCGTCGTGCAGATCGCCCAATGGGGCGTCGGCATCGCCGATCTGGTCTATGATGCCGGGTTGACGGCCCTCGGCCCCGGCGCGCTGCCGATCACGGCACCGCAGGTCCCGAACGCCCAGCGCATCGTCGCCGGCATGGTGGAAGACGAGGCATGTCGGGATCTCATCAACGAGGTGTCCGGCTCGGCCACTAGACAGCCGATCGTTTCCGAACCCGCGCCGATCTTCCGGCAGAGTTCCTACGGCAGCGAATGGGGTATCCCCTCGAATATCGGCAGCGCCATCAGCAGAATCCCGTACATCGGCCCCGAACTCAATGCCTTCGTCAATCCATCCGTCGGCACTGGCGGCACGCTGCTCTATCCCTTCGCTGCCGCCAGCGGCGATGGCATGGGAACACCGGTTTGCGGCGAAATTACCCTGCGCACCCCCGCGCCCACCAGCGGATCAGCGCTGAACGCCACCGAGAACATCGCGAGCGATCAGGAGGCAGCCCTCGACAAAGTGTATTACGGCGACATCCAGCCCCAGGTCTCGACGATCATCGCCAATTATTTCCAGTCGGATAATCCCCAGCTCCTCACCGGTCTGATGAACGTCATGACCACAGCAACGTCAGACTATTCGAGCGCTCTCACCAAGGCCGCGTCCAGCGTCGTGAAGGAGGAAGGACAGAGCACGATCCAGAAGGAGAACCTCAATCAGATGAAGGCGCTGGGATGGAGTGGCGCCGGTGCGTATTTCATCCAGATCGCCGAGATGAACGGCCGCAACCTCAGCATCCTCGACAATACGGCCAGTGTAGCACCCCCCAGCTGGCGCGGACTCCCCGCCGATCTTGAGTCCGACCTCGCCCAATACATGCCGCCTGTGACCGGATTCCTGAACGAGATGCAGATCGACACCAATGTCGATGCCGGCGCAACCCCGCCCACCGCCCTGATCGGGAACCGCCCTTCCTCGAGCGGGCTCGGGGTCATCAACACTGTGTTCGATGCCATCGGCATCAACCGTCGGCTGTTGAACTTCATGGCAACCGCCGTGCTGCCGACCAACGGTGAATGGTCCGATCCCTTCGTGCCGATGATCAATCTCGGCCAGCACATGGTCGAGGCCGGTATCTCCGCGATCGGGCTTTCCGCTCTGCTGAATACCAAACTCGGAACGCTCGCGGCGGTCGGCGGACAGGCCCTCGCCGGCGACGAAGTCGGCGCAGCAGCGACAGCGGCGATGGCTGTCACTGGCGTATTAAGCCGTCTGATCAACCTCATCTATTTTGTGTGCATCGGACTGATCTTTCAGGGCCTCATGCTGGCCTATGTCATCCCGATGATCCCGCTGGCTCTCTGGATCGCCCAGGTGATCAACTGGCTGATCCTGGTATGCGAGGGCGTGATCGCGGTCCCGGTCTTCCTGCTTGCACACATGACCTACCGGGGCGACGGTTTCCACGGAGCTAATGCCAGTTACGGCTACAAGATGCTCCTGAACATCATGCTCCGCCCCGTCGTCATGCTGTTTGGCCTGATGCTCAGCTACTTCATCTTCACCGCCG
Source organism: Acidiphilium rubrum (assembly GCF_900156265.1). Lineage (GTDB taxonomy): Bacteria > Pseudomonadota > Alphaproteobacteria > Acetobacterales > Acetobacteraceae > Acidiphilium > Acidiphilium rubrum. Next base: position 45,575 of record NZ_FTNE01000023.1, read on the forward strand.
GATCCTGGCTGATCTTCAACCTGTTCACGCTGGCGGCCGATTTTGTGTTCAACCAGGGAAATGTGGTGACCAATTTATTCGGGCTCATGGTCATGGTCTCGATGATGGTGATCATGCTCAGCACGCTGGCGATCCTGTCGTTCAGAATGATCTCGATGGTCACCAACATCATGCGCTGGGGCAATCTCGAACCGGCGGATCGGGTCGATGGTATGCAATTCGCCCGGGAAGCGACGTTTGGGGGTGCTGAGGGTGCAACAAGATGGGTCGCTGGGAAAGCACCCTACCAGATTGCCAATCTGGCAACGGGATATGGCGGTTCTGGAAATAACGGGATGACACCGGGCGGCTATTTGCCATATAACAAACCAAATCCTGGTGGATCGGGTGGTGGCGGGGCTGCTGCCGAAGCTGATTCTACCCTGGCGGCGACCACAGAAGTCATACCGCCGGCTGAGTGAAAGGAGTATTGGCTATGAGTGATTACATGGCAATGCAACTGGGTAGCATCAACGGCATGCTCGCCTCTGAGCAAGCGCAGCGTCGGCTCGACGAGATGATTGCCTGGAGAAACAGGAATCAGAACGCTCAGCCTCAGGTCGACCCCGCCAGCTTCTACGACCTGATCGACAAGTATAATGCATTGGTCGAGGACTTTAACCGGCAGAAGGCGCTCATCAACGAGCAGCACCGGCAGGGCCTCAATCTCGAGGCCGTCGTCGCCAGAAAGGACTGCGTGATCGCCGAGAAGGATCTCGAAATCGCACAGATGACGACGAAACTGCATCAGACCGAGTTCAAACTGCAGCGTGAAGAACGAAACGCGCTCGGCTACGTCGAGAAGATCGGCAAATTTCTCAAAGCCTACCGGCATTACCGCGGCCTGCTCGGAATCAAAGAGGGCGATCCCTACGACGTCCCCGGCTACTGGTAAGGCCGGTCAGCGAACTCCCGAGAGGAGCGCCCCAACGGCGCTCCTTTTTTGTTCCGGTCCCATCTAAACAAATCTTTCACACGCCCGAAAAAACATGCGTCCACTGGCGATAGACCTCGCCATGGTGGTTTCCATCCAAGGAGATCATCACCATGCGCCGTTCCATCCTCGCCATCCTCCTGTCCTGCACCGCCCTCGCTGGCTGCGCCTCGGGTAACATCAAGACCGAAGCCGACTACCACGCCCCGCCCGCACGCCCCGTCGCCGATCCCTATTTCAACCCTTACGGCCCCTATGGCAGCACCCATGCCACCTGGGAGCCGCCAGTCCTCAACCGCGGGCAAACCATCGTCAAACCAGACGATCCCAGCGTCACCCTCACCCGCCCGGATTACGAAGCCGCCCCCTGGGCCACCGGCACGAAAACATCGGCCTTCAGTTCCACGTTCTGAGCTGCCGCAATGTCAGGTCCCGTCGAGCGCGTCGATATCGGCCGCGCCAGCCTCTATCGGGGTAACGCGCTTGATGTCCTGACCCAGATCGGAGCCGTCGACACCATCCTCACCGATCCCGTCTGGCCGAACTGCCCTACCGGCCTCATCGCCGGTAGCGACGATCCGCCCCGTCTCTGGCAGGAAACCATGCGGGTCATGCGGATACCCACGCGCCTGGTCGTCGTACTGCGCGGTGACAGCGACCCACGGTTTCTGGCACCGGTCCCGACCGCCCTGCCCTTCTTCCGGCTGATCCATCTACCCTACACCATCCCCGCCTTCGTCGGGCGCAAACTCGGCCGCGATGAAATCGCCTATTGGTTCGGCGATCCGATCCGCCCGGCACGCGGCCGCAATCTCGTTCCCAGCCGCGCCCCCGCCGCTCAGCCGGCCGACACCAGGACCAACGGCCACCCCTGCTCACGCGCCCTCAAACATTTCGACTGGCTGGTCGAATGGACCAGCGACGCCGGTGAAACAATCCTCGACCCGTTCATGGGCTCCGGCACCACCGGCGTCGCCGCCATGCGCCTCGGACGGCGCTTCATCGGCATTGAGATCGATCCAAAATGGTTCGATCTCGCTTGTCGTCAAATCGATGCCGCCGAGCGACAGGGCGTCCTGTTCGATGGAACGCCCACCCCGGTTCGATCTTCACGGGCAAAACGCGCCGCGGCGGCAACAGCCAGCCTGCCCCTCACGCTGCTATAATCCTCCCGCAGATCCGTCAGGATCGGCACGCCGTCTCAGCGCCCGGTCCAGAGGGAAAGTTGGGGCGGGCCTTGGCCCTGCCGTATCCGTGGTCAACGCGTCGATACGATTCATTGTAGCCGAATAGGTTTCCATCGGATTGATGTCCGCTTGCGCGCTCACGTCCACGCCCGAACCCGCCGACGTAGCTGATTTTCCCCAAGCCCTACGATCGTGAGCGATATTATCGCTTTACATACAGTCTCGTTGAACGATATTATCGCTTGTGAAATCCATCATTCTTACATTAGGCGCTGCAAAAGATCTCGATGCCCTTCCCCGAGACGGTCGCGAGCAGGTGGAAGCTGGCCTCCACCGTTACGCCATGACTAGCCAAGGCGACGTTAAGGCCTTGCAGGGCCGCGACGGCTACCGTCTCCGCATAGGCAGTTACCGGGTCATCTTCGATGAGGATGCAACCACGATCCTGGCAATCTACATCGGCCGTCGTGCCACAACCACATACAAGAGGAGCTAAGGCTATGAGCGCACCACAGATCATTCGGACGCCCGCTGGCGAAGAGCTGGTGGTGCTCCCACGGGCCGAATATGAGGCACTCCTCGAACGCGCCGATCACGAGACCGAGGACGCTGACGACGTCGCTGTCTACGATACTCGGAAGGCTGAATTGGCCGCCGGAGGCGTCGTGCTGCCACCGGAGGTTAGTGCCGCGATCCTTCGCGGCGAAAGTCGGCTGAGAGCCATTCGCCACTGGCGCGACGTTACGCAACTTCATTTGGCTTTTAAAACAGATATCGGCCAAGGCTATCTGTCCGATCTCGAAAGTGGGCGCCGTACAGGGACCCCCGAAACCCTTGCAAAACTCGCGCAGGCTTTGAATGTGTCGGTTGAGTGGCTCTCATAGGCGAGACAGTCGCTCACGATCGGTCGGGCATTCTTGATCGTACTCGCGAACGGCCTCTTCGCGGAGCTATGGCGTAAATGTAGTGCTGATCACGATCGGTCGCGGTCTACCGCGGCCGCGCTCTTTTCGGATCGCGCCCCCACGGTGGCCGGCATCCGGTCCGGACGGACCAGCTCCGTCGCCGGTCCCGACAACGTTACTCTCATTCAGCCGCCGTCGCGGTCACCGCACGACCTGTCCCCCCGGCCAATGATTGCCAAACCCAGGGTCGTTGGCAGGATCAACCGGTGCCTGAATCCTCACCCTCCCCGCGTGGTCACCGCGGCCACCAGCTGTCATCCGAATGCAGAAATTCTGTGAATGTACCGGGCCGCTGGTTGCGCAACCGCCAGTTCTCCATCGCCTTGAAAAACGAGAGGACCAGAAACCACAACGCCATCGCGAGAACCAGCAGGACATAGAAGATGTTGCCCAGGCCAACGGGCGAGACAATCACCCGATAGGCCCAATACAGCAGCAGCATGATCCCGGAGATGAGATAGATCCGGCTCGCCCGCGCCGATATCGCCCTCGAATTCGCGATCATCATCAGGATGCGATCAGGCGACGTGCCGTAGTCGAACGCCATCGCGACGACATCATATTTCCCGTCCGGCGTCAGCCGACGCCGGCGATGTGATCGTTCCTTCTGCAGGCCCGACCACATGTCGCCGATGTAGCGGGCGTTCATCCGAATCTCATCCGTCCCGAAAATCGCGTTGGGATTGACCCCCCACCGAAACGCCCGCCTGAACATCCCAGCCGCCTGGTTCGGTTCCTTGCCGTCCTGCGGCCGCCTCCCGGTTTTTTGCTTCGACGCCATTCAACCCTCCTGTTTACGGCTGACATCCACCGCACGGCCCGGGTGTGAGCCAACCACGCGTTCGAACCGCTCATCGAGCAATTCCGCCAGATGCGTCGCATCTCGCGCCGCATCGAGCGCATCACGCGCCACGGCGGTGATGATGCTACGTTTCAGCCAGTCACTGGTCGCCGGATGGCACAGCACCTCGACCATCCGCGCCGTCATTCCCTGGAGCCGTCGTCCGGAACGGGGGATCCGGAACATGGCGAGCCCGTCCCTGCCGTGCCGCTCGATCCAGATGTCGGCATCACGCGGATCGGGGAATTGTGGTTGGTCCATAATGGCAGCTCCAATTGTCCTGGTGGATGATCATGCCCGTTGCGCGGACGCCCCACCGGCTTTCTGGTCTGGCTCTCTCCCGCACGTGCCTGCTTGCGACCCATAATGCGCTCGCCGGTCAGGACGGCGGCTGAATCGACGCGATGATCGTCGCAACATCGCCCGGATTGCCATTGCTGCGGCCGATCAGCCCGTCTCGTGCATGCCACAGCAACGTCGGCGTGCCGGTCAGCCCGATGTAGCGCGCCACCGCCATGTTCCGCGCGAGCTTGCCCGCCGCACCGGCACTGGCGGTCTCCGGCAGGCCCTTGTCGATCCAGTCGGCAACCATCGTGGCCGGTGCGCGGCTGGCCATCACCTGCGCCTTCACCGTGCTCTCGCCCTTGTCCTCATAATCGAGGATCGACAGCGGGATAACACTGAGGCGGAGTTTTCCCGCGTTCACAAACGGCGCCAGCGCCTGCATCGCATGGATCGAATGGATGCACATCGGGTCGATCAGCATCCACAGATGCGGCGCGCCCGCTAGCCCGACCGTTCCGTGATCGGTCGAGCGCAGCATCCGGAACACCGAGGCGACCTCCCTCGCCTTCTGCGCCGGGCTGACCGGGACCGGCAGAGGGGCGATCGGTGATGGCGCCGGCGGGTTGCTGGGCGGGATCACCGTCGTCGCGGGAGCCACAGCAGCCGCGGGAGAGGGTCCTGTGGTGTGAACGAACGCATGGGCAACTGGCTGATGCTTGCCGATCTTGCCGATCGTTACCGTAGGCAGAACGCCCGGAATCGCCGCCACCTGGCGCAGCGTGATGTTCTTGCCGTGATCGCTCCACATCTCGCCCTGAATCTCAGAACGGCCATCGGGGGTGATGTAGAAGACCGAGAACAAAGAGCCGTTCTTGGCGAACACGCCCCGCATCCCATCGATCGTGCCGATATCGTAGAGCGCGGCACCATGAGAGGCGATCTGACGCAACGCGGGAACCGCCGTGATCTCCGCGGCTGGGATCCGCTTGACCCCGGCGGGCATCGGCAGGTCGCGAACCGAGCGGAGGACCGGCGCACCTGGTGTTGCCGGTGTCCGTGGCGCCGGCGTTGGTGCCGATGCCGATGCCGAAGCCGGAGCTGACGCCGGAGCCGACGCCAGCGTCACCGCCGCCTGTGCTGCCGCCAATGCGGCGACGGATGGGACCAGAGGAGGATCGGCTGCGCGAGCCGGCTGGTTCGGGTTGGCTTGCGGTAGAGAGGCTGGTTTCGTCCTGGGCGGGGTCTTGCCCGGCGCGGCCAGCACCGGCCGGTTGGCGGTGGGCATCACCGGCGTGGGGTAGGCCGGTAACGCCAGAGGATGCGCCGACGCCGCCCGCCCCAGGCTTGTGGCAGAAACCGCACAATCGGGACCCGACGCCGCCATCGCCAGACCGGGTAGACCGGTGAGTAAAACAGCAACTGGAATACGCATGATCAATCTCCTTCGACGGAGACCATCACCACCGCTATCGCAAGTGCGTATGGATGATACGAGGGTAGGATTTCACTTTATCGTGAAACCGTCTGGCCGCTTTGATCCGGCCGGACGGATGGTTATGCGGGAACCCGCGGCTGCTGTTCCTCGACCGGATCGAGCTGCTGGAACATGAACCGGAGCAGACGGCGTTTGAAATCCTTGTCCTCGCTGGTCACCGCCGGCCCCGCCCGGCGCGGCTGATGCAGGACGATCGGCGCGCCCCCGAGTGCCGCGCGCATCAGCGGATGCACCAGGCGCTTGCGATCGAGGTAGCGCTCGTCGTCATAGCCCATGGTCTCGACGATCACCGTCGCCTTGCGCCCGCTGGCTGCCTTGGCCCGCACCACGAAATCCGGAATGATCGGCGGACGAGCCTCCACGCTGGCATCCGGCGCCGCCGGATCGAATGCGGGACCCAGATCGAATTGCGGCTTCTCGATCGTCATCAACACGTTCCGCGCCTTGGCCAGCCAGATCTGCAGATCGAGCAGGTTGCGCAAGGTCACGCGCTCGTTGTCGCTGTCGAGGAGCAATAGATGCGAGCGCGATGCGACCGGATGGGCGTAGGCGCGCAGGATCGCGGCAGGACTGTCCTTGTCCGGCCGCGCGACCAGAGCCGCTACCAGATAGGGCGGTCGACGCGCCGCCGCGTCCTGGATCCTGCCGTGCCCCTCGATCTCGCCGAAGATCGACAGCCGCCCGATGACCGGGATCGATATCCCATCCATCGGCTCGATCTTCCCTTCGGAAATCGACTTGGCCGCCGTGATGAAAATGCCGTGCGGGCGCGATTTGCGGAATTTGTTCTGGGGCGTTTCCTCGATGCGCTGACGAAAGGCCTCATACTGCGGCGCATAGGTCTCGAGATACGGTCGTAGGTACACCTTGTCGGCGAGTTCGATCTGCTTCGCCGCCTGACGCAGCGCGCGATACTGGCCCGACAGATCGCGCGCGACCCAGCCGGGGCGCACACGCTGCAAGCCAGCTTCTTCAACCAACCCGAGGAGCAGGCGGGCAAGCGGGGAACGCTCCTCGGCATGGCTCACACCGGAGAGCTGAACCCGGTACTCCACGGGTTCCACGGCATAACCCTTGATCACACAGGGCGGTTGATCTCCCAGCCGGAAACTCGCCGTGACGTGTTTCTGCTCCTCCGGCTCGCGGAAGAAATCGCAGTCCGGTGCATGTGGCGGCCAGCAGACATTGGTATGACGACGAATATGGCTCGACGCGACCGGTACCAGCGCGGGTGGCCGGTCCTCGCCAGCACTGCCGAGGCAGTCGCACAGGATCCAGTGACCGGGGCCGGAGTCCTGGACGCGCTTGACGATATCGCCCGCAGGCACACGCTCCGCAAACACCGCATAGCGTCCGAACGCGCGACGCAATAACTGATCATCGCGCCGCGACAACGGCGTCGCAGGACTGGTCTTTCCTTTCGGCGCGATCGAGAGCATCTCCCCTTCCCCTCTCCCTCCCCTACCCCAGCAGCCGTCCCTGAAACCCACAGGCGCGAAGATGCGAGCAATAGGCATCATCGAGCACACCCGCGCCGTGGGCGATCTGATGCAGGTAAAGATCACCACCCCAGTTCAGCTCAAGCAAAATCGGCCCGTGGTCGGTGATCGCGACGTCCCAGGATTGCGTCCTGATCCCCGGAAACAATGGCGCGGCCCGCGTGACCAGGGATCGGAGATCGTTCCAGTCCGGGACGATGACCCCCTCGATCGCGCACCCCGTATCGGGATGGATCGGATCGCGCCGCAACGACGTCGCTTTCCCCGTCATCACCCGCGTTACCTCACCCGTGACGAGGTCGATCGCGCCAAGCCGGTTGCCCTCCCGCCAGTAATTGTCCGCCTCGTTCGCCCGGATCGGGATTTTCAGGGCGGCGCGATGGATGACCGGGCCGGCATCCGTGAGCAACACCAGCACTCGAACCGTGCAAACCCGTCCACCCGACATACGGCCCAGTTCAGTTGGAGGCAGAAGCGCGCGCTGGATCAGATACCCGCCCCGATAATCGAGGATGCGGGCTGCGACGGTCGGTATCGGTACGGTAGCGCCGGTCACCGCCCGGATCGTGTCGGACGTCAGATCGACCGATACCGCGTGGATCACCCCAACGCTGAACACCCCATCGATCGGTTTGGCCACCAACGGATACTGCGACGGATCACGCAGGAACCCGACAACATCATCGATCGAGCGCAACGCCGCGGCACCATCCAGGCCCCGGGTCGGATGTGCGACCCCGGTTATTGCGGGGACGGCGGCAATACCGGCTGCCGACAAGGTTGCTTGCGCGATGAGCTTGTCATCGGCAACAGCGCGCCAGCCGTAATCGCAGGTCGTGCGATGAAATAAGCCCTGCGCGGCAAGCCCCACGAACCGTGCTCGATCGCCCGGCATCAGCTCGCGATCCCACAGCCGATGCTGCAAGAACTCCACCGGCATCAATCGACCCGGACCACGACTCAAACGATAGGTCGACACCAACATGCGCATCAGCCCGCCCAGCGTTGGCGCGGCATGCGGCAACGCGGCTCGAATATCGACAGTTGGCAGTTTGCCCGCAATCGGGACGGCATCCGCCCCGTAGGGCCGGGAATTGGCTAGCGCGAGTTCCATCACAACACCTCCAGCCGGAAGCATTGCGAGCCGGATCGCAAGTGCATAATGCAAACCGCACCCGCCGGTTCACGTTTCGGTGATGACGGAATGCAGGCGCGAAAGGGGATTATCGGGGCGAATAGATCAGCGAAGCGATGTGCTGATGTCTCTCGGCAATCCGGCCCTCACGGCGGCCGGCAGCAGATTCAGCCGCGTTTCGAGAACCGGTCGTAGGCGGTAATCCGCTGCACCGATGGGTCCCGTCCCGCATCCAGAACCTTGGTCTTGAGATAGGCGATCTCATCGGACTGCTTCGCCTCCGGAACGTCGATATACCATGTCCGCGGCCGGAACCCCGTGTCACCACCCCAACGATAACCCCGGCGTTTCAGATCATCCTTGAGATCGAACGGCGCACCCTCGGCCCAGATCCGCCACGTCACGCTCCGGGCACGATCGAGCAGACGGCTCATCGCAATCGTGCCCGAATGCGGCAGTGGCAGGGCCAGCAGCTCGATCGCCGCGAGGCAATCATTCGCTGCCCGGTGCCGGTCGTAGAAGAAACCCGCCCCCATCGCGAGGTAGGCAAGTTTCAGGCCCTCAAACCCTTCCGCGACCCAATCGACCTCCGTCATCGAACACGCCCAGGGCTTGCCCGCGAAGGCCGGACATAGACGCTCGATGAAACGGCGATCAAACGCCGCATTATGTGCGACCACGAGAGCGGCGGGGGCCACCATTCCCTCCACCGTCGTCAGATCAATCGTCTGGTCCGTGACCATGGTATCGGTAATGCCGGTCAGGGCCACCACCTCGGGCGGTATCGGGCGACCGGGATCACAAAAGGACTGGAAGGGCTCGCCGACATCGATGATCCGACCGTCAAGCGCATAGGTGAACGGCACGATCGCGATCTCGATGATCTCATCGGTTTCGGGATCGAGCCCGGTGGTCTCGACATCGACGAATAACCCTGGCCGGGTTGGCGTGCCAGGTTCGACAGCGACCGGCGAGCGGGGTGCCAGCTTGCGCAGGACGCGGTAGGCACCGGAGGCACTGAGCATCCGCGCCATCTCCTCGAGCCGCTTCACCTCCTCTTCGGTCATGGTCCCTCCCCTCCAGCGGCTGATTGCACGCGGTTCATAGCCCCTTGTGGGCCGCCAAGGCCATCAAACCGGGCGTGGCCCCTCGAGAGCGCGTCCCCTCAATAGGCGGTTCCAACCAGGATCTCGCCAATCCGCGTCGTATATCGGGGCGACAAATTCAACGCCTTGGCTGTCCAGGGGCGCGAAATCTCCGTTGCGAGCGGGCGCAGCGTATCACGGCCAAACCGACCATTGACCGCATCGAGCGCCGCCATCGCCCGCGCCGACCGCACAGGATCCCTGGTCGGAAACAGCGACACCGGCTGACTGCCCGCATCGATCAACTCGCCGAGCATGATCCCCGCCTTCGAATACCGGAACCCCACACGCCACATCGGCTCCAGCATACGGATCGCCTCACCGATCAACGATGTCGTATCGTTCGTCGCCTCGATCCGGGCCGAATGCTGGTTGCTGTACCAGGGATCGCCATTGTGCGGATTGGTGTGGAGCAGAACCGTCATCGTGCTGGCGAGCAAACTGCCAAACTCATTCGTAACTCCTCGATCAGCGGATGCGAACATATGTGGAACATCGATGGGGGGCAAGGGGGCCGATCATCCGGCGAATGGGCTGGCGTATGAGCGTTAATCCCCCTGGTCGAATTGGCATATTGATGATTTCTGGTAGGAGGATGCGCGCCGATGGGCAGCGGCAAAGACAATAGGGGAATATAGGGTGACGAAGGCATTTATCGCAGAAACCATTCAGCAATCCGCAGAGATCACCGCTGTAGCGGCGCACAAGGTTGCGGGCACATTGGTCGATGCCATCGTGGCGGAGATGAAAAAAAGCGGCAAATTCACTCTGCCGGGTTTCGGGACCTTCACGGTGCGAAAGACCAAGGCGCGGAAAGGCGTCAATCCGCGTCTCGGCACCCCGATCAAGATCAAGGCCGGCAAAACCGTCCGGTTCAAGGCGTCACCGACGTTGAAGAAAAAAATGTGATCTGGGTCAGAAACCGTGCGCCTGGCACATCATTTCGCCAGGATCGCGGGACCGCGTAATCGTCAACGAGAAGGCGATTCCTGGGAATACTGAGCTTCCGCTAATGGCGGGAGTTGGCCGATAGCGGCTGGTCCGCTATGGAAAAAAAAGACGCGATAGCGGACATTTGGCTTAGGAACCGCCTGCGCGGCAAGAAGCCATCGAAAATCAGTACGTCTTGGTGGCCTTCTGAGCCGCCTCGAATACATTGTGTGCGTACGTCGTACTACGTGCTCCGTATCGAGCAAGCGGGCAGTTTGTCTCTTATTTTGTCGACGCCTGCCAACGCGGACACGAGATATTTTCGTGGCCGTTTGAAAATAGCTGGCTATTTTACATAAAATGTGCAAATATGATCACAATATTGGGGGACCCTTATGATATTGGAATTCCGTGTCCGAAACTTTCGATCGTTCAAAGGGGAGAGCGTCCTGTCGCTTGTTGCCTCAAAGGATCGCAGCTTGGCAGGTACCAATACAATCCAAACGCACAATTCTTCCCTGCCGCGCGCGCTGAGAGCCGCTGTGATCTACGGCGCTAACGCAAGCGGCAAGTCCAATCTCATCCGGGCCTTGCAGTTGATGCGCGGCGTCGTTCTCGAATCTGCCGCGTCACAGCCGAATCACATGTTCAACGTCCAGCCGTTTCGGCTCGACCAGAAATCAGCGGCCGAACCCACCTTTTTCGAGGTTACTGTTCTTCTTGATGGCACTCGGTATCAATACGGGTTTGAGTTTATCTCGGCAAAAATTATCTCTGAATGGCTGTTAGTATATCAGAAGTCGAAGCCTCAAAAGTGGTTTTATCGTAAGATTGGCATCAACGATAGCAAGGATACGTTCGAGTTCGGTCCCCACCTGCTAGGCGCAAAGCGCGTATGGCAAGAGGCCACAAGGCCGAATGCGCTCTTTCTTTCGACGGCAGTCCAGCTCAACAGTGAGAGTCTCGCTCCACTGTATAATTGGTTCTCAGAGACGCTGAAAGTATTTCTGGATGGTGGTCAAATATCGCCTGATTTTTCGACGGGATTGATTCAGACGGTGACGGGACAGAATAAGATTACCTCCCTGCTTTCAAGGGCAGATATCGCAATTAAGGCGATCTCCGCAGTACCAACTAAAGGCTATAAGCAGAGTATCACATTTGATCCGTTAAAGGGAACAGCAGACACAAAACTGGAAGAAGCTGAGCTGCTGCTACCTCGCTTCAAACATACGATTGACTCTGTGTCTGCTGATTTTGAATTGAGCGACGAATCCCAAGGCACTCAGAAGCTCTTTGCGCTCGCGGGTCCCATTCTCGATATTCTGGAACACGGAAGGATTCTGGTAATTGACGAACTAGACCGGAGCCTGCATCCATTACTCGTCCGTCAGATCATCGATACCTTTCAGAACCCTGACCTGAACTGTAATGGTGCTCAGCTTATCTTTACTACACACGACACATCGCAGCTCGACACCACCCTGCTCCGGCGTGACCAGATCTGGCTAACAGAGAAGCGCCGGAATCACTCGTCTGAGTTAGTACCGCTCATGGAATTCTCTCCGCGAAAGAGCGAGGCGTTGGAAAAGGGTTACCTGTCTGGCCGCTATGGCGGCGTCCCGGTCATTGCGACTCAGTTGATCGACGAGAGCGACTGTGCCGAGAGATAATCATCCAAAATTTCGTCAGGCTCGACAGCTCGCTCGAAAGTCTGAAAATCGACCGCCTTATGAGCGTATATTGATCGTCTGCGAGGGCAAGAAAACAGAGCCGCACTACCTTGAGGATATCCGCCGTCAAAATTCAATACCTTCGGCGCATGTGAAGGTGCTTCCCAGCGCGCTCGGGACAGAGTCGCGCCAAGTTGTAGATTTCGCTCATCGCACATTCCTTGAGACTCGGTCATACGAACGGGTCTATGCGGTATTCGACCGCGACAGCCACCTGACTTATTGCGATGCGCTTGACCGAGCTGCTGCACTCGACGGTAAGTTACAGAATGACGAGCGAAAGCCAGTGCGATTTGTAGCCGTTCCGTCCGTTCCCTGCTTTGAACTTTGGCTCCTGTTGCATTTCGAGGATGTTCAAGCATTCTCGCATCGGACTGAGACATTTAGCCGGTTGAAGCGGCACATTCCAGGCTATGAAAAAGGCTCTCGTGGCATCTTTGGTCTGACCGAACCACAGTTGGACGTTGCTTCCGCACGCGCGCAGCGTCTTCGTGTCCGTTTCGACGCCCGCGAGGCCAGCGATCCATATACAGCAATGGACGAACTTGTCGCATTATTGAGGAACTTGCGAGACTGATGAATGAGCGCCGAGGAGCCCTCGGTCTTGGCGGCTTTCTATGTGTCGGGGAATAAGAGCACCGCGCGCTTTCCGTGACGTCCGTGCCGCCGCACTGATTGTGCCTGCCATCAATGCCCTGGCGGCCGCAAGCAAATGTCCGAATTCAGGGCGCTTCTAATCGGGAGCGGGCGATCTTCTTTCCACCCCCCTTCTCGCCGTTCGGGGCTCGCCAGCGCGGGTTTCGCGGCCTCACCGAACGAACGGCTGCTTTCGGGAGAGGCCAACCATCGGCTGAGGGGCGCCAATGAGCGCAAAGCTGCCGTTCAATTGGTTGGCCTTATATGGCAGCCTGCCGTATCCAAGGCCCGCTGCTGAGTCGCAAGGCGATGGTCGATCGTCCTGACGGTGGCATAGTCACGAATGGTTATAATGTGTCTCATACAATTCTAGACGTCTTCCCGTTATCGTATCATAATGCCAAAAACTACCCTATTAACGCGAAAAAACTGTCTCAACTAACCGCTCCTCTGGGGTATACCGCAACGAAACGGCCTGGGATCACGAATTGTGAACACGACAATCTGATGTCGGGCTCAGATCAGTTAATTTACGCATGCAGGCCCTTAATCTGCACACGGCGAACGGGGGTGTCCGGGCGAATGTTAAATTGAAGGGAGCAATGTTGCCTTATCTGTGTGAGTGGCCAGTTCGATGGTGCAATGGAATGATGCGATAATAGAGACGTTGGTTATAGCTCAAAAAGTAGGTTACGCTAACGATATCCCTTGGGGGGTGGGCGTTCAACATTGCAAACTGACGAGAATGTGAGGAATAAACCGTGAGCGTAGATCTACAAGACCTTTCGCGCCGTTTGTTTAAGACGGCAGAGCAACTTTGGACCAACACGTCCCTGCGTCCGGACCAATACGCCCAGCCAGTGCTCGCCCTCATCGCTCTGCGCCAGATGGAGACCCAGTTCGACGCCGTCCATGCCGAGCTCTCCAAAACCTTCAAAGGCCGTCTCAAGGCCACACCGCCGGACTATCACGGCCACGGCGCCATCTTCCTGCCTCATCACGCCCGCTTATCTTACCTCATCAGCCTACCCGAGACGGAGAACATGGCCGAGGCGCTTAACGAGGCCATGAAGGCCATCACCGAGCACAACCCCGACCTCGCTGGCGTGCTCCCACAGGGCTATGGCTCCCTGCCGAACAGCGTGCTGCGCGAGCTGCTGCGCCTGCTCCAGCCGCTCAAAATCACAGGCGACGCCTACGGCCTCATTTTTGAGTATTTTATGGGTGAGTTCGCCTCTGCCTTCATGCAGAAGGGTGGTGAGTATTTTACGCCTTCCTCCATCGTGAAACTGATCGTCGAAGTCATCGAGCCCTACCACGGCAAGATTTTCGACCCTGCCTGCGGCTCGGGCGGCATGTTCGTGCATTCCGCCGAGTTCGTCCGCCGCCACCATAAAACGCCGTCCCGCGAGATCAGCGTCTATGGCGTGGAAAAAATGTCTGATACCCGTAAGCTCTGCCGCCTGAATCTCGCGGTGCACGGCCTCTCGGGCGACATCCGCGAAGCCAACTCCTATTACGAAGACCCACACAACATGGTGGGCAAATTCGACTATGTGATGGCCAACCCGCCCTTCAACCAGTCCGAGGTGGACCGTGGCAAGCTGGTGAACGAAGCAGGTCAGGTGGAACCGCGCTTTGCTCTTGGCATCCCCAGCGTTAATAACGCCAACTACCTCTGGATAGGCTTGTTTGCAGCTGCCCTGAACGAACGCGGCCGCGCCGGCTTCGTTATGGCCAATTCCGCGTCCGATGCCGGTAATGCCGAGCGCGAGATGCGCAAAAAACTGGTAGAGACTGGGGCGGTGGATGTTAGAGCTATGGCCGAAATTGGGTGATGGCTTGGTGAGAAAGGTGGCGTATCGAGGCGGGTGGAAGCCTGCCTGAACCTCTTGAAGGAGCGATACGCCTATGACGAGCGATAGCACTATTCTTCCCTTCCGCAAGCCCGGAGACGTTGAGGATCCGCTGACGGGGATCCTTAGGGACGGGGCCCGTCGGCTGCTGGCCCAGGCAATCGAGGCGGAGGCTGAGGCGTTTCTGGCCGCGATGAAGGGTGAACGGCTGGCGGACGGCCGCGACCGCGTTGTGCGGCACGGTCTGGGTCCGGTG
>NZ_FTNE01000044.1 GCF_900156265.1 Acidiphilium rubrum
CCTGACCAACAACGCGGCCGAACGCGCCCTGCGGACCCTGGCTCTGGGCAGAAAATCTTGGTTGTTCGCGGGTTCCGATCGGGGTGGGGAAAGGGCTGCCATGATGTACAGCCTGATCACGACAGCAAAAATGAACGATGTCGATCCGCAGGCTTGGCTCGCCGACATCCTCACGCGCATCGCAAGCCATCCGCTACACCGGATCGAGGAATTGATGCCCTGGAACTGGATCGCGCCACAAAGTCAGAGCTCAGCCGCACAGGTCGCCTGATCAATCCATACCGGAGATGCACGAACGCCGACCGGCAATCACACCGCGGTCCTCACCGGATGGGTACGCAGAAAATCGCCCAGGTCGAACAGCAGACCGCGGCCGAAGTCGCCAGGTTGAAGCAGGATACGGTGCAAGCCGCCAAAGCAACCGCCCATGGTGCCGTGATCGGGTCGTTCGCGCTGTTCGCGACGATGCTGCTCGGGCTTCTCGCTTCGATCTTCGGCTCGCGTCGGGGTACGCGCGATGTGTTGATGCGCGGCTAGCCGCTCACCAGCGCCATTATCGTGGGCGCGGTCCGGGAAGCACAGCTTCCCGGACCGTTACCTCATCCGCGGCTGAACACCACCACGCTCCGCCCGGTCACCGTGAACACCTCACCGATCGGCAGGACCACGGTCTCGTCGGGTTCCGGGTCGTTGGTGTCGATCACCCTGGTCCAGACCTCGCCGTCCTTGCATGCCGGCAGGGTGAATTCGACGGCGTCGTAATGGGCGTTGAACACCAACAGGAACGTCGAATCATCCTGGCGGAACGCCGAATCCGCGGTTGCCGCCGGGCCATCGATCATCATGCCGAAGCAACGCATGTTGCCGTCGCCCCATTGGGCGTCGTCGATCACTGTACCGTTCGCGTTGATCCACTCGACGTCGCGAACCCCATCCAGTTCACGGCCGGTCAGAAACCGCGTGTTGCGCAGGGCAGGGTGGTCGAGCCGCAGCTTCGTCAGCGTACGGACGAAGCGGATCAGCGCCTGGCCGGGCTCACCAATATCCCAATCGACCCAGCTGATCTCGCTGTCCTGGCAATAGGCGTTGTTGTTGCCTTGCTGCGTCCGGCCGAATTCATCGCCGGCCAGCAGCATCGGCACGCCCTGCGACAACAGCAATGTCGCCAGCACGTTGCGCATCTGGCGTGCCCGCAAGGTGGTGATGTCCGGATCGTCGCTCGGCCCCTCGACGCCGCAGTTCCAGGAGCGGTTGTCGCTGCTGCCGTCCTTGTTGTCCTCGTTGTTCGCCTCGTTATGCTTTTCGTTGTAGGTCACCATGTCGTTGAGCGTGAATCCGTCATGCGCGGTGACGAAATTGATCGAAGCCCAGGGCCGGCGTCCCTGGTGATTGAACTCCGCGGCCGATGCGGTGATGCGCGGCGCGAGTTCCGCCGCGGGTGCTTCGCCGCGCCAGAAATCCCTGACCGTGTCGCGAAACTTGTCGTTCCATTCAGACCAGCCCGGCGGAAACCCACCGACCTGATAGCCGCCCGGCCCGCAATCCCATGGCTCGGCAATTAATTTAACCGATCCCAGCACCGGGTCCTGGCTGCACGCCTTCAAAAATCCGCTCTGATTGTCGAACCCGTTCGGCTCACGCGCGAGAATCGTCCCGAGGTCGAACCGGAAACCATCGACATGCATTTCCTCGACCCAGTAGCGCAGACTGTCGGTCACCATCTGCAGGACGCGCGGATGCGACAGGTTCACGGTGTTTCCGGTGCCGGTATCGTTGATGTAATAGCGCGGATTGTCCGGCATCAGCCGGTAATAGCTGGCATTGTCGATACCCTTGAAACTCAGCGTGGCACCTTTTTCATTGCCCTCGGCGGTGTGATTGTAAACCACGTCCAGAATGACCTCGAGCCCGGCTTCGTGGAACTGGTAGACCATTTCCTTGAACTCGCGCAGGCTGTTCGCGACATCGAACGCGTAGCGCGGGTCCGGTGCGAAAAACCCGATGCTGTTATAGCCCCAGTAATTGGTCAGCCCATTGTCGAGCAGGTGACTGTCGTTGATGAAGGTGTGGATGGGCAGCAATTCGACCGAGGTGACGCCGAGCGATTTGATGTAATCGACCACATGCCGATTGCCCATGCCGGCGTAACTGCCGCGCAAGGGTTCCGGCACGTCCGGATGGCGCATGGTGAAGCCGCGGACATGCGCTTCGTACAGAACCGTCCGGTTCCACCCGATCGGGTTGCGCCCGGGATGGCCGCGCCAGTCGAACCCTGGATCGACCACGACGCATTTCGGCATGAACGGCGCGGAATCCCGATCATCGAAGGTCAGATCATCGCCGGACTCCATTTTGTAGCCGAAACACGCCGGGTTCCACGTCAACGCGCCGGCATGGGCGCGGGCATAGGGGTCGAGCAGCAATTTGTTGGCATTGAACCGATGCCCGGCTTCCGGCTCATAAGGCCCATGCACCCGGTAGCCATAATAGGTGCCCGGCGCCAGATCGGGCACGTAGCCGTGAAAAATCTGGTCGGTGTATTCCGGCAGTTCGAATCGCTCGACTTCCTGCTTGCCGGAACTGTCGAAAATACAGACCTCGACCTTCTCGGCATGCGCCGAAAACAGCGAGAAATTAACGCCGTTGCCATCCCACGTCGCCCCACGCGGGTGCGGCAGGCCGGGTCTGATCCGGCCGCGCTGAATACTCGCCATGCTGTGTCGCCTTCCTGATGTAATTGCCGCCCGGCCAATCAGCGGCCCGGCTTGAAATGGGGACCGCTCCGGGACAGAAAAAGGGCCGCCGGGCCGAATAGGCGGTGGCCGGAACCGCTCAGGCCGGATTTGAACGGTTCCGGCTCTGCCCGGTTTAGCGCCGGGCACTCCGGCGCAGCAGCCACAGCGGCAAGGGCAGGGCGGCCAGCAGGAACACCCAGAGCAGCGGAAACGTCGCATCCAGCCCGCTGTCCTCCAGATTGACCCACAGACGGATCGGCATGCCCTGCGGAAAATAGGCGAAGATCAGCACGATCCCCAACTCGCCCACCCCGCGCACCCAGGCCAGGGCCAGCGCGGCGCCCAGCCCATCGCGCGCCATCGGTAACATGATGTGGCGGAAAATCTGCCGCCTTGTGACCCCCAGCGTCAGGGCCGATTCCGCCAGTTCCGGGGGGATTTCGGCAAACGCGGCGCGGGCGGCCACCACATAGGTCGGCAAGCCCGCGTAGATCCCGGCCAGCAGAAACGCGGCCGGATTATTGCCGATGATCACGCCGAACCGGCCGAGCAACGCTCCGAGCGGCCCGATCGGTCCGTAAAACGCGGCCAGCAGAATGCCCAAGGCCAATGGCGGCGTCAGCAGCGGCAGCAGCAGGAACAACTGCGCCGCATTGTGCAGCCTGCCCTTCGCGTTTGCGAGCCACAGCGCTAGCGGGGTGCCGAGCAAGGCGATAGCCGCCAGCGCCGTCAGACCATATAAAACCGATGTGGCAATCGCTTCGCCGTCAGCGGCGGTCAGCGCGAAATGTGCCCAATCGGTCAACAGGATCAGCCCGGCGAACGGCGCCGCCAGCAGAATAATCGCAAACCCGCCGGCCGCCGCCCTGATCAAGCGCCGGCCGGGGCCTGAACGATGCCCCGCTCAGATCGTGCCGCCTTGCGGCGGGTTGTAACCATACTTGGCAAACAGATCCTGACCCGCCTTGCTTTGCATCATCGCGATGAACGCATGCCCCGCCTTGGGGTTTGGCGCATCACGCGGCACGCACGCATAGAAGACCAAGGGCTGGGTGTGCAACACCTGCGTCTTGCCCTTCAGATCCAGCGTGATCGCCGCTTTCGAATACCACGGCTTGATCATCGAGGGGTCGCTCAGATTGATCTGATTGGGCAGCGGAATGAATGGCAGTTTGAGCGACTTCACCGCGCTCTCATAGCCCGATGTCGCATCGAGCTGGCCCGAATCGAGCCGCGCCAGCAGCGAAGGTTCGGAAAATATCTGCGCGGGATTGAGCGGTGCGCCAAGGATGCGCCGGCTCAGCCCCGGTTGATGATAGAATTTTTCCGCCAGATCGAAGGTGAACAGAATGTTGCGCCCCTGCGGATCGGTGCGCGGGTCGGTGCGGCCGAACCGCAATCCCTTGGTTTCCAGCACCTTGTACCAGGGCTTGCTGCCATCGGCCGCCGCTTTGAGCTCGGGCGCCACGCGCGATTTCGGCGAATACGCAATCACCATCGCCGTGCTCGCCACCGGCGCCGCGTGCCCGACCAGCCCGGCCTTCTGCAACACCGCGATCGGCCCCGGCGTGATCGAGACGAACACGTCGGCCAGCATCGTCTTGGCCGCGATCAGGCGCGCCAGCGCGAAGGCGCCCTGGCCGATGCCATGAAACACCTCACCGCTCTGTGCGGTGAAGGCCGGACCCAGGCCCTTGTTCATCAGCACGCCCATCGATCCCGCATAAGCCACCGTCAACGTGCCGCCCGCAGCCTGCGCCTGGCGTGACATCAATGCCGGCAGCGCGACCGCCGCGCCCATGCCCAAGCCCAGATCACGTCGTGAAATCGCCATTGCCGCCTCCTGCTCAATTTGCTGCGGCACCGATATGTCCGTTCGGACATATCGTCAATCACGCAATTTCGTGATTGAATCCTGACATGGTGAAACTGCGTCACCCAGAGACGGTCGGCCTGCGCATCCGGGTCGTGCTTGGCGATGGTCTGATCATCGGGCCGGGCCGCGCCGATCTGCTGGACGGCATTCGCGAAACCGGGTCGATCGCCGCAGCCGGCCGGCGGATGGGCATGAGCTACAAGCGCGCCTGGCAACTGGCCGAAACCCTCAATGCGAGTTTTCACGCCCCGGTCATTGTCGCGGCGAAAGGCGGTGTCGCCGGCGGCGGCGCGCATCTCACGCCGTTGGGCGAAGAGGTGCTCGATGCGTATCGCACCCTGGTACGCACGGCGCATGCCACCGGTGAAACCGCCATCGCCGCCCTCGCGGCCGCCGTTGCGGGGCCTGACCCGAATGCCACGGATTTCTGCCCTTAGGCGTGGTTTGCATCTTTTCACGTCGGCCGGTCGAGCCTAGATTGAAGCAAAGGAGATCGTGTCTTCCGTCATCCCGAACGCCCTGAACAGAACCGAACGCAAGGTGCCCAGATCTGGGCGTTGGCCGGATTTATCGGCCTGACCCTGCTTGTCGCGGCTGTCGCCGGCGTGGCGACGGTGCCCAATATCAAGACATGGTATGCGGTTCTGCCGCATCCGCCTTTCACGCCGCCGAACGGCGTGTTCGGGCCGGTCTGGACTGTCTTATACATCGGTATGGCGATCGCGGCTTGGCGCATCTGGCGATGCGGCGACGTGCTGGGCGATCACCAGCGCGCCCTCAATCTGTGGGGCTGGCAACTGGGAGTGAACGCCATCTGGGCGCCGATATTTTTCGCCCTGCACCGCCCCGCTCTGGCCATAGCGGTTATCCTGGCGCTCGACGTTATGGTCACGCTTACCATCATCGCCTTTCGCAGGATTGACCGGATTGCCGCGATCCTGATGGTCCCCTACCTCGCCTGGAGCTGTTTTGCGACCTATCTCACCATCGGGTTCTGGTGGCTGAACCGATGATCGGCTAAGGATAGCACTCGATCTCGCAGGAATCAGTGTTGCATGACAAATAGAGCCCCGATCCGGATTGCCGCCGCCATCACGTTGGCTGCCAGTTTTGCCGTCTTCCAGGCTGCTCATGCCCAGATGACCGGCGCAGGCGCCGGCAGCCCGATGGGGATGGCCGGCCCGATGGGTTCAGCCGGCTTGCATTCCCCTCAGGAACCGCAGCAGATCGCGCCGCCCGCGCTTCCTGGTGCATCCGGTGCCGGCAACATCTCGGCCGGCCCGGTGACCACCACCGATGAAGACCCGACCAAGCTGCTGTTTTCCGCGATCAACCATGGCGATTACACCCAGGCGCGTGCCGCGGTCAGCCGCGGGGCCAATTTGAACGCGCGCAACGCGCTCGATGAGACGCCGATCGAACTGGCGGTCGAACTCAACCGCAACAACATCACGTTCATGCTGCTATCGGTCCGCGCCGAGGAAGGTTCCAGCGGCCAGCCGCCGCAAGGTGCGGCCATTGCCGCCTCGGTGCCCGCCGCACACGCAATCCGGAGCGCGCCGACCCATCAAATCATGAATTATCATGCCCAGCAGACGCGGGTGCAGCCGAACGCCGCCTTGCCGGACCAGCCCGGCATCCCCAACCCCGCCGCCGGTTTCCTGGGGTTCGGTAACCACTCATAACGCCCGATCATTTGCCCGCTCATTTTTAGCCGGTTGAATCTCGAAAATTCTTTCGTTAAATTGACGTAAGGTGGTGCGATGCAGTACGGTCGGGTCCACTGTTGAAACGTCGAAGAAACAAGAATTAGGGAGTATTTATGAAACTAGCCAATCCGGCACCACTCGGGTTGTTCGGCTTCGCGCTGACGACCTGGCTGCTCTCCATGATCAACGCCGGCCTGATGCCGGCCGCCGGCATGGGCATGGTTCTCGCCATGGCCTTCGCTTTCGGCGGTACCGCGCAATTCGTCGCCGGCATGATGGAAATGGCGACCGGCAACACCTTCGGCTTCGTGGCGTTCTGCGCCTACGGCGCGTTCTGGTGGAGCTTCGCGCTGTTCGTCGAATTCTTTGCCAAAGGCGTGCCGGGCTTGATGGTCGGCTGGTATTTGCTGCTCTGGGGCTTCTTCACCCTCGCTATGTTCATCGGCACCCTGGCGCTCAACCGCACGCTGCAACTGATTTTTGGCGTGCTGACCATCACCTTCCTGCTGCTCGCCCTTGGCCCGCTGCTCGGCAGCCCGCAACTATCAGTATTCGGCGGATATTTCGGCCTGCTTACGGCGATCCTTGCGTTTTATCTCGGCGCGGCCGAAATCGCGAACGGTACGCATGGCAGGACGATCCTGCCGATCGGCGCAAGAGTCTGAGCCGACGCGTGTGGGGCTGGTGCGACTGCGCCAGTCTTGCGGGCGGTTGGGTTAAAGACGTTCTGCTTTTTTGAAAAAAAGCAGCAAAAAACTTTTCTTAATTTGGTGCTGGGGCGTTTTTACCCCGACGGACCCGTGAAATCGAAAGTTTTTTTGCTGCTTTTTTTACAAAAAAAGCAGTGCTTCCTCACCCGACCGCCTTTAGCGCTCCATCCAGATCATCGATCAGATCGGCAACATCTTCGAGGCCGACCGAAAACCGGATAATTCCTTCGGTGATGCCCAGTACCGCCCGATCCGCCGGCGCTATCTTGGAATGGGTCGTCGTCGCCGGATGCGTCATCATCGATTTCGAATCGCCGAGATTGTTCGAGATCACGACCAGTTCGAGCGCGTTGAGGAACCGGAACGCCGCCGCCTGGCCGCCCTTCAACGCAAACGTCACCAGGGTGCCGCCTTCGCTCATCTGCGCCCGCGCCAGTGCCGCTTGCGGGTGATCCGGCCGGAACGGGTACAGCACCCGCTCGATCGCGGCGTGGCCGGCCAGATGATCCGCAATCGCGGCCGCCGAGCGGCATGATTGCGCCACCCGCAGCGCCATGGTCTCCAGCCCCTTCAGAATGACCCAGGCATTGAACGGCGACATCGCCGGTCCGGTGTTGCGGGTGAAGGGTTGCAGCGTGTTTTCGATCCACTCCTTCCGCCCCAGCACGGCGCCGCCGAGCACGCGGCCCTGGCCATCCATATGCTTGGTCGCGGAATACACGACGACATCGGCACCGAATTCGAGCGGGCGTTGCAGCAGCGGGGTCGCGAACACGTTGTCCACAACCACAATCGCCCCGGCGGCATGCGCAAGGTCGCACACGGCGCGCATATCGATGATGTCGAGCATCGGGTTGGACGGTGTTTCGAGCAGCACCAGCGCGGTCTTGTGCACCAGCGCAGCCGCCCAGGCGGCGAGGTCCCCGCCGTCGACGAACACAGCCTCGATGCCATAGCGCGGCAACAGCGTGGACACGATCCAGTGGCACGAGCCGAACAGCGCGCGCGACGCGACAACCCGATCGCCGGTTTTCAAATGACACAACATGGCCGCATGCACCGCGGCCATCCCGGTCGCGGTCGCCCGGCAGGCCTCCGCCCCCTCGATCGCCGCAAGCCGTGATTCCAGCATCGAGACGGTCGGGTTGCCGAATCGCGAATACTGATAGTGCGAGACCTCGCCCTTGAACGTTGCTTCGGCCTGCTCGGCACTATCATAGACAAAGCCGGAGGTCAGGAACAACGCTTCGGCGTTCTCTGAAAAATTGGACCGGATCTGGCCGGCGTGAATGAGGGTGGTTGCGGGGCGGTAAGATCGTTTGGTCATGCAGCGCCTATATCCCAGTTCTTATCTGCCGCAAAAATTGTTGGCTAATGCGTACTTGTTAATCGGAAATTCACTTCTTGTTGATATCCCGTTCCCATGCAACGTCCACCCCGCCTTGCCATGATGACCCTGCCCACGTTGGACCACTTCACGGCGGACATTCTGGCGCGCCTTCCTGCGGCATCAGGCTGGGAGGTCCAGAAGTTCATGGTCACCAGCCCGGCCGTCCTGGCCGCCGCCCTGGAGTGGACTGATGACCCATCGCGCGACGCCATCTGGTTCGAATTCTGTTGGCCGCCGTTCCCGGCCATGATCGAGGCCACCGATTTCGGCGGGCGTCGCGTGATTGTGCGAGTCCACCGCATCGAAGCGGTTGAAACGCCTTATGTCGCGAATACCGCCTGGGCCAAGGTGGATGACGTGATCGTGGTAAGCCCGGACATGCGCGAGCGTGTTCTTTCTGCGGCGCCTGAAGTCACATACACTAGTCGTCTGCATATAATTTTCAACGGCGTGGACACCACCCGATTCACCGCAAATCAGAGCTGGAACAAGTTTCGCCTCGGCTGGTGCGGGCTGATGAACCTGCGCAAAAACCCAACACTCGCTTTACATATCCTATGGAAGCTGCACCAGCGCGACGATCGCTATCACTTGACTTTGTGCGGCATGGGCGGCGAGGCTCTGGCGTCCGAGAGCTTCCTGTACCTCGCCGAAAAGCTCGGCCTGACAGGAGCGATCACGTGGGATGGCCGCATTTCCCAAGCGGACATGCCTGCCTGGCACGCGAGCAACGGCGTTCTGGTACATACCAGCCTCCATGAAAGCTTCGGCTATGCCATTGCCGAAGCCGCCCTGAGCGGGTGTGACATCGCCATCGCCGGCCATCCTGGCGCTGACACGATCTGGCCCGCTGAAACGATCTTCCACACGATCGACGGTGCTGCAGCCCTTATACAAACCGCCCGGCCCAACCGGTGGCGCCACTATGTCGAACAACGCTTCTGCTTGGGTCACCAAATAACAGACATCAGTCGCCTGTTGCAATGCAATCTCCAAGCCGCTTCATCCTAATAATCGGTGTCATCAAATGTCGCCATCAGAAAATAATTCTCGCATGATGGAGCCAGACATATCTATTGTCCTCCCAGTCGAGAACGACGCTATGTTTTTACAGCGCGCCGTCATGTCACTCGAAGTTGCAGCTCATGCGGCGGCCTGCGACGACATCACGGTCGAGTTAATCATCGTATTAAGTCGCTGCTCACGTCATGATGCAGCATGGATGGCGGCGTATCATAATGATGTCTTCACCTGCGTTCGGATCGTCCATAGCGAAGCCGACTGCCTTGGGGTCGCTCGGAACGATGCGATCGCGCAGTCCGCTGGCACCAATTTCCTGATCTTCAACGGCTACGACCTTCTGTCCACCGACGCCTTCGTCCGCCTGATCCGTAAGATCACACGGACGCCAAAGCCCACGATCGTTATCCCCGAATACAGCGTCCATTTCGGCCAAGATCCATATGTCGAACGATTTTTCGACTTGTCGGTGATTTCACCGCTCGGCCTCATGCGAAACCACTATTACCCAAACGTCTTTCTGGCACCCCGAGCCCTGTTCGAGACCGTTCAGTTTCAGCGCGTCCCCGATCACGCTGCGCCCGAGCAGGAAGACTGGACATTTCTATGCGACGCCGTCGCAGCAGGCTACGACATTGTTGCCGCGCCAAACACTTTGTTCTTCAAACGCCAGTCTGGTGCGGGACTTTCATCGCGAGTCCGGAATGCGAGCCACTACCGAATCCCGATGACCAATCTTTTTGCTTCGGAACGATTCCGCGGCGCGATTCAGAGCGGACCCGGGGCCGATATAGCGACGCCCGAAAATGATGATTGGCGCGCCGAGACCCGGTCTTTTGTTTCCGGAGATGTCTATCGCAAACTGATCAGTGAGATGAACGTGATCGACCCCTCGGTCTCAATCAGTTCCTATTATCCGCAACGGTTAGTCGCAGATCCGCAACCGACCCGTTTTCCTGCGGACCTGTATTTGATGATTTGGGCAGCACTGGAGGGCTCGACATATACAGACATATTCTTTCTGCCCGCGCTAGCCGTCGGCGGAAGCGAAAAGTATCTGATCCAGGTGATGCATTCCCTAGTAGCGAATGACAGGCAAACCCGGATCTTGGTCATCTGCCACGATCCGAACCCAGGTCCGATTAACGTCGATCATCTGCCGCCCGGCACCGACCTGCTCGATCTCTGGAACCTTGGCCACCCAATCGAACGGGACGACCATTTTGTCGTACTCGCCGCGCTGTTATGTGCAGCTTCATCTGCCCGCATTCATCTGAAGACCAGCGGCTTCATTTTTAACTTTTTTAGTATGGGCTATGGCGTGGTGCTCAACCGGCACAAGGTCATCTACTATCGTTTCTGCGACGACCGACATGCTCTCGACAACGATATCATTACAGGTCCCAACCGCTTTAATTTTATCGTTGAAAATTTTTCGGCGATCGATCTGATCGTGAGCGATCATCAAAAACTGATCGAGTACGATCGGGACAGGCTGAGGATTCAGCCGGACAAGTGGGCCTGCTTACGCGCATACTGCCCCGTGACAGTGACGGCCGATCAAGTCATATGCGCGCGCATGAAGACCAACTCGCGCGTCTTGTGGGCCTCGCGTCTTGTTTGGCAAAAGAACCCCCTCATGCTGGTCTTGATCTCGGAAATTCTGAGTGCACAAAACATACCGGTCACGGTCGATATCTATGGTAGCTCGGCGTCCGACTCAGATCCATTCGATCCCGCCGCATTTGAAGGATGTAGCCACCTTAACTATAAAGGACCCTACAGGAGGTTCGTTGACATAGACGCGTCTCTCTATGACGCATTCATCTATACATCGATGTTTGATGGCCTGCCGAACGTCGTATTAGAAGCGATGGCGACCGGCTTGCCGGTCATCGCACCAGACATTGATGGCATACCGGAAGTTGTACAGCACAAAGAAACTGGTTTTATCGTGCCATCTTGTAATAATCAGTTAGAGATCGCTGAAAAATATGTAAAATACATCTATCAAATTTGGACGGATCATGATCTGCGCGTCCGCACATCTCAAAATTGCATCAGTTTTTTAGAACGTTTTCACTCCCAGGAGACGCATCGATTAAACGTACTGTCCTTGTACGGCTCCAAACTTTCGTGACATTGCGATAATCCAACTTTCTCAAATACTCATGGCGTAAAAATGATTAATCAAGAGCATATATTTACTTTTTTTTCGAACGCAAATGACGATATTTTTGAATTAAATATTAGAAATTTCAGGATCATAATTGATCCAAAGTACGTGTCTCCACGAATCACTTATCTAATAGCTAGCCAACGGTACGAGGAGGTTGAATGTAACATTATTGAAAAAGTTTTATCCCATGGCGATAGAGTGATTGATATTGGATCGGCGATCGGTCTGACTGCTATGATGGCAAGCCGCTTAGTCGGGCCTAGTAACGTATTTGCGTTCGAGGCTAATCCAGAACTCATTCCTCTCGCTGCATATAACTTTATAAATAACTCCGTCGAAGTAACACAATTTAATAATATACTAATAAATCGTAAGAGTTTCGAGCAAGATGCCTCCGATCGAAATTTCTACTTAAGAGAGCATTACTTTTCGTCGTCATTGATTCCCGATGAAGAGCCGGCACGAGAAGTAAAAATCCGTAGTCGGTGCTTAGAAGATTTTATCTCGCAAGTCGGGGCCAATGCAATCTTATGCGATATTGAGGGCGGAGAATTCGATCTTCTTATGGAAGCTGATCTGTCAGGGCTAAATAAGTTACTGATAGAGTTACATCCTGCCATTATCGGCCCCAACAGATGTGCGGAAATTAAAGAAATGTTGCGGCTGAAGGGGTTTTTGGAAGATAAAGTGAACTCTACCAAAACAGTGTTATGTTATTCGAGAATCCGGCTCTGATACGAAATAACTTAAAGTCCATCCAAGATCAATTTGTTTCCTGAGTGTCTGAC
This sequence comes from Acidiphilium rubrum, assembly GCF_900156265.1. Classification (GTDB taxonomy): domain Bacteria; phylum Pseudomonadota; class Alphaproteobacteria; order Acetobacterales; family Acetobacteraceae; genus Acidiphilium; species Acidiphilium rubrum. The sequence goes on from NZ_FTNE01000044.1 coordinate 12,408, forward strand.
CGAAAATTAAGGTGAGTGATTTCAGTTGGTTATGATTCTCTATTGGTTGCGAAGACAATGGAGGATCATGTGGCCTGGACTGAAATCACTCGGCGACATCATGACAGGAGCGCGTTGCGGTATGCAAGCGACAGCACCGACGAGGAGTGGGCGATCATTGGGCCGTTTTTGGCGCGCGCGAGCAGGGTTGGGCGACCATCGATCCACAGCATGCGCACCATCTGGGATGGCATCCAGTATCAGGTGACGGCGGGCTGCCAATGGCGAATGTTACCCAAGGATTTTCCGCCTTTCACCACGGTTCAGTATCATTTTTACCGCTGGCGGGACAGCGGCGTGCTGTTTTTGATCAACGAGGCGCTCGTCGCCGCAAGCCGCATCATCGAGGGAAGGGACGCTGCGCCGACTGCGGCGATCATCGACAGCCAATTGGTCAAGACGACCGAAAGCGGTGGCCCGGCTGGCTACGATGCAGGCAAGAAGATCAAGGGACGAAAGCGCCACATCGTTACCGACAGCTTGGGCAATCTACTGGACGTGATAGTGCACACGGCCGACATCCAGGACCGCGACGGTGCGCCTGCGGTGATCGAGAGCGTGCGGGACAGTTATCCCAGCCTCGTCAAGTTGTTTGCCGATGGCGGCTACGCCGGCGAGAAACTGCGAACTGCCATCGCTCACATCGAGAGCCTGGCCATTGACATCGTCAAACGATCCGACAGCGCTGCGGGTTTCGTCGTACTCGCTAAGCGATGGGTGGTCGAGCGGACGTTCGCTTGGCTCAATCGTTGCCGACGCCTTGCCAAGGATTGGGAAGCCTCCACCGCTTCGTCAGAAGCCTGGCTGCTCATCGCCTCCATCCGCCGAACCGTCAGATTCGTCGCACGCGCATGAAAAAAATCAGACCAAATTACGAGTCAGACTCTGAGGCAGTTTCGGAGGGCTCGGCGGTGTGTATGTGCTCGACTTGGTAGATATCGGGACCGGTCGGGGGCAACCGCCCCTGGGCTCAGACCAGCAACCTGGGCAGTCTGGCCAGAGCGTAGCGGAGAATGACCTGATCCGGCATCGATCGCGGCAGATGCAGGCGAATTGATGTCTTCAATGTCTCGACCGTACCCATCCGGTGAGGCTTTCGATTACCCACAAATATTTGCCATGGTGACCGCTCCGAGGGTGATATCGGTGAGGCGCGTCATTCCGCGCCACATGACGGTATTGCCGGGTGGCGGATCACTCGCGCGGGCGAGATAGCCTCCGAGGCGTGCGATTTTGACGAGATAATGGGATAGTGTTTTCTGGCTGCATGGCTCTCGATCTTTCACGATGTGATCGAGCAAGCTGATTTCCAATTTGGTCAGGGCGCACCGTGGTGGTTCGGCTGGGGCAGTGCGATTGGCCATGGTAAGCCAGAAAATCCGCCAACTGATCAGGCAGAAGATTGCGATCAAATTCG
>NZ_FTNE01000018.1 GCF_900156265.1 Acidiphilium rubrum
GGCCCGCCGCCTATTTCCCCGGCCCGCCGCCCACCCTGCCGCGCAGCTTCGGCTGGGTCCGCCGCGTCGTGCCGCATTGCAACACCAACAGCTACATCAGCCAGATCGAGCACCTCCTCACCCTCGCGGAAACCACCGAACTCATCGCCACCCACCCCGCCACCGCCCGCGCCCTGCGCCCGCTCTGCCACATGCTCGGCATCCGCCTGCCCGACTATCTGAAACGCCCCCGAAAACACCCGAGCGCCACCAAGCCCCGGCCCAAGCGCCCCCGCAAACCCAAGCGCCAGCCCAGCTTCATGGACCAATACAAAATCAACCCGGACGGCAGCATCGACTTCACACCAGAACAACTCCGCGATATCCTCGGCCCACCCCCACCGCCCGTGCCACCCTGGCACCAGCCGTTCATCCCCTCCTTCAACGTCAAAAAACTCTGGCGGAAGGGGCCGTGATTTCGCACGTCCTATTCATTGCGATAGCGTAACAAAAAGCACAAAAAGGGAAGGCAAGGTCTTCTTTTTTGTGAACAAAAAAGAAGCAAAAAAAACTTTGTTAATTTGGGCCCGTGCCGATTCAAACGCCCGTGCCCCAGGGTCAGAAAGTTTTTTGCTTCTTTTTTCCAAAAAAGAAGCCTTCCTTCCGCTACCCAATCATATCAATCGCCTCAGCCAACTTGATATCCCGCTCCGACAACCCGCCCACCTCATGCGTCGACAGCCGGATCGACACCCGGTTATACACATTCGACCAATCCGGATGATGGTCATGCGCCTCCGCCAACAGCGCCACCCGCGTCATGAACGCAAACGCCGCCGCGAAATCCTTGAACACGAATTTCCGCTCGATCGCATCCAGCCCGCCCTCGGCCTGCTGCGCAAAACTCCACGCCGGCAGCAAATCCACCAGCGCCGCCCGCGCCGCATCCGTCAGTTTTTCGACCATGCTGGCTTCCCCTCAGTTCTTCACAATCGGCCGGCGCGCCTGCTCATACCCCTTGGCACCGTCCGGCTCGACATGCAGATACAAAATCACCTTGCCCGCATCGAGAAAATCGACGCTGCACGGAATCATCGCATGGGCATAAAACCGAAACCGGTTCTGCTGCAGCATCAAATGCGTCTGATCCGGCGCCAGCGTCAGCGTCTCACCCGGCTTGATCACCAACCCCCCCACTGGCTGCCCCGACCGATCGAGCAGCAGCGTATGATGCGCAATCGGGCAACTGGTCGAAACCAAAGTATCCGGCGCCGTCCCGGCATTATGGATCGTGAAATACGCCGGCGTCGTCTTGCCCGCCTCGGTCGTCTGCCGCGTCCAGCCGTGCTTGACCGTAATGCCCAGCGGCACCGTATCGTCACCCTGCGCCAAGGCCGGCATCACCGCCGCCCCGCACAACACCAGGCCCGCGGTCATCACACCACGAAATTTCATGTCACCGCCTCATATTTGTCGATCATCCAGGACGCCGGCTCACCCGCCGCACCATCATACCACGCAACCACCAGCGGATGCATCCGCACCGCCGCCATATAATCCACCGCCACCGCAGGCAGCACCGGCTCATACGTCAAAAACCGCGAAACCACCGGCGCGAACATGATATCCGCCCCGGTCAACGCCTCGCCGAACAAATACCGCCCCGCCCCACCAAACCGCGCCCGCGCCTCAGCCCAGATCGCGACGATCCGCTCGATATCCGCCGCACTCCCCGGCGTAATACCCAGGCCAGGATAACGCCGGCAGCAATTCATCGGCATCGCCATCCGCAATTCGCGAAACCCGCTGTGCATCTCCGCACTGATCGCCCGCGCATGGGCCCGCGCCACGCGCTCGCCCGGCCACAGCCCGGGCGCAATCTCCGCGCAATATTCCAATATCGCCAGACTGTCCCAAACCCGCGCGCCATCATGCTCCAGATACGGCACGAACCCGGACGGCGAAGCCGCCCGCACCGCCGCGGTATGCCCGCCGGACAGCGGAATCACCCGCTCCTCCACCGCAATCCCCGCACAGCGCACCGCAAGCCACCCCCGCAGCGACCACGAGGAATACCGCCGGCTCCCGATATATAAAACAGCGTTCGACTGACCCATGCGCAAATGTTAGCCCGGATTCGCCGGCCCGGCCATATCGCGCGGCCGCGCCACCGCCGCCGCGAGCCGCGCCCGCACCGTCTGCGCCACGAACGCGCGGATATCCGCAAGCACCGGTGTCGCCAGGTTCAGCGGCGGCAAGGTCGAAAGCAGCAACCGGATATGCCCGATCCCCGGATAGATCCTGGTATCCACGCTCGCCCCCGCCGCCCGTAGCTTCGCCGCCAGCGAGGCCGTATTGGCCGGCGCCACCAGCCGGTCCTGCGCCCCGGTCACCAACAGGCACGGCGGCGCCTCGGCATCGACATGCGCGATCGGCTGGGTATCCACCAGATCAGCCGCGTGCCCGAAAATCTTGCGATACACCGGCCCGGTGATCGGCAGAAAATCATACGGCCCCGCCAGCCCAATCGCCCCGGCCAGCAACCGCCGGTCCGATTTCGCCCCCGCCAGATACTCCGGCGCCAGTGCGAGCATCATCGCCAGATACGCCCCCGCCGAATGCCCCGCGACGAACACCGCCTCCGGATTGCCGCCATAGGCGCCAATCTCGCCAAACACCCACGCCGTCGCCTTGGCGGCATCATGAATGAAATCGGGATACCGCACATCCGGATACAGCCGATAGTCCGGCACCACCACGATCAACCCGAGCCGCGCCAGCGCCGCACCGACAAACCGATACTCCGCCCGCGCGCCGCTCTGCCACGACCCGCCATAAAAAAACACCACCACCGGCAGCGGCGCGCGCTGCCGCGCCGGCCGATAGATATCAAGCCGGTGATACGGGTTCGGCCCATATACCACATCGCGCGTCAGCGCCGTGCCGTAGCGCGGCGCAAGAGCGTTCAAAAGATCGATCTGACTCGGCAGTTTCATCCGGCTGTTTCAATGACTAGGCAGTTGCTGCCCGGCACATCATGCCGGGTGGGTCGTTTCGGCCGGGTGGCATCCAAGGCGAACCAAGGCGCACGGCCGCACCGACGCTGGCACGTTATCTGCAAAGCCCGTCCTTGCCTACCGAATTATCATTCATCTTAAGGAGAGCCCGCCATGATGCTTCCCGTCACCGCCGTCGCCGCGCAGCCGATCGCCTATGCCGGCGGCCAGGCTTCCACCGCCAAACCCGGCTTCGCCGCTGCCCTGCAGGCAACCCTCGCGCAACTCCAGGCCACCAATCACGGCCTGACCGCCAATTCATCGGCCAACCATCACCACCACGACACCTCGTTGTTCGGCACCTCCGCCAACAGCGGATCGGCCAGCAGCCTCACCATGCCGCCCCTCTGATTGGCGCGCCCGAAAAATCCGGTTATGCCCGCCCCATGCCGGATCATCCCACCCAATCTCCAATCCCGCACTGGGCCGGACTGCCGCTGACCGCCCCGCTCGTGATGGGCATCCTCAACCTCACGCCGGACAGTTTTTCGGATGGCGGTGCCCACCCCGATCCCGCCGCCGCCATCGCCCACGGCCTCGCCATGCGCGCGTCCGGCGCCGCCATCATCGACATCGGCGGTGAATCGACCCGCCCCGGCGCCACCCCGGTGCCGCCCGACATCGAAGCCGCGCGCATCATCCCGATCATCCGCGCGCTCGCCGAAGCCGGCGTGGTGGTCTCGGTCGATACCCGCAACGCCCCCACCATGGCCGCCGCCCTCGATGCCGGGGCCGCCATCATCAACGACGTCTCAGCCCTCCGCCACGACGAACGTTCCGCCAAGCTGCTCGCCGAGCGCGGCGGCCCGGTCATCCTGATGCACATGCGCGGCACCCCCGCGACCATGAACTGCCAGGCCCACTACGCCGATCTCCTGACCGAAGTGACCGACGAACTCGCCGCCCGCCGCGACGCCGCCATCGCCGCCGGCATCGCACCCGCCGCCATCGCGCTCGACCCCGGCTTCGGCTTCGCCAAAATCGCCCACCAGAACATCACCCTGCTGCGCGGGCTCGATCGGCTGTGTGCGCTCGGTCACCCCATCCTGGTCGGCGTCTCGCGTAAACGCTTCATCGGCGACATCGCCCAGGTGGCCGAACCCGCCGCGCGCGACCCTGCCTCGCTCGCGGCTGCCCTGTTCGCCGCCCGCCACGGTGCTGCCATTCTCCGCGTGCACGACGTCGCCGGTACAGTGCAGGCGCTGCGGGTATCCCAGGCGCTCGAACCGGCTTGATTATCGAACCGAAAAGGACTTCGCTCCGGCCATGAACCAGATCGCCCCCCAAACCCGCCCCCGCCGCCTGTTCGGCACCGATGGGATTCGCGGCCGCGCCAACGTCGCCCCGATGACCGCGGAAATCGCCCTCAAGCTCGGCCAGGCCGCCGGTCTGCTGTTCACCCGCGGCACCTATCGCCACCAGGTCATCATCGGCAAGGACACCCGCCTGTCCGGCTACATGCTGGAGCCGGCACTCACCGCCGGCTTCATCGGCGCGGGCATGGATGTCACGCTCGCCGGCCCGCTGCCCACCCCGGCCATCGCCATGCTCACCCGCAGCCTGCGCGCCGATCTCGGCGTGGTGATCTCCGCCTCGCACAACCCGTTCGAAGACAACGGCATCAAACTGTTCGGCCCGGACGGCGCGAAACTCTCCGATGAAACCGAGTCCGAAATCGAAGACCTGATGGCGCAGGACCTCAGCGACCGTCTGGCCCATGCCTCCTCGCTCGGCCGCGCCATCCGTCTGGTCGATGCCGGCGGCCGCTACATCGAATCCGCGAAATCCAGCCTGCCGCGCGGCCTGCGGCTCGATGGGCTGCGCGTCGTGCTCGATTGCGCCAACGGCGCCGCCTACAAGGTCGCCCCCGCCGCGCTGTGGGAACTCGGCGCCGAGGTAATCCCCCTCGGCATCAATCCGGATGGGTTCAACATCAACAAGGATTGCGGCTCGACCGTGCCGGGCTTCCTCTCGGCCGCGGTGATCGAGCACGGCGCCCATCTCGGCGTCGCCCTCGATGGCGATGCCGATCGCGTCATCCTGGTCGATGAACGCGGCACCGTCATCGATGGCGATCAGGTCCTCGCCCTGATCGCGCGCGCCTTCCAGGCCGATGGCCGGCTCGCCGGCACCGAAGTCGTCGCCACCGTGATGTCCAACCTCGGGCTCGAACGCTACCTCGCCGGCCTCGGCCTCGGCCTGCACCGCACCGCGGTCGGCGATCGCTACGTCGCCGAAGCCATGCGCGCCCGTGGCCTCAATCTCGGCGGCGAACAATCGGGCCATGTCATCCTGTCCGATTTCGCCACCACCGGCGATGGTCTGATCGCCGCGCTGCAAGTGCTCGCGGTGCTGGTGCGCGACGGCAGGCCGGCCAGCGCGGTCTGCCGCCTGTTCGATCCACTGCCGCAACGCCTGCGCAACGTGCGCTACCAGGGGGCTTCGCCGCTGCGTAGCGCCGCCGTGCTCGCCGCCCAGGCGGAAGCGGAAAAACGCCTCGAAGGCACCGGCCGCCTGCTGATCCGCGCCTCAGGCACCGAACCGCTGATCCGCGTGATGGCCGAGGGTGAGGACGAAGCGCTGATCGTCGCCATCGTCGATGAACTCTGCGCCGTGATCGAGGCGGCTTCGGCCCCAGCCGTGGCCTGATTGAACCCGCCGCGCATCCTCGCGATCGGCGGCTCTGACAGCGGCGGCGGCGCCGGCATCGAAGCCGACATCAAGACCATCACCGCGCTGGGCGGCTATGCCATGACCGCGATCACCGCCGTCACCGCGCAGGATACCGTCGCGATCCACGCGATCACGCCGATCCCGCCCGCCATGGTCGGCCGCGCGATCGCCATGGTGCTGGCCGATATCGGCGTCGATGCCATCAAGATCGGCATGCTCGGCAGTGCGGCGATGGTCGAAACCATCGCCGCCGCCCTGGTGCCGTTGCCGCGATCCCTGCCGATCGTGCTCGACACGATCCTCGCCGCCACCAGCGGCACGGACCTGCTCGACCCCGATGCGGCGGAAATCCTGCTGCGCGACCTGATGCCGCTGGCGACCCTGATCACCCCCAACCGCCACGAAGCCGCCAAACTCTCCGGCCGCACGATCGACACGCCCGCCGATGCCATCACGGCGGCGCGCCTCCTGTGCGATCGCGGGGCTCGCGCGGTCCTGTTGAAAGGCGGGCATTTCGATGCCAGCGTGCTGATCGACCGGCTGATCACGCCCGATGATGTCCAATCCTTTCCCCAACCGCGCATCGACACAAGCCACACCCATGGGACCGGCTGCACCCTGGCCAGCGCCATCGCGCTCGGCTTGGCCGAGGGGCTCGATCTGCCGGCGGCGATCATCCGCGCGCAGGCTTTCCTGCAAGCCGCCCTGCGCGCCGCGCCGGGGTTTGGTGCCGGCCACGGCCCGATGGGCCATGCCGCCGCGGCACCCGGTCGCCCCCTTGCATGACAGGCGCATCGTCCTGATCTCTCGCGGGCCATAAACCAAGGAGGTCATCGCAATGAAAACACTGTATCACGCCCACGGCCACGCCACCGGCGGGCGCACCGGCCATGGCTCGACCGATGACGGCAAGCTCGATCTCGATCTGAGCACGCCGAAGGAACTCGGCGGCGACAACGGCCCCGGTACCAACCCCGAGCAATTATTCGCGGTCGGGTTTTCCGCCTGCTTCCTCGGCGCGCTGAAATTCGTCGCGGGCCAGGAAAAGGTGAAGGTGCCGCCCGAAACCAAGGTTACCGCGGACATCGGCATCGGCCCGCGCGACGATGGCGCCGGCTTCGGCATCACCGCCCATCTGACCGTCTCGATCCCCGGTATGGACAAGGCGCAGGCCGAAGATCTGGTGAAAAAGGCCGAAATCGTCTGCCCCTACGCCCACGCCACGCGCGGCAATATCGACAGCCGGTTTACCGTCGCCTGATCATCGTTTGTTAATGTCTATCGGTTAAACCCGATGCCATGGTCATTATCCCGCCCATGGCATCGGCCCCGTCTCCGCATCACGGCCCGATGCGCAACCACCTAATGCACGCCGTACGACCGTGAGCGACCTGACCCAGGCATGGACCGGGCTGATCGCCGCGTGCCTGCTCTATGCGGCGGCCTGCGACATCTCGGTCCGGCTGATCCCGAACCGCCTCAGCGCCGCCGTCATCGCGCTGGCTTTGCCGTTTCGGCTCCTCGATCACGATCTGCTGCCCGGCATCGCGGTCACGCTCCTGATGTTCACGGTGCTGACCGGTGCCTGGCTGTTGCGCCTGATCGGCGGGGGCGACGTCAAATTCTGGACCGCCTGCTCCCTGCTGATCCCGCCCAGCGCCGCGGCGCAGGGATTGTTTTCGCTCCGCGTCATCCTGTGCGGCGGCGGTGTGGCGCTCGCCTATCTGGTGTTGCGCCTGTTGGTCCGCAGCACGCTTCCGATCGCCGCTTTGCCGCGCTCGCGCCGTTGGATCGCGCGGGTCTGGCGCGCCGAGCAATGGCGCGCACGGCGTAACGGATCGATCCCCTATGGCGTCGCCATCGCGCTCTCAGCCTGGGTGACCTTCGTGCCATCGGTGCCGCACTGATGAGCGGGCAGGGGAGCAAGATCCATGAGTGAAGCCCTTGCCGTCCGTAGCGGACAACCTGCCAAGCCGGTCCGTCGGCGCCCGGACCAACTCACGGTGCTCGGCTTCGTCACGGATGCGAACAGCGAAACCGTGCTGCGCGATGGGTTGAACGACCTGGCCCAGAACGGCATCGCCAACACCGCCGATATCCGGCGCGGCACCATCAAGACCGCGATCACCGCAATGATGCGCCTGGCCGCACCGCAGATCCTGGTGATCGACATCGCCGGTGACGATCAGCCGCTGCAATCGCTCGCCGCCCTCTGCGATGTCATCGAACCCTCGATCAGCGTGCTGGTGCTCGGCGAGATCGACGATGTCGAATTATACCGCTCGATCAGCCGCCAGATCGGCGCGGTCGATTACATCTTCAAGCCGATCACCCGCGAAATGGTCGCGCGCTACTTTGCCTCGCTGATCACCAATGACTCCCACATCGTCGATGCGACGCGCGGCGGCCGCGTCGTCGCAATCACCGGCGCACGCGGCGGCGTCGGTGCCAGCACGGTCGCCTGTGCGCTGGCATGGTTCCTTGGCGTCGAGTCCAACCGCCACACGTTACTGCTCGATGCCAATCCGTTCATCGGCGTGGCGCTCGATCGGTTCGGCGTCGAACCCCACCGATCGTTCGGTGACCTCCTGACCGAAACGGAAGGGACCCCGACCGAAGTATTCCTCGATGCCGCGGTACCCGTGCAGAATCGGCTCGCGGTGCTCGGCGCCCGGCCCCATCTGGCGTCCGAGCCCGATGCACCGGTCGGTGCCGCGCGGCGCATCATCGATGCGGTTCGATTCCGCTACAATTTCGTCGTGGTCGACCTGCCGGCCCTGCCACTCCAGTCGCAGCGGGAGTTGCTCGAACTCACCCATCACCGGGTCATCGTGCTCGATCCAAGTGTGGCCGGGCTGCGCGATACACTCCGGCTGCTGGCAATTCCGAACAACCCCGGCCAGCCGCAACGCCCCACGATCCTCCTCAATCACGAGGGCAGGGCAGGGGGGTTGAAACGCAAACATATCGAGGAAGCACTCAAACGCCGGGTCGATGTTGCCGTCCCCACCCAGCCAAAATTATGGGGCACCACCACCCCGATCGGCAAACTGATCGCCGGCACCAAAGCGCCCCTCGCCCGCATGGTCCACGACCTCTCGCGCGAAATCGGCTTCGAATCCGGCCGCAAGATCGATCGGGCGTAATCTGATGCCGGCCGGCTTGAGGGTGTGGGGCGCCGGCAAGCAAGGCCAGGGGCTCTGCCCCTGGACCCCGTTAAAGGCGGAGCCTTTAAAATCCATTAGTTTTAGGCAAGGGGAGGGCGACCCAGGCCAGATCGACTGAACCACCGAGGCAGCGCCCTCCCCTTGCCTAAAACTAGCGGGTTCTAAGGGCTAAGCCCTTAGTGGGGGTCGAGGGGGCAAAGCCCCTCGTCTTGCTTGCTGGCGCCCCACACCCTGTAGCCGGCCGGCATCACGTCGTGCCGGGGCGGAGGTGATCTGGGATGGTGAAGCCGAGTCTTTGGGGGATGTCCCAGACTTCGTTGACTTGGCGGGTGATGCGAAATCCGGCGCGGCGATAGTTTGGCAGGGCGCGTGGGTGATCGGCGGTGCATGTATTCACGGTCATGCCGCGCACTGGGCCTGCGAACACGCGGTCGATTGCGGCGCCGAGCAGGGAGAAGCCGAGGCCTTGGCCGATCGCCTGGGGCAGCAGGCCGAAGTAGCTCAGGTTGATGTCGGGCCAGTAGGTTGCGTCGAGCTCGAAGAAACCGGCGGGTTCGCCGTTATAGGTCAGGACGTGCACCGCGATTGCCGGGTCAGCGAGCAGGTGGGCCAGCATGTCATCGGGCATCATCCGGCGGAGCCACCACAGCCATGGCTGGCCGACGCGGTCGTACAGGGCGCGGTAGGTGCTGACATCGAGCCGTCGCGCCGGTTCGATCACGGCGCCGGCCGGCAGAGGGAGCCACACGACCGGCGGTTTGCGGTCGAGCCGCATGAACGTCACCGTGACGATCACCCGATCGATCGCTTCGCCGGGCCGGGCGCGGGCGTAATCCAGCATATTCGCCTCAGTCTTCGAGGAAGCTCCGCAATTTCCGGCTGCGTGACGGGTGTTTGAGCTTGCGCAGTGCTTTCGCCTCGATCTGGCGGATGCGTTCGCGGGTCACGTTGAACTGTTGGCCGACTTCTTCGAGCGTGTGATCGGTATTCATGCCGATGCCGAACCGCATGCGGAGTACGCGTTCCTCGCGCGGGGTGAGCGAGGAGAGCACGCGCGTCGCGGCTTCGCGGAGGTTGGCATGAACCGCGGCATCAAGGGGTATGATCGCGTTCTTGTCCTCGATGAAATCGCCGAGGTGGCTGTCTTCCTCATCGCCGATCGGGGTTTCGAGGCTGATCGGCTCCTTGGCGATTTTCAGCACTTTGCGGACTTTTTCGAGCGGCATGCCGAGTTTTTCGGCGAGTTCTTCCGGTGTTGGTTCGCGGCCGATTTCATGCAGCATCTGGCGTGAGGTGCGCACCAGCTTGTTGATCGTTTCGATCATGTGCACCGGAATTCGGATGGTACGGGCCTGATCGGCGATGCTGCGGGTGATCGCCTGGCGGATCCACCAGGTGGCGTAGGTGCTGAATTTGTAGCCGCGGCGGTATTCGAATTTATCGACCGCCTTCATCAGGCCGATATTGCCTTCCTGGATCAGGTCGAGGAATTGCAGGCCGCGGTTGGTGTATTTTTTGGCGATCGAGATGACGAGGCGGAGATTGGCCTCGATCATTTCCTTTTTGGCGCGCGTCGAATCGCGTTCGCCGCGCGACACGGTTGCGTAGACCCGGCGGAATTCCTCGATCGGCAGTTGCGCCTCGGCGGCGATGCGGCCGACCTGGGCGCGCAATTCGGTGATCTGTGTGCCATAGCGCGGCACGAACAGTTTCCAGCCCTTGCCGGGCAGTTTGGCCACTTCGTCGAGCCAGGCCGGGTCCATTTCGCGGCCGCGATAGGCTTTCAGAAACTCGTCGCGCGGCACTTTGCAGCTTTCGGCGAGCCGCATCATCTGGCCTTCCAGCCCGTTCATGCGCTGGTTGAGCTCCTTCAACTGGATCACCAATTCCTCGATCCGGTTGGTGTGCAGCCGCACCTGCTCGACCTTTGCGACCAGTTCGTCGCGCAGTTTTTCGTAGGTTTTTTCCGAGCGGGTGCTGGCTTCCTCGCCGGCGTTCAGCGCGTCCAGCCGTTTGTGCTGGAGCTTCATGAATTTCTCGTAGAGCTTCTCGATTTCGGTGAAGGTCTCGAACACTTCGGGCTTTAGTTTTTCCTCGACCGCGGAGAGCGACATGCCGCTGCCTTCGGATTCTTCCTCGTCGTCGATTTCCTCGACCACGGGTGCCGACGGGTTGAACCCGGCATCGCCGCCGCCCTGGGTCGCTTCGAGGTCGATCACATCGCGGAGCAGCATTTTGCCGTCTTTGAGGGCCTCGTGCCACGAAATGATCGCGCGGAAGGTCAGCGGGCTTTCGCACAGGCCGCCGATCATCATGTCGCGCCCGGCCTCGATCCGCTTGGCGATCGCGATTTCGCCCTCGCGCGAGAGCAGTTCGACCGTGCCCATCTCGCGCAGATACATCCGCACCGGGTCATCGGTCCGGCTGCCGCTGCTCTCGCTGATGTTGCCGGCCGGCGCTTCTTCGTCGGCCTCGACCGCTTCCTCTTCCTTTTCGGCGGCGGGGGCGGCTTCGGTATCTTCGGCTTCCTCGCCCTCCACCACCTGGATGCCCATTTCACTGAGCATCGACATCACGTCTTCGATCTGCTCGGAGCTGTTCTGGTCGGACGGCAGGACGGCGTTCAGCTCATCGAAGGTGATGTAGCCGCGCTCCTTGCCCTTCGCGATCAGTCGCTTGACCGAGGCGGATTGGATGTCGAGCGTGACCGTATCGGCCTCGGCCTCGGGTGCGGTGGTTTCGGTCTGGGTCGCCTGTTTCGTCGCCATCAGTCGTTAGTCTCCAAGGCAAGAGAGAGATCGCACATCATTCCGGTCAAAATACGGCATCGCTGTCGGATTCGCCGCGCTCGACTCGCTTGAGGGCAATCACGCATATGCGGTGCCGCTCGAAATTTTCAGGTGTCGGATCAGATTCGAAACGGAGTCTTTGCTCTTCGCATTGCACTTGCAGATGCTTCAAATTCATGAGCCCGTAGATCCCGTACCAAGATGCCTCCAACTCAGCCATCGCGGCTGCGTCATTGTCGGGAGCGCGTTGCGGCATGAGCGCGAGCAAGGGCTCGGCCACATCCCGCAGACCCGATTGGGTCAAATGGTTGAGCAGATCGTCCGAGTCAAGGGCCTTTGCCGCATGAAACCATTTTGCCATCGAATCGCGCAGCCGGGCGCAATCATCGGGCAGGGCCAGCAGGCCGAACGCTTCCTCCAGATCGGGCAAAAGTGTCGGATGGCAAAGCAGAATTGCGGTCAGCAGCCGTGCGCGGCGCGCAGAGGTCGTTTCGGCATCGATCGCGGGGCGGGGCAGGACGATGTGCGGCGATGCGGGCCGTCCGCCGCCGTTGCGCCGGGCCTGCGTGCCGGCGGTGAAGGACTGGCGGCGTTCGGCATAGAGGCGGTCGATCAGGGATGCGCGATATTCGCCGGCCAGGGAACGATCCTCGATGCTGCGCGCCGCCGCTTCGAGGCGTTTGCGAAATGCGGCGCGGCCTTCCGGCGTGGTGCGCTGGGCACCCTCGGCCAGCATGTCGTATAGGGTTTCGGCGAGATTAGGGGCGGCGGCGATCAGGGCTGCGAGGGCTGGTGCGCCTTCGCGGCGGACGAAACTGTCCGGATCGTCACCCTCCTTGAGCCTCAGGATGGCGAGCCCGCGATCCGGTGCGAGGGCTTTCAGGGCAAGCTCGGTCGAGCGCAGTGCGGCGCGCCGGCCAGCGGCATCGCCATCGAAGCACAGCAGCGGGCGCGGCGAGATGCGCCATAATTCAGCGAGATGCGCCTCGGTCAGAGCGGTGCCGAGCGGGGCGACCGCGCCAGTGAAGCCGGCTTCGTGCAGGGCGATGACGTCCATATAGCCTTCGACAACGATGAGTGCGGCGCCGTTGCGGACGGCGGCGCGGGCGATGTCGAGCCCGTACAGGGTCTGGCGCTTGGAGAATAAATCGGTCTCCGGGCCGTTGAGATATTTCGGCTGGCCATCGCCCAGCAGGCGGCCGCCGAAGCTGATGATGCGGCCGCGACGGTCGCGGATGGGGAACATCACGCGGGCGAAGAAATAATCGACGGGGCCGCGCTCGCCCGCCTTCATCAACCCCGCCTCGATCAGTCTGGCGGGCGTGATGTCCTGGCGGGCGAGCGCTTCGCGCAACGTGCCGCGCCCTTCGCCGGACCAGCCGAGGCCGAACCGCTCGATGATGGAATCGCTCAGGCCGCGTCCGCGCAGATAGGCCAGGGCCGCCGCACCCTGTGGGGTGCGCAGCAGGCGGCGATATTCCGCACCGGCCGCCTCCAGCACATCGGACAGGTCGGCTTCGCGCCGCGCGGCTTCGGCGGCCTGGGGGGTGGGTTTCGGCACGGCGAGGCCGGCCTCGGCCGCGAGGCGTTCGACCGCTTCCATGAAGGTCGCCCCTTCGTTCTGCATGACGAAGCTGATGGCATCGCCATGCGCGCCGCAGCCGAAGCAATGGTAGTGATCGTCATAGACGTAGAACGACGGCGATTTTTCGTTGTGGAACGGGCAGCAGCCCTTCTGGTCGCGCCCGGCGCGCTCGAGCCGCACCTTGCGCGCGACCAGCGTTGCCAGCGGGGTGCGGGCGCGCAATTCGTCCAGAAAATTGGGCGGCAGGCTCATGGTGCGGCGAGTTTCGCCTTCACTGCGGCCGAGGCGGCGGCCATGTCGAGCGCAGGACCATGGGCCGCCTTCAGCGCGGCAATGACCTTGCCCATGTCTTTCGGGCCGGTGGCGCCGCTGGTGGCGATGGCCTGGGCGATCGCGGCATCGAGCGCCTCGCCCTGCAGGGTACGGGGCAGGTAGGCTTCGAGGATGACGATTTCCGCGGCCTCCTGATCGGCGAGGTCGGGGCGGTTGCCCTGGCGGTACTGCGCTTCGGACTCGCGGCGGGTTTTCACCATGCCGCGCAGCAAGGCCACGATGTCTTCATCAGAGATCGCATCGATGCCTTTGGGGCGGGCCGCGATATCCGCATCCTTCAGTTTGGCGGCGGCCATGCGCAGGGTGGAGACGGCGAGCGGCTGGCGGGCGAGCATCGCCGCTTTCAGGTCGGCCTGGATCTGGGTTCGTAAGGCGCTCATGCTATTCACTCCATTATCACCCTGGCGTTGCGGAAACTATTTCCGCAATGACCTTGGGCAGTCTGTTTTTGGTTGATCCCGGATTTAATTTCCGGCATACCGCATCATCATGCCAAAAACCATCGCTGAACTGATCGATCGTCTGGGTGGTGCCGAAGCGGCCGCCCGGCTTACCATGGTTTCAACCGAAGCGGTTCGCAAATGGCGCAGTGCCGGTGCGATTCCGGCCCGGCACTGGCCGGCGGTGCTCGCCGCGACCGGGTTTTCGTTGCAGGACCTGCCGGGTGGCAGCGCGCCGGATGGGGTGACGGCGCGGCCGGATGCCGCGACGGCGGCGCTGGTGCTGGGCGATGGACAGGTGTTCTGGGGCAAGGGGTTCGGCGCGTTCAGCGCCGGGATGCCGGCCGAGCTGTGTTTTTCGACCGGGATGACCGGGTATCAGGAAACGCTGACCGATCCTTCGTTCGCCGGGCAGATCATTACGTTCACGTTTCCGCATATCGGCAATGTCGGGGCGAACGGTGAGGATATCGAGGCGGCGACGAGTTTTGCCCGTGGCCTGGTGATCAACCGGGATATCACGGCGCCGTCGAGCTGGCGTGCGGCGGAGGGGCTGGATCGCTGGTGCCGGCGGATGGGTCTGGCGGGGATTGCCGGGGTCGATACCCGCGCGCTGACCCGCACGATCCGCGATGATGGACCGCCGAATGCGCTGATCGCGTTTCCACAGGATGGTCAGTTCGACCTCGATGCGCTGGTTGCGCGTGCGCGGGACTGGCCGGGTCTGGCCGGGATGGACCTGGCACGCGAGGTTTCGTGCACCCAGACCCATGAGTGGACCGAGACGCTGTGGGACCGGGTGAGCGGGTTCGGCCGGCAGACGGCGCCGCGCCATACCGTGGTCGCGGTCGATTTCGGCGCCAAGCGCAATATTTTCCGCAGTCTGGCGAGTGCGGGGTGCCGGGTGATCGTGGTGCCGGCGACGGCTTCGGCGGAGGATATTCTGCGCCACCGGCCGGACGGGGTGTTTCTGTCGAACGGGCCGGGTGATCCGGCGGCGACGGCGGTGTATGCGGTGCCGGCGATCCGCAGTGTGCTCGATGCCGGGGTGCCGCTGTTCGGAATTTGCCTCGGGCATCAGTTGCTCGCCCATGCGCTGGGGGGGACGACGTACAAGCTGGCGCGCGGGCATCGGGGGGCCAATCAGCCGGTGCAGGAGATTGCGACCGGCAAGGTTGAGATCACCAGCCAGAACCACGGGTTTGCGGTGGACGAGGCCTCCTTGCCGGCGGATGTTGTGGTGACGCATCGCAGCCTGTTCGATGGGTCGAACGAGGGGATTGCCTGCGCCGCGAAGCGTTGTTTTTCGGTGCAATATCATCCTGAGGCGAGCCCGGGGCCATCCGATGCGCATCATTTGTTCGGGCGGTTCACGGCGATGCTGGCGAAGGGCGTATAGGGAGTTTACGGGGTTATATGGTGTTTGGTGTATAACCGGGTAAACTTTGTATAACTGAGCGATGAACCCTGTTCGCAACCCTTTTGCGCCCGGCGCCGGCACCAGGCCTCCCGAGTTGAGCGGGCGGGTCGGGCTGCTGGAAGAAACATCCGTTGCGATCGGGCGGGCGAAGCTGCGGCGGCCCGCTAAATCGATGATCGTGGTCGGATTGCGTGGGGTGGGCAAGACCGTGCTGCTCAACGAATTCGATCACATGGCAAGAGATGCGGGGTGTCGAACGATTCTGATCGAGGCGCACGAGATCAAGCCGTTGCCCGATCTGCTGGTACCGCCGTTACGGCATTTGTTGCTGGAGCTCGACCGCCTGGGAACGCTCTCGGAGGCGGTGAAGCGCGGGTTGCGCGTGTTGAAGAGTTTCATGGGTTCGGTGCGGTTGAAATACGGTGAAGCTGAGATCGCGCTGGAGATCGATCCGGAGGTTGGGGCGGCGGACAGTGGCGATCTTGAGATCGATCTGCCTGCGGTGTTTCAGGCGGTCGGCCAGGCTGCGATCGACCGGGGGCAGACCGTGGTGCTGCTGATCGATGAACTGCAGTATTTGAAGCAACGCGAGATGAGCGCGCTGATCATGGCGTTGCACCGGATCAATCAGGACCGGTTGCCGATTCTGATGTTTGGCGCCGGGTTGCCGCAGGTGTTGGCTCTGGCCGGGAAATCAAAATCCTACGCGGAACGGCTGTTCGATTTTCCGCGGGTGGGGTCGCTGTCGGGTGCGGATGCGGCGGACGCAATTCGTAAACCGATCGAGGCCGAGGGTGAGCGGATCACCGCGGCGGCGCTGGCCGCGCTGATCGCGCAGACGCAGGGGTATCCGTTCTACCTCCAGGAATGGGGCTATCAGGCCTGGCAAGTGGCGCGGCAGTCGCCGATCGATGTCGCCGATATCGAAGCGGCGACGGTGGTTTCGATCCGCCGGCTTGATGAGAGTTTTTTCCGGGTGCGGTTCGATCGTCTGACGCCGCGCGAGAAGGATTATGTGCGGGCGATGGCGAGCCTGCCGGGATCGGGGCCGTATCGGTCGGGGGATGTGGCAGACGCATTGGGGTTGCCGGTGCGGACGGTGGGACCGGTGCGGAACAATCTGATCGCCAAGGGCATGATCTATGCGCCGGCGTATGGGGATACGGCTTTTACTGTGCCGTTGTTTGAACTTTTTCTGAGACGGATCATGCCGCCTGACTAACGGGGTCTGGGGCCCAAGGCCCCAGCGGGTGCAGGGCGGAGCCCTGCTGCTTATCTTCATCGTCTAACTCAAGGACTGACCATGCCCAAGCGGACCGACCTCAAATCAATCCTCATCATCGGTGCTGGTCCGATCGTGATCGGCCAGGCCTGCGAGTTCGATTATTCCGGGGCGCAGGCGTGCAAGGCGTTGCGCGAGGAGGGGTATCGGGTTGTGCTGGTCAACTCCAATCCGGCGACGATCATGACCGATCCTGAGCTCGCGGATGCGACGTATATCGAGCCGATCACCCCGGAGATGGTGGAGAAGATCATCATCAAGGAGCGGCCGGATGCGTTGTTGCCGACCATGGGCGGGCAGACGGCGCTGAATACCGCGATGGCGCTGGCGAAATCGGGCGTGCTGGACAAGCATGGGGTCGAGCTGATCGGGGCCAAGGCGGATGTGATCGATCGGGCGGAGGATCGGTTGAAGTTTCGCGATGCGATGGCCGAGATCGGGATTGAAAGCCCCAAGAGTGCGATTGCTCATTCGCTGGATGAGGCGCGGGCGGCGCTGGAGCTGGTGGGGTTGCCGGCGGTGATCCGGCCTTCGTTCACGCTGGGCGGCACGGGGGGCGGGATTGCGTTCAACCGCGAGGAGTTTCTGGAGATTGTCACCAGCGGGCTCGATGCGTCGCCGACCACGGAGGTGTTGATCGAGGAGAGCGTGCTCGGCTGGAAAGAGTACGAGATGGAGGTGGTGCGCGACGCGGCGGATAATTGCATCATTGTGTGTTCGATCGAGAATATCGATCCGATGGGCGTGCATACGGGTGATTCCGTGACGGTGGCGCCGGCGCTGACGCTGACGGACCGGGAATTCCAGATCATGCGGGATGCCTCGATTGCGTGTCTGCGCAAGATCGGCGTGGATACCGGCGGGTCGAACGTGCAGTTCGGCGTCAATCCGGCGGATGGGCGGATGGTGGTGATCGAGATGAATCCACGGGTGTCGCGTTCATCGGCGCTGGCTTCGAAGGCGACGGGATTTCCGATCGCGAAGATCGCGGCGAAGCTGGCGGTGGGGTATACGCTGGATGAGTTGCGCAACGATATCACGCAGGTGACGCCGGCGAGTTTCGAGCCGACGATCGATTACGTGGTGATCAAGATTCCGCGTTTCACCTTCGAGAAGTTTCCGGGCACGCCGGCGTTGCTGACCACGGCGATGAAGTCGGTCGGTGAGGCGATGGCGATCGGGCGGAATTTCGCCGAGGCGTTGCAGAAGGGGTTGCGCAGTCTGGAAACCGGGCTGTCCGGGCTCGATGAGGTCGAGGCGCCGGGCGATGGCACGCATGATGCGTTCCGCGCCGCATTGTCGACGCCGCGGCCGGATCGGTTGCTGATTGCGGCGCAGGCGTTGCGGGCCGGGCTGTCGGTTGCGGATATTCATGCGACGTCGAAATTTGATCCGTGGTTTCTCGAGCAGATGGCGGAGATTGTCGCGGTGGAGCGGCGGATTGCGCGCGAGGGGTTGCCGGAGGATGCGATCGGGCTGCGCGCGATCAAGGCGCTGGGGTTTTCCGACAAGCGCCTGGCGCAGTTGAGCGGGCGTGCCGAGGCATCGATCGCGGCGGAACGCGCGGCGCTTGGCGTGGTGCCGGTGTATCGGCGGATCGACAGTACGGCGGGCGAGTTCGCATCGGCCACATCGTATATGTATGCGACGTATGAGGGCGGATTTGGCGTGCCGCATTGCGAGGCGGCGCCGACCGACCGGCGGAAGGTCGTTATTCTGGGCGGCGGGCCGAACCGGATCGGGCAGGGGATCGAGTTCGATTATTGCTGCGTCCATGCCGCCTACGCGCTGCGTGAGGCGGGGTTTGAGACCATCATGGTCAATTGCAATCCCGAAACGGTTTCGACCGATTACGATACGTCGGACCGGCTGTATTTCGAGCCGCTGTTCGCCGAGGACGTGATTGCGCTGATCCGGCGCGAGCAGCAGGACGGCACGGTGCTCGGCTGCATCGTGCAATATGGCGGCCAGACGCCATTGAAGCTGAGCCGGGCGCTGGAGGATGCGGGGATTGCGATTTTGGGCACCTCGGCCGATGCGATCGATATTGCCGAAGATCGTGAGCGGTTCCAGGTTTTGTTGAAATCGCTCGGGTTGCGCCAGCCGGAAAACGGTACTGCGCGGTCGGCGGCGCAGGCTGAGGCGATCGTCGAGAAAATCGGGTTTCCGGTGGTGATCCGGCCGAGTTACGTGCTGGGCGGTCGGGCGATGGAGATTGTGTATGATCTGCCCAATCTGCGGCGCTACATGCGCGAGGCGGTGATCGTTTCGGGGAGCAATCCCGTGTTGATCGACCGGTATCTGAACGATGCGATCGAGGTGGATGTCGATTGCATCGCCGACGGCCAGACGGTCTATGTCGCGGGTGTGATGGAACATATCGAAGAGGCCGGCATTCATTCGGGAGACAGTGCGTGCTCGCTGCCGCCCTATTCGCTCTCACCCGCCGTGGTGGCCGAATTGCGTTCGGAGACCGAGGCGATGGCGAAGGCGTTGAACGTGATCGGGCTGATGAACGTGCAGTTCGCCATCCAGGGTGACAATGTCTATGTGCTCGAGGTGAACCCGCGGGCGTCACGCACGGTGCCGTTCGTCGCCAAGGCGACCGGCGTATCGGTGGCGAAAATCGGTGCGCGGGTGATGGCGGGGGAAACGCTCGCCTCGTTCGGCCTCGATGACAGCGTGATGCGCAGCCATGTCGCGGTGAAGGAGGCGGTATTTCCGTTCGCGCGGTTTTCCGGCGTCGATGTGCTGCTCGGCCCGGAGATGAAATCGACCGGCGAGGTGATGGGGCTGGATGCGAGTTTCGCGCGCGCCTTCGCCAAGGCGCAGCTGGGCGCGGGGGTGAAGCTGCCGCGCGGCGGCACCGTGCTGCTGTCGGTGCGCGATGGCGACAAGGCGGCGATCGTTTCGATTGCGCGGCGCTTCGTCGATCTCGGGTTCACCATCATGGCGACGCGGGGGACGGCGGCGCATCTCTCCGATGCGGGGATCACCGCGCGGGCGGTGAACAAGGTGCTGGAGGGCCGGCCGCATTGCGTCGATGCGATTCGTTCGGGCGAGGTGCAATTGGTGATCAACACCGCCTCCGGCGCGCAGACGGTGGCGGATAGTTTCGATATCCGCCGTTCCGCGCTGACGCACGGGGTGCCGCATTTCACCACCATCGCCGGGGCGCGCGCGGCCTCGCACGCCATAGCAGCCCTGGCTGCGGGCAGTCTTGAAGTTGCGCCGCTTCAGTCGTATTTTCCCCAATCGTTTTAATCGGTGCCGTGGCCGGAAACCTCCGGTCACGGTGCGCGCACTCATGCCAACCGCCTGCTGACGTCTCTGACGTAAGGAATCGCCGTGCAAAAATTCCCGATGACCGGGCCCGGATTGACCAGTCTCGAAACCGAATTGCGCCACCTCAAGGTGGAGGAGCGACCTGCGATCATTCGCGCGATCGCCGAGGCGCGCAGCCATGGCGATTTGTCGGAGAACGCGGAATATCATTCCGCGCGGGAGCGCCAATCGTTTATCGAGGGGCGTATTGCGGAGTTGGAGGAAATTATTTCCGCCGCCGAAGTGATCGACCCGGCGACGTTGTCGGGCGATACGATCAAATTCGGTGCGCAGGTCGAACTGATCGACGAGGAGACCGAAAAGCAGGTGCGCTATCAGATCGTCGGTCTGCATGAGGCGGATATCAAGCTCGGCCGGCTTTCGGTGACCTCGCCGCTCGCGAAATCACTGATCGGCAAAAAGCCGGGCGATACGGTTTCGGTGCCGGCACCCGGTGGCGATCGCAGCTACGAGATTTTGACCGTCCGGTTCGGCTGAGCCGTTGGTCACGATCGAGGATATCGAGGCGGCGGTTCCGCGCATCGCCGGCGCGGTGCAGCGCACACCGCTGGTCTATTCGGATGCGCTGTCGCGTGCGACCGGTGCGCGCGTACTGCTGAAGCTCGAAAATCTGCAGGCGACCGGCGCGTTCAAGGAACGCGGGGCGGCCAACCGGATCGCGCTGCTGAGTGCGGCCGAGCGTGCGCGCGGCGTGATCGCGATGTCCGCCGGTAATCACGCCCAGGCGGTGGCGCGCCATGCGCAGCTGGCCGGCATTGCCGCGACCATCGTGATGCCGCGCTTCACGCCGACCACCAAGGTGATGCGCACCCGCGCCTGGGGTGCCCGCGTCTTGCTGCACGGCGAAACCCTGGCCGAAGCGGCGAGCCATGCGCATGAACTGGCGCGGGCGGAATCGCTGGTGTTCGTGCACCCGTATGACGATCCCGCGGTGATCGCGGGGCAGGGCACCATGGCGCTCGAAATCATCGAGGATGCGGCCGATCTGGATATCATGGTGGTGCCGACCGGCGGCGGCGGATTTTTGTCGGGCTGCGCCATCGCGGCGCGCGCACGGCGCCCGGCGCTGACGGTGCTGGGCGTCGAGGTGGAGTCTTATGCCGGGTTCGCCCAGGCGCTGGCCGGCAAGCCGATCGAGGTGGGGGGTGCGACCATCGCTGAAGGCATCGCGGTGCGCGATATCGGGCGCCTGCCGCTGTCGATCCTGCGCGATCTCGGCACCGAGGTGCTGGTGGTGCCGGAAGCGGCGGTGGAACAGGCGATCGCGCTGCTGATCGAAGGCAGCAAACTGGTGGCCGAAGGCGCCGGCGCGGCCGGGCTCGCGGCGGTGCTGAGCTTTCCCGATCGTTTCGCCGGCAAGACCGTGGCGCTGCCGATCTGCGGTGGCAATATCGATACCCGCACCCTCGCCAATACCCTGCTGCGCAATCTGCTGCGCGACGGCCGCATCCTGAAAATTCTGATGGAAATCCCCGATCGCCCGGGCGTGCTGGCCGATATCGCCGCGCGGATCGGCAATGGCGGCGGCAATATCATCGAAGTCGTGCACCAGCGGCTGTTCGCCTCGCCGACCGTGCAGGCGGCGCATCTGGAAATCATGATCGAGGCGCGGGATGCGGCGCATGGGAACGCGATCGTGGCGGCGCTCGAGGAGGTTTATACGGTTCGGCGGATGTGATTGCGGGTGTGAGGGAACCATTTCTTTTTCTGCAAAAAAAGAAGCAAAAAAACTTTGTTATGCTGGGTTGGTGCGTGTGGAGCGGGTCACGCGCAGGGTTGGGCTCACGGTGGGTGTTGAGGTGATGTCGTGCTGCCGGCGATTTTGTATCAATCCAATCATCTGCTGATCATCGATAAGCCTTCCGGTCTGGCCTGCCACGCCGGTCCGCGCGGGGGCGCGAGTGTCGAGGATTTTTTTCCGCAGTGGCGGCGCGGGCATGACGGGCCGTGGCTCGCGCATCGGCTGGATGCCGATACCGCCGGCTGTCTCGCGATCGCGCGGCGCAAGACCACGCTGGTCGCGCTGCAGGCCGCCTTCGCGGCCCATACCGTGCGGAAAACCTACTGGGCGGTGGTGCAGGGTGTGCCCCGCGAACCGCACGGCACGATTTCGGCACCGCTGCGCAAGCAGACCACGCCATCCGGCTGGCGCATGGTGGTCGATCCCAAGGGGCAGCCCGCCATCAGCGACTGGCGCGTGCTCGCGGCATCGAACGGGCGCGCGGTGCTTGAGCTCTCACCGCGCACCGGGCGGACCCATCAGCTTCGGGTCCATTGCGCTGATATGGGGTATCCGATCGTCGGTGATCCGCTGTACGGCAAGGCGGCCAAGGGGTTGTGCCTGCTCGCGCGCCGGTTGGTTCTGCCGCTCGACCCGATGGTCAGCGCGGTCGCCGCGGTGCCGGATACGCTGCGGGCGGCGCTGTCAGGCGTCGATTTCGATCGCCTTGAGCCGGGCTAAAAAATCCCGGCAGAACGAGGCGGCGGTGGTGCGCCGCACCTTGGCCAGCAGGGCGGCGTGGCGCGCCTTGCGTTCCTCGAGCGGCATGATCAGGGCGGCGTGCATCGCATCGGCCACCGCATCGGCGTCGTAGGGGTTGACGATCAGCGCCTCGGTCATTTCCTCCGCTGCACCGGCGAAGCGCGACAGCACCAGCACGCCGGGATCGCTGGAATCCTGCGCGGCGATGAACTCCTTGGCGACCAGGTTCATGCCATCGCGCAGCGGCGTCACCAGCGCGATGCGGGCGAGGCGATAGAACCCGGCGATGGTGTTGCGGTTGACCGTGCGGGTCATGTAACGCAGCGGCGTCCAGTCGAAATCGGAATAGGCGCCGTTGATGTCGCCGGCCTTGCGGTCGAGTTCGCGGCGCAGCGACTGATAGCGGTCGACGTCCTCGCGCGAGCGGGCGGCGATTTGCAGTAGGCTGATGCGGCGCAGATGTTCGGGGTGGCGGTGCAGCAGCTGGCCGAACGCATCGAAGCGCTGCGGCAGCCCCTTGGTGTAGTCGAGCCGGTCGACGCCGATGGCCAGGGCGCGGCCGACCAGGCTTTCGATCAGGCGTTTGGTCTCCGCCATGCCGGCGGCGCGGCGGGCGGTGCGGGCGAAGCCATCGGCATCGATGCCGATTGGCGCGACGATGGTTTCTGTCCGATGGCCGTTATGGGTGAAGCTGTGGTTGTCATCGGGGTGGACATCCATGCAGGATGCGACCGATTCCAGGAAATTCATCCGATCGCCATGGGTCTGAAACCCGACCAGATCGGCGGCCGCGAGCGCGCGCACCAGCACCGCGGCCGAGGGCAGCACGTGCAGCACGGCGGGCGGCACGAAGGGGATGTGCAGGAAGAACCCAATGCGGTTTTTCACACCCCTGCGGCGCAACGCATCGGCCATGGTGAGGAGCTGGTAGTCGTGAATCCAGATCGTGTCGTCCGGCCGAAGCAGGGGGACCAGGCGATCGGCGAACAGATCGTTGACGGTGAGGTAGCCCTCGTAATCATCGCGTTTGAAATCGAGCAGGCCGGTCCGGTAATGAAGCAGCGGCCAGAGCGAGCCGTTGGAAAATCCGACATAGAAGCGCCGGTAATCGGATTCGCTCAGATCGACCGTGGCGTAGGTGAGGCCGCCGTGATCGATGACCGTCGCCTGATCGGAGGAGGTCGCGCCGCGCTTGCCGGACCAGCCGAACCAGAGCGAGCCCGGGGTCATCGCTTCGGCCAGCGCCACCGCGAGGCCGCCGGCCTTGGCGCCGCGCTCGGTCGGCATCGATACCCGGTTGGAAACGACGACGAGGCGGCTCATGGCTGCGGCTCCGCGACGGCGCGTGCCAACCAGGCGCGGACGGCGTTGGTTGTGCCATCGAAATCGCGATGCACGTTCAGACCGATGCCGCCCTGCGCCTTGGCCGCCGCGATCGCCGCTTCATCGGTGGTGTCATCGCCGACGAACACCGGCACGCGGCCGGCAAAGGGTGTTTGTTGCATGAACCAGTCGAGCGCGCGGCCTTTGTCCGCGCCGGCCGGGCGGATTTCCCAGGCCATGTTGGCGGGCAGAACCTCGATATCGGGCACGCCTGCGATCAACCGGTCGATCAGCGCGCGCAGCGCCGGGCCATGGTCCGGCGCACGGCGGAAATGTGCGACCAGCGTGTAGCGTTTCTGCTCGATCGCGACGCCCGGCATGGTCGCCGCCGCATCATCCAACGCCTGGCGCCAGGCGGGGCGGTTTGCGGTGGTGGTGATCGGCTGATGGATCACACCGGCGCTGTCGCGGCAGACAAAGCCGTGTTCCGCGCCGGCGGGGAAGGGCGCGCCGGTGACGCCATCGATATCGTCCATGGTGCGGCCGGACAGGATTGCGAGGGCGCCGTTGCGCGCGGAAGCCAGGGCAGCCAGCAGCGCCGGCAGGCCATCGGGCACCACGACCTCGGCCGGGGTCGGCGCGAAATCGAGCAAGGTGCCGTCCAGGTCGAGGAACAGCGCATGGGTGGGCATGAGGTCAGGTAACATTGTGTAATAGATGGGCAGTCACCATGCCCCGATCAAGCGAACGCCCGATCAAGCAAACGTTTAGCCAAGGTCAGTTCACGGATGCGCTAGCCGCGCCCGTGGCGATCAGGGGCCCGGTGTCGGCCAGGATTGCAGATCATGCCCCAGCAGCATCGGTATCCGCAGCAGCACGCGGCCGTGATGGGTGATGTCGATTGGCTTTTCGATGCTGATCGAGGCGAAGCGCTGCGCATAGCGCTGCATGACCGCGGGGACGTCACCCGGCATCGCGGCGATCAGAATATCATCGCCGATCAATGATTGTGGCGGCGTGGTGATGCCGAACTCATGCGGATCGCCCTCGAATACCGCGACTTTCATGGTCGGGCCGACCGCATAGGCGATTTTTCCAGCGTCGTACCAGCGCAGCGCGGCGAGTGCCAGGTTCGGGCGGGACAGCTCGCCGCGTGCCGCCAGCGCCGCGCGAAAACTGCGCCAGTCGATCGCCTGCAATTCGGGGGATTTGCCGGGTGCGAAGCGGGCGTTGAACCCCGGCACGATGCCGAACTGCAATTGTGCGCCGATGAACAGTACGGCCAGCGTCAGCACGGCGGCGGTGCCCCAGGCGACGCCCGCGGCCCAGCGGCGCGCGGCGGTGCCGAGGCGGGCGAGCCAGTCGCCGAGCAGGGGAAACAACATCAGATAGCCGGGGGCGGCCCAGTGAAACAGGATTTTGCGCGACGACCAGAACGATATCGCTGAAAACAGCACGATCGGGATAATGCCGAGCAGTGCGAGGAACCGCGCCCGCCGATCCGCCCCGGTGCGCAGGCCGCCGATCAGCAGACATGCCATGGGGATGAAAATCCACGGCGCGATGAACACCGCCTCGCCGGCCCAGACGATGAACGGGCGCAGCGGATGAATGCCGAATCCGGTCGCCCGCGCGCCCTGGTAGCCGAACGAGGCCCAATGGTTCAGCGCGTTCCACAACAGCACCGGCGAGAACGCCAGCAGCGCGATCAGGCAGGCGAGCCACGGCCCGGCGCTGGCGAGCGCGCGGCGGCCGCGCGGATCGAGGATCAGGAAGGCCAGCGCGCCCAGCAAATTCAGGGCGGCATTGTATTTCGAGGTCATGGCGAGGCCGGCGCACAGCCCGGCCAGCGGCCAGAACGCCGGTTCGGGCTCCGCCGCCCGTTCAGGCTGTGCGACGCCGCCCGCCCGCGCGAGCGCCCAGGCCGCCGCGAGCAGAAAAAAGTCGAGCGGGCCATCCGGGAGCACCCAGGTGCCGAAGGCGAGCGCAAACACCGGCGATACGTTCAGCGCCACGACCGCCCAGACCGCCGCGCGCGGCCCGAACAGGCGCCGGGTGAAGCCGAACATCAATGCCCCGGTGCCAGCGAACAGCGCAATGAACGGCAGGCGCACGATCAACGGCGTGTGCAGCCCGGTGAGGTGCTGGATGGTCAGTTCCATCCACCAGGAGATCGGCGGATGATCGAAATAGGAGAGTTGATAGGTATGCACGGCCGATACCATGTAGCTCTCGTCGATGCCGAGACCCATGCCGGCGGCGAATGCGAGGCGGATGGCGGTGGCCAGCAGAATGACCAGGGTAGCCTGGGCGGCGGGGGATCGATGTCTCATCGCCGTGCGGCATGGGCGAGGCGGCGGCGGCGGTCAAGCCGCTGTGGCGTGAGGTCGCGCGATCATGATTTGCGGTGCGGGAGGTGGCGCGGTAGCAAGGCGGCGTCTGATGGTTTGGGAACGAACCAGGCGTTCTTCCTTCAACCTCCCTTCCTGCCAGCCCTAGAACGGAGCCCTCGCATGACCAGTCTGACAATCGGCCGCCGGCAATGGCTTGGCGGCGCTTCCGCGGCGATCGGCGCATCGCTGCTCGTGCGGCGGGCGGCGGCTGATCCGGCCTTGCCGGCGTTCGTGCCGGTCGGCGGGCATATGAAGTCGTTGAAGTTCCGGATGGACGATGTCGAGACCGGCAACACCATCACCGAGGCGGCGTTTCGCGGCCATCCGACCATTTTGTATTTCGGCTTCACGCGCTGCCCGGATTCCTGCCCGCTGACCATGCAAAACGCGGCGCATCTGGTGTCGCTGCTTGGCAACGACGGGCAGCGCCTGCGGATTGCGTTCGTCACGGTGGATCTCGACTACGATACGCCGGCGCGGCTGAAACAATTCATGGCGCAGTTCGGGCCGCCACCGGTATTCACCGGTCTGCGTGGCACGCCAGGCGAACTCAAGACGGCGGCCGCGCGGTTCGGCGTGTTCTACAAGGCACCGAGCGGGGCCGATTCGCCTGATCCGGTTTCCGGCATCGGCCATAGTGACGCGACCTATCTGTTCGCGCCGGATGGCCATGCCGTCGCGGTGCTACCGGCGCTGCCGACCGGCACGCCGCAATTGCCGCAGGTGGCTTCCCTGGTGCGCAAGACCCTGTCCGGCGCGGCATGACGCGCTGGCTGCTCGCGGCCATCGCGATGCTCGCGATCGGCACGCGGGGGGCGATGGCGGGGGCACCCTCGCCGATCACGGCGCGGGATGCGTGGTTTCGCTATCTGCTGCCTGAAATCCCCGCCGGTGGTTTCGTCACGCTGCATAACGCGGGTGCGTCACCGGCCGTGCTCACGGGCGTGCGATCGGCCGCGTGCGGCATGGCGATGCTGCATCGGAGCGTCAATCGAAGCGGTGTGGACCGGATGAGCATGGTGCCGTCGGTCACGGTGCCGGCGCATGGCGATTTCCGGTTCGCGCCCGGCGGCTATCATATCATGTGTATGCAGCCGCACATGAAACCCGGCGATGCCGCTGCCGTGACCCTGCTGTTTGCCGGCCTGCCGCCGATGGTCGTGAAATTTGCGGTCTACGGCGCGGACGGTAAGCCTGCGACGCCATGAGGCATCCGATCCTCTTGGGCCTGCTGGCCCTCGTGCTCGGCGCGGCTGGGCAGGCGGGTGATGTGACGGCGGGTGCACGGATCGTCGTGCATGGCACAGCAACCGGCGCGCTGCCGTGCATGGCGTGTCACGGCGTCGGCTTGCGGGGCAATGCCGCCATCGGGGCATCGGCGCTTGCGGGCTTGCCGGTCGCGACCACGCTGGCAGCGTTGGACGCGATCGCGACGGGCCGGGTCGGTCATAATTACGTGATGAAGAACAATGCGGCCGCGCTGACGCCGGCCGAGCGGCGCGCGGTCGCCGATTATTTGGCGACGCTCAAACCCGGCGGTTAACCGAGGCGGGCGAGCCAGGTCAGCAGACCGCGCGGCTGGGTTTTCGATTGCAGCGATTCGATATCGGTGATGAGTGCGGGATAGTCGGGGTGCTGGTTCGAGCCGAGGTCGGGGATGATGAACCGCGCGTTGCCGTGCGGACCGAAGCCATAGATCAGCGCCGAATGCACCACCTGATACGCCTGCGGATTGGGCGAGGGATGCACCGAGGCGACGACGCGGTAGCGCCGCGTCAGCCGATAGATCTGATTGGCCGAGCCGCGCAGCCCGACGAAATGCGGGTCGAACAGGGCGAGGTATCGGCGCAAAACCGGGGTCGTGTCGCGTGCCGGGTCGACCGTGACGAACAAAAACACCGTGTTGGCCGCCGCGGCACCGAGCTTGAGGTAAAGCTGATGCACCTTGTAGAGCGTGTCGGGGCAGACATCCGGGCAGTTGGTGTAGCCGAAATACAGCAGGATGGTCTTGCCGCGAAACGCGGCGGCGGTGACGCTTTTGCCGGTGCTCGCATCGGTCATGGTAAAGGCGAGCGGCGGCACCAGCCCGGTGACCGGCACGACCGGGTCGGCCCAGGCCGCGACCGGTGCGATGACGGCGCCGAGCATCAGTGCGAGGATCGGGGCAGCCAGCCACCAACGCCCCGGCCTGCGCTTCATGCTGCGGGTGCGCCGATCTTTTGTTTGAGCGCCTCGTTCACGAGGGCGGGATTGCCCTTGCCGGCCATCGCCTTCATCACCTGACCCACGAAGAACCCGAACAATTTATCCTTGCCCGATTTGTACTCGGCGAGCTTGTCCGGATTGGCGGCGATCACCTGATCGATCGCGGCATCGATCGCGCCGGTGTCGGTCACCTGGCGCAGGCCGCGCGCCTCGACGATGGCACCCGGCGCCTCGCCGGTTTCGACCATCAGTTCCAGGACTTCCTTGGCGATCTTGCCGTTGATCGTGCCATCCTTGATCAGATCGAGCAGCGCGCCGAGATCGGCCGCGCTGACCGGGCTGTTCTCGATGCTGCGGCCGGTGCGGTTGAGTGCGGCAAAAAAATCGCCGAGCATCCAGTTCGCGACCTGCTTGGCGTCGCGGCCCGTGGCGACGGTTTCGAAGAAATCGGCGGTGACCTGCTCCATCACGAAAATCGCTGATTCGTAGCGCGAAATTCCGTAATCCTGCATCAACCGCGCTCGCTTGGCATCCGGCAGTTCGGGCAGTTCGGTCTTCAGCGTGGCAACCCAGGCTTCATCGAGCACCAGCGGCAGCAGGTCGGGCTCGGGGAAGTATCGATAGTCATGGGCGTCTTCCTTGCTGCGCATCGAGCGGGTTTCGCCGCGCGCGGGGTCGAACAGGCGGGTTTCCTGTGTCACCTCGCCGCCGGATTCCCAGATCTCGACCTGGCGTCGTGCTTCCGCCTCGATCGCCTGCATCACGAAGCGGATCGAATTGACGTTCTTGATTTCGCAACGCGTGCGAAACGCCTCGCCCGCCTTGCGGACGGAAACATTGACGTCGGCGCGCATCGAGCCTTCGTCCATATTGCCATCGCAGGTGCCGAGATAGCGCAGGATGGTGCGCAGCTTGCGGATGTAGGCGCCGGCCTCCTCGGGCGTGCGCATGTCGGGTTCGCTCACGATTTCCATCAGCGCGACACCGGACCGGTTGAGATCGATCAGCGATTTGCTGGCGTGCTGATCGTGCATGCTCTTGCCGGCATCCTGTTCGAGGTGCAGCCGCGTGATGCCGATCGAGCGGGTTTCGCCCGATTCAAGCTCGATATCGATGGTGCCCATGCCGACGATCGGGTGTTCGTACTGGCTGATCTGATAGCCCTGCGGCAGATCGGCGTAGAAGTAGTTTTTCCGGTCGAATCGCGAAACCAGGTTGATCTGCGCGTTCAGCCCCAGCCCGGTGCGGACCGCCTGGGCGACGCATTCGCGGTTGATCACCGGCAACATGCCGGGGAAACCAGCATCGACGAAGCTGACCTGGGTGTTCGGCTCGCTGCCGAAATCGGTCGCCGCACCGCTGAACAGCTTGGATTTTGATATCACCTGGGCGTGCACTTCCAGCCCGATCACCAATTCCCAGGGGCCGGTGGTGCCGTCGATCGTGTAGCTCATGAGCTGGCTCCCGCGCGCACCGCCGGCATGGCGGTGAACCCAGCGGCGCGTTCGAGCGTGGCGGAGACGGCAAACACCGTTTCCTCGTCGAAATGCCGGCCGATCACCTGCAGGCCGAGCGGCAGGCCGCGCGCATCGAGCCCCGCCGGTACCGACATCGCGGGAACGCCGGCGAGGTTGGAGGGGACGGTGAACACGTCGTTCAAATACATCGTCACCGGATCATCCATCTTTTCGCCGATCGCGAACGCCGCCGAGGGTGCCGTCGGTGTCAGGATCGCATCGACCGTGGCGAACGCCTCGTTGAAATCGCGCAGCATCAGGGCGCGCACCTTCTGGGCGCGCAGGTAATACGCATCGTAATACCCGGCCGAGAGAACATAGGTGCCGATCATGATCCGCCGTTTCACCTCCGCACCGAACCCGGCCGCGCGGGTGCGCTCGTACAGATCGATCAGATCCGCGCCGTCCACCCGCGCGCCGAACCGCACGCCATCGTAGCGCGCGAGGTTCGAGGAGGCTTCGGCCGGGGCCACGATGTAATACACCGGCAAACCGTATTTGGTGTGCGGCAGGCTGACATCGATGATCTCGGCGCCGGCCCGTTTCAGCCAGTCGATGCCCGATTGCCAGAGGGTCTCGATCTCGGGCGCCATGCCATCGACGCGGTATTCGCGCGGGATGCCGATTCGCAGCCCCTGGACGCCGCGCGCGCAGGCGGCCCGGAAATCGGGCACCGGGCGGTCGGCGGAGGTGCTGTCGCGTTCATCGAACCCGCTCATCGCGCCGAGCAGGATCGCGCAATCCTCGACCGTGCGCGCCATCGGCCCCGCCTGATCGAGCGAGGAGGCGAACGCCACGATGCCGAAGCGCGAGCAGCGCCCGTAGGTCGGTTTGATGCCGGCGATGCCGGTGAACGATGCCGGCTGACGGATCGAGCCGCCGGTATCCGTGCCGGTCGCCCCCATCGCCATGCGCGCGGCGACCGCTGCGGCCGAGCCACCGGAGGAGCCGCCGGGGACGAGTTTCGCCCCATCATCACGCTGCCACGGGTTTTCGACCGCGCCATAGGCCGAGGTGATGTTCGATGAGCCCATGGCGAATTCATCGAGATTGGCCTTGCCGAGCATCACCGCGCCGGCCGCCTTCAGCCGGGCGGACACCGTGCTCTCGTAGGGCGGGATGAAGGGTTCGAGAATCTTCGACCCCGCGGTGGTGCGCACCCCTTCGGTGCAGAACAGATCCTTCATGGCGATCGGAATGCCGGACAGGGCAGGGGCGTTGCCCACAGCCCGCGCCGCATCGGCCGCGCGTGCCTGCGCGCGGGCCTGATCGGCGGTGATGGTGATGAACGCATTGAGCCGCGGGTTCAGCGCCTCGACCGCGCTGATATGCGCGTCGGTCAGTTCGACCGCGGAGATTTTTTTCGCCGCCAGCGCCGCGAGCGCTTCGGCGATGCTCATGTCCAGCATGGTCACTCCACCACCTTCGGCACGGCAAAGAAATTGCCGATCCGGTCTGGTGCGTTGGCCAGGATTTTGTCGGGATAATTGCCGTCGGTCACCGCATCCTCGCGCAGCCGCATGGCCATCTGCGCGCCGCCGGACAGGGGTTGCACGCCATCGACGTTAACTTCAGACAATTGTTCGACGTAACCGAGAATCGCATTCAGTTCGCCTTCAAGGCGCGGCACCTCGTCGTCAGCGAGGCGGATACGGGCGAGTTTCGCGATACGGCGAACCGTCGCGGGGTCGAGCGACATGGGCATCCCTTGGGTTTCTGTGCGGTCTGGATCATAAACGCGACCATGACACTGTTCAACCTGACCGATCTGGTGGCTGCAATGCCCCGCAACGCCCGCTTGATCGGGCTCGATCCCGGATCACGCATCGTCGGCATCGCGTTGTCGGATGTCAGCCGGCGGCTCGCTTCGCCCTATGGTGCGATGAAGCGGGGCAAACTGGCCGACATGGCGCAGACGCTCCGCGACATTGCCGCCAAGGAGGGTGCGACGGCGCTGGTGATCGGGCTGCCGCTGTCGATGGATGGCACGTACGGCCCGGCGGCGCAGGCGGCGCGCGACTGGGCGCACGCGATCACCTTCGCGACCAATCTACCCGCCGCGATGATGGATGAGCGCCTGTCTTCGGCCGCGGTGAACCGGGCGATGATCGAGGCCGATGTCTCGCGCTCGAGGCGGGCCGCACGGGTCGATGCCGCGGCGGCTTCGTACATGCTGCAAGCGGCGCTCGATATCATCACCGGCGCCGGGTGAAGGGTTTCGCCATCCTGCTGCTGCTGGGGGTTGCCGCAGCGCTGGAGGTGGGCGGCGATGCGCTGATGCGCAATGGGCTGCACGCGAGCGGGGCGGGGCGGATTTACTGGCTGATCGGCGGCGCTGCGGTGCTCGCGGCCTATGGTATTTTCGTCAATCTCGGGCCGTGGGATTTCGGCCGGGTGCTCGGCATTTATGTGGTGCTGTTTTTCATCGTGGCGCAGTTGGTCAACTGGCTCGGCTACGGAGTTCGCCCGGATGGGCCGGTGCTGGTGGGTGGCGCGCTGATCTGTGCGGGCGGGCTGGTGCTCACGCTGGCGCGGTGATGCGGCGGTGCAGGCTATTGATCGCGCGCACGGCAAAGCGTGAGCCGGGATCGAGCCGGGCGAGAAATCCGGCCGGCCAGAAGGCGGTGCGGGCGGCGCTGGCGGCGGTGAACGGCGATCGGCCGGAGGGTGGTACGATCGGCCGGTAGGACGAAGCGGCGAAGCCTTCGGCGTGGGGGATTTCCGCGAAATGCGCGGCATCGGTGCGGTCGGGTGCGGCGAGCAATGCGGTCAGGCGGGTGCACGCCAGGTCGCGCAGCATCGTGATGTGCTCGGGCCGCAGATAGGGGCGCATGGCCTGCGCCACCTCGGTCACGGCATCGTGGATCAGCGCGGCGATGGCGAGGCGCGGGGCTTCCTCGGTCTGTGCCAGGCGCACCGGATAGGGCACGCCATCACGGCAGGCGACATGGCTGATCCCGGATTCCGGTGCCGAGAACAGCAACTCCAGCACCTCGTACGATCGCCCGACGGTTGCGGCGACGACCGCTTGCGGCGCCCCATCGCTGAACAGAAATCCCTCGGCCGGAATGTCGCGCTGGCGCCTGGCGCTGGTGCCGAGATAGACGCCTGTGATGTCCGGGGCGACCCCCCGCGCAATCGTGCCCAACCGGATCAGCGAGCGTTGCAGCGAGCCATGCCAGCCCAGATCGACCACCAGCGCCTTGCCATCGAACAGCCCGATCTGGTCGAGATGCGCCAGCAGATCGCGCCGCTCGATTCTGGCGCGCGCGATGATCGGCCCCGCGAGGTCGGTGAAGATCGCCCGCAAGGACGCGCGGGATGCGGCGTCGTTCACGGCAGTTTGCCCGTTCACGCCGTGTTGATGCATCGCCGCCGCGACCGCGCCGGCCGTTGGATCGAGATCGGCGCGGTGCAGGTAATCGGCGATGGTGAGGTCGCTGACCCCTGAACACAGGAAGTCGAGGTCGGTGGCATCCAGTGTGGTGATGGCGGCGAGGTTGAGGCACCGGCGTGACGACCAGACATAATGCGATGGGGGCGTGGCCTCGGTCCGCCAGGCGGCCTCATAGGCTTTCTGAAAGATCAGCCCGTCACGGGCCAGAAAGAACGGGTGGCGGTGTTCGGCGCGCACGCGGTTGTGGATCAATCCGGCCATGCCGATCGCCGCGGGGGCGACCACCAGATAAGCAAGGGTCAGCCAGTACGGGTCGCCGGCTTGTGCCCCGAGTGCGCGGCGCAGCAGCGCATGCGGCAGGTCGGCGAGCGCGTTGCTCGTGGGTTGATAGCGGTTCGCCGGCAACCGGCGCTCGGGCGGCGAGAGCAGGAACGGCGTGATCCCGCAGCGGCGGGCAACCGCGCAATCGGCCGCCGGGTGGTCGCCGAGATGAACGATGCGCGCATCGGCCGCCAGCCCGAAATCGGCGCGAATCACATCCCACACCGCACCGCTGGCCTTGGTGTGCCCGGTTTCGCTCGACAGATAGAGCCGCTCATGTCCCGCAAGACCGGCGCGCTCGATCATGGTTTCGATCGCGCGGCGTGGCAAATACATGTCCGACACGATGATGACCCGGCGGCCCGCTGCAACCAGAGCGTGAAACGCAGCGGCGATTTTGGGATCTGCGGCGATGGCCTCGATTTCCAGGGCGATTTCCTGATCCATGATCGGCATCAGGTCGAGCCCTGCCGGTGCGGTGCGGCGCAATTCGGCATAGATCGCGGCGAGCGTGATCTCGGTTGTGCCGGATGCGCGGCGCACCGCCGCCTCGGCGCGGCCGCGTTCGGCGGCAAACCAGGCACTGACCTGGTCGGGCAGGTTTGCGGCGAGCAGCGTGAACACATCGTCGGGCCGCCAGACCGCGCGCTGCACCAGCGTGTCGAACAGGTCGAAACTGGCGATCTCCGCCGTCATCGCCGCTGCCATGAATTCCGCCACGCGCGCGCCGTCGTCCAATATGGGTCTCTGCTCTCGATCGATGGTGAACCGGTTCATGCACTTACAGGTTGTATTAATGGTTTCTCACCCCCCCGGCCTCATGGCAAGTCTTTGGTTCATTGTCAGGAGACGATTACCGATGGATGCCGCAGTAACGCCCGACCCGCTTCAGATCGCCGCAACCCAATTGGTGGAACCGTTCGAGGGTTTCAGCGCCGAACCCTACCGCGATCCCGGTGGCGTCTGGTCAATCGGCTATGGTTCGACGACCGATGCCTGGGGCAATCCGGTCACCGCCGATACGCCGGCGATCAGCCAGGCCGATGCGCTGGCGCTGGTCGAACGCGATCTGGCCGCCGCACAGAACGTGGTTTCTGCGGCCGTGTTCGTGCCGCTTGATGCCAATCAACAGGCTGCATTGATCGATTTCATCTACAACGTCGGCGCGGGCAATTTCTACCGCTCGACCTTGCTCGCCCTGCTCAACCAGGGTGATTATCAGGGCGCGGCGGCGCAATTCGTGCGCTGGGATTACGCCGCCGGCGTTGTGCTGCCCGGTCTGTTGCGGCGGCGGGAGGCCGAGGCGGCGCTGTTCAGTCTAGACCAGGCGAGCCTGGCGAAGCAGGATGCATAGGAACCGCACCCATTCGGTCTGGGTCGGATCGAGCTCGAGCGCTGCCGTGGTCGCCTCGATCGCGGGGTTCAACTGTCCGAGCTTCCAAAAGCCGATCGCGAGGTTGATCAGCACGTCGCCATTATCCGGCGATCGCGCACGGGCAGCTTCCAGTACCTTTACCGCTGCGTCGACACCGACGTGGCGGTGCACGTCGAACACCGCCTGGCGCAAAGGCGCATCATGCGCGAAGGTTATGAAACGTATTGCAAACTCAGCCGCGGTGAACCGGCCGTCCGGCATCAGCCGATAGCGATAGGCAGGACCTGCCCACTCGATGCCGAAATGGCGCACGATGCTGGGATGGAGAGGCATGTGCGAAAACCCAAGCGGCTCCTTGATCTCGCCGATCGCAACTTCGATGGTCGCCGGTGTCAGCCCCAGGTTCAACTGGTTCAGGGCGTGCCGGGCGATCGGGCGCAACAGGTCGCCGCTCGGGTGCAGATAGGTCCAGAATAGCGGGATGTCGCGAAACCGGCGCTCGACCAGCGGCCACACATCGAGGCCGGCGGCTTCGCCAATCCGGCGCATTTTCAGCCGGTTAATCTCGAAGAGACGGTCCAGATCGAGCGTTGCGGCGTAGTCGTGCGCAAGATAGCGCTCGACGATCGCCTCGGGCGGTTCATCGGCATGGGCTTGCATCAGATCGATCAGCAGACGCTCGCTCAGTTGGCCTTCATAATACCCGCTCGGACAGAAAAAGCTGCGGCTTGCCGCAGCTTTCGGATGGGGCTTGCCGGCGCCGGGATATAGAAAACTTGCGGCGATTAGCGGAAACCGCCCGATCATGTCGGATTTTCGCGCGATCAGCGCTGATATAGCCTGATCGGGTTTGAAATCCGTGATCTGGATCAGGATTCGATCGGCCGCCTCGACAAACGCGCGATCCGTGTCGGAGATCGTTTTATAGCTGATGATATGACGGCAATCCGCTGTCTGATCGCGTATGGCCGCCCGCACCGATTGTGCGACGATATCGGCATGGCAGTTTCCAATCACGGCGATCCGCATCGGGCCCGTTCAGCCCGCGGTGGAGGGCGTGGGGTGAACCGTCGCCGTTACGATATCGATCAGGCCGCCGACATCGTCTACATCAAAGATCTGCTCAAGATTGAGCCTGATCGCGAATTCATGCTCGACCGTGACTAACAGCACGGCGTGCGAGAGCGAATCCCAGCCGGCGACATCGCTCGCGGTGGTGGCGCGGGAAATGCCGGCAGGATCGCAGCCGAAATTATGTGCAATCAGCTGAAAAATACGCGTGGCAATGGAGTCCATGATCAAGCCCGAATATCCCCTTCCAATTTCATACCCCCTATGATGAAAAAAGAGATTTGTCATCAATTCAAGATTGAGAGGATTGTGCTCCCTGACTGACGATCCGACACAATTTGAATCGAGCCTGCGTGGCCCTTTTTCACCAATCCGTGAATGACTATGTGACCGATCCGATGCGGATTGACCGTTGATCGGATAAAACTGAAAGAAATTTGCGCAATGAAGAAGGTTATTCTGCCCGTCATTCTGCTTCTGACTCTGGCTGCGTGCGGCAAACATCTGAACGGCACCTATGTTGCGCAGAGCTCGAGCCCGATCGTCGGTGCCACGCTTGACTTTATCTCAGCGACTGCGGTGCAGGTACAGGTCAGCGGCAACACGACCCAGGGTACCTACAAGCTCGAAAATCAACAGGTCGTCATCCTGAACAACAACCAGACGCAGGTGTTCTCGATCGACTCGAGCGGCTGCTTGAACGGAGGCCCGAATATCGGCACGTTCTGCAAGCGATGACGCCACGATAGAGCCCCCAGCGGGCTCTATTTCGCTTTCGGCTTCACCTTCGCTCGCGGCCTAGTGCCCGCTTGCTGCTTGGCGGCAGCCTTGGCTGGCAATTTCACTGCCGCTTTTGTAGGTGGCTTTTTGGCACCCGCCGGTCTGGGCTCTGCCGCGGGTTTTTTTGCGCTCGGTTTGCCGCCTTTTTTGCCTTTCGGCGCCAGCGTCTTGCCCTTTTCGGTCAGCAATGTCACCGCCTCATCGAGGGTGATGGTGTCGAGTTCGGTGCCGCGCGGCAGGTTGGCGACCGTCTTGCCGTGCTGCGCGTAGGGCCCGAATCGGCCCTTGCGGACCATGACCGGATCGCCGCCCTTCGGGTGCGGGCCGAGCTCGCGGATGCCCTCCTGCTTCTTCGCCAGCACCATCACGGCGCGATTCAGCCCGACCGCCAGAACATCGTCATCGCGGTCGAGCGAGGCGAAGATCGGGCCCATTTTCACATAGGGCCCGAACCGGCCGATGCCGGCCTGAATTTCCGCCTTGGTCTCGGGGTGCACGCCGACGATGCGCGGCAGCGACAGCAGCCCGAGCGCCTGCTCCAGCGTCAGATCATCGCCGGTCACACCTTTCGGCAGCGCGGCGCGGCGCGGCTTGGCCTTTTTGTCTTCCGGATCGGGTTCGCCCAGCTGAATATACAGGCCATAGGGTCCGCGCCGCAGCGTGACGGGAATCCCATCGGGGTTGGCACCCAGCACCTTCATGCCATCGCGCAGCGTATCGCCGCCATCTTCCGCGCCATCGATCGCGAGTTTGCGGGTGTACTGGCACTCGGGATAGTTGGAGCAGCCGATGAACGAACCGTAACGGCCGAGTTTCAGGCCGAGACGCCCGGTGCCGCAAGCCTGGCAGACGCGCGGATCGGAACCGTCCTCCCGCGCGGGGAAGAAATGCGGGCCGAGTTCCTCATCGAGCGCGTCGATCACGTCCGATATCTTGAGGTCCTTGGTCTGGTCGATCGCGTTGGAAAAATCGGTCCAGAAATCGCGCATCACCTTGCGCCAGTCGAGCTTGCCGTCTGACACTTCGTCGAGTTTTTCCTCGAGTGCGGCGGTAAACCCGGTCTCGACGTAGCGGGCGAAAAAACTGACCAGAAACGCGGTCACCAACCGGCCGCGATCCTCGGGAATGAACCGCCGCGCGTCCATCCGCACATAATTGCGCTCGCGCAGCACGGTCAGGATCGAGGCATAGGTGGACGGCCGGCCGATGCCGAGCTCCTCCATTTTCTTGACCAGCGTCGCTTCGGAAAAGCGCGGCGGCGGCTGGGTGAAATGCTGATCGGCGGTGACCTTGCCGCGATTGAGCGGGTCGGCCTTGGCCATGGGCGGCAGCAGGCGGGAGTCTTCGTCCTCGGCGTGGTCGTCGAGTTCTTCGCGATACAGTTTCAAAAACCCGTCGAACGCCAGGATCGAGCCGGTCGCGCGCAGCGTGGTGCCGGCCTTGTCCGCGATGTCGACGCTGGTCTGATCAAGCTCGGCCGATTGCATCTGCGAGGCGAGGGCGCGCTTGTAGATCAGCTCATAAAGCCGTGCCTGCTCCTGGCTCAGGTGGCGGGACGCGCGCTCAGGCGTGAGCGTGAAATCGGTCGGCCGGATCGCCTCATGCGCTTCCTGGGCGTTCTTGGCCTTGGTCTGATATTCGCGCGGCGCTGCGGGCAGGTAGTCGGGGCCGAAGGCCGAGCCGATCTGGCTGCGCACGGCGCCGATCGCCTCGCGCGCCATCTGCACGCCATCGGTTCGCATATAGGTGATCAGCCCGACGGTTTCGCCGCCGATTTCGACACCTTCATACAGTTGCTGGGCGGTGCGCATGATCTGCTGCGCCGTCATGCTCAGCTTGCGCGAGGCGTCCTGTTGCAGGGTCGATGTCGTGAACGGTGGCGGCGGGTTGCGCCGCGTGCGCTTTTTCTCGACCGAGACGACCGAAAATTCGCCGCGCTCGACCGCGGCTTTCGCGCGCTCGGCGGCTTCGGCGTTGGGGAGGTCGAACTGGTCGAGTTTCTTGCCGTCCAGATGGGTCAACCTGGCATGGAACGGCGCGCCCGCCGGCGTCGTGAAGATCGCCTCGATCGTCCAGTATTCCCGGTTGCGGAAGACTTCGATCTCGGCTTCGCGTTCGCAGATCAGCCGCAGCGCGACCGATTGCACGCGCCCGGCCGATTTGCTGCCCGGCAGTTTGCGCCAGAGCACCGGCGAGAGCGTGAAGCCGACCAGGTAATCGAGCGCGCGGCGCGCCAGATACGCCTCGATCAACGGCGTATCGAGCTCGCGGGGCGCGCGCATTGCCGCCTGGACGGCGGATTTGGTGATTTCGTTGAAGGTGATGCGCCGGACGATCTTGCCCTTCAGCATGTTGCGGGATTCGAGCATCGCGCGGACGTGCCAGGAAATCGCCTCGCCCTCGCGATCCGGATCGGTCGCCAGGTATAAGGTGTCGGCTCCTTTGAGCGCCTTGGCGATGGCCGCCACCTGCTTGTCGCCCCGCGCGTCCTCTTCCCAGGACATCGCGAAATCCTCGTCGGGGCGCACGCTGCCGTCACGTGCCGGCAGATCGCGCACATGGCCGAACGACGCCAGCACGGTGAACCCGTCACCGAGGTATTTGTTGATCGTCTTGGCTTTGGCCGGTGATTCGACGACGACGATAGCGTTCATCTGGGCGATTTTTCCAGTTCGGGGCGCATTCAGAGCAAGTCACGGGTCCAGCAGCAACCCGATTCTGTTGCCAGGCAAAGTCTCGATCCGCCCGGCTAATTCCAGTTCCATGAGCACGGCAATTATGACGGAGGCGGAGAACTGGCAGTGCAGCGCCAGTTCGTCAACCGCAATCGGGCTGGCGGACAGCAACCTGGGGATGTCGCGCCGCGCCATATCGATGTCCGAACCGCCCGAGTCAAGGGCTGCGACCGGTTCGGCCAAGCCGGGCTGAACCGGGGTGATCCGCGCATCGGCGAACAAGGCGCCCGGCTGATCGGGCAGGTTCATCAACACATCGCCGGCCGATTCAGTCAGATGCGCGCCCTGGCGGATCAGGTCGTTGGTGCCGCGCGCCCGTGCATCGAGCGGCGAACCGGGCACCGCGAACACCTCCCGCCCGTAGTCGAGCGCGTAGCGCGCGGTGATCAGGCTACCCGAGCGCAAGGCCGCCTCGATGACGACGACGCCGAGCGACAGGCCGGCGATGATGCGATTGCGCTTGGGAAAATGCCGCGCGAGCGGCGCGGTGCCGGGCGGTGCTTCGGCGATCAGGACGCCGCGCGCGGCAATCTCGGCCTGGAGCGCCTTGTGTTCAGGCGGATAGACCACATCGAGCCCGCCGGGGATCGCGGCAATCGTGGTGCCGGTGCGCAAGGCGGCGGTATGCGCCGCGGCATCGATGCCGCGCGCCAACCCCGAGGCGATCGGCCGGCCGGATGCCGCGAGTTCGGCCGCGATATCCGCGGCGATCCGCGCCCCGTTGACCGAGGCGTTGCGCGCGCCGACCACCGCCACGATCGGCCGGTGCAGGATCGAGACATCGCCCAGCACCGCGATCACCGGCGGCGCATCCGGCAGCAAGGCGAGCAATTTGGGATAGTCGGGTTCACCCATGAACAGCAGCGTCGCGCCGAGTTTATCGTGCCGGTCAAGCTCACGCCGCACATCGCCCGGGCTGGGTACGAAGGGCGGCTTGGCGCGGCCGCCGGCGCGGGCGAGGGCGGGGATCGCGGCCAGGGCTTCTTCCGGCGTGTCGAACCGGGCGCGCAGCCGCCGATAGGTCTGCGGCCCGACACCTTCGGTGCGGATCAACCGCAGCAGGGCCACCCGGTCGATCACGCGCCGAGCTTGATCCGCGGTTCGGTGCCGGCGCGCAGCCGCTCGATGTTGGCGCGATGCTTGTGAAACACCAGGGCCGCGATCACCACGGCCCCGATCGCGACCCGCCAGTCCCCCAGCAGCAGCGCAACCAGCGGGGCGGTCGCAAACGCCGTCAGCGCGGCGAGCGAGGAATATTTCCGCCAGAACGCCATCCCCAGCCACACCAGGCACGCGATCAGCCCGACCGGGAACGCCTGCGCCAGCAAAACGCCCAGACCGACCGCGACACCCTTGCCACCCTTGAAGCGCAGCCACACCGGATAGAGATGCCCGATGACGGCGAACAAACCGGCGATGACGACGATCCAGCGCCCTTCATTGTGCATCAGCAGCACCGCAATCACGCCCTTCACCGCGTCGAGCAGCAGAGTGAGCGCGGCCAGCCCCTTGCGCCCGGTGCGCAACACATTGGTGGCACCGATGTTGCCAGAGCCGATCTTGCGCACATCGCCCAGCCCGGCCGCGCGCGTCAGGATCAGACCGAACGGCACCGAGCCGAGCAGATAGCCGATCAATGCCGCGAGACCGATCATCCGAATACCCTCACGCCGGCCTTCCAGGTGCCGATCACCACGCCTTCAACCGCGCGGCCGTCGAACGGCGTGTTCTGCGCCTTGCCGGGCAGCTTGCCGGCCTCGATCCGCCAGGATCGTTCGGGCGCGAACAGGCATAGATCGGCGGTCCCGCCCTTGACGATCCGCCCGGCATCGAGCCCGAACCGGCGCGCCGGCCGATCGGTCAGCAGCGAGAGTGCGGTGTGCAGGGTCAGCGTGCCGGATTGCACCTGCGCGAGCGTGATGGCCAGCAATGTCGCCAACCCGGCGCCGCCGGGGGCGGCCTCGGCGAAGGGGAGGCGCTTGTCATCGGCATCGCGCGGCTGATGGTCCGATACGATCGCATCGATCGTACCGTCCGCCAGGGCTGCGACCACCGCGAGGCGATCATTCTCGCTGCGCAGCGGCGGCGAGAGTTTGGCATAGGTGCGGAAATCGCCGATCGCGGTCTCGTTCAGGTCGAAATAGGGCGGCGCGGTGTCGCAACTCACGGCCAGGCCGCGCGCCTTGGCCGCCCGGATCAGGTCGAGCGCCGCACCGGTCGAGACATGCGCGAAATGCACAGCACCACCGGTCAGTTCGACCAAAGTGATATCACGCGCCACCATCATCGCCTCCGCGCAAACCGGAATGCCGGGCAGGCCCATCAGAGTGGCCCGCGCACCCGAGGTCGCAGCGCCGCCCGCCGCGAGGCTCGGTTCCTCGGGATGCTGCACGATCATCGCACCGAACCCGCGCGCATAGGATAGCGCGCGGCGCATCAGCCCCGCCGGGCCGATCGCGCGCGCGCCATCCGAAAACGCGATCGCGCCCGCCGCACGCAGCAACCCGTATTCCGCGATGCTCTCGCCCCTGCAACCGCGCGTCGCGGCACCGTAGGGCGCGATGGTGATGCGCCCGCTCGCCTCGCCGGCGCTCGCCAGGGCGCGCACCAGGGCGGGGTCATCGGTCGGGGGCGCATTGTCGGGCAGCACCGCGATCGTCGTGATACCGCCCGCGCTCGCGGCCAGCGCGGCCGAGGCGATGGTTTCACGATATTCGAAACCGGGCTCCCCGAGCGATGCCCGGCCATCGACCAGGCCGGGGCAGAGGATGCACTCGGTGCCATCAACCACCATTGCATCTGCCGGTCGGCCCAGTGCGCCGGCGAAATCGGCGATCATGCCGCCCCGGATCAGGCAATCGCCGATCGCGTCATGCCCCGAGGCAGGGTCGATGATCCGGGCGCCGGTGATCAGCGTGTCACGCATTGCGCAGCGCCGTCCGGGCCAGCACGTCCAGCACCGCCATACGCACCGCAACGCCCATCTCGACCTGTTCGCGGATGACCGAGCGTGTCATGTCATCGGCCACCTGGCTATCGATTTCGACGCCGCGGTTCATCGGGCCGGGGTGCATCACCAGCGCATCCGGCTTGGCGACGGCCAGTTTCGCCGCGTCCAGCCCGTAAAAGGTGAAGAACTCGCGCGCGCTCGGGATCATGCCGCCGCTCATCCGTTCGGTCTGCAGGCGCAGGGCCATCACGATGTCCGCATCGCGCAAACCCTCCCGCATGTCGTGGAACACGCTCACCCCGAATTGTTCGATGCCGGAGGGGATCAGTGTCGGCGGTCCGACCACGCGCACCTGGCTGCCCATGGCGATCAGCAGCAAAATAT
Organism: Acidiphilium rubrum; assembly: GCF_900156265.1. Taxonomy (GTDB): domain Bacteria; phylum Pseudomonadota; class Alphaproteobacteria; order Acetobacterales; family Acetobacteraceae; genus Acidiphilium; species Acidiphilium rubrum. The sequence continues at coordinate 43,003 of NZ_FTNE01000018.1, forward strand.
TCGACCGGGCGACCCTGGAATGCGCGATATCGCCGCAGATCGCGATGGTCAGCCCTTCGAGCGTGCCCTTGTGCCGGCGGATCGTCAGCGCATCGAGCAGCGCCTGGGTCGGATGTTCGTGCATGCCATCGCCGGCATTGATCACCGCGGCATCGACCTTCTGCGCCAGCAGGGCCGGCGCGCCGGATGCCTTATGGCGCACCACCAGCAGATCGCAGTTCATCGCGTTCAGCGTGGCGGCGGTATCCAGCAGCGTCTCGCCCTTCGAGACCGAGGAGGTCGAGACCGACATGTTGATGACATCCGCCCCAAGACGCTTGCCGGCCAGTTCGAAGCTGGTGCGGGTGCGGGTGCTGTCCTCGAAAAACAGGTTGATCAGCGTCCGCCCGCGCAGCACGTCGCGCCGGGTCTTGCCGGAGCGGTTGAGCAGCGCGTAGCTCTCCGCGAGGTCCAACAGCGCCGAAATATCGCGGGGATGGAGGTTTTCGATTCCCAGAAGGTGGCGTGTCGGCAATCGCATGGGTGACTGCATACAGAAACGCGGTGCCAGCGCAAAGTGCCGGCTTGCCGGGTCGTGACGTCGCGCTACTGGGTGGCCCAGACGATGCGGTGGATCGCCGCGATCTGGTCGGCCGGAAAAACCAGCAATTTGTGATCGGGGTTGAAACTCGCCAGTTCCACCCGCTGCGCGTTGCGCCGCTGCAGCAGTTTTGCCATGACCTCGCCCGCGCCGGTGCGCACCACCACCCGGTCGCCGGCCCGGACCGGTGCGGCGGGCGACACCACAATGATGTCACCCTCGCGGTAGACCGGTTCCATCGAATTCCCGTGAATCGTCAGGCCGAACGCGTGCGGATCATCGGCAAGCGCCGCCTCCGTGCGCGGCAGCGCCACATGATCCCAACCGCCGCCGGCCGGGTAGCCGGCATCGTCGAAAAAACCGTCCTGGCCGGCTTGCGCCAGGCCGATCACCGGTACGCGGCGCGCGGCGGCACGCGCCGGCGGCAAGGTGCGCGCGCCCAGCACCAGACCGGCAAAGGCATCGAGTCCCGAGCCGGTCGCCATCAGGATTTTGGCGATGCTTTCGGTGGATGGCCAGCGCAGTTTGCCATCGGAACCGCGCCGTTTCGAGGGGTTGAAGCTGGTCGGGTCGAGCCCTGCGCTGCGCGCCAGACCCGAGGTCGACAGTCCGCGCTCGGCTGCCAGCGTATCGATCGCGCGCCAGATATCTTCGTGTCGCATCATCTTGTTCTTAACGGATTTTAGCGGGTTGGAAAGAGATAAATAGGAAAAAACTCCGTTTTTCTCTTGCGGGCAATACAACCTCCGGTTAGTATGTTCTTGTTATGTTCACACCGGAGGCCACGATGACGACCACAGAAGCAGACCCAGGCCTTGCCAGACCGATCCACCAGATCAAGCCCTTCGCCTCCGCCGAGCGCGCCTGGCTCTGGACCGCCGGATGTCTCGCGGCACGTCGCGCCGGCACGCCGCTGCCGCATGACCGCTCGCGGCCCTGCACGCCGGAGACGATCCTGACCTGTCTCGATCGTCTGTATCGCGCCCGCCGGATCGACCTGGTGCACGCCCGTGTGCTGCGCGTGTGGGGCGACCGTGGCCGCGCGCCGGACCGGCGCAGCGGGTCGGATCGCAGCGACTGGCGACAATGGCGCTACGCCCTCGCCGAACTGGAACAGGCGCTGCGCGCGCGCGGCATCGTTGCCGGGTTCGATCTTGGTATGCCGATCGTTCCCGAAAAAAATTTTCCGAACGATAGGATTACTTTCTTATTTTCGACCCAACCATCATCAATCGTCGACCCAAAGGAGATCTGACCATGGCCTTCACCCTGCGCAACCTGTCCGTCCTCGCTTATGCAAATGGCTTCACCCTGTGGCACTATCGCACCGGCGACGATGCGCTGTCCGCGCTCGATCGCGATGATTTCTTTCATGAAGCCGGCGACCTGATTGCGCCGGGCGACATCGTCATGGCCTCCGGCAGCCAGGGTGCCCGGATGGGTGCGATCGCCCAGAAAGGCGCGCATCTGGTGCTCAACGCGTTGTAACGGCCGCGATCCGATCACGTCTCCGGCGTGGGCGTTGCCTCCGCCGGAGACGCCGCCTATTCCCAAGCCATGACCCTGACCATCGCGATCTGCCAGACCGAGGGATGTTTCGCCGACCCGGATGCGGCGATTGCCCTGCTCGATGCCACCGCGCGCGCGGCCCGCCAACGCCACGCGGACCTTCTGGTGCTGCCGGAATTATTCTGCACCGGCTATAATCTCGGCCCGGATCGGGCGCGCACCCTCGCCATGAGCCTCAAGGACCCACGCTTGGCCAAAATCCGTGCGATCGCCCGCGCGCACGGCATCGCGCTCTGCCTCGGTTTTCCGGAGATCGTCGATAGTGGCGTGGCCAACAGCGCCGCGCTGATCGATGCGGCGGGTGAAATCCTGCTGACCTATCGGAAAATCCATCTGTTCGGCGAGCTCGACCGGGCGATGTTCGCGGTTCGGGGTGCCGGGTTTCCCGTGGTCGCCTGGCGCGGCCTCACGCTGGGGCTCGCCATTTGCTACGACATCGAATTCCCCGAAACCGCCCGTGCCCTCGCGCTCGCTGGGGCCGATCTGATCCTGGTGCCAACCGCGCTGATGCCGCCCTACGACGTCGTGGCGGATCATGTCATCCCGACCCGCGCCTATGAAAATCAGGTCTTCATCGCCTACGCCAATCATTGCGGCAGCGAGGACGGCCTCGCCTATCTCGGTAAATCCTCGATCTGCGGGCCGGATGGCCGGGTCCTCGCCAAAGCGGCGGCCGGGCCGGCATTGATCATGGCGACGCTCGATCCCGCGCATCAGGCGCTGGTCCGTGCCCGCGACCCGCTGCTGGCCGACCGCCGCCCCCAGCTTTATCGGAGCCTGACCGCATGACCGCCCCGATTACTATGTTCGGCCCTGATTTCCCGTTCGCCTATGATGATTTCCTTTCCCATCGGGCGGGGCTTGGCGCGGTGCCTGCCGCCGCGCATGGCACTGAAATCGCGATCATCGGTGCTGGTATCGCCGGCATCGTCGCCGGCCATGAACTCATGAAACTCGGGCTCAAACCGGTCCTGTTCGAAAGCGACCGGATCGGCGGGCGGCTGCGCTCCGAGCCGTTCAAGGACGGGGCAGGGGCCTATGCCGAACTCGGCGCGATGCGGTTTCCGCCCTCCTCGCGCGCGCTGTTTCATTATTTCGACAAGGTCGGCATCGAGACGATCGGTTTCCCAAATCCGCTGGCGCCTGATACGCCCTCCACGGTGATCGAACTGGGCGGCGTGAAACATTATGCCCGCACCAAGGATGATCTGCCGAAACGGTTTGCCGAGGTCGAACGCGCCTGGGCCGAGGCGCTGGAAGAAGGCGCGCATTACGGCGAGCTCACCGCTGCGATCCGGGCGCGCGATGTGGCGACCATCAAACGGCTCTGGCATCATCTGGTCGAAAGCCTCGATGAGGAGAGTTTTTCAGGCTTCATCGCGAATTCCAAGGCGTTCCGCGAACTCGGCTTTCGGGCACGCGAGATGTTCGGCCAGGTCGGCTTCGGCACCGGCGGCTGGGATACCGATTTTCCGAATTCGATCCTCGAAATTCTCCGCGTCGTCGCGACCGGCGCGGATGACGAGCATCGCCTCGTGGTCGGCGGGGTCGAACAATTGCCGCGCCGCCTCTGGGCGCTGGTGCCGGAGGTGATGGCGCATTGGCCTTCCGGCACGTCGCTGGCGTCGCTGCACAATCATGTGCCGAAACCCGGTGTCGCGAAAATCGCGCCCGGCACCACGAAAAAATTCGCGATCACCGATCGCTACGGCACCACCACCGAATACGATGCCGTCATCGTCACCTGCCAGGTCTGGCTGCTCTCGGCGCGGATCGATTGCAGCGAATCCCTGTTCCATCACGATCTCTGGATGGCGATGGAACGCACCCATTACATGCAATCCTCCAAAACCTTCGTGATGGTCGACCGCCCGTTCTGGCGCGATGTCGATCCCGCCACTGGCGAACACGCGCTGAGCATGACCTTGTCCGACCGGCTGACCCGCGGCACCTACCTGCTCGACAATGGCGAGGACAAGCCCGGTGTGATCTGCCTGTCCTACACCTGGAGCGACGATGCGCTGAAATGGCTCGCCCTGCCGCTCGACGACCGGGTCCGCCTGATGCTGCACAGCCTGCGCCAGATCTATCCCACGCTCGATATCGCGCAACACATCATCGGCGCGCCGATCACGGTGTCCTGGGAGTCCGACCCCAATTTCATGGGCGCGTTCAAGGCCAATCTGCCCGGGCATTACCGCTACCAGCGCCGTCTGTTCAGCCATTTCGTCCAGGACGACCTGCCCGAACCCCATCGCGGCATCTTCCTCGCCGGTGATGATATTTCCTGGACCGCCGGGTGGGCCGAAGGTGCCGTCACCACCGCGCTCAATGCCGTGGCCGGCATCATCCGCCATCTCGGCGGCACCGCCCATCCCGAAAACCCCGACCCGATCGATCGCTGGTCCGACCTCGCGCCGGTCAGGCTGGTGGAATAGACTTTGCATTTGGTCTTGCGTTTGTATATACAAACCTCTATACTTTGTAGCGTCAACAATCGATGATAACGCGGTTCGACTGGGACGCAGGCAACCACGAAAAATGTCAGAAACACGGTGTATCGATCGCCGAAATCGAAGCCGCTTTCGCCGCAACGCCTCGGATCGCGCCCGCGATCGATCCTGCCGCCGCCGAACAGCGCTTCATCGCCATCGGGTATGGTGCCGACAACCGGCCCTTGTTCATCGTCTTCACACTGCGCCGGTCGGGCGATCATCAAACGATCCGCCCGATCAGCGCCCGATACATGCACGCCAAGGAAATTGCCCGCTATGAGCAGACCAATCCCTGACCTCCGTACCGATCAGGCGGCCGAAACATTCCTCGACCAGGATTTGTCGGACCTCGATTTCAGCCAGTTCAAACCGGCCCATTTCGAATTCGAGCCCAAAGCCGCGCAGATCAACATGCGCCTGCCGCAAGCCCTGCTTGACGCGGTCAAGGCGCGCTCCTCGGCGCGCGGCATCCCCTACACGCGGTTCATCCGCGAGGTGCTGGAACGGGCGGTTGCGGAGACCCCCCGCTGAGCGGCGGCTTGCCCTCCGCCGCCGGTCTGACCATGTTGCGTGCAACCACAACCATGGAATCGCAGCATGAACCACAAACAACTCGGCCGTTCCGGCCTCTCCCTGCCGCCCATCATGTTCGGCGGCAACGTGTTCGGCTGGACCGCCGATGAAGCCACCTCGTTCGCCCTGCTCGACCGGTTGCGTGACGCCGGCCTGACCGCGATCGACACGGCCGATATGTATTCGGTTTGGGCACCGGGCCATAAAGGTGGTGAGTCTGAAACCGTGATCGGCAACTGGCTGGCCCGGACCGGTGCCCGCAGCGAGATGCTGATCGCCACCAAGGTCGGCATGATGACCGGCGCGGATGGCAGGAAACTCTCCAAACCCACCATTCTCGCCGCCGCCGATGCCTCGTTGCAACGCCTGAAGACCGATGTGATCGATCTCTATCAGGCGCACGCCGACGAGACCGATACCCCCCTGCAGGAGACGCTGGAGGCCTTCGCCATGTTGATCGAGCAAGGCAAGGTGCGCGCGATCGGCGCTTCGAATTATACCGCGCCGCGTCTGAAGGAGGCTTTGGAGACGAGCGAGCGCCTCGGGCTGCCGCGCTACCAATCGCTCCAGCCGCATTACAATCTGGTCGAGCGCCCGGGCTACGAGGCCGAGCTCGAACCGCTGTGCGTCGCCGAGCACCTCGGCGTGATCAATTACTTCGCGCTCGCGGCCGGCTTCCTCACCGGCAAATATCGCAACGAGGGCGATTTTGCCACGAGCCCGCGCGGCGCGGGCGTCAAGAAATATCTCAACCCGCAGGGCAAGCAGATTCTCGCAGCCCTCGATGATATCGCGGCGCGCCATCACGCCACCCCGGGTCAGGTCGCGATCGCCTGGTTGATCGCTCGCCCCAGCATCACCGCGCCGATCGCGAGTGCGACCAGCACGGCGCAGCTTGACGATCTGATCAAGGCCGCGTCACTGACCCTGTCGCCAGCCGATATCGACTCCCTCAACCACGCCAGCGCCTAAACCGGAGAGTTTCATGATCCATGTCCTTGCCATTCTCACCGCCAAGCCCGGCAAGCGCGCCGAACTGCTCGAAGCGTTCCACGCGGTGATGCCAATGGTCCATGCCGAAGACGGCTGCATCGAATACGCGCCGGCGATCGATACCGATCACGCCATCGCCTCGGCCGATTTCGGGCCGGACAGCTATGTCGTGATCGAAAAATGGGCCACCAAGGAGGCGCTGTCCGCCCATGTCAAAACGCCGCACATGGCGGCGTATGCCGCCAAATCGAAGGATCTGATCGCCAACCGCATCCTGCACGTGCTCGAATCCGCCTGATCCGCGCTTGCCCAAACCGGTCGCACGCCTTACCGCCATTGCGGATAAGGAGTGACGATGAGAATTCTGTTTCTGGGCGATGTGATGGGCCGCACCGGCCGCGATGCGGTGGTTGCGGCCCTGCCGGGGCTGCGGCGCGATTTGAAAATCGACGTCGCGGTGGTCAATGCCGAAAACGCCTCGCACGGGTTCGGCCTGGCACCCGATATGGCGGAGGCGATTTTCGCCGCAGGCGCCGATGCCATCACCCTCGGCAACCATTCGTGGGACCGCAAGGAAATCATTCCCTACATCGCCCAGCAGAAACGCCTGATCCGCCCGATGAACTACCCGCCCGGCACGCCCGGTGAGGGTGCGGTCGATATCACGCTGGCGGATGGCCGGCGCGTGCTGATCCTGCAGGCGATGGGCCGATTGTTCATGGACGCGATGGATTGCCCGTTTCGCGCGACCGAAACGATCCTCGCGCGCGCCCGCCTCGGCGTGACCCATGCCGCCATACTGGTCGATTTCCACGGCGAGGCGACCAGCGAAAAAATGGCCTTCGCCCATGCGTTCGATGGTGCGGTCAGTGCCGTGCTCGGCACCCATACCCATTGCCCGACCGCCGACCACCAGGTGCTGCCCGGCGGCACCGCGTTTATGGCGGACGTCGGCATGTGCGGCGATTACGACAGCGTGATCGGCATGGGCAAAGCCCCGGCGATCGCCCGCTTCACCCGCAAAATGCCGGGCGAACGCCTGCACCCGGCAGATGGCGAGGCGACCATCTGCGGTGCGGTGATCGAAACCGGCGCCGATGGCAAGGCGCTGCGGATCGATCCGTTGCGCCTCGGCGGCCGGCTATCACCGATGATGCCGTCAGTGTGACCGGCGCGGCATCATCCGGATCAAAATCCGCTGGCCGCGCCGTTCATGCGCGATCACCGCGCCAACATGCACGACCAGCAGCACGATCAGCGCGATGCCGCCCCAGAAGTGCAGAAACGCGAAATCATGGTGGATCGCGCGGCTTTTGCCGACGAATTGCGGCAGGCTGAACAGACCGAACCATTTGACCGGCCGGCCCGCGCCCTCGACGAACAGCACCCCGAAAATCGGCATGGCCACGATGAGCGCGTAGAAACTCCAATGTCCGGCGGCGGCCAGCGCCCGCTCATGCGGCGCAATGGTTTCCGGCAACTGCGGCGGCGTCCGACCCAACCGATAGGCGAGGCGTACGAGCATCAGCACCAGGATCGTGAGCCCGACGCTGATGTGCAGCAGCGCCAGCGTGAGCCGCCCCGGTTTTGGAATCCAGTTATAATGCACGATCAATCCGGCAATGATCAGCCCGATCACTGAAATCGCGATCAGCCAGTGCAACGCCTGGGCGATCGGTCGGTAGCGTGGTTCCATTCTGCAATCCTATCCTTATGTCCGCCGCGACATAACAACCGATAAATGGCAGGTCGATGGCAGCTTTGTTACAATTTCCGGTCATGCTGGCCGCCCACGCCGATTGGAGTGTCGATCCCCGTAAGCGCTGGATCTGCAAGGCGCGCTACGACGGTGACTGGCGTATCGCCGCGCCGGAACCGGTTGCGGACTCCGCAACCCTGCTCGCGCGACTGGCGGGCGAAGCGAAACACGCGCCGATCGCTCTGGGGGTGGATTTTCCGCTGGGGCTGCCGCGGGCCTATGCCGCACGCGCGGGTATCCCGAACTTCGCTGCCTGGCTGCGTCGGCTCAGCCCGGATGCGGCGCTGTTCCAACCCTGCGCCTCACTCGATGAGGTCAGCCTTGCGCGGCCGTTCTATCCCAAATCGAGCGTTGCCGGTGCCGGGCAGATGGCGCGGCTCGCGGCCGCGCTCGGGCTGAGCGATGCCAGCGCGTTGCGCCGCGCGGCGGACCGCCAGACCCGACACCGTCCGGCGGGTGCCGCGATGTTCTGGACCATGGGTGCCAATCAATGCGGCAAGGCGGCCCTGGCGGCTTGGCGGGATTGCCTGATCCCGGGCTTCGCACAGGCGGTCCCGATCGCCATCTGGCCCTATGAGGGCAGGTTCACCGATCTGCTCCGCCCCGGCGGCATCGCGCTGGCCGAAACCTACCCGGCGGAGGCCTTGGTCCAACTCGGTTTGAAACTGCCCGGCAGCAAGCGCCGCCAGTCCGACCGCGCCGCGCTCGCCGCGCCGATCGGCGCCGTGATGACCCGGCTGGGTGCGACCCCGACCGGTGAACTGGCCGCCATGATGGACGATGGGTTCGGTGCCAAGCCCGACGGCGAAGATCGGTTCGATTGCCTGCTCGGCGTGCTCGCGATCATCCGCGTGATCGGCGGTGCATCGGATGGTATTCCGGACGATCCGGTTATCCGCGCGGTGGAGGGTTGGGTCCTGGGCCAGGTCGATCCGCCGCTGGTTCCACCGAACGCAGCAACGCCGCCGAGGGCGCATCGCCCGCCGCGTCGAGCCCGGCGATCACGCCCAACCGATCCGCCACCGGGCGATTCTGGCTGAGCTTGCGCTTGCCGATCAGCCGGTCGATCACCATCACGATCCCGACGATGCCCTTGAGTTGCGATGCCACGTAATCATCCGGCGCATCATCCACCCGCCATGGTTTCGGCTGACGCGCCTCATGCAGATCGGTCAGGGCCGTGACGATGTCGTGCAGACCCTGCGCATTCTCGATGATCTCGACCGCGCCATAGGCGTGCACCGCCTCGTAATTCCAGGTCGGCACCACCTTGCCGGTCTCGCGCTTGGTTTCGTACCAATTGGGCGAGACATAGAAATCATGCGCCTGAAACAGCGCCATCGCCTGGGCACCCTGGCGGAGGGATTTCCATTGCGGATTGCCCCGGGCCAGATGGCCGATCAGCCGGCCGTGCGGCGCCGGTAACTCCTGCCAGGTCAGCGGCAGATGCGTCGCCTCGATCCCGTCAGCCCCGGCCGAGACCAGAATTGGCAGGCGCGCCGCCCGCATGATGCCGGCGATGATCGCGGGATCGTCTTCGCGAAACGCCGGCGGGGTGTACATGTTTCTACACCGCCCCGCAGGCCAGCAGGGTTTCGCGCACCGCATCCGCCGGCACCGCGCGGCTGGTGAACGCCGCCCCGATGCCGCGCGCCAGCACGAACGAGAGCCGGCCGTCCCGCATTTTCTTGTCGCGCTGCATGTGCTCGATCAGCGCGGCGGCGGCCCAGCCATCGATCCGGTGCGGCAAGCCGACCCTTGCGAGATGCGCGGATACCCGCCGCGCAATTTCCGGATGGCAATGCCCCAGCCGTGCCGACAGATCGAACGCGCAGACCAGCCCGATCGCCACCGCCTCGCCATGCAGCAGGGCAGAGCCGTAGCCGGTTTCCGCCTCGAACGTGTGAGCGAAACTATGCCCCAGGTTCAGCAGCGCGCGGCCATCGTTCGGCGCCGTCTCATGCGGGTCGGCAACCACGACCGCCGCCTTGAAGGCGACGGCGCGGCCGATCGCCTGTTCCTGCAAGGCCTGATCGCCATCGAGCAGCGCCGCACCGTTCGCCTCGCACCATTCGTAAAGATCGGCATCCGCGATCAGCCCGGCCTTGACGATCTCGGCATAGCCCGCCGCGGCCTCGCGGCGCGGCAGTGTCGCCAGCGTATCGCTGTCGATAATCACCAGCCGCGGCTGATGGAACGCGCCAATCAGGTTCTTGCCATGGCGCGAATTCACCCCGGTCTTGCCGCCCACGCTGGAATCCACCTGCGCCAGCAGCGAGGTCGGGATCTGCGCGAACGGCAGGCCGCGCAGCGTCGCCGCGGCGGCAAACCCCGCCAGATCCCCGATGACGCCACCGCCGAGGGCAACGATCGCGGTCTGCCGCTCGGGTTTCAACGCCAGAATATCCTCGATCAGTGCGGCAAATCGCGCGAGGCTCTTGGAGCTTTCGCCGGGCGGCACCACCAGCGTGTCATGCGTGAACCCGGCATCATCGAGCGATGCCGCGAGTATGGGCAGATGTGCGGCCGCGACATGCTCATCGGTCACCACGATCACCCGAAGCTGCGGCAGGGCGGACGCCAGCCGCGCGCCGGCGCCTTTGAGAAGCCCGCGCCCGATCACCACCTCATACGGCGCATCCGGCAACGCGACCGGAATCGATCGGGGGGGCGCGAAACGATCAAGCGCGGCCAGGACGGTATCGGTGGTCATATCGGGCGGGTCCTCGGAACTGTCGATGATGATGTGGGCTTGGGCATAAACCGGGGCGCGGAGCCCGGAAAGCCGGGTGAGGATCTCGGCCGGATCGCCGGCGTTCAACAGCGGCCGATGCGTGCGGCCCGCCACGCGGCGCAGCAGCACCGGCACCGGTGCCCGCAACCACACTGAAATGCCGCAGGATGCGATCAAGGCGCGGGTCGCCTCATCCATGAAGGCGCCGCCGCCGGTCGCCAGCACGATCGGGCCATCGGCCAGCAGCCGCGCAATCACGCGCCGTTCACCGGTCCGGAAATGCGCCTCGCCATGCTGGGCGAAAATATCGGCAATGCTGAGGCCCGCAGCTGCCTCGATTTCGATGTCGGAATCGTGGAATGTCAGGCCAAGTCGCGCCGCCAGCCGCCGGCCGATCGCCGATTTGCCCGCCCCCATGAGCCCGACCAGCACGATACTGCGCGGCTCCCGCGCAATCGGGCCGGATTGATTGTCGGATGTCTGGGTATTGGACTTGTCGAGCATGGTCCGCGCGGCTTACCACACTCGGCGTATGACGGTAGAGCGACATATCGAGGCGTTTCTGGAATCGATGGCGGCCGAGCGTGGCGCCGCAAGCAACACCATCATGGCCTATCAGGCCGATCTGGCTGGCTTCGCCGCATTCTGTGCCGCACGCGGCATTGGTCCGGCGGCGGCCGATACGGCAATCGTCACCGCCTACCTCGCCGAACTCGCAGGGCTTGGCCTGTCCGCCCGGACGCAGGCGCGGCGCCTGTCGTCGCTGCGGCAATTCCAGCGCTTTCTGCTGCGCGATGGTCAACGCGCCGATGACCCGACCGCCCTGTCACCCGCACCACGGCTGCCCGCAACCATCCCCCGCTTTTTGAGCGAGGCGGAGGTCGATGCGCTGCTGGCCGCTGCCGCCAGCCTGCCGGCAGCCCAGGCCCGCGTCGCACGGGCCGGTCTTGAAATGCTCTACGCGTCGGGCATGCGCATCTCCGAATTATTGGCCCTGCCGGCGACCGCCCTGTCGACCGATGCGGTGTTGCTGCTGATCAAGGGCAAAGGCGGCCGCGAGCGGATCGTGCCGCTCTCAGCCGCCGCGCGCACCGCCGCCGCCGAGCTGCGCGCCGCCCATCCGAAAGGCGCGCGTTTCCTGTTTCCGGGTCGCACCGCCGGCACCGCGATGACCCGCCAGGGCTTCGCCCTGCTGCTCAAACGCATCGCCCTGCAGGCGCGTATCGACCCTGCGCGCCTCTCACCGCATGTGCTACGCCATTCCTTCGCCTCGCATTTGTTGGCGCGCGGGGCGGATTTGCGCAGTCTGCAAACCCTGCTGGGCCATGCCGATATCTCGACCACGCAAATCTACACCCATGTTCTTGCCGAACGCCTGCAACGGCTGATCGATGCGCACCACCCGCTGGCCCGCCACCCCGACGACTGACTCGGTTCAGCCGACACACCCCTCATCGTGCCAGCAACCGCCGGGCAATCGCCATCACGCTGCCCGCCGCGGCGGATTGGGGAAATTGCGACAACAGCAGGCGCTGCGAGCGGATCGCTTCGGCCACCCGCTCATCACGCCCGATCGTGCCCAACAAGGGCGGATCGAGCCGCAGAAACCCACGTGCGGCGCGCGCCAGGGCGGCATGCGCCCGCTTGCCCGCCGGTTCTGATTGGGTCTGATTGACCACGATCCGCGCATCGACAGGCCGTCCCATCGCCAGACGATCGCGCTTGAGCAGTTTCAGCACGGCATAGGCATCCGTGAGGCTGGAAGGGTCTTCGGTCGTGACAAGGATCACCGTATCGGCATAAGCCGCGACGTGCCGGGTCACCGGCTCGACGCCGGTGCCAAGGTCGAACAGGATCACATCGTAGTCGCTCGCCAGTGCCGTAAGCCTATCGAGCAGTGCCGCGATCTGCTCGATCGAAACCCCAGCCAGCGCGCCCGACCCCGCTTGCCCGGCAATCAGATCGAAGCCGCCCTGTGCGACCTTGGTGATACCTTCGCGTAAATCGGTGCCGTCGCGCATGATGGCTGCCAGATCGAGCCCCGCCAGATGCCCGAGTTGAATGTCGGCATTGGCCAGCCCGAAATCGGCATCGAACACCAACACCCGCCGACGCCGCCCGCTGAGCGCTTGAGCGAGGGTCAGGCTCAACCAGGTCTTGCCAACGCCCCCCTTGCCGGACGCCAGCGCGATCAGCCGAGGCGTTGTGCCACGCACAGGGGACGGGCCGAACAGTGCCGCAGCGCTCGGCATTACCATGCAATCGCCGATCGCATCGTCCAGTTCATGCGGCATGCGCGATCGCTTCCTTACTGTTCTGGTTGAGCAATCGCCGGGTCAGGAATGCCGGTGTCATCGGCTCCAGTCCGTCCGTAACCGAGCCGGACGTACCGGCGTGGCTGAGGATCAACGGTGCCGCCTCGGCGGCGGCAAGGACGCCGCCAAGCCGGCGCGTCAGATCAAGCCGGGTGGGAATCAGCATGGTCGCGCCGGCGGCATGGAAACGCGCTGCCATATCCGCGCTGTCCTGCACATCGAGCCCTGCCGGCAGCACGAGCGCTGCGACGCCAGATACCTGCTCGATCATTTGTGACAACGTTGCCATATCGGTATCGTTGAACGGGTCCATCCCTGGCAGATCGATCAGGGTCGGGCCGGATTTGCTGCGTCGTCGGCGCGCTTGGTCGGACGCCTCCGTATCGATGAACTCCGCCTTCAGAATTCGACACAAGGCGGCCAATTGTGCTGCCGCGCCGGCCCGGTTCTGATCGGCGTTGATCACGGTCGGACGGATGCCGTCGAGTACGAGGCGCGTTGCCAGTTTCACCGTCGTCATCGTCTTGCCGGCACCGGGCGGTCCGACCAGCAACAAGGGCCGTTCGTAGCCGACCCCGCCAAACCGGAACGTGCTGGCCACCGCGGTATCCGGCGCTTGGTTGCGCCACCGTTCGGCCAGCTGAGTTGGAACCTGATGGAACGCCAGCGCATCGCCCCACTGTTCGCGGTGATCGAGCGTTTCCTCAGAATCGGTCGCGACCGAAATCTCAACATCGTTGTCTACACTGCGGCTTTGCAGAATCAATGCTTCAGGTCCCATCAATCGATGGGCTTCCGCCAATGCCAGCCGCATTGAACCGGCTCTGATCAGTTTTACACGCATTTATAGGGCTCCCAGGGTTCTGATCCGCGCACGCGGAAATATTTCGGTCTGCGCTAAGACCGGCGTTGATGGTTGCATCCGCTCGATGATTGCGCGGATGTGCGCGCGCAGCGGCGCGCTGGTCAGCAGCACGGGCGTTTCACCTTCGGCGGCAATCGATTCAAACACCTGGGTGACACGGCGCATGAAATCGGCGAGGCGGCCCGGCGGCAGAGCAAGCTGGCGAGCCTCCGGCGGCCCGACCAGCGCTTCGTTCAGCTCGGTCTCCCATTCAGGGCCGATCACCACGAGCGGCAGATAGCCGCGCGGACTTAAATTCGCATCGGTCAATTGCCGCGCCATCCGCATCCGCACATGCGCGGCAACGGCGGCCACGCCCTTGATCTGCGTCGCGCATGCTTCATGAATGCCTTCGAGAATCGTCGGCAGATCCCGGATTGATACCCGCTCGGCCAGCAGCGCCTGCAAAACTCGTTGCACCCCACCCACGGTCAACTGACTCGGAATGAGCTCGGTGACGAGCCGTTGCTGCTCGCGCGGCAAATCGTCAAGCAGCTTCTGCGTCTCGGCAAACGACAGCATCTCCGCCATGTTTTCCTTGACGACTTCGGTCAGATGCGTGGTCAGAACACTCGCCGGATCGACCACCGTGCAGCCCTTGGTGCGTGCCAGTTCACGGTCGGACGGATCAATCCAGATTGCCGGCAGGTTGAAGGCGGGCTCGGTCGTGCGCTCGCCCGGAACGTCCGGCAACGTGCCGTTGGCGGTCATGGCGAGCAGCCTGGTCGCCTGCAACTTGCCGGAGCCCGCCTCGATTTCCTTGATTTTTATCGAATAAGTGTCTGCCGGCAGCTGCATGTTGTCCTGAATGCGGACCGCGGGAAGTATGAAGCCCATTTCGGTCGCGATCGACCGGCGCAGTGATTTGATCTGCTCGGTAAGCTTGGGTGTGTCGCCACCCGCCAGGATCAGCAGACCATACCCCAGCTCCAGCCTGATCTGATCGATCTTGAGCGCATCTGTGATCGGCGCTTCCCCCGGCTCCACCGGCAACGGCTCGGCCACGCTTTCCACCACGATCGGGTGCTGCCAGCGATGCCATGAAGCCCAGCCGGCCAGCCCGGAGAGTAGCGCAAAGGGCACGAACGGCAGGCCGGGCACCACCGCCAGCGCCAGCGCTGCCGCGGCCACGATCCCGAGCGGCTTCGGCGAGCGGCCGAGCTGTGCGACCAGCGCGGTATCAGCGCTGCCCTCGGCCGACCCTTTGGTCACCACGATTCCCGCAGCAACCGAGACCAGCAAGGACGGAATTTGCGAGACCAGGCCTTCACCGATCGACAATGTGGTGAACGCCGATGCGGCGTCGTGGACGCTCATGCCCTTCTGGGCGACGCCGATGACAAACCCGCCGACGATATTGATCGAGGTGATGATCAACGCCGCAATCGCATCACCGCGGACGAATTTCGCCGCACCATCCATCGCGCCGTAGAAGCCGCTTTCCTGCTCGAGCTCGGCGCGTTTGCGCCGTGCCGTGGCTTCGTTGATCGCACCGGAGTTCATTTCCGCATCGATCGCCATCTGTTTGCCCGGGATCGCGTCGAGCGTGAAGCGTGCGGCAACTTCGGCGATGCGGGTCGAGCCCTTGGTGATAACGATGAAGTTTACGACAAGCAGAATCGCGAATACGATCAGCCCGATCAGCAGATCGCCACCCATCAGAAAGCCACCGAACGCCGCAATCACATGTCCGGCGGCGTCGACGCCTTCACTGCCATGCGATAAAATCTGTCGGGTCGAGGCAACGTCAAGAGACAGTCGCAACAACGTCGTTAGCAGTAAAACCGTCGGAAAACTGGTGAATTCGACGGGCTTTCTAATAAACAGTGCAACCATCAACACCAGAATACCCGAAGTGAACGACAGCGACAGACCAGCATCCAGCAGAAACGGCGGCAACGGCAGGATGAGCATGGTGATGATGCACACCACCGCCACCGCCAACCCGATGTCGCTACCGGGCCGAAACCGCTTGAACGCAGCGTTGATCGCTGCGGGATGGAGCAGATTTTTCATGCAGCGACCCCGTTATGGGCCGCTGGAATCACGGCGCCCTGTGCTGCGTAGTCGCGCAATTTATTGCGCAGCGCACGGATCGAGATGCCGAGAATCGTAGCGGCGTGGGTCCGATTACCCAGGCAGTGCTGCAATGTTTCCAAAATCAGCGCCTGCTCGACGTCCCCGACCCGCCGGCCCACCAGAGAAGCCATTCCCGGCTCGCCGCGTGCGCTGACCGCGTTGGCCACAGGTGCGACGTGACGGGTTTCGATGCTGACGTCATCGGCATCGATCAGAGCGCCGGGCGTCAGCAACACAGCGCGATGCATGGCGTTTTCCAACTCGCGAACATTGCCGCGCCAGGCATGGTCCATCAGCCGCGCCATCGCACTCTCGCTCAACCGCTTGTCGCCGGATTCGTTGAGCGCCGCATAATGGTCGACGAAATGCTGCGCGAGCGTCGGGATGTCGGATGGCCGTTCCCGCAAAGGCGGAATATGCAGCGCGACCACGTTCAGCCGGAAAAACAGATCCTCGCGAAACCGGCCGGCATCGATCGCCGCGAGCAGGTCACGATTGGTCGCTGCCAGAATCCGCACATCGACCGGGATCGGCCGGTCACCACCAACCCGATCGACGCAGCGCTCCTGCAGCGCGCGCAACAGCTTTACCTGCAAACGAATATCCATTTCGGCCAACTCGTCGAGCAGCAACGTGCCCTGGTGCGCGGCTTCGAATTTGCCGACGCGCCGCGCGATCGCACCCGAAAACGCCCCTTTTTCGTGGCCGAACAGTTCGGACTCAAGCAAAGCCTCAGGGATCGCCGCACAATTGAGCGCAATGAACGGTGCCCGCGCCCGGCGTGACTGCGCGTGAATGAACCGTGCCAGAACTTCCTTGCCGGTGCCGCTTTCCCCGGTGATCAGGATCGATGCCGTCGACTGTGCGACCTGTTCGGCCTTCGCGAGCAATGCAAGCATCGCCGGGTCGCGCACCACCAGCGCCGAGGGCAGGTCGGTCGAAACGGCGGCGAGAATCGCGGCGATCAATTCGGCGTCGGGCGGCAGCGGCAGATATTCCCGCGCTCCCGCACGGATGGCGGCGACCGCTGCAGCCTCATCATCCTGGGCGCCGGCAGCGACTACCGCCGTTGTGAATCGTTCGTTGGCGAGCTGCGCCATCAGGCGTGGGAGATCGCGCGACACGTCGCAAATGATCAGATCGATCCGCGCCTCCAACCGCAGTAGGCGCATGCCAGACTCGATCGTTTCCGCCTGGTCGAGCATCGCCCCGCGTGAAGCGGCAATCCGTGCCGCCACGCCGAGTTCGCCCTGCAACGATCCGATGATCAGAATGCGCATCGCCGGGCCTCAACCGCCTCGATCGGATTTGACGATTTCGGTCATGGTGATGCCGAGTTTCGTCTCGTCGATCATGACTACCTCGCCCCGCGCGATCAGCCGGTTATTGACGAAAATATCGATCGGATCACCAACCTTGCGATCAAGCTCCACCACGGCACCCCGCCCGAGCTTGAGCAATTGACTGACCTGCATGGTCGATCGGCCGAGCACCGCACTGACCAGCACGGGAATGTCGTAAACCGCCTCGAGGTCACGCGGTGCGCGCGATGACGGATGATCCTCGGTTGCGGCGCGCGGTGCCGGTGTTGCCAGCGGCAGTTCCGCAAGAGCGCGCGGTGGCGTGGTTGTTTCCGGTGAATTGCTGTTGTCAGATGACAAGGTCGTCTTCCTTTCCTGTGCCGATTTCGATTTCGCCCTGTGCCGCAAGCTCTTTCGCGGTCATGACAATCGCGAGTTGCGCGGCATCGACATCGCGCAGCCGCACCGGGCCTAGCGCTTCGATGTCGTCACGCAGCATTTTGCCCGCGCGTTCGGACAGATTGCGGAGGAACAATTCGCGGATCCGATCAGACCCGCCTTTGAGGGCGATCGGCAGTTTTTCTTTCTCGACGCTGCGCAGCAGGGTCTGAATATCCTGCGGTGCGAGGCGCACCAGATCATCGAAGGTGAACATCAGCGCCTTGATCCGCTGCGCCGCGTCCTGGTTCTTGACTTCCAATGCGCCGATCAGCCGCGACTCCACGGCCCGGTCGAACGAATTGAAGATCTCGGCCATTTTCGCATGTGGATCGCGTTGCGCACTCGATGCGAGATTGGCCATGAAATCGACCTTCAATGTGCGTTCGACATCATCGATCGCCTCGCGTTGAACGCCGCCGAGTGCCAGCATGCGTTCGACCACATCGATCGCCAGCGCTTCGGGCAACAACGGAATGACCCGTGCCGCGTGGTCCGCGGGCACGCGGGACAAGACCATTGATGCTGTCTGCGGATGTTCGTGGCATAAATAATCGGCCAGTACCGATTCGTTTACCTTGCCGAGCTTGTCCCAGATGTTGCGCCCCGCCGGACCATAGAGATCCTCCAAAATCTGGTTGACCATTTCCGCCGGTAGCATCGCGCGCAGCATCCGTTCGGTCGCTTCCGCCGAACCTGAGACGGAGCTGGTACGGCCGAGGCTTGCGGCAAACTCCTGACACAGCTGCTCGACCACTTCCGGCCCGACCTTGCCGAGACCTACCATGGCGCGCGAGACATCGCGGATCTCATCGTCCTTGAGCATCGCCATCAGCTTGCCGCCGTACTCATCGCCGAGTGCGAGCATCAGGATGGCGGTGCGTGCAGCACCGCTCAGCGCCAGGGTCGAACCGCTCACGATGTCCCTTCCTGGCTGAGCCAGCCACGGATTACGGCGACACTTTCTTCAGGATTGCGATCGATCAACTCGACGATCGCCCGGATCGGGTTGTCCACCCCCTCCTGGTCCGGCCCGGCGATCGCCGCCTGGGTGGAACCCGCGATCGCTGCATCGGCACTGGCAGGGACCGGCGGTGCCGTCAGGCGGCGAACCATCGGCCGGAAGACCACCAGCAGGGCGGCAAGCGCGATCAGCCCGCTCACCACGATCCGCAGGAGCGGCATCAGCATGCCGCTGCTCATGAAGCGCGCTATGAGCGACTGTTTCGGTGCGGCGATCATCGTGTCGGTATTGGCGAACGCCATCGACTGCACATCGACCACATCGCCGCGCGCCTTGTCGTACCCGATCGCGGTTTGCACCAAATTCTGGATCCGCGCGATCGTCGCCGCCGAGCGGGGGCGGGTGATCATCTGTCCCTTCGGCCCTTTGACCTGGACATCATCGAGCATTACGGCGACGCTGATCCGGGTGATTTCGGGTGTCGCGTGGATCGTGTGTTTCACCGTCTGACTGATCTCGTAATTCGTTGTCTGGTCGGTGCGCGATGTTGCATCGACCGATTTCGGCGTCGCCGGAGCGGTCGAAGCGCCCGGCAGATTGTTTGCAACCGAGACTGTCTTGTTATCGTTCTCGGTCCGGTTGGATTTGGTCCGGCTTTGCTGCTGGCTGCGCACCACCTGGCCGTTCGGGTCGTAGCTTGTCGCGGTCTGCGCGGTCCGGTCAAAATTCATCGAGACCGCCGTGACGACCCGCACCTGATTCGGTCCCAGCGCGGCGTCCAGCATCGAGCGTACAGCATCGGTCAAATGCTGCTCGGTTGCCTGCTTCAGGCTGGCATCCCGCGCATCGAGCATGGCGTTGTCGCTGCGGCCCGCCTGTGCCAGCAAATCGCCTCGATCGTCGGCGATTGAGATATTTGAAGGTTTCAATCCGGGCACGGCGGAGGCCACCAAATTCAGGATCGCATCGATGCTCTGCCGGTCGAGCGGCGCAGCACCCGCGAGCGACAGCATGACGCTCGCTTGTGCCGGGGCGGTATGCAGGCTGAAATCGTCGGCCTGGGGCAAGACTACCTGAACCCGTGAAGACCGAATGCCCTGGATCAGATCGATCGTGCGCTCCAATTCACCATCGATCGCACGGGTCTCATCGATCCGGTCGAGAAAATCCGAACCGGTCAGCGGATTCTGATGATCGAAAATCGCAAAACCGCTCGAGCTGCCCGCCGGCAGATCATGCTGGGCCAAGAGCAGCCGCGCCTGATCCAACTGCGTCGGCTCCACCATGATACGGTGGCCGTTGTCGCCGATTTCGTATTTGATGTGCGCCGCCGCCAGAGCGGTGGTGATGTTGCTCGCGTCCTTTAAGCCGAGCCCGTCGTATAAGGTGGCGTTGGGGCTGGGCCCACCGGTCATTGCCAGCGTTGCCATCAACGCCAGCACGCCAACTGCCACGGCGGCCATGGCGCCGAGTTTCACCGGGCCGAGTGCACGCAAATTCTCGATCAGTTTGTTCATCGGGCGCCGAACCCCTCGGTCAGGGTTCTACGTGGCGGGACACGGAGCGGCATCGGTTCATCCTGCTGTCGCGACGATTTTGTCGCAGCGCAAGAATGTCAGATGAAGGTAAGCGTTCGGTTAACGCCCGGCAGAATTTGCCGGGTCGCGCCGCGTTTTGAAAAAGTTCGTCAGCAGTTCGGCGCTCTCCCGCTCGGCCACGCCGCCCACCACGTCAGGCCGATGATGGCAGGTGGTTTGCTCGAAAACGCGAGGCCCGTGCTCGACCCCGCCTGATTTCGGGTCGTACGCGCCAAACACCAGCCGCTCGATCCTGAACAGCGAGGCGGCAGCCGCGCAGAGCGGGCAGGGCTCCAATGTCACGGTCAGGGTGCAGCCCGGCAGAAATTTCCCACCGAGTCGCAAAGCCGCCGCGCGCAGCGCGAGCATCTCGGCATGGGCGGTTGCGTCCTTGCGCGCCTCCACCTCGTTGCCGAAGGCGGCGAGTACGGCACCTGCCGCGTCGGTCACCACCGCGCCGACCGGCACCTCGCCGCGCGCGGCGGCCTTGCCGGCTTCGATCAGGGCCTGCGCCATCGGGGTCATGCCGCTCTCTTGCCTTGGCGCACCCAACAGGTCTAGCTCCGCATATGACAAAGCGCCCGACCATCGGCCTGACCCTCGATGCCGAGGCACCGGGCGGCTACTCGAAATTTCCTTGGTACGCGATCCGCCAGAATTATATGGATGCGATCGCCGATGCCGGCGGTATTCCGGTGGCCGTGCCGCATCGCGCCGAACTGGCTGGCGCCTATCTCGATATCATCGATGCCCTGGTTGTCACCGGCGGCGCGTTCGACGTCGATCCCGCGCTGTACGGTGATGCGACCAGGCACGACACCGTTTCGCTCAAGCAGGGCCGCACGACCGCCGAACTCGCCTTGCTGCGCGGGGCGTTGGCGCGCGATATGCCCGTGCTCGGCATCTGCGGCGGCGAACAATTGCTCGCCGTGGCCCTTGGCGGTACGTTGATCCAGCATATCCCGGCGGAAATCGTGAACGCCCTGGCTCATGAGCAACCGAACCCGCGCGACCAGCCCGGCCATGATGTGCAGATCAGCCCCGGCACGAGGCTCGCTGCGATCGTTGGCACCGCCTCCATGCGGATCAATTCGTCACATCATCAGGCCGTGCGCGACCCCGGTGCCGCGCTGCGGATCAACGCGACCGCGCCGGACGGGGTGATCGAAGGCGTGGAATCCGCCACCCACCGGTTCTGCCTCGGCGTGCAGTGGCATCCCGAATTCCTGATCGATCCCGGCGATGCCCGCATTCTGGCCGCCCTGGTCGGTGCTGCGTCATGACCGAAAAAGGGGGCTACGCCGCGCCGAACCGCGAGCAGGGCGAGCGCATCGCCAAATACCTTGCCCGCGCCGGCATCGCCAGCCGGCGCGATGCCGAACGCATGATCGGCGAGGGCAGGGTGGTGCACAACGGCAGCACGGTCGAGCACCCGGCCACATTCGTCAGCCCCGGCGATATCATTCTGGTCGATGGCAACCCGGTCGGCGAACCCGCCCGCACGCGGCTGTGGCGCTATCACAAGCCGGATGGCCTGCTCACCACGCATCGTGACCCCGAAGGCCGCCCGACCGTGTTTGAAAAACTGCCGGCGGACCTGCCGCGCGTGGTCAGCGTCGGCCGGCTCGATCTCAACAGCGAGGGATTGCTGCTGTTGACCAACGACGGTGCCATGGCCCGCCGGCTCGAACTTCCCACCACGGGCTGGCACCGCCGCTACCGGGTGCGTGTTTACGGCATGGTCGATTCCGACAAGCTCGCCGCGCTGAAAGAGGGCATCACGGTCGATGACGTTCGCTACGGCCCGATCACCGCGGAGGTCGATTCCGCCAAGGGTGCGAACGCGTGGCTTTCGGTCAGCATCACCGAAGGCAAGAACCGTGAAATCCGCAAGGTCATGGCGGCACTCGGGCTGGAAACCACCCGCCTGATCCGCGTGGCCTACGGCCCGTTCCAGCTGGGCAGCCTGGTGCGCGGCGCGGTTGCCGAAATCACCGGCAAGGTCCTGCGCGAGCAATTGCCCAAGGACAAATAATGGCGGCGCCGCGCATTATCGCCGGTGCCTGGCGTGGCCGCGCGCTGGGCGCGCCGCCGGGTCTGACGACGCGACCCACCGCCGGGCGGGTGCGACAGGCGCTGTTCGACATGCTGATGCACGCTCCCTGGGCCGAAGGCGCGGTTGCAGGAAGCGCCGTGCTCGACGTGTTCGCCGGCTCCGGGGCGCTCGGGCTCGAAGCCCTCTCGCGCGGCGCCGCGAACGCCACCTTCATCGATCATGACCGCGCCGCGATGGATATGATCCGCCGCAACATCGCGGCCTGCAACGCAACCGACCGCGCCCGCCTGATCCCCGCCGACGCGCTCGATCCACCCCAGGGTCCACCCCACTCGCTGATTTTGCTCGACCCGCCCTACGGCAACGACCTGGTCCCCCGCGCGATCGCAGCGCTCGCTAAAACCGGCTGGATCACCCCCGAAGCCCTGATCGCCGCCGAATTCGGCAGGAGCGATCCGCCGCCGCCCGGTATCGAACCGCTCGCCGAACGCACCCACGGCGCAGCACGGCTCGTGATCTGGCGTGCGCGATAAATTGACGGGTTTTGTGATCGAACGAGCCGGGTATCGTGCTGTAGGGAAGGGGAAGGGAAGCGCTTCTTTTTTGTAAAAAAGAAGCAAAAAACTTTTTGACTCGGGGGCACGGGCGTTTTCAAAGGCACGGGCCCAAATTAACAAAGTTTTTTTTGCTTCTTTTTTGTTCACAAAAAAGAAGAACTTCCCTTGTCTTTTTGTGTTTTTTGTT
>NZ_FTNE01000024.1 GCF_900156265.1 Acidiphilium rubrum
GCCCTAACCCTGCCGCGCGGCTTCGCCTGGCTCATCCGCCTGCTGCCCAACGGCCCAGCCGCCCCCATCGTCGCCGGTGCCAACGCCCGCGGCGATCTCCAGCACTTCATGGAAGACCCCATCGTCCAGGCCCTGCTCGCCACCCACCCCAGCCTCGGCCGCATCCTCCGCCCGCTCCACACCATGCTCGGCCTGCGCTACCCACCCAGCATCAAGCGCCCCAAATCGACCAAGCCCCGGCCCAAGCGCATCCGCAAACCAAAGCGCCAGCCCAGCTTCATGGACCAATACAAAATCAACCCCGACGGCAGCATCGACTTCACACCCGAACAACTCCACGAAATCCTCGGCCCACCCCCACCGCCCGTGCCACCCTGGCACCAGCCGTTCATCCCCTCCTTCAATGTGAAAAAAATGTGGCGCAAAGGGCCGTGATCTTTCACGCCTAATTCGTTACGATATCGTAATAAATTAATCTACCCGCGGTGGCTCCGCACCAGCATGTCCAACCGCCGCCTCATCTCCTCCCGGCCCGCCACGCAGCCGTGCTCCAACCACCAGGCCCGCAGCGCGGCAAGCAATTCGCCCACCGCCGGTCCCGGCGCCACGCCCAGCGCGAGAACATCGCGACCCTTGAGCGGAAACACCGGCCGCGCCATCGCCGCAAGCCGCGCCCGCAGCGCGGCATATTCCACCCCGCCGGCCAGCCAAATGCGATCGATCAACGACTCCGCCGTCCAATCCGCCAGCGCGCGCCGCAGTACCGCATCATCGGCATCCGCCCCCAGCAGCGGTGCCGCCTGGATCAGCGCAAGCCGGGAGCGTTCGGCCTCCGATAATTTCAGCCGCGCCGCCAGTGCCGGATCGACCATCACCAACCCCGCGAACCGCAGCAACGGGTCCGCCGGCGCACCGGCGGCAATCATGTCCTCGAGCCCGCCGAGCAACCCGGCCTCGGGCAGAATTGCCGCCAATACGCCGGTATCGCGCATCAAATGCAGCGCGCCACACGGGTCGGGTGCCGCAAGGATTTTCTTGATCTCCTGCCAGACGCGCTCCGCCGAGAGCTGCACAAGGCCCGGGTGCAGCGCGCGGATCGCCGCCAGCGCCGCCGGATCGGGTGCAGCACTTGCATAGCGGGCAAAGAAGCGAAAAAACCGCAGAATACGCAAATAATCCTCGGTGATCCGCAAGGCCGGATCGCCGACGAAGCGCACAATCCCCGCCGCCAGATCGGCAGCCCCCCCGAAATAATCGTGCAGCGTGCCCGCACGATCGATCGACATCGCATTGATCGTGAAGTCGCGCCGTGCGGCATCCTCCCGCCAATCATCGATGAACGCAATCACGGCGTGCCGCCCGTCGGTCTCGACATCGCGCCGCAAGGTGGTGATCTCGAAACTCTGCGCGCCGACCAGCGCGGTAATCGTGCCATGGGCAAGCCCGGTCGGAATCGCGCGCAGCCCCGCCGCCTCGAGCCGCGCCACCACGGCATCGGGCGGCAGCGGACTGGCCAGATCGATATCGGCAATGCCACGCCCGGCCAACTGATCCCGCACCGCGCCCCCCACGATGCGCGCTTCAGGGATGGCGCGCCACAGCGTGGCGAGGCCGGGATAATCGATCAAGCCGCTCGGCCCCATTCCCGCAGTTTCAGCAATTTGCGCCTCCTTTTTGTCGTGCGAAAAATTTCTAACCAAATCTTAATGACTATATTGTAACTGTTACAAGACCATGCCAAACCGATGGCTCTCGCTTCATGTCACAATATTTAACGATCCGGAGGATTGTCTTTGAACTACCGTATAGCACGACTGATTTGGCCGCTCATCGCAATTTTGCCAGCCGCCGGATGCGCATCGATCGTCGATGGCACAAGCCAGGTTCTCTCGGTCCAAACCATCGCTGATGGCCAGCCGGTATCCGGCGCCCAATGCAGCCTGAAAAGCAACAAGGGCACATGGTTCGTGACCACCCCCGGAACGGTCACCGTTCATCGCGGCTATGACAGGCTCCATTTGAAATGCGACAAATCCGGCTATCAGCCTGGCATGCTGGCCGTTGCTTCTTCGACCAAGGGTATGGCGTTCGGGAACCTTCTATTCGGCGGCGTAATTGGTGCCGGCGTCGATATGAGCACCGGTGCGGCGTATGATTATCCGAAACTCATCACAGTGCCCATGCAGCCGGCTCCAGCAGCGACGGCATCCGTCAGCGCCAACCCGGCGCCGCAGCCGGCCAGCCAACCCGTCGACTAACGGCGATCAACCCTGGCGCAACGCCGTCGCCAACCGGAGCAGGATCCACGCGGTCGCACCCCAGATCACATGATCAGGGTGCGGCCAGACCGGAAAATCGCGCGTGCCGCCGTGCCAGGTGCCGCGCCGCCACTCCGGCAATGCGGGGTCGAGCAGCGCATCGAGGCCGAGCGGAAAGATCGCTGCGACCTCGCCCGGCGCCGCGACAAACCGGGGTTCGCCATGGATCAGGGCGGTGATCGGCGTAATGTGAAAGCCGGTGCCGGTCGCGAAATCATCGAGCCGGCCGATCAGTTCGACCTGCGCGGGATCGAGCCCGATTTCCTCCCACGCTTCCCGCAGTGCTGCGGCTTCGGGCGAGGCATCCGATGGATCGACCGAGCCGCCCGGCAACGCCACCTGGCCGGCGTGGTGCAGCAGATGCGCCGAACGCCGGGTCAGCCAGACACCGCGCGCCGGCTCGATCGCCACCAGTACGGCAGCGGCTCTGGCATCGCTCGCGCAACCCTGGCTGCGGGGGCTGACCGCCGCATGGCTCAGCCGGCGGCGAATATCATCGGGGGTCATCACGGCGCCAGTGTGAACCGCACCGCCGCGCTGATCAATCCGTGCAGGAAGCCAGTTCGCCCAGCGAGAAAAACACGCCCTGGCTCCAGACGCCGAGCACGCGCTTGCCGAATTTAATGCCGGGCTCGGCGAGCGCGACCAGCTCATAATACACCGAGCGGCTCACCCGCGCCTCGATCGGGAACATCCCCGCGCCATCGCGCACATGTAAATAAGGCGTCGGTTCGCAGGTCAGCAGATTATGCGATACGCGCAGCCCGTGGCCTGGGCCGGCGGTGATCATCTCGTCGATATTGGTGCGAAAATGCAGCACCTGCGACTGGCCCTCGCCGCTCCACTCCAGCCCGACGGCGACGAACGGCGCATCCTCCACCGCGATCCGCCCGCGCTCGGCCGGCGTTTCGAGCAGAAAATGCCCCTCATCGTCGCGCTTGAGCACGCTGGCGAACAGGCACACCATCGATTTCCGCCCGATCGGCGAGCCGCGATACATCCAGGTGCCGTCGCGCCGGATCACGAAGGGCAGGTCACCGCAATCGACCGGCACCCGCTTGCCGCGCCCGGCCGGACCCGCTGGCTTGACCGCGCGCGGCGACGCCGCCTCCGCGAATTCGGCGAACCGCGGACTACCCTGCCGGGCCGCGCAATTGTCGTCCGACCCGTTCTGCGTCATGGTCTCCATCATCGGACTTATGGCAGATGGTCCGGCACTGCGATGAATATCGTTCACAATCCTTAGCCTCTATGCTTCGACCTGATCGTTCATACATGCTGATATAGGCAGGCGATACTCTCGGTAAAACCACACAGGCGATCACAAATGACCAGCATATTGCAAAAAGATGGCGGCGAGGCGAGCGGGGCTGCCACACCGGATATCCTGGCCCGGTTCGCCGCCACCACGGCAAGGCTGGCCGCGGCACGCCAGGAGGTGCGCCGGGTGATTTTGGGGCAGGATGCGGTGATCGACCAATGCCTGGCGGCGGTGCTGTCCGGCGGCCATGCGCTGATCGTGGGCGTGCCCGGCCTCGGCAAGACCAAGCTGGTCGAGGCTTTGGCGGCCGCACTCGGCTTGGCGACACGGCGCATCCAGTGCACGCCCGATCTGATGCCGGGTGATATTCTCGGCAGCGAGGTGCTGGACTCCGATGCCGCCGGGGCGCGCAGCTTTCGTTTCATCGAAGGGCCGGTGTTCACCGAATTGCTGATGGCCGATGAAATCAACCGCGCCAGTCCGCGCACTCAATCGGCGCTGTTGCAGGCGATGGCGGAAAACCGGGTCGCGGTGGCGGGGTTGAACCGCGAACTGCCGCGGCCGTTTCATGTGCTGGCGACGCAGAACCCGCTCGAACAGGAAGGCACCTACCCGCTGCCCGAAGCACAGCTCGACCGGTTCATCTTCGAGATCCGGATCGATTACCCGAGCCTTGCCGATGAACGGGCGATGTTGCTGGCCACCACCGGCACCACGCAGACCCGGGTAAACGCCGCGCTCGATCCCGCAAGCCTGCTGGCGGCGCAGCATCTGGTGCGCGCCATGCCGGTGGGCGAGCGGGTGCTCGATGGCATCATGCGCCTGGTGCGCGGCGCGCGGCCGGAAACCCCGATCCTGCCGGAGCTGAAAGAAGCGCTCGCCTGGGGGCCGGGCCCGCGCGCGGCGCAGGCGCTGATGCTGGCGTGCCGGGCGCAGGCGTTGCTCGATGGCAGGGAAGCCCCGAGCCTCGATGATGTCGCAAGCCTCGCCGCCCCGGTGCTGCGGCATCGGATGGGGTTGTCCTTCGCGGCGCGCGCCGAGGGCGAAGGGGTCGAGGCATTGATCGGCCGGGTGGTGACCAAGGCGCTTGGCTGATCATCGGGCGTCCGCACGCAGCCGGATCGCCGCGGCCGAGGCGCTGGCGGCCCGGCTGCCGGCGCTGGTGCTGGCAGCACAGCGCCTGGCCGCGAGCGCGGCACCAGGCCGGCATGGCCGCCGCCGGGCCGGCGCGGGCGAGCAGTTCTGGCAATATCGCGACGTGCGCGACGGCGATTCCCCCGCCAGCATCGACTGGCGGCGCAGCGCGCGCGGCGAGCGGCTGTATGTGCGCGAGCGCGAGTGGGAATCGGTCGAGACCCTGGTGATCGACGTGCAGGATCACGAGGGGATGGATTTCACGGGCCAGACGAACCAGCCGACCAAGCGGGACCGCGCCTTGTTGCTGGCGCTGGCGCTTGCGGCACTCGCCCTCGATGGCGGTGAGCGCGTCGCCCTGTTCGGCCGCACCCCGGCGTTCGGCGGGCCGGGCGCGCTCGATCGTCTGGCGGCGGGGTTCATGCTGGCGGCGAGCACGACGCCGGTGGCCGGGCGGCTCGCGCTGATCGGCGATTTTCTGGCACCACCCGAGGCGATCGCCGCCGATCTGGCGCGGCACGGCGCGGCGGGTCGGGGCGGCGTGCTGGTGCAGGTGCTCGATGGCGCGGAGTGCGATTTTCCCTATCGCGGCCGGGTGCTGTTCGAACGGCGCGGCGAAGCGGCCGAGGATATCGCCCGCGCCGAAGACATCGCCGCCGCCTATCGGGCACGCCTCGCCGCCCAGCGCGACGCGGTGATCGGCCTCGCCGAAGCCGCACGGCTGGTACCGCTGTTGCACCGGACTGACGCCGCACCCGGACCGGCGCTCGCCGCGATCCGCGCGGGGCTGGAGCCGGTCTCGTGATCGGGCCGATCAGCTTCGCCGCCCCCGCCATCCTGGCCGGGCTCGCGCTGCTGCCGGCGCTGTATTTTCTGCTGCGCGCCACCCCGCCGGCGCCGAGGCGGCAGGAATTTCCGCCGCTGCGTCTGCTGCGCGACATCATGCCGACCGAGCGCACCCCGGTGCGGATGCCGTGGTGGCTGCTGCTGCTGCGCCTGCTGGGCGCGGCGCTGGTGATCATCGGCTTCGCCGGACCGCAGATCGTGCCGCCGCGCCTGCTGGCGGGCGACGGGCCAGTGCTGCTCGCGATCGACAATGGCTGGGCCGCGGCAGCCGATTTCACCGCCCGCATCGCGGCGGCGCGGCATCTGGTGGATCAGGTGGCGGGCCAGCGCGGCATCGTGCTGCTCGCCACCGCGGGCAACGCCGCCGGCCGACCGCCGCGCGCGAGCGGCGTGCTCGGGCGGATCGGCGCGCTCGATGCGCTGGGCGCGCTGCACGCCGAACCCTGGCCGGCGGATCGCGCGGCGGCTGCTGCGGCGGTCACGGTCGCGCGCCGGCGGATTGCCGGGCTGACCGGCGTGTATCTGGCGGATGGGCTGGCAGCACCGGGGTTGCGGCGGTTTCTCGCCGCACTCGATCCCGCACGGATCATCGCCGGTTCGCCGGATAGAATACGCCTGTTGCAGTCGCCGAAGTTGAGCGCGGATGGTGCGCTGATCGCCCGCCTCGCGGTGGTGCCGCAGCAAAATGAAGTGACGCAGCCGGTGCTGGCCGAAGCCTCATCCGGGGCGGCGCTCGCGCGCATCGTGGTGCGCATCGCGCCGGGTGCGGCCAGCGGCGCGGCGCGGTTCGACCTGCCGGCAGCCCTTGCATCCCAGGTGACCTCGCTCGCGCTGCCCGGTGCGGCCGGACCCGGCGGGGTCATGCTGCTCGATGGCGCGACGCGGCAGATCGTGGTCGGGCTGGTTTCCGGCGGCACCGCCAATCCCGAGCAGAAACTACTCGGCTCACTCTATTATGTGCGCCGCGCCCTGCCGCCGGGCAGCGTGGTGCGGACCGGGCGGATCGGCCCGCTGGTCGCCTCCGGCATCAGCGCGCTGATCCTGGCCGATGTGCCGTTGAACCCGGCCGATCGCAGCACGTTGGATCGGTTCATCGCCGGCGGCGGCGTGGTGATCCGCTTCGCCGGACCGTTGACGGCACCGCAACCCGATACGCTCACCCCGGATCACCTGCTGGATGGCGTGCGGATGCTGGGCGGTGCGCTGGCCAGCGGCAAGCCTGAGCGGATTGCGGCGTTCGAGCGCGGCGGGCCGCTCGCCGGCCTCACGCCGCCGCGCGCGGCGACCGTCTCGCGCCAGATCCTGGCCGATCCCGCGACGCTCGACCCGGCGACCGTGTGGGCGCGCCTGTCGGACGGCACGCCGATCGTGCTCGGTGTGCGGCGCGGCCGGGGCGTGCTGGTGTCGGTGCTGACCACCGCCAACACCGCCTGGTCGAACTGGCCGATCGCGGCGGATTTTCCGGCGCTGATCGGCAGGCTGGTGCGCCTGGGCACCGGGGCCGCGCCGAAATCGGGCTTGCTGCGGCCGTTGCGGGTGCTCAACGGCATCGGCACGCTGGGCGTGCCGGGCGCGGGCGCGCGGCCAATGGCGGTGGCGGATTTCGCTCATACCACCGTCTCGCCCGCGCATCCGCCGGGGTTATGGGGCGATGCGCAGGGGTCGATCGCGCTCAATATCGGCGGCCATGTGCCGCCCCTCGCGGCGGCGGCGCTGCCCGCCGGCGTGCCGGTGACCGGGCTGGATGCGCTGCCGCGCGCGCGCCGGTTCGGCCCGCCGATATTGGCCATCGCACTGGCGCTGCTGCTGGCCGATCTGCTGATCTCGCTGCTGCTGCGCGGCGCGCTGCGGTGGCGGGCGGCTTTGGTGCTGCTCGCGCTGCTCAGCGGCGGGCATCGGGCGCGCGCGGCGACCCCAGTTCCGGCCGGCGCGCTGGCGCCGATGCTCGCCTATGTGCGGACCGGTGATCCCACGATCGATCGGATCAGCCGCTCGGGGCTCGGCGCGATCGCCGATCTGGTCAACCAGGAAACCGCAGCGCATCTGGGTGCGCCGCGCGGCGTCACGCCGGGGGTGAGCCCGATCAATTTATATCCGCTGCTCTACTGGCCGATCACCGGCGCCACGCCGGCACCGGATGCCAAGGCGTGCCACGCGCTCGATGCGTTCATGGCCGGCGGCGGGCTGCTGGTGATCGATACCGATGGCGGCGGCAGCGATGCCGCCGGCTCCGGCGCCGGGTTCGACCCCGGGGCCGATGCGGCGCTGCACCGCGCCACCGCCTGCCTCGCCATTCCGCCGCTGGTGGCACTGACCGCGCGGGACACGCTGGCCCACACGTTCTTCCTTGCCCGCAGCTTTCCCGGCCGGTTCGACGGTGCGCCCGTGTTCATCGCCGCCAAGGGGGCGCGCGATGCCGATGGCGTCAGCCCGGTGGTGATCGGCTCGAACGACTGGGCGGGGGCCTGGGCGGTCGATGCTTCGGGCATGCCGGTGCGCGCCTTGCTGCCCGATACGCCCGGCCAGCGCGAGCACGCTGCCTGGTTCGGCGTCAATCTCGTGATGTACGCGCTGACCGGCACCTATAAATCCGATCAGGTGCAGATCCCGGCCATTTTGCGCCGGCTCGGGCAATAATGGCCGGGCCGATCCTGTTCGCACCGCTGGTGCCGGTGCCTGCGCTGGCGGCGCTGAGCACCGTGGCCATCGTGATCGTGCTGCTCGGGCTACGCCGCCGCGCCCGTGGCACGCTGCTGCGCGCGCTCGGGTTCGCGCTGCTGCTGCTGGTCCTCGCCGGGCCGCGCTGGCAGGTGCAGACCACCACCGGCCTGCACGATATCGCGCTGGTGATCCGCGATCGATCGCCTTCGATGACGATCGGCCGGCGCGCCGCGATGAGCGATGCGGCGTTTCATCATCTGATGGCACATGTGCCGCCCGGCACTGATGTGCGCGTGGTGACGCTGCGCGGCGCGGGCGATGACGGCACCAAATTGTTCGGCGCGATGCGCGATGCGCTGGCCACCATCCCGCCCGCACGGCTGGCCGGCATCATTGCCCTGACCGATGGCGAAGCGACCGATGGGCCCATCCCGATTCCCAAAGGCGTCGCGGTCTCCGGCTTGATTGCGGCGCGCGGCAACCAGACCGATCGGGCGCTCGATCTGATCGCGGCACCGCGCTACGGGCTGGTCGGGCATCGTGTGGCGCTGCGGTTCGCGGTGCTCGATCACGGCGTGGCCGATCACGGCACGCCGGTGCCGGTGACCGTTTCGGTCGATGGCAAGGCGGTTGCGCATGTCATGGCGCCGGTCGGCAACACGATGACGGTGAAGCTGCGGATCGCGCACGCCGGTACATCGGTCGTCGCGGTGGCGGCAGAGCCGCTGGCGGGTGAGGTGTCGCGCGCCAATGATCAGGCGGTGTTCGATCTGGCGGGGGTGCGGCGGCGGCTGACCGTGCTGCTGATCGCCGGCGCGCCCAACCCCGGCCTGCGCACCTGGCGGCTGCTGCTCAAGGCCGACCCCGCCGTGCGGCTGGTCAATTTCACCATCCTGCGCCTGCCGACCGAACCGCTGGCCGCCCCGGTGAACGACATGGCGCTGATCCCGTTTCCGGTGAACCAGCTGTTCGGCCGCGACCTCGGCAAATTCGACCTGATCATCATGGACCAGTTCGCCAACGATGACCTGCTGCTGCCGCCCTACCTCGCCAACATCACCGCGCATGTGCGGGCCGGCGGCGCCCTGCTGGTTGAAACCGGCCCGGAATTCGAGGGCGAAAACTCACTCGCGCGCTCGCCGCTGGAGCCGATCCTGCCGGTACAGCCGTTCGGCGACGGCACCGTGACCGGCGGGTTCACCCCGAAATTGACCGGGGATGGCAAGCGCGATCCGGTTACCGCAGCGCTCGCGCATGATCATCTGGCACCATGGTACCGCTATGAAACCGTGCAACAGACCGGCGGGGTCACGCTGCTGCGCACACCGGGGCCTGCCCGTGCGCCGCTGCTGGTGCTTGCCCATGCCGGCAAGGGACGCGTCGCCGTGCTGCTGTCCGACCAGTTCTGGCTCTGGGCGCGCGGCGCGCTCGCCCATGATCCTGCCATGGCGGGGCCGGCCGAAGCGCTGCTCCGGCGCACCGTGCACTGGCTGCTCGGCGAACCCTCGCTCGCGGCACGGCAACTCACCGCGCAGTTCGACGGCACCACGCTTGATATCACCCGCCAATCGCTGAAAGGCGGCCCACCCGGCTCGGCCGTGGTCACCGATCCGTCGGGCAAGACCACCACCATCGCCCTGCACGACGCCGGGCCCGGCCGCTACCAGGCACGCCTCGCCGCAAACGCACAAGGTGTCTGGCAGGTCCGGGCGCACGGCATGACCGCCTACGCCGGCGCCGCCAACGACGATCCGGCGGAACAGGCCGATCTTGCCGCTTCCGACCGCATCATCGGCCCGCTTGCCACCCACACCGGCGGGCACATCATCTGGCTCGGCAAAACCCCGAACCCCAGCTGGTCCGGCCTGCTCCACCGCCGGCACGCCGCGCTGGTGACCGGTGAACGTGACATTCCCATCCCGCCCGCGCTGCCAACCGCCATCCTGGCCCTCGCCCTCCTCACCGCGGCTTGGTGGCGCGAACGCGGCTGATGCCGGTGGGCTGGGGGCACTGAGGGTAAGTAAGATCAGGGGGCTTTGCCCCCCGAACCCCCACTAAGGGCTTAGCCCTTAGAACCCGCTAGTTTTAGGCAAGGGGAGGGCTGTCCAGGCCAGATCGGCGGAGCTACCGAGGCAGCGCCCTCCCCTTGCCTAAAACTGATGGATTTTAAAGGCTCCGCCTTTAACGGGGGTCCAGGGGGCAGAGCCCCTTGGCCTTGCTTACCCTCAGTACCCCCAACCCACCCGACATCAGACGACGATCGGGTGGCTGGCGCCGTCCATGGAGATGTTGACGCCGGTGATGTAGCTGGCGCGGTCGGAGGCGAGGAATGTGACGGCGTTTGCGATATCTTCGGGGCTTGCCATGCGGCCGAGCGGGATGCGGGCGATGCCGCGGGTGCGGGCTTCATCGGTGGTGATGCCGGCGAGGCGTGCGTCGGATGCGAGGCCTTCGTTGACGCGGTCGGTTTCGGTCAGGCCGGGGTTGAGGCCGATGACGCGCAGGCCGCGGGGGGCGTAGGCGGTGGCGAGGCCGGCGGTTGCGAGCATGAGGGCGGCGTTGGCGGCACCGCCGGCGAGGTGGACCGGCGAGGCGATTTTGCCGCCGGCGCCGATGACGTTGATAATCACGCCGCGGCCGCGTGCCGCCATCAGTTTCACCACCGGATCGATCACGTTGATGTAGCTGAAGTATTTCGCATCCATTGCGGCGCGCCAATGGGCGGGTGTGAGGTCATCGGGCGGGGTGCGTTTTGCGGCGCCGGCGCTGTTGACCAGGATATCGATCGGGCCGAGGCGGGCTTCGACCTGAGCGACCATTGTGGCGGCCGCATCCGCGTCGATCAGGTCGGCGGCAAAGCCGGTGGCGGATGGGATGGTGTGCAGGGCGGCGTCGAGATTGGCCTGGCTGCGCGAGCAGATCGCGACGCGGGCACCTTCGTGCGCGAAGGCGACGGCGCAGGCGAGGCCGATGCCTTTGGAGCCGCCGGTGATCAGGACGCATTTGCCGTCGAGGTTGAGGTTCATCGGGTCAGGTCATCCTTTCGATCAGGCCGGCGATCAGCGGCGGGTCCTGGAGTTGTGGCACGTGGGCAAGCCCGGGGAGAATCTCGAGCGTGGCGCCGGGCAGTGCGGCCGCCAGGGCTTCCGCCATGGCGGGTGGGGTGGCCTGGTCTTCCGCGCCGACCAGGATGCGGGTTCGGGCGGTGATGCGGGCGATGTCGTTGGTCAGGTCGAGGGTTTCCAGTGCGGCGCAGGCGGCGGCGAACTGGGCCGGGTCGGTTTGCAGGAAGGCCGACCGCCGTTGTTCGATCAGGTCGGGGTGATCGGCGCGGAAGGCGGCGCCGAACAGGCGGGCCATGGCGGTATCGGCGATGGCGGGCAGGCCTTTGGCCGCCGCGGCCTCGCGCATGCCGCGAAATGCGGCCCGGCCCGGATCGGAGAAGCGCAGCCCGGCGCCGATCAGGACCATGGCGCCGACGCGGGACGGATGATCGAGCGCGAGGCGCAGGGCGAGGAAGCTGCCGAAGCCATTGCCGACGACGAGCGGCGCGGCGGGCAGTGCCAGCGCGGCGATGGTTTCGGCCAGTGCCGCGGCGATCGGGGCGAGGCCACCCTCGATCGGCGGCAGGCCGGCGAAGCCCGGCAGGTCGAGCACGATGGTTTCGGCACGGGTCGCGAGCAGCGGCGTGATGCCGGCCCAGCTTGAGCCATCAGCCAGCAATGAGTGCAGGAAAATGATCGGCCGGCCGGCGCCGGTGCGGTGCACGCCGATCCGTTGCCGCGTGGAAACATGGTCTGTCATCGTCTCTCCCTGAGCTGTCACGATATATCAATGCTGATGCTAGCCGATAAATTTGATTAGTTACAGGCTCTGAATCCTGCTTGTTTTTTTGATCGTGATATATCACAAACGGAACTGGGGGTTCCAGATGTTGATGCGAACGAGCGTCTATGCCGCGCTGAAGGATGACATCATCGCCTGTCGCCTGATGCCCGGCACCGAACTGCGCGAGCCCGAGATTGCGGCGCGCTACAGCGTTGGCCGCTCGCCGTTGCGCGAGGCGCTGCTGCGGCTGGAGGCCGAGGGTCTCGTGGTGATCGTGCCGCGCCAGTACTGCCGGGTCGCGCCGATTTCGCTGCGCGATGCCGCCGATATGTTCGGCCTGCGCCGTGTGCTGGAACCCGAGGCGGCGCGGCTGGTGGCGCGCACGGCCGACGATGCGGCGCGCACGCGCCTGCTCGCGGTGGCGGCGGGCGATGAGGCGGCGGATTTCATCGATGACAACCGGCGGTTCCATTGCACGCTGGCCTCGCTGGCGCCGAACCGCCGGCTGGGGGCCTCTTGCGTCGAGATCATCGAGCAATCGGATCGGCTGGTCCGGGTCAGCCTCGCTCAGATCGAGGGGCGGCGGCCGGATCTGCTGATCGGCGAACATCGCGCCATCGCGGACGCAGTGGTGCGGGGTGATGCGCGCACCGCGGCACGGCTGTTACGCGCGCATATCGATGCCGCCGAGACGCGCGTGCTCTCGGCACTGCGGCGGGCCGCCGTGATCGACTGAACGATGACACCACCATCAATCAATAAAAAATCGAGAATCGGGAGAGAACGACAATGGATCAGGTGATATCGCAAGACAAGGCGATCATGGGTGCTTCGGCGGGGGCGCGGCTCGATCGGCTGCCGATCGGCGCGTTTCACCGCCGCGTCATGCTGCTGATCGGCATCGGCATGTTCTTCGACGGGTTCGACATCTATATCGCAGCGACCGTGCTGGGTGCGACGATCCGCAGCGGGTTCGCAACCTTGCCGCAGGCGGCGCTGTTCGTATCGGCGACTTTCGTGGGGATGATGCTGGGCTCGGTGGTCACCGGGTTTCTGGGCGACCGGTTCGGCCGACGCTTCACCTATCAGGCCAATCTGGCGATTTTCGGCCTCGCCTCGCTCGCCGCCGCGTTCGCGCCGGGCATGGGCGTGCTGATCGCGCTGCGCTTCGTGATGGGGTTCGGCCTCGGGGCGGAGAATGTGGTGGGGTATTCGACCCTCACCGAGTTCATCCCGCCGGCGGCGCGCGGCCGCTGGCTCGGCATGATGGCGGTGATCGTGGTGACCGGCCTGCCGGTTTCGGCCCTGCTGGGTTATGCGCTGGTGCCGCATTTCGGGTGGCGGATCATGTTCATTCTTGGCGGCATCGGCGCGCTGTTCGTGTGGCAGGCGCGCAAGGCGCTGCCGGAATCGCCGCGCTGGCTGCAGACCGTCGGGCGGGATGCGGAGGCTGAGGCGTTGCTCGGGCGGATCGAGGCGGAAGCGTCCAACGGCGCGCCGCTGCCGCCGCCGGCGCCCGGCATCGCGGTGCCGCTGCAACCGTTTTCCGCGCTGTTCGCACCGCCGTTGCTCGCCCGCCTGGTGCTTGGGTGCATCGCGCTGATCGTGATCAACACGCTGATCTACGGGTTCATCACCTGGCTGCCGACCTTCATGGTCAAGCAGGGGCTGAGTGTGGCGCAGAGTTTCGGCTATGCCGTGCTGATGGCGCTGGGTGCGCCGATCGGCTCGGCGATCGGCGCGTTCGGGGCGGATCGCTGGGGGCGCAAGCCGTGTATCGTCGTGGCATCAGCCCTCGCCATCGTGTTCGGCGCGATCTATCCGTTCGTGCGCGATCCGGCGTTTCTGCCGGTGATCGGTTTCGCTCTGACCATTCCGATCTATATCCTGGTCGCCATGCTGTTCGCGATCTACATTCCCGAATTGTTCCCGACCGAAATCCGGCTGCGCGCGGCCGGAATTTGTAACATGTTCGGGCGCGGTGCGACCATCATCACGCCGTTCATGGTGATCCGTCTGTTCGCCGAT
The DNA here is from genome assembly GCF_900156265.1 of Acidiphilium rubrum. Lineage (GTDB taxonomy): Bacteria > Pseudomonadota > Alphaproteobacteria > Acetobacterales > Acetobacteraceae > Acidiphilium > Acidiphilium rubrum. The sequence continues at coordinate 14,077 of NZ_FTNE01000024.1, forward strand.
TATGGCGTCAAGGGCGTGCTGGCCATGATGATCGGGCTGCTGCTCGCGCTGATCGTGGCGGTGCTGGTGCTGGGTGTTGAAACCAGGCAGCGCCGGCTGGAGGCGATTGCCTGACATGGATCGATCGATGCTGAACCACCGCCCGACCCAATCCGAACGCGACCGCACCCGCTGGGTGACCGGAGCGGGGCGCTACACCGCCGATATCGCGGTGCCGGATGCGCTGAGCGCCACCTTTCTGCGCTCGCCGCATGCCCATGCCGAGATCGTTTCGATCGATATCGGCGCCGCACTTGCAATGCCCGGCGTGATCGCCGTGCTGACCGGGGCGGATTGCGCGGACGCCGGCTTCGGCAATTTCCGCGGCCTGATGCGCTACGGGGCCGACGGGCCACACCCGCTGATCGTGCCGTTCCGACCGGTGCTGGCCCACCAGCGGGTGCGCCATGTCGGCGAGGCGGTGGCCTGCGTCATTGCGACCAGCGAGAGCGCAGCGCTCGATGCGAGCGAGGCGATTGCGGTGACCTATCGTGACCTGCCCGCCGTGATCGGCATCGATGCGGCGGGCAAGGCGGATGCCCCGGCGGTCCATCCGCAAGCGCCGGGAAACCTCGCCTTCGCGCATCAGGCCGGCGATGCTGCGGCGGTGCGGGCCGCGTTCGACGCTGCTGAAACAATCGTGGCGACGGCGTTCGACCTGCCGCGGCTGGCGCCTACGACGATGGAGCTACGCGGCATCATCGCCCGCTACGACGAGGCGGCAGGGATTTATCATTTGATCACGCCGCATCAGGGTATCAACGAAATCCGGGCCGATCTGGCGGCGGTGCTGAACGTACCCGAGGCCAGGATCAGCATCGAGCTGCCCGATGTCGGCGGCGGGTTCGGCGCACGCAGCCCGGCCTATCCCGAACATGCCGCCCTGCTGCTCGCCGCGCGCCGCACCGGCCGGGCGGTGCGCTGGGTCGCGAGCCGGAGCGAGTCGTTCCTGACCGATTACTATGGCCGCAGCACGCGACTCGCCGGGCGGCTGGCGCTCGATGCGGCGGGGCGGTTCACCGGGCTCGAGATCACCTACGAGACCGATCTCGGCGCGTATATCACCACGGTCGGCGCCTTCGTGAACGTGCACAACCCGTTGATGAGCGGCAGCGGCACCTACGGTATTTCCGCGATTGCCGCCAATTTCCGCCAGTATTTCACCAATACCGGCCCGATCGGGCCGTATCGCGGCGCCGGACGGCCGGATGTGGCGTTGCTGATCGAACGGCTGGTCGATCGCGCCGCGACCGCGCTGGGGGCGGACCCACTCGAACTGCGCCGCCTGAATGCGATTCCGCGCACCGCCTTCCCTTATCGGACCGCGCTGGGATCGACCTACGACAGCGCCGATTACGCTGCCCTGATCGATGCGGCGCATCAGGCCTCGGACTGGGATGGGTTTGCCGCAAGGCGCACCGAGGCACAGGTGCGCGGCCGGTTGCGCGGGCGTGGCGTGGCATTGTTCACCGAAATCGCCGGCGGCGGTGCCGCGACGCGCGATGAGGCGCGGGTTGTTCTGGGCGTGACCGGTGGCCGGGCGACCGCGCGGATCGAAACCGTGACCGGCGGCAGCGGCCAGAGTCAGGCCGAGACCTATGCGTTCATTCTGGCCGAGCGGCTCGGGATGGACCCCGCCGATATCGAACTCGCAGCGAGTCCGGCGCATTCGACGCTGAACGGCGGTGGCTCGATCGGCTCGCGATCAACCCTGAGTGCCGGCAGCGCGATCGCCGATGCGGGTGATCAGCTGCGCCGGCACCTGCTGGCCGCCGCCGGGCTGCGGGCCAATGCGCCGCCCGCGGAGTTGATCATGGCGGGTGGCGCGATCTGCCGGCCGGATGGCAGCGTCGTGCTGACGCTGGCTGAGGCCATCGCCGCGGCCGATGCGCCGCTCGATGTGGTGGGCGCGGTGCCGGTATCGTCGAGCTTTCCATCGGGCTGCCACGTCGCCGAGGTCGAGATCGATCCGCAGACCGGGCTGGCCGTGCTGGTGAGCTACGTCGCGATCGATGATTCGGGCGTCGTGCTCAATCCCATCGTCGCGGAAGGCCAGATCCATGGCGGCATCGTGCAGGGATTGGGCGAGGTATTCGGCGAGGCGATGCAGTATGACGAAACCGGCCAGGTGCTGACCGGCAGCTTCATGGACTACACCATGCCGCGCGCCGCCGATGTGCCGAATTTCGTCACCGAGGACCGGCCGACCGCATCGCCCAACAATCCGCTCGGCGTCAAGGGCCTGGGCGAGGCCGGCACCACCGGCGCGCTGGCCGCCGCCGCCAATGCGTTCGCCGATGCGCTGGCGATGGTGGGCGCCGAACTGCCGGCGTTTCCGTGCACGGCGCACAGCATCTGGCGCAGCATCCGCACGGCGGGATCGGCCTGACCGTCAGGCCTATTTGAGCTGGCTGTCCTTGCTGCCGCGCCGGTTGAAGCCGATGTTGGCCGGTCGTTGGTCGGCGGCGGACTGGCAGGCGATGCAGGTTCGCACGCCGGGCACCGCGTTGCGGCGCGCCTGCGGGATGTCCTCGCCGCATTCCACGCAATGGGTCTGTCCCGCACCGGTCGGCATGCGGGCGCGGGCGCGCATCACCTCGTCCTTCACGGTATCGTCGATCTGGTCCTGTACCGCCCCGTCCGGGGCCCATCCGTTCGCCATTGTCCTGGTCCGGTTTGCTGGTTGCGCCGATCCTGCAACATGGGACGGCTGAGCCGCGTTGGAAAGCACCGATTCTGCGGTGAATTGCGGAATGTCGGCTGAGTTGATCAGGATCAAGGCGCGATCGAGCCAATCGGTCTAGCGTTCGCTCATGGACACGTTTTCCCTGCTGGCGCGCTACGATCGCCGACTGCCGCGCTACACAAGTTACCCGACGGCCGCGAACTTCGATACGCGGGTCAATGCCAGGACCTATCGGCGCTGGCTTGGCGCGATCCCTGAGGGCAGCGCAGCCTCGCTTTATCTGCATGTGCCGTTCTGCGCCAGCCTGTGCTGGTTTTGTGGCTGCAACACCAGCGTGGTGCACAGTGTTGGCGCCCTTGAGCGTTATGCGGCGGCGATGGTGGCGGAAATCGAGAGGGTCGCTGCGGCGATCGGCCATCGTCTGCCGGTGCGTCATGTTCATTGGGGTGGCGGCACGCCGACCGCCTTGCCCGCCCCCCTGATGCAGGCGATCGATGCCGCACTGCGCCGGCATTTCATGATCGACGGTGCGACCGAAATCGCGATCGAGCTCGATCCGCGCACGCTGCCCGCGACGGCCGAGGCCGATCTGCGCGCGCTCGGGATCGGCCGTGCCAGCCTGGGGGTGCAGGATTTTTCACCGCTGGTGCAGGAGGCGATCGGCCGGCACCAGAGCGTGGCCGAGACGCGCGATGCCGCGACGGTTGCGCGTGTGGCCGGCGCCCGCTCGATCAATCTCGATCTGGTCTATGGGCTGCCGCAGCAGACCGTCGCGTCGCTCGAGGCGACGATTGCGTCGGTCCTCGAGATCGAACCGGACCGGATCGCGCTCTATGGCTATGCCCATGTGCCCTGGATGCAGAAACGTCAGGCGGTGCTGGCCGGTTTCGACCTGCCCGATGCGGCGGCGCGGCTGTGCCAGCAGACCCGCGCGGCGGCGATGCTGGTCGAGGCCGGGTATCGCAGGATCGGTCTCGATCATTTCGCGAAACCCGATGATCCCATGGCTCAGGCCCGCGGCACACCGCGCTTGCGGCGCAATTTTCAGGGCTACACATTGGATGACGCCGCCGTGCTGATCGGGTTCGGTGCTTCCGCGATCTCGGCGTTACCGCAAGGCTACGCGCAGAACGTGACACGGACGATCGAGTATCTCGATGCGATCGAAACCGCGACGCTGGCTACCGCGCGCGGCATCGCGAGGACGGCGCAGGATGACCTGCGCAGTCGGATCATCGAGCGGTTGATGTGCGATCTGACCGTCGATGTCGCGTCGATCGCGGACGCCGCCGGCATGGATGGCGCGACGCTCGATGACGCGTGGCCGCAGCTCGAACCGCTGGAGACCGATGGGTTGATCCGGCGCAACGGCGCGGTTGTTACGATCACCGAGGCGGGCTGGCCGTTTCTGCGCTGTGTCGCCGCGTGTTTCGATCAGTATCTGGACCCGCAGGCTTCGCGCCATGCTGCGGCGATCTGACCGCTGGTTGATTTTTGTCACGCTGAGGGAGTTGGTGCCCGATCGGGCGTGCCTGCGAGGTTTGAGGCAAAGCCGATCAATCCTTGCAGGATCGCGACCGGGTCGGGCGGGCAGCCGGGGATGTGCAGATCGACCGCGATCACCTGCGATGCCGCGCCGAGGCAGGCGGGGCTGGCCGCGAACATTCCGCCGGTGCAGGCGCATTCGCCGATCGCGATGACGAATTTCGGTGCCGGCATCGCCTCATGGGTGAGACGCAGGGCGGCGTGCATGGCGCGCGTCATCGGGCCGGTGATCATCAGCACATCGGCGTGGCGGGGCGAGGCGACGAATTTCAGGCCGAAGCGTTCCAGATCGTAAAACGGGTTGCCGAGGGCAATGAGCTCCAGTTCGCAGCCGTTGCAGGAGCCCGCATCGAAGGCGCGGATCGCGAGCGAGCGGCCGAGGCTGTGCCGGGCCACGCGGTCGAGTTCGGCGGCCAGGGCCGCTGGCTCGCCGGGTGTGATGCTCGGTGCCGGTTCGGTGAGCCGGCCGCGCCACAGGTTTTCGATCAGGGTTCTGCGCATCGGTGCCTACAGGTCGCAGCCGGAATAGCTGGGGTTGAACGATTTGTTGCAGAGCGGGAAATCCGCGACGATGTTGCCCGCGATCGCGGTTTCCAGCGCCGGCCAGAAAAACCACGACGGGTCGCGCAGCATCGCATCCTCGACCATATCGTTGTGCAGGCGGACATGGGCGAAAATATCGCCGCGGAAGCCTTCGATCAGCGCATGCCCGGTGGTGGGGCCGGCCGGTGTGGGCAACGCGGTTTGCAGCGCGCCGTGCGGCAGGGTGGCCAGCAGGTTATCGATCAGCGCCGCACTCTGGTCGAGTTCCGCCATGCGAATCCGCAGCCGCGCATCGACATCGCCGCCCGTCCGGCAGGGCACCACGAAGCGGCCTGTGTCGTAGGGCGGGTAGGGTGCATCGCGCCTTGCATCGAAATCCTGGCCGGAGGCACGGCCGACATAGCCGCCGCAGCCGAGGCGCTGGGCGATCGCCGGGTCGAGCCGGCCGGTAGTGGCGACGCGGTCCTGCAAGGAGGCGGTCTTTTCGTAGAGTTCGAACAACCGCCGCCACTGCGCGAGCAGATCGGGCAGGCCAGCGCGCAGCAGGGCCGCGTTGTCGGCACTCAGGTCGCGCGCGACGCCGCCGGGGATGATGATGTCCATCATCAAACGATGCCCGAAACACGCGGCGCACAGGCGCAGCACCCGTTCACGCAGACCGGCGGTGAGCGCGTGCATCAGGGGAAATCCGCCATCGTTGCAGATCGCACCGATGTCGCCGAAATGATTGGCGAGGCGTTCAAGCTCCGCCATCACGCCGCGCAACGCCGCGGCGCGCGGCGGGGCGGCGATGCCGAGCGCCTGCTCCGCCGCGCGGGCGAAGGCGAAGGCGTATGCCACGGTGGAATCGCCGGAAATCCGCCCGGCGAGGCGCGCGGCGTGCCCAATCGTCTGGTCGCGCATCAGGCCCAGCGTGGCTTTGTGCGTGTAGCCGAGCCGGACTTCGAGCCTGACCACGGTTTCGCCGTTGACCGAGAAGCGAAAATGGCCGGGCTCGATGATCCCGGCGTGCACCGGACCCACCGGGATCTGATGAATGCCGGGGCCGAGTGCTGGTTTGAATTCGTAGGCGGCGCTGTGATCGAGCCAGGGGCGGGGGTCCGGCGTGTCATCGGCGGCGAGCCCGTGCAGGTCGCACAAAGCGCGTTCCATCAGGATCGCACCGGGATGATGGCGCGCGATCGAGGGGAAATGCCCGCCCTCAGTGACTAGGCTGAGCACGCTGATCGCGCCCGATCCGTGCGGCCGGGTGGCCAGATGCACCACGGCGGCATCATCCGCGGGTTCGGCCCAGAGGGCGACGAACACCGAGGCGCCGGTTGCCAGCGCGGCGGCTTCTTGCTGCCAGAGCGGCGGATCGATTTTCATGGCCGCTTCATCCCAGCATGGTCGCGACATGCGCGAACCAGGCATAGAGAAACGCCGGCATCGCGAGGCCGATCAGCAGCACGATGCCGAGATGCAGGAAAATCGGCACCGACGAGGCGCTGATCGGGTGCGATCCCTCGCTCGGCGCGCCGAAACATAGCGTCGTCATGCGCAGCAGCAGCGCGCCGAACGCCAGCAATATGCCGAACCCGAGCAGCACCGCCAGCACCGGGGCGCGCGCGAAGGTCGAGGTGATCAGCAGGAATTCCGATGTGAAGATGCCGAACGGCGGCAGGCCGGCGATGGCAGCGACGCCGGCCACCAGCGTCCAGCCGAGCAGCGGGTGGCTGGTGGTCAGCCCGGTGATCGCGGCGATTTTCTGGGTGCCCTTGGCCTGCGCGATGTGGCCGACCGAAAAGAAGATCGCGGATTTGGTCAGCGAGTGCATCATCATCTGCAACAGGCCGGCGATGTTGCCGAGCGGGCCACCGATGCCGAAGGCGAACGCGATGATGCCCATATGCTCGATCGAGGAATAGGCGAACAGGCGTTTGATGTCGCGCCGCCGGTACAGCATGAGGGCCGCGAAAAACAACGAGAGCAATCCAACGCCGATCATCAATATGCCGGGCTCGATCGTCGCATGGCTCATCGCCAGCACCATTTTGAACCGCAGGATGGCGTAGAGGGCGACGTTCAGCAGCAGGCCGGACAGCACGGCGGAAATCGGCGTCGGCCCCTCCGCATGGGCATCCGGCAGCCAGGCGTGCATCGGCACCAGCCCGGCCTTGGTGCCGTAGCCGATCAGCAGGAAAATGAACCCGACATTGAGCAGTGCCGGGTCGAGCGCCGCGGCGTGGTGGCGCAGATTACTCCATTGCATCGCCGCCATCCCGGTGCCCAGCACCGGCTTGGCCGCGAGATAGACCAGGATGGTGCCGAACAGCGCGAGCGCGATGCCGACGCTGCCGAGAATGAGGTATTTCCACGACGCCTCGATCGAGGCCGGGGTGCGGTAGATGCCCACCATCATCACGGTCGACAGTGTGGCGAGTTCGACGCCGAACCACATCAGGCCAAGATTGTTGGTGATCAGGGCGAGATTCATCCCCACCATCATCACCTGGTACATTGCGTGATAGAATCGCAGATAGCGCGGTGTCAGATGCCCGGTTTGCAGTTCGTGCGCGATGTAGCTGGCGCTGAACAGGCTGGTGGTGCAGCCGACGAAACCGTTGAGCAGCAGGAAGACGATGTTCAGATCATCGATCAGGAACAGCGTGGTCGGCGCCGGCCGGTGCCAGAGCAGCAGGCACGCGGCCGCAATGGTCAGGACACTCGCGATCACGTTGAGCCGCGCCGCCAGGCGCCAGGACGGCACCACGGCGAGGATGCCAGCAGCCGCTGCCGGGATGGCGATGGTGGCGATCACCGCATCGAACGCAAGACCGTTCATGACGCCTCACCGCGAAACGCATCGAGCGCCGTGCTGTCCACCGTGTCGAACCGCTCGCGGATGCGGAACAGAAACACCCCGATCACGATGAAGGCGATCAGGACCGAGAAGGCGACGCTGATTTCCACCACCAGCGGCATCCCCTGCGCGCCGGCGGCGGCGAGGATCAGGCCGTTTTCGAGCGACATGAACCCCGCGATCTGGCTGACCGCGTTGCGCCGCGTCACCATCATCAGCATCCCGAGCAGAATGACCGAGAGTGCGAGAGCAACGTCCTCGCGCGCTAGCGCATCGGCATGGGCGGCGGTGCGCAGCATCACCACCATCGAGAGCGCGACCAGCCCGATGCCGCCCAGCATGGTCAGGCTGATGCCGCCCACCGCCTCGACCTGGCGGTGAATGCCGAAGCGCTCGACGATGCGGTGCAGCGCGATCGGGATCACGATCGCCTTGAAGCCGAGCGCCAGACCCGCCGTGATGTAAAGCTCCGGCGCGTGCTGGATATAGGCCTGCCAGCCGACCGCACAGCCGAGCACCGCGGCGTGCAGCGCGAGCACGTTGATCACGGACGACAGCCGGTCCTGGTACAGCATCATGAAACTCACCAGCACCAGCGCGCCGGCCAGCACATGCGCGATGCTGAGTGCCGTGGCGGATGACATGACATGATCCATCACAGCGATGCCGAGACGAACAGCAGCAGCGTGCCGAGCAGGCCGAGCATCAGCGCGGCCCCGATGAAATTCGGCACCCGGAACACCCGCATCTTGGCGATCGCGGTTTCGAACAGCGCGAGCAGCACGCCGCCGGCGGCGAGTTTCACCAGATAGGCGAACAGCCCGAGCGCCAGCGCGGCAGGCCCGGCGCCGGGTGCGGCAATCGCGACCGGGGCGAAGATGCAGACGATCAGCGACAGATACAAAATAAGCTTGAGCGCGTGGGCAAGCTCGATCAAGGCAAGATGCCGGCCGGAATACTCCAGCACCATCGCCTCGTGCACCATGGTCAGTTCCAGATGCGTCGCGGGATTATCGACTGGAAACCGCCCGGTTTCGGCCAGCGCCACGATCACCAGCGCGACCAGCCCGAGCGCCAGCGACAGGCGCAACCCCTGGGTGCCTTCGTGCATGAACGTGGCGATGGCGGATAACTGGCTCGATCCTGCGACGAGTGCGACGGTGAACACGATCATCAGCATCGCCGGTTCCGCGAGCGAGGCGAACATCGCCTCGCGGCTCGCCCCCAGCCCGCCGAACGCGGTGCCGATATCGAGGGCCGCCAGCATCTGGCAGAACCGCGCGGTGCCGAGCAGTGCGACGATCACGATCAGATCGCCCGACCATGAGAACAGCAGATCGGTCGCGAAACTCGGCACCAGCGAGGCCGAGACCCAGGTGATCGCGAACATCAGATAGGGCGCGGTGCTGAAAATCCACGAGGCATCGGTGGCGATGATCGCGTCCTTGCCGATCAGCTTGGCGAGATCGCGGTAAATTTGCAGCAGCGGCGGCCCGCTGCGGCGTTGCAGCCGGGCTTTCAGCACGCGGACAAACCCGGCCAGCAGCGGGGCCAGCGCCAGCATCAAGGCCATCTGCGCCAGTTGCAGCGCCAGCCTCGTGATCAACCCCATAGCGCGATCCAGCCGAGCAGCGCGACCAGCGCCATGAACACGAACGCGAGGTAGCGCCTTATGGTGAGGAATTGCAGCCGGTTGGTCTGCCCGGCCAGCCAGTCGATCGCACCGATCAGGGGCGCATACAGCAAAGACCACGCGGGATCGCTCCAGCGCAGGTTCAGCCGCGCCGGGTGCGCCTCGCCCGGCAGCGGCAGCGTGGCCTCGTCATGCGCGCGAAATATCACGCCGGCGAACACCCGGCGGATTGGCTGGACGAAGCCCGAGGGCGAATATTGCGTGATGAGCGTGCGCGCCGGCGGGCCGAATTCCTGATAGCCGCAGCCCCAGGCGGGCGCGCGGCGCGTGATGCGCACGCCGAACCGGCGCAGCGCGAGCGCGCCGATGACCGCGCTGATCGCGATGAACAGGGCGATCAGCAGCGGATCATACGCATTCTGGCGGGAAGCGACCGGCACGATCGTCAGCCACGACAGGCCGGCTTGCGTGCTCACCCGCGCGCCGAGCAGGGCGTGGGTGACCGGTGCCAACAGATCGATCGCGAAACCAGGCAGCAGGCCGGCGGCGACACACAGCGCCGCCAGCACGATCATGGCGCTGAGCGACCATCGATCGGTCTCTTGCGCGGCGGCGGCGGCGGTTCCGCGCGCGCGGCCGAGATAGGCAATGCCATAGAGGCGCACAAAACACGCCGCGGCGAACGCCGCCGACAGGGCGACCAACGCGCCGATCGCCGGCACCGCCAGTTTCAGACCGAATTGCGGCAGTGCGGGGCTGAGCAGGATCGCCTGCAACAGCAACCATTCCGAGGCAAACCCGTTGAGCGGCGGCAGGGCGGCAATCGCCAACGCGGCGATCAGCATCGGCACCGCGCTGCGCCGCATCCGGTGGATCAGCCCGCCCAGTTGCGCGAGATCACGCGTGCCGGTCGCGTGCTGGATCGCGCCGGCGCCGAAAAACAGCGTCGATTTGAACAGCATGTGGTTCAGCGCATGGAACAATGCCGCGGTCAGCGCCAGGGCGGCCGCCGCCATCATGCCATCGGCCTTGAACGCCAGCGCCAGACCCAGACCGACGAAGATCAGCCCGACGTTTTCGATCGTGCTGTAGGCCAGAATCGTCTTGATATCGTCTTCCATCAGCGCATACAGCACGCCGAGCACCGCGGTCATGCCGCCGGCCAGCAGCACCACCAGCCCCCACCACCAGGCGGGCGGGCCGGCGAGGTCGAACGCGATGCGAATGAACGCATAGACCGCGACCTTGGTCATCACCCCGCTCATCAGCGCCGAAACATGGCTGGGTGCGGCGGGGTGCGCGCGCGGCAGCCACACATGCAGCGGCACCAAGCCCGCCTTCGACCCCGCGCCGAGCAACGCCAGGATCATCACCGCCGATCCGATCCAGCGTGCGCGCGGCACCGCCCGCATCGCCGCGAAGGCGTAATCCCCCGCCGGTCCCGCGAGCAGGCCGAAACACAGCAGCAGCGCGAGCGTGCCCGCGCTCGCCATCAACAGATAGATCACACCGGCGCGCCTCGTCGCGGCCTCGCTATGGTGCGCCATCACCAGCGCCCAGGATGCCAGCGACATCACTTCCCAGCACAGCAGAAACCCATAGGCATCCGCCGCGATCACCACGAGGTTCATGGCGGCCAGAAACACCGGATAGACCGGCAGCACGCGCCAGGGTTCGGCCTCGTGGCGCGCATAGCCGAGCGCGAACAGGCTGGCCGCCGCCCCACCGATATTGGCGATGATCAGAAACGCCGCCGCCAGATCATCCATGCCGAACTGCATTCCGAGCCCAGACGCTCCGAGATGGGGCAAGCCGATCGGCAGAACCACGAGCGGGTCAGGTGCGATGCCGAGCGCCAGCTGCGCCAGCGCCGCCAGCAACGCGACCACCGCGATGGCGAGCGAGCCGCCATAAACGATCATCCGCCCGGCCGGACGGCGCGCGAGCACGCCACCCACCCCGCCGAGGATGAGCGACGCCGCGGCACACATCAGGATGATCGGTGTCACGTCACATCACGTCGCCCTTCAGCCGAACGCCGCGCCCCGCGCCGGCATCGGACACGTCGCCAGGCCGGATCACGATGATCCCGGCCCGATCGAGCGCATCGAGCAGCTTCATGAGGGAATCGACATTGCCGCGCACGACACCCTCGCTCCCCTCCATCCGCTGGATCGTCGGTAGCGACAGGCCGGACAGCTCGGCCAGCTGTTTCTGGTCGATGCCCAGGAGCGCCCTGGCGGCTTTCAGCTGCCCAGCCGATATCATGTATGAAACATGGATATAAACATGTGAACATCTATAACCAACTCTCTGAAGTTGAAAAGAGCCGAGTGGGCATTGCCGCCGTGCGGTGCCCCGCGCTTGCGTGATCATCGGGATGGGTGGCGCGAGGCCGCTGATCGTCGTCTAATCCCTGACCTTGAAGGAGATAATGGCATGACCCTCGCACCAACCGCAGCGTTTCACCGCGCCCTGATCGTCGGCGCCGGGTCTGGGCTGAGCGCATCGCTGGCCCGGTTGTTCGCGGGCCATGGGCTCAGCGTGGCGCTGGCGGCCCGCACGACCGAAAAACTGGCACCCCTCTGCGCTGAAACCGGCGCCCGCGCCTTCACCTGCGATGCCGGCAATCAAGCGTCGGTGGCGGACCTGTTCACGGCGGTCGAGGCCGCGATCGGCAGCCCCGATGTCGTGATCTATAACGCATCCGGGCGGCTGCGCGGCCCGATCGAGACGCTGGACCCCGCCGATGTCGCAAGGGCGCTCGAAATCTCGGCATTCGGCGGCTTCCTGGTCGGCCAGCAGGCGGCACGGCGCATGATCCCGCAGCATCACGGCGCGATTCTGTTCACCGGCGCGTCCGCCAGTATCAAGGGCTATCCGCAATCCGCCCCGTTCGCGATGGGCAAATTCGCCCTGCGCGGCCTGGCTCAGAGCATGGCGCGCGAACTGGCACCCCAGGGCGTCCATGTCGCGCATTTCGTGATCGACGGCGGCATCGCCTCGGCCAGCCGCCCGGTACCCGCCGAAGCGCCGGACAGCCTGCTCGACCCCGACGCGATCGCTCTGACCTATTGGCAGATCCTGCATCAACCGCGCAGCGCCTGGACCTGGGAGATCGAACTCCGGCCCTGGGTCGAGCGGTTCTGATGATGATCGGCACGCGGCTCCTGTGGACAGATCTGGTCACGATCAAACCACAGGCGAAAGCAACGGCGCTGCTGTAGTTCAATGCTGCGCATCCCGCCTGCCGTGGTTGCTCACACCGATGGCGACGACCGGTTTGATCAGGCACGGACGCCAGACGTCGAACCGGGTGCCGGACCGGCACGATCGCCGCCGAGTGCGCGCAAGGCATTCAGGATCACCATGATGTCGATGACTTCCTGCAACAGAGCGCCAAGCACCGGCGGCAGATACCCGAACGCCGCGACCGCCATGGCGATGAACGACAGCCCCATCCCGACCGTGATCGATTGCAGTGCGATTCGACGCGCACGGCGTGCAATGGCGATCGCTTCGGCGATCCGATCGATCCGATCGACCATCAAAACAACATCCGCCGCTTCCGCCGCCGCCGCGGCACCGCGTGCGCCCATGGCGACGCCGATGTCGGCCGCCGCGAGTGCTGGCGCATCGTTGATGCCATCGCCGATCATCATCGTCATGCCGTAGGCCCGTTCGGCGCGGACACGCGCGATCTTGTCGGCGGGGGACAACGCCGCGAACACCGCATCGAGCCCCAGATGATCGCCGATCCGCTCAGCCGGACCCGCGCGGTCGCCGGTGAGCATCACCAGCCGCCTGAATCCGGCCGCGCGCAGGGTCTGCACGGTCGTCATCGCTTCGGGTCGCTCGGTATCGGTCAGCAGGATCACCCCGGCCACCCGATCATCGATTGCGACCCACGCCGCCGCCGCCGCCGCCTGCGCCTGGGCAACGGCGCTTCCCTCGTCCGGCGGCATAATGCCATTGGCACGCAACAGTCCGGCGCCGCCAACCATGACGCGCCGCGCCCCGATCAGGCCGGCCAGCCCGCTGCCGGGCGTTTCCGCGACATCGGTGGGAATGGTCAGCGCCGATGCCGTAGCGCCGGCCGCGGTAATCGCCACCGCGACCGCGTGCTGCGAGACCTGCTCGAGCGATGCCGCATCGTGCAGCACCGCGGCGGCGGCGAAACCTTCCAGCACCTCGACACCGGTCATCCGTGGCAATCCGGTCGTCAGCGTGCCGGTCTTGTCGAACAGGGCGACGTTGGCGCGGGATAACCGCTCGAGCGCGCCGCCGCCCTTGATGATCACACCACGTCCGGCCGCCCGGGAAATGCCGCAGATCAAGGCGACCGGCGTCGCCAGGATGAGCGGGCACGGCGTGGCCACCACCAGAATGGCGAGCGCGCGCATCGCCTCACCGGTCCAGAGCCAGACCGCGACGCACGACGCCAGGGTTACCGCCAGAAACGCGATCGCCCAGCGATCGGCCAGCCGCGCCATCGGCGGTCGCTCGCGCTCGGCAGATCGGACCAGCCGCACGATCGCCTCGAACGTGCTGTGCGCCGCCGTCGCGGTGCCGCGCAGGACGAACGGGCCGCCCGCGTTCAACACGCCGCTGCGCACCGTTTGATCGACCACCCGCGTCACCGGCAACGGCTCGCCGGTCAGGGCGGATTCGTCCAGAATCGCCGGGCCCTGCACCACCGCGCCATCGACCGGCACCACCTCGCCCGGCTTGATGATCAACTCATCGCCGATCGCCACCGCCGCGATCGCGATATCGACGATCACGCCATCGCGGGTGCGATGCGCGATCACCGGCGTGCGCGAAACCAGCGCCGCCAATTCCCGCCGCGCCCGCGCCCCGGCATATTCCTCGAGCGCCGCACCGCTGGCGACCATCGCGGCGACGATCACGCCCGCCAGATGCTGCCCCAGCGCGATCGAGGCCGCGATCGCCAGCAACGCGATCAGATCGACCCCGAGTGTGCCCCGCCACAGCCCGGCGATGAAATCGATCGCCACCACCAGTGCGACGATCGCGGCCGGACCATCCCAGGCGACGATCGTGAGCTGCCGATACCCCAGCGCATCGGCCACCAGCCCCACGGCCAAACCGACCACGACAAGGCCGAGAACCGCCGCGCGCAACCGGGCATGCGCAAGCATCATCCAAACCCACCGTCGATGACCGCCGCGATCACGCCGCTCATACCGCCGAGCCGATCAAGGCGCCGATGCCGGTGGTGATGCCCATGGCAAGCGCGCCCCAGAACGTCACCCGCAGAGTCGGCCTCAGCAAGCCTGCCCCACCGGCTTTCGCACCGATCATGCCCAGCACGGCGAGGAACAGCAGCGACCCCGCCCCGACCACCGCCAGCAGCGCGCTCGCCGGGGCTAACAAGACCAGGATCAGCGGTGCTGCGGCACCAACCGAGAACGTGGCGGCCGAGGCCATGGCCGCCTGCACCGGCCGCGCCGTCGTCGCTTCCGAAATGCCGAGTTCATCGCGGGCGTGGGCACCCAGCGCGTCCTTTTCCATGAGTTGCCGCGCAACCTCATGGGCGAGTCCGGCCTCCAGACCACGGTCGACGTAGATCCGGGCAAGTTCTTCGGTCTCGGCGCCGGGATTGCCGGCCAACTCGCTGCCTTCGCGCGCCAGATCGGCCCGCTCCGTATCGGATTGCGAACTGACCGACACATACTCGCCCGCCGCCATCGACATGGCACCCGCGACCAACCCCGCAACACCCGCCACCAATACGCCGTGCGCGTTGCCGCCGGCGGAGGCCACACCCAGCACCAGGCTCGATGTCGATATGATGCCATCGTTCGCGCCCAGCACCGCTGCCCGCAGCCAGCCGATCCGCGCGATCAAGTGAGTTTCCCGGTGAGTTTGCCGCATCATGATCTCCGTTTTGGTTCCGGCCCGTCGCCAATGGCCTCTATACGACTTCGCTTTGCACTGTTGATCGAAGGTGCGGCACGGCACCAGCATCCTCTGCCCGCGGCGCCAACCCCAGACCGTGCTGCACATAAAGGATTTCGACCACCGCCATCAGAAACAGCGTCAGCGGGGCGGCGAGCAGCACACCGAGCGGGCCGAGCAGCACGCCGAATGCCACGGTCGACAGAATGGCCAGCACCGGGGGAAACGATGTCACCTGCGCCTGCACCATCGGCGTGATGAAATTACCCTCGACGAAGTGAACCGCCGCATACATCAGCATGACCGATCCGGCCTCCAACGGTCCCTGCGTCAATGCCACCAGCGTCGCCGGCACCGCCGCGAGCACCGCGCCGACATACGGAATAAAGCACAGCAACCCGCCCATCAGTCCCAACGCAAACGCGGCCTGAATGCCGAGCAGCCATAACCCCAGACCGCTCAGGACGCCGATCGTCGCCATCACCAGAATCTGGCCGAGCAGCCAGCGCTCGAGGATCTGCCCGGTCGTGAGAAACAGCCCTTCGGCCGTAGCCTGATAGGGCGGCGGCACCAGCCGAAAACACAGGCGCCGGTAGCGAGCGGGTTGGGCGGCAAGATAGATCGCCGCAAACAGCGCAATCACCGCATAGCCGAGCCCCCGCATGATCATCCCTGCCGCCGCGGCGACGATCCCGGTTGCCCAGCCCGTCGCCCCCAGAACATTGGCGCGATGGGCCTGAGCCAGAATCTCCCGTCCGTAGGCGGTTGTCTTCAATCGGTTGATGACCAGTTCGAATCCGGCCGGTGCGGTCTGGAGCACATCGTTGAACTGTTTTGCAACGGTGGAGCCAAAGATCCACAAAGCGGCGGCAACAATTGCCAAGCCCAGCAGCAGCACCGCTGCCAGCGCTATGCCACGCCGGATGCCGGTATGTTGCGCAATCCATCGCGCGGCAGCACACAGCCCGATTGCGGACAGAATGGCCCCAAACAACAGGACGACAATGTCTGCGAGTTGCCAGGCGGCCACCGCCAAGGCGCCGATCACCAGGACGACCAGCACCTTGGCCGCGAACCGGCCCAGCGTGACGGGGTTCGAAGTCACGTGGGCAGCGCCGTTTTCGATCGGGCTTGGAGAGCAGGATCGATCGCGTTCGGCGCCGCGGCTTCACTTGGCCGGGATGACGCTGCTGGCAAAACGGGACACTGCAGGTTGATTAGCCTTGAGCAATCCCGTTCGAGGGCAAGCGCTGTCAAGGTCGGCACCCTTGCCTCAGCCAAGCAGGATGAACGCGGTTGCAAAAACCAGGGTTCGTTCGAGGTCGAACGCGGGCGACTGCGCTTTGTCATTGCAAACCCCCACTCCGGCCCAAGCCGGCTCGCGAAACGGTGGAAACCATAGCTGGTCGCCTTCTCATGGCTGTGCGGCGCTTGGCTGGGACGGCGATGGTCGCCAACAGCCCCGCTTCGCAGCCTCCTTTTCACATCGTTCAGCACGCTTGGCTTTGATATGAATCAATCGGCGCCTGCCGGAGCGACCGCCAGCAAGTGTGGCGCAGGCGGGCTACTTATTCACAGCGGTGGTCATCGTCGCTCTTCGGGTATGGTTGGAATTGCAACCGATCAGGTGGTGTAACCTGGCGTCTGGCAATTTGTCTGTGTTCAGCAGGGTCGCGTTCATGGGCTCAAACCGTTGTTGTAATACCAGGCGCGAATTCGAATTTCTCACCGGCTTCCTGTCCAGCGGTATAGGCATCACGAATGACACGTTTGCCCGTAGCGTGGGACCTTTGACTTAGATGAAGCCCAAGCTTGGACATTTCTTCTTCGATCATGGCCGATTTGACAGGAACCAGATCTCGGCCGGACGCGCTACGGATGGTCTCGTCACGGGCGGCGCGCATCGCACCGAGCTTGGCGGAAATACCGCGGGAAAGCCCGATCTGAAACGAGTTGGTTGCTGACCTGCGATCCCCTTTCATCTCTTCGTACAGGTCGCTCCGGCGGAAAACGGCGGTCTCCGTATCGAAGGCGCGCTCGACCATCTCATAGAGGTATTGTGCAGCCGTGACGTCGCTGCGAAGGCCGAAGAAGATGTAGCGCAGCGGTGCGCCTTGAGCGCGTTCGGACCAGACCCGGCAGTCGAAGAACGCGGCGATTGCGGGAATGCACTCGTCGATCGGCGCGATCCGGCGCCGGTTGGTCTGGATGCCGATCCCCTCGCAGGGCTGCGCCTGCAGTTCGAGTTCGTTCAACGACAGCCCGTACCGATCGAGCAACTCGGCGACCTTCTCCGCAGCCGCCATAGCCTCCTGTTCGGTACAGCCCTGAGCGACGGTTTTTGCGCGCAGGCCCTGGATTCGTTGAACCAGCCGGTCCAGAGGCAGGTCGCTGTTACTGGTCTGCCGATTGCCCGGTCGGGGACGGAGCCGATCGAATAGCAGGCGGATGCGGGAGGGCCACCCGCGCGTCGCAATGGCTTCGTCGAGCGTGCGGGCAATGATATCCAACGTCAGCCCGACGGATCCACCGCGTTCCCGCAACCAAACGGTTTCAAGCTGCGCGGCGGCAATGCACTCGAACGCATCCGCCATGAGCTCATCCTTCGCGTCGCGTGCGGTGAGCGCCGCGTCCAACGCGTCAAAAATCCGGGTCTGATCCGCTAGTCTCCGGGCGCGCAGCATCAGTTCCTGACTGGGTGGCTTGCCCGCCAATGCGGCCCAGTCTTGCGCAAGGGCGTACAACGCCTCGTCGATCTCCTCGTATAGACCTGGCTCATTGCCGTCCGCGGGCGGACGGTTGAGGCCGGGAATTTCTACGGTTCCGTGTCGAACGACATGGGTATAGACAGCCTCGGCCCAGCGGGCGTTGGCAAAGCTGCCCTTTCCACCCGCTGCTGCATGGCTCTGGGCGACGGCCAGAGCGTCCTGATCGAGCGGTGTGACCGCACCGATCAGATAACCGCATCGATCACCGGTCACGGCGACGCGGGCGACGATGGGGATTTCCAGTGGAAACGGCGGCAGGTCGGCACCTTCGATCGCCAGCGTTTCCCCGGCCAGGATATCGTGGACGGTAAGGCGGCCATCCGCCTCGGTCTTCTGAATACGGAGCAATCGGAAGCGTGCTTTGGCAAGCGCTGCGAGGGCTGCGGCATCAATGGATGAAACCTTCCCCCGGCTGCGGGTTAGGCGATCAAACGCAGTCGAGCCGCTGGCAGAGGGTTGCGACACGAGCAGGTCGGCCGACAGCAATATCGCATCGGCCATCATTGCCATCATCCGGTCGTCCGTAATGGAAGAGTGCGGCTGCTCGCGTGGTGCCCATTTTCGCATGAGGGCGTCGGCACGATCCGGGGCCACGAAATCGAGCGCCGCCGTAAAAAATTTATCAAGCCGCGCGTGGATCCCTGATGAAGAAGACATAGTCCGTGCTGTCGCAGGCATAACTCACTCCCGGATGAAGTTGAGAGTCTAGCAGGCCCGGCATCGAGTCGCATACCGGCTCAGATGGAGCCCGTGTCGGGCAGAAAGGCTTCCTCGAAGCGATCTGGGCGCCGATTGGCTCACGGCCGCCGATGGTACGCGACAACCGGCGCGACTCCGTGGACATTCTCGGCGCCATCTGCCCAACGCGTGGCATCGGTGCTGCCATCATCATCATGCCTGGCGTGAATACCGAGGCGATGAACAAGCATCTCAAGTTGCCAGGGCGCCACCTGCGCCCATGCCCTGCTGGTCTGCGATGGTGCCGGATGGCATCAACCCGGCGAACCGCTGATCGTGCCAGACAACATCACCCTGCTCCGGCTCCCGCCTAATGCGCCGGAACTCAATCCTATGGAAAACGTCTGGGATTATCTGCGCGGTGACAAATTAAGCGGCCTCGTCTGCCACACTTACGAGACCATGCGCGACGCCAGCAAAGAAGCCTGGAATTTCATCGCCAATGACGCGGCTCCAATTGCCTCAATCGGAACCAGAGACTGGGCATGCGTCGATCTTTAGGGCCACGGGTATAACGGGGTCCAGGGGCGGCGGAGCAGAAGGTTCCAGCGATGCTCTTCATCGCTGGACTGGCTCCGGAGGGAGAGCCCTGGCCTTGCTTGCCCCGCGCCTCAGGCGCCGGCGAACCAGTCGTAGCCCTGGTTTTCCCAGTAGCCGCCGGGGTAGGTGTTGGTGACGGCGATCGATTGCAGGTTTTTGGCACTTTTGTAGCCGAGTTTGGTGGGGATGCGCAGGCGGAGTGGTGCGCCCCATTCGGGGGTGAGCGGCTTGGTTTCGAAATCGAGCGCGAGGATGGTTTGCGATTGCAGGGCGCTCGGCATGTCGATGCTGGTGGAGTAGCCATCGAAGCAGGTGAAATTGACGTATTTCGCGCGCGGATCGGCGCCGATGCGTTTGAGGAAGCTGTGGAGCGGGATGCCGGACCATTGGCCGATCTGGCTCCAGCCTTCGATGCAGATGTGGCGGGTGATCTGGCTTTGTTGGGGCAGGGTGCGGAGGTTGGCGAGGGTCCAGGGTTTGGTTTGCTGGACCAGGCCGCTGACGCCGAGTTGCCAGGTGGCCGGGTCGACCACGCGGACCTGCCAGTCCGGGTAGTAGGCGTTGAAGCGAAACGGTTTGGTGATGGCGCTGGCGGGGTAGGTTTCGGCGAGGCGCGATTTGCTGAACAGGGCTTCCTGAATGCGGTCGTCGAAGCGGAGCATGGCTTCGAGTGCGGCATCGACGCCGGAGTGGGTCGAGAGGTCGCAGCCGGTGAGCAGAGTGAGGGCACCGAGCGAGAAGCCGCCGCGCAACAGGCCGCGCCGGCGCATGCGGTCGAACTCGGGTTTCACGTCGGACGGGCGGACCGCAACGGGTTTGTTGGTCATGGTGCGGTTTCCGGATCGGCTTTTGTGTTGGCGACCATAGAGACCAGGGTGCGCGGATAGAAAGCGACCAGTGTGACATGGATGATGATGAAGCCGGCGATCAGACCCATCATGGCGAGATGGATGCCGCGCGCGATCGGGTAGCCACCGAACAGGCCGGTGAGCCAGCCGAACTGGACGGGTTTCCAGATGGCGAGGCCGGTGGCAACCGCGAGGGTGATGATGAGGATGACCCCGGCGTAGAGCAGTCGTTGCACCGCGTTGTAGTGACCGGCGCGGTGCGGCAGGCGCAGGCGCAGTGCGGCGCCGAGGTCGTGTGCGACGGCGGCGGGGGTTGGGGGGTGCAGCTCGCGGCGGAAGTGACCGGAGGCGATGCCGTAGGCGATATAGGCCAGACCATCGACAAACAGCAGCCACATCGCG
Organism: Acidiphilium rubrum; assembly: GCF_900156265.1. GTDB lineage: Bacteria > Pseudomonadota > Alphaproteobacteria > Acetobacterales > Acetobacteraceae > Acidiphilium > Acidiphilium rubrum. The sequence continues at coordinate 34,583 of NZ_FTNE01000024.1, forward strand.
CTGAGGTGCCATGCGAGGGCGCCGCCAAGCCAGCCGCCGAGCCCGGCCCAGCGCGGGAACAGGAAGGGCAGGCTGGGCGAGGCGTTGTAGATTTCCCAGCCGCTGAACATCATGCAGCCGATCGCGTACACGCCGATCCAGTGCATGATGCGGATGGGCACCGGGTGCGCGGGGCGGCGGGGACGCGGCTGGCTCATGGCTGGTTGCTTCCTGGCAGGCCGATCACATCGGCGGTGTGACGCCGTCAACCCCGACCGCGACGGCGCCGGCGGTAATCTTGCCGTCGGATTCGCTGGCCTTGATGAAGACGTGGGCGCCGGTGACGGCATCGGCTTTCATGCCGGGTGCGAACTTGACGATCGGCGCAGTAGGGGGAACCAGGATGGTCTGCTGGCCGCCTTTGTAGGTGACGGTGAGGCGTTTGACGCCGTCGCTCGATTTGGTGGCGGCGACGTTACCGTTGGTCATGGTGCTGCTGACTTTGCCGCCGGCCGCGCCGCCCGAGACCGCGGCGACGTTGCCGTTGGTCATGGTGCTGGCGGTTTTGGTGCCGCCGGACAGGGTGGTGTCGGGCAGTTTGTCCCACGCATAATGACCGTCGCCGGTGCCGCGCATCGCGTTCGGGAAGATGACGACTTCGAGCGCGATCAACTGGGAGCCGACGGTTTTGGTCGCGGTGCCGATGTAGGTGTTTTTGTCGATCATACCGAGCGAGGATTTTTCGACCTTGAGGAAATGGGTGTCGCCGCCGATCATGACCTGTTCGGTCTTGCCGCTGTTGGTCTTGAGGGTCAGCGTATCGGCGCTGATCGCGGTGATGGTGCCGCGCAGGCGGACCGGGGTGGATGCTGCCAGCGCGCCGACCGAGATGGCCGAAACCGCCGCGGCGGCGAGGCTGAGGGTGACGAATCGCTTCATGGTGGTTCCCTTTGCTGTGAGACACTGCGTGCCCCTGGAGATGGTACGCTGTGGCGATGACAAAAGTCCGGGATGGTTGGTGATAATTTGGTAATGTGCGGCGCGGGTCGGGGGATGGGCCGGGGGTGCGGTGGACAAAAACGGCAGGGGGGCTGTACTTTACCAGTAACGGACGATCGCCCCATGATCGGGGAGGACGCATGGCATGACAGGAACAACCCAATGGAATATCGCCAACTCGGACGCTCCGGCCTCATGGTACCGGTTCTCAGCCTCGGCACCGCGACCTTCGGCGGCAGCAACGAATTCTTTCGCCGCTGGGGCGAGACCGATGTGGCGGAGGCGGCGCGGATGGTCGATCTGTGCCTCGATGCCGGGGTGAATTTTTTCGATACCGCCGATGTGTATTCGCAAGGCATGTCCGAGGAGATTCTAGGCCAGGCGCTGAAGGGCAAGCGGAGCCGGGCGCTGATTTCCTCGAAAGCGACGTTTCCGACCGGGGACGGGCCGAACCAGCGTGGATCGTCGCGCTATCATCTGGTGCGGGCGTGCGAGGCGAGTCTGAAGCGGCTGGGCACCGATCATATCGACCTGTATTTCATGCACGGGTTCGATGCGGTGGCGCCGGTCGATGAGACGCTGCGGGCGCTGGACGATCTGATCGGTGCCGGCAAGATCGGATATATCGGGGCGTCGAATTTCTCCGGCTGGCATCTGATGAAGTCGCTCGCGACGTCCGAGAAGTACGGGCTGGCGCGGTATGTGGCGTATCAGGGGTATTATTCGCTGGTCGGACGGCATTACGAATGGGAATTGATGCCGCTCGGGCTCGATCAAGGGGTCGGCCTAATGGTGTGGAGTCCGCTGGGCTGGGGGCGCCTGACCGGCAAGATCCGCCGGGGTCAGCCCGATACCTCCGGCCGGATCGCGGCCGGTGGGGCGGAAGGCGGGCCGATCGTGGATGACGAGTATTTGTACACCGTGGTCGATGCGCTCGATATCGTTGCCAAGGATACCGGCAAATCGGTGGCACAGGTGGCGCTGAACTGGCTGCTGCAGCGGCCAACCGTGGCCAATATCGTGATCGGGGCGCGTACCGAGGCGCAGCTCAAGCAGAATCTCGACGTGGTCGGCTGGTCGCTGAGCACGGAACAGGTCGGGCTGCTGGATCGGGCGAGCCATCAGACGCCGATCTATCCGTACTGGCACCAAACCAATTTCAATGATCGGAACCCGAAGCCGACGGCTTGGTAGTTGTGGGAGTGGGACATAAAGAAGGAAGGCCAGGGGCGCTGCCCCTGGACCCCGCCAAAGGCGGAGCCTTTGGAATCCATTAGTTTTAGGGGTAGGGAGGGCCGGCTGCCGGGCTCTCAAACAGTATTGTCTGGACGCCCTCCCTACCCCTAAAACTAGCGGGTTCTAAGGGCTAAGCCCTTAGCGGGGGTCCAGGGGGCAGAGCCCCCTGGGCTTCTTCCTTGAGCCCCACCCCCGTCACCTGCCGGTGCAGCGCTTCGCGGATCAGCCAGGCGAGGGTGTCCGCCGCGGCGTCGGGGGAGAGGCCGCCTTTGGTGTGGATGTTCGAGATGCAGTTGCGGGCAGAATCGCGGCAGCCGCGTTTGGGGGCGTAGGTGAGGTAGATGCCGAGGCTTTCGGCGACGCTGAGGCCGGGGCGTTCGCCGATCAGGATGGCGCAGAGCCTGGCGTTGAGGGCTTCGCCGATATCATCGCCGATGGCGACACGGGCCTGGGTGGCGATGACGATGGGGGCGATGCGCAGGTGGGGCAGGCGGCGGCGCACCGCGTTGAGTGTGGGGATGGCGTTGGCGGCGACGGCGGTGGCGGAGAGGCCATCGGCGATGACGAACACCGCATCGTAGTCGCCCGGGGTGAGCAGGGGACGGCAATCGGGGTGCAGGCGGCGGCCGAGGTCGGGGCGGCGGAGGTATTGCTCGCGGCTGGCGGCTTCGCTGTGGACGGTGATGACCGGCGGATCGAGCGCTGCGCGCAGGGCTTCGACATCGAGGCTGGCGTGCACCGCATCGCGCGCTTTGGCGTGGGCGAGCTGGAAGGCGAGCACGTCGTGCATCGGCATGGCGTCGCCGATGCGGCCGAGGCCGATGCGTGCGTTGGTGGTGGCGCGGAGTTTGGCCCAGGGGTCGTTGGCCCGGGGATCGTTGACGGTTTGGGGGGTCAGGTCGGGCTCAGGCGGCATCGGCGCCGATCAGGCGTTGCACGAATTGGCGTTCGGGCAGGCGGACGCGGCCGCGATCGTCGAGCATGCCCATGGTTTCGAGCCAGGCCTCGAACTCCGGGGCGGCGCGGACGCCGAACGTGGAGCGCAAATAGAGCAGGTCGTGGTAGGACAGGCTCTGGTAGTTCAGCATGATGTCGTCCGCACCAGGGACGGTGATGACGAAGGTGACGCCGGCGGTGGCGAGCAGGGTCATCAGCGTGTCCATGTCGTCCTGATCGGCTTCGGCGTGGTTGGTGTAGCAAACGTCGCACCCCATCGGCACACCGAGCAGCTTGCCGCAGAAATGATCTTCGAGGCCGGCGCGGATGATTTGCTTGCCGTCGTAGAGATATTCCGGGCCGATGAAGCCGACCACAGTGTTGACCAGCAGGGGTCTGAAATGGCGGGCTACGGCGTAGGCGCGGGCTTCGATGGTCTGCTGGTCGATGCCGAAATGCGCGTCGGCCGAGAGCGCCGCGCCCTGGCCGGTTTCGAAATACATGACGTTGTCGCCGACCGTGCCACGAGCGAGCGACAGAGCGGCGTCCTGCGCTTCGGCGAGGATGGCGAGGCTGACGCCGAAGCCGGCGTTGGCGGCCTCGGACCCGGCGATGGATTGGAACACCAGATCGACCGCGCCGCGCCGGTTCATGATTTCGATGGCGTTGGTGACATGGGTGAGCACGCAGGTCTGCGTCGGGATATCGTAGCGCTGGCGCAGCGTGTCGAGCATGTCGAGCAGGGCGAGGCAGTTGGGCACGTTGTCGGTCGCGGGGTTGACGCCGATCACGGCATCGCCGGTGCCGTAGAGCAGGCCATCGAGCGTGGCGGCGGCGATGCCGCGCAGATCATCGGTCGGGTGGTTGGGTTGCAGCCGGGTGGAGAGATGGCCTGGCAGGCCGATGGTGTTGCGGAAGCGGGTGATCACCGAGCATTTGCGGGCGACGGCGATCAGGTCCTGGTTGCGCATCAGCTTGGAGACGCCGGCCACCATTTCGGGCGTCAGGCCGGGGGCGAGCGCCTGGAGCGCTTGGGTATCGGCCTCGTAGGAGAGCAGCCAGTCGCGCAGTCCGCCCACGGTGAGATGGGCGACCGGGGCGAAGGCGGCTTCATCATGCGTGTCGATGATCAGGCGGGTGACGTCGTCGCTCTCATAAGGAATGAGCGCTTCGCTGAGGAAGGTTTTCAGCGGCACATCGGCAAGGATTGTGCGGGCGGCGACGCGCTGGGCATCGGATGTGGCGGCGAGGCCGGCGAGTTCATCGCCCGAACGGCGGGGTGAGGCACAGGCGAGAACCTGTTTCAGGGTTTCGAACCGGAAGGTCTCGCCGCTCAGGATGGCGGAATAGCGGGGCATGCGGGAGTATAGGGGTAAAAAGAGCAGGCAAGCACTTCTTTTTTGTGAACAAAAAAGAAGCAAAAAAAACTTTGTTAATTTGGGCCCGTGCCGGTGAAAGCGCCCGTGCCCCAGGGTCAAAAAGTTTTTTGCTTCTTTTTTCCAAAAAAGAAGTCCTTCCCTTCCCTTTCCCCCACCGTACTCCCCCGCACCTCAAGACTCATACTCGTCTCATCGATCGTAGCCGGGCACGCCTCACCGCGCCGCAGCGCCTCGATCACGGTGCGCAGGATAGCACCGGCGCGTTGGCCGATCTGGGCGGCTTCGACGGCGATGGTGGTGATACCGGGGTGGCTGCAGCGGGCGATTTCGAAATCGCCGAAGCCGCCGATCGCGATGGTTTGCGGCACGGCGATGCGGCGGCGCTGGCATTCGCTGATCGCGCCGAAGGCGATCGGGTCGCTGGCGCAGACCAGGCCGTCGATATCGGGCCAGCGGGCGATGGTGCGGGCGAGACCGGCGGCGCCGTGGTGCATCGAGAGCGGCGGCAGGCCGTAGCGCAGCGTGCGGGGTGGGCCGAGCCCGAGGCGGACGAGGGCTTCGAGGTAGCCGTGTTTGCGGGCTTCGCCGCGGGGGTCGCGCGGCGAGGCGCCGCCGAGGAAGGCGATGCGCCGGCGGCCGATGGCGGCGAGGTGTTCGGTCATCATGGCGCCGGCGGCGCGGTTGGAGAAGCCGACGACATGGCCGATCGGGGTGGCCGGCAGGTCCCAGGTTTCGACCACGGGAATGCCGGAGCGGGCCAGGCGATCGGCGACGCGGCTGGTATGGACGCCGCCGGTCAGCACGATGCCTTCGGGGCGATGGCGCATCATGGTCTGCACCAATTCGTCCTCGCGGCCGATGCGGTATTCGGTGGTGCCGAGCAGCAGGTCGAGCCCGGCTGCGCGCAGTTCGGCTTCGAGACCGCGCACGGTTTCGGCGAAATTGGCGTTGTCGATCGAGGGCACGATGACGGCGACGAAGCCGGAGCGGCGGCTGGCGAGCGCGCCGGCGGCGGCGTGGGGCACGTAGTGCAGCCGGTCGATTTCGGCGAGGATGCGCGCCTTGGTTTCGGGCGCGATGCGGTCGCCGCGCAGGGCGCGCGAGACGGTCATTTTCGAGACGTTCGCGGCGCGGGCGACGTCGTTCATAGTCGGCGCGCTGCGCGTTGGGGTGGGTGTTGGCGGTTTGGTCATGGCGGCGGTTTCAGAAGGTGATCTGGACTTTCATGGCGCGGGTTTTATCGGCGGCGAGGGCGAAGGCGTCGGCCGCCTGATCGACCGGGAAGGTCGCGCTGAGCATGGGGGCGACATCGATCGCGCCGGTGCCGAGCAGGGCGACGGCGTGGGCGAATTCATCGGTGAAGCGGAAGGTGCCGAGCAGGTCGATCTCCTTGGTGACCAGGACCATCGAGGCGACCGGCAGATCGCCGCCGAGGCCGACCTGGACGATGCGGCCGCGCGGGCGGACCACCGACATCAGGGCCGGCAGCGCGCTCGGGGCGCCGGAGGCTTCGAAGCCGATGTCGAAATAGCCGCGATCGGCGGTGAATCGATCGAGCGCCTCGGGGGTGATGGCTTGGTCCGCACCGAGGGTGCGGGCGAGGGCGAGGGGCTCGGCGGCAATGTCGGACGCGATGATTTCACCGGCACCGGCATGGCGGGCGGCGAGCAGGATGAGCATGCCGATCGGGCCCATGCCGGTGATGACGACGCGATCGCCCGGGCGGAGTGCGGCGCGGGTGAGCGCGTGCAGGGCGACGGCGAGCGGTTCGGCGAAGACGGCGATCGATGGATCGAGCCCGTGCGGCAGTTTGACGAGCTGTCTGGCCTCGACCGTGACTTCGGTGCTGAACGCGCCCTGGACATGCGGGCGACGCATCGCGCTGCCGAAGAAGCGCATGTCGAGGCAATGGTTGCTCATGCCTTCAGTGCAGAAGCGGCAGATGCCGCAGGGCAGCGCGGGGTTGATCGCCACCGCATCGCCCACCGCGAGGTCCGTGACGCCGGAGCCGAGGCCAGCAATGGTGCCGACGACTTCATGCCCGAGCACCATGGGTTCGGCGAGCCGGACCGGGCCGAAGCCGCCGTGGCGGACGTAGTGCAGATCAGACCCGCAGATGCCGCCGCGATCGATCCGCACGCGCACCTGGCCGGCGCCGGCTGGCGGAGCGGTGCGCGGTTCGACGCGCAGATCGCCGGCGCGATGGATCACGATTGCGGGCATGGAAAATTCCTCCTTGAGACGCCGGGCGGCTTTGTGTTACGAGGGTTGTGTTAGCGGTAACATGCTCCGGAATTGTCGCGACGGCAACGCGGGTTATGGTACGGCTGACGCGTTTGATACGAAACCATAAGAATAGCGCCCGCCGGCCGAATGGTCAGGACCGGGCGCAGGGCAGGATGATGACGAACCAGGCGTTTGACCTCAGCGGGAAACGTGCCTTGATCACCGGCGGCAGCCGCGGCATCGGGCTGGCGATTGCGGCTGCACTCGCGCAGGCGGGTGCCGCCGTGGTGCTGAATGCGCGCGATGGCGCCGCACTCGAACAGGCGGCGGCCGGCTTGCGCGCGGCGGGGCACAACGTGGCGAGCCAGGCGTTCGACGTGATGGACCCGGCGAGCGTGGAGCGCGGGGTTGCGGCGATCGAGGCGGATGGTGCCATCGACATCCTGATCAACAACGCCGGGATGCAGCACCGGATGGCGGCGGAGGATTTCGCCGAGGCGGATTTCGACCGGCTGATGGCGATCAATGTGAAGGGCGCGTTTTTTGTCGCCCAGGCGGTCGGGCGGCGGATGATCGCGCGGCGGCGCGGCAAGATTATTAATATCGCGTCGGTGCAAAGCGAGCTGGGCCGCGCCTCGATCACGCCCTATGCGATGTCGAAAGGGGCGGTGCGGCAATTGACGCGCGGGCTGTGCGCCGAGTGGGCGCGGCATAATATTCAGGTCAATGCGATCGCGCCGGGGTATTTCCGCACCGAGCTGACTTCGGCCTTGGTGGCCGATCCCGCGTTCACCGCCTGGCTGGTCGCCCGCACGCCGGCCGGGCGGTGGGGCGAGGTGGCGGAGCTGGGCGGCACCGCGGTGTTTCTGGCCTCTGCCGCCGCCGATTTCGTCAATGGCCAGACCATCTTCGTCGATGGCGGGCTGACGAGCGTGGTATGAGCGCTGCCCAGGTGCCGCCGCTGCTGGAGATGCGCGGCATCGGCAAATCGTTCGGCGGCACGCGGGCGCTGGACCGGGTGGATTTCACCGTCGGGCATGGCGAGATCGTGGCTCTGCTGGGCGAGAACGGCGCGGGCAAATCGACCCTGATCAAGATTCTGGCCGGGATTCACCGGATGGATGAGGGCAGTATCGGGTTTCAAGGGCGGGTGAGCACGGGATCGCCGGGGTTGCTGCCGATCCGCTTCATTCACCAGGATCTGGGCCTGTTCGACTGGATGACGATCAGTGAGAATTTCGGGCTGACGCTGGGGTTTTTGCGCCGGTTCGGGCTGATCGACCGGGCGGCGAACCGCGCGCGCACGGTGGCGGCGCTCGCCGCACTCGGGCTCGATCGGCATCCCGACACGCGCATCCGCGATCTTGGCCGGGCGGAGCGCGCACTGGTGGCGATTGCCCGCGCGCTGGCGGCGAACGGCGAGGTGCTGGTGCTCGATGAGCCGACCGCGAGCCTGCCGGCTTCGGAAGTGGCGCGGCTGTTCGATGCGCTGCGGCAGTTGCGGGCGCGCGGGGTGGGCATTGTGTACGTGTCGCACCGGCTGGACGAGGTGTTCGAACTGGCGGACCGGGTGGTGGTGCTGCGCGATGGCCGGCTGGCCGGCGCCGGGCCGGTGGCGGGGCTGACGGCGGACCGGCTGATTTCAATGATCGTCGGGCAGGGGTTCGCGCGACACCGGCGCACCGATTGCGCAGCCGGCACCGCGGTGCGGCTCGCGTGCCGGTCGGTGATGATCGAGACGGCGGCGCCGCTCGATGCGGCGTTCCGGGCGGGCGAGATCGTGGGCCTGGCCGGGCTGGTCGGCGCCGGGCAGGAACGGCTGGGGCGCGCGCTGTTCGGCCGGGCGGTGGTGCATGAGGGCGCGATCACGCTTGATGGCGCGGCCTATGCGCCGCGCGATCCGCGCCATGCGATGGCGCGGGGGATCGGGTTCGTCGCCGGCGACCGGACCGGGGAATCGACCGCGGCGCGGCTGAGCATCGCGGAGAATGCGTTTCTGAACCCGTATGCGCATGGCATGGGCGCGCTGGAATACATCACACCGCGCCGCGTGCATCGGCGCGCGCATGCGCTGGGGCGCCGGGTCGGGCTGCGGCCGAACCAGCCTTGGCTGCTGCTCGAACAATTATCGGGCGGCAACCAGCAGAAAGTTGTGGTGGGGCGCTGGCTCGATCAGGGGGCAAAGCTGCTGGTGGTGGAGGACCCGACTTCGGGCGTCGATGTCGGCGCGCGGGCCGAGATTTACCGGCTGTTCGCCGAGGCGGCGGCGGCGGGGGCGACGATTTTGGTGGTGTCGTCGGATTTCGAGGAAATCGCGCAGATCTGCGACCGCGCGCTGGTGTTCGACCGGGGCGCGGTGGTCGCCGAACTGGCGGGCGACGCGCTCACCATCGACCGGTTGATCGCGGCGGCATCGGCCGGGGTGTTTTCGCGGCGACATGAAGGGAGTGCGCATGGAATCGCTCAAATCTGACGCGCTGGAGCCGAGCGGGGCCGAGCGCGAGAGCATGGGGCGCGGCGAGCTGGTGCGCCGCGGGCTCACCACCTACGGGCTGCCGATCATCACATTGTTCCTGATCGCGCTGTTCTCGATCCTGTTGCCGGATACGTTTCCGACCGCGGACAATATGCGCGCGGTGTTCGTGGTGAAATCGGTCGTGGCATTGCTGGCGCTCGCCGCCCTGCTGCCGATGATCGCGGGGCGGATCGATCTGACGGTGGGGTATGGCATCGTGCTGTGGTCGATCATCGCGATCAGCCTGCAGGTGCAATATCACTGGCCCTGGCCGGTCGCGGTGCTCGCCGTGCTGGTGCTGGGCGGGCTGTTCGGGTTGATGAACGGGCTGCTGGTCGAGATCGCGCAGATCGACAGTTTCATTGCCACCTTGGGCACCGGCACGATCATTTTCGCTTTGGCGGAATGGTATACCGGCGGCGAACAGATGGTCGGCACGCTATCGGCCGGGTTCACCGCGATCAACGACGGGCGGTTGCTCGGGGTGGTGCCGCTGCCGGTGGTCTATGTGCTGGTGATTGCCTTCGTGCTGTGGCTGGTGACCGAGCGGATGCCGCTGGGCCGGGTGCTGTACGCGATCGGCGCAAACCGGCGCGCGGCGGAGTTGAACGGCATTGCGGTGCGCACCCATGTAGTCGGGGTGTTCATCGCCTCCGGCGTGCTGACGGCGTTCGCCTCGGTCGTGCTGGCGGCGCAATTACGGATCGGCACGACCAGCCTGGGGCTGAGTTATTTGTTGCCCGCCCTGGTCGGCGCGTTTCTTGGCTCGACCACGATCAAGCCGGGCCGGGTCAATGTCTGGGGCACGGTTGCCGCCGAGGTGCTGCTGGCGGTCGGGATTTCCGGGATCGAGCAGCTGGGCGGGGCGTTTTTCGTATCGGATTTGTTCAACGGCATCACGCTGGTGCTCTCGATCGGCCTGGCCGGTTTCGCGCAGCGCCGCCGTGCGGTTCATCTGAAGGCGGTGCGGCCGGCATTGGTGCCGGCACCAGCTGCCTCGGCAACAAGGGGGGATTTATGAAACCAGGAATGATCATCGCCATCGCGGCGGCATCGGCCGGATTGTCCGGGCGGGCGCTGGCCGATACCACCGTCGCGGCGGCCAAGGCGTTCGTCGCGGCGGCGACCAGCAAGACGATACCCTACACCGGCCCGACCACCGGGCCGAAGGCGGTGCCGGGCAAGTTCATTGTCTATGTATCGACCGATCAGTCGAACGGCGGCGCGCGCGGTGTGGCCAAGGGCGTGGCGGCGGCGGCCAAGGCGATCGGCTGGCGCTTCCGGCTGATCGACGGCAAGGGCACGGCGGCGGGGCAGAACGCCGCGTTGTCCTCGGCGATCGCGCTCAAGCCGGCGGGCATCGTGCTGGGCGGGGTGGATGCGGTGCAATCCGCGCCGTTCATCGAGCAGGCCGACAAGGCGGGCATCAAGGTGGTGGGCTGGAATGCATCGCCGCGTCCCGGTCCGATCGCTTCGCCCGGCGTGATCTATAATGTCACGCAGAACTCGCTGGACGTCGCGAAGGCGGCAGCGCTGTACGCCATTGCAAAGTCGGATGGGCACGCGAACGTGGTGATCTTCACCACCAGCGAGTATGCGATCGCGATGGCGAAATCGGCCGAGATGGCCAAGACCATCAAGCAATGCGCCGGGTGCAAGGTGCTCGCGGTCGAGAACGTGCCGCTGGGTGCCACCGCGACACGGATGCCGCAGGTGACGGCGGCGCTGCTGTCGAAATTCGGCAAGACCTGGAATTATTCGCTGGCGATCAATGATCTGTATTATGATTATATGGCGCCTGGATTGTCGGCATCCGGTCGCAAGGGCGACGGCCCGCCGTATAACGTGTCGGCCGGCGATGGTTCGGAATCGGCGTTTCAGCGCATCCGTTCGAAACAATTCCAGACCGCGACGGTGGCGGCGCCGCTGGAGCTGGAAGGGTGGCAATGCGTCGATGAGCTGAACCGCGCCTTCGCCGGGCAGCCGCCGGCGACCGAGACTGATCCGGTGCATCTGTTCACGCCGGACAACATCGATCAGGACGGCGGCAAGACCAATGTGTTCAACCCGTCGAACGGCTACAAGGCGGTGTTTCTGAAGATCTGGGGCAAATCGGCCTGATGACACGGCCAGGGCACGCGGCTTACGCGAGCGTGTCCTGGAGCGCCGTCAGGACTGCGACAAGGTCGATCGGGTGGGCCGAAGTGATTTCGAGGTCGCGGTCCTCGAAGGCATCGACGCCGGGGTTGTTGCGTTGCCAGGCGGCGATGGCGGCGTCGCGCGCGGTCAGCAGATCGGCGATGTCGGCCGCGAACAGGGCGAACAGGGCGTTGATGCACTGGCTCACCGGCCCGCCATCGCTGACCTGATAGGCGCGCGCATAGCCGATTGCCTGCGGTGCCGGGATGAAATCATCGTCGGTGACCCAGCGATTGGTGGTGAACAGAGCGGTGGGGCGGCCGCAGCGGTCGAGCGCGATGGCGATCAGATGATGGATCGGTGCGCCCTCGCCCCGCCCGGCCGGGCGGATGAAGGTGTGGATATGGCCAATTTCCGCCCAGGTCGGGCTGACCGCGCGCGCCGTGTCCGGCGCGTGGGCGTGGAAGTAATATTGCGCGCCGCTAACCGGATCGTGGACATCGCCGGGCGGATGATGCTCGAAGGCGATGAACGTCGCGCCGGCCAGCAGGGCGGCGACCAGGTTGGAGCCGCGATCCTCGATCGATCGCAGGGCGGCGACCAAGGCGGCGGCGGCCGCCAGACGGGCAGGATCGGCGGCGGGCATGGCGGGGTTTATTTGCCGGCGCAGGCACCTGATTTCATTTTTTTGTTGGCCATCGCGGCGTGACCGGGCTTGGCGTTGGATTTCGCGCCCATCTTGCCGCCGGCGCAGGGGTTGGCGGCGGTTGCGGCCTGGGCGGGTGCCGCGCTCACGAGACCGGCGATGGCGACGGCCGAACCAAGTGCGAGGGCTGTGCGTGTGATCGGGTGGGGCGCGGTTGGGTTTTTCATGGCGGTTCCTTCCAGGGCGCTACGGCCGGGTTGATGGATGTGATCGGGCCGTACCTGTCAGTCTGATATACGCGGTGTCGCAGGTTTTGGTTACCGTTCGTGCCGAGGATTTTTTCGGCGGCGCGGGTCTGGCTGGCCATGGACAGCGGCGGGGCGGCATCGGATGATCGGGGTCGCTTCTGACGGAGGATGGATGGCGGAGGAAGACGCCAACTGGCGCATCTGGCTGGCGGCGGCGCAGGCGGGCGACCGGCGGGCTTATGGGGCGTTGCTGGCCGCCGCGCTGCCATGGCTGCGGGCACGGGCGCGCGGGCGGTGGCCGACGGCCACGCTGTCGGATATCGAGGATATCGTGCAGGAGACGCTGCTGGCGTTGCACCGCAGCCTTGCCTTGTACCAGCCGCCCCGGCCGGTGGCGCCGTTCCTGTTCGGCATCATGAAGCTGCGCGGAGCCGAAGTGCGCCGCCAGCGCCATCGCCACGCGGCGCGTGAGACGATTCTGGACGATGTGCCGGTAACCTCGCAGGCGTTGCGGACGAATCCGGATCAGGATGCGGCGGTGGATCAGGCGGCGATGCAGGCGGCGATCGGGCGGTTATCCCCGCGCGATCAGGAGATTCTCGATATGCTGAAATTGCGCGAACTGAGTTTGCTGGAAGCCGCCGCGGTTTCCGGGCTGAGCGTGACGGCGTTGAAGGTCGGCACGTTTCGGGCGATCCGGCGGCTGCGGCGTGCCATGGGGGTCGAGGATGTCGAATGAACGCCTGATCGCGGCGCTGGCCGATGAACTGAGCCCGGTGCGCCGCGCACCGGCGCCGGGGCACTTGACGATGTCGTGGCTGGCCGTGACGGTGCCGATACTGGCACTGGTGACGCTGATGATGGGGCCGCGCCCCGCCCTGCTGTCGTTGCTGCTGCGGCCCGGCTTTGCGCTCGACGAGGCGCTGGCGCTGCTGACCGCGATTGCCGCCGCCTATGCTGCGTTCTGTGCCGGCCGACCTGATCAGCCGGGCTGGAAATTACTGCTGCCGGTGGGGGCGATGGCGCTTTGGCTGGGTGTGCTGGGCCGGCAATGCCTGTTGCTGTCGGTCAGTACGCAGGGCGGCGCGCTGCGGCTGCATGTCGATGCGATGTGCGTTCCGGCCATCGCGGTCGCGGGCATCGCGCCGGCGGTAGCGATGGTGTGGCTGCTGCGACGCAGCCCGATGTTCCGCACCGCGCACGCCTGCCTGTGCGGGGCGCTCGCCGCGGCGGCGCTTGCGGAGTGCACGCTCCGGCTGTTCCATGGCAGCGACAGTTTTCTTACGCTGCTGGTATGGCAGATGGGGAGCGTCGTCTTGTTCACGTTGGCCGTCGGTGCCGTAGGTCGGGCGGCTCTGGGCCGGGCCAGATCGGGGCGGACCGTCAGTTACGCCGGGTCCTGAGCGCAGGGTGGCGTTATGATCGGCGGTGCGCGGTGATCGGCACGCTGATCCGCACGATCAGGCCGGGGGCATGGTCGTCGAGCGTGATCGTACCGTCGTGGAGGGCGACCACGGCCTTGACCAAAGCAAGGCCCAGGCCGTGGCCGGCGGTGGTGCGCGCCGCATCGAGCCGGACGAAGCGGCGGAACACGCGTTCGCGGTCGGCATCGCGGATGCCGGGGCCGCGATCGGCCAGTTCGATCGTGACGGCGCGGTCCTGCGCGTGCGCCGCCAGCGTGATGGCGATGCCGGGCGGACAATGGCGGATGGCGTTCTCGATCAGATTGACCAGCATCTGCGTGATCAGCGCGGCATCGCCCTGGATGATCAGATCATCCGCGATCGCATGGGTGAGGCGCTGGTCACGGTCTTCGGCCACCAGCTCGTAGGACTCCGCCAGCGCGCGGCACAGGGCGGACAGGTCGATCGGCTCGAAATGCCCCTGCACCGCCCCGGCCTCGACCTCGGCGATCCGCAACAGGGCAGCGAAAATCGCGATGATCTGTTCGACCTGCTGCAACGCCTGGGCGTAGCCCGGATCGGTCACCGCGCCGCGCTGTGCGTGCACCAGATGATCGCGCAGCCGGGTGAGCGGTGCCCGCAGATCATGCGCGATGTCGCTGGTAACCTGGCGCGCGGTTTCGACCAGGCGATCGATCGTGGCGAGCATCAGGTTCAGGTCGGTGGTCAGGAAATCCAGCTCGTCGTCGATGCCGTACAGCTTGATCCGGTGCGACAGGTCGCCCGCGACGATCTGGCGGCTCGCCTCGCTGATCGCGCGCACCCGTTGCAGGCTATAGAGCGCGATCAGCAGGCTCATCAGTAGGCCGAGCGAGATCATGAAGCCGAACACACCGGCAAACAGCCAGGCGATTTCGGTGTTCAGCCGCGCGAAGACCGAGGCATCCTCGCCGATGAACAGGATGTCGCCGTCGGACAGGCGCTGGCCGATGCCATCGATCGCGCGCACACGCGGCGGCATGCCGGGTAGGTTCCAGCGCGTCAGGTGGCGCCAGAGCAGCGGGCAGGTAGATCTGCTTGTCGATGCCGCCGACCATCATGCTGACCTTTTGCAGCTTGGGCGCGGCATGGGCGGCGGGTGACGCGAGCACGCCGGTGGCGACGACCGCCGCGGCGGCGATGCCGCGCAGCAGGCTGGCTGATGAATGCTTGAACATTGGACGATCCTCCATGATTGTTGAGACTGGTCGTGGCCGGTGGACTACAAGCCGGCCTGGCTTGTTTCGGTGGCGGCGGGTGGCCGCCAGGCGAGCAGCCGGCGTTCGGCGATCGACATGAGGCCTTCCGCCGAAACCGCGATCAGGCCGATGATGAGCATCGCGCCGAACACGCCGTTGGTGTCGAAATTGTTCTGTGCCGTCGCGATCACGAGGCCGAGCCCCTTCTGCGCGCCGAGGAACTCACCCACGATCGCGCCGATGATCGAGAAACCGAGGGCGACATGCAGACTAGCGATGATCCAGGTGGTCGCGGAGGGCACCACGACATGCCAGACCACCTGCAACCGCGAGGCACCGAGGATGCGCGCATTGGCGACCAGATTGCGATCGACGCTGCGCACACCCTGGAACGCGTTGAAGAACACGACAAAGAACACCAGCACGGCCGCGAGCATGACTTTCGAGGGCAGGCCGAGGCCGAGCCAGATCACGAAGATCGAGCCGAGCACGATGCGCGGCAGCGCGTTCACCATTTTGATGTAGGGGCCGAGAATATCCGCGAGCAGCGGGATTTCGCCGAGCAGCACCCCCATCACGACGCCGCTGATCACGCCGACGGCGAAACCGAGCAACGCTTCCTCCATGGTCACCCATATCTGTAGCCAGAGCGAGCCATAGGCGGTGCCGTGGACCGCCCAGTCCGCGAGGCGCAGCAGAATGCCCCAGGGCGAGCCGGCGAAGAACGGGTCGAGGATTTTGAAATGGGTCAGCAGCTGCCAGCCGGCGACGATCACGATGAAGGTGCCGATCTGGCCGGCCCGCACCGTGAGCTTGTAGTTGCGCACCCGGCGGCGCGCCGCGACGGCGAGCGGATCTTCGACCTCGAAGGCCGGTGCCGGGCCGCCGCGCGGGGTGATCGGGGCGTCGCTCATGATGCTGCCCTCCGCGCAGTGGCCGCAGCCGACAGGGCATAGGTGCGTTCGACCTCCTCGCGCAGGGATTCCCAGATCTGGCGATAGAGTTCGAGAAAACGCGGGGTGAACCGGATATCCTGCACCGCACCGCGCGGGCGCGGCAGATCGATTTCATAGACCGCCTTCACGGTGGCGGGTCCGGCGGTCATCACCACGACCAGATCGGCCATTGAAATCGCCTCCTCGAGGTCGTGGGTGACGAACAGCACCGATGGCCTGGTCTGCTCCCACAGGCGCAGCAGCTCATTGGTCATGATGGCGCGG
The DNA here is from genome assembly GCF_900156265.1 of Acidiphilium rubrum. Taxonomy (GTDB): domain Bacteria; phylum Pseudomonadota; class Alphaproteobacteria; order Acetobacterales; family Acetobacteraceae; genus Acidiphilium; species Acidiphilium rubrum. The sequence goes on from NZ_FTNE01000024.1 coordinate 50,747, forward strand.
GTTTGCACGTCGAGCGCTGAAAACGGCTCGTCCATCAGGAGCAGGCGCGGTTTGTTGATCAGCGCCGCCGCCAGGCTGACGCGCTTGCGCATGCCGCCGGAGAGCTGATGGGGGTAATGATCCTCGAACCCGGCGAGGCCGACCACGCCGAGCCAGCGCCGCGCTTCGGCCAGCGCATCGCGCGTGGCCATGCCGCGGAATTTCGGGCCGAGCGCCACGTTGTCGAGCACCGATTTCCACGGCATCAGCGCATCGGTCTGAAACACGAAGCCGGCGTTGGGCGTGATGCCGTCGACCGGTTTACCGAACACCCGCACCTGGCCGGCGCTGGCGCGTTCGAGCCCGGCGGTCAGCGTCAGGGTGGTGGATTTACCGCAGCCGGTGGGTCCGACCACGGCGCAGAACCGACCCGCCCCGACACGCAGATTGACATCGCGGATCGCCGTCATGGTCGAGCCGGTCGGCGTGACGAAGCGTTTCGTCACACCGGTCAGTTCGATGCCGTCTTCAGTTGATACACTCATATCGATACTCTGCTGTTGGTAGCGGGGCTGTTGGTAGCGGGGCTGTTGGTAGCGGGGCTGTTGCTAGCCGGGCTGTTGGTAGCGGCGCTGTTGTTGGCGGGCTCAGAAATGCCAGATCCCCCCGAATTCGAACCGATCGGCATTTTTCGGCGGCACGTTGGTGCCCCGCTGGAACTGCTTCTGGCCGATCATGCCCTCGATCCCGAGATCGACGCTGGGCACCGGCCGGTAAATCAGGTTGATGTGGGCGGTCTTGGTGGCGATCGCGTTCGCGGTATCGACCGGCAGGAAACCCGCGAGGTTGAGATGATTGTACCCGATCGCGACGGTCGAGCGCAGCTTGGCGGTCCAGAAATGCTGGACCCAGGCGGTGAATCCCTGGTCGTCCTGCACTTTCGAAGCAATGGTCAGCGGCGTCCCGGTCACGCCGTTGTCGACCGCCAGCACCGAGGCGACGTTACCGCCGAAATCATCGGGGATGTAGCGGCCGATCGCGCCGGACCAGAGCTGGGCGCCGATGTTGTCCTGCCCGAAGCCCTTGTTGATCGCACCGAGGTTGAGGGTGGTGCCGACCAGGCCGGCGCCGGTGATATGGCTCACCCGGTCGCCGTAGCCATCGGTGTAGGCGACGTCGCGTACCACCGCGCCGAGCTGAAAGTGCAGCAGCTTGCTGGTGTATTGATACCGCGCGCTGAAATCGGGCATCGGCTCGGTGACCGAGGGGACCTCGATATTGTCGCGCGTGTCCTGATAGCCGCTTTGCGGGCTTTCCGCCGCGATCGAGACGATCGATGCCTTGTTGAACGGGAAGGTCAGGCGGATCTGTTCGGTGCGCTCAGCCGGAATGCCGGCCGGGCCGCCGTTGTCGAAGGTCTCGGGCGTGTCGGTCGCATCGAGGAAGTTGGAGTTGAGCATACCGAGCGTGAGCGGCCCGATGGTGCCGTAGGCGAACACGATGCGCGCTGAATAGGAGTTGTTCTGCAGCGCCTGATTGTAGTCGCCGCCGGCGACGAACCCATAGAAATCCAGCGCGAAATTCGTGGTGATCGGGCCGAGGTCGCTCGGCGTGCTGGTCTGCACGATCAGGCGCGAGACCTTGCTCTGGAACTGGAAATCACCCGCGCTCGCGCGTCTTGCCGGGCTGGGCGGCAGCAGATTGCCGATCGAGAATTTCGGGCCGAAATTCTGGGTCGGGCTGTATTCCGCCTGGAAATTGATGAAGCCGCCGATATGGATCGAGGTGTTGGTCCCGGGAATCACGAACGAGCCCGGCAGCGCGCCCATGGTGACGTACTGGTTGTTCGGCAGGCCTTCCTGCTGCGCCCGGGTGGGCGATTCCTTCTGGGACATTGTGGCCAGCACGGCATTGCGCGCGGCGATCAGGGTTTCGTCGTGCTTCTGGCGGGTGGCCATGGCGGCGGCGCGTTCGCGCATGGCCAGCGCGCGGAGCTGTTCCTTCCGCTCGACCTGGGCCTGATTAGCCTGGATCGCGGCCAACTTGGCCGAGAGCGCGTTGATCTGGGCCTGCAACTGGCTGATCTGGTCGGCCTTTGCCGCATGCGGCATGGCGGCGGCCAGCGCAATGGCGGAGCAGACAAATAGGGCGTGTTTGGAAACTCTCATCGGCACCGTTCCTCCCAGAACATTTTTTTGAACAGCCCGATCCGGATGGCCGGGCCATGTTGAGGGCGTGGATGACGGATCGGTAATTCCGCATCCATGGATGAAATCGTGTGGATTTGTAATGTGCAGCGGCCGGCAGCGCGGAGCCGGCCCGGGCGGCCTAGCGGATAGGGTCGTCCTGCATGGTCGGGGCGTCCTGCGTGTCCGGCGCATCGGGCGCGCCGGGGGCGGTGGCCCAGGCGAGTTCGACCAGCGTGACGATGCGGCGCCCGGCGCCATCGGTCTGGCAGACGATCAGCCCCTGTTCCTCCATATAGGTGAGCAGGCGGCGGGCGCGGCCGAGCGAGCGGGTGCCGTAGGCGCGCGCGATCGCCTGATCACCCGGGCACGGCAGACCCTCGCGGGCGGTGCGGGCGATCATCATGAAAATACCCTGGATATCCTCGGGCAGCACGGCGGCGCGGGCTGCGATGTCGCGCCAGATATCGTCTTCGGCCATGTCGCTGCTGATGCCAGCGCGGGCGTGGGTCAGCATGCGGCGGAAGGTGACCAGATCGGGGGCGACGGTGCCGAGACCGGCGATCCGGCAGCGGACCAGGAAATCCTGATACAGCACGCCGATCGCGCGGAACCCGGCTTCGGGGTCGGCCAGGATGGCGGCCAGAATCCGATCGAGCCGGGCCGCGCGTTCGGCCCGCTCGGCCGGGCTCGCGTCCGGCTCGGGCGATGGGCTGCGGCTTTCGGCGACCAGCGGTGTCGCGGCCATCAACTGGCTCAGCAAATCAGGCGGCGGCGTCGCGGGGGCGCGGCGCGGCAGGCGCACGGCATCGGGCGGGGTTGCGGCAAGGATGACGGCGCGGGCATCATCGAGTGCGGCTTCGGGCAGGGGCAGCAACGATGGCGGCGCGTTGCGCGGCTGGGTTGCCGTGCCGCCGATGCGGATGCCGAGCGGACGGCGGCTGAGCGCGGGGCCCAGCGCCATGAAATGGCCGCGTTGCAGATCGCGGAACGCTTCGGCCTGGCGGCGTTCCATGCCGAGCAGATCGGCCGCGCGGGCCATGTCGATATCGAGGAAGGTGCGGCCCATCAGGAAGTTCGACGCCTCGGCCGCGACGTTCTTGGCCAGTTTGGCGAGGCGCTGGGTCGCGATAACGCCGGCGAGGCCGCGCTTGCGGCCGCGGCACATCAGATTGGTCATGGCACCGAGGGCGAGCTTGCGCGCCTCATCCGACACCTCGCCGGCGACGGCGGGGGCGAACAGCTGCGCTTCATCGACCACGACCAGCATGGGGTACCAATGGTCGCGGCCGACTTCGAACAGGCCGCCGAGGAAGGCGGCAGCGCGGCGGAGCTGGGTTTCGGCATCGAGCTGTTCGAGGTCGAGCACGGTGGAGACGCGGTGGATGCGCGCGCGTTCGCCGGCGAGTTGCAGGTCCTGTTCGGTATGCAGTGCCGCATCGATCACCAGATGGCCGAACCGCTCCGCCAGGGTCACGAAATCGCCCTCGGGGTCGATGATGGTCTGCTGCACCCAGGGGGCGGATTGTTCGAGCAGGCGGCGCAACAAATGGGATTTGCCGGAGCCGGAATTGCCCTGCACCAGCAGCCTGGTCGCCATCAGTTCCTCGAGGTCGAGCATCGCCGGCGCGCCGGCCGCAGTGGACCCCATATCGATTGCAGTCGTCATGTCTTGATGTGTAGCCCTTCAGCATGGATGGGCTCATCGATCGGGCCTCACCCGCCAAGTCTTTACCCCGCCGGCGGCGGCACCGCCAGACGCGGAGGGATGGGGTGGCGTTAGGCGGATGTTAGGAATGATGCGGTATCACCGCCTTCGTTGCAGCGGTTTGAAGCCTTCCGCCCATCCACAGAGAAAAAACCGATCGATCGCTGCCGGTTTTCTTTGTGGCCCAGACAAAAAATGGACTTTGATATGATGCTCGATGCCGCGGCGACGCAGAAATGGATGGGCCGGTTGCGTGAGGCGACATCGGCGATATCGCCCAACAGCGGCGCATTGGACTGGCTACTCCGCCAGACCATCCACACACACATGCACCGGATTGCGGTGCTGCCCGCCTTCGGGCTCACGCGCGGCACCATCCGGGTGCTGGACGTTGGCGCCGGGACCGGCGCGCTCTGCCTCGATATCGCCTGGCTGTGCGGGCCGGAGGCACGGATCATCGCGGTCGATCGGGATGCGCAGAGCATCGCACTGCTGCAGGACCTGGCCGCGCGGCTCGGTTGCACAATCGAGAGCCGGCTAGGCGAGGCGTATCGGCTGCCCGTGGCGTCCGCCAGCCAGGATTTGACGGTGTGCCGGTTCCTGTTCCAGCACCTCGACCAGCCCGCGGCGGCGCTGGCTGAAATGATCAGGGTAACCGCGCCGGGCGGCCGGGTCGCGGTGATGGATGTCGATGACGGGGCGTGGCTGTCCTACCCGGGGGAAGCGCCGGTTCTGGAGCAGTTGAACGAAGCGATCCGGCTGTGGCAGGCATCGATCGGGGCGGGCCGGCAGATCGGGCGGCGACTCTATCATTTGTTTCGATCCGCCGGATTGACCGAATTGCAGGTGCTGTCGGTGCCACGGGTTCGGCTCGGCACCTATTACGGACGCAACCACGAGCTCGAGGCGCATCACAAGGCGTATTACCTCAATTATCGCGACGCGCTGATCGGCGCCGGGCTGATCACGGCGGCAGCGTTCGACGCCGCGATCGCGGCGCTGGAGCGCTCGATGAATGACGATGATTTCGGCTTCTCTTCGGATTTCATCGCGATCGGCCGGGTCCCGTACGCCTGATTCGCGGCGGTTGGCGCAGGTGTGAAGAGCGGCACAACCGACGGCCACGGGTTCGACGCGCTCCAGTATAGTTGCAACGGGCCAGACTGTTCTGCATGAACGGTCTCGCCGACACCAATTCACTCACCGCAGGAATTTGGGCGCTCTAAGGCAGCCGCGCCGTTCCGTATCAGGGCGAAGCGGGGCCAGAGTTTCCAGTGTATCGCCGTCATGATCCGGAAAATCTGGTGGGCGCGACAGGGATTGAACCTGTGACCCCCGCCGTGTGAAGGCGATGCTCTACCGCTGAGCTACGCGCCCGATCCGACCGGTGATCTAGCTTTACCCGGGGATTGACGCAAGAGGGCGCCAATCGGTCACGTCGCCCGGGTCGGGCGGGCGCTGGCGAAGGCGATGCCGAGGAAGCCGACCAGGCACGCCACGCTGAAGCCGTTCAGCGTGATCAGGCTGGAATATTCAGCACCGCTGTAGCGCTTCAACGGCACCCAGGTACCGAACCGCAGCACGCCGTAGGCGATGAATGGCAGTGCCGCGATCGCGAGCGATACGATGCGTTCGCGCTGGTGAAACCCCAGCGTGCCGAGCAGGACGCAGGGGATCAGGAACAGCGCAGTGCCAGAGGAGAAGCCCAGCACCGCGCTGCACCACACCGTGTTCAGCACGCCCACCACGGTCAACACCAGCCGGCCCGCCAGCCCATTGCGCCGCGCGACGGCGGGCACCACCGCCCAGAACGGAAAGGAACACAACGTCAGCAGGATCGACGGTGCCGCATCGCGCCCGAGCACCGCCCAGAGATAGAGCGGATAGAACGGCGTATTGCCGGCCAGCACCATCGCCACCTTGTTCAGCGCGAAGGTCAGCGGATCGTCATGCGCGACGTAGCGGCCGAGTGCAGCGAACAGCGACTTCATCCCGCCGGGCGCAGCCGGTAATGGCTGACGCCCCAGGCATCGCCGCCGCGATGGCCGAACAACCCCTCGGTCGCGAGGAAAAAGAGCCGCCAGCGGCGCTTCCACAGCCCGGCATCGGCCCGGTAGACCGATTGCAGGATATCATCGATCGCGCCCTCATGCCGGTCGTAATTGTCGAGCCAGTCACGCGCGGTGCGGGCATAATGCGCGCCGCTCCAGCGCCAGTCCGCCTCCAGCGTGAACAGGTCGGGAAACTGGGTGATCAGCCCGTGGCTCGGCATGATGCCGCCGGTGAAAAAATGCTGGGCGATCCAATCCGCACGGTCGTGATGATCGAACCGATAGGTGCCGCGCCGGTGGGAAAACACGTGCAGGAACAGCCTGCCCTCCGGCGCCAGCCAGTGGCGGATGCGGCCAAGCAAGGCGCGCCAGTTCGACATATGCTCGAACATTTCGACCGAAACCACACGGTCGAACCGGGCATCGGTCTCGAAATCGTTCATGTCGGCGGTGATGATCGTGAGGTTGTCAAAACCGCGCGCCGCCGCCTGCGCCTCGATATAGGCGCGCTGCGAGGCCGAGTTCGAAACCGCGGTGATAGTGGCTTCAGGATAATGCTCGGCCATCCACAGGCTCAGCGAACCCCAGCCGCAGCCGAGTTCGAGAATCCGCTGGCCATCCCCCAGTCCCGCGTTGGCGCAGGTGCGCTCGAGTGCGGCAATCTCGGCCTCGGCCAGGGTGCTCTGGGCGGTGTCGTAAAAACAGGAGGAATATTTCCGCCGTGGCCCGAGGACCAGGCCGAAAAATGCCGCCGGCACCTCGTAGTGCTGCGCGTTCGCCGCATCGGCATGCAGCGCAACCGGCAGACGCGCCATCTCGAGCGCAAATGCCCGCTCCGTCGTGTCCGACGCATCGGCCAGCTTCCGGTCGGTCCGCCCCACCAGGCCGGCAATGCCCTTGCGGGTCAGGCTGTCGGGGATCGGCAGGCGTTCGGCGACATCGGCCATGGTGGCTGCGAAATTCATCAGTCTCTCCGGTGCAAGGGTCCTACCCCCGGAGTACGCCGCAACGCGGCCATTGGATGATGCAGAATCGACACGCGCCCGATCCCGCATGGTTACTGGCGCTTGGGCGGCAGTGGAATCATCGGGCTCACCCTTGCCTGATAGTCGCGGTAGGCGGCCCCGCGCGACTCCACCATTTCCCGCTCCAGCGGTGGCACGCCGGAGATTTTATCGAGCAGCACATACATGAACACCGGCCCGATCAGGGCGAGCAACCCCGGCCACCACAGCCCGGCCAGCGCGATCAGCGGATAGCTCAGCCAGATCAGGAACTCGAAAAAATAGTTCGGATGGCGCGACCACCCCCACAACCCGGCCTCGCACACCTTGCCTTTGTTCGATCTGTCGGCGCGAAACGCATGCATCTGCCGGTCCGCCAGTGCCTCGCCGCCGATCGAGATCGCGAACACCGCAAGCCCCGCCAAAGTCCAGCCGAACGACAACGGATGCGGATTATTGGCCGCGGTCATCACGCACAGCGCCAGCAGCCAGGCCACCACCGCCTGGATCATCAACAGCCAGAACATCCGCGATTCGAACGCCGCCCCCCACTCCGCCCGAAACCGGGCATAACGCGCATCCTCATGCGTGATCGCGCGCGTGCGCTGCACGATGTAGCCGCCCAGCCGCGCCGCCCACAGCAGCACCAGCACCGCCACCAGCAACCGCCGCCCCACCGGCGCCGGACCGATCGGCACCAATGCGCCGATCGCGCCCGCAATGCCGGTGCCGAACGTCCAGAACGCATCGACCCAGCCGGAATTGCGCGTGCGCTTCTGCGCCGCCCAGGCCCCCGCCATCACCAGAGCCAGAAACACCAGCAGTACGATCGCAAGAATAAGATAAGGCATGGGCTTAACATTCATCGCGCCGGCGCCCCGTCAAGGGGGCGGCTTCGGCATGGCGCCAGATTGGCCTATATCCAGACCAGCCCAACCAGGAGCCCCCAATGTCCAGGATCGACGAAACCCGCAGATTCATCCCCGTCGCCATCGCCGTCATGACCGTGTCCGACACAAGAACCTCGGCCAACGATACCTCCGGCGATACACTCTCTACCCGCATCACCACCGCCGGCCACCACCTCGCCGATCGGACCATTCTGCGCGACGACGCGGACCTGATCGAAACCCAACTCCGCACGTGGATCGCCAACCCCGCCATCGACGTCGTCATCACTACCGGCGGTACCGGTGTGACCGGACGTGACGTCACCCCCGAAGCGTTCGACCGCGTGCTCGACAAGCACATCGAAGGCTTCGGCGAACTCTTCCGCATGCTCAGCTACCAGAAGATCGGAACATCCACGATCCAGTCCCGCGCCATCGGCGGCGTCGCCGGCGGCACCTACCTGTTCGCCCTGCCCGGCTCAACCGGCGCCGTCAAAGACGGCTGGGATGATATCCTGCTGTTCCAGTTGGACTCCCGCCACCGCCCCTGCAACCTCGTCGAACTCATGCCCCGCCTGCAAGAACACCTCACCACGGCATCGCCATAATGGCTCCTTTGCCCCCTCGACCCCCACCAAGGGCATCTCGGTGCTTACGCGGCCTAGGGCCACGGTCGCCTTGAGCCCTTAGGGAACCTCTGAGCAGCCGAGTTTTTCACTATCGTGTCTGTTGTGCAAACAGTGATCGACCGGCAACGGCTGTGTTGGGCCACCCGACGGCGCAAATTCGTAGCGATTTTGGACTTTTGGGCGGCTTCCAGAGCCTTTTTTCCGGGCGCTGGACAGACTCGCCCCCGACCCTCAACCCGCCGGTGTGATCACCCGCCGTGCGATGTAGAGGTTCACCAGCGCAAACTGGCTGAATAGGTGCTGCTCATTCTTGAACAACCCGCGATACCGCACCTTCGTATGGCCGAACTGGCGCTTGAGAACCCGGAACGGATGCTCGACCGCCGAACGCAGCGCTGCCATCAGCCGGTTCAGCCGCTTCTGCTCAGGCGTCGTGTCGTAGCCTTTCGTGCGCTTGAATGGCACAAACCAGCGCGGGCCAGCCTCGTCCTCTTCGCGCACACGGTCCGGCTCGCGCGTTTTGTCGGCGTAGCCGCGGTCACCATGCGCCGTTTGCTCGTCGCCGTGCAGCAACGTCTCCGCCATGCTGTAGTCCGACACCTTACCGGTCGTGACCTCCAGCGCATGCACCAGGCCGTGCGCCGTATCGACGCCGATATGCGCTTTCATGCCGAAATGCCACTGGTTGCCCTTCTTGCTCGACGTCATCTCCGGGTCGCGTTGGCGGGCTTGGTTCTTCGTCGAGGGCGGGGCGGCAATCAGGGTTGCGTCCACAATGGTGCCTTCGCGCAGGATCAGGCCTTGGTCCGTCAATAGCGAGACAACCTCCTGGAACAGACTTTCCGCCAGTTGGTGCGCCTCCAGCAAATGGCGGAAGTTCAGGATCGTCGTCTCGTCGGGCATGCGACTCTCGCCCGCGTCCAGTCCCGCAAAGCGGCGCAGCGCGGGGATATCGTGCAGCGCTTCCTCCATTCCGGGGTCTGAATAGCCATACCAATGCTGCAGCAAGTGGATCCGCAGCATCGTGCTCAACCGATAGGGCTTGCGCCCTCGCCCGGCGAGCGGATAGTGCGGTTCGATCAGTGCCTCCAGCCGCCGCCACGGCACCACGCGCTCCATCTCCGCCAGAAACACGTCCCGCCGGGTGATCTTCCGCTGTTTGCGGAAACCGTCATACTCAGCAAAACTGCGCTGCATCCAGGGTCATCCTCTCTGTCAAACCCAGTGAATCATACCGAAAGCGTATCGTAAAGGACTTTTTCAGAGTTTCCTTAG
>NZ_FTNE01000028.1 GCF_900156265.1 Acidiphilium rubrum
CCAGTTCGATACCTTGCGGCTACGCCTGATCAAACTCGCCGTCCAGGTCGAGACATTGAAGAAATCAATTCGCCTGCATCTGCCGCGATCGATGCCGGATCAGGTCATTCTCCGCTACGCTCTGGCCAGACTGCCCAGGTTACTGGTCTGAGCCCAGGGGCGGTTGCCCCGACCGGTCCCGATCTCATCCAACTCCAGCGCCGACACATCGCCAAGCTCATCAAAACCAGCCCAGAGCGGCCGGTGAGTCGTCACGCGCCCACGACGTCAGGTTGCATAGCTAATTGTAGAAGAATTGAATGAAACGCCCTCATGAATAAATGCGGCTAGCCCAATCCTTGACACGCAATGTCCCCGATCCCCAACCGCCCCCATCCTTGACGCGCAACCCCCCAATCGCCAAACCCCGCCCAAACCCGCCTCACCGGAGACCCAACCGCATGGACCTGAAAACCCTCATCGCCGCCGGCGCCATCCCCCGCATCGGCACCGGCTTCGACGTTCACGCCCTCACCGAAGGCCGCAAACTCATCCTCTGCGGCATCGAAATCCCCCACACCCACGGCCTCAGCGGCCACTCGGACGCCGACGTCGCCATCCACGCCCTCTGCGACGCCATCTACGGCGCCCTCGCCGAAGGCGACATCGGCCGCCACTTCCCCCCCAGCGAAGCCACCTGGAAAAACGCCGACAGCGCCCACTTCCTCCGCCACGCCGCCCAACTCGTGGCATCCAAAGGCGCCGCCATCACCAACGCCGATATCACCATCATCTGCGAACACCCCAAAATCACCCCCCACGCCCAAACCATGCGCACCCGCCTCGCAGACCTGCTGGAAATCCCCATCACCCGCATCTCCGTCAAAGCCACCACCACCGAAAAACTAGGCTTCCCCGGCCGAAACGAAGGCATCGCCGCCCAGGCCACCGTATGCGTGCTCGTGCCCGCGGAGTAAGGAAGAAAGCAGTTCTTTTTTGCAAAAAAGAACCAAAAAACTCTTATTAAAACATACAAGGCATCGACGCAGCGTTATCTGAATAATCCCTATCAGGAAAATTAATACGGAAACTAAAAAAAGTCTGACATTCACCCATGCCGTGCAAACACTTTCCGTCGACTGACAGAGTTTAGACGCTTTGCCATTCAATATGATCGGATCGAGGTCAATTTGGTCGGATCAACCTATGGGGCGACCAACCGTCGTCCGATGGCTTTCAGGACTCGGAACCCCTTCTATCAAGCCTGCCGCATTGCAGAGATTGAGGTGACAAAGTATGGATGCATGGCGCATTATAGTAAAAACCGTCAAGGGAACCTTGGATGATCGACGTCAGATATCCGAAGATTTTGGATTTGTTCGCGCAGCACCGTGCGGCGGGGAGGACCGATAGCGTCTCGTTCCTCATCTGGTATCTTGAAAATTATTACAGATTAGATCCAATAGAAGCCGTCGACGCCGTTTGCGATCAACCGGGCGATAAGGGCGTCGATGGGATTTTCGTCAATGACAACAATCAAACTATCACAATATTTCAGTCTAGACTGCGCCAGAATCCCACACTAACCGTAGGTGATACTGGACTTAAGGAGTTCGCTGGAACGCTGGCTCAATTCGAGACAGCAGCAAAGGTTGAAGCACTAATCGCGGCAGCCGGTACTGCCCAGGTGGCCGCGCTCGCTCGAAGACTCGATTTAGTCAATAAGATCTCCACACACGAACTTCGTGGTGAATTTGTCTCAAACGCCGACCTGGATGCGAACGGCGAGGCCTTCCTAGCGGGAATGCCGCGTATCGCGTTTGTAGGAAAAACAACCCTGGTAACCTCCTACATTTCCGAATCGCGATCGATACCGCCGCATGCGCAAAGGACTTTCGACATTGGAGGCTTTGTAGCTACTGAATATGTAGTCGATGCAGACAAAAAAGCGCTAATAGCACCCGTAAAGGCTTCGGAATTGGTAGCGCTGGACGGTATCGCTGACCAGTCGGTCTTCGCCTTCAACGTGCGCGGGCCGCTTGGCAAGACGGGCGTCAATAAGGATATAGTAACCAGCATCGAAGACGTGCAATCTCACAAGCTGTTCCCCCTCTTCCATAACGGCGTCACCGTTATATCGAAGGAACTGGAAGCAACTCCTGAATCCATCTCGATAACTGACTATTTCGTTGTTAACGGCTGCCAGAGCCTGACGGCACTCTATAGCAATCGAAACAAACTGAGCCCAGATCTCAGGATACTTGCGAAGTTTATTAAGATGGATCCGGATTCAGAGCTGGCTCATAAGATAACTAGTTTTTCGAACAATCAAAATGGCGTGAAACCACGAGACTTCAAATCAAACCATCCAATACAAATACGACTAAAGAACGAATTTATAAAATACTACGGCGGACAGTATGTATTTGAGATTAAGCGTGGCGAGGTAGCAGAGTCAGGAATCACTATTTCGAATGAAGATGCCGGCTTATATTTGCGAGCCTTTGACCTTAAGGAGCCTTGGACAACGCATCGCAAATCCGAAGTTCTAGACGACCGCCATGCGGATTTGTTTGGGCGTCCGGAGGTAACCGCCGATAGAATTGTGCTATGTCACGTCATTACTAATGAAATCAACAACGCACTTCCACAGCTCGAAAACCAACTGATCGCGCGTTACGTGTTAATCCGCTATTTAATGCTATACATCGTCAGAGAGGTGATGGATCATGATGCTGTGGGGAAGGAGATGATTCAAACTCCGGCGATTTTTGTTCGCGATATTGAAACGCGGAAAAGAACGGCGACTTGTGTACGAACTATTGTGAGCGATCTAATTATTGATTTCAACGGCGATTTGGCTGATGTAGGTGAGGATTTCGATTATCGTGATAGTCTGCGTGACAGCAAATGGGTTATTGATCTCCGCAAAAAAATGGTTGCGGGTTACCTAAAACAAGTTCAGCGTGGACGCATCGATTCGCTGAGCCAAGAGTGGACGAAATCTGTGCAGTAGCAAGCTGTAGGGTGGGGTGCTCTTCCGCACCCCACCAGTCTATCCGCCCCACCGATGGACGAAACTACGATGGACATCCCTTGATAACCAAAAGTTTTTTGCTTCTTTTTTACAAAAAAGAAGCTCTTCCTTCACCGAACTCCTCGCATCCATCCCAAACCGCCCAACAACCGGCCTCGCCCAAACGCGCTCACGTTAACCGGTAACTGCCGCACTGCCAGATCGCAATCGGGCGCTTTCAACGCGGAATCCGATCGATGTAATCGGCCATATCCAAGCCTAATCGTGCCCGTACCTGATCGAGGCTCAGTCAGAAAAGCCGGAACAGGAACGGCTCACCGTCGCCGAACGGCAATGTTTCATAGTGGTGCCAGGCCTCGTCCGGCCAGCCGCCTCATGCCACCCCGCGTCGCGTCCAGGTCACAAAACCTTCCCCATCATAGGCAACAGCTTGCAATGCCACCACGTCCTCAAGACAGCGCATGACCGCCTCAGGCGACAGTTCGCCCCCTCGTTCCAGCGCCACCCTGGGCCGGCACAACACTGCCAGCCCGTGCCAGATGTAATTGCTCCATGCCAGCGCCGATCCAATATCATGTGCGGGTGAGTCATGACCGAGCCGATAGAGTACATCCTCCCCAAGACGCGTCGCGAAACCAACCGCAGCAAGTGGCGCATCGTTTGGCCGTGCGGCCGCATCGTCGATCAGACAAACCGCGTTTGGATCAGATTGCAGAAATCCGAAAATCTCCGCCGTCTGTCGCTCACGCAGCGTAGCAACCGGCAGAAGCCCACCATTCACCGGCACGCTCCGATTGCGATTGGCCAGAAGCAGATCACCCTCATCGAACTGATAGGCGCGATCCGTTCGGGTTTCACGCGGCAGCAACGTCGAACAATCACCCCCAGCCAAATCGACGGTCGATCGGATCAGGCGGCAAAATTGACTGCCGAGCGCAAGCTGCGCCTCGAAATAAGCAACACCCCGCCCATCCAGCCGAACCCAGTCCAGATGTTCAACGACGTCCGCAATCATGCTTTCAGCTCCATGGGTCCGCCACCAGACCCTTCCTCGGAATGATCATAACCACCTCTCTTGACGCCGCCGCCCATTCACCGCCTAACTCCAGACATGTCCGGCCAACAACCCGCCGCCCGCGCGACTGACATGCACACCTGCCCCCAGGTGACCGGAATCGTACCGCACGTCGGCGGCCCGGTCATCATGGGCTCGCCCAACGTCCTGATCGGCAACCTTCCTGCCGCCCGCGTCGGCGATCCGGTCACCTGCGTCGGCCCGCCCGACACCATACTGATGGGTTCCCCCACCGTCCTGATCAACGGCCGCCCCGCCGCACGCATGGGCGACCCCACCACCCACGGCGGCATCATCGTCGGAGGTCTACCCACAGTCCTGATCGGCATGGGCAGCGCCGCCCCAGCCGTCGTCCTCGCCGCCGACACCACCACGCCACGCGCCCCACTCACCCGCGAACAAGTCTTCCGTCGCCTGCAGGACCACACCACCAACGCGGCCCGCGAGGTCGATGAGGCGGGCGACAAAGCTTTTACGCCCCGGCAGTTGGCGGCGATCAAAAACAATCCGAATCTACGGCCGGCAATGCGTGGCAATCAGATTGATAAGCGAGCAAGACAACGAGTAGACGACGACCCAGGCTTCGACAAAAGAATTACAGGGAAGCCGAACAAAGGGCCGGATTTCATCGATAAGGAAACGGGTGACCAGTACGATATGACAACCAAGGGTCAGTTGCAGGCCCACAGGTTGAAATATGGCGACGATCTGATGCACCTCGACACAAGCGGCAAAACAATCGATCCGCAGCCAACGATGCCCCCGCCCAAAATCGCCCCCGCATCACCCCAGGCCCCACCCTCTACCGGCCCGATCATGCCGGAAGACCCCGACCTCCCGCTCTTCGACGACATCCTACCCTTACCCTGAGCACCCATGCCCCTGGCTCCAAACCGCCCTGCGAAACGCTACACCGCCAAACAATTCACCGAATGGCGCGCCCGCTGGTCCGGCATCGAGCCTGACGCTTCCCTGCGCAGCCCCCCATTCGGCTCTACCGAAGACGGCCTGCTCGATTTCCGCGGCTTCACGCTGAACGACCCAAATGCGCCGCGCATGCGATCCCTGAAGCACGCACAATTCAAATCATGCGACTTCACGGCCGCCTCCCTCGCCGAAACCATCAGCGAACACGGCTCGTTCGATACCTGCACCTTCGACTACACCGACCTCAATAATTTCGCTGATAAAGGCAACCTCTTCCAGAACTGCCGGTTTTATCGGGGCGAATGGCAGGTCGGCAGCATCGGTACGTCCTGGAACACCGCCACCCGCGGCGAATACCAATCCCGCTACATCAACTGCCATTTCGAAAACATCAAACTCACCAAAACAACCATCGGCGATCCTCAATTCATCGATTGCAGCTTCGTGTTCAAAAAACTCAGCGGCATCGATTTCGGCTGTAGCGGCTTCATCGCCTGCCGCTTCATCGGTGCCTTCCAGGACCTCACCTTTCGCGGCGCCTACGAAAGCCGGGAAGACCGCGCCCGCAAAGCCACGCCGGAATTCGCCGGCTTCACCGATGTCGATTTCACCCAAGCCGCCGTGCAGTGGTTCGATATGCGGGGCGGCTTTCGGTGCAAAGCCGTGCGAATGCCGGCCGACGGCAGCGCCTTCACCGCCGACCTGGCACGCCTCTGCGGCGACCGCGTCGCCCTGCTCGAACGAACGGGCGATCCCGCGTTGCACAAACTCGCGGCCCAATATCTCGATATCTATTGCCGCTTCGCCGACGAACAGCCGATCCAAATCCTGTCCCGCTTCGACCTGATCGAAAGTGCGAAGAACAGCGGCGAAACCGATGCCTCTCTCCCCGACACCCTCTACACGATCCTTAAATCCACCTATGCTAAACCAACCTGACGCCCAGCCCCCGCAAGATCGCGCCAACGCGCCCCATAACCGTTTCCAAAACTAACTTTTTCTCTTTCCCACCCCCCACCGATCATGGTTTACCCATACCCATGATCTCGAACGCGCCCTTCATGCCCGCCGACCCGTCCGAGCGCTTCGCGGTGATCTTCCGCGCCCTGCAACGCTCCGTGGCCGACAACGGCTACCGGCTGAAAATCCACGACCCCCTCCTCGTCCTGATCTGGAACTACCTCAGCCGCCAGATCGCCCGCTTCGCCAAAATCGCCGCCAAACCCCCGCAAACCCCGCGCGCTCCCTCAACGGTCGAGCGCAAACCCACCACCAAACCCAAACCTGCCCTAACCCTGCCGCGCGGCTTCGCCTGGCTCATCCGCCTGCTGCCCAACGGCCCAGCCGCCCCCATCGTCGCCGGTGCCAACGCCCGCCTCGAACTCCAGCACTTCATGGAAGACCCCATCCTCCAGGCCCTCCTCGCCACCCACCCCAGCCTCGGCCGCATCCTCCGCCCGCTCCACACCATGCTCGGCCTGCGCTACCCACAAATCATCAAACGCCCCAAATCGACCAAGCCCCGGCCCAAGCGCCCCCGCAAACCAAAGCGCCAGCCGAGCTTCATGGACCAATACAAAATCAACCCCGACGGCAGCATCGACTTCACGCCAGAACAACTCCACGAAATCCTCGGCCCGCCCCCACCGCCCGTGCCACCCTGGCACCAGCCGTTCGTGCCGTCCTTCAACGTCAAAAAACTCTGGCGGAAAGGACCGTGATTTCGCACGTCCTATTCGTTACGATATCGTAACAAACAACACGAAAAGACAAGGGAAGCACTTCTTTTTTGTGAACAAAAAAGAAGCAAAAAAAACTTTGGTAATTTGGGCCCGTGCCGGTTCAAATGCCCGTGCCCCAGGGTCGGAAAGTTTTTTGCTTCTTTTTTACAAAAAAGAAGCCTTCCCCTTCTACTCCAAAACCCCCTGGCGCGTCTCGAATCCCACCCCATGTCCCCCCAAACAACCGCGTCAACCACGGGAGCGCCCCATGCCGAAATCCGCCGCCGCCATTTTGCTTGCCCTCGGCCTCGCCAGCACCGCGCCGGCCTACGCGGCACCGCTCGCCCCCGGCGCCACCGCCCCCGATTTCTCGGCCATCGCCACCATGGCCGGCAAGACCTTCCAGTTCAATCTGGACCAGGCGCTCAAATCCGGCCCCGTCGTGCTCTATTTCTACCCCGCCGCCTTCACCGCCGGCTGCACCATCGAGGCGCATGATTTCGCCACCGCCATGCCCGCCTTCCACGCCCTGCACGCCACCGTCATCGGCGTCTCGATGGATGGCGTCGCCATCCTGAAAAAATTCTCGGTCAGCGACTGCCGCAGCCGCTTCCCCGTCGCCTCCGACAAATCCGGCGCCATCAGCCGCAGCTTCCACGCCGTCATGCCCGGCGACTCCCACTACGCGGACCGCATCAGCTACGTCATCGCCCCCAACCATAAAATCATCGCAACCTACCGCTCCGAAAACCCGGACCACCACGTCGCCACAACCATGGCAGCGGTAAAAGCGTGGGACGCCAAACACCCGCCCGCCTGATGCACCACGGCGCAGCATCACGATCACACCCTGTTATACCGCAGTGCGGTAGCGCATCCGCCCGGTGCGGCGTATAGGACGCGCATCGAACCAAACAGGGGATCACCGATGAACAACACTCATCCCACCATCACCAAAACCCGCGTCACCGCCATGCCGGGGGACGGCATCGGCCCTGAAGTGTTCGACGCGACCCGCCGCATTTTCGAGGCCGCCAACGCCCCGATCGAGTGGGAAATCGCCGAAGCCGGCGCCGAGGCTTTCAAAAAAAATATTCCCTCCGGCGCCCCGCGCGAAACCCTCGACAGCATCGCCCGCAACGGCCTTGCGCTCAAAGGCCCGCTGGAAACCCCGGTCGGCTACGGCGCCAAATCCGCCAATGTCACGTTACGAAAACATTTCGAACTCTACGCCAACATCCGCCCGGTCCGTGAACTCCCCGGCATCAAGACGCCCTTCACCGGCCGGGGCATCGACATGGTGATCGTCCGCGAAAACGTCGAAGACGTCTACGCCGGCATCGAACATATGCAGACGCCCGATGTCGCCCAATGCCTCAAACTCATGACCCGCCCGGGCTGCGAGCGCATCATCCGCGCCGCCTTCGGCCTCGCCCTCGCGGAAGACCGCAAAAAACTCACCTGCGCCACCAAGGCCAACATCATGAAACTCACCGAGGGCATGATGAAGCGCGTCTTCGAGCAGGTCGGCCCGGAATACCCCAGCATCGCGCAGGACCACATCATCATCGACAATTGCGCCCACCAGCTGGTCATCGCCCCTGAGCAATTCGACGTGATCGTCACCTCGAACATGAACGGCGACATCATTTCCGACCTCGCGGCCGGCCTGGTCGGCGGCCTCGGCATCGCCCCCTCGGCCAACCTGGGCGACCACGCCGCCATTTTCGAAGCGGTCCACGGCTCCGCCCCGCAGATCGCCGGCAAGGGTCTCGCCAACCCCACCGCGCTGCTCTCCGCCGCCATCATGATGCTGCGCCACATCGGCGCCTTCGAGACCGCCGCCACCATCGAACAGGCGCTGTTCATCACTCTGGCCGAAGGCGAAAACCTCACCGGCGATCTCTCGCCGCGCGGCCACGGCGTCGGCACCGATAAATTCGTGGGGCAGATCATCGATAATCTCGGCCGCAGCAGCAACCTGGCCTCACGCGAATATCGCCCGCTGCACCTGACGCCCTGGCCCAACCTCACCGCCCATACCGAACCGAAGAGCCGGGAACTGATCGGCGTCGATGTCTTCATCGAAAGCGATCTTTCCGCCGCCGACCTCGGCGATTCACTGACCAAGATCGCCGAAGGCAGCGCGCTGCGCCTCGATTCGATTTCCAACCGCGGCGTCCAGGTCTGGCCCTCGACCGGCGGACAGACCTTTCTGGTCGATCATTTCGACTGCCGTTTCATGCTGCTCACCCCCGCCGAAGGCAACGTGCCGCAAGGCATCGCCGACCTGGTCGGCAAGATCGGCCAGAACCACGCGTGGATGCATGTGGAAAAACTTCAGCGCTTCGACGGCAAGGACGCCTTCGAACGTCCCCAGGGCGAGGGCTGAGGATTGCAGTTGATTACAGAAATTGATTGTAATCAATAAATATTGGTCAAAACCCCATAAATATTTGTAACCGCTACGCTGCTTGTTTCCGCCAGGATTAAGTCGACTTATGACGGTGCAGGCGATGATCCGGGATGAATACTGTCCCATCCTTTCATCGCCTGCCGCCACCCGGGGCGCTCTTGTCCGGTTTCACCGCCATCAGGCGGACACCATCAATAAGGAGACCAGTCATGGCCGATACCACCCACAACGCCGCCGCAAAATCGCACGAAGACGCCGCCAAGGCCCATCACATGGCTGCCGAACACGAAAAGAAGGGCGACAATAAGACATCGCTCGAGCATTCGCAGAAGGCGCATGGCCTCGCGGAAACCGCGCTGAAGCACTCGACCGAGGCGCACCAGACCTCGGCGAAACACGCCAAAGCGGCCTGATTCCGGCCCGATCCGCCCCGGCTCGATCCGGGGCGGATCACCCTATGTGAAAATACGCTGCCTGGTGAACCGCCGGGTGACCATCCACCCGACCATCGATGAAACGCCGCACACCACCGCACCCCACGCCATGTCGATCAGCGTGAGCTCCAACGTCCAGTGCTGCAAGGTCGCATCATTGGTCAGATCATAGAGACCATAGGTAAATATCCCGAACAGCGCGCCATACCCCAGCGCGCTGGAAGCATGCCCGCTGGCCTGCGCCCGAGGCATCACGAAGACCATCAGCCCCAGCACTTCGAGCAGATACACCGCAAGTGCCGGCACCGGTTTGAACCCGGCCAGCAGAATATCACCGAGCGTCGCCCGATAGATCGGCGTGCTGGTCAAACTCAGCCAGATCGCATCCATCACCAGAAATGCGATCAAGGTCGCGCAATAAAGTCCAATCCGTCCACGCATGGCATATCCAGTTCCTGTTGACCCTCGATATGAGTCGACCGTGGGTGAGCGCAAGCGAAATCATCCCGGCGCGATGCCGACAATCACGCCGTAAACGATATATCGATCAACTCCCCGTTAATCTCAATGTTTTAACGTGCGTTGCTGACAAATAGGTGGCAGTCCACCCTGGAAGCGAGACTTGTGCCGCCGCGCGGCGGACGGAGGGTTCCCATGCGTTTTTCACGCCGTTTTCTGCTCGATGCCGGGGTCAAGGCCACGATCAGCCTGCCCTTGTGGATGCAGTCCGCACTCGCGCGGGCGGCCGGTCGCGATCGGGCGAGTCTGATCACGCCAGCGGCCTATCGCGAGGCCACCAGAAATCGCCTCGTCGTGATCGATCCGGGCCACGGCGGACACGATCCCGGCTGCATCGGCAACGGCGATCTGTTCGAAAAGAACATCGCCCTGTCGGCCGCCTGGGATCTGCGCCATGCCTTGCAGCGCGGTGGCTACGAGGTGGTCATGACCAGGGCGCGGGACATCTTCATTCCGTTGCAAACCCGCGTCGATATCGCGGAAAAACACAAGGCCGCCCTGTTCCTATCGATGCACGCCAACTCGGTGGCCCCCAACACCACGGTGCGCGGCGCCAGCGTCTATACGTTTTCCGACAAGGCGTCGGACCGGCTCGCCGCCACCATCGCAAGTTCGGAAAACAGTGTCGAACGCATATCCAACCCGACGTTCCGTGGTGTCTCGCCCCAGGTCGGCAAAATCCTGTTCAGCCTGATGGCGCACAGCACGAAAATCGAATCGCTGTTGTTGCAACAAAAAATGGTCGGGTCCCTGGCCCGCGAAGTCACCATGCTGCAAAATCCGGCCCGGCACGCGACCTTCGCGGTCCTGCAATCCTCCGCCATCCCGAGCGTGCTGGTCGAAACCGCCTTCCTGTCGAACCCGCAGGATGAGGCGGCGCTGCGGACCAATGCGTTCCGCGAGCGCATCGCGGGCTCGATGAAGGCGGCGGTCGATGCCTGGTTCCTCGCCAAACAGCACGCCGTCGCCAATCTCTGAATCTGTGCCGTGCCCAAGCGCCGCCGCGTCACACTCGGTCTCGGTGGTTTCGTCTGGCTCGCCTCGACGCGCGCGCTGCTGGCCGACACGCTCGAATCACCCAAGGCCGCCGGCTACACCGACCAGCACGGCACCGATGGCGATGTCTGCGCGACCTGCCAGTTCTTCCGGCCCGACCACGCCGCACCTGCACGCGCCGGGCGCTGCCAACTGGTCGCCGGACCGATCATGCCGACCGGCCATTGTTATTTTTACGCCCGCCGGTGAACCACTGTCCATGCCAGGGGCCTGAACACCCCCGGCATGGCCCCCATGGCTACCCGGCCGTGGAACTGTCGATCCAGCCGATATTGCCATCACTGCGCCGATAAACCACGTTGAGGGCGCGATTGGCCGAGTTACGGAACATCAACACCGGCTGATCCGCCAAATCCATCCGCATCACCGCCTCGCTGACCGACAGGAAGGCGATCTCGGTCAGCGCCTCGGCGACCACCGCCGCGTGCGGGCCGGTGTCCGGTCCGGTGGCCAGATCATGGGCCGCACCGTTCGGGGCCGGCGCGTCCTCGCGCTCGTAGACCTCCTGCAACACATATTGGCGCGCCGCCTCCGGCCGTTCGCGCCCGGCGATCTCGCGGGCGTGCTCGTTCACCCGACGGCGGTAGCGGCGCAGTCGTTTCGCGATATGCTCGGCGGCATCGTCGAACGCGGCATGGGCATCGGCCGCTTCGCCTTCGCCGCGCAGGGTGAGGCCGCGGGCGGCGTGCACGTTGATGTCGCAGGTGAAAAAACTGCGGGCGCGACTGAACGTGACGTTCGCTTCGAGCGCATGATCGAAATATTTCGTGGAAATAACGTCCAGATGGTTGGCCACATGAACGCGCAGCGCATCGGACAGATCGACTTGTTTGCCGGAGACCGTGATTTGCATCGCCAGGATCCTTGTTGTTAGCGCGTGTTGCCCGCTCTCGATCGTGCCGGGCTCAGGGTTCGGCCGAAAGCCCCTTGTCCCGCTTGCGCTGCGCCGAGCCGGGAATGCGCATCGCCTCGCGGTATTTGGCCACAGTTCGGCGCGCGATGTCTATGCCTTCCTTTTGTAACAATTTGGCCAGAGCATCGTCAGACAGGACAACGTTGGCCGGTTCGGCCTCGATGAGGGCGGCAATCCGGTGACGCACCGCCTCCGCGCTGTGGCTTTCGCCGTTCGCGCCCGAAAGTGCAGTGGTGAAAAAGAATTTCATCTCGAAAATGCCGCGTGGCGTCGCGATCACTTTGTTGGAAGTCACGCGGCTGACCGTGCTCTCGTGGATCTCGAGCGCGGCGGCGACTTCGCGCAGGGTGAGCGGCTTGAGAAAGCCGATGCCGAGGCGAAAAAAACCTTCCTGGTGCTGCACGATCTCGCCGGCCACCCGCAAAATCGTATCGGCGCGCGATTCCAGGGCACGGATCAGCCAATTGGCGCTCTGAATCCGGTCCGACAGGAATTGCCTGGTCTCACGGGAGGCCTTCGCCGCCATGCGCGCATGAAAGCCGCGCCGGATCAGCACGCGCGGCATGGTTTCCGGGTTGAGTTCCAGCATGTAGTCGCCGTCCGGACCCGGGCGCATCAGCACGTCGGGGATCAGCGGCGTGATCGGGCCGGCATCGAACCCGGCGCCGGGCTTGGGGTTCAGGCGCTTGAGTTCGGCAATCATATCGCGCAGATCTTCGGCATCGACGCCGCACAGCTCCATCAGGCTGCGATGATCGCGTTTAGCCAAGAGTTCGAGGTTGGCGACCAGTGCCGCCATCGCCGGGTCGAGCCGGTTGCGCTCGGCAAGCTGCACCGCAAGGCATTCGGCCAGATCGCGGGCAAAAATGCCGGTCGGGTCGAACCGCAGCATGGTCTGGCGCACAGCTTCCAGCGCTTCGAGCGCAACACCCAGGGCGGTGGCGATCGCTTCCGGTGGATCGACCAGCCGACCCGAGGGATCGAGCGCCATCAGCAGGGCGGATGCGATCCGGCGCTGCGCCAGATCGGGGAAGGCAAGCCTGATCTGCTGTTCGAGGTGCTCGCGCAGATCGGGCGGCCGATCGGCGATCTGGCCGATCCAATCGTCATCCTCGAAGCCCATGCCGCCGTCGCGGCTACCATCGGAGCCGGTGCCCGCGTCGTAGACGTTCGAGAAATCGGTATCGAGCGGCGCCTGAACGCCGGTAGCGTCCGCATCGATCGTCCGGGCATCGCCGAGCGGGGCGGGTGGTGCGGGATCGGGTGCGTTGGCATTATCGGGCAGACCGGCGGCCTGCGGTGCGGGTAGTTCTGCATCGTCGCGCTCGATCAGCGGGTTTTTCAGCAATTCATCCTCGATGAATTGATTGACCTCGGTATTGGTGAACTGCAGCAACTGGATGGCCTGCCGCAGTTGCGGAGTCATGACCAGCGATTGCGTCTGCCTTAGATCGAGCCGTGGTCCCAATGACATGCATGGATCATACCAACATCCGTAACCCTTTGGAATATCGCGACGGTGCCCGATGGTGTGATTTTTGCATGAGCGTCGCGCCGGTGCAGGCGTAGGATCAGAATGCCGCCATCACTTTCAGGATCGCCGGGCCGCCGACGACGAGAAACACGCAGGGCAGGATGAAAATGATCATCGGCAAGGTCAGGAGCACCGGCAGGCGAGCGGCCCGTTCCTCGAACCGGGTCAGCTGCTCCTGACGCAGTTCGGCCGAGAGCGTCCGCAGCGCCTGGGTCAGCGGCGTGCCGTATTGGATCGTCTGGATCAGTGTCGAGCCCAGTCGTTTGAGACTGTCGAGACCCGTTCGAGTGCCAAGGGCGGTCAGCGCGTCGCGCACCTGATTGCCGATCCGCATCTCGTTCGAGGTGATGGTCAGTTCCTGGGCGACCGCGGGGTGGGTTTCGCGAATTTCATTGGCGACGCGGGCCAACCCCGGCTCCAGGCTAAGGCCGGCATCGGCGCAGATCACCATCAGATCGAGCGCATCGGCGAGTCCCGCTTCGACCCGCTTGACGAAGCGTTTGCGCCTTTGCTGGATGATCATGTCCGGCCCCAGCAGCCCGACGATCGCGGCACCGCCGATCAGCCCGATTTGCAAAATCTCGCTGAGATGGACAAGATGGAGCGAGGCGAAACCGATCGCCGGCAATCCGATGAACATCAGTAGTTTCGCGCCGACGAACAGGCCTAGCGCGCCCTGATCCCTGATCCCGGCCATGCGTAGCGTATGGCGTAGGTCCGCAAGAGTTTTCGGGCTCAGCAAACCGCTGCGCGCTACGGCGAACCCGAGCCCGACGATGATCCGGATATGCACCGGCTGGCGGTCTGCCTCGGTCTCGGCGGCGACCGACAAGCCGCCGGCGCGCGCGATGCGCCTTGCCAGTTTTTCCTCTTGGATCACCAGTTTCAGCATCAGCATGGCAATCGCGGCGATCAGCAGAAAAAAGGCCGGGACGCCGACATAGAGCAGTGCCATGAGCAGTCAGCTCAGACTGCGCCGGATGATCGAGCGCATGGTCAGCGTCCCCATCACCAGCATGCAGACGGCCCCCCCGAAGATGACGTGGCCTTTCTGGGTTGTGAATAGAACATTCAGATATTTTGGCTGTATCAACTCGATGCCGAGTCCCGCGACAATCGGGATCGCACCAAGGATCAGCGCGCTGGTGCGCGCCTCCGCCGCCATGGCATAACCGCGCGCCTTCATCGCCACGCGCTTGCGGATGACATCCGAAAGGGTCTCGAGGGTCTGGGCCAGGCCACCGCCGGCGCGGGCCTGTAAACTCAGTGCGGTAGCGAAAAACCCATATTCGGCCAGCCGCGAACGCTCCGCGAGGCTGCGCAGCGCCTGATCGAGCGGCGTGCCGATCGCGACCTGATCCGCGATGCGCGTAAATTCGGCACCGGTGGGTTTGGGCATGTCCCGCCCGATAATCCGCAACGCCTCCTGCACCGGAATGCCGACCCGGACGCAGCGCACGATGGTCGCCAGCGTATCGGGGAATTGGTTGAGCAGTGCTGAGGACCGTTTGGCGTGGATGGTACCGAACACCGAACGGGCGATCACAATGCTCATGAGGGGCCACATCAGCAGTCCGATGCTGCCCACCACCATGGTGATCAGCATGACGACGACACGCGCCGCCCCAATGCTGACCAGCAGAATGACCCACCATGGTGCTGGATAATCCGGTGCGCGCAGCAGATCGATGCCGAACACCTGGAGCAGTTTGGCGAGCGGCGCCAAGAACCGAGCGAAGGGATTGATCGCCTTGGGTTTTTCCTCGGTCTCGACGATGACGAGGCCGTTGGTCACCCGATCGAGCCGCCCGGCGAGGCGGCGTTGTGCGCGGTCGGCCTGCCAGACGTTCAATCCGACCAGAACCAGCCCTGCCGTCATGATCAAGCTGACTGCGAGCAACAGCGGCAGATGACTCATCCGAGGCTGGCCTCCTCGAGTGCCGCGGCCCAGGGGCGCGCGAGGCCGAAATAGGTCAGGCGTTCATGGAAGCTCGATTTTGTACGGGAGACGAAATATTTACCCACAAGGCGGCCTGTGGCGTCCTCGCCTTGCGTTTCATATTTGAAAATGTCGTTGAGCAGCGGCGTTTCGCCTTCGATGCCGGCGATTTCGGTAAGCTGAATCACCCGCCTGCCGCCGTCGCGCTGGCGCTCGACCTGCACGATCAGATTGACGGCCGACACCACCTGCATCCGGATGGCGCGGGGCGACAGGCCCATGCTGGCCATTTGCACCATGTTCTCGATGCGGGCGAGCGCGTCGCGCGTGTTGTTCGCGTGAATGGTCGACATCGATCCGTCGTGGCCGGTGTTCATCGCCTGCAACATGTCGAACGCTTCAGGTCCGCGCACCTCGCCGATGATGATCCGATCGGGGCGCATGCGGAGCGCGTTGCGCAACAGGTCGCGCTGATTGATCTCGCCTTTGCCTTCGAGATTGAGCGGCCTGGTTTCGAGCCGCACGATATGCGGCTGCTGCAATTGCAGTTCGGCCGCGTCCTCGACCGTGACAATGCGTTCGGCCGGATCGATGAAGCTGCTCATGGCGTTCATCATGGTGGTTTTTCCCGATCCGGTACCGCCCGAGATTACCACATTGAGCCGGCACCGCGCCGCGATTTCCAGGATCCGCGCGATCGGCGGTGTCAATGACCCATACTCGATCAGCTTGGCGAAACTGATCGGCTTTTTGGCGAATTTTCGGATCGAGAGGCAAGGGCCATCGATCGCCAGGGGCGGCAAAACGATGTTGACGCGCGAACCATCCTTCAACCGTGCATCGACCATCGGCGATGATTCATCGACCCGCCGCCCGACCGAGGCGGCGATGCGCTGGCAGATGTTGGCGAGATGCGCGGAATCGCGGAACCGCACCGGAAGTTGCTGCAGCTTGCCGCGTTTTTCGGCGAACACGCGGTCAGGGCCGTTCACCATGATGTCGGTGATGGTATCGTCCTCGAGCAGCGGTTCGAGCGGGCCGAGGCCCAGCATGTCATCGACCAGTTCGTTGGCGATCTGATGCTGCTCGCGGCTGTTGAGTTGAATGCGGTGCTCGGTTGCCAGTTCGGCGAGCATCACCTCGACCGTGTTGAGCAGTCGGGGCGGCGAGAGCGTCGCGATCACCGAGGCGTCGATCTTCGTCAGGCACAGCGTGCGGATCAAGTCGACATCTTCCTGCCGGATGCCCGCCGCCGGTTCGGTGCCGGGCGAGGCGACAGCAAGCGATGGTTCGCTCGGGCGGCGGCCGAAGACCGGGATCCCGTCCATCATGCGGCCCCGCCGGGGGCGGCACCGATGATTCTGGCCAGTTGCAGAATCGCGTCCCGAAATTTGCCTTTCGTCGCGATCAGGCTTTCGCCAAGGTCGGCGGCCCGCGCCGCATTGGGGCCCATATCCGGCACGGTGACCGCAACGGCGACGCCGAGTTCAGCTTCGATCTGCGCTGCGGTGAGCCCCCGGCGCTTTTGATATTTATTCAGGATCAGGACGGGCCGGCTGGTCTGCATGGCACCGGCTGGCAGCGCCATCCACGATTGTGCCAGGCGTACGCTCTGCGCCGACGCTTCGATGATCAGGACGCGCTGCTGGGCGAGTGCCAAGATTTCGCCTGCAAAGCCAAGCGGGTGGGCCGGGATGTCGGCGAGCACAAAATTGTACCGCTGTCGCAGCGCGGCCGCGAGGGCGCGGCCGCCGCCGATCCGGTGGGTCCATTGTTCGGTCAAGGGCTCTTCGGCGGCCAGAACGTGCAGCCGCTCCGTCGCCGGATGGGCGGCACGCTCGATCAGCAGCGGATCGATCCGGTCCGGCGCTTCGAGGGCATGACGCAAGCCGGTGCTGGGCGGCACATTGGCGAACAAGGCGGCGCTGCCGCGATGAAGATCGGCATCGAGTAAAATTGTGTGGCGCCGGGTTTCGCCGCCGATCAGCCAGGCCAGATTGGCGGCGATCGTGGTCACGCCAACCCCGCCGCCCGCGCCGCACAGCGCGACCACGGCGCCGCCGCGGGCTGGTTCGGCTTCCGGTTCGGCGCCGGTCGCCCAGGGCAGGAACTCACGTTGCACCATCGCGGCATCGAGCGGTTTCGGCAGATATTCTTTTACGCCCAGATTGCGGGTCAGGCTGCGATAGAAGCTGACGCTGCGGTTTTCACCGATCACCAGCACCCTTGTCCCGGGGTCGACGACGGCTTCGAGCTGAACCATGGCCGTGAGTGGTTGATCCTCGCCGGAGATATCGATCAGGATCGTTCGGGGCGTCGCGATGCCGCCGAGCCATTCGATCGATTGACGGAAATCCAACTGATGCAGCGCGAGACCGGCCGGAAACGCGGGCCCGAGCGCGGCGCGCAGAATATGGGCGGTTTCGGCATCACGCACGAAGCCGATGAAATCGGGGCGTGCTGCAGGCACCGCCGATACGGGCGTCATGAACTTGCTGCCAGCGAGATTGGTTTCCAGCGCGGTCATTGCGGCAGAGATGTCTGGCCGGGGGTGAACTGGGTTTGCTGGCCGGGACCTTGGTAGATCGTCATGCTCCGGCCGGACATCGGCGCGCTGACCGCGGCGAGGGCGGGTGAAACCTGGCCGCTGTAGACCGGTGGCGGGGGGGTGGGCAGCGGGCGTGCCGGCGAGTCGGTGGGGCGCACGATCAGCGACAGGGGGCCGAGGCGGGCTGCAACGTCGACGCGTTCGGCCTCGTCGGGTGTGACTTCGAGCGTGACGGTGCGGGCCATGGCCGCTTCCTTGCCCTGGGTGTTGGCGCCCTGGACCAGCCGTTGATCGATCGCGATGACCCGGACATCCGACAGGACGGTTTCGGCGGCGACGCTTTTGGCCGGCGGCAGGTTGGGGGCCGAGAGGTTCTGGGTCAGGATGAGGTCGACATGATCGCCCGGCCAGATCAGCCCGGCGGTGCCGGTGATCGCATCCACGCCGACCGAGATGGCGCGCATGCCGGGTTGCAGCACGGCCGCGAGGAAGCCGTGGTCGCCGGGGCGGATGACTTCGCTGGCTTCGATGATGGCACCGGCCTCGAGCGACCGGCGGACCATGGCACCGGTGTAGGCGGAGCGATTGGCCGGCGTATCGAGCACGGCGTTGGCCGGCGGTGCGCCGCCGGAGCGGATGATGGTGGTAAAATCGGCTGGCTGGATCAGGCTGCCGGCGCGGAGCGGGTGGGCGGTGGCGAGGAGCAGGATTTTCTGAACGGCGACGGCCTGTGGCTTGGCTGGACGGAGATCCAGCCAAGCCACTGTGCCGAAACCGGCGAGGCCTAATGCCAACATGATCAGCAAGGAAATTCTTACAACCATGAACTATCATCCAGTTGGTGGCCGCACGCAATCGTCAGCGGTCTGTCACAGAAGACGATTGGCATGAACAAATGCCCCATTTGTCTGAACCCCGACGACAGATAAACCTCCGATAATCGCCATTGCAACAAGACCGGCGATTAACGCATATTCAAGTGAAGTAACGCCACTCCGATGAATAAATATGCGTTGAATTACTGGACGAAACATACTTAGACTACGGAAAATTTTCGGTTTTGAAAATCACTAAAGATTACCGGCTAGACCATTAAATTTGGTATTTAGCCCATTACCCAAAGCTGTGACGCCACCGATAATCACGGCGGCAATCAACGCGGCGATCAAACCATATTCCAGCGCCGTTACCGCGCGCTTGTCGTTGAACAGCGTGATGCCCCGCACCGCGAGCCAGGTCCTGGTATAGTCGAGCATGGTCTACTCTCCTTCAGCCGCGCGGGTGGCCCGCTGGCGGCGATGATGAATGCATGTGCCAGGATTTTACTGGCGGGAGCGCGCGCCTTCGGTGGAAGGGCAGGCTCGGGAGTTCATGCGCTCATATAATCAGGAGAGAGTTGCCAAACGGTTAACGCTAATTGGAAATTTCGCGGCGGCAATCTCAGCCAACCGCGATCCGCGCCAGTGTCGCCGCATCCGGCCGTGCGCCGATCTGGGCAATGGCGGCCGCGGCGGCCGCGCTGGCGAGAGCCGCACAGGATGGCAGCGCATCGCCACGCGCAAAAGCGGTCAGAAATCCCGCGGCATAGGCATCGCCGGCGCCGGTCGTATCCAACACCACCGTCGGCACCGCCTCGGCATGATGCCGCGCGGCGCCGGCGATGATCACGCTGCCAGCCTCGCTCCGCGTCAGCACCGCCAGCGGTACCGTCTGCGCGGCCACGGTGGCGGCGCTCTCGAACTCGTTCTGCTCGAACAACGCGCAAATCTCGGCCTCGTTGGCGAATAATATATCGACGCTGCCGAGCAGATCCAGAAATCCGGCCCGGTGGCGATCGACGCAGAACGCATCGGACAGCGACAGCGCGACCTTGCGACCCGCCGCACGCGCCATCTGCGCTGCCGCGCGAAACGCCGCTTGCGCGTGCGGCGGGTCGAACAAATAACCCTCCAAATACAGAATCGCAGAAGCGCCGATCGCATCCGCATCGAGGTCGGCGGCCGAGAAATCGACGCAGGCGCCCAGATAGGTATTCATGGTGCGCTGGCCGTCGGCGGTGACCAGAATGAGGCAGCGTGCCGTCGGTGCGCCGCCGCCGGTGGCCGGTGCGGTCGGGAAATCAACGCCGATGGCGCGCAGATCGGCCGCGAACGCTTCACCCAGCGCGTCATCCGCGACCTTGCCCAGAAACGCGACGCGGGCGCCGAGCCCCGCGGCGACGGCGCAGGTGTTGGCGACGGACCCTCCCGAGGCGGTCTTGCCCGCCGGCATGGCGTGCGACAGGCGCTCGGCAGTCGCTGCGTCGATCAGGGCCATGCTGCCTTTGCGCATGTCATGACGATCCAGAAAATCATCGGGCGTCAGGGCCAGCACATCCACAATGGCGTTACCGATGCCGATGATGTCGTAGCGCAGCGTGCTCATGCGATGGTCCTGACGAATGTTGCGGGAATAAAGGCCGCGTATCATCAGCCGCGCCAAGAACCTAATTTGCGTCCGAGATGGACAAAGGATTGCGGATCGGAAACTTGATAGGATTGCGGAACCTTGCGGCGAAACATGGGTTTTTTGCGCGTTGCCGATTGTCGGTTGCGCGGCGAGCGTGCTAGCTCCGCTCAGCGCGATGCGAGTGGAGGTTCCGTGATCAGTTTCAGAAAACGCGACGAGCAACCGACCCAACCGAAGGCAAACGAGGGGCCGTCCCAGGCCGCTGTCGATGACGGGTTGAGCATGCCTGAATTTCGCCCCGCCCCCCCTTTATCCGCCGAAACGCCGACCGAACAGGAGACGCCCATGGCAAGATCGCCCTTCGCCCCCAATCAACCGACCCCGACTCCCGCCGTGCCCCCGGCCTCGCCGATGCCGGGCGCGAGTTTCCGCCCGCCGATGGGCCGCTCGCCCGATACCGCTGAGCGGCGTACCCTCGTGGTCGGCCGCGGCATCAGCGTGCAAGGCGTCGTGCAGGACGCCGAGCGCCTGGTGGTGGAAGGCACGGTCGAGGCAACCATGATCAACGCCACCGAGCTGTCGATCGCGCAAGGCGGCATCTTCAAAGGTGAAGTCGAAGTCGAGGAAGCCGAAATCGCCGGCACGATCGATGGCACCCTCACCGCCCGCCACGCCCTGATCGTGCGCGCGACCGGCCGCGTGCTCGGCACCGCCCGCTGCCGCCGCCTGCAGGTGGAAGACGGCGGTCAGATCACCGGCCGCATCGAAATGATCACCGAAGGCGCCGCCAAGTCCGAATGAGGCAATGCGCGGGCGTCGCCGTGGTGCTGATGGCCCTTGGTTTGGCCGGATGCAGCGCGCCGGCGCCGCGCGCAGCGACCGGCGCGGCCACCAACGCCGCGCCGATCACCTTGGTCGGTGCGACCATCGGCGGCCTGCAGGCCGATTTTGGCCGCCCGGCACTCCAGCGAATCGATGGCTCGGCCCAGGTCTGGCTGTATCACTCGGCACTCTGCCGGCTCAACCTGATCCTGTACCCAGGGCCGAACGGCGCACCACAGGTGCGGGCGGCGATGCCGATGCCGCGCGGCGTCTCGGAATCCTCATGCGTCGCCAGTCTGGAACAGAACCGGCCCTCCTGATAGAGACAGCGCAACACGAAACGGAGGGCGCATGAGCGGTTTACAGGTCGCGGTCCAGATGGACCCGATGGAAAGCATCGATATCGACGGCGACTCCAGCTTCGCCCTCATGCTCGAGGCGCAACGCCGGGGCCACAGCCTGTGGCACTACCTCGTCTCCGATCTGTGGCTCGAAGCCGGCATGTTGCGCGCCCGGGTTCGCCCCGTCACGGTCGAACGTGAACGGGGCGCCCATTTCACCGCCGGTGCGGCACAATTGATCGATCTGGGCAGCATGGATGTCGTGCTGATGCGCCAGGACCCGCCGTTCGATATGGCCTATATCACCGCGACCCATCTGCTCGAGCACATCCACCCCAAAACCCTGGTCGTCAACGATCCTACCTCCGTGCGCAACGCGCCGGAAAAACTGCTCGTGATGGAATTCCCCGACCTGATGCCGCCCACCATGATCGCGTGGGACCGCGCCGCCATCCGCGATTTCCGGGCGCGCTACCAGGATATCATCGTCAAACCCCTGTTCGGCAACGGCGGCGCCGGGATCTTCCGGATCAAACCCGACGATGAAAACCTCGGCGCGCTGATGGACATGCACTTCGGCATCTCACGCGAACCCCTGATGATCCAACGCTACGAACCCGCCGTGCGGGCCGGCGATAAACGGATCATCCTGATCGACGGCGAAGCCCTCGGCGCCATCAACCGCGTGCCCGTCGAAGGCGATGCACGCTCGAACATGCACGCCGGCGGCGTCGCCCGCCCAACCGAACTGACCGCCCGCGATCGCGAAATCTGCGAACGCATCGGCCCCACCCTGAAAGAACGCGGCCTGCTGTTCACCGGCATCGACGTCATCGGTAATTACCTGACCGAAATCAACGTCACCTCCCCCACCGGCATCCAACAAGTCGCCCGCTTCGGCGGCACCGACCTCGCCAGCGCCATCTGGGACTGCATCGAAGCGAAGCGGTAACAATGGTCTTGGGGTGGGCGCCCTGAGGGAAGCAAGGCCAGGGGCTCTGCCCCTGGACCCCGTTAAAGGCGGAGCCTTTAAAATCCATTAGTTTTAGGCAAGGGGAGGGCGCTGCCTCGGTGGTTCCGTCGAACTGGCCTGTGTCGCCCTCCCCTTGCCTAAAACTAGCGGGTTCTAAGGGCTAAGCCCTTAGTGGGGGTCGAGGGGGCAAAGCCCCCCGCCTTGCTTACTTCGGGCACCCACCCCAAGCCCCTCGCTACGGCGTCAGCATCGCAGCGGCGCAGGCGTTGAGGATGGCGTCTTCGTCGATGCCGTAGATGCGGTAGAGGTCGGGGATATCGCCTGACTGGCCGAAGTGGTCGGGGCCGAGGGTGTGGATGCGTTGGCCGCGCACGCCGCCGAGCCAGGCGTGGGTGCTGGGGTGGCCATCGAGCACGGTGACCAGGGCGGCGCCGGGGGCGAGCGGGGCGAGCAGTGTTTCGATGTGGGAGGGTGTGTCGTGCCGGCCCTCGCGGCGGGCGGTCTGGGCGGCGCGCCAGTTGGCGAACAGGCGGTCGGGGCTGGTGATCGCCATCAACCCGGCGTCGGGTGCGTCTTCGAGCAGGGCGGCGAAGGCGGCTTCCGCTTCGGGGGCGACGGCGCCCTGGTAGAGAATTGCGATTCCCGCGCCGGGGGTGGGCGGCTTGATCCAGTGGGCGCCGGCGATGACGGCGGCGGGGTCGATCGTGCGGTGGGGTTGATCGAGTTGCCGGGTGGACAGGCGGAACCAGACCGAGGAGCCTTCGGGGCGTTGCATCCAGTCGAACCCGTGGCGGAACAATATGGCGAATTCATCGGCGTAGGCGGGTTCGTAGGCGGCGATGCGGTCCTGCACCATGCCGAGCAGCGGGGTGTTGGTGGATTGGTGCTGGCCGCCTTCCGGGGCGAGGGTGATGCCGGATGGGGTGGCGACCAGCATGAACCGTGCGTCCTGATAGCAGCCATATACCAGCGCATCGTGGCCGCGGTTGACGAACGGGTCGTACACCGTGCCGATCGGCAGCAGGCGGGTGCCCTGCATCGGGCCGGCGAGGCCGGCGGCGGCGAGCAGCAGAAACAGGTTCTGTTCGGCGATGCCGAGTTCGATATGCTGACCTTCCGGGCTCATGCCCCAGCGCTGGGCGGAGGCGAGTTTGGCGTCGCGGAACACATCGTTGCGGGTGTGCCGGTCGAACACGCCGCGCCGGTTGACCCAGGGGCCGAGGCTGGTCGAGACCGTGACATCCGGGCTCATGGTGACGATGTGTTTGGCGAGATCGGCGCAGTCCCCCTCGCCCCGGCCGATTTCCGACAGCATTTCGCCGAACGCGCCCTGGGTGGACATTTTGCGCCCAGCGCTGGGTGCGTGCGGCAAGGTGGCGGGCACCGGCACGAGCGGCGCACTCAGCACGCGCCCGGCAGGCGAGAGTTTTGCCGCGAAGGGAACGCTTGCAACGAAGTGACGCAGCGTTTCGGGCGCGGCGATGCCCTCATAGGGGTCCCATTCATGGCCTTCGCGAATGTTCATCAGGGTGCGGAACGCATCCATCTGGTCTTCGTTCATCAGGCCGGAGTGGTTGTCCTTGTGGCCGGCGAACGGCAGGCCGGCGCCTTTGGTGGTGTAGGCCAGAAAGCAGGTCGGCTGGTCGGAATGGGCCGCTTCGGTAAAGGCCTCGATCAACGTGGGCAGGTCGTGACCGGCGAGGTTGGTCATCAGCAGGGCGAGTGCGTCATCCGACACCGGATCGATGATGGCGCGCACGCCGCGCGAGCGGCCGAGGTCGGCCACCAGCGCCTGCCGCCAGGCGGCGCCGCCCTGGAAGGTGAGGGCGGAGTAGAGCGAGTTGGGGCAATCATCGATCCAGGCGCGCAGCGCGGCACCGCCGGGTTTGCGGAAGGCGGCTTCGAGCGCCTTGCCGTATTTCAGGCTCATCACGTTCCAGCCCATGTCGCGGAATAGGCCTTCGAACCGGCCGAACAGGCGGTCCGGCATGACGCTGTCGAGGCTCTGGCGGTTGTAGTCGACCACCCACCAGACATCGCGGACGTCGTGTTTCCAGCCTTCGAGCAAGGCCTCGTAGATATTGCCCTCGTCGAGTTCGGCATCGCCGGCGATCGCGACATGACGCGACGCCGGGCGATCGGCCGGGGTCATGTCGTGGGCGCGCAGATAATCCTGGATCAGCCCGGCGAAGGAGGTGATCGCAACACCGAGGCCGACCGAGCCGGTCGAGAAATCGATCTCGCCGCCGTCCTTGACGCGGGAGGGATAGGCCTGAGCGCCGCCGACCTGGCGCAAGCCCTGCATCATGTCGACCGTCTGGCGGCCGAGCAGGTAATTGATGGCGTGCAGCACCGGCCCGGCGTGCGGCTTCACCGCGACCCGGTCCTGCGGGCGGAGCATGTGGAAATACAACGCCGTCATGATCGAGACGACCGAGGCGCAGGAGGCCTGATGGCCGCCGACTTTCAAACCATCGCGATTCGGGCGGATGTGGTTGGCGTTATGGATCATCCATGACGACAGCCAGAGCAGCTTGCGTTCGATCTGGCGCAAGGCGGCGTAATCGGCCGTCGGGGCCGATGCGCTGGCATCGCGAAGCTGGTCGGCGACGAATTTGTCCATTTCCAATCCCTGAGCTGGAAGGCTGACTGTAGATGGAATTGCGACACGATCAAGGAACGCGTGCGGCGCGCGCCCATCAAAAAACACATTGTGCCGGTACGAAAAGTCATCACGCTCGGAAGGAGCAGACATGATGCCGCAAATTATTCGTAGCGATGTGACGCAGGTCACAGACGAATCCCGGCGGTCAGGGTACCTCGGCGCTATCGAAACGACGAAGAGTTTTCGAAACGGATTTTACCGAATGGCTACCGAGACAGGGTTATTTGAGCGAGCATAACCGGGCAGACGCGCCGAGGACAAACGCGCCGCGATAAAGGGCGCTCGTGGATGACTGACAATTATCGTCAGAGCTACATCCACGAGCGCCGATTTCGTATCAACTGCCGGGTGGCGAGGCGGCGGATCACGGTGTAGGGGTGATCGATCATCATTCGAGGTCGCCCGAGGTCGCCATGTCCGAACCAATGACACCGAACCCATGACACCGCGCACCAATCCGCTGGCCGGCCAGCCGGTGCCGGCATCGCTGCTGGTCAATATCCCCCGCCTGATGACCGCCTATTACGCGATGAAGCCGGACCCCGCGGTGACAGCGCAGCGGGTCGCGTTCGGAACCTCCGGCCATCGCGGCAATGCGCGCGCGAGCGGCTTCAACGAGGACCATATTCTGGCGATCACCCAGGCGGTGTGCGATCATCGGCGCGGCGCCGGCATCGCCGGGCCGTTGTTCATCGGCATGGATACCCACGCGCTGTCCGAAGCCGCGTTCACCAGCGCGATCGAGGTGCTGGCGGCGAACGAGGTCGAGACCATGATCGATCAGGACGGCGGCTACACGCCGACGCCGGTAATCTCCCATGCCATCATCGGTTATAATCGGGGCCGGACCAGCGGGCTGGCGGACGGCATCGTGATCAGCCCCTCGCATAATCCGCCGGAGGATGGCGGGTTCAAGTATAATCCGCCGAACGGCGGGCCGGCGGATGTCGATGTCACCGGCGCGATCGAGCGCATGGCCAACGCCTATCTGGCGGCAGGGAACCAAGGGGTCCGCCGGATCGGTTTCGAGCACGCGAGGCGCGCCGCCTGTGTGCATGCCCATGATTACATCACCCCCTATGTCGCCGATCTCGGGTCGGTGATCGACATGGCGGCGATCCAGCGTTCGGGGGTGCGGATCGGCGTCGATCCGCTCGGCGGGGCGGCGTGTGCGTATTGGCAGCCGATCATCGAGCGCTACGGCATTGCGGCGACGGTGGTCGATCCCACGATCGACCCGACGTTTCGGTTCATGTCGGTCGATTGGGACGGCAAGATCCGGATGGATTGCTCCTCGCCCTTCGCGATGGCCAAGCTGATCGCGCTGCGCGAGCGCTTCGATATCGCCTGCGCGACCGATCCGGATGCGGATCGTCATGGCATCGTCTGCCCCTCGGGCGGGTTGATGCCGCCCAACGCCTATCTCGCCGCCGCGATCGGGTATTTGTGCACTCATCGGCCGGACTGGCAGGCGGGCGGTGCGGTCGGCAAGACCGCGGTTTCGAGCGCGATGATCGATCGGGTGGTGGCACGCCAGGGACGGCGCCTGACCGAAGTGCCGGTCGGGTTCAAATGGTTCAGCGCCGGGCTGATCGATGGGTCGCTGGTGTTCGGCGGCGAGGAGAGTGCGGGGGCATCGTTTCTGCGGCGGGACGGGTCGGTCTGGACGACCGACAAGGACGGGTTGATCCTGGCGCTGCTCGCCGCCGAGATGACGGCGGTGACCGGCAAGGACCCCAACCAGTATTACGCCGAAATCACCGAAGGTCTCGGCGCATCGCATTACGAGCGGATCGATGCGCCGGCGTCGCGCGCGCAGAAAGCGGTGCTGTCGAAGCTCGACCCCGCGGCGATCACGGCGACCACGCTGGCCGGCGAGCCGATCACCGCGAAACTCAACCGCGCACCGGGCAATGACGCGGCGCTCGGCGGTATCAAGCTCACGACCGAGAACGCGTGGTTCGCCGCGCGGCCATCCGGGACGGAGGATGTCTATAAAATCTATGCGGAGAGTTTTCTGAGTGATCAGCACCTGAAAGCCGTGCAGCAGGAGGCGCAGGCGCTGATCGGGCGGTTGTTCGAGGATTTGTAGCCAAAGCGCCAGCGGCGCGCCTGACCGCTTCGTTACCGCGCCGGAAAAGATGGACAAAATATTGTTATTGTCCATATGAGTATATAATCCGCTCAGTAACGGTTTGAATGATGAAAGATGTCATCGAATGGCGGAAATCGGACCCTCGGAAGCCGGCAAGTCGAGCGCCGTGCCACAGCGGGCCGCAGCCGGCAGTCATTTCGCGGTTGTTGCGTTAGGCGCGTCTGCGGGCGGGCTCGAAGCGTTCGGCCGCATCCTCGACCATCTGGCGAGCGAAACCGGCATGGCGTTTATTCTGGTGCAGCATCTGGACCCGACGCATCAGAGCCTGATGGTCGAACTGCTGGCCCGCCATACCGCGCTACCGGTGATCGAGGCGGGCGATGGCATGATGCTCGAACCCGATCATGTCTACGTCATTCCGCCGGGCCGCTACCTCGCGGTCGACCACGATATGCTGCGGGTCACGCAACCGATCGAGCGGCACGGCATGCGGCTGCCGTTCGATTTTCTGCTGCACTCGATCGCGGAATCGTGCGGCGCCCGCGCCATTGTGGTGGTCTTGAGCGGCACCGGCAGCGATGGTAGCGCGGGGTTGCGGGCGATCCGCGACAAGGGCGGTTTCGTGATCGCGCAGGCGCCGGACGAGGCGGCGTTCGATGGCATGCCGCGCAGCGCGGTTGCGACCGGTCTGGTCGATCTGGTGCTGCCGCTCGCGGAGATTCCGGCGGCCCTGGCGGCGCGGCCGCGCGATGCGGTGGCACGCGAGGTGCCGGTCGATGCACCGGATAGTTTCAATGCGATCATCGCCCTGCTGCGCGATGCGACGGCGCATAATTTCACTTTGTATAAATCGGGCACGCTGCGGCGGCGGATCGATCGGCGGATCGGGCTTGCCGGGCTGGTGCCGCCGAGCCTCGATGCGTATCTGGCGCTGCTGACCAGCAACCCCGCCGAGGTCGATCTGCTGGCGCAGGATCTGCTGATCAACGTCACCAGTTTTTTTCGCGATCGCGCGGTGTTCGATGTGCTGGAGCAGCAGATCGTGCCGGAGCTGGTGGCGGGGCGCACCGCCGATCAGCCGTTGCGGCTGTGGGTGGCGGGGTGCAGTTCGGGCGAGGAGACCTATTCGCTCGCGATGCTGTTCATGGAGCATATCAGCGCGGTCGGTTCGCCCGCGAAATTGCAGATCTTTGCTTCCGATGTCGATCCTGATGCGGTCGGGCGGGCGCGGGCCGGGCTGTATGACCAATCGATCGAGGCGGATGTGTCGCCGGCGCGGCTCGCGCGGTTTTTCATCCGCGAGGAACAGAAATACCGGATCGGCACGGAGCTGCGGGCGCTGGTGGTGTTCACGGTGCAGGATGTGCTGGCCGATCCGCCGTTTTCGCGGCTCGATCTGGTATCGTGCCGGAACCTGCTGATTTATCTGCGGGCCGAGGCGCAGTCGAAAATCCTGACGCTGTTTCACTTTGCGTTGCGCGATGGCGGGATTTTGCTGCTCGGCAGTGCCGAGACCATCGGGTCGGGCGATCAGGGTTTCAGCGTGGTGGCCAAGGCCGAACGGATCTATCGCCGCACCGGGCGCAACCGGCCGGGCGTGTTCGGCTTTCCGGTGTTGCCGAGCGACAAATCTCGCCTCATGGCACGCCAGGTACCCGCGACGCTGCCCGGGACCAGTCTGGTCGTGACGATGGGGCCAGGCGGCGCACCACAGGTCAGCCTGGCCGAATTGTGCCGGCGGATGGTGATCGAAGCCTATGCGCCGGCGGCTGTGCTGATCAATGGGCAGAACGATTGCCTGTTCACGCTCGGCCCGGTCGACCGGTTTTTGCAGATCGCGCCCGGTCTGCCCTCGCATGATGTGCTGGCGATGTGCCGGCAGGGGCTGCGCACCAAGCTGCGCGCCGCGATCCGCCGGGCGATCGACTCGGCGGGTCGGGTGGTGGTGCCGGGTGGGACGATGACGCATGAGGGCGTCGAGCAGGCGTTCACGATCGATGTGCAACCGGTGACGAGCGACGGTGAACGGTTGCTGCTGATCTGTTTCGTGACCGGGCAGACCGGCGTCGCGGTGCAGGCATCGCCGGTCAACCGCAAGGACACCTCGCGCGTGGCGCAGCTGGAGCGCGAGCTGGCGGCGACGCGGACCGAATTGCTCGGCGCCATTCATGATCTGGAATTGTCGAGCGAGGATCAGAAGGCGATCAACGAGGAGGCGCTTTCGGTCAATGAGGAGTTCCAGTCGACCAACGAGGAATTGCTGACCTCGAAGGAGGAGTTGCAATCGCTGAACGAGGAGCTGACCGCGCTGAACAGTCAGTTGCAGGAAACGCTCGAGCGCCAGCGCACCACGGCGAACGATTTGCAGAACGTGCTGTACAGCACCGATGTCGCGACGTTGTTTCTCGATACCGATCTGCACATCCGCTTCTTCACGCCGGCGACGCGGGCGCTGTTCACGGTGATCCAGAGCGATCTGGGCCGGCCGCTCGCCGACCTGACCGCGCTGACCAATGATGGGATGCTGACGCTCGATGCGCGGGCGGTGCTCGAGACACTGCAACCGATCGAGCGCGAGGTGCAGGGGCGCAACGGCGCCTGGTTCACCCGGCGGGTGCTGCCGTATCGCACCCAGCAGCATGGCGTCGAAGGCGTGGTGATCACGTTTGCCGACATCACCGAGCGCAAACGGACCGCGCTTGCCTTGCAGAAGGCGACGACCGTTGCCGAGCAGACCAACCGTGCGAAGTCGCGGTTTCTGGCGGCGGCCAGCCATGATCTGCGCCAGCCGCTCACCTCGCTGTCGTTGCTGCACGGGCTGCTGGCGCGCGCGGTGGCGGGCACGCCGACCGAGCCGCTGGTCGAGCGGATGGCGCAGACTTTGGGCGTGATGACGACGATGCTGGATACGCTGCTCGATATCAATGAAATCGAGGCGGGGGTGGTCAAGGTCGCGGCGAGCCGGTTTGCGGTCAATGCGGTGTTCGACCGGTTGCGCCAGGAATTCACCGACGATGCCGTGGCGCTTGGGCTCGATTTTCATGTGATGCCGTGCACGCTGACGATCGAGACGGATCGGGGGTTGCTGACGCAGATTTTGCGCAACCTGGTATCGAACGCGCTGAAATATACCAGGCGGGGGCGGATTCTGGTGGGCTGCCGGCGGGTTGGCGGGCAGGCGCGGCTGGAGGTGTGGGATACCGGCATCGGGATTCCGCAGGAGGAATTGCAGGCGATTTTCGAGGAATATCACCAGATCGATAATCCTTCGCGCAATCGGACGCGCGGGCTGGGCCTGGGGCTCGCGATCGTGCGGCGGTTGACCGATCTGCTCGGTCTGCCGATTGCGGTGCGATCGGAGCCGGGCAGCGGGTCGGTGTTTTCGGTCACGATCGCGACGGTTGCCGCGCCGGTGATGGAGCCGGCGCCGGCGGCGGAGGCGGTGGTGGACGGGCCTGATGCGGTGCGGCCATCGGGGATGATCATGGTGGTCGAGGATGATCCGGATATTTGCTCGCTGCTGGTGATGTTTCTGCAGGAGGAGGGGTATCGGGTGGTCGCCGCCGCGGATGGTGCCGAGGCGCTGGCGCTGGTGGCGGGGGGGGCGTGGCCGGATTTGTTGATTGCCGATTACAATCTGCCCGGGGCGATGAACGGGATTGCGGTGGTGGGCCGGGTGCGCGCGGCGATCGGTCATGCGGTGCCGGTGATCATTCTGACCGGTGATATTTCGACCGATGCGCTGCGTGAGATCGCGGCGCAGGATTGCGCGCAGTTCAACAAGCCGATGTCGCTGGTCGCGCTGGCGGCTGCGATTCGCAAGCTGATGCCGGTGCGCCCGACGGTGGTGCCGGCGATGAGCGCGCCGATCGTGGTGATCGATGATGATCCGGCAATCTGTGCGGCGCTGCACGCGATGCTGGAGGCGGCGGGGCGGGTGGTGGTGGATTTTGCGTCGGCGGAGGCGTTTCTGGCGCGCGATCCCGGCGGGGCGGCGGGGTGTTTGGTGATCGATGTCAATCTGCCGGGGCGCAGCGGCATCGATCTGCTGCGGACGGTGCGGGATGGCGGGGATGAGACGCCGGTGGTGATGTTGTCGGGTGTGAGTGATGCGACGCTGGCGGTTGAGGCGCTGCGGGCGGGGGCGGCGGATTTTGTGGAAAAGCCGATCAACCCGGCGGAGCTGCTCAGCCGGATCGACCGCGCGATCGGGCTGGGGCAGGATCTGACCGCGCGGCGGGCGATTCATGAGGAGGCGGTGCGGCATCTGGCGGGGTTGACGGCGCGGCAGCGGGAGATTCTGGATTTGGTATTGGCGGGGCAGCCGAGCAAGGTGATTGCCGGGATGCTCGGGATCAGCCCGCGCACGGTCGAGGTGCATCGGGCCGCGATCATGCGCAAGACCGGTGCTGCGTCGATGGGCGCATTGGCGAGGCTTGCGGCCGAGGCCGAGGGGCAGGTAACGGACTCGGTTGCGATCCGGCCGTGACGGGTGGGCGGGCGGCTGGTAGACTGGGTGGTGCATAACATTATTTGCCGCGTGCCGGCGTGGCCAAGGGGGATCGACCATGACCGAGGTTTGCATTGTTGGCTGGGCGCATTCGCCGTTCGGCAAGCTCGAGGCGCCTGATCTGGAATCGCTGATCGGGGCGGTTGCGGGCAGTGCGGTGGCGGATGCGGGGATTGCGCCGGGCGAGATCGATGGCGTGTTCGTCGGCAATTTCAACAACGGGTTCAGCAAGCAGGATTTTCCGGGGTCGCTCGCGATGCAGAGCGTGCCGGAGTTGCGGTTCAAGCCGGCGATGCGGTGTGAGAACGCCTGTGCCTCGGGTTCGGCGGCGGTGTTCGCGGCGCGCGATTTCATCGCGGCGGGGCGGGGGCGGTTTGCCCTGGTGGTCGGGGCCGAGAAGATGACGGCGGTGAGCGGGGCGGCGGTGGGTGATATTTTGCTCGGTGCCTCGTATCGGCGTGAGGAAGGCGAGATTGCCGGCGGGTTCGCCGGGGTGTTCGGGCGGATTGCCGAGACGTATTTTCAGCGGTTCGGTGATCAATCGGATGCGTTGGCGGCGATTGCGGCGAAGAATCATCGCAACGGGGTGGATAATCCGTATGCGCAGATGCGGCGGGATCTGGGGGTCGAGTTCTGCCGGACGGTGTCTGAGAAGAATCCGTATGTTGCGGGACCGTTGAAGCGGACCGATTGTTCGCTGGTGAGCGATGGTGCGGCGGCGCTGGTGCTGGCGGATGCGGAGACGGCATCGGCGATGCGGCGGGCGGTGCGGTTTCGGGCGGCGGCGCATGTCAATGATTTTCTGCCGTTATCGCGCCGGGACCCGACGCGGTTTGAAGGCGGGGCGACGGCGTGGGGGCAGGCGCTGGGTGAGGCGGGATTGTCGATCGAGGATCTGTCGTTCATCGAGACGCATGATTGTTTCACGATCGCCGAGTTGATCGAGTATGAGGCGATGGGGTTGGCGCCGCATGGCAAGGGGGCGCGGGTGGTGTTGGATGGGATGGTTGGGGCCGCGGGACGGTTGCCGATCAACCGGTCTGGCGGGTTGAAGGCGAAGGGGCATCCGGTGGGGGCGACTGGGGTTTCGATGCATGTGATCGCGGCGATGCAGCTGACCGGCGAGGCGGGCGAGATGCAGCTGGGGCGGGCTGATATTGGGGGGATTTTCAATATGGGCGGGGCTGCGGTGGCGAATTATGTTTCGATACTGGAGCGGGTTGGGGGGTAGGAAGGGAAGGCTTCTTTTTTGTAAAAAAGAAGCAAAAAACTTTCTGACCCTGGGGCACGGGCGTTTGAACCGGCACGGGCCCAAATTACCAAAGTTTTTTTTGCTTCTTTTTTGTTCACAAAAAAGAAGTGCTTCACTTGTCTTTTTGTGCTATTTGTTGCGTAATCGTAACGAAATAGGCGTGCGAAATCATGGCCCCTTCCGCCAGAGTTTTTTGACGTTGAAGGAGGGGACGAAGGGCTGGTGCCAAGGCGGTACGGGCGGTGGGGGTGGGCCGAGGATTTCGTGGAGTTGTTC
>NZ_FTNE01000026.1 GCF_900156265.1 Acidiphilium rubrum
TCCGTCGTGGTGAAGTTTTGTCTCAACAACAAATACTTACAACGAATCAACGGTTTACGCTATGCTCGCCGACCTTCATGCATAATGCGGGCTAATCTTCATGCGTCCTGCTCTCATCCAGAAGTTTCGGTTACTGATTTGGAAAATTGACGTGCCGCGGGTTCG
This sequence comes from Acidiphilium rubrum, assembly GCF_900156265.1. Classification (GTDB taxonomy): domain Bacteria; phylum Pseudomonadota; class Alphaproteobacteria; order Acetobacterales; family Acetobacteraceae; genus Acidiphilium; species Acidiphilium rubrum. Next base: position 166 of record NZ_FTNE01000026.1, read on the forward strand.
CCATCAGCTTGACGTCGAATTTCGCAAGCGTCGCGGTAATTTCGGTCTTGTGCGCGGCAATCACCTTGTCGAGCGCATCCTTCAGCGCCGTATCGTGCTTTCGCACGCCCATCGACATGCCATAGGTGTAGTTCACCGTCGGCAGGCCCGGCCCGTATTCCTCGGATGGTACACGCGCCACCTGCAGATCCGGGTAATCCTTCAGGAAATCGCCGATCGCGGGCTCCCACGTGATCATCACGCCGACCTTGCCGTCCTGCACCGCCTGCAACAATTCCTTGGGCGAGGCGGTGGGATTGCTGGCGATGTGAAACGGCACCGCATTGCCGATCAGGTCGAGCAGCTTGATCGCGGTTTCCGGCGTCGTATCCTCCTCAAAGCCGATCTTGACCATCTTCAGCGAGACCGAATTCATCGAGCGGATGTGCAGATGCTTGTCCTTGCGCGTGATGAACACGTAGGACGACCGATAATACGGCTTGGTGTAACCATCTTCATGATCGCCATACGGCAGGTTCATCACGACATCGCATTTCCGTGCGTCGAGATTCTCGGCGAGGAAATTCGAGTAGCCGCCATGACCGCGATAGCTCGCCCAGGTGTATTCGAGCTTGCGCCCCATCGCCTTGGCGACCAGTTCGGCCACCTTGTTCTCGAACCCCTGTCCGGCACGGTTCGAATAGGGCAGGTAATCCGGATCGGCGCAGACCCGCAGCACATGGCTGCTTGCGGCAGGCTCGGCATTGGCGGCGGCGGCGACATGCGGCGCGAGGGACATCGCGCCCGCCATTCCAGCCAGCAACGCCCAACGAAAGGCCGAATTTTTCATGGTGTTTCACTCCAATCACATACGCGCGCAGTTCAGGCGGATCGCGCGCCAGACCGCTCAAAGCAGGCAAATCAAGGCACGGCAAGATAGAAAAAAACCAGCCCGGGCAGGGGAGACCCGGGCTGGATCGTCAGACGTGATCAGTCGGCACTGGCCACTTTCGAGGGCAGCGCAAACACCATCAACGTACCGCCAAGGTTGGTATAGTCGGTGAGCGTCGCGTTCAGACCGACCGCGCCGAGACCCGCACTCGCCTTGTGCAGATTATCAGCCATGCCGATCGCGGCCCAGCCACCCACGCCGCTGAGGATCGCAACATATTGCTTGCCATCATGCATGTAGGTGATCGGGTTGCCGATGATGCCCGACGGGGTCTTGAACTGATACAGGATCTTGCCCGTCTTGGCGTCGACCGCGCGGAACATGCCCTTCAGCGTGCCATAGAACGCAAGCCCGCCGCCCGTGGTCATCGCACCGCCCCAATCCTGGAACATGTCGTGCTTCTGCCAAACGGTCTTGCCGGTCACCGGGTTGTAGGCGATGAACCGGCCCCGATAGCCGCCCGGCCCGGGGATCATGTTCACGATCGCGCCGACAAACGGGAAGCCCGATTTATACTTCACGTTGAACGCCTGATAGCTCATGCACAAATGGTTCAGCGGCGCGTAGAACAGCTTGGTCTGCGGATCATAGGAAACCGGCTGTTCGTCCTTATCGCCCTGCGAAGCCGGGCAGATGTCTTTCACATCCTTGCCGTCGCTGGTCATCTTGGCCGGATCGACGATCGGCTCATTGGTCTTGGGGTCGATCCCCGTCGCCCAGTTCACCGACGGGTCGTATTTATGGATCGCGATCGGCGCGCCGGTTTCGCGGTTCATCACATACGAGAAGCCGTTACGATCGAAATGCACCAGCGCCGGCACGGTCTTGCCGTGATCATCGACATTGGCGAGCACCATTTCGTTGACGCCGTCATAGTCCCAGCCGTCGTGCGGGGTCATCTGATAGACCCATTTGGCCTCACCGGTCTCCGGGTTACGCGCCATGATGGTCATCGACCAGCGGTTCTTGCCGGGGCGCTGGCTCGGGTTCCACGTGCCCGGGTTGCCGGTCCCGTAATACATCAGGTTCAGCTTCGGATCGTACGAAAACCAGCCCCAGGTGGTGCCGCCGCCGACTTTCCACTGATCGCCCTGCCAGGTCTTGATGCTGGAGTGCGCTCCAATCGGCTTACCAGTTGCGCCGTTGATCGTGTGCGTGGCGCTCATCAGCATGTCCTTGTTCGGACCTTCGCTGTAGGCACGCCACACCTGCTTGCCGGTTTTCGCGTCATACGCCGTCATGTAGCCGCGCACGCCGTATTCACCGCCGGCAACGCCGACGATCACGTTCTTGCCCACCACCATCGGTGCGCCCGTCATGGTCTGGCCATCCTGCGGGTGCGCGTTCTTCGCCTGCCACACGACCTTGCCGGTCTTGGCGTCGAGCGCATAGAGCACACCATCGAGCGCATCGGCATAGACCATGCCGTCGCTATAGGCGGGGCCGCGGTTCACCACGTCGCAGCAGGCGACCGGTGGTGCATTATCGTCGTGCGGGGGTTCGTATTTCCAGGCGATCTGGTCCGGATGGTTGAGGTCGATCGCGTAGACGAAATTCGGATACGACGTCTCGTAATACATCATGTTGCCGATCACGATCGGCTGGCCTTCCAGCCCGCGATCGGTCCCGGTCGACATCGACCACGCAACCTGCATGTTCTTGACGTTTTTGGTATTGATCTGTTTCAGCGGGCTGTAGCGCCAGTTGTTGTAGGTGCCGGTCGGCATCACCCAGTTGTCGGGGTTCTTCTGCATCGATGTCAGCGAGGTGCTGGCGGGCGTCTGCGCCTGGGCGCCGAGCACGAAGGCGCCGGCACCGATAACACCGAGCGTCGCCAACCTGAGCGAACGACTCAGCGACGATCCTCCTAGTCTTGCCATTTAATTTCCTCCAGTTACGCGGCCGCGCCATCAGGCAAAGTCCGCAAGTCGTTTATTGGGAGCCGGATTTGTCCGGCCACAGCTCCATCAGCAAGGATCATGCCAAGGCGAACCACCGCCGCCCGAGCCGCCAAGTCCAAGGCGCGCGCCCATTATTCGCCCACACCGGATGACAACTCTGTCACCTATCCTTCAATCCTGCGTGACAAAACGCGCCAACGATGTGACACTCTGCTACACTTGTCTGATCTGGTCGCGGTGATATGTCTGGCCAGCACGAAAATGAGGAAACCGTCCAGCATGACCCACGCCGCAACGGCGGGACCCGCTTCGCTCGATCGCCGCACGCTGAGTCCCGAAGGTCTGGTAACCGCCGGCCCTCAGCCGCGCCCGATTGCGCGGCCAGAGCAACGGCCAGAGCCGCGCGGTGCGGCCAATCTGCGCGAAACCTATGTGCCGCGCGAAGCCTATATCGAAGCCGCCTGGCAGCGCTGCCGCGATCTTTACCACCTCGACCCCGATCATCCGCCGCCCGGCGAACACATCGGTGGCGCCGCCCTGAAACTCCTGCGCGAGGAACGCGGCCTGTTCGAGCGCGTCGGCCGGGTCGAAATGCATCGCCTGCTCGGGCAGATCAACCATCAGGTCACCCAATCCGCCGCCGCCGCGCGCTACGTGCTGATGCTGGCCGATGCCTCGGGCGCCATCCTCGATGCCTTCACCGACAACGCCAATACCGATAGCGCCCGCACCGCCAACATGGCGCCCGGATTTCTGTGGAACGAGCGCCACGCCGGCGTCAACGGCCCAGGCACCTGCCTGCACGACCGCCGCGCCCGCGTGGTCCACCGCGAAGACCATTATTTCACCCGCAACAGCCGCATGACCTGCTCGGCCGCGCCCATCTGGGGTGCCAACGGCACCCTGCTCGGCGTGCTCGACGCCTCCTCCCTCGATTGCGACGACAGCCGCGCCGCCCAGGTGCCCACCATCGCCCTGGTCAGCATGTCGGCCCGCATCATCGAGCAGATGCATTTCACCCATAGTTATCGCGACTGCCTGATCCTGCGCTTTCACGAGCGCCCCGAACTGGTCGGCCTGCCCTACGACAGCCTGCTGGCGATCGACGAGCACGGCACCATCCGCGCGGTCGACAGCACGGTGCCCGCCCAGCTCGGCAAAGCCGACCACACGGCCCTGCTCGGCCGCAGCGTCGCCGAATTGTTCGACATCACGACCGATCGTCTGTTCGAACACGCCGAAGCCGAGCCCTTCGCGATCTGGCCGATCGCGCACGGCGCGGATCGCCACGGCTTCGCCAGCATCTGGCCCGCCAAACAAGCACGCCCCCGCGCGCGCACCAGCCTGCCCGGTAGCACCGCTCACTCCAGCAACGGCAAGTCCAGCGTGGCGGCGCGCAACATCGCCAAGCCGCACCGCCCCGCCTTCCCCTCGCTCGCCAACTTCGCCGGCACCGACCCCGTGATGGCCGACAACGTCTGGCGCGCCGAACGCGTGATGAACCGCGACATCAACATCCTCCTGCTCGGCGAAACCGGCACCGGCAAGGACAGTTTCGCCCGCGCCATCCACCGCGCCAGCGAGCGCCACGCCCAACCCTTCATCGCGATGAGCTGCGCCGCCATCCCCGAACAGCTCATCGAGAGCGAATTATTCGGCTACGAGGCCGGCGCCTTCACCGGAGCCCGGACCGGCGGCATGCGCGGCAAGGCGCTCGCCGCCCACGGCGGCACCCTGTTCCTCGATGAAATCGGCGACATGCCGCTCTCCATCCAGGCCCGCCTGCTGCGCCTGCTCGAGGAAAAGGAAATCGTCCCGCTCGGCAGTTCGACGCCGATCCCCGTCGATATCCGCGTCATCAGCGCCACCCACCGCGACCTCGAAGCCCTGGTCGCCAGCAACGATTTCCGGATGGATCTGTTCTACCGCCTCAACGGCGTCGCCCTCACCATGCCACCCTTGCGCGCCCGCACCGACCGCGCCGCCCTGATCGAACAAATCTGCCGCGAGGAAGCCTCGAGCGACATCACCATCGCACCGGACGCGCAACGCGATCTGCTGGCCCATGACTGGCCCGGCAATCTTCGCGAACTGCGCAACACAATGCGCACCGCCATCGCCTTCGCCGAAGGCGGCATCATCGAACGCGCCCATTTGCCACGCCTGCACAGCCAGGCCGCGCCACCGCCCACCCCGCCCGCCGCCATCGCTGCGATACCGCCGGACGAACGCGCCCATATCGTCGAGACGCTGGAACAACACCATTGGCGCATCGCGGCCTCCGCCGCAGCACTCGGCATCAGCCGCAACACGCTCTATCGCAAAATGCACCGCTACGGGCTGATGGCCGACGGCACCTGACGGCGCGGCACGCCCGGCCGATCTTACCCGGCCGGATCGGGGTGCAGATCAATCCGCAGCGCCTGCAACAACCCATCCCCCTGGCTCTGCGTAATTTTCAGCCGCGCAAAACTGGCGAGCGCGAGCAGATTGAGCGCGCCAAGATCACCACCCCGCACATCGGCGCCGGCCAGCGCCATCCCCGTTGTGATCGCCTCGGTGAAATCACCGCCGCTCAGATCGGCATCGGTGAAATCGACCCCGCCCAGATCCGCCTCGCGAAACCGGCAGCGCGCGAGGTCGCACCCGGGCAGGCACGCATCGGCGAGCTCCGCGAAATCGAAATTGCAATCATTGAACACCGCGCGGGTCACCACGTTCTTGCGGCCAATCGCGCGGCCGAAATCGACCTGATGCAGCCGCGCGCCGCGCAAATTGCAACCATGCATCTCGATCGCATGCAGATCGCTACGCTCGAAGACCGCAAAAGATAAATCGCACCGCCGGAACCGCGCATTGCGCAAATCCGCGAACGCAAACCGCGACCCGACCGGCGGATCGCCCGGCACGGTGAACCGGCATTCCTCGAAGCCAGCATCGCGCAGCACCGTCCGGGCAAACCCGCAGCGGGCAAACTGGCACCGCTCGAACCGCGCGCCGGTAAAATCGGCCGCACCGAACGCGGTATCCGCAAACTGGCAGTCGATGAAATGCGCATCCTCACAGACGGCGTCACCCCAATCGATCGACCGCAGGGTCTCGCCGCTGATCGCTCCGCGGTCGTTTATTGCGGCCATTACGTCCGCGAGGGTCATGGGCGTGGGGCGGAAGGAAAAAAGAAGTTCTTTTTGAAAAAAGAACCAAAAACTTTTATTCGTTTGGTCCGTGCTGGTGATACCGGCACGGACTCAAGGACGGAAAGTTTTTTGGTTTTTTCAACAAAGAACCGCTTGCCTTCACTTACAAGCCATCACCGCCCGCCGCGCCATCACCCCCACCAGATGCGCCCGATACGCCGTCCCGGCATGGATATCGCCGTTCATCAGGCTCTCCGGCGTCGTCACATCCTTCAGCGCATCGGCGGTGAAGGATTGATCGAGCGCCGCCTCCATCGCCGCATGGCGGAACACGCCGTCATTGCCCGCACCCGTCACCGCAACCCGCGCGCCCGCGGCGGTCTTGGCAACGAACACCCCCACCATCGCATAGCGCGAGGCCGGGTTCGGGAATTTGGCATAAGCCGCCTTTTCCGGAATCGGGAACGACACTTCAGTGATCAACTCGTCGGGCTCCAGCGCCGTGGTGAACATGCCCTGGAAATAATCCGCCGCCGCAATGCGGCGCCTGCTCGTCACGATCGTCGCCCCCAGCGCCAGCACCGCCGACGGATAGCACGCCGAAGGGTCGTTATTGGCGAGCGACCCGCCGATCGTGCCACGATACCGCACCTGCCGGTCACCGATGTTGCTGGCAAGTTCGGCCAGCGCCGGAATCGCGCTCGCCACCTCGGATGACATCGCCACTTCACGATGCGTCGTCATCGCCTTGATCACCAGCGCATTGCCCTCGCGCCGGATGCCGGTCAGGCCAAGACCCGCCAGATCGACCACCGCACTCGGCTTCGCCAGGCGCTGCTTGAGCACGGGAATGAACGTCATGCCGCCCGCCAGCGCCTTCGCCTCCGCATCAGCGCCGAGCGCCTTGACGGCATCGTCGATCGCGCCCGGCTTGTGATATTCGAAATCATACATCGCTCTGTCTCCTTTACTCGGCGGCCATGCGCGGCGCGCCCGCATTGATGCCCGCATTGATAATCGACCATATCTTCTGCGCCGTCGCCGGCATATCGACATGGGTAACCCCATAATCGCGCAACGCATCGACCACCGCATTGATCACCGCCGGCGGGCTGCCGATGGCGCCGACTTCGCCGACTCCCTTGGCGCCAAGCGGATTATGCGTGCACATGGTCGATTCGGTGCCGACGTGGATATTCACGATATTATCCGCCCGCGGCATCGTGTAATCCATCAACGATCCCGAAAGTAATTGTCCGGTCTCGTCATAGATCGCATGTTCCAGCAGCGCCTGCCCGATCCCCTGGGTCACGCCGCCATGCACCTGGCCATGCACGATCATCGGATTGATCACCCGCCCGATATCATCCACCGCGGTGAACGCGATCAATTGCACCACGCCGGTCTCGGGATCGATCTCGACCTCGCAGATGTGGCACCCACCTGGATAGGTGAAGTTCTTCGGATCATAGAACGCGGTCTCGTCGAGCCCGGGCTCGACCTCCTCGATCGGGTAGTTGTGCGGAACATAGGCCGTGATCGCGATCTCGGCGAAGCTTTTCGATTTGTCGGTGCCGGTGACGGTGAATTTGCCGTCCTTGAACTCGATGTCGTCGACCGCCGCCTCCATCAGATGCGCCGCGATCTTCTTGCCCTTGGCGATGATCTTGTCCATCGCCTTGACCATCGCGGAGCCTCCGACCGCGAGCGACCGGCTGCCATACGTACCCATGCCGAACGGGATTTTGGCGGTATCGCCATGCACCACCTCGACACTTTCGAACGGCACGCCGAGCTGATCGGCCACCAGCTGCGCAAACGTCGTCTCATGCCCCTGGCCATGGCTGTGCGTGCCGGTGAACACCGTGACCGATCCGGTCGGGTGCACCCGCACATTCGCCACCTCATACAGCCCAGCCCGCGCCCCGAGCGCACCCGCCACCGCCGAAGGGGCGATGCCGCACGCCTCGAGATAGGTCGACATGCCGATGCCGCGCAGCTTGCCCCGCTGCGCCGCCGCCGCCCGCCGCGCCTCGAACCCGTTCCAGTCCGCGATTTCCATGCAGCGCGCCAGCGTCGCCTCGTGGTTGCCGCTGTCATACATCAGCGCAACCGGCGTCTGGTACGGATAGGCATCGATCGGGATGAAGTTCCGCCGGCGGATCGCCACCCGATCCATCCCCATTTCCTTCGCCGCGACATCGACCAGCCGCTCCAGCAAAAACGTCGTCTCCGGCCGCCCGGCACCGCGATACGCATCGACCGGCACGGTGTTGGTGAAAATCGCCTTCACCTCACCATAAATCGCCGGCGTGGTGTAAACCCCGGCCAGCAGCGTCGCCGACAAATAGGTCGGCACGGAGGGCGCGAAGGTCGACAAATACGCCCCCATATTCGCCATCGTGTTCACCCGCAGCCCGAGAAACTTGCCATCCTCGGCCATGGCCAACTCGGCGTGGGTGATATGATCGCGCCCATGCGCATCCGTGATAAACGCCTCGCCGCGCTCGCAGGTCCATTTCACCGGCCTGTTGAGCTTCGCCGCCGCCCAGGTGACCGCCGCTTCCTCGATGTAATGGAAAATCTTGGCACCGAACCCGCCGCCGACATCGGGTGCCACCACCCGCAATTTATGCTCGGGGATCTGCAGCACGAACGCCCCCATCAACAGCCGGATCACATGCGGATTCTGGCTCGTGGTATACAGCGTGTGCTCGCCCGATGATTGATCAAAATCCCCGATCGCGGCACGCGGCTCCATCGGGTTCGGGATCAACCGGTTGTTCACCACATCGATCTTGGCAATTTTGAACGCGGTCGCGAACGCCGCATCGACCGCCGCCTTGTCGCCGATGTGCCAATCGAAACAAATATTACCCGCCGCCGCATCATGCACCAGCGCAGCCCCCGGCGCGGTCGCCGCCCGCATCTCGGAGACCGCCGGCAGCGTCTCGATATCGATCACCAGCGCCTCGGCGGCATCCTTCGCCTGCTCGGTGGTCTCGGCAATCACCATCGCGATCGCATCGCCCACATAGCGCACCTTGCCCTGCGCCAGAATCGGGTGCGGCGGCTCGACCATCGGCGAGCCGTCCTTGCTGTGCAACTGCCAGCCGCACGGCACGCCACCGATGCCCGCCTTGGCGATATCCTCGCCGGTATAGATCGCAACCACCCCCGGCATCGCAGCGGCCGCCGTGGTATCGATCGATTTGATCACGCCATGCGCCACATCCGAGCGCTTGAAATACGCATAGGCCTGACCCGGACGATTGATATCGTCGGTATAGCGGCCCTTGCCGGACAGAAACCGGTGATCCTCGGTGCGCTTCGGCGAATCCCCGATGCCGCCCTTGATGATCACCGGATTTGACATGTCATTCATGGATACTCTCCCGTTTTATCGAATCCGCGCCGAACGATACCGGCGCGGCAGCACCCAGCCGCTCTTTTATTCGGCGGCTTGTGGCATTTGCTTGTCGTGCATCAGCGGCCAGGCCGCCGCGATCGCCTTGACGATATTATGATAGCCGGTGCAGCGGCAGATATTGCCCTCCAGACCCTCGCGGATCTGCTGCTCGGTCAGACCATCCGGATGGCTCTCGACCAGATCGATCCCGCTCATCACCATGCCCGGCGTGCAGAAGCCGCACTGCAGGCCATGATGCTCGCGGAACATTTCCTGCATCGGGTGCAGCGTGCCATCGGCCGCCGCGAGCCCTTCGATCGTGATAACCTGCGCGCCCTCGGCCTGAACCGCGAGCATGGTGCATGATTTCACCGATTTGCCATCGACCGACACCACACACGCGCCGCACTGGCTGGTGTCGCAGCCGACATGGGTGCCGGTCAGATGCAGTTGGTCGCGCAGCAACTCGACGAGCAGCGTCCGTGACTCGACCTCGGCATGCGCTGCCTTGCCGTTCACCGTGAGATTGATTTGGGCCATTGGTTCCTCCTGGCTGATCGTCGCATGATGATGGCGCGGAATCGGTTTGGTCAAGAGCGGTCCGACGCCGCAAAGCCGCCTGAACCGCTTTTTGAAACAATGTCAGCATAGTTTTTTATTGCCCATCAATCTCCACGCTCATTTTCCGCCCGCTCGAACCAACGCACCAACCGCCCGAAGCCTTTCCGCCGGCGCGCCGGGCTGGTATCGAGCGCGCGTGGCATCCCTCCCGTCCCCCATCGCCTTCCTCACCGCCCGCCTGCCCGCGCGCCATCGCGCCGCCGGCGGCGAGTTCCTGCGCTTCGGCCTGGTCGGTGCCCTCGGCTTCTGCCTCGATGTCGCCTTCGTCTACGCGCTGATCCCCAGCCTCGGCCTCTACGGCGCCGGCGCGGTCGCCTATTTCATCGTCGCGAGCATCAACTGGGCGCTCAACCGGCTATGGACCTTCAGCGACCGCACCCACCGCGCCGCCCACACGCAATGGTTGCGCTTCCTCGCGGTCAATCTGCTCGGCTTCATACTCAACCGGGGCGCGTACTCCCTGCTGCTCGCCCTGTTCGTCCTGCCGCGCCACTATCCCATCCTCGCGGTCGCAGCCGGCGCTGCATCTGGCTTTTTAATCAATTTTTTACTTTCACGGCGCCTCGTTTTCGGTTAACTCTGTAAAACCTCTGGTTGCATGTCGCGAACCTGAGGCGGAGCTGGACCGGCATGCCGCATCAAGACGCCCATGTTTTTCTCACCGCCGCCCCAAAAACCACGCGGGACTCCGCAGCATCACACAACCCTGACGTTTATCCCCTGCGCCACGCGCTCGGCTGGGCCAGCGGCGTCGGCCTGCTGATCCTGGCCGATGCCACCGCCGCCCTCGCCGCCCCGCGCCTCGCCGGCCTGCTGATCGGCCCCGCCCCCACCCTGACCACCGGTGCCACCAACTGGCTCGCCTACGCCGCGTTCACCATCGGCTTCATGCTGTTCGCCGGGCTCTACGCGCCCGCCCCGGCGCGCGCCCCGCTCGATCATGCGCCCGCCATCCTGCGCACGCTGATCGCCGCCCACGTCGTCATCCTGCTCCGCCTCGCTTTGCTGCGCACCGCACCCGCCACCCCGCCGCTTGCCGCCTCGATCGCCTGGGCCGCCACCGCCTTCGCCCTCGCCGCCGGCCTCATCCTCGGCACCCGCACCCTCATCGCCCTCTGGTGGCGCCGCGCCGAACGCACCGCCCCGCGCGGCAGCATCGCCCTCGTGATCGCCGGCCCGTGCGACCGCGACCTGCGCGCCCGGCTCGATCGCCTGTCCGGCCGCAACCTCGGCTACCTGTTCGCCTGGGGTCTGCCGCAATCCGCCGGCCTGCGCGTCATCACCGCGGCCGATACCTTCGCCGCCATGATCCGCGCCGGCACCATCACCGATATCCTGGTCTTCACCCGCCGGTCCGACGATGCCGCCGCCCGACGCCGGATCGACGCGCTGCTGGCAAGCCTCGCCGACCAGCCGGTGCGCGTGCGCCTCGCCTTCGACGCCGTCGCCGAAATCGGCGCCGGCGGCATCGCCCAAGGCCAGAGCCTGCGCATGGTCACCGTGCTCGACCGCCCGATCCGCCCGCTCGCCGCCGCCTACAAACGCGGCTTCGACCTGCTGGGCGCCACAATCCTGCTCATCCTGTTCGGCCCGCTGATGGGCCTGATCGCCCTGCTGCTCGCCCCATCCGGCCCGATCCTGTTCCGCCAGCGCCGCATCGGGCTCGATGGCGCGCCCTTCACCGTCTTCAAATTCCGCACCATGCAGACCACCGCACGGACATCCGCCCCGCTCCAGGCCCGGCGCGACGACCGCCGGATCACCCCGATCGGCGCCATCCTGCGCCGCCTCTCGCTCGATGAATTGCCGCAAATCTTCAACGTGCTGCGCGGCGACATGTCCCTGGTCGGCCCGCGCCCGCACGCGCCCCACACCAGCGCCGGCGATTTCACCTTCGAACAGGCGCTCGAATTCTACGGCGTGCGCCACCGCGTCAAACCCGGCCTCACCGGCCTCGCCCAGGTGCGCGGCCTGCGCGGCCCGACCGACCATCCGGACATGATCGCCGCCCGCGTCGCCGCCGATCTCGACTATATCGAACGCTGGTCCCCCAGCCTCGACCTCGCCATCCTGCTGCGCACCATCCCCGCCGTCATCGGGGGCCGCAATGCCTTCTGAACCCGCAACCCTCCTCGCCGGCACCCCGCCGCCCGCCACACCCTACGCGGCCGACGTCATCATCCTCAGCCACCACCGCACCGAAGCCACCATCGCCGCCATCCGCTCCGCCGCCGCCCAAACCGGCTGCGATCACCACGTCATCGTGCTCGACCAGAACTCACCGCCCGAAACCCGCACCGCGCTGGCCACACTCGTCGCCACCCTGCCCAACACCGCCCTCTACGCCATCGCGGAAAATCGCGGCGTGCCCGGCGGACGCAACCTCGCCACCGCGCTCGGCCACGGCCGCGCCATCATCGCCCTCGACAACGATGCCACCTTCGCCACACCCGATGTCGTCGCCCGCGCCGCCGCCCGCCTGGCCATCCTGCCCGACCTCGGCGCCATCGGCTTTCGCATCCTCGCCAGCGACGGCACCTCGCTCGACACCTCAAGCTGGGGCTACCCGAAATCCCTGCTCGCCGCCGCCGCCCGCCGCTTCACCACCACCGTGTTCGTCGGCTGCGGCCACGCCCTCTCACGCCCCTGCTTCGACAGCCTCGGCGGCTACGACGCCAGCCTGTTCTTCGCCTGGGAAGAATACGAATTCGCCCGCCGCGCCATCGCCGCCGGCTGGCATATCGAACACCACGGCGACCTCGCCATCACCCACGCCGTCTCGCCCGAAGCCCGCGTCAACTGGCAAAACGGCCGCTGGCGCTACGTCGTGCGCAACCGCCTGCTGATCGCACACGATTGGCACGGCACCGCCGGCATGCTGCCCCGCGCCACACTCTACCTCGCCCGCGGGCTGCTCGCCGGTCGCCTCGTCACCACCATCGCCGCCATCGCCGAAGCCGCCCGCCTCGCCACCACCCGCCCCCGCCACCACACCAACGCCACCACCCGCAGCTACATCCTCGCCCACGAAACCGCCCACCGCCTCCCCCGCCCGACACCGCGCCCCGAACCTCCGACGCTGATGCCGGCCGGCCTTGAGTTTGAGCCGTGATTAAGCAAGGCCAGGGGCTCTGCCCCTGGACCCCGTTAAAGGCGGAGCCTTTAAAATCCATTAGTTTTAGGCAAGGGGAGGGCGACACAGGCCAGATCGACGGAACCACCGAGGCAGCGCCCTCCCCTTGCCTAAAACTAGCGGGTTCTAAGGGCTAAGCCCTTAGTGGGGGTCGAGGGGGCAAAGCCCCCCGCCTTGCTTACCCACGGGCTCAAACTCACCACCGCCCGGCATGGTGCCAGCGCGGTGGCCACGGCGGAACCCAGGGGCGGTTGCCTTGCACGGTGCGATCGGTGCGCACCACCAGCCGGTTTCGTCGGAACCAGACCGCCATGGCGCCGTTGCGCCACACGCTGAACCGATCGATCACCAACCGCCCGTGCCGGCGGCAGGTGCCGCGCAGGGGCCGGGGCGATATCACCACCGCGGCTGAACCGCACCCGCCGGCCCCGGCGGTCCGATCCGCGAGGTACAGCACCCGCCCGGCCGCGAACGCGCAGCGCCCGTTGTCGCACACATCATCGGCAGCACCGTGCCGCACGGCATCCCCGGCCCAGACCGGCCGCCATTGCGCCAGGGTGAATTTATCCACGCGCCCCGCCTCGACAATCCGCACCACGCCGCCATCGCGCACCCCCGCGAGATTGCCGGTCGGCGACACCAGCACATCCGGCGCGCGTCCCAGCGTCATCGCCAGAACCCCCAGCGCGATCGGCGCGATCCCGGCGAAGCGCGCGCGCGACCGCAGCAACCCGACCAGCGCGAGCCCGATCGCGACCAGCGCAACCGCGTACCCCGGGCTCGGGCTGATCTCGATCAGCGCGTGCGGCAACCCGCCGACCAGCCGCGCCACCCGCAGGATCACCGCGATACCCCACCCCATCGGCACCAGCGCCAACCGCGCGAGATGCAGCGGCATCAGCACCAGCGCCGCCATGCCGAGCGGCAGCACCACCAGCGCCGTCAGCGGCACCGCGATCAGATTGGCAAGCACGTAATACGGCTCGATCTGCTGGAAATGATACGCCGCGAACGGCATCGAGGCACCACCCGCCAGAAACGAGGTAAACGCCAGCGCCGCGACATGCCGGCCCAGCCGCGCGCCGTGCGACGCCCCGCCGATCGAAAACCGCCGCCCGACCGCCTCATACCCCGCAATCAACGCGAGCACGGCGGAAAAGCTCATCTGAAAACTCGGCCCCGGCACCGCCTGCGGCTCGATCATCATCAGCGCGAGCGCCGCCAGCGCCAGGCCCCGCAGCGACAACGCCCGCCGCCCCGCGATAATCCCCGCCAGCACCAGCGCGGCCATCGCCAGGCTGCGCACGATCGGCACATGAAACCCGGTCAGCGCCGCATAGACCACGCCGCCAACAAACGACACGACCGACGCCACAATCTTCGCCGGCACCCGCAGCAGCACGAACTCCGAAAACCCGACGATAAACCGCGCCAACGCATACAGCGTCGCCATCACGATGCCGATATGCAGCCCCGCCACCGCCAGAATATGCGCCAGCCCCGCCGTGATGAAATCCTGCCGCTCCGCCGGCGGAATCGAATCCTCGAACCCGGTCAGCAACGTCGCCGCGATCGACCCGGTATCGAGCGGCATATCCCGCAAAATCCGCGCCGCAATCGCCTCGCGCACCTGGCGCAGCGCGCTGAACCACCCCGGCGGTGCCCGCGCCGTCACATCGAGCGGCGAAATCGCAAATCCCACCGCCCCGAGCCCGGCGAAATACTGATCCCGCCCGAAATTCCACCCACCCGGATAAGCCGGCCGCGACGGCCCATACAACAACGCCCGCAACCGCACAGAGTCACCCGCCTCGACCGCGATATCATCGCCCCGCCGCAACTTCACCCGCACCGCTCGCGCCTGCACCGCCCCGCCGTTCAGCGTCGGCTGCGCAATTCTGATCCGCCGCCCGGTCGGCAACAAATCCACCCCGACCACACGCCCCGTAATCGTCACGCCATGATGCGGCACCACCAGCAGCTTCGGCATCGCCAGCGTCTGCACCTGCGCCCGGCCGAACCCCAACGCCGCCGCCAGCAACAACACCGCCACACCGCGCGGCACCGCCCAGCGCCACACCAGCGCCAACAACCCCGTCGCGGCCGCGACCAGCCCGCCCGAAACCCACACCGCAGGCTCCCGCGTCAGATCGAAATACACCAGCACGCCGCCACCCATCGCGACCGGCAGAAACAAAAACAGCCGCCCGCGCTCCGCCCCCAGAACCCGACCCGGCCAACCACCCAGCACCGCACGCCCAGCACCCCTGGCCCGCGCCACCACCCCAACCGACCGCTCGGCAATGATCAGCGCCGCACCCACCGCAAGCCTCAACCTATGATTGAGTCACCCTAGGCCGGGATCGCCCCGCCGCAAAGCAAAATCGCCCGCCGCACCCTGCGCCGACCCATCAAGCCACGCGCGCCCCTACCCGCGCCCCGCGAACGGCATTGTCGTCGCCATCACCGTCAGAAACATCGCGTTCGCATCCGGCGGCAGCCCCGCCATATAAATCAGCGTCTTCCCCACCACATCGACATCCATGGTCGGCTCCGGCTTGATCGTCCCATCCGCCTGCGGCACACCACTCGCCATCCGCCGCGTCATCGGCGTCGCCGCATTCCCGATATCGATCTGCCCGCACGCAATATTATGCGCCCGCCCATCCAACGCGATCGTCTTGGTCAACCCGGTGATCGCGTGCTTCGTCGCGGTATAAGGCGCCGACCCCGGCCGCGGCGTATGCGCCGAAATCGACCCATTGTTAATAATCCGCCCGCCCTGCGGCGTCTGATCCCGCATCATCCGATACGCCGCATTGGCGCACAGAAACGCCCCGTTCAAATTCACCGAAACCACATGAGTCCATTGCTCGAACGTCAAATCCCCGAAATTCGTGCTCGGCACATTGTTCCCCGCATTGTTGAACAACAAATCCAGCCGCCCGCACCGCGACCTGACCGCCTCGAACAACGCCGCAACCGAAGCCGGATCAGTCACATCCGCCGGAATCGCCAACGCCCGCTCCGGCGCCGCCGCCAGCCCGATCGTCTCCGCCAACGCATCCGCCCGCCGCCCGGTCAGCACCACGAAATACCCATCCGCCAACAACGCCAACGCCGCCGCCCGGCCCACGCCACTGCCCGCTCCGGTCACCAATGCGATTTTTGTTGTCATTTTGCCTGTATCCTCCCCAAGAAATCAAAAAAAGCCGAAGGAAAGTCCTTCTTTTTTGAAAAAAAGAAGCAAAAAACTTTCTGACTCTGGGGCACGGGCGTTGAAACCGGCACGGGCCCAAATTAAAAAAGTTTTTTTTGCTTCTTTTTTGTTCACAAAAAAGAAGACTCTTCCCCTCCCTAAACCGCCACCACACCCCCCATCTCATCCTCGATATGCACCTGAATAATCTCATCGAACGTCGATTCCGCCTCAAACCCCAACGCCCGCGCCCGCTTCGCCTCGAAACTCGTCGGCCACCCCGCCACAATCCGCGCAATCGTCTCGTCAGGCTCCCGCCGGATCAACCCCACCGCCCGATCCCCCGCAACCCGCCGCAACGCCTCGATCTGCTCACCCACCGTCGCCGAAAGCCCCGGCAAACTCAACGTCCGCCGCCAACCCAACGGCGCCAGATCCATCGTCGCCGCATGCACCAAAAACCCAACCGCCGCCCGTGGGCTGGCATGCCAGTGCCGCACCCCCTCATCCACCGGCAACACCGCCTCCTTGCCCGCCAACGGCTCGCGCAGAATATTGGAAAAAAACCCCGAAGCCGCAGCATTCGGCGTCCCCGGCCGAATACAGATCGTCGGCAACCGGATCGCAATCCCGTCCATGAACCCGTGCCGCGAATAATCCGTCAGCAACAACTCACCAATCGCCTTCTGCACCCCATAACTGGTCAGCGGCGTGGTAAAAAACTCATCCCCGATCACCGCGGGAAACGGCGCCCCAAACACCGCGATCGACGATGAAAACACCACCCGCGGCATATAATGCGACCGCATATGCTCCGCCCGGATCGCCTCGAACAACAACCGCGTGCCGTCCAGATTGATCCGATACCCCTTGTCGAAATCCCGCTCCGCCTCGCCCGAAACAATCGCCGCCAGATGCATCACAACATCCGGCCGCCCCGCCACACAAACCTCGGCACTCCCCGGCACCGACAAATCGAGCGTATGCGTCACCACATCACCCTCAAACCCCGCCGGCGCCACCGGCGCAACCGCATCCACCAACGTCAACCGCGTCACCGGCGCCGCCCCAATCACCCCATCCGCCGCAACCCGCGCCGCAAACTTGCGCCCCAACATCCCGGCCGCGCCAATGATCAAAATATGCATTATGCTTTCCCCCGTTTCCTCACCGATGATTATATTTAAAATCAGGCTCACGCCAAGGGCAGCGGCGGGGGTGCGACGTCAGCATCAAACAATCGCTACTTTTTTGTAAAAAAGTAGCAAAAAACTTTTGTTAACTAAAGGCACGCGCGCTCGCAGATGCACAGGCTTAATAAAAAGTTCTATTGACGAATTACTTGACGCAATATATTACTTAATGTATCCTAGATTGCCTAGGAATTTAATTTATGATTTTATTTTTGAGAAAAATTCTCGGCTTGAGGTAAAGCAAATGTCCAGTTTACATAGTATCGGAGGCCAGTCTAGATGCCACGCCTGACGCCTCGGATGCTCCGTTGTGTCTTTTTTCTTTTTGGGCACACTATGGATGGGCAAATAAGCAAAAATCCGGATGGAACGGGGTTTTTGGTAGGCTACCATTCTCGGGATCAACCGCACTTGTGGCACGTCTATGCAGTATCAAATCAGCACGTTGTTGTTAATGCACCAATGATCAGAATTAACACAAAAGACGGCGGCACTAGATTGTTGGAATACAACCCAGACCAGTGGACGCATTCCAAAACAGACGATCTCGCAGTAATCGATGTCACTGATGAACTCTCTTTTAATCCAGAGACTTTAGAATGGTCAGATGATATTACTTGGGTCCATGAACTTGATCTATTGCGCTACGATGAAGGAGGCGGCCGTGCGTATATTGGCGACCAGACAATTATGGTCGGTCTATTCGCCGATCATATGGGCCCCGGGACAGTCAACTCGCCAGTGGCGCGGTTTGGAAGTTTAGCGGCATTTGCGCAGGATGGGGTGTCAGTAAGTATTGGGTCTGGCGATAGATTTGCACGGCCAGCTTTTCTTAATGATACGAGATCACGGACCGGTTTTTCAGGCTCTCCTGTTTGGACATGGTACAATCCAGATAGCGATATAAGGGCGTGGGAGGATTCAAAAAATCCGATATCCAGCCTTTTTTCACGAGCAAAGAAAGCCCCAGATCTATGCTTAATCGGAGTGCATCGAGCGCAATTCCGCGAAGATGCTGAAGTAATTGCAGGCAGCGGCAATACATCGCTGAAAAGAGGCGATGTAGTCAAAATTGCTAGTTCAATGACGATTGTTGTGCCTTCTTGGGAGATAAAACACCTCATCGAGACAGAGGTTTTCGAACTTCAGAGAAAAAAGCGAGACGACCATCAAGATAGAAAGGACGCTTCCGTTCTCTACCAACGCCTTGCACAAGCACAAGATACTGTACCGCTACCTCCGTCGGCGGGCTCAGCTGGCTAATCTAAATCTGCAAGCGCCATCTCGCCGTTGATACGCTCGGACTGCCCATCGAATGCCAGATCACCAATGCCAGCACGCAAGACCGCGACGCACTCGCGCCGCTGCTGGGGGCCGTTCGCCGCAAGAGCCCTTGGGTGAAAAGGGCTTTCGTTAACGGGGGTTATCAAGGCGATGAGGCGCAGCGAGCGGCGTTCGAAGCCAGCCGCATTACCGTAACGGTCGTCAAGCGGACCGATAAGGAGGTCAAGGGATTCGTCGTGTTGCCCAAGCGCTGGGTGGTCGAGCGAACGCTCGGCTGGATCAACCGCGCGCGCCGCCTGTCAAAGGACTTCGAAGCGACGATCAACGCGGCGCTCGCATGGTTGCAACTGGCGCTCGCCTTCCTGATCATGCGACGATTGGCAATGCCAAAAACCCGACAGGCTTGAATTTCGAGTCGGGTTCTTAGACGAGATTATTTCCGAAAATACTGGCTACAAATTCACGCAACTGTTTAAGTTGAGGATCACCCAATTGGTAAGTTGTAAAAATTTTTGACACATATCGAGGTCCGTGGCTTCCAATCTCTGGGCAGAAATTTTCTGCCTCCCCAACTGGAACTATGAAAACGCCCATAGCCCGAAGATTAAAGTCCAACCGCATGAACGCGGCTTGTGCCTGTCCATTAGGAATATGGCTCTTGCCGTATTTTTTCACCATTGCCCACGGCGAAGTTTGCTTCAGCAAATCCTGTATTGCCGACTTAGGCAAACCATCTTCCGAGTGTCCATCAATTATTTGTCTAATACCATCCTTTATTTGGTCTTTTGAAAGCGGTTTAACCCCATTTCGTACTGCTTCGTCGACTTGCTTCCAATCTACTGCGACCGCCTTCCAATCCCCGCCGACCGCATCAATCACAGCTTTCAGCATATGCTCGTCATTGAGGATATCAATATCGGCGACAACCTTCACTCGAACGCCGATCTCTCGTAATGCATTTGCAATCTTTGGTATTGCCGACTTGCCGCCACACGGGATATACGCCGTGTCCGGCCAAAAACCTTTTGACATTTGCTTCCCGAGAAAATCAGCGATGGAGTTGTATAGCCGGCAATCGCTATCATCCTCGCAAATTACCACCTCCTCATGGAAGATCCCGTCAAGTGCATTTGAATATCGAAGTTCTGGTTGGTCCCAAAGTTCATTAAGTCGCTCCGGACTTGTCATGGTAGCGTGATTTTTATCCCCATCTCTTCTAAGACGTATAATTCTAACGTTCCTGCCTGTTGTGTTCAAGAACCCCCTCAAGATGTCACTACTGTGCGTTGCAACAAATATTTGATTCTGTGTTTCTGCGGCGAGGGTTTCGCCGAGACGTCTCATTTGAGGAGGATGTAAGAATGCCTCTGGTTCGTCCAGTAGAGTAATGTCATGCTCGATCGCAATCACTTCGAAAAGAATGCCTGCATAACTCTTCATTCCGTCACCTTGAAGGTCCAGGCGCGGACTTTCGCGCACCGTATTTACATATTCGTCGGAGACACGATCTGGAAACACCGATTGATCAGGCGCGATGCCGACATAAATAGGTATGTCTGGATTCGCCCGAAAATCGAAGAACAAATCCTTACCAAAGGCTTTCTTAAAAAGATTACTTACTCGCTTTGTAACTTTGTCGTTGTCATACATGACGTGCTGTGGTTTCGAACGATGGCCGTCGGCGCCAACGCCTTTTTGAACTGCGGTGATAGCCAACCGACCTTCAGCGCCAAGGTTCTTGCAATACAGTGGTGCTAGGGGGCCAAGAAAGCGTTGCGAAAAAAAAATGGTTTGGTTAATATGTATCCGGTAACTTTGGTATTCGATCAAATCATGGTCAATTTTTTCGCCGCACTCACGCAGCAATACTTCAAGCTCTGCGGAAGTTCCTTCCTTTGAAAGATAAAGATCTTTGACAACTTTGTTGCTAGCAAAAGAAATATTCGGTTCCATCCATCCGATAGCAGCATTAACCTCTCGCAGGAACTCCGATTTTCCAGAATTATTAGGACCGACCACAAGAATTTTTTCGTTGGCCTGGAAGTCAAACTCCTGCCCTCCCGAAAATTGTATTCTCTGTATGGAAACGCGCGGCTTTTCGTGTGTTAATTCTGCAGTTTTTTCCATCTAAAAGCCACCTTTCAAATATATGGCGGGCCACAGAAAGAGGTCCGGAGCGAGAGTTAATGCATTGTTGTCTCTGGCGCCATGGCCGAGAACAGGTTGAGAGAGCCGAAACCGAAGCAAGGGTGGGATGCCCTTCCGTGTACCCAACCACTTTCACGCGATAGCAACGCAATCGTATCACTTCGCCGGAGATGATCCGCACCCCACAGCCCGAACACCAGCGAACCAAACGCAGCGAACAATCTTCTTTTTTGTGAACAACAAAAAAGCACAAACAACTTGGTTGATCGGGGCCCGTGCCAGCCAACCCGCCCATGCCCCAGATCCAAAAAGTTTTTTGCTTCTTTTTTTCAAAAAAGAAGCAAGCGTAGGGTGGGGTGCCCTTCTGCACCCCACCACTTTCACGCGATAGCAACGCAATCGTATCACTTCGCTGGAAATAATCCGTATCCCACAGCCCGAACACCAGCGAACCAAACGCAGCGAACAATCTTCTTTTTTGTGAACAACAAAAAAGCACAAACAACTTGGTCGATCGGGGCCCGTGCCGGCCAAACCGCCCATACCCCAGCTCCAAAAAGTTTTTTGCTTCTTTTTTTCAAAAAAGAAGTGCTTTCTTCCTTTCTCACCCCCCGCCCACCGTGGTTATCTCCCTCGGGTGAAAATGGCTTTCGTTGACGGAGGTTATCAAGGCGATGAGGCGCAGCGAGCGGCGTTCGAAGCCAGCCGCATTACCGTAACGCTCGTCAAGCGGACCGATCAGGTGGTCAAGGGATTCATCGTGTTGCCCCAGCGCTGGGTGGTCGAGCGAACGCTCGGCGGGATCAACCGCGCGCGTCGCCTGTCAAAGGACTTCGAAGCGACGATCAACGCGGCGCTCGCATGGTTGCAACTGGCGCTCGCCTTCCTGATCATGCGACGATTGGCAACGCCGAAAATCCAACAGGATTGAATTTCGAGTCGGGTTTTAGGGGTTCATTAACCTTATCAACGATACATTCACGAGAAGGCATAGCGGTAAAAGGCGGGTCTCGGGTCAGCTCGACTTCGAAGTCCCAAACAGGAGATTTAGCTTGACGTTCGATCAATATTCGTGGACTGGCCAGTCAGCATATCGAAACCAGATACACCAAAGCTTCGAACCTGTTCAGCCCTATGTTTTTTTCCAATATGCTGCGGCGGCTGCGTGTAACATTTTCTTTGATATTGGTGCCAATGTCGGCGTCTACACAATCTTAACGAAGACCTGCAAAACCGTCACTGAAATATACGCCTTTGAGCCTGACGAAACAGCCTTTTGCCATCTGGTCCAGAACATCAGTTCGAACAAGATGACGGAGGTGGCAACAGCCTTTGATCTTGTCGTCTCAGATCAGTCCGGAATGGTCAATTTTGGCACCCAGGCACCCGCATCTGGCATCAATGCCGTCATCTCGACCTCGATCCATGGCATGGAGCATTATCCCAGTACCAGCACCCGGCTCTCGATCTCAATCGATGAGTTTTATCACGGCAAAAATCAGACTATCGCCTTCAAAATCGATGTCGAAGGCCACGAAAATCAAGTGCTCGAAGGGGCCCAGCGTGTTCTGGTCGAGAACGCCGCAATCATCCAGTGTGAGATTTACCAGAACCACGAAGAGACGACGAAGTTCATGGCAGACCTCGGGTATCGGAAAATCTTTGCGATTAAGAACGACTATTATTTTTCGAACATCGCCCATCTCGTCGGCGAGCAAGTGAACTTGGATATCATTTCCAAAGCTCTATCGAAATTCGTCGATGACAGCGTGACAGCCCTCTACCGCTACGGCATTCAGAGGCCAACTGGGAACGTTTCTGGAACGCCAACACTCTGATTTTCCCAGAATTCTGAGATGGACCCTGAAAACTGGACAGGTCGCTAAGAGCAAGGGTGGGGTGCCCTTCTGCACCCCACCACTTTCACGCGATAGCACCACAATCACATCACTTCGCCGGAAATAATCCGCACCCCACAGCCCGAACACCAGCGAACCAAACGCAGCGAACAATCTTCTTTTTCGTGAACAACAAAAAAGCAAAAACAACTTGGTTGATCGGGGCCCGTGCCAGCCAACCCGCCCATGCCCCAGCTCCAAAAAGTTTTTTGCTTCTTTTTTTCAAAAAAGAAGTGCTTTCTTCCTTTCTCACCCCCCGCCCACCGTGGTTATCTCCCCTGGTGCGCACCGCCCCAACCCCGCTGACGATCTCACTCCTCGGCCGCTTCGCCCTCATCATGGCGATGCTGGCCGAAATCGCCGTCAACCAGGGCCACGCGCAACACCTTCCGGGGGCCAAGATCATCGCCATCTGGCAGCGCCTCACCAGCATCGCCGCCCGCTTTGCGCGCGCTGTATTGCGCGGCCCCACCCCGAGCCGGAAGCGCCTCACGCCAGAAAAACCCAATCGCGCCAAACGCCCCTCCCTGCCGGATGGCTTCGGCTGGCTCCCCCGCGTTTTCCCCGGCACGCACGACATGCCCGCCGCCGTCACTTACCCCGCCCAGCAACTCCGCGATCTGCTCGCCGACCCCACCATGGCCGAACTGATCGAAACCAATCCCGCAATCGGCCGCATCCTCCGCCCCCTGTTCGAAGCCCTCGGCATCGAACGCCCGGCCATCCTCGCCATCCCTCAGCCAACCGCGCGCGAACCCGCGCACCACGAACCCGAACCACCGCCCGCCACGCCGATCAGTGTGGCGCGCGCGGCCCAGGTGCCCGATCCAATCGCCGCCGGGACGCCGCCAGTCACCGAAAACCAGGATCAGGACCAACGAAATTCAATCCCTACCGAACCCGTCGCCCCACCGCATCTATTTCATTCCGCTTTCGTAACAAACACGATCCCTACCGGCCCTTCGCCGTCTCCTTCGCCCGATCCGCCGCCCGCCATAAATACCATGCCGCCGTCGTCCGATACGGCGCGTAGGCTTCCCCGATCACCGCGAAATCCCGCGGTTTCGGTTGTGCGTCGAGTCCGTGGATCACCCGATAGCCTTCCCGCACCCCGAAATCATCGACCGGAAACACATCCGGCCGCCCGAGCGTGAAAATCAGCAGCATTTCCACCGTCCATCGCCCGATGCCGCGCAGCGCGCACAGCCGTTCGATCAATTCGGCATCGGAAAGCCGGCTTGCCGCGCGGCGGGTCGGCACCGTGCCGTCCAGCGTGCGGGCCGCGATATCGCGCAGGGCGGCGATTTTTGCCCCGGAAAACCCGCAGCCCCGCAAATCCGCCTCGGCCAGCGAGAGCAGTGCCGCCGGCGCCGGGCATTCCGCCCCCGCCAGCGCCGCCAACCGCCCCAGAATCGCCGTCGCCGCCCGGGCGTGCAATTGCTGATGCGCCACCGCCGATATCAACGCCGCGTAGGGCTCGCGCGTCCGATCATGCACCAACCCGCAGCGCCCCACCTCACCGATCAGCGCCCCCAGCACAGGGTCAGCCTGTGTCAGATGCGCCCGCGCCAACCGGCTCATGCGAGATCAGACCTCACCGCGCCCAGCGGCTCATCGCCGCCGCAATCCATTGCCGCCACGCCGCCAGGCGCCGCGCCAACCGTCCCCGCTCGCCATCGCGCGAGGCAAGCCGCAGCCGCTGGCGGATCGGCCGCGTCCGGTCCAGCACCCAGTCGCGCGCCAGAATGACCTTGTCATGCGCAATGGCGAACCACCGCACCGACATCAGGTTTTCCTCGCACGACTGATAAATCCACAACCCCACCAGGATCGCGAACCCCTTGATGAAAACCGCCACAATCGTCGCGGCGAACCAATTGCCCTTGACGAACAAAACCGTCGCCCAAAACCCGCTCAAATGATCGATCGCCTCGGGGATCAGAAACAGAAACACCACCACCAGCGGCGGCAACGTCTGCAAAAACCGCCGCAACCGCGCCACCACCGCCAGGCGCGAAATCAAATCCAGCAGCGCCTTGGCACCATCCCAGATCACCCGATCCAGAAATTCGAGCAGCAGCGCCAGCGGCAACAGCAACACGTCTTCGACCATGCGCCGCATCCGCCGCCGGCGTCGTTCAATCATCGCAGCGGAAGCCGGGTCTTGCATGAGCCGATCGTACCACGCGCAACCCCACCCCTGATAGGGCAATCATCAACCAACCAGCCCCCACCGACCAAACCGCCCATAACCCAAACAAACAAAAGTTCTTTGCTGCTTTTTTACAAAAAAGAAGCCCTCACGGATGCTGCTGATCCGGATGCCCCGGCGCAGGACGAGGCGCCGGCCGAGCGGGCGGACGCGGTGCCGGATGAAACTGCTGCGCCGGCGGATGGTATTGCGGTGCCCGTGCAACCGGCCGTGCCTGCTGCACCGGCGGGTGAAACTGCTGTGGCCGAGGTGCGGGATGAAACTGCTGCGGCTGCGGCCGCGCCTGCTGCACTGGCGGATGATACTGCGGCCTCACCTGGGGAGTCCTGATCTGCGGCTGCATCTGCGGCGGCCGCACTGCCCCGGGTCGCGCAGGCCCAACCGGCGGCCGGGGTGCCTGCGGCGTGTTCATATGAACCATCCCGCCCGGCTGCATCGGCCGCCCGATCGCCGCCGGCATCGGATGCGCCACCTGAGGCATAACGCCGGGCCGCACATTCGGGCCACGCGGCATCACATGGATCTGCGGCCGGATCGCCTCCGGGCGGATCGGCGCAGGCCGCGCCACCGGCAACCCGCGTGACGCAGCGAACGGCGCCGGCCGTGGTGCCTGTGCCGCGATGCGATGGATCATCGCCCCCGGCGCGCCCGGCAATTTTCCGAACCCCGGCCCACCCGGATGCGCCACCGGCCCGCGGAATCCCGGCGGCGGCACCGGCCGAGCCGCCGCCAACACCGCCCCCGGCGCCGGCCGCCCGAACCGCCCCACCGGATCACCCCGCCGCATCGCATCGGCCGGCAACACCGTCGCCGCCCCCCGATTGATCAACCGCGCCGGCCCGTAATTGTTGATGATCGTGGTATTATGAATATCCGTGAAATGATTCGGATTGCGGATGTTGTAGTAGTTCACCCGCTGCACATAACGCGGCGGGCAATGATACCACGGCCGGTACGGCTCATCCGGCCCCAGCGGCACCCACCCGATCGAACCGACCGCAAACGCCGCGGCGGTAATCCCCACCCCGATCGCCACACCCGTCCCGACATTGAAAAAACTCACCGTCGCCGGCGCATACACCGGCTGATAATAGGCCGGCGCGTCATAAGCCACCGGCGCCGGCGCCCAGCCCCACCGCCCGCCATACTGCACCCAGCGCCCGTAATGGAACGGCGCGAACCCCCACGGATCGTTATCCACCCAGGTCCAGCCCCAGGGTGCCACATAGGCCCAATGCCCCTCGCGATACGGCACCCAGCTCGATGCGACGCGCGGATACCACACCGCGCCATATTGCGGCGTCTGCGACCATGATCCGTATTGCGCGAGCTGATACCCGCCGGTCATCTGATTGACCACCGGCGGCACATAGGCAGGCGCCGGCGCATACCGCACCGCGAGCAGCCGCACCACGAACGGGTCGCGCTGCCCCGCCCCCAACGCCGCCGTCACCGGATCGGCGCCCTGCAAGGTCGCGGTCTCACCCGGCGCGATATCCAGCGACACGTTCTGCCCCTGCAACTGCGCCGCCCCGCTGATCACGGTCACCGTGGTCGGCGCGGTCTGATCACCCGCGACAATGTCATACTGCCCGTCCCGCGCAATCGTCACGGTGCCGCGCGGCGTCGTGATCGCATAGCGCGCCCCCGGTGCCAGGTTCCGCACGTCGACATAAACCTCGCCCTGCGACAGCGCGGCATCGACCACCTGCGGCCCGATCGTGGTCACCTGCAACTCGGTCGCCTCGTTCAGCGTCATCCGGCTCCAGTCGATTGCGACCGCCGCCTCCGCCCCCGGCTGGGTATACAGCGCATCGCCGCTGGTCACCGGATAATTCAGCGCCGCAGCACTCCACTGGCTGGCCCCCGCGCTGTCGAACGAAACCGACCCTTGCACCAGCGCGATCTGACCGACCCGCTCGGGCGGCGTTGCGGTGGCGGCATCCTGCGCCTGCGCCAGCGGCATGCCTTGCAAAACCGTCCCGATCGCCGTGGTCAGCGCCAATACCACCCGAAACGGGGCGACACGAAATGGGGCAAAACGAAAACTGGGTCGCATGGCATGTCTCCGTGGGGCGGCCGTGTTGAACAGGACTTATAAACGGCGTCGGCTGCGGCCTAATAGGGACCGGATCGCGGCAGCATCAAGGCGAAACATTGCCGCACGTTACAATTTTGGTCCCATTCCGCCTCATCCTTGCCACAAGCGCGCACCTATATAGCAGCCAGTGTTCAATGAGGTGTTCCAATGAAACCGATACTGCGCAAAACCTTGGTCATGATCGCACTTGGCAGTGCGGCCATTGGTCTTTCGGGTTGTGTCTACTACCCCAGTACCTATGGCTACGGGTACGGCGGCGGTTACGGCGGCGGCTATGCCGCACCTGCCTATGTGGCACCCGCACCGGTCGTGACCGGCGGCCTGTTTCTTGGCGGCGGATGGGGCGGCGGTTGGGGCGGCGGCTGGGGTGATGGTGACCGCGGCGGCTGGGGCGGCGGCGATCGTGGTGGCTGGGGCGGCCGGCACTGACGTCGATCGGTCGGTGATCAGAGCGACTCCCGGCGCACCAGCGCACCAGCCCTGCCCCAATCGCGCACGATTACCCTTGCCAATCCCCCGACCGAGCTTGTATGTGCGGTGCAACAGAACAATGCTCGTAGACGCGGCGGTTTCGTCGCCGGCAATGTTCACTGGATGCGCGGCGCCCGCAATGGTGCCCCATCCCAGGTTGGCGGCAGGTAAAACCAAGCCTCGCGCGCTTCACCGGGCAGCTGTTCTACGCATGCTTCCTTAAACCTATATGTCACGCCCCCATGCCGGGGGCGGGACCATGAAAGCATTTTCCTTGACCCTTTTTACCGACCTCGGCCTCGCCGAGCCCGTCATTCGCGCCGTCACGGCCGAATCCTACACCACCCCGACCCCGATCCAGGCCCAATCGATCCCGATCATTCTGGAAGGCCACGACCTCGTCGGCATCGCCCAGACCGGCACCGGCAAGACCGCCGCTTTTGTGCTGCCGATCCTGCACCGCCTGGTCGAGCAACGCACCAACCCCGGCGCGCGCGGTTGCCGTACCCTGATCCTCGCCCCCACCCGTGAACTGGCCACCCAGATCGCGGATGCCGCACGCGTCTACG
This sequence comes from Acidiphilium rubrum, assembly GCF_900156265.1. Taxonomy (GTDB): domain Bacteria; phylum Pseudomonadota; class Alphaproteobacteria; order Acetobacterales; family Acetobacteraceae; genus Acidiphilium; species Acidiphilium rubrum. The sequence continues at coordinate 28,373 of NZ_FTNE01000026.1, forward strand.
GCAAATTCATCCGCCCGAGCGTCGCCGTCGTGATCGGCGGTGCCAAGCCCGGCCCGCAGGCCCGCCAGATGATGCCCGGCGTCGATCTGCTGGTCGCCACCCCCGGCCGCCTGCTCGACCATGTCTCCACCGGCGCCATCCGCCTCGATGGCACCGAAATGATCGTGCTCGATGAGGCCGACCAGATGCTCGACCTCGGCTTCATGCCCGCGATCCGCAAAATCATGTCGATGCTGCCGTCCCGCCGCCAGGCGGTGATGTTCAGCGCCACCATGCCCAAGCCGATCCGCGCACTCGCCGCCGAATTCCTGCGCAACCCCCGCGAGGTCTCGGTCAGCGTCGAATCCAAGCCGATCGACCGGATCGACCAACGGGTCATGCTGCTGTCCGGCGAAGCCAAAAAAGACGCGCTGGTCACCCTGATGAAGGAACCTGGTGTCGAACGCGCCATCGTGTTCACCCGCACCAAGCACGGCGCCGACAAGGTCTGCCGCCATCTCGAAGCGGCGAATATCGGCGCCTCCGCGATCCACGGCAACAAGAGCCAGAGCCAGCGCGAACGCGCGCTCGATCAGTTCCGCCAGGGCCGCATCAAGGTTCTGGTCGCGACCGACATCGCCGCCCGCGGCATCGATGTCGATGGCATCTCCCATGTGGTGAATTTCGAACTGCCGAACATTCCGGAATCCTACGTCCACCGCATCGGCCGTACCGCCCGCGCCGGCACCGATGGCATCGCGGTGTCCTTCGTCGAACCCGCCGAGCTTACCTATCTGCGCGACATCGAACGCCTGATCGGCAAGCAGCTGATCCCCGGCGGCGCCGTGCCCGCCCGCGGCGTGGTCCCGCCGCACCTCAACCGCGCCAACAACCAAGGCCGCAACGGCGGTGGTGGCCAGAATCGTAGCGGCGGCGCACCGAAGACCGGCCACAGCCGGCCGCAGCAGCGCTCGCACGCCGCACCAGCCCGCGGCCGCAGCGAAGGCAACCGCAGCGCCAGCCGCACCGGCTGATCCGCAGCGCTACCAAACCGACCGACTTGCGAAGCGCACGGCCAGGGGTTCACCCCTGGCCGTACTGCATCGCGCCAGCCACGCTTGACATCGCACCCCGCGCATGGTGCGAGAGTTCAAGGCAAGCGGCGTCCTCGTGGCATTTATGTCGCTTGCGATGGGGCTGGCCAACATAATATTCGATTGCATGCGCTGCACGAAGGGATGGAACTGATGCGTCTAGCGGTATTGAAAGAGCGCCTGCCGGGGGAAACCCGCGTCGCCGCGGTGCCCGATTCGGTCAAGAAACTCACGGCCCTGGGCATCCAGGTCGTCATCGAGGCTGGAGCCGGTGAATCCGCCGCCATCTCCGATGCCGCGCTGCGCGATGCTGGCGCCGAAATTGTCGCCGATGCCGCAACCGCCCTCGCGGGTGCCGGCGTCGTCCTCACCGTCCAGGCGCCCGACGACGCCACCCTCGCGATGATCCCGCGCGGCGCCCTGCTGATCGGCACGCTCGGTGCGGCCGGCAATCCGTCCCTGGCGCAAACCTACGCCGCCGCCGGCATCGATGCCTGCTCGATGGAACTACTCCCCCGCATCACCCGCGCCCAGTCGATGGACGTGCTCTCCTCCCAGGCCAACCTCGCCGGCTACCGCGCCGTGATCGAGGGTGCGGAGGCCTTCCCGCGCGGCTTCGCCATGATGATGACGGCCGCCGGCACCGTGCCGCCAGCCCGCGTCTTCGTGGTCGGCGCCGGCGTCGCCGGCCTCCAGGCCATCGCCACCGCCCGCCGCCTTGGCGCCATCGTCTCGGCCACCGATGTCCGGCCCGCCGCCAAGGAAGAGATCAAATCCCTCGGTGCGACCTTCATCGGCGTCGAAGACGAGGAAAGCAAAGCCCAGACCGGCGCCTATGCCAAGGAAATGAGCGCCGAGTTCCGCGCCAAACAAGCCGCCCTGATCGCCGAAACCGTCGCGAAAAACGACATCGTCATCTGCACCGCCCTGGTCATGGGCCGCAAAGCCCCGATCATCGTGACCTCGGAAGCCGTCGCCGCCATGCGCATGGGCAGCGTCATCGTCGATATCGCGGCGGACGCCGGCGGCAATTGCGGCGCCACCGTGCCCGGCGAACGCATCGTCACCGATAACGGCGTGGTCGTGCTCGGCTATCGCAATTGGCCCGCCCGCATCGGCGTCGCCGCCAGCACGCTCTACGCCCGCAACCTGCTCACCTTCCTGACCAATTTCTGGGACAAGGACAGCAAAACCCCGAAACTCCCGCCCGAGGACGACATCGTCAAAGGCGTGCTGCTGACCCGGGGCGGTGCCATCGTTCACCCGAATTTTGTGCAGCAGGCGGCAGCATAAGGAAGCAAGCACTTCTTTTTTTGAAAAAAAAGAAGCAAAAAAACTTTATTCCATGAGACCAAGCAGGTGAAACCACCCGTGACCCAGACAAACAAAAGTTTTTTGCTTCTTTTTTACAAAAAAGAAGTCTTCCCTTCCCTTAGGAGCCCCGAATGACCCCCGCCGAACTCGCAGGCCAGGCCGCCGCCCTCGCCCATAAAGCGTCCATCCTCGCGCAGAACGCCGCCGGCTTCGCCGCACAGGAAGCCGCGCGCGGCCCCCACGGCGCCCCGCTGATCGACCTGTTCGCCGTCTTCGTGATGGCGGTGTTCGTCGGCTATTACGTGATCTGGAGCGTCACCCCCGCGCTCCACTCGCCGCTGATGGCCGTCACCAACGCCATCTCCTCGGTCATCATCGTCGGCGCCATGCTCGCCGCCGGCCTCCACGGCGATTTCGCGGCCCATGCCTTCGGCTTCCTCGCCATCATGCTGGTGTCGGTGAATATTTTCGGCGGCTTCATGGTCACCGCGCGCATGTTGTCGATGTTCCGTAAAAAGACCAAGTAAGGGCGCCCAGAATCATGAATTACGCATCCGATCCGGGCATCACGCTCGCCTACATCGTCTCGGCCGTCCTGTTCATCCTCGCGCTGCGCGGATTGTCGAGCCCCGTCACCTCCCGCCGCGGCAACCAGCTCGGTATGGCCGGCATGGTCATCGCCATCCTGGCCACCCTCGCCCATCCCGGCATGATGCTCGGCGGCGTCGGGCTGATCATCGTCGCCGTCGCCATCGGCGGCACGGTGGGCGCGGTCGTCGCCAAACGCATCCAGATGACGGCGTTGCCCCAACTCGTCGCCGCCTTCCACTCCCTGGTCGGCCTCGCCGCCGTGTTCGTCGCCGCCGCCGCACTCAATGCGCCACAAAGCTTCGGCATCGGCACCCCCGGCCACCTCCGCCTCGAAAGCCTGATCGAAATGTCGATCGGCCTCGCCATCGGCGCCGTTACCTTCACCGGCTCGATCATCGCCTTCGCCAAACTCCAGGCCCTGATGAAAGGCACGCCGATCACCTTCAAGGGCCAGCACTACCTCAACCTTGCGATCGGCATCCTGATCCTGGTCCTGGTCATCGCCTTCGTCGCCTCCGGCGGCTCTCAGACCCTGTTCTGGCTGATCGCCCTCGCCGCCCTCGCGCTGGGCTTCCTACTGATCATCCCAATCGGCGGCGCCGACATGCCCGTCGTCGTTTCGATGCTGAACTCCTACTCCGGCTGGGCCGCCGCCGGCATCGGCTTCACCATCAGCAACTACGCCCTCATCATCACCGGCGCGCTGGTCGGCTCCTCGGGTGCCATCCTGTCCTACATCATGTGCAAAGGCATGAACCGCTCGATCATCAACGTCCTGCTCGGCGGCTTCGGCACCGATTCAGGTGCTGGCGGCCCCGCCGCCACCATGGGTGACAAAACCGTCAAATCCGGCTCCGCCGAAGACGCCGCCTTCATCATGTCCAACGCCTCGAAAGTCATCATCGTCCCCGGCTACGGCATGGCCGTCGCCCAGGCCCAGCACGCCGTCCGCGAAATGGCCGACCTGCTCAAGGCCGAAGGCGTCGAAGTCAAATACGCCATCCACCCCGTCGCCGGCCGCATGCCCGGCCACATGAACGTCCTCCTCGCCGAAGCCAACGTCCCCTACGATGAAGTCTTCGAACTCGAAACCATCAACAACGAATTCTCCACCGCCGACGTCGTCTACGTCATCGGCGCCAACGACGTCACCAACCCCGCCGCCAAAACCAATTCGGCCTCGCCGATCTATGGCATGCCCATCCTGGAAGTCGACAAAGCCAAAACCGTCCTCTTCGTAAAACGCAGCATGGCCTCAGGCTACGCCGGCGTGGATAACGAGTTGTTCTTCCGCGACAACACGATGATGCTGTTTGGTGATGCGAAGAAAATGACCGAAGAAATTGCCCAATCGCTCGGGAAGTAAGGCAAGCAAGGCGAGGGGCTCTGCCCCTCGACCCCGCCAAAGGCGGAGCCTTTGGAATCCGCAATTTTCGGATCTCCGAAAGTCGGCGCTTCGCACAGTCGATGGTAGCATTAAAAGTGATTATATTTATTCAGTCTGAACTTGCCCTGGAGATTCCGGCAAGATGCATTTCGCAACTGATCTAGATATTTTATAATTTTCATCTTCTGACAAACCAAGCCATTCTGAAATGTTATTTAGGCCCTGAAATTTTTCTACCATGAAATTTTCAATTTCTGGAAATTTTGCCTCGATTATGATATTTTTCAGTCCGGTTGATCTATCGTGTATTACTCTTTCTAAATTACAAAGCGAAGCAAAGAAAACCTTCAGGGTGAAATTTGGCTCATTAGTGCGGACAAAAAAGAAAAATTCCGGTAAGAGTGGAACAACGGCAGATATATATTTTCGGAACTGTTCAATTTCATATAACTCTCTGCTATCTTCATCATATCCGTGGAATCCGATTTCAATACGCCCCAAACAGTGATAAGCAAGCTCCTTAGTTGCTTTAAGTCGTTTAAAGAATTCTGGAATTTGATCTATATTTAAGTTTTCAATATCACTCCTGTCAATTATTAGATAAATATAGTCAGAATTGATAATGAGATGATTTTCATTCCAATATTCGTCTAATAAATTAAGTCCATTAGATATCGGTGGAAGTATAGTTTTTATTGTTTCTTTTGCATGACCGAAATTGTTTTCGAAGTCAATCGTTAATGTCCAGCTTAGCCCCGCTTTCTGAGTCTTATTAGGTTCAAATACGGACCAAAATGATTTTTGGCTATCGGGATTACAGATTATGATAAAAACTGGACATGGATAATTAAATATATAATTGAAATGTTTTTCTTCACCGCGATATATGTAGCCCCATCTATTTTTACTTTTAAAAAAAGATTTGCCATATTTTATCTGTACTGCAAAAATCTGTCCTGTTAGGAACCCGTCATCAGAAACAACTTCCACGTGGCCGTCGATGCCGAAATCCGTTTCCTGATGGTTTCTTCGAAAAATCCAGCCAAAACTATTAATAATTTGTGAGACGATTTGAACACCCGTCTCTCCCATTCGGGCCGAAGCAGTAAGTTGCGGAAATCCTGAACTCACGCACAACACCTTTCAGATATAGTAAGGATGGGCAGAGCCCATGCGAAGCCCATCGCTCTACCGACGTCCCGGACCCAAACCCGCACAGAAACCGCCGCAACCCTACCCCTTATGTAACCGGCCGCCGCTCGCCCAACAATCTGCTTAGCCCCGCGTTTTATAGCGGAAGCGGCTTGAGCTTCCCCGACCTCCACCAAGCCGTTGCTTGGACCCCTTCCACTATCTAAACGGAAACGGATCGATCGGCCAGAACTGGAACCCCGGATGCGCCAATTTGATTACCTGATTTCGTTCGCGGCCATCGTCCTCGCCCTCGCCATCGCCGATCTCTGCATCAGCCTCAACCGGCTGCTGCTCGCGAAGGCGACGGTAAAATGGGACTGGCTGGCCCCATTGGCGGCCCTGACCGTCTTCGTCGAAATCGTCACTCAATGGTGGACCTGGTTCGGCGGCGCGCAAATTGCCGGCAAACTGACATTCGGAATGTTCCTGCTCGTCCTGACCGGCGCCGTCCTGTTGTTCCTGATGGCGGCGACCACGCTGCCCGACGCGATCGGAGATGCCGGCATCGATCTACGCACCTATTATGACAGCATCTCACGTCGTTTCTGGCTGCTCTATATCGGCCATCTGATCGTCGCCAACGCCGCCGTCACCTGGATCGAAATGGCGATCGAGCATGCACGATTTTCGTTCGCCGCATTCGAGGTCGCCTATTTCATCGTTCCTGCCGCCGTGGTTCTTACGGTCTCCAAAAACCGACTATTGCATACCGCCGCGTTTTGCGGACTACTCACCCTCTATTTCGGCGAAATGTATCGCCAGACGCTGGGATAGCGGACCGCTCAATGGATAAGCCCCGCGTGTTCACCGAATGGGGCCACCACGGCCTCCTCGCCCTTAAACCCGATGTCGCGGTTCTCATCATCATCGATGTCCTATCCTTCTGCACCGCCGTCGATATCGCGGTCGCACGCGGCGCCACCATCATCCCGTTCCCCCATGGCGATGCAACAAGCGCCGCCGAAGCCGCAAGCCAGGCCGGCGCCCTCTGCGCCGCCCGCCGCTCACAAAGCGGCGGCTACTCGCTCTCGCCGCACAGCCTGCAAACCATTGAACCCGGCACCAAACTCCTCCTGCCACCGCCCAACGGCGCCACCATCACGCTCGCAGCCGGCACAACCCCCATTCTGGCCGGATGCCTGCGCAACGCCACCGCCACCGCCCGCGCCGCACAAACCATCGCGAACGGCGGCGCCATCGGCATCATCCCCGCCGGCGAGCGCTGGGCCGACCACACCATCCGCCCCGCCATCGAAGACTGGCTCGGCGCGGGCGCCATCATCGATGCGCTCGACCTGCCGCTCGACGCCGAATCCGAAACCGCCCGCGCCACCTTGCGCACGCTCCGACCAGGAACTCATCACCCGCGGCTACCAGGCCGACATCACCCTCGCGACCGAGCACGATTGCAGCAGCACCGCTTGCATCATGAGCGCGGCGGGTGGGTATCGGCGGTATTCGTGAAACAGCCAAGCGAAGAGCCAAGTATAAAAAGGACTTCTTTTTTGTAAAAAAGAAGCAAAAAACTTTTTGACTCTGGGGTACGGGCGTTTTCAACGGCACGGGCCCAAATTAACAAAGTTTTTTTTGCTTCTTTTTTGTTCACAAAAAAGAAGACTCCCTCCCCGTCAAACCTTGCCTTGACAGCCCCGCCCCACCCCGATATTTCCTCATTTCGATAATCATGGAAACATCAAACCAACCCGACCCTCATTGGATGGTCACCGCCCTCGCCGCCCTGGCGCATGAGCACCGTCTCGCCGCCTATCGCCTGCTGGTCGAAGCCGGTCCGCCTGGCGTGGCTGCGGGGGAGATTGCCGCGCGGCTCGGCCTCGCGGCCTCGTCGCTCACTTTCCATATCCAGGCGCTGCTGCGTGCCGGGCTGGTCACCCAGCGCCGCGCCAGCCGTCACGTGATTTACGCGGCCGATTTCACCGCAATGAACGACTTCATCGGCTTTCTGGTGCAAAACTGCTGCGGCCAGGGCGCCGTTGCGTGCACCCCGTGCGCACCACCCCAAACCAATCTCAACCAGGCACAATCGGCATGAACATCACCATCTATCACAACCCGACCTGCGGCACTTCGCGCAACGTGCTCGATTTGATCCGCGCGGCCGGGATCGAGCCGACCATCATCGAATATCTGAAAACCCCACCCAGCCGCGCGGAACTGACTGGCCTGATCGCCCGCATGGGCATTCCGGTCCGCGCCCTGCTGCGCGAAAAGGGCACGCCTTACGCCCAACTCGGCCTCGATGATGAATCCCTGACCGACGATGCAATGCTCGACGCGATGATGGCACACCCCATCCTGATCAACCGCCCCATCGTGGTCACGGCCGAAACCGTAAAACTCTGCCGCCCCTCCGAAACAGTAAAACCCCTCCTAACCTAAACCAATAAAAGTTCTTTGCTTCTTTCTTGCAAGAAAGAAGCCTTCTTTACTTCAGGTTCCCCATGATTGCTCTCGCGATCTTTATCGCCACCCTGACCCTGGTCATCTGGCAACCCCGCGGCCTCGGCATCGGCTGGAGCGCCATGGCCGGCGCGATCGTCGATCTGGCGCTCGGCATCATCCACTGGCGCAACATCCCCACGGTCTGGCACATCGTCTGGAACGCGACCTTCACCTTCATCGCCCTGATCATCATTTCCCTCCTGCTCGATGAGGCCGGGCTGTTTCGCTGGGCCGCGCTGCATGTCGCGCGCTGGGGCCGTGGGCGGGGGCGCATTCTGCTGCCGCTGATCGTCCTGCTCGGTGCGGCCATCGCCGCGGTCTTCGCCAACGACGGCGCCGCCCTGCTGCTCACCCCGATCGTGATGGCGATTCTGCTCAGCCTCGAATTCCCGCCGGCCGCCGCCTTCGCCTTCATCATCGCGACCGGTTTCGTCGCCGATACCACCAGCCTGCCGCTGGTGATTTCCAATCTGGTCAACATCGTCAGCGCCAATGTCTTTCACATCGGCTTTAACCGCTACGCCGTGGTGATGATCCCGATCGACATCGTCGCCCTGCTCGCCACCCTCGCCGTACTCGGCCTGCTCTACCGCCGCACGGTCGACCGAAACTACGCCGTCGCAGCGCTCGATATCCCCAAAACCGCCATCCGCGACAGGGTGGTGTTCCGCGCCGCCTGGCCGATCCTGCTGATCCTGCTGGCGGCTTATTTCATCACCGCACCGCTCGGCATTCCGGTCTCCTTCGTCACCATCATCGCGGCTCTGCTGCTGCTCGCCATCGCCGCGCGCCTGTTCACCACCGGCGGGCCGATCATCGACATTCGGCGCATTCTGCAAGGCGCACCCTGGCAAGTCGTCATCTTCAGCCTCGGGATGTATCTGGTGGTCTACGGTCTGCGCAACGCCGGGCTGACCAACCACATCGCCGCCGCGCTCAAACTGTTCGCGTCCCACGGCATCTGGGCTGCCGCGCTCGGTACCGGGATTCTCGCCGCACTCCTGTCATCGATCATGAACAACATGCCGAGCGTTCTGGTCGGCGCGCTGGCCATCGAACACCTGCCCAACGTCGCCCCGCCGATCCATGATGCCATGGTCTACGCCAACATCATCGGCTGCGACCTCGGGCCGAAATTCACCCCGATCGGCAGCCTCGCCACCCTGCTCTGGCTGCACGTGCTGGCGCAAAAGGGCACCACCATCACCTGGGGCCAGTATATGAAAATCGGCCTGCTGATCACCCCGCCGGTCCTGATCGCGACCCTCGCAGCCCTTGCCCTGTGGCTGCCGATCGTGGGATCGACCGCCCATGGATGACATGCCCGCCCTGCAGCCTGACCTGCTTGCCCCACCCGACCTCTCCCGCCTGGAGCCCGCCACGCGCGCCACCCATAAACCGCGCGTCCTGCTGCTGTACGGCTCGCTGCGCACCCGCTCCTATTCGCGCCTGCTGACCGAGGAAGCCGCCCGGCTGCTCGACCTCATGGGTGCCGAAACCCGCATCTTCGACCCGCGCGACCTGCCGGTCACCAACACCACCACGGCCGATCACCCCAAAGTCCAGGAATTGCGCAACCTGTCGATCTGGTCGGAAGCGCAGGTCTGGTGCAGCCCGGAGCTACACGGCGCGATCACCGGTGTCATCAAAAACCAGATCGACTGGATTCCGCTCGAACTCGGCGCCGTCCGCCCCACCCAGGGCCGCGTTCTCGCCGTCATGCAGGTGTCCGGCGGTTCGCAAAGCTTCAACGCTGTCAACACGCTCCGCCTGCTCGGCCGCTGGATGCGCATGGTCACCATCCCCAACCAATCGAGCGTCGCCAAGGCCTACGAACAATTCGACGAAGCCGGCCGCATGCTCGCCTCGCCCTACTACGACCGCCTGGTCGACGTGATGGAAGAACTCATCCGCTTCACCCTGCTGCTGCGCGACCGCGCCCCCTATCTGGTCGACCGCTACAGCGAACGGAAACAATCCAGCCACGACACGTCCCGCCTCTGACCCGCGGCAGGCGTTTGACGTGACGATCAGTTCGGCGCTGCCAGCACCGCGGTAAACCGCGCCGCCTTCGCCGCCACCTGCGCCGGCGTATCGCCACGCTGATACAGTGATCCGCCGATGCCGAACCCGGCCGCACCCGCCGCGAGCCAGGGCGCCATGTTATCCGGCGCGATCCCGCCCACCGGCAGCACCAGGGTGCCCGCCGGCAGCACCGCGCGGATCGCCCGCAGCATTGCCGGGCTGCCTGCTTCGGCGGGAAACAGCTTCAGCGCATCCGCCCCCGCCGCCAGCAGCGCAAACGCTTCGGCCGGTGTAAAAAACCCTGGTGCAGCCTGAAGATTATGCGCCTTCGCCGCCGCCACGATCGCCGGATCGGCGTGCGGCGTGATAATGATCCGCCCGCCCGCATCGGCCACCGCGGCGACATCCGCCGGCGTCATCACCGTCCCCGCGCCGATCAGCGTGCTCGCCCCGAACCGCCGCGCGAGGCGGCCGATGCTTTCCAACGGATCGGGCGAGTTGAGTGGAACCTCGATCACCCCCACCCCCGCGGCGACCAGCACATCACCGATCGCCCCGACCTCGTCCGGCGTCACCCCGCGCAAAATCGCGATCAACGGCGATGCAGCGAGGCACGATTTCAAGTCCATGATGCGCGCTCTCCCAATCGTGCCAGCCCGGCGGCACTTGCGGCCTCATCCACCGCAATCGCCACCCCGCCGCGCGAAGCAATCGCCGTCACATACAGCGCCGCCAGCGTGCTCGCGCCGACCACAGCCACCGGCGTTGCAACGCCATCCAGCGCCGCGTTCAACTCATGCCCGATCATCAGCCCGGACAGATAGGCATAAGCCGCCGCCTCGGTCATGCCCTGGCGCAGCACCTGGGTGCGCACGCCGAACGCATGATGCAGCAACCCGCCCGCCTCCGTGGCACGTGCCACGCCGGCGGTGAATGCCACCGGGTCGATCGGCCCCGCCACGATGGTGCGCGCCAGAATCGTATGCTCAGCCAGGGCCGCGAACATCTCACCGGTCATATAGGTGCTGAACCGCTCGATCCGCCCGGCCGACACCACCGCCCATTTCGAATGGGTGCCCGGCAGGCAGATCACGCGCGCCGTGCCATCACATGCAGCGGCACCCAGAATCTGGGTCTCCTCGCCGCGCATGACATCGGCGACGCCGTTTTCATCGATCGTGGCGAGACCGGGAACAATCCGAACCGCCGCCCCCGCGAAAGCAACCGGGGTCAGCCGCGCCGCAATCTCATCGATCCCGGCCGGGCACGGCAGATAGGCCACCTCATGCCAGCCCTGCCGGCTGCCGATCATGCCGCATAACAGCACCCGGCGTTCGCCGTCCGCCAGCCAGTCACCCACAATGTCACGCAGCACCGGCTCGAACTGACGGTCCGTTATCGCCATGATGCCCTGCGCCGTGGCACGCCTGTCGCGCACCGCACCATCCTGGTCGAGCCGCCACGCGCGCAGCGATGTGGTCCCCCAATCGACGCCGATCATCGCGCCGTGCCGGCCGGCTCAGACCGCTCCGGCATCGACGTAGAAATTATGCGCGGTGATCAACCGGCTGTCATCGGCGGCCAGCCACAGCGCCATCCGCGCACAATCGGCCGGTGCCAGCTTTTCCTTCAGGCACTGGCGCTTGAGCAGGTCGGCCTCCCCCTCCGGCGTCAGCCATTTCTCGATCTGGCGTTTCGTCATGATCCAGCCTGGCAGAATGCAATTCGCCCGAATGCCGTCAGGCCCGTAATCACGCGCGAGGCTGCGGGTCAGCGCCTCGATGCCCGCTTTCGCCGTCACATAGGCCGGCATGCCGCCCTGGCTCAGGTGCCAACTGGTCGACCCGAAATTCACGATCGCGCCGCCGCCCGCGGCCTGCATCATCGGAATGATCGCCTGGGCTGCGAAAAACTGATGCCGCAGATTAACCGCCAGCCGTTCGTCCCAGTATTCCGGCGTCACGGCCATCGTATCGTGGCGTTCGTCATGCGCCGCGTTGTTCACTAACACGGTGAAATCGCCGACAGCGTCACGACCTTTGGCAATTGCCGCCTTGAGTGCCGCGATATCGCGCAAATCACACTGAATGAACAGCGGCGCCGGATGATCGCCGGCGACATCCCGCACCACCGCCTCGCCGCCCGCCTGATCGATGTCGACGAATACAACTTTGCAGTGCTGTTCAGCAAAATGCCGAACCAGCGAAGCGCCGATGCCACCGCCACCACCGGTGATGAACACCGCGCGGCCACGCAGGCTGGGATAAATCGCGTTCTGAATTTCCGTCATACCACTCTCACTGTGCTGCCGCGCGCATCGCGCGGTATTCCCGCCGGACGATGTCGAGCAAGGCCTCGACCGAGGTGTCCCTGGCATTGCCCTCGAAGGTCACGGTACCGCGCTGCATCATCATGATACGATCCGCGATTTCCAAAGTCTGAGCATAATTATGCATGATCATGATGATCGAAATATCGCCGCGCGCCTGCTGGCGTTGGATCAGATCGATGATCAACCCCGCCTCGCGCGCGCCCATCGCCGCTAACGGTTCATCGAGCAACAGTATTTTCGCGTTCGAATACACCGCCCGCGCAATCGCGATCGCCTGGCGCTGCCCACCCGACAGCATCGCCACCTCATCATCGACCGATGGCACCTGTACCCCGATATCATCGAGCGCCGCCGCCGCGCGTTTGCGCATCGCCCCATGATCGAGCATGCCGAACCGGTTGCGCAGTTCACGGTTCAAAAACATATTGTGATAGATCGGCAACGTATTCACCAGCGCCAGATCCTGATAAACGCACTCGATCCCCAGGCTCCGCGCATGATCCACCGAGGTCAGCGTCACCGCCTCGCCATTGATGAACATCTGCCCCGAACTCGGCTTGTGATAGCCAGTGATGATCTTCATCAGCGTCGATTTGCCGGCGCCGTTGTCACCCAGAATGCCGAGCACCTCACCCTTGTTCACATGCAGCGAAATCCCCGACAATGCCGATATATTGCCGAAATTCTTGGTGATGTCCGCCGCCCGCAGCGCCTCCGTGCTCATGACCGTCCTCCGCGGTTCAACCGCCCGACATGAATGTTCGCAATCATCGCAATGAGGATCGCAGCACCGATAATCATATCGAATGTGAAAGCATTGATGCCCTGCAAGGTGAACCCGTCCTGCAACACGCCCAGCACCGTAGCCCCGATCAACCCGCCGATGATCGTGCCCGACCCGCCCGCCAGCGACGTACCGCCGATCACCCCCGAAGCGACCGCCAGGAACATGATGTTGGTGCCGCCGGCCAGCGGATCGGTCGAGCCGATCCGGAACGCCTCGAGAATACCCGTGATCCCACCGAGCATACTGGTCAGCATGAAATTACCGATCTTGATGCGCGCGGCATTGATCCCCGCCTCGGTCGCGCCGGTCAGATTGCCGCCCACCGCAATCGTATGCAGCCCCCACCGCCGATGGCGCAGCACCATATGCATGATCACCACGATCAGAATCGCCCAGAGAAATTCGTTATACCCGGCAGCGCCAAAAATATTCGCCATCGTCTGCCCGCCAGGCGTGTTGATCGGATACCCTTTCGAAACCGTAAGGGTAAATCCGTTGATCAAAAACAGCGTACCCAGCGTCGTCACGAAACTCGGCACTTTCAGCAACACCGTAATCGCCCCGTTGATCAAACCCACCAACGCCGAGACGATCATCGCAAACACGAAGCCCACGAACATCCCGAGCCCGGCATGGTCGGTGAACGCCATGATGAACGGCGCCAGCGCGAAAATCTGCCCGACCGAAAGATCGATCTCGCCACAGATCAACAGCATGATCTCGCCACACGCAATGATCGCCGACGGCGCAATGAACTGCGACAAGGTCTGCAGATTGGGCCCGGTCAGAAAATTGGCATTGACCACAGAGAAGTAGATAACCAGGACCAACGCGACAACGACAATACTGGCCTCACGCAGAGCCAGCAGCTTGGTGCCGCGTTGCCGGAATGAAAGTGTAGTTGCACTCATGACAACTCCTGACCGATGCGGGGTTAGGCGGGGTAGGAAGAAGGCCAGGGGGCTCTTTCCCCTGGACCCCCGTTAAAGGCGGAGCCTTTGAAATCCATTCGTTTCAGGCAAGGGGAAAGTGACCCAGGCCAGATCAGCGGAACCGGCGAGGCAGAGCCCCTCGCCGTCCTTACTCAGCCGGCAATCGCGCCGCTCCGCGGCACGATCGCGGCTTTCGACGAATTACCCTCATAGCGTGTCTTGGTATCGAGATACGGCTTGACCGAGCTCTTATCGATGAACTTAAGCCCCGTATTCACATCGGCCGGCCCGACCAGCCCGCCGGACGCCTTGTACATGAACATTTCCATCACGGTATAAAAACCCTGAAGGTAAGGCTGCTGATCGATCGTGAAATCCAGATGCCCTTCGTTGATCAGATCAAGCGTTTTGGGCAACAGATCAAACCCGCCGCCATGCACGCCCTTCTTGGCCAGGCCGAACTGCTGCATCACTTCACCCACGCCCTGGGTGCTGCCCGCATCGACCGCGAACATCCCTTTGACCGATTGATGCCCGAGGTAATACGCCTTGATCTTGGTCAATTCCTCGTTCACCGTCGGCCCGGTGGTGATCTCCTGATAGGTGATGCCCTTGCCGAGCTTCTTGATCGCGGCGGCCGCACCATCGATGCGCGGCTGAATGTTCAACTGCCCCGGCGTTGCAATGAACAGCGCGACATCGCCCGATCCCACCAGCTTGACGATTTTTTCGCCCATCTGATAGCCGGATTTGAACAGATCCTGCCCGATATAGGCGAGCCGCTTGTTGCCCGATGTCGCCGGCGCATCGGCATTATACGCAAACACCGGAATCCCGGCCGCCAGCGCCTTGTTGGTCGGCGCATTGAACGCCGTCGGGTCGACAATCGGCACCGCGATCGCATCCGCCTTGCCGGCAATCGCGACATTCATCGCGTTCACCATGTGCGACACGTTCGAGGTCTGCGATCCGGTCCACTGATACTCGCAGCCGAGCAGCGCACAGGCATCGTGGATGCCGTATTGCGTCGGCACGAAGAACGGATTGGTCGTGACGTGGTTCACGAACACGAATTTCCAGCGCGGATGCGTCGGAAACGGTGCCGCCGTTGCCGCCTGGGCGCCGCGCGTGCCGGCCGCGATCAGCGCGGCAGCACCAGCTAGCGAAACCCCGTTCATCACGGCGCGGCGTGGCAGATGGCGCGCAGCGCGTGCAGCGGCCTGTTCGTCGATTTGATCGGTCATGGTTCCCCCTATTTTGAATTCGGTCTTGGACTGGGCGATTATGCAGACTGGACGTCTTTTAACGGTTTTGTCCATACCGCGTCATCAGCGCCATGGCAATTCCTGGACACGGGTTTCATAAGGCGGAACTTGGAGCCAGAACCCCACCTTATCCGGCGTCGGGCCGCCCCAGGACAAACCGTAAATCGCTCGTTTCCGTCGGCGTCATCGCCACATCCAGCCCCGCCTCGATCGCGGCGAGATGCGCGCGCATCAACCCCGCCGCCGCCTTCACCCGGCCCGCCACCAGCGCATCGAGCAATCGTTGATGGTCATCCATCCGGCAGCACAGCGCCGGATGGCGCTGGAACAACGCAATGATCAGCGACGACCGGCCGACCAGGTTCGAAACAATCTCGACCAGCACGGAATTTCCCAGGCCGCGGGTCAATTCCACGTGAAACCGCCCGGAAGCGGCAATCATCCGGGCCCGATCCCGCACAAGCCCGGCTTCGGTCTCGGCATCGCAGCACGCGCGCAACACCCCGGCCAACGCCGGCGCGATCGGCCCCACCTGCGCCTCGACCATGCCGACCTCGATCAACCGGCGCGCCTGAAACACCGACCGCGCCTCATCCGGCGTCGGGCACGCCACCGTGGCGCCCCGCCCGGGCGGCAGGTCGATCACCCCCTCATGCGCCAGCGCCAGCAACACCCGCCGGATGCGCATGCGGCTCGCCTGATAGATCGCTGCGAGTTCTTCCTCGATCAGCCTGGTCCCCGGCAGCAACCGCTGCTCCACGATCGCGCCACGCACGGCGATAAAAATCGCAGTCTCCGCCTCGGTCAATCCGCTGATCGCGCGCGGCGCCAAACCGGCGCTCCATCCAGCGGCCGCCTCGGCATCGACGTTCAGAACCCCAATATTGTTCACAATCAACCTGATTTTTGTTGACAACGCGGCGACGATCCCGCGAATATGCTCAGAACGAACAGACCAGACAAGCCGGAACGGCACCCAGGTCTAGGGGAAACAACAGCGCGACGGCTCCGACTTCCAACCTGACAGGAGCCTGCCATGAGTGATTTCACCATCGCCACGCCCATCGCCGGCCCCAACGCCGGCCCCAACGGCGGCTCGGTCGCCGCACCCTACTCCGATCGGCTCTATAACGACGATCTCGCCCCCCTCGCGCGGATCGGGTCCAATGTCGCGCCAGGAAAATCGCAAAGCTGGACCTGGTACAACATTTTCGCGTTCTGGATGGCAGACGTCCACAGCGTCGGCGGCTACGTCTTCGCCGCCAGCCTCTTCGCCTCCGGCCTCACCGGCTGGCAAGTCCTGATCAGCCTGCTGATCGGCATCTCCATCGTGCAGGTCTTCGCCAATCTGCTCGGTAAAATGGGCCAGCAGGCAGCCGTGCCCTACGCCGTGGTCGCCCGCGTCTCGTTCGGCGTGTTCGGCGCCAACATCGCCGCGGTCATACGCGGCGCCATCGCCGTCGTCTGGTACGGTATCCAAACCTACCTCGCATCCGGCGCCCTCAACATCCTGATCCTGAAATTCGATCCCGCCAGCGCCGCCCTCGAAAAAACCAGCATCCTCGGCCTGTCGGAACTCGGCTGGATCAGCTTCCTCCTCGTCTGGTCGCTCCAGGCCATCGTGTTCTGGCAGGGCATGGAAAGCATCAAACGCTTCATCGACTGGGCCGGCCCCGCCGTCTACGCCGTCATGTTCGCCCTCGCCCTATGGATCGTGTCGCAAGCCGGCATCGCCCACATCAGCTTCAACCTCGCCGCCACCCCGCTCCACGGCGGCGCCATTCTCTGGCAGATGATCCTGGCCATCGCCCTGGTCGCCGGCTACTTCGCGGGCCCCACGCTGAACTTCGCCGATTTCGCCCGTTACTGCGGCAGCAACGCCGATGTCCGCAAAGGTAATTTCTGGGGCCTGCCAGTCAATTTCCTGCTGTTCTCCATCGTCACCGTCGTCGTCGTCTCCGGTACCATCCCGGTGTTCGGCCACATGATCACCGATCCGGTCATCACCGTCGGCAAAATCGGCAACACCACCGCCGCCCTGCTCGGTGCCTTCACCTTCGTCACCGCCACCATCGGCATCAATATCGTCGCGAACTTCGTCTCGCCCGCCTTCGATTTTTCGAACTGCGCCCCCCGCCGGATCAGCTTCCGCATGGGCGGCATGATCGCAGCCGTCGGCTCGGTCTTCCTGATGCCGTGGAACCTGTTCAACAACCCCGCCGCCATCCACTACACGGTCGATCTGCTCGCCGCTGCGATCGGTCCGCTCTACGGCATCCTGCTCGCCGATTTCTACCTGGTGAAAGCCCAGAAAATCGACGTCCCCGCCCTGTTCAGCGACCGCCCCGGCGATACCTATTGGTACAGCAACGGCTTCAACCCGGTCGCGGTCAAATCCGTCATCATCGCCAGCCTGATCGCCATCGGCACCGGCTTCGTCCCCGGCGAATTGAAAACCTTCTCGCTGTTCATCGGCGGCATCATCGCCGCCGGACTCTACGTCATGCTGTCACGCGGCCGCGGCGACACCACACAAGGTGCCTGAACTGCGGATGTCGGGCGCAGGGGAAGACAGCACTTCTTTTTTGGAAAAAAGAAGCAAAAAACTTTTTGAATCTGGGGCATGGGTGGTTTGGCCCGCGAGATTTACGCGGTCGGCGCGCCTGCCTGCTGCATCGCCGCAAATCCACCTTCGACGACGCACGTGATATCGCGATATCCCAGCGCCATCAGCGTCTGAGCCGCCAGCGTCGCACGCATCCCGACCGCACAAAACACCACCAGATGCCGCGCCGCCACCAGCGCCTCATCACGATCCGGATTCTGCGGATCGGCACGCTGCCCGATCGATCCGCGCGGCACATGCAACGCCCCCAGGATCGTCCCAGTCTGCGCCAACTCGCTGGCCTCGCGCACATCAATGAACAAAACCCCCGGCTGCCCGATCAACGGCACCGCCCCCGCCGGTGAAACCATGCGCGGCGCTGCCAATGGTTGCGGACTGGATTCGGTCATGGTCAGCTGGTCCCTGCTGCTGGTTCAGGCGAGTTGAAAGGAAGGAAGGTCTTCTTTTTTGTAAACAAAAAAGAAGCAAAAAAAACTTCTTTAATTTGGGCCCGCGCCGGTGAAAACGCCCGTGCCCCCGAGTCAAAAAGTTTTTTGCTTCTTTTTTACAAAAAAGACGTCTTCCTTCCCATCACCCTCAATTGTTCAAAGCAATAATCTCGCGCAACTGCGGATAAATCTCGTTCGCCCAGCGCGACCCGCTGAACACCCCGTAATGCCCGACGCCCAACTGCAAATAATTACGCTTGCGCGCCGTCTTCAGTCCCGAACATAAATCCAGCGCCGCGACCGACTGGCCCGGCGGGCAGATGTCATCGCGCTCACCTTCGACCGTGAACAGAAACGTCTTGCTTATCGCCTCCGGCTTCACCGCCTGGCCACGCCAAACCAGGCGGCCAGTCGGCAGGTCATGCCGCTGGAACACCCGCTCGACGGTTTCCAGATAGAACTCGGCCGTCAGATCCATCACCGACTGATACTCGTCATAAAACTTCCGATGCGCCGTCTCGCTCACGCCATCCTCGGTCACGATCGAGCGGAACTGACGCAGATGCGCCCCGATATGCCGGTCCAGATTCATCGACACGAACGAGGCCAATTGCATGAACCCCGGATACACCGCACGCCCCGCCCCCGCATAACGCGCCGGCACGGTGGCGATCAGAGTCTTGCGGAACCATGCAATATCGCGCGTCTTGGCCAGCGCATTCACCTTCGATGGATTGCGCCGCGTATCGATCGGCCCGCCCATCAGCGTCATCGTGCGCGGCGTCGCCGCATCATCGGCCTCCGCCATCAGCGCCGTCGCCGCAAGCACCGCCACGGCCGGCTGGCACACCGCAACCACATGCCCGCCCGGCCCGATCTCGCGCATGAAACTCATGATGTGATCGACGTAATCATCAAACCCGAACTGCCCGGCACTGAGCGGAATGTCCCGCGCATTGTTCCAGTCCGTGATATACACGTCATGATCCTGCAACAGCACCTCGACCGTGTTGCGCAACAACGTCGCGAAATGCCCGGACAGCGGCGCTGCAATCAGCACCCGCGGCTGCACACGGTCGCTATCCTTGCGAAAATGCAGCAAATTGCCAAACGGTGTCGCGTGCGCAACCTCCTCGATGATCGGCACGTCCCGATTGCCCATCCGGACCGAGGCAATGCCGAAATCCGGCCGCTTGTGCATGATCCCGCTATGGCCGAAAATCTCCAGCGCCGCCCGCATCTCCCGCGCCACCGTGCCGAACGCACGCGGCGGGCTGAGCAAATCAACCATCGGCGCCAGGCTCCGCGCGGCGAACCGGAACGGCCCCATCATGTCTTCCTGGGTCTGGTAGACGTCGTACAACATGGTCATCGGCTGCCTCTCGATCGAACAATACTAGCCAGGAAACCTGAATTTCCCGTTAACGTAAAGTGGGTTCCCCGCCGGTCACGCAAACCGCCGCCACGACATTTGTGCTTTGCATCGACACCGGTTTTCCGCTTTGATCAGACCTTGCTGATCGTTTCGTCAAACATGAGACATCGCACAACCATTTTTGAGCATGACGGAAACCTCACGAAAAGGAAAGCGCGGCATGACACCCCAGCATGAAACCGCCCCGAAACGCCAGAAACCCCCGGCACGCCTGGCCATCTCCAGCCATAACTACTCCTCGTGGTGCCTGCGCGGCTTCCTGCTCGCCCGCCTCTCCGGTATCGATTTCATCGTCGAACCCGCCGCCGCCGACGATCCTCAGGCCCGCGCCGAATTGCTCATGCGCACCTCATCCATCCTGCTGCCCTGCCTGATCGATGGCGACGTCACGGTCTGGGACACCATCGCCATCGCCGAATACCTCAATGAAACCTACCCCAAAGCCGCCATGCTGCCCGCTGACCCCATCTCGCGCGCCCGCTGCCGCTCCATCAGCGGCGAAATGCACTCCGGCTTCGCCGCCCTGCGCGCCTCCCTGCCGATGAACATCCGCGCCCACCGCCCCGGCTTCACCGTCTGGTCCGGCGCCCAGGCCGATATCGATCGCATCACCACCATCTGGCGCGATTGCTTCGCCGCCTCCCCAGGCCCCTACCTGTTCGGACCCACCCCCTGCATCGCCGACGCCATGTTCGCCCCCGTCGCCAGCCGCTTCCAAACCTACGACGTCCCCCTCGACCCCACCTGCACCACCTACATCAAAACCATCCTCGCGTGGCCGGATATGGCCGAATGGATCGCCGAAGCCGAAAACGAACCCGATACGATCACAGAACTCGATCTCGAGTTCTAGCACAGGCGGCTGGGCCGTTTGCCGCGGGGGTAAAGCAAGTAAAGCGGGGGGCTTTGCCCCCTCGACCCCCACTAAGGGCGGAGCCCTTAGAACCCGCTAGTTTTAGGCAAGGGGAGGGCGCTGCCTGGGACTTTCCGTCGATCTGACCTGGGTCGCCCTCCCCTTGCCTAAAACTGGTGGATTTTAAAGCCCGGCGAGCGTCGCGCGCCTCATCATATGGTAGCGGGCATCTTGCCCGCGGGGCCTTTAACGGGGTCCAGGAGCGGAGGAGCCGAAGGTTCCAGCGATGCTCTTCATCGCTGGAATGGCTCCGGAGGGAGAGCCCCTGGCCTTCCTTGCTTTACCCCCGCGGCAAACGGCCCAGCCGCCTGTGCTAAACCCGCATCGCTTCCTGGGGGCGTTCGAATTTGGCGGCGGTTTGGTTGGAGGTGCTGAGGGCGAGGTATGCGATGCCGGCGACCAGGGCCGAGACCAGGAACGAGATATCGCCGAACCCGGGATGGGCGGCGGCGAAGGCGCCGACGAACAGCGGGTACTGGTTGAAAAACGGCACGCTGGCGGCGATGCCGATGATCCAGGCGACGAATCCGGCGCTGATCGTGCCGAGCCGTGAGTGTCGCCGCCCAAAGTGGGCGAGCAGGGTGACGACGATCCAGGGTGCGGTCCAGTAGCCGAGGAAGAACAGGAAATCCTCGTAATTCTTGATGAAATTGGTGGCGGCGAGCACGGAGATGATGGTGCCGATGACGCCGCACATCAGCGCGGCCTGGCTTTGTTTCAGCCGGATGCCGAGTGCCAGCGACGAGAGTGTGGCCGAGTAGATGTTCAGGATATTGGCGCTGATGGTGCCGATCACGATGGCGATGATGAGCGGCGCGTGAAACCAGTGCGGCATCCAGGCGGTGAACAGGTCGGATGGTTTGCTGAGGGCGACGGTCGCGCCGATGATGGCGCCAAGCACTTCCATCCAGATGCACGAGATCAGCGTGCCCCAGAACGCGTTGATGAACACGGCGCGCTTGGTAGCACCGTTATCGCCTTGCTGGCGTAGGTAGCGGGTGTAGTCGGATGAATAGGGAATCCACCCCATCACATAGGCCGCCACCACGGAGGTGGTCAGAATGAACGCGCCGGAGGTGCCGCCGACGTTCTTGAGCAGTTTCGGCTGAGCGGCGGGCAGATGGCCGATATGCGCTGCGGCAATCACACTCATCACGACGAAAATCGCAACCAGCAAATAGAAAAAATATTTCTCGGCCGCGTGGATCAGGTCATGCCCGACCGCGGCAATCGCCACCTGCACCGCGCACAGCACCAGGATATTCAGGATCAGCCCGGTGCCGAGCATGTATTGCAGCGCGTAGCCGCCGATGATCGTATTGACCCCGAACCAGGAGAAGCCACCGAAAAAATTCAAAAATGAGGGTAGTTTATTGCCCTTGCGCCCAAACCAGGCCGCACCTTGAATCATCTGCGGCAGCCCGTACTCGACCCCGAGGGTTGAAAACAACGCCAGCAGGAGCGCGCCGATCACATTGCCCAGCACGATCGCGATGATCGCATCGGTCGCGGAAAGCCCGAACGCGCCGGTTGCGAGCGCGCCGGTGGTGATCGTCGCGAATTCCACATTCGCCGCCATCCACAGGCCGAACAGCGCCCGGGGCCGCCCGTGTGCCTCCGCCGGCGTAACGGGCATGATCCCTTTGCTCTCGATTGTCAGCGGTGCCGCTTCAGCCATCATGTCGCTCCCAAGCTCGATCTGTTGCGCCGAAACAGGCAAGATTCGTGCCTGTTCAAAGCACGCCTGTCATTCCTTTGTCATTCTAATCTGCCCTAAACTTAGGCACGCAAAGATTAAGAAAGCGTTGTCATCTGGAAAAAAGAGCCAGAAACTTTTCGAACTCAGCCCAGCATCCGGCCGGCCACGGCGTCGAGGCGCGCCACTACTTCGGGGTCGCGCGCGGCGGACGGCGTGATGATCGCGTAATCCAGCGCATGATCGCACCCGGCGCTGCACACATGGCGCTCACCGCCCAGCCCCGGCACCACCGCCCGCACCAGGCCGCGCGCCTTGTCGGCATTGCCGAGCAGCACCTTCACCACCTGTTCCACCGTCACCGCCTCATGTTCGGTGTGCCAGCAGTCGAAATCGGTCACCATCGCCACGGTCGCGTAACAAATCTCCGCCTCGCGCGCGAGCTTTGCCTCCGGCATATTGGTCATGCCGATCACCGAACAGCCCCAACTTCGATATAAATGGCTCTCCGCCCGCGTCGAAAACTGCGGCCCTTCCATCGCCAGATAGGTCCCGCCGCGTGTCACCGGCAGGCCCTGCTCAACCGCCGCGCGCTCCAGCGCATCGCCCAGCCGCCGGCACACCGGGTCCGCCATCGACACATGCGCGACACAGCCGGCGCCGAAAAAACTCTTGGCCCGCGCGAAGGTCCGATCGATGAACTGATCCACGATCACGAAATGCCCCGGCGGCAATTCGCCCTTCAGGCTGCCGACCGCCGAGAGCGACAGAATATCCGTCACCCCCGCGCGCTTCATCACGTCGATATTGGCCCGGTAGTTCAGATCGGTCGGCGATAATTTATGCCCCCGCCCGTGCCGCGGCAGAAATACCACCGAAACGCCGTCCAGCGTGCCGAACAGCAACTGGTCCGAAGCCTCGCCCCACGGGCTCGAAACCCGCTGCCAGCGTTGATCCTCCAGCCCCTCGATATCATACAGGCCTGAGCCGCCGATGATCCCGATCACCGGCGTCCGCACATCATCGCTCATCGCGTCATCCTCGTCGCCATCACAACAAACCCGACCACGCCGAGCACCAACAGGAAAAAAATCGCCCGCAGCCCGGTCGCCTTGCGCTCATCGAGCGTCGGGTCCGCCGTCCAAGCCAGGAACGCCGCGACATCATGCGCCATCACCGGCACGCTCGCCGCCTTGCCATCCGCCAGCATCACGGACCCCGGCTGCAACGCCGGTGCCATCGCAATCTGCCCGCCGGGATACGCGATATTGTAATAATGCCCCGGCAGCATCGTCATATTCGGCAGCGCGGGCCGATAACCGGTCATCAAATCGAACACCGCAGCCGCGCCACGCCGATGCCCCGCCTCGTACAGCGACAGATCCCCGGCAATCGCACCGCCCGCGTCCGGCTTGGTCTTCGACAAGGCGGGCGGCTTGCCCTTGGCCAGCAGCGCCGTCACCTGCGCCGGCGTCAGCCCCAGCGACTGTAAATCACCGGGCGATACCAGGTTCAAACTATGGCACCGCGCGCAATTCGCCTGATAGGTCGCAAACCCGACCTGCAGTTCCGCCTTGTCGAACCCGCCGAACCACGACTGGAACCCGAACTGCGGCGCCCCCGCAAACGCCACCGCCGGCAGTAGCACCGCCAACCCGACCAGAATCGCCCGCATCACGCGACCCCCATTGTCGTTGCCGCACGCGGCCGTTCGAACATCGTCACCAACGGCGTCACCACCAGAAAATGGATGAAAAACCAGATCGTCGCCAAATCCACCACGGCAGACCACACGCCGCCCGCCGGTGCCGCCGCCGCAATCGCCAGCACCGCCACATCGAGCGCCAGCACCACCACGAACCCGGCGTAAACCGGCCGCGCACCAACGGCCGAACCTTCCCCGCGATCCAGCCACGGCAGCGCGCCCACGAGCACCAGCGCCAGAATTGTCAGAAACGCGCCACCCCCCGGCGTCAGCCCGGCCCGCGCAAATCCATGAAATACCAGCAGATACCACGGCGGCACCGATTGCAACGGCACCGCCAGCGCGTCCGGCAGCACCGGCGCGACCGGATAACCCAACCCCGGATCAACCGTAATTATCAACCCGAAAATCAGCGCGAACAGCAAAAAGGCCCCGAACAACTGCGGCGCATAGGCCGCCCGCGGCACCAGCGGCCCCGGTTGCGGCGGCGCCACCCGCACGGCGGCATAGCCCAGCGCCGCGATCAGCAGCACCAGAAACCCGATCGCGACATGCGCCATCGTCATATGCGCCACACTGGTCGGCCCCAGCCCATCGCCGCCCAGAAAATCCTGCGCCGCCGATACCCCGATCACCGGCACCGTCGCGACATGCGCCGCCATCGCCAGCATCGCCGCCTGCGCATCCGGCCCCCCGGTCATCGCAAACCCGTAAAACCCGACCACCAGGAACGCCGCGAACCGCACGATCTCGATCACCCAGGCCAATTCGCGCCGGTTGCGATACGCCGCGTGATAAATCCCGTGAAACAGCGCCCAATACACCACGATGAACAGCATCGTCGCGCCGTCGCGGTGCAGATCGACCATCAACCACCCGAACGGCACGGTCCGCGCATACTCGACCATCGATAGCGCCGCACCCCCCGGCGTCGGCACATAGGCCAGCCCGAGCCAGATACCGCTCAACGTCAGCACTGCCAGCGCCACGCCCACCATCGCACCGAACGAACATGCAAACGGCAGATTCTCAGGCACCTGATGATCCAGCCACACCGCCCGATACCACGCCGCCAGCGGCAACCGCGCCGCCAGCCACCCCGGCGCCGGCTGCGCGGCACCACCCAGGCCCGATCGCGCGTCACTCATGAATGCAACCCTTTCAGCATCACGGCCGCACCCTTGCCCACCGGCGCAGCACTCATCGCCGCCGCCGGCGGTCGCAATGCCGCCGCAAATCCCCAAACCAGCGCCAACACGGCCACCAGCACCAGGCCACCGAACAGGATTGGCAGAAACGGCCGCCGCTCCTCATCCAAATGTGCTCCGTGTTCAGGCCCGCCCGAGCCCGCGCCGATTTCAGCCATCGATACCCTCGTCCATCCCGTTGTATTGCACCGCAATATCCCCCCGCATGACCCCAAACCGCCGAAATTTCAATACCGCACGAATCGGCTATAACGACGGGCATGACCGCAGCACGCCCCGCCATCCCACACGAATCCCTTAAACCCGCCGCCCAGGCCTGGTTCGCCGAACTGCGCAACCGCATCTGCGCCGCCTTCGAATCGATCGAGTCCGAGCACGCCGGCGCGATGGCCGACCGCCCCCCCGGCCGCTTCACCATCACGCCCTGGACGCGCGAACCCGACGGCAAAAACCACCTCGAAGGCGGCGGCGAAATGGGCGTTATGCGCGGCCGCGTGTTCGAAAAAGTCGGCGTCAACATCTCCATCGTCGGCGGCACCTTCAGCCCCGAATTCGCCAAATCCATCCCCGGCGCCGCCGAAGACCCCCGCTTCTGGGCCGCCGGCATCAGCCTGGTCTCCCACATGCACAGCCCGCGCGTGCCCGCCGCCCACATGAACACCCGCATGATCGTCACCTCGAAAGGCTGGTTCGGCGGCGGCGGCGACCTCACCCCCCTCCAACCCGGCACCGAAGCCGCCCAGGCCGACGCCGCCACCTTCCACGCCGCCTTCCAGCACGCCTGCGACGCCCACAACCCCGAATACTATCCAAAATTCAAAAAATGGTGCGACGAATACTTCTTCCTCCCCCACCGCAACGAAACCCGCGGCGCCGGCGGCATCTTCTACGACTACCTCGAAGCCAACCCCGAAGCCGATTTCGCCTTCACGCGTGACGTCGGCCTCGCCTTCCTCGAATCCTACCCCGCCATCATCCGCCGCCGCATGAACGAGGCCTGGACCGCCGAAGAACGCGAAGCCCAACTCATCCGCCGCGGCCGCTACGTCGAATTCAACCTCCTCTACGATCGCGGCACCACCTTCGGCCTCAAAACCGGCGGCAACACCGAAGCCATCCTCATGAGCATGCCGCCTGAGGTGAAGTGGCCTTAGATTAGGCGCGGAAAGGTTAAGAAAGCCCTTCTTTCTTGAAAGAAAGAAGCATGTGTGGACGGCCCTTTGGGTTCAAGGTGAATTTAGCGGGATCTGGCGTCGGTTCGAGTGCGGTCATGTGTCCGGCCTGTTGACGCGGTGCCATGACCGCTTGGCCTAGATGGAATCCGCGAACGACTTCCGAACAAAATAGCGGCATCGGGTGCCATGCTTCTTTCGGAATGCGTCGTTCGTCGGTTCGACCGATCCTCATCTCCTGCCTGCCCCTAAACCCTCGGCACAAACGCTTGGATCAGGCGGCGACCGGCGGCTGGCGGTACGCCTCACCACTGGTCATCATCGACCAGATGATCCGCGCGTTCTTGTTGGCCAGAGCCACCGCCGCGAGTTTGCGCGGCTTGCGCTCCAGCAATTTCAACAGCCATGGCGAGGCCGATGTGCTGCCTGGTTCGGCAAAC
>NZ_FTNE01000058.1 GCF_900156265.1 Acidiphilium rubrum
TCATCACGGCGAACGCGGTGAAATCAGGAGTCCGCTCCAGCAGGGACAGGAGGAGCAACTCGGCGCCCTTGGCCTCGCTCTCAATGCCGTCGTGCATTGGAACGCCATCTATATGCAGGAGGCCATCCGCCAGGTTGGGTCGGACGGCATGGACGCCAGCAGCAACGACATCGCCCACCTATCCCCGCTGATCTGGCGCCATCTCAACTTCCTCGGGCGATACGACTTCTCGCTGCCCGACACCGTTATGAATGGCGGCCTCAGGCCGCTCAGGAACCCTACTTCCGCATGGGACTTTTGAGTAGTCTTATGCCGGTTTTCTGTTCCACTCAGCCGCACAGGCCTCTTAAGGAACCTCTGAACAGCGCAATTTTTCCGTTTCGTTCGTTGGTATGACCGATGACAGGCGCGTAGCGGCTGTGTTGGGCGGCCTGATGTCCGAAATTCGTGGCGATTTTCGGCTTTTGGAGGCTTCCAGACAAGGTCTAGGGGCAGAGGAGCGAAAAGTTCCAGCGATGCTCTTCACCGCCGGAATGGCTCTGGAGGGAGAGCCCCTGGCCTTGCTTGCTTCAGGCACCTCACCCACCAGCGGTTGACCGGGCGGTGTGGTCAGAATGCGTGTTTTATGCTGCGCATCATGCGGGTCATCAGGCCGGCTGGTTGGTCGGCGGTGGTTGCCACGGCGGGTACGGTGGCGAGGGTTTTGCCATCGGCGCTGATGGTGATTGTGCCCACGATTGTGCCGGGTTTGACGCCGGCTGCGGGTGGGGCGTCGTAGGTGACCGTGGTTTTCAGTGATTTTGCCGCCTGGGTCGGGATGGTCATGACCACGTCATGGGCGGCGGCGACGGGGACTGTGGTGGTCTGGTAGCCGGGCGCCGGCATGGTGCCGATTGTGGTGCCGGCTTTGGCGATCGTGGCATCGGTATAGAATTGGTAGCCGTAGTCGAGCAGGGCCTCGATATCGTGGGTGCTGGCGGTCCAGTTGGGGCCGCCGAGCACGACGGCGATCAGCCTGGTGCCGTTGCGCACGGCCGTGGCGTCAATGCAGTGGCCGGCTTCGTTGGTGCGGCCGGTTTTCAGACCATCGACCGTGGCATCGTGAAACAGCACCGGGTTCCAACTCGGCTGGGTGATCTTGTTGAAGGTGAAGTGCTTTTTCACCGAGATTTTCAGATATTGCGGGAATTGCGTGACGATGGCGCGCGACAGGGTTGCGACATCCATGGCGGTGGTGCGGAGCGCGGGGTCGGGCAGGCCATCGACGTTGACGTAGTGGGTGCCGGTGAGGTGAAGCAGCTTGGCCTGGTGGTTCATCAGCCCGACGAAGGCGGCACGGTTGCCGGCGACCGCCTGGGCGAGGGCGACCGCCGCGTCGTTACCGGAATCGATGATCAGGCCGTGCAACAGTTGATCGACCGTGACGGTCATGCCCGGCGAGATGAACATGCGCGAGCCGCCGGTGTGCCAGGCGGCGTCGCTGACCGGCACGGTCTGGTCCATTTTGAGCGTGCCGTGGGCGATCGCCTGGTAGGTGACATAGGCGGTCATCAGCTTGGTCAGGCTGGCGGGCGGCCATTCGATGCCGGAGGCTTTTTCGGCGAGGATGGCGCCGGTTTTGGCATCCATCAGCACATAGGCCGCCTGATCGGCGAGCACGGGCGGTGCTGCCATGCCGGGCACGGCGAGCGGGGCG
The DNA here is from genome assembly GCF_900156265.1 of Acidiphilium rubrum. Taxonomy (GTDB): domain Bacteria; phylum Pseudomonadota; class Alphaproteobacteria; order Acetobacterales; family Acetobacteraceae; genus Acidiphilium; species Acidiphilium rubrum. The sequence goes on from NZ_FTNE01000058.1 coordinate 1,697, forward strand.
GTGGGTGGCGGCCCGGCCGGAACGGCAGGCACTGCGGCGGCCTTGGCCTTGTGCTGTGCTGGTTTGCCGTGGTGATGCACCACGGCGGCTCCGGCAGGCAGTGTGAAGGGGGGCAGCGTGAAAGCGGGCAGCGTGAGGGCGACGAGGGCGATGGTGCTGAGCGGCGATGCGGTGTGGCGCGTCATGTCATGGTCCAGGCGGTTGGGGTGGCACTGTCCTACAATCCTCCGGCGTGTCGGCGCAAATCACGCAGCCGTGGTGAGGGACGGCGGGCCGCTTCCTTGACTTCCCCGCCCCCGCACGGTTGAAGCGGCGGTTGAACAGGAACTGATCGAACATGGCGCAACAGGCTCAAACTACCGGCAGCGTGGTCAAGGAATGGATCGTCACGCTGATCTATGTCGTCGTGATCGCGGTGGTGATCCGCTCCTTTCTGTTCGAGCCGTTCTTCATCCCCTCCGGCAGTCTGACGCCGACGCTGTTGCCGGGCGATTTCGTGCTGGTGACCAAGTATAACTATGGCTATTCGCGCTGGTCGTTTCCGTTCGGCGAGCCTGATTTCAAGGGGCGGATCTTCGGCTCGCTGCCCAAGCAGGGGCAGATTGCAGTGTTTGCGCTGCCGAGTGATCCCAGCATCGATTACATCAAGCGCGTGATCGGCGAGCCGGGCAGCACGGTGCAGGTAACGGACGGGCAGTTGATTCTGAACGGCAAGCAGGTGCCGCGCACGCCGGCGGGCACGTACGTGGAAACCCCGATCGACGATGGGCAGGGCGTGCCGATCACGGTGAAGCTCTATCACGAGACATTGCCGGACGGGGTTACCCATTTGATCGCCAAGGCGACCGATCAGGGGTTTGCCAATAATACGCAGGTCTATCATGTGCCGCCGGATCATTTGTTCATGATGGGCGACAATCGGGATTTCAGCGAGGATTCGCGGTTTCTCGATGCGGTCGGCTATATTCCGCTCGATAATTTCGTGGGGCGGGCGCGTATCATCTGGTTCTCGATCCGGCTCGATCATCCGTGGTGGGAGTTCTGGTACTGGCCGGTGGATGTGCGGTGGGACCGGCTGTTCACGGTCATTAAATGAGTACGAAGGCCGAGGCGCTGCTCGGCCATGAATTCACCCGCAAGCATCTGCTGGCCGAGGCTCTGACGCATCGTTCGGCGGTGGGGCAGGGTGGCATGGCCTCCAACGAGCGGCTGGAGTTCATCGGTGATCGGGTGCTCGGGCTGCTGGTGGCGGAGTGGCTGATCGAGCGCTATCCGAACGAGCGGGAAGGCGGGCTGGGACCGCGGCTGGCGCATCTGGTCTCGCGGCCTTCGCTGGCTTCGATTGCCGAGGCGATCGGGCTGGCCGAACTGCTGGCGGTATCGCCGGGGGAATCGCGGCGCGGTGTGCGCAACAGGTCCACCGTGCTGGCCGATGCGCTCGAAGCGCTGATTGGCGCGCTTTATAGCGATGGCGGGTTGGAGCCGGCGCGCGGCTTTATTCGCCGGGCGTTTGCGGCGCGGATCGACGCGCAGGATGGCGCACCGCCGAAGGACCCGAAAACCGCGTTGCAGGAATTCGCCCTGGCGCGTGGCCCGGTGTTGCCGGTTTATGATATGATCGGTCGATCCGGTCCGGCGCATGCGCCGAAGTTTCACATCCGGGTGACCATCGGGCCGGCGTCTGCCGATGGTGAGGGCGGCACCAAGCGCGAGGCCGAACAGATCGCTGCGCGCATTTTATTGGATCGGCTGACATCATGACCACTCGCTGCGGCTATGTCGCGCTGCTCGGCCGGCCCAACGCCGGTAAATCGACGATGCTCAACCAGGCGGTGGGGGCGAAAGTGTCGATCGTGACGCCGAAAGCCCAGACCACGCGGTTTCGGGTATCGGGCATCGTGATGCGCGGGGAGGCGCAAATCGTGCTGATCGACACGCCCGGCCTGTTTGCGCCCAAGCGCCGGCTCGACCGGGCGATGGTGGCGGCGGCGTGGGATTCGGTCGCCGGCGCCGATCTGGCGTGCATGCTGGTCGATGCGTTTCGTGCCAAGCCCGATGATCTGGCCGAGCCGCTCGAGGCGCTGGCACGCACCGGGCGGAGGCGCTGGCTGATCCTGAACAAGATCGATCTGCTGCCGCGCGAGAAATTGCTGCCGCTGGCGGACACTCTGGCGAAGGCCGGCAGTTTCGCCGAGGTGTTCATGGTCAGCGCGCTCAAGCGCGACGGGATCGACCGGTTGCTCGATGCGATGGGTGATGCGATGCCGGAAGGGCCGCATCTGTACCCCGAGGATGAAATGACCGACCAGACCGACCGGATGCTGGCGGCCGAGTTGGTGCGCGAACAGATTTTCATGCAGCTGCGCGAGGAAATTCCGTACGGCGCCTCGGTCGAGACCGAGAGTTTCAAGGATCTGGCGGATGGCTCGGCGCGGATCGAGGTGACGGTTTATGTCGCGCGGATTGCCCACAAGAAGATCATGCTGGGCGAGGGCGGGGCGCAGATCAAATCGATCGGCAGCAAGGCCCGCAGCCAGCTCGAGCGGCTGCTCGAGCGGCGGGTGCATCTGTTCCTCAACGTCAAGGACCGGCCCGGTTGGGATGAGGAATCGGCACGGCTGCGGGCGCTGGGGCTGGAGGGTTAGGCCGCCAGCCGCCGCAAATGGTAGTCGGCGTCGCCGAACTGCATCTCGATCATGGTCAGGCGCTTGAATAGATGACCGGCCTTGTATTCCATGGTGACGCCGATGCCGCCGTGCAGCTGAACCGATTGCTGGCCGACGAATTTGGCGGCCTTGCCGACCGCGGACTTCGCCATTGCCATGGCCTCGCCACGGGTTTTCTCATCGCTGTCGGCGGCGGACATTGCAGCGAAAATCGCCATGCTGCGCGCCTGTTCGAGGGCGACATACATATCGACCGCGCGGTGTTGCAGCGCCTGGAAGGCGGAAATCGCGACGCCGAACTGTTTGCGGGTTTTCATGTAATCGACCGTCATGGTGATCAGCGCGTCCATCGCGCCGACCGCTTCGGCGCAGATGGCGGCGATCGCTTCATCGGCCGCGCGTTCGAGCACGGCGAGATCGCCGACCTGGTGGGATGCGGGGACGCGCACATTGGCGAGCGAGATTTCTGCCCCGTGCAGCGCGTCCTGCATGGCGTAGCCACGGCGCGAGACACCCGCCGATTTCGCATCGATCAGGAACAGGCCGATGCCGTCGCGGTCGCGCGTGCCGCCTGAGATGCGCGCGCTGACGATCAGGTGATCGGCCGAATCGCCGCCGATCACCACGGTTTTATCGCCCTCGATCACGAAATCATCACCGTCGCGCCGTGCGGTGGTGGTGACGTCGTTGAGGTCGTAGCGCGAATGGCGTTCGGTATGGGCAACCGCGATCATCGCTTCGCCCGCGATGAGATGCGGGATGATCGCGTCCTTCACCGCATCGCTCGCGCCGTGCCTCAGGATGGCGCCGGCGAACACCGCATTCGGCATATAGGGCTCCAGCGCGGCGGCTTTGCCGATTTCCTCCATGATGATCATGGTTTCGACCGGACCGCCACCGAAGCCGCCATGCGCTTCATCGAACGGCAGGGCGAGCAAGCCGGCCTCGGCGTATTCGGCCCACACCGCGCGGTCGAACCCTTCGGGTTGTTTAGCGTAGGCCTTGCGCTTTTCGAAATCGGCGTAGCGGTTGGCGAAGAGTTTGCTGACGCTGTCGCGGAGGAGGCGTTGCTCGTCGGTGAAGTCGAAGTCCATGGCGGCGGTTCCTTAGGAGCGAAGAAAAAGACTTCTTTTTTGGAAAAAAGAAGCAAAAAACTTTTTGACTCTGGGCCTCAGTCGGTGGCGCAGTTCGTGCGCCACCCAAACAAACTAGCCCGCATTATGCATGAAGGTCGGCGAGCATAGCGTAAACCGTTGATTCGTTGTAAGTATTTGTTGTTGAGACAAAACTTCACCACGACGGAACACCATGCTCGCCTCGGTTGCAAATACTCCAATTCTCCCTGGTCTGTCACCTGTCGCCGGCAAGTCGATCGAGGCCCGGTTCGACGGCGATCTGCTCTCCTCCGACGGGGGGTTGCTGGGGTTACGCGCCATCGAGCAACGGCTCGGCATCGCAAGTCGTTTGGCCGCATGCATCGATGATCCTCGTGCGCCTGGGCGTGTGATCCATGGGCTCGACGAAATCATCCGGTTTCGCATGCTGATGATCGCGGCC
>NZ_FTNE01000025.1 GCF_900156265.1 Acidiphilium rubrum
GCACTGTTGGGGTCCATGCGATCGTTGATCGCGAAGCGCGGCATGGTCGAACCGCTTGCGGGTGCCGCGATCCAGATCGAAGCTCCGTGGTCCATCAGGAGATTGACCATATCCCAATTTTGAGCCGAAGCGGCGGTGCTAAGGGCTGTGACGCCAATTTCGTCGCGACTATTGATATCCGCATCAAATGAAAGAAGGAGATTTGCTGCCGCGATAAAATCGTGGCGTGCTGCACTAAAGAGCGCAGGGTTACTCTCCATCATACCGTTCGGATCGGCCCCTGCTTCAAGAAGATCCTTGAGTATTTCTGTATTCGAGTTATACACAGCCTGATTAACCGGCGCTCTATTTGGTCCGCCGTTCGGATTTGCCCCCGCTCGCAGGAGTGCTGATACCATTGGTCGATTCTCTCGCTCGACCGAAATCAACAAGGCAGTAACGCCATCGGGTGCAATGGTACTGACGCCGGCGATGAGGTCCGATCCCGTTTCGACAGCTTCGAGAATCCGCCCTTTCGCTACGTGCTCGGCGAACAATAGTTGGGCCGGATCATCGAAGGATGTTGGATTAAAAAAGAATTGCATTAATTCTGTCCCAGAAATAATTGGCCTATCATGGGCAACCCAAGTCATTCATTTTGGTGGCCAGTGATTGTTTGACGGAGTCCATTCCATGCGCGTCCCAGCTGTACGGGTTGGCCGAAACAGGCGGCAATTCAAAACGCTCCCCGTACGCCGACGGAAAAATCGACGAATCTTGCGTTGTTGAAAGGATATCGTCCGCAGTGTGATATGCCGTGACAGGTGCCTGAAGCGACGGAAAACCTCCAGTTGTGGCTGCGTTTAGACCAGCTGCGTTGAAAATTGTCGCTGGCTTCCCAGTCACAACCGAGGCAGCAGATGCTAGACCCCCTCCAAGAGAGTGACCTGCAAACGATAAATTATCTGTGTAATCTGCGAGCTTCGTGCCAGGATCGATCGCATAGTTATAGGATTCACTCGGCAAGCCCAGCTCTTGGAGAATGTTGAGGGTTCAATCATCGATCTTGGGTGGTCCTTGCGCTGCAGAAGGTCGGTCGCCCGTTGGCTAATGCGCCTGAGGCGGGGGCCATTTACCTTCGCTCAGCAACCGCTTGACCTCCTTTGGGTGCGGCGGTGGCCAAGGGAAACCGGCAGCTTTGATTTTCTGAATCGCCGCTTCGCGTGATCTCCAAAGCGCACTGTTGGGGTCCATGCGATCGTTGATCGCGAAGCGCGGCATGGTCGAACCGCTTGCGGGTGCCGCGATCCAGATCGAAGCTCCGTGGTCCATTAGGAAATTCACCATATCCCATTGTTCGGCTGAAGCGGCCTTGTTGATCGCAGTAACTCCGATACTATTCTGACTGTTCACATCGGCGCCGTAAGAAAGAAGAAGCTCCGCCGCAGCAATACGGTTGTGAAGTGCGGCGTCACATAATGCCGGGACAGTATCCATCATTCCATTGGGATCGGCACCCGCATCAAGAAGATCGCGGAGGATATCTGGGGTCGAACAACTGACAGCCTGAAATACAGGCGCTTTCTGGGAGTCTCCATCAGGCTGTGCACCGGCATCCAAAAGAGCCAAGACCATGTCTCTATTTTCCCGCTCAACGGCGACCAACAATGGGGTAACACCATCAGGCGCAGCACAATTAACGCCATAAGCAAGTTTTGATGCCGCCTTCAAAGCTTTGTCAACATCACCTTTGGCCACAAGTGCGGCAAATTCGCGCTGTGACGGTTCATCGTAGGAAGATGACGTAAAGAAATATTGCGTCATTCACTAAATCCGAGAAATTAAGCTGATGGTCATGGGCAACCAAGGTCTCTCATTTTTGCAGTCAACGATTTTGTGACTGCCTCTATGTTATGTGAGGCCAAGCTATATGGTCTGTTTGAAATAGGCGGTAGTTCATATCGGTTACCGTATGCTGCGGGAAAAATAGATGCATCTTGCGACGTGGAAAGAATGTCGTCTGCTGTATGGTATGCGGTCACAGGTGCTTGTGCCAAGGGGAACCCCCTAACTGTCGACGGATTTAACCCCGCTGCGTTAAATATGGTCGCTGATTTTCCCGTGACGACCGAAGCTGCCGACGCAAGGCCTCCTCCGAGGGAGTGGCCGGTAAATGATAAATTATCATTTTGATCGGCAACGCGACGCGCGAGATCCATTGCATTATCGTATGCAGAACTTCGCGTGCCCACCAGTTGTTGAAAATTCTGCATCCAATCGCTGACTGACGTTGGCGTGGTGCCTTTGAAACCTACCACGTAGGAGGGGTTCTCTCCTGACCCTGATGCAAAAATGGAGGCGCGGAAAGGGGAATTTTGTGGCGCCAGATCTTGTGGGATTAACCCGAGAGACTCTAACTCCTTTCGTCCGTCTTCCGTCGCGGGGTCGAGATAGCGGTACCCGTCCGGTAACGTCATATCTTTTCCGTAAACATGTGTCGAAAGCTGCGCCATATCCTTCGCATGCGCCAACTGCGCGCAATCAGGATCGTTCACCGCTTCCCGCTCGATCGGACGAGCGGTACCGGCGGCCGCCTTTTCCGTCGTATCCTCCGCAACGGGCGCTTTTTCCGGAAAACCTTCGATCAGTCGGATCCGGCTGATCAGGACCGTCAGGAACGTCATGACGCCGAGTTGAATGAGTGCAGACGCCAGTTCCTTCGCCGCGGCATTGATCTGCTGTTGCGTCCGCGCCGTACAGGCCTCGACGACCGCCTGCATGAAGCTGCGGATGGCGAGCAGCCCGGCATAGCCGTCGGCGGTCCACGCCAGCCCCACCAGCAAGGTATCGATTACGACATTGAGCCCTGGTACGCCCTGAGCGGCGGCGAGCCCGCTCAAGCCGACCGCGAGGATACTCAGATGGATCGGGGTCAGCAACTCTTTCAGCTGCTTCTGAAGCGCAATCCAATCGGCTCCGGCAACCGCCTGAAAATCGTGCTGATCGAACATGGCCTCGAATATCGCTACGATCCTCTGTTGGACGGACCAATTGCTGATATCGCCGACAGGCCGTGGTACCACCGATTCCGGATGGCGGCGCACCATCGCCGCATGCAGAAACGCCGGGCTCTTGAAATAAAATGTCGCGAGCAATGGGCTATGAACGTCCTGATTAAGCCGCAGCACCAGCGCCGGATCAGCGATCCGGCTGGCAAGACCAGGACGCCACTCGTCGTAGAACCGCCGTATCCTCCCCATGGCGGATGGGGAAGATCGCGCCTCCCGCAGCATGGCATCATAGGCCCGCGCCCCCTGGCGGCCTTCAGCAAGAGCGTGTGGAAACACCTCGAAGCGGCGCAGCAGGACGGTATCGTTGTTTATCGGCAGGATCAGCAACACACCCTGCGACACGTTGAGTTCCAGATAGGGGCGCGGCGGGGTCCTGCTCGCTCGCGCCTGATACGGAGACATTCCGTCCATCACAATTTACCCATGTTCCCGACGCCCTACCCGTTCGTTAAGCATATCAAAGCACCATCGCCAATACGGGAGTCTTGCCGATCCGCACTGGGCCCGAGGAGAAAACGCAGTCACCGACGTTCCGTTTGCCGTGCCGAATGCCATACCCACCCAATGTTTCATAAATTCGTATGAAAATTAATAACGCGACGTTCATTTAAATTTTGTTCATGTTCCAATCATCTTTACGGCGTCGGCCTCCCGAAACGAGCTACCTGTGCTAACGTACCATAAAACGGTATCATGAGGCTTGGAGCGACACGCTGATGGATGTGCTGACCGATCTACTTGAAATCCAGACGCCGTTGCCGCCCGACTCCTTCAAGGCGACAGGTGTTCTAGGCGGATGCGATCTGAGCCAACCCTTTGCCTATACCGTTACGCTCCGCACCGGCCTCTCCATCATCCAGGTCGACCAGCTCCTCCACCAACCCGTCACGATCACCATCGCCCAGGGCGGCCCGCATCTCTGCTATCTCAATGGCCTGGTCGTCAGCATCACCCAGATGCCCTCCACCTCCACCGGCTCCACCCTGCTCGCCTCTCAATCCTATTGGGATTACGAAATTGTCATCGTCCCCAAGCTGCACTTCCTTGAACAGACCCGCGACTGCCGCTTTTTCGAGAACAAATCATCCCTCGATATCGCCCAGCAAATCCTCCCCGAATTCGGCGTCACCGATGTCGAATACCGCATCAACGGCAACCCGCCGAGCCGACCCTACACGGTCATGTTCAACGAAACCTATCTCGGCTTCCTCAACCGCATCCTCGCCGAGGATGGGCTGTTCTATTTTTTCGAACACAGCGACGGCAAGCACACGCTGGTGATCGGTAATTCCAACGCCGCCTTCAAAACCCTGCCGGCTTCGCCTCTCATGTTTTCCTCGCTCAGCGGCATCGAGGCCAGCGTCCACACCTGGCACCGCGCCGATGCCACCACGCTCGGCACCTCCACCATGGGCGATTACAACCCGACCACCGCCTCAACCGCGATCAAAGGCGACGAGCCGACGATTTTGACGGCACCCGGTGTCGCCAACCGCACCCATTACCATTGGCCAAGCTGGGCGCCCGACCCCGGCACCGCCCAGACAATCGCCAAGCGGCACATGCAGGCGCATGAAGCGCGCGCTCAGGTGTATGAGGGTAGCGCCACCATCCCCGATCTCTACGTCGGCGGCCAGATCACGCTCACCGGCGACCCCACCGCCGACGGCGGCGCCAGTGACTACGTGCTGATTTCCGTCGCACTGGCAATCAGCGATCAGGGCGGTGCAATGACCAACGCACGCGATCCCGGCATCACGCTCTCACTCACCGCCATCCCCGCCAAAACCCCCTGGCAGCCCATTCCGCTGCCCAAGCCCGCCATGGCCGGTTTCTATTCCGCAACCGTGATCGGCCCGCAAGGCGAGGAGATCTACACCGACGATCTCGGCCGTATCAAAGTGCAGTTCCCGTGGGATCACCGCGGCGAGACCACGTCCTCAGGTAGTTTCTGGCTCCGCGTGGTGCAGCCCTGGTCGGGCGGTGGCTGGGGCGCGCAGTTCATCCCGCGCATCGGCCAGGAGGTCGCGGTCACCTTCCTCGAAGGCGATATCGATCGCCCGGTCGCGGTCGGCGCGCTGTATAATTCGACCAACACGCCGATTTTCCCGGCCAGCGACAAGAACAAGAGCGGGTTTCGCTCCCGCTCGACCAAGGGCGGCGGGGCGGCGGATTACAACGAGATCTCGTTCGACGACACGATGGGTTCGGAAATCCTGCTGTTCCACGCCCAGAAGGATCATGTCATCGAGGTCGAGAACGACCAGACCATGACGGTCGATGCCAACCGCACCGTCACGGTGAAAAAGAACGAAGCGATCACAGTCCAGGGGACCCAGACGGTCAAGGTGACCAAGGCCGTCCTCTATGAATCCGATACGTCGATCACCTTGAAAGTGGGTGACAGCACGATCGTGATGGATCACACCAGCATCACGCTGAAATCGCTGATGATCAAGATCGAAGCCGAATCATTGCTTCAGACCGATGGAAAGATCGCCCAGCACAAGGCAGGGACGCTGATGATCCAGAATGCCCCCATCATCAAGGTGAATTGAGCGATGGACGCCGCATCGATGGACAAGCTCCGCGACGCTGACCGCGACGCCATCGTCGCCCGCGCAACGCTCGGTCCCGAGGCACGCAGCACAATCGCCGACTGCACCACGGTGCCGCAGTTGATCGCCACGCTCGCCGGCAACGGCTTCCTCGTCGAGGCCGCGCGCTGTTTCGCCCATGCCTTGCCCCGGCGCGAGGCGGTCTGGTGGGCGTGCATGTGCGCCCAGTCCAACGCCCCCGCCGATCTCGCCGAACCCGACCGCAGTGCCCGGGAAGCCGCTGAAACCTGGGTCCGCACCCAGACCGAAGCGTCCCGCTACGCCGCAATGGCGCTGGCCGAACAGGTCGGCTTCCAAACACCGGAAGCCTGGGCCGCCGTCGGTGCCTTCTGGTCCGGCCCCAGCATCGCCCCCGAAGCCATGCCGCCCAATCCCCCCGCCCCGCACCTCACCGGCGTCGCCGTCGCCGGCGCGGTCACCCTCGCCTCGGTGCGCGGCGATCCCGCGCTGCGGCTGATGCGCCTCGAACGCTATCTCGGGGCCGCGCGCGATATCGCCCAGGGCGGCGCGGGTCGCATCGCGCGCGAAGACGCGTCGTGACCCTCATCCTCAGCATGCTGCGCTGCCCTGATGCGGCACCGCCGGAAACCCGGCGGCTGGAGGGCGGCGAATTCCGCATCGGCCGGGGTTCCGATAACGATTGGGTGCTGGCCGACCCCGAGCGCGTCCTGTCCAAGCGCCATTGCGTCATCGCGTGGCGCGGCGGTGCCTGGCAGATCGCCGATACCAGCACCAACGGCACCTACATCAACCGCGATGCCGCCCCCCTCGGCAGCGGCGGCGTGCACACGCTGGCCGATGGCGATCGGATCCGGTTCGGCGCCTATGAAATCGAGGCGCGGATGCAATCCGCCACCGCCTTCGCACCACCGGCCCCGCCGCGCAACGACTACGGCGACCCGTTCGGCGATGATCCGTTCGCAACACCGAGCGCACCCGCCGCGCCACCCGCGCCGGACAGCTGGTTCGGCGGCGGCAATTCGATCGCGCTGCCCAGCGATTTCGATCCGCTCGCGCCCGATGAGTCGCTGTTCGGCCGGCCGGTCGCCGATCATTCGGCCGCACATCAGGACGCATTCCGCCCGCCGCCGCGGGCACCGAAACTCCTGCCCGATGATTGGGATCTATCGCTCACGCCGCCTCCGCCGCGCCCACCGGCGCCCGAAGCCTTCAACCCAACCCCAGTGCCGCCACCACCACCACCGGCCGCGTCGCCCATCACGTCCGATCACCCCGATCTGCTCACCGCCTTCCTCACCGCCGCCGGCATGGCCGATGCACCGGTCGGCGGTGATCCGGCCGTCATGATGCGCCGGCTCGGCGGTGCGTTCCGCGCGATGGTCGCGGGTCTGCGCCAGAGCATGATCGCGCGCGCCGCGATCAAGGGCGAATTCCGGATCGAACAGACCATGATCCGCGCCAAGGGCAACAATCCGCTGAAATTCTCCGCCGATGATGACGATGCCATGGCCGCCCTGCTCGGCATCGGCCGCCGCACCGATATGGCGGCCGACGCCGCGGTGAGCGATGCGCTGCGCGACATCCGCCTGCACGAAATCGCGGTGATGGGAGCGATGCAAGCCGCCGTGCGCGCGCTGCTCGATCGGTTCGATCCCGGCCTGCTGCGCGCCGAGGGCGAGCAGGGCCGCGCCATGATCCCCGCCCAGCGCAAGGCCCGCGCGTTCGATGCGTTCGAGGCGCTGCACGGCGAAATCACCCGCGCCCTGACCGATGATTTCGACAGCGTGTTCGGCAAGGCCTTCGCGCGCGCCTACGAAGCCGCCCTGGCCGAAGCCGAGGCGCGCGAACGATGAAACGACTGATCCTCGCCCTGCCGCTCCTGCTCGCCGCCTGCGGCGGCGCGCCGCCACCGCCCCCGCCGGCGACGCTCGCGCTCACCATCATCGGCGGCGCCACCCAGAACGCCGATGCCACAGGCACTGCCGAGCCGGTCGCCGTGCGCATCTATCCGCTGGCCGCATCGGGCAAGTTCAACGCGGCAGATCCCTATTCGCTGATGAGCCACGCGAGCACCGTGCTCGGCACCGATCTGGCCGGCCCGTCCGACCAGGTGATCGTGCCGCCCGGCGCGACGGTGCATCTCGATCGCCGCCTGCCGGATGGCGCGCAGGCACTTGGCATCGCCGTGCTGTTCCGCGCGATCGATCAGGCGCAGTGGCGGCTGCTCGCCCCGCTGACGCCGCATAAACCGAACGATCTGGTCTTGCGGTTGAACGGCGTGACGGCCAAACTGGTGCCTAACATCAAAAAAGGCTGATCGGCGATGAGTTGGACCAACCGGGTCGTCTGGCAGGAGGGAATGTTTCTCCGCTCGCAACATTTCCAGCAGCAGGATCGCTGGCTGGATGCATTGCTGCGCGGCCGGATTGCATCATTGGTGCCTTACCCCTGGGGCATCACCCACGCCACGATCAACCGCGACCTGCTCGGCACCGGCCGGTTCGCGTTAGCCGAGGCGGCCGGCGTGTTCGAGGATGGCACGCCCTTCGCCCTGCCGAACGAGGCCGATCACCCCGCACCGTTCGATGTGCCGGAAGCCACCCGCAACGTGCTGGTGCATCTGGCCCTGCCGATCCGCCAGCCCGGCGCGGCCGAAATCGCCGCACCCGATGGTAGCACCGAAGGGCGCTACACCGCCGCGCGGTTCGAGGCGTACGACACCCATTCCGCCTCGCCCGAACCGGCCGAAGTGCTGATCGGCCGGCTGCGGCTGCGCTACATGCTCGATACCGAGGATCGCGCCGGATTCCTCTGCCTGCCGATGGCCCGCATCATCGAGGTCTCGGCCGATAAACGCGTCACGCTCGACGAGCGCTGGTGCCCCCCCGCGCTGGCCTGCCACGCCGCCGCCCCGCTCGCCGGGCTGATCACCGAATTTTCCGGCATGATCCACCAGCGCGGCGAGGCGCTGGCCGCACGGCTCAACGCGCCCGGCACCCGCGGCGTGGCGGAGGTGCAGGATTTCATGCTGCTGCAGGCGATCAACCGCTGGCAGGCGCTGTTGCAGCATTGGGCGGATGCTGCGGTAATCCACCCGGAAACACTCTACGCCGCCTTCGTCGAAATGGCGGCCGAGTTCGCCACCTTCATCGAGGGTACGCGCCGGCCCAACACCTATCCCGGCTACCGGCATGAGGATCTGCAACGCAGCTTTGCCCCGGTCGTGGCCGATCTGCGCCGCTCGCTGTCCGCGGTGATCGAACAGAACGCGATCGCGATTCCCTTGCAGGAGCGCCGGCACGGCGTGCACGTCGGCCCGATCAACGATCGTTCGATCCTGCGGGCATCGAATTTCGTCCTCACCGTCCAGGCGGATGTGCCGGGCGAAACCCTCCGGCGGCTGTTCCCGGCACAGGTGAAAATCGGTGCGGTCGAACAGATCAGGGAGTTGGTCAACGTCGCACTGCCGGGCATTTCGGTGCGGCCCTTGCCGGTCGCCCCACGCCAGATTCCGTTCTACGCGGGTGCGAGCTATTTCGAGCTCGATCGCGGCAGCCCGCATTGGCAGCAGATGCAGAATTCGGGCGCCTTCGCCCTGCATGTCTCGGGCGAGTTTCCGGGCATGAAACTCGAACTCTGGGCGATCCGCGGATGAGCGACAACCCGTTCTCCGAACCCGACGACAGCGACCGCACGATCATTCGCCCATCGCCGGGCGGCAGGCGCCCACCGCCCGCACCGCCGCCGCCGACCGGCGGCGGTTCCGAACCCCCCGCGCCACCGCCACCGGGCGGTGGCGCCGAGACGCTCAATTTCGGCTCGACACCGCTGCTCGCCGCCGCCGCGCCCCTGCTGCAATTGCTCGCACGCCTGCGCAACACGCTGCAACCGCCCGATTCCGGCGATCTGCGCGAGCGTGCGGCGCGCGCCCTGCGCGATTTCGAAATCGCCGGGCGCCAGGCGCAAGTCCCGGTCGATCAACTCCGTCCCGCGCATTACGCGCTCTGCGCCAGCCTCGATGACGTGGTGCTCGCCACCCCCTGGGGCAGCCAGGGTGCCTGGGCGCAGCGCTCGCTGGTATCGACCTTTCATCAGGAGGTGCGTTCCGGCGAGCGGTTCTTCGACATATTGAAGCAGATCCGCGAAAGCCCCGGCCAGTTCCTCGCGGTGCTCGAACTGATGTATGTCTGCCTCTCGCTCGGCTACATGGGCCGCTACCGGCTCAGCCCGCGCGGACCGGCCGAAATCGACCGGCTGCGCGAGGATATCTACGCGACCATCCGCCGCGCCCGCCCGCCGGGCGATCCGGCCCTGTCGCCGCATTGGCAGGGCGTCGCCGCGGCGTATCGTCCCCGGCGCGCCTCCGTGCCGGTGTGGGTGGCGGGTGCTGCGGCGCTCGGTGTGCTGGCGCTGGTCTATGCGAGCCTCGACTATACGCTCGCCGGCGCGTCCGGCGCGCTCTACAACCGCGCGGTCGCGGCCGATCCGTCGCATATGCCAAGTCTGGTCCGCGCCGGTCCCACCGCGCCGCCGCCGCCGCCGGTGGCACCATCCCCCACCGTGCTCGACCGGTTGCGCGGATTTCTCTCGCCCGAAATCGCCAAGGGCGAGGTCAGCGTGCTGGGCAGCGTGAATGCGCCGATCGTGCGGATCAACAACACCGGCCTGTTCGATTCCGGCAGCGCCACCGTGCAGGCGCAGGCTTTGCCGCTGATGGGCAAAATCGGCCAGGCACTCGCGCGTGAGCGCGGCCAGGTCCAGGTGATCGGCTATACCGACAGCCAGCCAATCCACACGCTGCAATTCCCGAACAACCTCGTGCTCTCGCAGGACCGCGCCCGCGCCGCCGCCGCCGTGCTGGACCGTTCGATCGGCGATCAGAGCCGTATCACCGCCGAGGGTCGGGGCGCTGCCTCGCCGATCGCGAGCAACGCAACGGCTGCCGGCCGCGCGCTGAATCGCCGGATCGAGATCGTGCTGATCCGGGGGAGTGCGCCATGAGCGCAGTTTCAATAGCAAAGCAAGCACTGCTTTTTTTGAAAAAAAAGCAGCAAAAAAACTTTTATCTGATTAAGCCCGTGCCAGCAAAACCACCCATGCCCCCAACCACCAAAAGTTTTTTGCTGCTTTTTTACAAAAAAGCAGTCTTGTCCTTCCCTTCCTTTCTCGCACCGGCCCCCCGATGAACGCCCGCCTGGCCCGCTGGCTTCTAACCGGCCTCGGCGTTGCCATCATCGCAGCGCTGGTCTGGTTCTTCGCGCCGTTCTGGCCGCCGCTGGCCGGCATTCTGCCGCGCGCGATCATCATCGCCCTGATCGTGCTGCTCTGGCTCGGGGTCAATCTCTGGCTCGATCGGCGCGCCCGCAAGCGCGCCAGCACGGTCGAGAGCGCGATCACGGCCGCACCGGTCGACCCCGATGCAGGTGCGAAGCAGGACGAGGTTGCCGCGTTGTCAGCGCGCTTGAAAAAGGCGCTGGCGATTCTCGCCAAGGCGCGCGGCACGCGCGGTTACCTGTATGAGCAGCCCTGGTACGTCATCATCGGGCCGCCCGGCGCCGGCAAAACGACCGCGCTGATGAACGCCGGGCTGAATTTTCCACTGGCGGCGGAGCTGGGGCAGGGGGCGGTCGCCGGGGTCGGCGGTACGCGCTATTGCGACTGGTGGTTCACCGATCAGGCCGTGATGATCGACACCGCCGGCCGCTACACCACGCAGGATTCCGCCGTCGCGGTCGATCAGGCCGGCTGGCACGGGTTTCTCGACCTGCTGAAACGCACCAGGCCGCGCCAGCCGCTGAACGGCGTGATCGTGGCGATCGCGCTGTCGGACATCGCGGGCGGCGATCCGTCCGCCAGCGCGGCCCATGCTCGCGCGATCCGTGCGCGGATCAAGGATCTTACGTCCCGCCTCGGCGTGACCGTACCGGTCTATGCGCTGTTCACCAAATCCGACCTGATCGCGGGTTTCACCGAGTTTTTCGATGATCTGGACACCGCCGGCCGCGCCCAGGTCTGGGGAGCCACGTTCCCGAACGAGCGCGGGCCGGCCGGCGCCGTTCGCGAATTCGTGCCCGAATTCAAGGCCCTGATCGGCCGGATCGAGGCGCGGGTGATCGACCGCCTCGCCGCCGAGCGCAGCCCGGACCGCCGCGCGATGATCGAGGGATTTCCCCTCCAGGTCGCCAGCCTGCAAGCGCCGCTGGCGGC
The DNA here is from genome assembly GCF_900156265.1 of Acidiphilium rubrum. Classification (GTDB taxonomy): domain Bacteria; phylum Pseudomonadota; class Alphaproteobacteria; order Acetobacterales; family Acetobacteraceae; genus Acidiphilium; species Acidiphilium rubrum. The sequence continues at coordinate 11,837 of NZ_FTNE01000025.1, forward strand.
ATTCCTGACCGAGGCGTTCGGCGGTTCGACGCTCGACCCCGCGCCCTGGCTGCGCGGTGTCTATCTTTGCTCCGGCACGCAGGAAGGCACGCCGATCGACCGGCTGACCGGCGCCCTGGCGCGCAGTTTCGGCATCGACCAGCGGCGCGCGCCGAGCCTGCGGCCGCAATCCGGCCGCTCGTATTTTCTGGCCTCGCTGTTGAAGGACGTGATCTTCGGCGAGGCGATGCTCGGGTCGGCGGATCGCGGCCTCGCGCGCCGACGCTTCGCACTGCGGGCGGGCGGGTTCGCCGCGGTCGGCGTGGTGTTCATCGCGTTGGTGGCCGGCCTGTTGATCAGCCGGGGCAACAATGCGGCCGCCATCGCGCGGGCGAATAACAGCCTCGCCGCCGAACAGAAAATCGCTGCCACCCTCAAGCTCGATCCGGTTTCGAGCGCCAACCTGCCGCTGATCGCGCCATTGCTCGAACAGGCGCGCCGCCTGGCCGCAGCGAAGCCGGATGCCGGCTTCGCCGGGCTGGGCCTCGATCAGACCCGTTCGATCCATGCGGCCACCGCCGCGGTCTATCGCCACACGCTCGATTTCGCGCTGCTGCCGCGGCTGGTTCTGCAACTGGAAGCCGAAATGCGCGGTGGCCTCGACCGACCCGATTTCCTGTATCAGGCGACGCGCGTCTATCTGATGCTCGGCAACCAGGGCCCGCTCGATGCGCCGCTGGTCGAGGCGTGGATGAAGCTCGACTGGCAACGCCTGTATCCCGGCATCGGCCAGACCGATCTGCGCGCCTCGCTGATGGAGAATTTGATCGATCTGCTTGCCCGCCCGCTGCCCGATGTTCCGCTGGATGGCGGGCTGGTCGCGACCGCGCGCGCCACCTTCTCGCGGGTGCCGATCGCCGAGCGCGTCTATTCGCGCATCCGCGATTCCCAGGCGGCCGCGCGCGTGCCGGATTGGACACCGGCGGCAGCGCTCGGTGCCGCCGGCACGCCGCTGTTCACCAACGCGACCGGCAAACCCCTGACCGATGGCGTGCCCGGATTTTTCACACGGCGCGGCTTCTACACCGTGCTGTTGCCGGCACTCACCCACGCCACGCAGGATGTCGCGAAGGAAAGCTGGGTGCTCGGCCAGTCATCTCAGGTCGATCCCAACTCGCCGCAGATGCAGTCGCTGGAAAGCGATGTGATCAAACTCTACGAGGCGGATTACGCCGCGCATTGGCGCACGATGATCGATGACATCAATCTGGTGCCGCTGGGCAGCGCCGGGCAGGCGGTGCAGGCGCTCTATGTGCTCGGCTCGCCGCAATCGCCGATGAAGACGCTGCTGGAATCGATGGCCAAGCAACTCACCCTGTCACAGGCGCCGAAACTGCCCAAGGGCAGCGCCGCACCGAAGGCACCGCATCTGGCCGCGCTTGATGCCGCGGCCGCACGGCTCAAGGGCGTCGTCGGGCCGGAGAACGGCGCGCCACCACCGGCACCTGGTGCCGCGATCGATCAGAAATTCGCACCCCTGCGCACCTATGTCGGCAATGGCGCGGTCGGTGCGCCGATCAGCCTGACCCTGCAACTGATCGATCAGGTGCAGCAACAACTCGCCACGCTCGCGGCCACCGCCCCCGGTGCCGCCGGACCCGCGGCACCCGGTGCGGGCGGCGATGCGGCGGCGCTGCTCGAAGGCGAGGCGCAGCACGACCCGCAACCGGTGCGGCGCTGGCTCAGTGGCATTACCGCGACGGCGAACACTTTGCGCGGCGGCAGCGCGGCGGCTTCGGCCGCGGCGGCGTTCAATGCGCCGGGTGGGGCGGCGCCGTTGTGTCAGAAGGCGGTGGTCGGGCATTACCCGTTCGATCGCAGCGCCAGCGCCGGCATTCCGCTCGCGGATTTCGCGCATCTGTTCGCCCCGGGTGCGGCACTCGATAGTTTTTTCAACACCCAGGTGCGACCCTTCGTGAACATGACCGCGCCGGTGTGGCACGTGCAGCCGGTCAACGGCGTCACCCCGCCGGTCAGCCAGGGGGCGGTGGCGGAGTTCCAGCGCGCCCAGGAAATCCAGCAGATGTTCTTTGTCGGCAGCGCGACGCCGAGCGTGCAATTCACCATCACGCCGGAATCGCTCTCGGCCAGTGCGGCGCAGGTGACGCTGCAACTTGGCGGTGTCACCATCAACTACGCCCATGGCCCGACGGTGCCGACCTCGGTGACCTGGCCGGGGGCGGATGGCATGCAAGCCGCCCGGTTGATCATTACACCGGCGGCGGCCGGCGGCACGCCGATCACCTTGCAGGCCAGCGGGCCATGGGCGGTGTTCCGGCTGTTCAACCAGGGCAGCCTGACGGCAGGCGGCGCGTCGGCGCGCTATACGCTCACCTTCGATCAGGGTGGCGAGACGGCATCCTTCGCGATCGAAGCGGGTTCGATCTTCAACCCGTTCGCACCGGGCGTGCTGACCAATTTCCGCTGCCCGAGTCTGCGGGGATGAGTGCGGGGTTCTACGGCAAGCTACCCGCGCGCGGCGATTTCGTGCGCGGTGGGCTGAGCACCGCGGTGGTCGATGCGCTCGATGATTGGATGCGCGCCTGCCTGCACGCCAGCCAGGATTCGCTGGGCGAGTCCTGGGTGGATTGCTGGATGGAAGCGCCGGTCTGGCGCTTTTTCGCGACCATCGGCGGGCAGCGTCTTGGTGGTGTGTGGATGCCGAGCATGGACAGTGTGGAGCGCTGCTTTCCGCTCGTGATTGCGACCGATGCCGCGCGCGCCGGCCCTGCCTGGCTGGCCGGTGCCGAGGCGCTCGGCTTCGATGCCGTCACGACCGATGTCACGCCGGATCGCCTCGCGCTGCGCCTGGTCGGCATCGCACCCGACCCGTGGACGCCGCCCGCGCGCAACATTTGGTGGACCGACGGCGCGCCGCGCAAGGCCGCCGCGCGATTCGAGTGCGATGATCTGCCCGATCCCGCAGGCTTCGCGGCGTTCCTGACCGATCAGGCGCCGGACGCTGCGCGATGATCCCGCGTGTTACCACCTGGGCGCAGACCCATGTCGGGACGGTGCGCCGGCACAACGAGGATGCCTATCTGTGTCGGCCGGACCTCGGGCTTTGGGCGGTCGCCGATGGCGCGGGCGGCCATCAGTCCGGCGAGCTTGCGTCCGGCATGATCGCGGCGGCGCTGGATCGGCTGGAGCCAGGGTTGACCGCGGCGGAGTTGCTGCCGCGGGTGCGCGTGGCGATGAACGAGACCCACACGGCGTTGCTGCACGAGGCCGGATTGCGGGGGGCGGGGACCGTCATTGCTTCGACCGTGGTGATATTGGTGCTGCGCGATACGCATTTCGCCTGCCTGTGGGCCGGTGATTCCCGGGCCTATCTGTTGCGCCAGGGCGCGTTGACCCAGATTACCCGCGACCATTCGCTGGTGCAGGACCTCGTCGATCAGGGGCGCCTGAGCCTGGCGGCGGCCGAGCATCATCCGCAGGCGAACGTGATCACGCGGGCGCTGGGTGCCGACGGCCTCGATCTGGAGTTGGACAAGACGATCGGCACGATCGAACCCGGCGATCGCTTTCTGTTATGCTCGGACGGGTTGAGCAAGACCCTGCCGGTGAGCGAGATTGCGGCGTTGCTGGGTGCGCCGGACGGCGTGCCGCCGACCGAATTGCTGATTGCGGCGGCACTGGCGCGGAAGGGGAGTGACAATGTGACTGCGGTGGTGGTGACGATCGGCTGAAGGCGGGCGGCTGAAGGCGGTCGGCTGAAGGCGGTTATGGTTTTAGTTACGATATCGTAACGAAAAGGACGCGCGAATGCGCTGTGGCCTTGGTGTGTTTTTTGGAGGGCTCGGGGCTGGGGCGGGTCGTGCATTGATTGCCGGGACGCGTGGCGATCGCGATGGACTCGGAGGGTTGGCGTTGCCGCAGCGCGCTGGCTTGATCGGCACGGGACGGCACGGTGAAGTGTGGCGGCACGGTGAAGCGGGGCGGCGCGATGAAGCGCGCGATCGGTGATGGGCGGAATGACCCGGCCGGTTCCGGCTCGTGCAGCATCGGATCGGGCGCGATGATGTCCGGACGCGTTGATATCGCCCTGGCGTGCCGGCGGGCGCGGGGTGTGGTTTTGGGCGGTGGGTTCGGGGGTTCGTGCGGGTTGGGACGCCGGTTCTTGTGGTGCTGCGGCGATCGGGTTTTCGCGCCGGTGAATGATGGCGTTGCAGAGGGCGAGGATGAGGTCGAACAGAGCCCGTGCCAGCCCCGTCGCACAGTCGCGCTGGGTCGAGACGCCGTCACGCAGCAGCTTGACGGTGTCGGCACCAGGCACGGTCAGGGACTCTGAGGCGGTAGGCTCGATCATAATTTGATCAAAGCACAGCCGGCGGGGGGTGGGAAAGCGTTACTTATACTAATTTCGTGTTTTTGGTACGGATTGTCGTGGTCGCGTTGTTTTCCGGGATGCACCGGGCTGCGGGGCGGGTTCGATCAGGATGGCGGCGCGCAAGTGAACGGTTTTGTGGTTGCCGGTGGCAGGCTCGATCATTGCGGTTGGAGTAGGTTGGGTCGCAAGGGCGACTCAATCTATCTGCCCGGCAAAAATCGTTGGTGACCGATTTGATGACCCCATATCATCCTGCGTCACGTTTCTATGGATACCAACGGTCGTGAACCGTCATCATTAACGCTGTCTCGTGAACGGCATGAGCGACGATCGCGAGCCGAAACAGGACGGTTGGTCCTATTGTGGTCAATAATGATAAATAAATGAACAGACGGTTCCGTTCTGCCCGCGTACAGGGATGGTGCGATGCAGTGAAACCCCGCCCGACACACTGTTCGAGACCGTATAGGTGCCACCGTTGATGTTTACGGTTTGGTGATTGCTGAGATAGGTCCTGATTTTGTCAGGGATCGCCTGGTAACCGGTCGTGCCGCGATTATTGACACCGCGCAGGGCGACATCGTAGCCGCTGTTTTTGAAGGCTTGCCAGAAGCCATGGACCCTTGTTGCAAAGTCATCCCAGCCCGCAGGAGTGGTGACGGGAGGCGGTTGCGGATTGTAGGTGGCCGATCTGACGAACACCATGCGGCCGAATCCGCCGCAGATATCCTTCATTTCCGTATTTCTGGATGCAATCCGGCTGGCGCCGTTGATGCGTTCCTCGCCATACACGCTCATGCCGTTGCGTACAGCTTCGCCGTGGGTGGCGCCGGGCGAGACCACGGTGCCGCTTTCACCGAGGACCGACGTCTCGGTTCCACAGACGACGCATTTGTAGATGAACTTGTGAGGTTTCGTCATGAAGTCGATGGACGTAGACATGGACGGCTCCCTGTATCATCGGTTGGCACTGCGTGGAAATGCTTGGAAAACCCGGCGCCTCAGCGCCGGGCCCGTGCCGAAATCAGCTCATCTTCATCGTCTTGAGGTCGAAGTTCACCACGCTCTGGGTGCCCGACGAGCCGTCGTCTTTCATCGGGACGCTGACGAAACTGACCGATGAATAATTCAGCGAAATCGACTCGCTTGGCTTGTCGCCGCCCGAGGACAGGCTCAAGCCGGACATGATCACGTCCTTCATCTTGATTTCCAGATATTTATCGGAGCCGGACCCTGCGGAGTTGGTACGGACGAAGGCGATATCGACGTCCTTGGCCGCGCCGCTGAGCGCTTCCTTCAGCAGGTCGGGGCTCGAGATGTCGTAGTCCTTGGTAATCGTGACTTCCGAGAGGCTCGGCAGGCTGGATTCACGGCCTTCGCCGCTGCCGGACTGCATGGCGATGCCGCGCCCGACACCCCATTGCACGCTGTGGAGCTCGATCCATTGGGTGTAGCTTTCAGTCGTCACGTCGCCGTTGATCGCTGCATATTTCATATAGACGGCCATTTGGTCTCTCTCCTGCTGGGTTATAAAAATTAGCCAAGTTGGTAGCGGAACGACCCTTCGGGACCAATTCCGACGCTGATGTGGGAAATCGCCTCGCCATTGGCCAACCGGGCCAGAACCTCCGCCGATAGTTCGGGCAGGAGGCTGCGCGAGAGAATATTCTCCACGTTGCGCGCGCCCGAGGAGGATTCCTTGCAGCGCGCGGCAATGGTTTCGACCAGTTCAGGCTCGTAGGTGAAGCTGGCCTTGTAGCTGTCGCGCACACGGCGCGCGATCTTGTTCAACTGAAGTGTGACGATCTGGCGAATGACTTCATCCGACAGCGGGAAATACGGCACTATGGTTACCCGGCCGAGAAACGCCGGCTTGAAGTATTTTGCCAGTTCCGGGCGCAGCGCCTCGGCCAGCCCTGCCGCATCCGGCGCGGTTTCAGGATCGGCGAACAGTTTCTCGATCAGATCGGTGCCGGCGTTCGAGGTCATGATGATGACGGTGTTCTTGAAGTCGATGTCGCGGCCTTCGCCGTCCTTCATGTTGCCTTTGTCGAACACCTGGAAAAACACATCCTGCACGCCGGGATGCGCCTTCTCCATTTCGTCGAGCAAAATCACCGAGTAGGGGCGACGCCGCACCGCTTCGGTCAGCACGCCGCCTTCGCCGTATCCCACGTAACCGGGTGGGCTGCCCATCAGGAGCGAGACCTTATGCTCCTCCTTGAACTCGGTCATGTTGATGGTGGTGATGTTCTGCTCGCCGCCATACAGCAGATCGGCGAGCGTCAGCGCGGTTTCGGTCTTGCCGGTGCCGGAGGTGCCGACCATCAGGAATACGCCGATCGGCTTGCGCGGATCGGTCAATTTCGCGCGCGAGGTGCGGATCGCCTGCGCCACCGCTTCGAGTGCGTGGGGCTGGCCGACGATACGGCGCTCCATCGTGGTTTTGAGGTTGAGCACGGTGTTGATTTCGTCGGATTGCATGCGCCCGGCCGGAATGCCGGTCCAGCTTTCGACGATTTCGGCCACCGCCTGCGCATCGACCACCGGAAAGATCAGCGGCATTTCGCCCTGCGACGTTTTCAGCCGCGCCGTGACGGCGGCCAGCGCCTGGCGCAGCATGCTCCGATCCTCCGGCGCCGCGGTGTGGACCGGTGATTCGAGGATGGCGATGTCGCCGGACGCAGCCTCGATCGGTGCCAATTCGGGCGTCGCCATCGTCGGTTCGGGGCTTTCGAGCCGGGTGCGCAGCGCGGTGATCTCGGCGGCCAAATCCTTCTCCGTCGCATAGCGCGTCTCGAGGCCGGCGAGGTCATCGACCAGCCTCGCGCGTTCCTCCTCAAGCTCGGCCTGCCGCGCCGCGTGATCCCCGCCGCTCGCCATTTCGCGCGCCAGAATGCCGGTTTCGGTCGCGATCAGATCGAGCCGCCGCCGGCGATCCTCGATCGGTGCCGGTTCGGTCGCCTGGCTCATCGAAACTCGGGCGCAGGCGGTGTCGATCAGAGAAATCGCCTTGTCCGGCAACTGGCGCGAGGGAATGTAGCGCGCCGAAAGCCGCACCGCCTCGCTCACCGCCTCGTCCAGAATGCGGACCTTGTGGTGTTTTTCCAGCGTGCCGACCAGGCCGCGGATCATCGCGGTTGCCATCGGCTCGGATGGTTCCTCGACCTTCACCACCTGAAACCGTCGTGCCAGTGCGGCGTCACGCTCGAAATATTTCTTGTATTCCGCCCAGGTGGTCGCCGCGATGGTGCGCAATTCGCCGCGCGCCAGCGCCGGTTTGAGCAGATTAGCCGCATCGTTCTGCCCGGCCGCGCCACCGGCGCCCACCATGGTGTGCGCCTCGTCGATGAACAGGATGATCGGCCGGGGCGAGGCCTTGACCTCCTCGATCACCGATTTCAGCCGGTTTTCAAACTCGCCCTTCACGCCAGCGCCCGCCTGCAATAACGCCATATCCAGCGTGCGCAGCACGACGTTTTTCAATGCTTCCGGCACATCGCCTTGCGCGATTTTCAGCGCCAGGCCTTCGACCACGGCGGTTTTGCCGACGCCGGCTTCCCCGGTCAGGATCGGGTTGTTCTGCCGCCGCCGGGTCAGGATATCGATCGCCTGACGGATCTCGAAATCGCGGCCGAGAATCGGATCGATCCTGCCGGCCCGCGCCCGCGCCGTCAGATCATCGGTGAATTGATCGAGTGCGGCCGAACCGCCGGGGCGGGGGGCACCATCGTCGCCGCCCGCCGCCGGCGCACCATCTGCCGCCAGCGTGGCACTGTGGGATTCGGTTGAGTTCTGGGTGATCGCGGCGAAGTCGCGCTTGAGCATTTCCGCTTGGATTTTCGCAAGCTGGCTTGAAGCCTCGCGCGCCCGGCGGGCCAGCCCTTCATCGGCCAGCAGCGCCCATAACAAATCGCCCGAGCGGGTGCGCGACAGCCCATGCTCGATCGAGGCGAGCAGCCAGCCTTGTTTCGCCCAATCCACCACATCCGGTGACAGGGCAGGGGCCCTGGCATTGCCGGTTTTCATTCGGTCGAGCGATCGGTTAAGGTCGATCAGGAACCGGCCATGATCGATCTCGTAATGGCGCAGAATGAGCGGAATATCGGTATCCGTCCCGTCCGCGAGCTTGAGCAGCCAATGTTCGATCTCGACATTGTAATGGCTACGCGACAAGGTAAGTCCGGCCGCTGCTTCGAGGCTGCGGCGGCTGTGCTCGTTCAGGCGCGCGATGAGAGATTTGAGATCGATAGCCGCCATCTGCTCCCCTTTTAGGACCGGATACGTGCCGGTTTTGTTACGACGAAACAATGTTGTGGTTTTGATATTATGGGCTAACACCCGACTTGTCCAGATTAAGAACCTGCAACATGATGACTGTATGACCTTTGTCACACTGGATTTTTTGCATGACACTCGACATTACTGATTTGTTAGGGCCGATCACGGAAGACGCGCCGAGCGGCGCTGATCTGCGGGCCGATTATGCGGCGCAATCGGTCTATTACCGGCTGCGCGATGCGCGGTCGGACGCGCGGGCGGCCGAGCGGGCGGCCGACGCCGATGCTTCGCTCGAACCCGAGGTGGCGCAACATTGGCGCACCGTCCTGCAATTGTCACAATCCGCCCTGGCAAAATCGCACGATCTCGAAATCGCCGCCTGGCTGACCGAGGCTTTGGTGCGCGAATCCGGCCTTGCGGGCCTCGCCGATGGTGCCGCGCTGATCGCGGGTTTTGCCGCGCAATACTGGGAGAGTGTGTTTCCCCTGCCGGATGAAGATGGCATGGAAACCCGCATCGCGCCGATCGCCGGGCTCAACGGCGTCGGCGGCGATGGCACGCTGATCCAGCCGTTGCGCAAATTGCCGCTGTTCAACACGGCGGATGGCGCGCGGGTTTTGTTGTTCCAATACCAGCAGGCCGAGGAAACCGCCGGGCTGGGCGATGCCAAGCGCAAGGCCGCCCGGATTGCCGCCGGCGTCGCTGATTTCGCCAAGTTGGAGACCGAGGCGCGGGCGGTCGGCGTCGCGCATTTCACCGCCCTCGCGCAACAGGCCATCGCCACGCTGGCGGCGTGGCGCGGCATGGCGCAGACGCTCGATGAAGTGGCGGGCGCCGATGCACCGGCCGCGAGCCGGGTTGCTGAAATTCTTGAACAGGTCATCAACATCGCCAAGCGCTACGCCCCGCAGGCCGGCGCTCCGGCCGTCATCGCGGCACAGCCCGTCATGGCGGAGATCGAACCCACGGAGACTGACATGCCGGATGCCCAAATGCCCCGCAGCGCCGTGCGGACCCGCGAGGATGCGCTCAACCAGCTCACCGAAATCGCCGAATTTTTCCGCCGCACGGAGCCGCAATCACCGATCGCGCTGACGCTGGACGAAGCCGTCCGCCGCGCCCGCCTACCTTGGCCGCAGCTGATCGAGGACATTCTGGCCGATGCCGCGGTGCGTCAGGCGATGCTGACGGCGCTGGGGATCAAGCCGGCCACATAAAAGAAGCAGAGATCGTCTTTCTTTCAAAAGAATAGAAGCGAAAATCCCCAGGAATACAAAAAACTAAGCCACCCCAGGCAACATCCCAAACTAAAAAAAGTTTTTTGCTTCTTTTTTACAAAAAAGAAGTGCTGCCTTGACCTCAGCCGCGTTAGTCACAGCATCAGGTCCGCGGCGCCGACAATTCCGTCACCAGCCGGAACGACGCGCTGATATCATCGAGTTGGTAGTGCGGCTGCAAATGGATCGTGCAGCCGAACGAACCCGGCTTGCTCGCAAGCTCCCGCACCTCGACCCGCGCATCGAGCAGCGGGTAGCGCGCCCGCGTCTCGGGGCCGGCGTCCTTGTTGGCATTGGCGTAGCGGCGCAGCCAGGTGGTCAATTCGCGCTCGATCTCGCTGGCGGTGCGGAACGCGCCGGTCATGTCGCGCCCCATTACCTTGATGAAATGCGCGAACCGCGACACGCAGATCATGGTATTGAACTGGGCGGAGAGCCGGGCATTGGCATCCGCCGCCTCGGCGCGCGGCCCGCTGTAGCGGCGCGGCGCCTGCAGGCTGCGCGCGGCCCCGAGCACGGTCTGGCCGCCGAACCCCAGCGAGGACAGGGCCATGACCCCGGCATCGACCAGCGCGCGTTCCTGAGCATCGGTCAGCGCAATTTCCGCCTCGAACCGGTCCTGGCCCTGCGCGGAATCCACCGAAAAGCGTGGCGCGGTGCCGGTGGTGATCAGCCCGCTGCCCGGCCAGTCCTGGATATAGCCGCGCATGTCGGCCGGCCAATCGTAGGTCGCCATCGCGCGCGCCACCGTCATGGCGATCGCATAACCGGCGGCGAACCAGACGATGTCATCGCCGGTCGCAATCGTCTCGGCGTAACGAAACCCCCGCCGCGCCTCGGCGCGATCCTCCCAGGCCGGGCGGGCGCGCAGGCGCGGCAGTGCGAGGCCGACGAAGCGCATATCCTCGCGCTGGCCCAGGTTGCGGAACCGCTGGTGCTCCGGCCCCGTGAAAATCGCCGCCGGATTGGCGACGCCCGATAATTCCTCCATCCGGTCGACGCCGAACAGCGCTGCGGCTGCGCCGAAAATCATCGGTGCGAAGGCGGCGGCCGCGATTGCCGAGAGCCCCGCGATCGCGGCGACATCATCGCTCGGCGCACCTGGCCCGGGCCGGTGGCGCACTTCGTAATCCATCACCAGCAACCCATAGGGCTCGCCACCCGGGGTGCCGAATTCATCCTCGTAGATCCGGCGGAACAACTGGCTCTGGTCGAATTCCGCGGCCCGCTCAAGGTCGCGGCATACTTCGCCCCAGGCGGCGTGCAGCACCCGCAGGCGCACCCGCCCGCTCGCCTCGATGCGATCGGCCAGCCAATGCAGCCCGCGCCATGATCCTTCGAGCCGCAGCAGGCGCGGCGCGTGCAGAATTTCATCGATCGCGGCGGCCAGCATCGCATCGATCATCGCGATGTCATGGTCCAGCATCGTCGCCAGCCGGGTTGGATCGCGCAGGATCGCGGCGCTATCGAGCCCGAACCAGATGGCGAGCGAAGGGGCCGCCGGCGCGGTCAGAAACCGCGCGAGATCGCCCGCCTCGGCCTGATGCCGGTCGCCGAAAAATTGACCGGCCAGCACAGCATCACGCAACATGCGAGATCAGGCCATGAACGATCCGATCAGGTCTTTTTCGGAATATTGGCGACCATCCGCATCGATGTGGTCAATTCCTCCATTTGCAGCCACGGCCGCAAATAGGCGATCGCGTTGTACGAACCAGGCTTGCCGGGGATCTCCTTGACCTCGACCTTCGCTTCCCGCAGCGGATATTTCGCTTTCATTTCCGGCCCGGCATCGGCATTGCCGTTCACATAGGTGCCGATCCAGCGGTTCAGCCAGTTTTCGCAATCCTTGGCTTCCATGAACGAGCCGATCTTGTCGCGCGCCATCACCTTCAGGAAATGCGCGAACCGCGATGACGCCATGATATAGGGCAGGCGCGAGGAGATCGCGGCATTGGCGGTCGCATCCGGCCGGTCGTATTTTTTCGCCTTCTGCGTCGATTGCGCGCCGAAGAACACCGCGTAATCGGTGTTCTTGTAGTGGCAGAGCGGCAGGAAGCCGAGGTTCGAGAGTTCGAACTCGCGCCGGTCGGTGATGCCGATTTCGGTCGGGCATTTCGCATCCATGTCGCCATCATCGGATTGGAAGACGTGGAACGGCAGATTATCCACCTTGCCGCCGCCCTCGGCACCGCGGATCGCGACACAGAAGCCGGAACTCGCAAAGCTCGCGGTCAGCCGCTCGCCCATCATGTAGGCGGCATTCATCCAGCAATAATCGTGATGATCCATCGATTGCGCGGCGCCGGCGGCGTTGAACGGCGCCTCTTCGTAGTTGAACGTCTCGACCGGCGCGGTCGCGGCGCCATAGGGCACCCGCGCCAGCGTGCGCGGCATCACCAGCGAGACGAACCGTGCATCCTCGGTCTCGCGAAAGCCGCGCCATTTGGCGTATTCGGCGGTCTCGAAAATCTTGGAAAGATCACGCGGCTTCGATAATTCGGTCCAGTCCGAAAACCCGAACATCCCGGCACCCGCCGCGGAAATGAACGGCGCGAACGAGGCGGCCGCCACGTTGGAAATCAGGCGCAAACTCTCGATGTCGTCAGGATGGTTGGTCCATTCGTAATCGCCGATCAGCGCGCCATAGGGCTCGCCGCCGGGTGTGCCGAACTCGTTTTCGTAGATCTTCTTGAACAGCTGGCTCTGATCGAACTCCACCGCCTTGGTCAGGTCGCGGTTGAGCTCGCGCTTGGTCATGTTGACCACTTTGATTTTGAGCGATGTGCCGGTCTCGGAGTTCATCACCAGATGATTGAGTCCGCGCCAGCTGCCTTCGAGCTGCAAGAACCGCGGATTGTGCATGATCTCGTTGAGCTGGGTCGACATCCGCCGATCGATCGCGGCAATCGCGCGGTCGATCGTGCGGGTCAGGTTCTTGTCGAACGTCACCGTGCCGGACAGCGCTTCCTGCACCAGCGTCTTGACCAGGTCCTGCGCCCGGTCGGGTTCGGTCTGCTTGGTTGCGCCCACCACCTGGTCGAGCAGGCTGACCTGCTCGGTCTCGGTCGTGGTGGTGCTCGCCGCTTCGGATTTCGTGCCTGACATGATCAGCCCTCCTTGCCGGCGCCGAGGCCGAGTTCACCTGACAGCGCCTTGAGCTCGCCATCGTTTTGCAACACCTGCTCGAGCAATGATTCCAGCTGTTCCGAACGATCCGCCTTGCTCATCAGGTCGCGCAGCTTGTTGCGGGTCTCGAGCAGCGCCTTCAGCGCCGGCACCTGCTCCACCACGCGCTCGGGATCGAAATCCTCGATGCTGTTGAACTTCAGGTCCACCGCCATCTGGCTGCCGTCGTCAGCGAGCTTGTTGTCGACCTTGAGCTTCAGGCCCGGCGCCATGCGTGCCATCACGTCGTTGAAATTGTCACGATCGATCTGGATGAACTTGCGTTCCGCCAGCGGCTTGAGCGGCTGCGTCGGATCGCCGGAAAAATCGCCCAGCACGCCCATCACGAAGGGCAGTTCCCGCACGATCTGTGCGCCCTCCGTCTCGACGTCATAGGTAATATGCACCCGCGGTTTACGCACGCGGTTGAGTTTTTCATGAATGCTGCCGCTCATTGTCCGGTTCCCCAAAAAACGTCGAAATCGATGCAAGATCGTCCGATGCAAATACGCTTGTCACAGTCCTGGCACAGTTCTGGCCGGGCGATCCGCAGCGCACATCGTCGCAAAATCGCCCATTGGTTGCAATGTTAGCCTGTCCTTGCCGGGGCGTAAACAAACTCGTTGTTTCGTCATAAAAATAAACGCGAACCTTATTGTCGCAATCGCAACCAGCCATTGCGCGCCCAGCGCCGTTTCAATACTAATCCCATCAACGTCAAAGATGCCGGGAGGGTGAACCATGCCGAGCGACCAGACTGCGACCCCGATCAACGCCGCATCCCCCACCGCAGGCAGCGCCGGTGCCGCGTTTCGCGCCGGCCAGCTCGATGCCGCGGTCGCCGCCGCCACCGCCGCGGTCAAGGCAAAGCCGACGGATGTCGCCGCCCGCGTCCTGCTGGTCGAAATGCTGGTGTTCGCCGGCAATTTCGAACGCGCCGATGTCCTGCTCGATGCCGCCGGCCAGCTCGACCCGGCCGCCGCGCTGGTCGTCGCCGAATTCCGCCAGCTGCTGCGCGGCGAAATGGCCCGCCGGCAATTATACCGCGATGGCAGGGTGCCCGAGTTTCTCGGCGAACCAGGCCCGGTCGAACAATCCCTGCTCGCATCCCTGGTCGCCCAGCGCGCCGGCGACCTGGAGGCGGCACGCGAGGCCGCCGCCGCCGCCGAAGCCGCGCGCACCGCCCGACCCGGCACCGTCGACGGCGCGGCGTTCACCGATTTTCGCGATGCGAGCGACACCACAGCGGGGATTCTGGAAGTTCTGACCACGACCGGTAAATACTTCTGGGTGCCGATTTCGCGTGTGACCGAAATCACCTTCCACAAACCCGCCCGCCCGCGCGACCTGATCTGGCGGCGCGCGAGCCTCGCGGTCGAAGCCGGGCCGGATGGTGATGTCTATATCCCCGCCATCTATGCCGTGACCGGCGAACCCCCGGCCGATGAGTATCGCCTCGGCCGCGCGACCAATTGGCAGGACCACGCCGGCCTCGTTACAGGCATCGGCCAGCGCGAATTCCTGGTCGGCGACGATGCGGTCCCGATCATGGATCTCGGCACGCTCGTCTTCGCAGCATGAGCCAGACCCCGTTCAACGACCGGGTGCGCGATGCCGGGGCGCGCGTGCAACTCTCCCCGCTCGACCGCCTGTTCGACGATGCGCCCGATCGCGACCGCGATCGCCCGCTCTCGCCCGGCGAAGCGATGACCGTGCTGCGCCGCTCGGTCCGGCGCGATCTCGAAGCGCTGCTGAACGCCAAGCGCCGCTGGCACAGCCTGCCCGGCAAACTCACCGAACTCGCAGGCTCGGTCGCCGGCTACGGCCTGCCCGACTACACCTCCGGCAGCATGGCCGACCCCGGCGCGCGCGAATCCTTCCGCGCCGAGGTCGAACGCACCATCAAAACCTTCGAGCCGCGCTTCGCCCAGGTCGCGGTCGTGCTGGTCAAGGCGGAAAACCCGCTCGACCCCACCCTGCACATGCGGATCGATGGCCTGCTGCACGCCGAACCCGCGCCGGAGCCGATCAGCTTCAACACGATCGTCGATGCCACCTCGGCTGAAATCGAAGTCAAGGGCGAGCGCTTTGTCTGACAGCCTGCTGCCCTATTTCAACCGCGAACTGCTGGCGATCCGCAAACTCGCCGCCGAATTCGCCGATACCCACCCCAAAATCGCCGGCCGCCTGCGCCTGTCGCCCGATGCGGTCGATGATCCCCACGTCGCCCGCCTGCTCGATGGCGTTGCTTTCCTCTCGGCGCGCGTCCACAAACGCCTCGACGATGAATTCCCCGAACTGACCGATGCGCTGCTCGGCGCGCTCTACCCCGGTTTTCTCGCCCCGATCCCCGCCTGCGCCATCGCCCAGTTCGACTGCAAGCCCGATCTGCAGGCGAACGTCCGGCTCGACGCCGGCTTCACCCTGGAATCCGAACGCGTGCGCGGCCAGGCCTGCCGGTTCCAGACCGCCTATTCCGTCTCGCTCTGGCCGATCCGCATCGAACAGGTCCGCCTTGCCGGGCAACCCTTCGTCGCCCCGGCCAACCCGCTCGCCCCCGGTGCCGCCTCGGTCCTGCGCATCGTGCTCGGCACCATGGCGCCCGAAATGAGCTTCGCCAAACTCGGGGTCGATCGTCTGCGGCTCTATCTGCGCGGCGGCCAGGCGATCGCGCCGCATCTGTATGAACTGCTCGCCGCCCACACCATCGGCGTCGCCCTCGCGGTCAGCCCGGGCGATCCCAGCCCCGTGCTGCTCGGGCGCGAAGCCGTCATCCCGGTCGGCTTCGGCGAGGACGAAGCCCTGCTGCCCTGGCCCGCGCGCGGCTTCACCGGGTTTCGGCTGCTCGCCGAATATTTCGCGTTCTCCGAAAAATTCATGTTCATCGATCTCGATGGGCTGGACCGCAAGACCCTCGCCCTCGCCGGCAACCGGCTCGAAATCTTCATCTATCTCGACCGCTCCGCCATCGAACTCGAACGCGCGGTCAGCGCCGAGCACCTTGCCCTCGGCTGCACGCCGATGGTGAATATTTTCCCCCAGCATTGCGAACCGATCCGCCTCGATCAGACCGATACCGAATACCGCGTCGTGCCGGATGCCCGCCGCGCCACCGGCATGGAAATCTGGGGCATCACCGCCGTGCGCGAGACCGATCGCGCCGGCAACACCAGGCCCTGGCAACCCTTCTACCGCGCCGGTCAGGGCGGCCCGGATACGCCGGGCGGATATTACCTCGAAGCCCGCCGCCCCGCCGCCGCCACGCTCGGCGGCACCGAAACCTTCCTCGCCCCCTTCGCGCCGGAGTTCGACCCCGCCGCCCCGGCCGATACCGTGCTCTCGGTCGATGCGCTCTGCGTCAACCGCGACCTGCCCGCCGCCCTGCCGTTCGGCGGCGGGCACCCCTACCTCACGCCGATCTCGCCGCACGACGGCATCGCCCGCGTCGCCTGCCTCACCCCGCCCGGTGCCACGCTGCGGCCGCGCCTCGCCGAACGCGGTGCGTGGCGGCTGATCTCGCATCTCTCGCTCGGTCATCTCTCGGTGGTCGGCGGTCCGGAAGGTGCCGCAGCGCTGCGCGACGTGCTCCGCCTGTACGACCGCGCCGAAACCGCGGAAACCCGCGCCGCGATCGAGGCGCTGATCGGCGTCTCGGCCAAACCCGGCACCGCGCGCCTGCCGGGCGGGCGCCTCGGCAGCTTTTGCCGCGGGCTCGACGTCACGCTCGAATTCGACCCGAAACCCTATCAGGAAAACGGCCTGTTCCTGCTCGGCGCCGTGCTCGAACGCTTCCTCGCCCTGCACGGCACGATCAATTCCTTCGTGCGCACCACCCTGCGCCTGCGCGGCCGGGTTGATCCGGCCATGCGCTTCCCACCCCGCGCCGGCCACCGGACGCTGCTATGACCGCACCCCGCACACCCGAAGGCGCGCTCGCCCGCCTGGCCCGCACCCCGGCAAAATTCCGCCTCGGTGCCGCCATCCGCCTGCTCTGGCTCGCCGCCGCAAGGCGCGATGTGGGCGAGGCGATCGCCTTCACCGCGCCCACCACCCTCGCGCACCCGACCGCCGAGGTCGATCACGCAAGCGCCCCGCAGGCCGGCCGCGCAACGCTCGCCACCAGGCTGATCGGCCTGCTCGGCGTCTCCAGCCCGCTGCCGCGCTGGTATACCGAGCTGGTCGCCCAGGCGACCCGCGCCCGCTCGCCCGCGATGGCCGATTTCGTGGCGATGCTGGCGCAGCGCCTAATCGCTGGATTCGCCACCGCCGGCACCAAATACCGCCCGCACCTCGCCGCCGAACTCGCCCATCACACGGGCAATGCCGACGCACGGATCGCGCCAGATCCCGCCGGCGAAGTCCTGCTGGCGCTCACCGGCTTCAATACGCGCCACCTGATCGACCGCCTCGCGGTTGGTGCGATGCCGATCCAGCACTACGCCGGCTTCTTCGCGAGCCGCCCGCGCTCGGCGGACCGGCTGCGCGCCCTGCTGTCGGACTGGTTGGACCGCGACGTCACGATCGATGAATTCGCCGGCGGGTGGCTCCGCCTCGACGCCGACAGCCAGAGCCGCATGCCGCGCGGCCGGATGCCCGGCCAGTTCAACCGCCTGGGGCGCGACTGCGCCGCCGGGGCCCGCGCGTTCGACCCGCAGGCCCGCTTCATCATCCGGATCGGGCCGTTGTCGCACGACGCCTTCGAAGCCCTGCTGCCCGACAGGCCCCGCCTGCATCATCTGGTCTCGATGGTGCGCGCCTATGTCGGCATGGAGGTCGATTTCGCGGTCAACCTCGTGCTCGATCCGGATGCGATCCCCCGCGCCCAGCTCGGCGGCACCACCGCCCCCCGCCTGTCCTGGACCGGCTGGCTGCCGATCGCCACCCCCGGGCTCAGCGGCCGCGCGCGCGCCGATCAGGCGCTGTTCAACGCCACCACGATCGAGGCTCTGCCGATCCCCCGGCTCAGCGCGGCCGCACCATGAGCTGGGGCGCCGGCTACGTCACCGATATCGCCTACGCCCCCGGCTATTACGCCGAGCAATCGCCCCGGCTGATGGCGCTCGCCGCCCTGGTCAATGGTTTCGCCGCCACCATCCCCGCGCGCGACGAACCGTTCCATTTCGTCGATATCGGCTGCGGCCTCGGCTTCTCCGCCCTGGTGCTCGCCGCCACCAACCCGGGCTGGACCGTCACCGGGCTCGATTTCAACCCTGCCCATATCGCCCGCGCCCGCGCCATGGCGAAAAGTGCCGGGATCACCAACTGCCAGTTCATCGAGGCCGATTTTACCCGCTTCACCGGCACGGACCTGCCCGATTTCGACGCCGCCAGCCTCCACGGACTCTGGACCTGGGTCAGCGAACCGGTCCGCCAGGGCGTCGTGCGGTTGCTCGCCGAAAAACTCAAGCCCGGCGGGCTCTGCCACGTCAGCTACAACGTCCTGCCCGCGTGGCGCGGCATGATCGGCCTGCAACGGCTGATGCGCGAAGCCGGCAGCCGCCTCGCGTTCCGCGCCGATCGTCAGGCCGCGCAGGGCTTCGCCATGGTCCGCCGCCTGATGGATGCCGGCAGCGGCGCGATCGACCCGTCCGCCGCCCGCATCATCGAACATTGCGCCGACAAACCCGCCGCCTACCTCGCGCATGAATTCATGAACGAAGCCTGGGCGCCCTGCTTTCATCACGATGTCGCCGCCGCGCTCGCCGACGCCAAACTCACCTACGCCGGCTCACCCCGCCTGCTCGAAAACTTCCCCGCCCTGGCACTCGACGATACCGCCCGCGCGATCGCCGCCGAATTCGAAGATCCCTCGATGATCGAGCTGCTCAAGGACGTCACCGCCAACCAGCCCCTGCGCCACGACATTTTCGTGCGCGGCGCGACCCGGCTCGACCCGATGACGCGGGATGCCATCCTGCGCGCCATCCCGCTCGGCCTTGCCGTGCCCTACGCCACGCGCAAGCTCACCTTCGAATCCGCCGCCGGCCAGGCCACGATGAACGCCGGCCTGTACGAACCGGCCTTCGCCCGCCTCGCCGAAGGCCCGGCAACCATCGGCGACCTGCTCGCCATCGCCCGCGCGTCTCACCCCAACGACAGCCAGGGCAACCCCGCCGAACTGCTCGCCATGCTGATCGGCACCGGTCAGGCCATCATGGTGCCGGACGCGGCGGCCCGGATGGACCCGCCAAGCGTGCGCCTCAACGCCGCCATGTTCACCGAAAAAATGCAGGGCAACAGCCTGATGAACCCGGTCGCCCTCGCGGTGCCCGCGCTCGGCGGCGGCGTTTCCCTCCCCGGCCTCGCGGCCTTCGCCGTTCTGCGCCAGCACGACTGGCTGAGCGAAGCCACCATCGGGCAAACGCTGCCGCAACCGGATGATGCCGTATTTACCGCCTGGGCCGCGATGGCCGCACCCGCGGCCGATGATGTGATCGTCGATCAGATGAAATCGGCCTTCGCCAATTTTTTCGAGCAGCAGGCCCCGATGCTCAACCGCCTGGGATTACCGTGCTGACGCAGTAGGCGGCCTCGCGATGGCAGGCCCGGAGCATGATCGCTGTGGAATGATCACGCTCCGGCGACCGGCCGGCTCGGTCAAGCCGCCTTTCGGGTTGGCGCCGCATAGGCGAGGGTGGTGCCAATGGTCACGTCCAGCACGCCGCCTTGCAACAGGCTGGCGGGCACCACGGCGTGGCCGGTGGTCCAACGCCCGTCCGGCTCCACCGCGTGCCAGCCGGTGGTCAGCGCGGGGTGGTCGAGCGGGATGCTGCGGCCATCGACGTGCAGAGCCGTCACCTTGACCCCGAGGCGCCGGCGATCCTGCGGATCGGTCGTGATATAACCCGGGATCGCGGCGCGGCTTTCGATGATCGCACCGCCATCGACCGCGACCACGCGCAACCCGGCCTCGGCCGTCGTCGATACCTGCGCCCGCGCGAGCAGCCGTGCCCTGACCGCTTCGACCACGGGACCGGTTTCGGCGAACGGCGCGCATCCTTGGGTTTCGCGCCGCTTTTGACCAAAATCCGGGTACAAATCCACAGCGATACCGCCGTTTTCGAACGCACCGCGATTACCGGTGTCGAGGTAGGATTCCGCCGGCGTGCCTTCGGCGATGATCACCGCATGGCTCGGCAATTCGATATGATAATACGTGATCGACTTGCGTGGCGCGATGCGGATGGTGCGGCCATTGATCAGAGCCTTGGCCGGGATCAGATGACCATCGAGATAGATCGCGTGATCGGGCGACACCAGCAGATCACGGCTCGGCATGCCTTGTGCCAGGGCGCCGGCCTCGATCAGCACGGGTTGCACCGCGTCCGGGCGCTTGTGGTTGCTCAGGTCGATCCACCGCGTGCCGATCCAGGTGATCGGTGCGGTGCCACCATCATGCAGCACCACGACATCGCCCGTGCTCAGAGCCTCCACCGCGATTTCGCCCTTGGTGGTCAGAATGCGTGTGCCAGGCGCGAAGCAATTGACGTCGAAGCCGATCGCGTTGAGCAACGTCAGGTCGGCGGATGACATGGTTGCGAGGCCGGGGAACAGATAGCCCGACCAGGCATCGTGCAGAAACGCGCCGTTCTGCATGTAGTTGTTCCAGTCCGAGCGGGTTTGCGTCGAGGAGTAGACGATCGGGGTCTTGCCGCCGTCGGTCGAAAAATAGGGGACCGCACCAACGCCCTTGACCGCGCTATGCTGGAGCGTGCCTGGCGAGGTGAAGGCCGAAAGGTCCATCGGGCCGGTCAAAGGATCGCCTTTATAGCGCCCGGCGGCGGCGGTAACCTGGTCGAACCGCACGCGGCCGAGGGCGTGCGACAATTCGTGCAGTGCAAGACCGACGAAATCGAGCGAATTCGGACTGGCAGCCTGCAGGACGTTGTTGGTGCTGTAATTGAACTGGCTCTGATAGGCCGTGTTGATCACGATCGTCCCGCCGATCGAGTAATAACCCTGGGTCGGCAACCCCCACGCCTGCAATTCGGCTTTGGAGACGACGGCGGCGACACCGCCGGCCGCCGTATCGGTTTTCGGCAGGTAGGGTGCCAGGGCCGGGTCGTGCTTGGCCACCTCGCCCTGCGCGATGAAATAAGGCACGTAGTACGCCTCGGGCGCACCATAGGCGAGAATGCCGGTCTGGGTTACGCTGTTCAGGTTTGCGATATTCGCCTGGATCGTAACCGCGACCGGATCGGCGATCAGCGCGCCGAGATATTGGGCGGCGTAATTCAAGGCGTTCTGTGCGGCGGCACTCAGTGTGACCCCCGGCGCGTCCTGCACGACGATCGTCATGTGCTGATTGGGTGTTGAGGCATTGCTGGCGGCCAACGCGGCGACCGAACCGGTGCCATTGCTGACCATCGCGGCGCTGCCACTGATCGGGTCGGTCGGCTTGAACGCGCTGTAGGGGGTGAAATCCGAGGATTTCAGTTGATCGACCACGGTTGACGAGAGTTTATGGGCCACCTGCAGATCGGAAGGGTTGCTGATCATGCCGGTGTGAACGACACCCTCAAGGAACATCCCCGGGTTTACAACCTCTGATTGGGAAAACCCAAGTAAACTTCCACCGAGCGGCGAAGAAACCGAAGATTGATCGAGCGAAATTGAGGGACTAAGTGAATTTTCTAAAGTATTCCCAGTTTTTAGATTTTCTCGAGTGATAAACGACGTGTGAAGCTGAATACCATCACTCAATTCGTTGTCCATCAAGGACTCCCTCATCTGCACAAATGGTTAATAGCTCTTCAGTTATCTCCGTACTGATTTGTGACGCAACCTGTAAAGAAATATTTCAAATGACGGTCCTCACGCTTGCGTGATCCTGATCGCGCCAGCGCCAGCGCCAGCGCCAACGACCAATCCGGGACGGTCGCCGGACCGTTCAGCCCTTGTCGTCGATCGTGTAGCCGAGCCGCTCGATCATCGGCGTCAGCATCGAAACCACGGGATCGAGCTGGGCGCGATAATGCCGATACCGGAACCGCGACCGATCGTAGAGTTTTTCGGTCACCTGCGCGTAACTCGCGGTGCGGGCGTAGCGCTGGTTTTTCTCGAACTGCAGGCAGGCCGGATCGAAATCTTCACCAATGAAGTCGAGCAGGCCGCGAATTTCCCGCTCCTGATGATCGACCACGTCTTCGTAACGCACCGCGCGGTAACGCAGAGCGGGAATATGCTCGCGGTAATGCGCGATCAGATCGGCGGTCAGCGCATAATGTTTCGCGATGGTTGCAAGCTCAGCGGCGCAGAACAAGCCATGCGTCAGATGATTGGAATACACCGATAACACGACATCGAGCGGATGGCGCAGCAAATGAATGATCGGCGCGGCGGGAAACATCAGGTGGATCAGGCCGAGATGCGTCTCGTTCAGCGGCATCTTGTCGGTGAACCAGGCGGCACCCTCGCGCAGAATGCCGGCCTGGCGGACGCGGGCGAGGTAGTGGTCGCGCAGCAGATCGAGCCCTTCGCGCTGATCGCCCATCCATAATTCGCACAGCGCATCCGGGTAGCTCAGCGGGCTCGCGAATAGCCGCTGCACCAGATGCGTGGCATCGTTGATATAGGGCAGCTCATCGCCGGCCGCGATGCGCGGATGCACCGACAGGGTCTGCTCGATCAGCGTGGTGCCCGAACGCGGAAAGCCGACGATGAAGATCGGCTGCGGCATGTCGGTCCGCGTGGTGGCGCGGGGCAGGGTGGCGAGGCGACGTTCGGTGAAAAACCCGCGCAACCGGGCGGCGATATCCTGTGCCGCCTCATCCATGTAGCGCCGCGCGCCGAGGGCGAGGGCGCGGGCTTTACCCGCGTCATAGGCGGCGAACGCTTCGTCGTAGCGCCCCAACCGGTCGAGCAGCCGGCCCTTTTCCGATAGTTCCGCCGGGCCGAGCGTGCCGCCTTCCCCCAGCCGATCGAGCCGGGCGAGGGCGTCTTCGGTGGCACCCTTGCGGGCGAGCACCGTGGCCCTGGTCAGCGCCACGGCGGCGTTGCCGGGTGCCAGCGCTTCGGCCTGTTCCACCAGTTCGAGCGCGCGATCGAATTTGCGGTCCGCCTCCTCGGTGCGGGTCCAGCCCAGCACCGATTGCACCACGTCGGGGTTCGCCTTGACCGAGGTGGCATAGAGCGCGCGGGCTTCTTCGATCCGGCCCTGGGTCTTCAGATTCCACGCCAGATTGGCCAGCGTCACGGCGTCGTCGCGCTCGAGCAGGCGCAGCACCTCGCGGTAGTGATATTCGCCGATCAGCGCGCGATTGGCCTCGGTCATCACCAGGCCCATCAGATTATGCGCCTGGGCGCTGCGCGGCGCGATCCGCACGGCGTTGCGCGCGTGCACCTCGGCCTCGGCCAGCGCCCCGCGCGCGAGCAGCATCAGCGTCAGTTCGTTGGTCGGTGCGAAATTATTCGGGTTGACCGCGACCATGCGGCGCAGAATCGCCTCGGCGGCGCCGATCTTGCCGTCCTGGCGCAGCAGCCGGTGCAGGCTGAACAATGCATCCTCGCGCCCCGGTGCGAGTTCCAGGGCGGCGAGCAATGCGGCTTCGGCGCGCGCGTTGTCACGCTCCGCGAGCGCGGCCTCCGCCTGTTCCAGCAGCGGCCGCACCGGTGCCGTCGCCGCCGGCGGGCTCAGCGTCGCAAGATCGAGCGCGCAGCAACGCAGCCGCCGCAGGCCGGAACCGCACGGGCAAGGGGTCGGGTCCATTGTTCAGTCGTTGCTGGGATACAGCGCCATCAGCGCCTTCTGCCGCTGCCACGCCCGCAGCAGCCGCCACGCGCCGTAGCGCTTCACCCCTTGCGCGCGCAGCACCGCCCCGATCCGGAACGCCGCGCCGTAATGAAAAAACTGCGTCCGATACGCCTCGATGATACTGGTCTCGGGGTCCCAGATATGCGTCGCTTCAGATCCCGCGCCGTTGACCTCGATGATGCTGAACCCCTCGCCGCGGCGCAGCGCATTGGTCGAGGCGAAGCGCAGGTCGAACCGGCCGAAGTGAAACTCCGGAATATCCCGCGCAATCGCATCGATCCGCGCGGTCAGTTCCGGCGTGATCAGGTGGCGCCCGTCCTTGAAGGTCGAGCCCCGGCAGTGATTGCCGACGAACACCAGCCGCACCCGCTCACCCGCCGCCGGCACCCGCGCCGCCTCCGCACCCAGTTTTTCGAGCAGCAGGTGGGAGACGGCGTTGAGCCGGTCATCGGCGGCGATCAGGTCGCGAATCCGCGACCGTCCATCCCCGGTCACGATCGGTGCGTATTTCAGCGTGACCGAGGTAATCCGCCCCTTGGCCGCGCCGGGCTCGCGGATGTAAAAAATCCCCGCCTCGCCCTCATCGGTCGCGAGCGCCTGCAACTGCAACCGCGTCGCGCGCGGAAACGCGGCCAAATAGCGGCCGAGCGCCGCACTGGTCTCGACCAGCCGCACGCCGCAACCGTTGCAACTCATGTCCGGCTTGGCCACCACCGGGTAGGACAAGCCCGCTTCCGCCATCGCCGCCTCGGCCATGATGAGATCGGCCGGCCCGGCGTGCGCCTGGGTGGTGATGCCGACATAGGGCGAAATCCAGCGCCGCGCTTCCGGCCCGGCCAGATCGAGAATATCGTTTTTCGACTCGCCGCAGATGCCGCCCGCCTCGATCCGCGGGTTGGTCAGCGCCGGCAGCGTCAGGCTGCGGTGGCGCAGCGCCTGGAAAATCCAGAACACCACCACCGGCGCATAGAACACGAATCCCGGCCAGAACTCGAAAAACGAGACGGCCTTGGCGCCCCTGCGGCGGGCGACCGCGCCTTCGAGCCGTGATGCGGGCGAAATATCGCTCATCAACCATCCTTTCCGATCTTGTCCGATTGCCACCGGGCGATGATCCGTCCCACCACTATGAGAAGAAGCACGAACACGGCAAGCCCGACCCAGCGATACGGGCCGAGGTAGTGCAGCATCAGCGCGCCGAGTTTCAGGCTGATAAAGAACAACAGGCTGGTCCACGCCAGCGTCGCCATGATCGCGGCGGCGGCGAACGTCAGGAACGGCGCCTTGAGAAACCCGCAGGTGGTATAGGTCGGCAGCCGCAATCCCGGCACGAACCGGCTGACCAGCACGATCGGGATCACCCGCTGGCTCACCCAGTCCCGCCCCAGGTCGCGCCGGCGTTTCGGTACCATCCGCTGCGCCCAAGGATGTTTGGCCGAAAGCCGCCCCAGCCCGTACAAGCCCAGGTCGCCCAGCACGATTCCGGCATACAGCGAGCCGAGTGCGAGCGGCAGCGCCACCGCGCCGGAGGCGACCTGCATCGCGGCGAGCAGCGTTGCCGCATCCTCCAGAATGAAGGTGCCGAGAATGATCGTCGTGATCTCGAGCGGCGGGCTACTCGCCGCCGAGCCGAGAAGCGTGCTGAAATCGGTTAACCACATGCGACCATCACATAGGCGAAACCGCCGCGTTTACCAATGTGGACCGCATCAGGCCCGGATTCCAGGCGTTGCGGCCCCGTGCGACCTCATGTCACAGCACGGAAATGACCACGCTCCTCCCGCCCGCGATCATCCATGCACTCGCCATCGTGATCTTCGTCCTGACCTATCTCGGCGTCGCCCTGGGCCGGCTGCCCGGCTTTCGGCTCGACCGTACCGGCATCGCCTTCGTCGGCGGCGCGCTCATGATCGGCTGCGGCGGTCTCAGCTTCAAACAGGCGATCGCTGCGGTCGATTTCAACACCATCGCCCTGCTGCTCGGCATGATGATCCTGGCCGCCAGCCTCCGCCGCGCCGGTTTCTTCGCGCTGGTCACGCGCACCGCCCTCAAACGCGCCAAACACCCGCTCGCCCTGCTCGCCGCCGTCGTCGCCGTCTCCGGCATCCTCTCGGCGGTGCTGGTCAACGACACGATCTGCGTCGTGCTCACCCCGCTGGTGCTCGAAATCGTGCTCGCCGCCGGCGTGGCACCCATGCCCTACCTCATTGCCCTCGCCGCCGCGTCGAACATCGGTTCGGTCGCCACCATCACCGGCAATCCGCAGAACATCATCATCGGC
Source organism: Acidiphilium rubrum (assembly GCF_900156265.1). Taxonomy (GTDB): domain Bacteria; phylum Pseudomonadota; class Alphaproteobacteria; order Acetobacterales; family Acetobacteraceae; genus Acidiphilium; species Acidiphilium rubrum. The sequence continues at coordinate 37,969 of NZ_FTNE01000025.1, forward strand.
AGCCTCTCCGGCATCAGCTACGCCCACTTCGCCGCCACCCTCGCGCCGATCGCCGCCCTCGGCCTGATCCTGGTGTTCGCCACCGTCGCCCTGCTGTGGCGCGGCCGACTGCGCCCGGCCGAACCGGCCGCGCCGCAGGACCGGAAACCGGAAAAAACCTCAGCCATCCACCTTCGCCTGATGATCAAGGCCATCCTGATGCTCGCCGTCTTCGTCATCGCCTGTCTCGCCGGCCTGGCCCCCGCCGAAGCCGCGCTGATCGCCGCCGCCCTCATGCTGCTCACCCCCGGCCTGAAAGGCGCACCCCTGATCGCCGAGGTCGACTGGTCACTCCTGCTGATGTTCGTCGGCCTGTTCATCGTGGTCGCCGGCATGCAGCGCGCGGTGATCACGCCCGCCATCGTGCACCACATTGCGGCCCTGCACCCCGGCCGCCCGGCCGTGCTGGTGCCGCTCACCGCGATCCTGTCGAACATCGTCAGCAACGTCCCCGCCGTGCTGGTGCTGAAACCCTTCATCGCGGCCCTCGCCAACCCGCACCGCGCCTGGCTGATGGTCGCCATGGCCGCAACCTTCGCCGGCAATCTCACCCTGCTCGGCTCGGTTGCCAACCTCATCGTCGCCGAACGCGCCAAATCCCGCGGCATCACCCTCGGCTTCACCGATTTCCTGCGCGCCGGCGTGCCGATCACCCTGATCAGCCTGATCCTCGGCACGCTCTGGATGGTCTTCATCGACTGACAATCCACAACGCCCGGCAACCCCGGTTATCCACCGAAATCTATTCAAAAATAATAATGATTTCAATAATTTACCAAAATCGATTTATCTCACGACTCAGGCGTTTTCCACACTCGTCCCCAGGCTTATCCACAGGCGCGCGCTCACGAAACGCCACGCTGATAAAACGCCTCATGCAGCGCCTCCAGCATCGCCGCCCGATCGAGCCCGGCCGGCAATGCGGGAAACAGCTTGATCCGGATCGTGCCCGGCCGCTTGCGGATCGCATCGCGCGCCCAGTACCGCCCGGAATCCGTCGCAACCGGCACCACCGGCAACCCGGTCGCTCGCGCAATCGCCACGATCCCCGGCTGCAACGCCACCTCAGCCCCCGGCGCCACCCGCGTGCCTTCGGGAAAAATGATCACCTGCCGCCCCGCCACCCCGGCCGCGCGCACCTGCTCGATCAAGGCGCGCAACGCCGTCGCCCCGCCCGCCCGGTCGATCGCGATCTGCCCGGCCGGCTCCAGCAGCCCGCCCACGATCGGCATCGCCCGCAATTCCTGCTTCATCACGTACGAGGGCCGATCGAGCAAGGTGAACCACACCAGCGTATCGAACGCGGATTGGTGCTGTGCCGCAAGAATAACCCCGCCCACTGGCAGGTTTTCCAGCCCGGTCACCTCGAATTTGATGCCGCACACCACCCGCAGCACCCATAGCGCCAGCCGCGCCCAGGCCTGGCCGAACGGCAGCAGCCGCGCCGGCGCCACCCGCCGCAGCACCAGCGCATACAGCCCCGCCGTCACCGCCGAGACGACGATGAACCCGTGAAACAGCAACGAGCCGACCAGAAACATTACAGATGCGCCTCGATATGATGCGCCGCGAACCCGCCAAGCCGGAACCGCACCAGCACATATTTGGTAAACTCCGCCGCCAGCAGCCGCAGCGAGCGCCATCGGTCCAGATGCACCATGGCCGGCGGCCGCACCGGCTCGGCCAGCAGCCGCACCGCCGGCATCTGGCGCCGCAACTCCAGCAGCGCGCGCGGCATATGATAATCCGCCGTCACCACGATCAACGACCCGATGCGATGCCGCCGCACCCACGCCGCCGCCTCGCGCGCATTGCCCCGCGTCGTCGTCGCCCGATGCCCCAGGCTGATCGCCGCCGCCTTGGCAGCCGCGTTGATCCCGTCGCGCGGCGTGAAATCGCCCAAATACGTCCCCACCCCCGCACCCGAAATCAGCAGCCGCGGCGCCGCCCCCGCCATCAGCAATTCCAGGCCCGCCTTCACCCGGTCCGGTCCGCCGGTCAAAACCACAATCCCACCCGCATGCGGCATCGGCGTACTCGGCCGCTCCCCCGCCACCAGCGCCAGAAACCAGCCGAACCCGATCAGCCAGACCAGGCCCGCGATCAGCACGAGCCCCAACAACCGCCGCAGCCACGGCCCACGCCGGCGCTGGCGCAGCGGCTTGACGCCGCGCCCCAACCCCATCGATGGCGGCATGTTCCGATGCCTCATGCGAGCCGTTTCAGCCAGCCCCGCACCGTGATCTGCGCCGCCAGCCAGCCGATCAGCGCAGTCGCCAGCGTGAACATCACCGGCGCACCCCACAGCAGCGGCGGCAGCGCCGTCACCAGATCAAGCCGTTCCGCCGGCGCGCTCGCCACAAAACTGGATGACAGCAGCGCCAGCCACGCCAGCACCGGCAACGCCACGACCCCGCCGAGCAACCCGCCGGTCGCCGCCAGCCGCATCGCCCTGAGCGCGAATTGATTGGCGATGTCGGAATCGAGCGCCCCCAACCCATGAATGATCTCGATCGCCTCGCGCCGCTGCGACAGCCCGGCCCTTACCGCCACCGCCACCACCGAGGCCGCGACCAGCGCCACGATCACCAGCACGGCCGCCGCCGACGCCCGCAGGCTGGTGGTCAGCGCCGCCAGCCGATCCGCCCAGCGCGCCCCGGAATCGACGATCGTGCCCGGTGCCACGCTCGCCAGCTTCGGCCCCAGCACCGCCGCGTCCGGCGCCCGCGCATCGGCCTTCACCACGATCACCGCCGGCAGCGCGATCGGCAGCGTCCCATCCGCCGCCGCCGCGCCGAGCCACGGTTTCAACAGCGTCGCCAGCTCCGCGCCGGACAGCAGATGCGCATCGCTCAACCCCTTGGTCGCCTGCAACAGCGTCAGCACCGCGTCCTGGCGCAACGGCCCGTTCGCCGTCACCGGCTGGCTCGGCGTCGGCACCTCCACCGTCATCAGTCCTTGCGCGCCGCTCAACCAGTGTGAGGCCAACGCCCCCGCCGCAATGCTCCCCGCCAGCGCCAACGCCGCCAGAAAACTCATCGCCGCCACCATGAACGGCAACAGCCGATCCGCCATCGCGGCGCGCAACCCGATCCGATCGGCGCGCGAGGCATGCGGCTTAGCCATGCCGCACCAACCTGCCATCGACCAGTTCGAGCACCGGCGCCGGATGCCGTGCCACCAGCCCCATGTTATGCGTCGCAACAATAATCGTCGTTCCCATCCGGTTCAGCGACCGGATCAGATGCATCAGCCGCTCCGCCTGATCATCATCCAAATTCCCGGTCGGCTCATCCGCCAGCAGCAGCGATGGCCGCGCGATGACCGCGCGCGCAATCGCCACCCGCTGCTGCTCGCCGCCCGACAATTCCTCCGGCCGATGATCCAGCCGGCCCGCCAGCCCGACCCAGCGCAGCAGCTCCGTCACATCGGCGCGCACCTGCACCTCCTTGCGCCGGGCCAGGCGCAGCGGCAGCGCCACGTTGTCATAGGCCGACAAATGCCGCAGCAGCCGGAAATCCTGATACACCACGCCAATCCGCCGCCGCAGCAACGCCGTGCCGCGCCGGTCCAGCCGCAAGGTATCGGTATCCAGCAGATCGATCCGCCCGGATGACGGCCGCGCCGCCAGATACATCAGCTTGAGCAGGCTGGTCTTGCCCGCGCCGGATGGCCCGGTCAGCCAGCGAAACCCGCCGTCCGGAATGTCGAAATCAATGTCATCGAGCGCGACAGCATCACCACCGGCCGCACCGGCGCGGTGATAGGTCAGCCCGACATGGGTAAAACGAATCATGCCCCGCTTCCATGCCGCGATACCGCACCATAGGGCAAGCGTCCGTTAGGCGAGGGGAGGGAAGGCTTCTTTTTTGGAAAAAAGAAGCAAAAAACTTTCTAACCCTGGGGCACGGGCGTCTCACCGGCACAGGCCCAGATTAACAAAGTTTTTTTTGCTTCTTTTTTGTTCACAAAAAAGAAGACCTTCCTGCCTTCCTTGCAAGCCGCGCAGGTTGCACCCGACCAACGAAAATGTCATTCGCTCCACCATGCGAATAACCTGCCCGGATTGCGCTGCGCAGTACGAATTGCCGCCCGAGGCGCAGGCCCGCCTGCCCATGCGCGTCCGCTGCGCCCAATGCGACACCGAGTGGCAGGCCGAACCACCGCCCCCGGCCGAACCCGAAGTCGACCCCATCCCATCGCCCGACTCCGACGACGAATTCGAATTCAAACCCATCCAATCGCTCGAAGCCGAATCCGCCCCGTCGCCGGAACCCGAACCGCCAGCACCCGAACCCGGTCAACCGGCACGACTCGAAACACCCTTCGAACCGAAGTCACCAAGGCCAACCCCCGCACCACCAACCCAATCCCCCAGCGCCCGCACCCTGTGGATCGGCTCGATCCTCCTGCTGATCGCCCTGATCGTCCTCGTCCTCGCCCTGCACGGCCCGATCAGCCGCGCCTGGCCACCCTCCCAGCGCCTGTTCGACGCCATCGGCCTGTCCGCACCCCCCACTTGACCACAAGCCCCCGCACCAGCGAGGGTTGCGCATGGCACATGAACTGCACGACCGACTCCTGATTCTCGATACCCACGTCGACATCCCCTGGCCGAACGGCCCCGATTTCACCACCGATGGCCCGCGCTGCGTCGACCTGCCCAAAGTGCGGCGCGGCGGTGTCGGCGCCGTCTGCTTTGCGGCCTACGTGCCCCAGGGCAAGCGCGACGATGCCGGCAATACCGAAGCCCGCACCCGCGCCCTCGCCATGCTCGATACCATCGCCGCCATGGGCCGCGCCGAAGGCGCCGTCCCCGCCCACACCGCCGCCGCGATCGAGGCCGCCCACCGCGCCGGCCAGTTCGCCGTCATCCCCGCGGTCGAAAACGGCACCGCCCTCGGCGGCGACCTCGCCGTGCTCGATGATTTCGCCGCCCGCGGCGTCCGTTACATGACGCTGACCCACAACGGCCACAACGCCTTGGCCGACGCCGCCATCCCCCGCGCCGACCTCGGCGACGCCCCCACCGAACACGGCGGCCTCTCCGCCCTCGGCCGCGCCGCCATCGCCCGCATGAACGACCTCGGCATCCTGATCGATGTCAGCCACGCCTCAAAACCCAGCATGATGCAGGCGGTCGCTTTATCGCGCACCCCCATCGTCGCCACCCATTCCTGCGTGCGCACCCTGTGCGATCACCCGCGCAACCTCGATGATGAACAACTCGCCGCCCTGCGCGACACCGGCGGCCTGATCCAGATCACCATGGTCTCCGCCTTCCTCAAACGCAGCGCCAAACCCTCCGATATCGGCGTCGCCGCCATCGCCGACCACGTCGACTACGTCGCCCAACGCATCGGCATCGACCACGTCGGCATCGGCACCGATTTCGACGGCGGCGGCGGCGTCGCCGGCTACATGCACGCCGGCCAGACCCCCAGCCTTACCGAAGAACTGATCAAACGCGGCTACAACGAACCCGCCCTCGCAAAAATCTGGGGCGGCAATTTCCTGCGGGTGCTGCGGGTTGCCGAAGAGGTGAGGGTGTAGGGCGGGGGAGGGGAAGGCAAGCACTGCTTTTTTGTAAAAAAGCAGCAAAAAACTTTTTTGAGTCTGGGCCATGGGTGGTTTAGCCTTCGCGGGCGACCTGCTGCGCCTCCTTGCTGCTTTTTTTCACAAGACGGAAAACGCCCCCTCTTTTCGTTGCATCACCCACCCTCATCATGTAATCTAGCCAGATAGCTAGACAGGACAATCCAATGATCTCCGTAGGCGTATTCGACGCAAAAAACCGCCTCACCGCCCTGCTCGATGAAGTCGAAACCGGCGCCGAAATCACCATCACCCGGCGCGGCAAACCCATCGCGCGCCTGATACCGGCCACCGCCGGCTTCAATCGCGAGGCCGCGCGCCGAACCGCCGACGCCCTGATCGAGGCCAGTCACGCCGCAACGCTCGACGGCATTTCAATCGCAGACCTCATCGCCGAAGGTCGCCGTTGAGCTTCGTGCTCGACAACTCGGTCGCCCTCGCCTGGTGCTTCGCCGATGAACAAACCAAACCGATCATGGCCATCCTCGATCGCCTGACCGAATCCGGTGCCACGGTCCCACAACTCTGGCCGATCGAAGCCCTCAACGGCCTGCTCACCGCACACCGGCGCGGCCGGATCGACCGCAACCTGCTCGATCACCTCATCAGCCTGCTGAAATCTCTGCCGATCACGATCGATGGCGACACCGCCCCCCGAATCTGGACCGAAACCGCCGCACTCGCAGCCAAACATGGCTTGACCGCCTACGACGCCTGCTACCTCGAACTCGCCTTACGCCTGCGCCTGCCACTCGCAACCGCCGACAAAGCCCTCCGCGCAGCAGCCACGTCCGAGAGGATCATCCTCGTCTGATCGCGGCCACATCGCGGTCAAGCGTGCCCTTGAGGAAGCAAGGCGGAGGCAGAGCCCCCTGGCCTTGCTTCCCCACTACCCTCAACCCGCAACCTTCTCCGCCACCAGCCGCGCGAACCGTGCCGGGTCGATCGGCGCCTCACCGTCCTGAATGCGTGCGAGGTCGAGCAGCAACGCCGCCCAATCCGCCATATCCTCACCCGCATCGGCGCGCGGCATCAGGCTCTCGATCAGCCTGTGCGCCGGGTTGAGTTCCAATGCCGGTTTCGGCGCGTAGCTCTGCCGACCGGCCCGGCGCATCAGCCGTTGCAGCGCAAGGTCGGGCTGCCCGCCGGCGGCGGCGAGGGCGGCGGGGCTATCGGTCAGCCGCGATGACGCAACCACGTCCGACACCTGCTCGCTCAGCGCCGCCTTCAGCGCCGCGGCCAGCGTGCTCATCGCCTCGGGCATCGCGGTGGTTTCGAACACGTCGTTTGCCGCACCGGCATGGACCAGCTTCTTCTCGGCATAGGTCGCGAGCCGTTCCGGCCAGAAAAAATCGATCTGGTCGGACAGCAGCAGCACTTCGAACCCTTTGGCGCGCAGCCCTTCGATCTGCGGCGAGGTGCGGATACGCTCGGCATCCTCGCCGGTGATGTAATAAATATCCTTCTGCCCTTCAGGCATCCGCGCCACGTACTCATCCAGCGAGGTCAGCTCATCGCCATGCGTCGAGCGGAAGCGCGCCAGCCCAGCCACATCGGTCCGATGCTCGTTGTCGTCGTAAATCCCCTCCTTCAGCACCGGCCCGAACTGCTCGATGAAGGGTTTATACGCCTCGGCATCCTTGGCGCGGGTCTTCAATTCCGTGATCACCCGGTTGACCAGCGCCTTGCGAATCCGCGCCAGCACCGGCGTCGCCTGCAGCATCTCGCGCGACACGTTCAGCGGCAGATCCTCGGTATCGACCACGCCCTCGATGAATCGCAGCCAGCCCGGCAGCAATTTGGCGTCATCGGTAATGAACATCCGCCGCACATGCAGCCGCACATGGCTTTCACGGTCATCCTCGGTCACCGGAAACGGCGACTGGCCGGGAATGAACAGCAACGCGGAAAACTCGATCGAGCCCTCGGCACTCCAATGAATCGTCGCCCAGGGCTGGTCGAACATATGGCCGAGGTGCCGATAAAACTCGGTGTAATCCTGCTCGGACACATCCGATTTCCGCTTGCGCCACAGCGCCGTGCCCTCGTTGGCGGCCTGGAAACTGCCGTCCCGCTCGATCTTGATCGGCACCGAAATATGATCGGCCCATTTCCGCAAAATCGTCTCGAGCCGCACCGGCTCGAGATATTCATCGGCATCGGCCTTGATGTGCAGCACCACGTCCGAACCCGGCGTCTCGCGCGTCGCCTCGCTGATCCGATAGCCGCCGCGCCCGTCCGATGACCATTTATGCGCAATCTCGGTCCCGGCCCGGCGCGAAATCATCTCGACCGTATCAGCCACCATGAACGCCGAATAAAACCCGACGCCGAATTGCCCGATCAGGCTGGGCCGCTCCTCGGGCTTGGCATCCGCCAGCGTCTCGGTAAACGCGCGCGTGCCCGAGCGCGCGATCGTGCCGAGGTGGCTCGCCAGATCCTCGGCGGTCATGCCGATGCCATCATCGGCAATCGTAATCGTCCGCGCCGCCTTGTCGACGCTGATGCGGATCGAGGCATCCTCCGGCAGCGCCAGGCTCTCATCGGACAGCGCCAGAAACCGCCGACGATCGATCGCATCGGCCGCGTTCGCGACCAGCTCACGCAAAAAAATCTCCCGCTCGGAGTACAACGAATGCACCACCAGATCGAGCAGGCGGCCCACTTCGGCATCGAACGGACGGGTCGTGTCAGTTGTCGAACTCATGATATTCCTCGCAAAAAGAACGATCGGCGCCTTCGAGATAGGTCACGGATTGCGCGGTTGCAATCCGGCGGTAAGGGGAAGGCAAGCACTTCTTTTTTGAAAAAAAGAAGCAAAAAACTTTTATTCGATGGGTCTCGCCGGTGAAAACGCCGCGGTCTCGATTTCAAAAAGTTTTTTGCTGCTTTTTTACAAAAAAGCAGACCTTCCCTGATCTCACCTGCCGCGGACTTGCGCTTTGGCAACCGTCGGGTCCTCGTTCGTCTTCGGCCCGCGCCGTAACCGGTGCTCGCCGAGCAGCAGCAGAATGGGTGCCGCGATATAAATGCTCGACGAAGTGCCAACCACGATGCCGAACAGCATGATCCATGCAAACCCCGACAGCGAAGCCCCGCCGAACAGCGCCAGCGGCAGCGCCGCCAGAAACACCGTGCTCGATGTCCCCAACGTCCGGTTCAGCGTCTCGTTGATCGACAGATCGATCAACTCGCGCAGCGGCATCGTCTTATACTTCCGCAGATTCTCCCGCATCCGGTCATACACCACCACCTTGTCGTTGGTCGAATACCCGATCACCGTCAGAATCGCCGCGATCGTCACCAGATCGAACGGAATCTGCGTGATCACCATGAACCCGACCGTCTTGGTCACGTCCAGGATCAACGTCGCCACCGCGCCCACCGCGAACTGCCACTCGAACCGGAACCAGATATAGACCAATATCATCAGAAAGCTCAGCCCGAGCGCCACCAACCCCTGCTGGAACAGCGTGTCCGACACCGAAGCCCCGATCGCCTGAGTCGATTCGATATTCGCACCCGGAATCGTCGCCTTCACCACGCCTTCCGCCGCCGTCAGCGACTGTTCGGTGGCGTTCGCATTGGCCTTGGATTCCAGGCTGATCAGCACGCCCTTGCCATTGCCAAACCCCTGCAGCGCCGCCCCCTGCAAATGCGCCGCATCCAGCCCGCTGCGCAGCTTGGTGAAATCCGGCTTGCTCGGCGTCGCCACCTGAATCACCACGCCGCCCTTGAAATCCAACCCCAGGTTCAACCCCGGGTGGAAAAACAAAATGATCGACGCGGTCGACAGCACGGCCGACACCATCAACCCGATAAACCGCCCCTTCATGAAGCGGATGCGCGTGCCATCCGGCACCAGGCGGAACGCAGGAGTGGTAATGAATTTCATCGAATGAGCCTCAAAATACCGGCAAAGCGGCAGGGCGGCGGGCAATGTACCACCGCGCGGTGATCAACCGGACCAGCACGGTCGAGGTGAACAGCGTCGTCACAATCCCCACGCAAATCGTCACGGCAAACCCGCGCACCGGCGGCGAGCCGAAAATGAACAGCATGATATGCGCGAGCAGCGTCGTCACGTTGGAATCGATAATCGTGCCATACGCCCGCTTATACCCCGCTTCGAGCGCCGCCAGCGGCTTGCGCCCCAGCTTCACCTCCTCGCGCACCCTTTCATTGATCAGCACGTTGGCATCCACCGCCATGCCCAAGGTCAGCAAAATCCCCGCCATGCCCGGCAAGGTCAGCGTCGCCCCCATCACCGACAGCACAGCGACCAGCAGCAGCAAATTCACCACCAGCGCGATATTCGCAAACCAGCCGAACAGCCCGTAAAAACTCGCCATGAACACAATGACCAGCACGAACCCCACCGCGAGCGACAAAATCCCCGCCCTGATCGCATCGGCGCCCAATTCCGGCCCCACGCTCTGCTGCTCCACCACGCTCAGCGGCGCCGGCAGCGCCCCCGCCCGCAGCAGCAACGCCAGATCCGTCGCCGATTGCGCGGTAAACCCACCGGTAATCTGCCCCTGACCACCAATGATCGGCGTCTGGATCACCGGCGCCTCGATAATTTTATGATCCAGCTCGATCGCGAACAATTTGCCCACGTTCTTGGTGGTAATCTCGGCAAACTTGCGCGCCCCGGTGCCGTTGAAGGTAAAATTCACCACCCAGCCGCCGGTCTGCGGGTCCTGCCCGGCCTGCGCATTGGTCAGATCCGCGCCATCCACCGCCACCCGCGAGCGGATCGCCATCGACTGGGCCGGATCGTTCAGCATCGGCAAAATCTCGACCCCCGGCGGCGGCGTCTTGGTCTCGGGGTTCACGTTCGGCGCCACCATATGAAACGTCATATGCGCGGTCTTGCCCAGCAACCGCTTGATCCGGTTCGGGTCCGAAACCCCCGGCAACTGGATCACGATCTTGTCGCTGCCCTGCCGCGCAATCTGCGGATCGACCACGCCCGACCCATCGATCCGCCGCCCGATAATGGTGATCGACTGTGCAATCGCCTGACTCTGCTTGGCAATCAGCCCCGCGCGCGACAAAGTCAGCGTCGCCGCCCCCGAAGGATCAATCCGCACATCGATATCCGGCGCCCCGCCCGCCGCCTCGACCGGGCTGATCAGCTTTTGCAATATCGGCTTCACCGCCGCCGCATCGGATGGCTTCAACAAATTGAACTGCACCCGCTTCGCCGCCACGTTCGCGCCAAGATCGGTATACCCGATATCCGCCTTCAACAGCGCCTGGCGCACGTCATCGGTCAGCCCGGTCAACTGTTCCTTCACCACCGCACTCATATCCACCTGCATCAACAGATACGACCCACCCCGTAAATCGAGCCCCAGATGAATCTGCGGCCACGGCACCCCCGCCAGCGGTCGCTTGATCAGGTTCGGCACCGCCAGCAGCACCCCGATGGCGCAGAACAGCAGGATCATGGTGGTTTTCAGGCGCGTGAAATAAAGCATGGTCGGCAGAGGGTCCTTGAACGTGCCGCGAAAGCGGTCGGGCGGGCGGGGGTGGTATGGCGGGGCCGGCTTGCGCGTGCAAGTGTGGCCCCAATTCGGGAGGATTGCGGTGGACAGGCTCAAGGTCGGTGTGATCGGTGCGGGACATTTCGGGCGGTTCCACGCCCTGAAAACGGCGGCGGCCGAACGCGCCGTCCTGGTCGGCCTGCACGACCCGGATGCCGCCCGCGCCGCCCTCGTCGCCGCCGAAGCCAACTGCCCCACCCTGCCGCTCGATGCCCTGATCACCGCAGCCGATGCCCTGATCATCGCCGCCCCGGCCGATGCCCATTTCCCCCTCGCCATGCAGGCCCTCGCCGCCGGCCGCCACGTCCTGATCGAAAAACCAATCGCGGCCACACTCGATGAAGCCGACCAACTCGCCGCCGCCGCCGCCGCCCGCGGCCTCGTCCTGCAAGTCGGCCACCTCGAACGCTTCTCCGCCGCCCACGGCGCCGTCGCCGCCCGCATGGGCCGCCCCCTCTATATCGAAGCCGTCCGCGTCGCCCCGTTCAAACCCCGCGGCACCGATGTCTCGGTCATCCTCGACCTCATGATCCACGATCTCGATCTCGTGCTCGCCCTGGTCGGCCAGAAAATCGAAAGCGTCGATGCCGTCGGCGCCGCCGTCGCCAGCGCGCACGACGATATCGCCAACGCCCGCGTCCACTTCGTCGATGGTTGCGTCGCCACCATCACCGCCAGCCGCATTTCCCTCAAAACCGAACGCAAAATGCGCATCTTCGCCGAAGCCGGCTACCTCACGGTCGATTTCGCCGCCAAAAAACTCACCCTGATCGGCCGCGACCGCGGCATGGCACTCCCCGGCTTCGAGGAATTCGGCATCGAAACCGCAAGCTGGGACGACCACGACGCCCTCGCCGCCGAACACGCCGCCTTCCACGCCGCATGCCTCGATGGCGCCCCCGTCCTGGTCGACGCCGCCGCCGGCCGCCGCGCCCTCGAAGCCGCCATCGCCGTCGCCGCCTCGATCACCGCAAGCCGCGCCCGCGCCGTCGCCTCCGGGCTGATCCGCTGAAATCTGGATTCGAAAGCAGGGAACGGAGTTTCAGCGTGGCGCAGGTCTGGTTAAGTGAGCGCAAGGCAAGGGAAGACTTCTTTTTTGAAAAAAAGAAGCAAAAAACTTTTTGAATCTGGGGCACGGGCGTTTTCACGCGCTCAGTCCCAAATTAAAAAAGTTTTTTTTGCTTCTTTTTTGTTCACAAAAAAGAAGACTTCCTTGTCCTCACCTACCTCATCGCCCCGATCTCCAGGACAAATACCATGCCGACCCACCTCAACCGTATCGAACAAGATCCCCGCCTCGCCCAAATCACCGCGCGTGACCGCACCGCCGATGGCACTTTCTGGTATTCCGTCGCCACCACCGGCGTCTATTGCCGCCCGTCCTGCCCCTCGCGCGCCGCCAACCCTGCCAACATCGCCCTCCACGCCACCCCATCCGCCGCCCGCGCCGCCGGCTTCCGCCCCTGCCTGCGCTGCCGACCCGATGATGCCGCGCCCGATACCGCCCTCATCGCCCGCATCGAAACCGCCTGCCGCCTGATCGAAACCGCCGCCGAACCCCCCAGCCTTACCCAACTCGCCGCCACCGCCGGCCTCAGCGCGTCGCATTTCCACCGCCGTTTCAAAACCGTCACCGGCCTCACCCCGAAAGCCTACGCCGCCGCGCATCGTGCTCAGCGCATCCGCACCGCGCTGGCCGCCGGCGCCCCGGTCACCACCGCCATCTATGATGCCGGCTTCCAATCCAACGCCCGCTTCTACGCCCAATCCACCGCCCTGCTCGGCATGACCCCCACGCGCTACCGCGCCGGCGCCCCCGATGAAACCATCCGCGTCGCCCTCGGCCTCTGCACCCTCGGCACCATCCTGGTCGCCTCCAGCACCCAGGGCGTCGTCGCCATCCTGCTCGGCGACGACCCCGCCACCCTCCGCCACGACCTCGAAACCCGCTTCCCCCACGCTACCATCATCAGTGACGATGCCGCCTATCAGGTCACCATCGCCGACATCATCGCCCAACTCGAAACCCCCGCCCGCGGCATCGACCTGCCGCTCGATATCCGCGGCACCGCCTTCCAGCAGCGCGTCTGGCACGCCCTTCGCGCCATCCCGCCCGGCGCGACCGCCACCTACGCCGACATCGCCCGCGCCATCGGCGCCCCCACCGCCACCCGCGCCGTCGCCGGCGCCTGTGCCGCCAACAAAATCGCCCTCGCCATCCCCTGCCACCGTGTTATCCGCACCGATGGCTCACTCTCCGGCTACCGCTGGGGCACCGCCCGCAAACGTCGCCTGCTCGAACAGGAAACCCAACCATGACCCCCACGATCGACTGGACCGCCATCACCACCACGCTCGACCACCAAGGCTGGGCCATCCTGCCCGCCCTGCTCAGCCAAACCCAATGCACCGAAACCGAGGCGCTCTACGCCGACCCCTCCCGTTTTCGCAAACACGTCATCATGGGTCGCCACGGCTACGGCGAGGGCGAATACCGCTACTTCGCCTACGACCTGCCACCCCTGGTCGCCCACCTGCGCCAAACCCTCTACGCCAGCCTCGCCCCGCTCGCGAACCGCTGGCACGAACGCCTCGGCCTCGAAACCCGCTTCCCCGCCACCCACGCCGATTTCATCGCCAACTGCCACCAAGCCGGCCAGACCAAACCCACCCCGCTGCTGCTGCAATACCGCGCCGGCGACTACAATTGCCTCCACCAGGACATCTACGGCCCCCACATCTTCCCGCTCCAGGTCGCCACCCTGCTCTCCACCCCAGGCACCGATTTCGAAGGCGGCGAATTCATCCTCACCGAACAACGCCCCCGCATGCAATCCCGCGCCGCCGTCGTCCCGCTCACCCAAGGCGATGCCGTCATCTTCGCCGTCAACACCCGCCCCATCCGGGGCACCAAACGCGACCACCGCGTCATCCTCCGCCACGGCGTCAGCACCATCCGCACCGGCCACCGCGCCACCCTCGGAATCATTTTCCACGATGCCGCCTGACAGACCGCGTCCATGGTTTAAGGTAAGGTAAGCACTTCTTTTTTTGCAAAAAAAGAAGCAAAAAAACTCTTGTTGATTTGGTCCGTGCCGGCGGCGCCCTCACACCTCATTGGGAGGACCCTATGCTACGAAACAATCCATCCCTTGGCATCAGAACCAACCTCCTGTTCCACCGCTTCGACGGCGAAGTGATCGAACGCGCCGACTACCTCGTCATCCGCACCCCCACCAACCCCGGCTTCTTTTTCGGCAACCTCCTGATCTTCAACACCCCGCCCACCCCACAGGACGCCACCGCCTGGCCCGCCCTGTTCGCCCACGAATTCGGCGATAATCCCGAAATCCGCCACGTCACCCTCATCTGGGACACCGAAGCACCAGGCGACACCACAGGCTTCGCGACCGCCGGCTACACCGTCGAAACCGCCCTCGTCCTCACCGCGCAATCCGTCCGCCCACCCCCAAAAACCAACAGCGCCATCCAAATCCGCCCGATCACCACCGATGCCGACTGGCAAGCCGTGATCGAATGCCAAATCCTCTCCCCCTCGGTCGAACAAGACCCCGCCGACTACCGAATGTTCAAAACCCGCCAGATCACCCGCTACCGCGCCATGGCCGAACAAGGCCTCGGCGCCTGGTTCGGCGCCTTCCTCAACAATAAACTGATCGCCGACCTCGGCCTCTACCACGACGGCACCATCGGCCGATTCCAACAGGTCGAAACCCACCCCGATCACCGCCGCCAAGGCATCTGCGGCACACTCGTCCACACCATCGCCCGCCACGCCCTCGAAACCCTCGGCCTCACCACCCTCGTCATGGTCGCGGACGAAGCCTACCACGCCGCGAAAATCTACCAGCAAGTCGGCTTCGAAATCCGCGAACGACACCATGCGGCGTTTCGGTGGGACCCATGAAAAGTGAGCAAGCACTTCTTTTTTGCAAAAAAGTAGCAAAAAATGCTTTACTTAATGTTCAATTGTAGAAATTTCATAAAATAATAAACGCTGAGTGCAGCCGCAACTGCAAAATTTGGCTTGGCAAACAACCGTTGCCAATCCGGCGGTTAACCCACAGCCCCAATATGTGGGGCAGATTGGGAAAGATGGTGTCTCTCGGCAATACATATAGGAGTTGTCGGTGGTAAACCGATAGGCGAGGAGCAACCCATACTGCCGCATCTACTATGCGATAAGGAATCAGTACTAAAAATATACAATCTGTCATAATTTGTCAAAAATTGGATAATTCTCAAGTATTTTACATTGTGTATTGCTATTTTTTAACATATGCTGAGTCATGGACAAGAAACGTCTTAATCAACTGGACGCTCTTCGAGGCATCGCAGCTTTAGTCGTTGTTTTCGATCATTACGTGGAGACCGTTCCTGAACGGTTACGACATGCGGTCCATGCGGGTAGTCTGTTACATCCTACTGCTTGGACGTCTCCATGGTTCTGGCTGCGCTTCACGCCATTACGCCTTGGCGTCGACGGCGAGGCTGCCGTAGATCTGTTCTTCGTTCTCAGTGGCTTCGTTCTCGCTCTGCCGCTGACAAAGGACTGGCAACCGCAATTATGGTCGTTTTTTATCAAGCGATTCTGCCGCATCTACATACCTTTTGCAGCAATCATTCTGCTCATCGCCGTCGCGTATGCTGTCATCCCGACTACCTGGAATCCTTCTGCCAGCCATTGGCTTAACGATTTACGGCCTCATGCCGGAGGTTACAGTCTTACTGCCCATCTCCTGATGACCGGCAGGGACATGATCCTTGACCCGCCCATGTGGACGCTGGTCCATGAAATCAGGATGTCGATCTTCTTTCCTGTCATTTTTCTATTGATCCGAAGTATTGGGGCAGCGGAAACCGCCTTCGCCTGCTTCATTTTGTCTATCTGGGCGTCATTCGGAATGCCGCATTCGATCTCTGGGTCTTGGCAGGCAACCATTCATTTCACCTGGATGTTCGCCGTCGGAAGCGCTTTGTCGTTTCACCGTGACCGCCTCGTTGCGCTGGTCGGTACCGCAGGAAGCGGGCTGATCGCATGCCTGTGGGGCCTAGCGATCATGCTGCTCATCGTGCCCTTCCAACGGGTTTGGTCAGATTTCCTGATCGGTGCCGGCGCCGCTCTTCTCATCGTCCTATGCCTGCCGCAGAGCCGTGTTACTAGGGTATTGACGTCACCCGTCCCACTCTGGTTGGGTCGAATCTCCTTCAGCCTCTATCTCATCCACCTTCCGATCCTGACTGTAGCTCTGACAAGCGGCCGGATGATTGGTGGAAAGGCAACAATTTTGCTTGCGACCTTCCTCTTAGCCGAATTATGCTATCGGAGCATCGAAGCACCTGCGCACTTGCTCGGCATCAGACTTTCGCAGGTGCTGCAAAGCAGAAACTTCTCCCGCCAGCAAGGATGGGCAGAGTCATCACGAAGCGTAGCACCTCCGAATCACCAAAAAGATAAGGCAAGGTAAGCACTTCCATTTTGCGAACAAAGAATAAAAAAACTCTGATTTATCTGGTCCGTACCAGGTAGGCCTCCTCCGCACGCCCACCCCAGGCATTGATCCCATCATCATTCGATGCTAAAAAAAATGCCTCACCGGAGATCGCCATGCGCACCACAATCGCCTTGGACGACGACTTGATCGACAAAGCCGAAGCCTTCACCGGCCTCCACGAAAAATCCGCCCTCGTCCGCGAAGCCCTGAAAGCCTTGATCGAGCGTGAAAGCGCCCGCCGCCTCGCCCGCCTCGGCGGCACCATGCCCGATCTCGCACCCATCCCCCGCCGCCAGTCCGAACCCGGTTGATCCTCGCCGATACCTCGATCTGGATCGACCATTTCCGCTCCGGCGACGCTGTCCTCGCCCAACACCTCGATCGCGGACACATCCTGATCCACCCCTGGATCATCGGCGAACTCGCACTCGGCTCGCTCCAAAATCGCACCGCACTCCTCACCACCCTGGCCGATCTGCCGACCGCACTCACCGCCTCCGACACCGAAGTGCTCGGCCTGATCGAACGCCACAGCCTGGCCAGTATCGGCATCGGTATCGGCATCGGTATCGGCATCGGCTACATCGACGCCCATTTGCTGGCGTCCACCCTGCTCACCCCCGATGCCGCACTCTGGACCCGCGATCGCCGCCTGCACGCCGCCGCCCAACGCCTCGGCCTCGTCACCCCGTCGCCCGCATAGCCACCGAGTCGCCAACCCCACCAAGCCATCGCCCGTGCACAGCCAGCCCTTGACAAACCGCCTGACTCGCCAAGCGCATTCACCAAATCCCCCGCCCGACTCGCAATCACCGGTTGACGCGGTGAAGCCCAGCCCGCTACGTGCTGATCGTGTCAAACACCACACTCCCTCTGCCAACCATCCGAATCCGCGGCCGGTCCTTCATGGCGCTGATCGTGGTCCCCGAACCACCGTTCGAGGCGTGGCTCACCGCACTCGATCAACAAATGGCGCGCTCCGCCGGTTTCTTCATCGACCGCCCGATCGTGGTCAACCTCGCCGCCATGGCCGGAACCGATGACGATCCCGCCCAAATCCTCGCCGCCCTCGAAGCGCGCGACCTGCGGATCATCGGCGTCGAAGGCGTCGAAATGGCCGCCCTGCGCGGCACCCCCTGGTTCGGTGCCACGCTCGCCGCCTCCGGCCGCGAAGGCAAACAAGACAAATTCATCGACATCCCAGAGGCCGCCGAACCAAGCCCGCCCGAGCCGCCACCGCCCGAACCCGCCCGCCGCCCCTCGCTGCTGATCACCCGCCCGGTCCGCTCCGGCCAGTCCATCGTGTTCGAAGAGGGCGATGTCACAATCATCGGCCCGGTCTCCTCGGGTGCCGAAATCATCGCCGGCGGCTCGATCCATATTTACGGCACTTTGCGCGGCCGCGCCGTCGCCGGCCTGCTCGGCGGCGCCGAAGCCCGCATCTTCTGCACCAAACTCGCCGCCGAACTCCTCGCCATCGATGGTCTCTACCGCACCGCGGACCACTGGGGCCACGGCCTGCACGGCAAACCGGTCCAGGTCTGGCTCGACGACAAGGAACTGCGCCTCGCGGCACTCGAATAAAACCACACGCCGCCGGCGTGATACTAAGACGTTTGCGCCCTCCGGCGCAGGAATGAAGGAAGAAGATACATGTCGAAGGTTCTGGTCGTTACATCGGGCAAGGGCGGGGTCGGCAAAACCACCTCCTCCGCCGCATTGGGTGCCGCACTCGCCCAGGCCGGCAAAAACGTCGTCGTCGTCGATTTCGACGTCGGCCTGCGCAACCTCGACCTCATCATGGGCGCCGAACGCCGCGTCGTGTTCGACCTGGTCAACGTCGTCCAGGGCGATGCCAAACTCGCCCAGGCCCTGATCCGCGACAAACGGGTCGAAACCCTCTCGCTGCTGCCCGCCTCGCAAACCCGCGACAAGGACGCCCTGACCCCCGAAGGCGTCGAACGCGTGATCAACGAATTGCGCGAAAAATTCGACTGGATCGTCTGCGACAGCCCCGCCGGCATCGAGCGCGGCGCGACGCTTGCCATGCGCCATGCCGACATGGCCGTCGTCGTCACCAACCCCGAAGTCTCCTCGGTCCGCGATTCCGACCGCATCATCGGCCTGCTCGACTCGAAAACCGCCAAAGCGGAAGCCGGCGAAACCGTCGACAAGCATCTGCTCCTCACCCGCTACGATGCTGGCCGTGCCGCGCGCGGTGAAATGCTGAAAGTCGAGGATGTCCTGGAAATCCTCGCGATTCCCCTGCTCGGCATCATCCCCGACAGCGAGGATGTCCTCAAAGCCTCCAACGTCGGCTCCCCGGTCACCTTGCACAACCCCATGTCCGCCCCGGCGCGCGCCTACGCCGAAGCCGCCCGCCGCCTGCTCGGCGAAACCGTCGCGGTCACCATGCCGGTGGAAAAAAAGAGCCTGATGAGCCGCCTGTTCGGCCGGAGTGTCGCATGAGCATCTTCGGGTTCTTCACCCGCACGCGCACCGCACCGGTGGCGCGCGAGCGCCTGCAACTGCTGATCGCCCACGAACGCGCGCTGTCCGGCAAATCCGACCTCGCCGCCATCCTCCAGGAAGAGATCCTGGCGGTCATCGCCAAACACATCGCGATCGACCGCGAAAAGGTCAAAGTCAAACTCGACCGCGACGGCACCATCTCAACCCTGGAAATCGACATCGAAATGCCCGAAGCCGTCGTGCTAAAAAACTGATTCATAAGAGTTTTTCGTGTCACTGCCATAAAACGGCAACACGTCCCTCCTTGCTCTTGATGCCAAACCCCGCATCGGCTAGACCCCTCTTCACGCGCGGCCCAGGTAGCTCAGTTGGTAGAGCATGCGACTGAAAATCGCAGTGTCGGTGGTTCGATTCCGCCCCTGGGCACCATTTTCCTCTGACATGGTGGGGCTGCATGGACGGGATTGAAACCGCGACAGACAGTCTGGAACGTCACCAGCATCTGAAAGAACACCCCGAAGCGCATCACGCCCGCCGCATGGCGCTGCTGATCGGCATCCTCGCCGCCGCCCTCGCGATCTGCGAAATGGGCGAAAAATCCGCCCAGAACGATTATATTGCCAAACAGATCGCGGTCAGCGACACCTGGGCCTTCTATCAGGCCAAATCGATCAAGGCCGATATCGCCACCAGCCAGGCCGCCACCCTCCAAGCCCTCGCCTCCGGCAACAACACAGCCATCGCCGCCATGGCCAAATCTGCCGAAGCCCACGCCGCCAAGGAAATCTCCGACCCCGCCGGCCGCGAAGGCAAGGCCCAGCTCAAGCAACAGGCGCTGCGCCAGACCGAAGCGCGCGATCACCAGCTGGAGCGCTATCATTTCCTCGAAATCGCGGTCGGCGCCCTGCAGATCGCCATCGTCCTCGCCTCGGTCTCGGTGGTCACCGAAATCGTCGCCTTCGGCATCACCGCCCTCGGCCTCGGCGCGCTGGCTTTTATCGGTGGCATCGCCGTGATGGCCTTGCTGTAATTTGAAGTGCGCGCAACAAAACCCCTGTTCAACCTTGCCGTGAATCGCTAGAAGAATCTCGGCCTGCCGATTCGTTGTTGATCGGCGCGTCAGAATCTTCAACCAGCCGGAAGCGCCGGCATCGGTTCGCCCATCATCACGCTGGGGCCGATCAAGAACAGGAAAGAGGCTTCGACCATGTCGAAAGCGTTTCTCGCGGAAGTCATTCAACGATCAGCCGAAATCACCGGCGTCGCCTCCAACCGGGCCGCGACCGACCTGATGGAGGCGATCGTCAAGGAACTGAAAAAGAACGGTAAATTCACCCTGCCCAGCTTCGGCACCTTCACCGTACGCAAAACCAAGGCCCGCAAAGGCGTCAATCCGCGCACCGGCGAGGAAATCAAGGTCAAGGCCGGCAAGACCGTCCGCTTCAAGGCATCGCCGTCCCTGAAGAAAATGGTCTGAACCAGGCGCCCAACGGATGACGGGTCGCCGCGCGCAACCCGTCAGCCGCTCCTGATATTTATTCTAACAAAACGCTTTCGCACCCCCACCCGCCCAGCCTATGAGTTGTGGGTGTCAGAAACCCCAGGCCAACCACCCTACACCGTCCAGTGCTTCGCCTTCGTGATGGACGCGCTTTGCACCGTCATCGCCGAAAAAGGCCGCGCGGCCTACATCCCCGCGCCCCTGGTCCACCTGATCTGGACCCGTCTGCGCAATCTGGTTGTCCGCTTCCTCGCCGCCGTGGCCCGCGGACCGGTCCCGCCCCGCAAACCGCGCCCGGTCGCCAAACCCGCACCCCAAGCCGAATCCACACCCGAGCCCAACCGCCCCGCGCGCCGCAAACGCATCACCCTGCCGCGCCGCGAATCCTGGCTCTACCGCCTGCTCCCCGAAACCGGCTTCGTCCGCTTCACCCTGCAACACCTGCTGTCCGATCCCGAATTCGCAGGCCTCCTGCAAGCCAACCCCGCGCTGATCCGCATCCTGACCCCGCTCTACAGTACCCATCCGGTGAGGCTTTCGATTACCCACAAATATTTGCCATGGTGACCGCTCCGAGGGTGATATCGGTGAGGCGCGTCATTCCGCGCCACATGACGGTATTGCCGGGTGGCGGATCACTCGCGCGGGCGAGATAGCCTCCGAGGCGTGCGATTTTGACGAGATAATGGGATAGTGTTTTCTGGCTGCATGGCTCTCGATCTTTCACGATGTGATCGAGCAAGCTGATTTCCAATTTGGTCAGGGCGCACCGTGGTGGTTCGGCTGGGGCAGTGCGATTGGCCATGGTAAGCCAGAAAATCCGCCAACTGATCAGGCAGAAGATTGCGATCAAA
>NZ_FTNE01000042.1 GCF_900156265.1 Acidiphilium rubrum
TCTTCCATGAAGTGCTGGAGTTCGAGGCGGGCGTTGGCACCGGCGACGATGGGGGCGGCTGGGCCGTTGGGCAGCAGGCGGATGAGCCAGGCGAAGCCGCGCGGGAGGGTTAGGGCGGGTTTGGTGGTGGGTTTGCGCTCGGCGGGTTTGCGCGTGCGCGGGGTTTGCGGGGGTTTGGCGGCGATTTTGGCGAAGCGGGCGATCTGTCGGCTGAGGTAGTTCCAGATCAGGACGAGGAGCGGGCCGTGGATTTTGAGGCGGTAGCCGTTGTCGGCCACAGAGCGTTGCAGGGCGCGGAAGATCATCGCGAAGCGCTCGGACGGGTCGGCGGGCATGAAGGGCGCGTTCGAGATCATGCCGCTAGATAAACCAAGGGGGGTGGGGGTGAGAAAGGGAAAAAGTCAGGCAGAAGGAAGAAAGGGCTTCTTTTTTGAAAAAAAGAAGCAAAAAACTTTTTTTAATCTGGGGCACGGGCGTTGGAATCGGTACGGGCCGTTGCGGATCGGGGTGCGGGGCCTCATTTCGGGGGACATCATGTGAGCACGGAATGACAGAACAATCAGGCATCGTCGTCTATGCGGCCCTTGCGGGAAATCTGGCGATTGCGGCAAGCAAGTGGCTCGCCGCAATCCTGACCGGCAGTTCGGCGATGCTCAGCGAAGCCGTTCATTCGACGGTCGATTCGGGCAACGAATTGCTGCTCCTGCTGGGCCAGCACCGGGCGGCACGGCCACCGGACCAGGAACATCCGTTCGGCCACGGCCTGCAACTGTATTTCTGGAGCTTCATTGTCGCGGTGCTGATCTTCGGGTTCGGCGCCGGCGTCTCGCTGCTGCAGGGGATCGAGCATATGCGCACCCCGGAGCCGATGACGGATGCAGAGGTCAGCTATCTGGTGCTCGGCGTCAGCTTCGTCTTCGAAGGTATTTCGTGGCTCATCGCCCTGAAGACGTTGCGCAAATCCGCGGCCGGACGCAGCCTGTGGGCGGCCCTGCGGCGGAGCAAGGACCCCACGACATTCTGTGTGCTGCTGGAGGACAGCGCGGCGCTGCTCGGCATTGTGGTCGCGGCCGGCGGCATTTTTTTGTCGCGATGGCTGCATATGCCGATCCTGGATGGCGCCGCATCCGTCGTGATCGGCCTGATCCTCGCCACCGTCGCCGCGATCCTGGCCAATGAATGCCAGAGCCTGCTGACCGGCGAGGGCGTCAGCCGGGCGGTGCGCGAAGACCTCGAGCGGATTGCACGGACCGACCCTGGCGTGCAGCATCTTTCCGAATTGCTGACCATGCATTTCGGGCCGCGCGACGTGCTCGTGACGCTCAGCCTCGATTTCAAGGACGCGCTGGGTTCGGCGGACGTCGAAGAGGCGGTGAGCCGGATTGAACGGCGGATCAAGCAGGCGCACCCGGATGTGACGCGGGTGTTCATCGAAGCGCAGGCGCCGCGGCCCGAACCGGGGGATGCGGCCGACCCGTTCTGAACCGAACCTAACGAGATTATCATGACCCGGACAAACAGACGCCGCGCCGGGTTCCTATCTGAACGCGATGAGATCGACCGGTAATCCCGACGCCCAGCGTCTTCGTGATGAACAACAAGGTGGGCGGATGGTGCCGCTCGAGGCGATCCGGGGGATCGCGGCGGTCATTGTTGTCGTCTATCACGGCTTGCTGGGCTTCGCGCCACGGATCATCGAGGGGGGTGACGCGCCGGGACAGGTTCTGCGCGAGTTTGCCTCGGGCCTGGTGAACGGCGGCGCCGCGGTCAGCATGTTTTTCGTGCTATCCGGCTTTGTTCTGTGCCTGCCGTTTTCGAGAGGCGGCGGATTGCGCCGCGCCGCAACCGCGATTTTCAAACGATGGCCGCGGCTGGCCGGGATGACGATCATCGCCTGCCTGTTCGCCTGGGTGCTGATTCGGATATCGGGGGACACCTACGCGGTTGCCGGCCACGCCACGCACGCCCAATGGCTCGCCACCCATGGCAATTCGCCGCTCAAGGCGCATCCGGCGCCAACCTGGTACGGCGCGCTTGAGGAGGGCGCGATTTCGGTGTTCACCCTGGGCCATGTGCATTACGACTCGGCGCTGTGGACCATGCGGATCGAATTGTTCTGCAGCATCGCGGTATTCCTGCTCGCCCCCTTGATGTTCGCGCTGCGCCGCCCGGCGCCACAGTTGCTGCTGCTGGCCGGCGCGGCCGTTTTGGCAGGCACCGCCTTTCCCTGCACTTATCTGGCCGATTTTCTGTGCGGCATGGCGCTGGCGCTGGCGTTCAAGGCGGGCAGGCTGCCACGGCTGAACGGCGCCGGCGCCGGGCTTTTGATTGGGGTTGCGCTGTTCAGTTTCGGGTTCCGGGGGTCGCAGCATTTTCTGATCTACGCGCCGGTGCGCGCGGTTCTGCCCGCCGGCGATACCAACCATTATGTGTGGGATTGCGGCGCGGCGGCGGTGATGGTTGCGGTTCTCGGCTACGCGCCGCTCTACCGGACGCTGTCGCGGCCATGGGGCGCCTGGATCGGGATTTTGTCATTTCCGATCTATGTGGTGCATGAGCCGATCCTGCTGTCGCTGGGCGCGGCGAGCTTTCTGCAAGGCCGCAGCCTGTTCGGCCGGCCCGAAGGCGTGGCGCTGGCGGTGCTGGTGACCGTGGTGGCCTCCCTGGCCTGTGCGATTCCGCTGGCCTGGGCCGACCGGCGCTGGTGCGCGGCGCTGGGCCGCCTGACCCAGATGCTGGTTCCGGCGGGCCGACACAAGACAGCTGCAGAGCGGGCCGGCTGAGGCGGGCCCGGGAGGCCGGCGGCGAGGGGGCACCTTGGGTGGGGCGAGGCATTGGCCGGCCTGGGCGATCCGGACGGTGGTCAGCTGCGGGGCATTTGGGTGGGTGAAGACAGGCAGGGCTGGTTCAGCAAGGATTTGTTGTTTGTAAAACCGAAGCGGAACATTTTTGTTGGTTGGGGTTTCAGCCATGGCCATGTGTGCGGCCGAAGAAGTCGGATCGGAAGCCCGATCGTCGGACCGTCCGGTTCTCCGTTCGATCGTCGGAAACCGGCGATACCGCTTTCCACCCGCTTCGACCATACGAAACGGATCAAGCGAACGGCCGCTTCGGAGCAACGGTGCCTTTCAGCTAAACGACCATTCTGAGGCGCATTGCGGCCGGGCCTTATACCACCGTGGCCCGCGAGTTGATGACCGGGATTCCAGCAGCGTGAAACGGCGCGACATCGCGCGAGGCCACGGATAAGTCTCGTGCTGCGGCAATCGCCGCGATGGAACCATCGGCCATATTGATCGCCTGTCCCGCGGTGATTGCAAGCAATGACATCAGTGGTAAGCTTGTGATATCACATGTTCAAGGTGGTGATCGGCGGGTTATGCGTTCGAAGCTGCTGAGGCTTTGGCGGGGCGATCGCACAAACTCAGACTAACGAAAGTTTTTTGCTTCTTTTTTTCAAAAAAGAAGGGCTTGCCTGCCCTAACACTGAGGCGCCGGCGGGCGGGGATTGTTGACGTCGTGCGGTGTCTCGGCTACATGAATTCGTAACAAATTTTCCGGACGCAGCAACAGCGCTGCGGTATAATCAAATACCAGGCAGTATTGCCCCCGTCTCGACCTTGATTGGTTGGTGCGGGGTTTTTTGCGTTCTGATCCGGCATGTCACACGGCACGGCTACGAAACCAGCAAAGTTCGGCACGTTCACGGAATGATCGACATGAAAGGTAATCAGGGCAAGCGATGAAAAAGACGCACGACCATGGGGGTTTCGGGCAGGCCGAGGCCGAGGTGGATCATTTGTTGGGTGATGAGTACGAGCACCGCCCGGTGCCGGCCGCGGCGCGGCGGAGCTTGTTTTCGGTCTCGCTGGTGTGGGCTGGGTTTCCGATGATCATGACCGGCGCCATGACCGGTTCGATCCTGGTGCTCGGCATGGGGTTTCGCGACGCGCTGGCGGCGATGGTGATCGGAAATCTGGTCATGCTGGTCTATGTCGGCTCGCTGGGCGTGCTGGGGACGCGCAGCGGCACGAGTTTTGCGCAGCTTGCCAGCATCGTGTTCGGCCGCAAGGGCTATGTGGTTGCGTCCGGCCTGCTCTCGACGCTGCTGCTGGGGTGGTATGCGGTGCAGACCGGGATTACCGGGGCGCTGGTGAGTAGTGCGTATCATCTGAATTATGTGTTGATGACGGTGATTGCCGGGGTTTTCTATATCGCCATTACGTTCGTGGGCGTGCGGGGGCTGCACTATATCGGGCTGGTTTCGATTCCGCTGTTTCTGGCGCTCGGTCTGTTCGTTGCCGGCGATGCGGCGAGCCATAGCAGTTGGCATGCAATTCTGGCCTATGCCGGCAATAACGGCAAAGCGACGATGTCGATGGGGGCGGGGCTGACCGTGGTGATTGCGCTGTTCATCGATGCCGGGACGGTGACGGCGGATTACAATCGCTGGGCACGCTCGACGCGGGATTCGATCATTGCGACGGCGTGCGCGTTTCCGATTGCCAATCTGGTTGCCATGCTGATCGGGGGTGTGATGACCGCGGCACTGGCCAAGCCGGATGCCAACCCGTTCGGCACCGATAATCTGTTCGGGTATTTGAATGGGTTGCAGCTCGGCTGGCTGAGCGCGCTGGCGGCGGTGTTTCTGTACTGCAATCTTGGCTCGGTCTGCTCGCATTGTCTGTATAATTCATCGACCGGGTGGTCGCGGATTCTGGGGACGCATATGCGCGTGATGGCGGTGGTGCTGGGTGCGATTGGCATTGTGGTTGCGGCGGGGAATGTTTGGGCGTTCTTTATCCAGTGGCTCAGCCTGCTCGGGGTGGTGGTGCCGCCGATCGGCGCGATTGTTCTGGTTGATCAATATATTCTGCGGCGGGATGCGACGATCGATTCCAATGTGCGCGCCAGCCCGTTCATCGCCTGGGTGATCGGCTCGGCGGTGGGGTTGCTCGTGCAGTTCGATGCGCCGGGGTATTCGACCGCGATTGCTTCGATGATCACGGGCGGGGTGGCGTATTATGCGATCGGCGCGCTGACTGTCGAACGGGCGCGGCGCATCGCCTGAGTTGAGTTTCATGCGGCCGCCGGTGCAGGCACAGCGGCGCGCATTTACCTTGGCCTGCGAACGGAAAAGGACAGACAATGCCGGCAGACTATGAAATTTTCGACCTTGGCGATTTTGGTTTGCAACGCGGTGCGACGATCCGCGGCTGCAAGCTTGCTTACAAGACGTTCGGCACGCTCAATGCGGCGAAGGATAATGTCGTTGTCTATCCGACATGGTATTCGGGGCAGCATTACGACAATGAATGGTTGATCGGGCCGGGGCGGGCGCTCGATCCGGCGCATTTGTTCATCATCATTCCGAACATGCTGGGTAATGGCTTGTCATCCTCGCCGAGCAATACGCCGGAGCCGTATAATGCGGGACGGTTTCCGCTGGTGACGGCGTGCGACAATGTGCGGGCGCAGCACCGGCTGGTGACCGAGTTGTTCGGGATCGAGCGGATTCGCCTGGTGGTGGGCTGGTCGATGGGGGCGCTGCAGACGTTTCATTGGGGGGCGCTGTATCCGGACATGGTGGAGCGGATTGCGCCGTTCTGCGGGTCGGCCAAGTGTTCGCGGCATAATATCGTGTTTCTGGAAGGGGTGAAGGCGGCGCTGACGGCGGATGCTGTGTTCGCCGATGGGTGGTATACCACCAAGCCGGCGCGCGGGCTGCGGGCGATGGCGCGGGTTTATGCGGGGTGGGGGTTTTCGCAGGCGTTTTATCGCGAGCAGCTCGATATCAAGACGCTCGGGTATTCCTCGCTCGAAGATTTCCTCGTTGCGTTCTGGGAAGGGTTTTTTCTGCCGAAGGACCCGAACAATCTGTTGACCATGCTCTGGACCTGGCAGAACGGCGATATCAGCGACAATGAGCTGTATGACGGCGATTTTGCCAAGGCGCTCGGTGCGATCAAGGCGAAGGCGTATGTGATGCCGGGCCAGACCGATCTTTATTTCCCGCCGGAGGACAGCGCGTTCGAGGTTGCGCATATGCCTGACGCGACGCTGATTCCGGTGCCATCGATCTGGGGGCATTTCGCGGGCGGGCCGGGGACCAATCCGGTGGATGTCGACTTCATCGATGGCAAATTGAAAGAACTGCTGGCGGCTTGAAGGTTGGTGGGCGTTTGGGGTCGGGGCCGTGGGTGTGGCCCCGACTCATAGAAGTTTTTTGCTTCTTTTTTCCAAAAAAGACGTGCTCGCTTGCCCCTTATATCGCAGCGCAGGCGGTTTTGAGCCAGGTTTGGGTTTGCTCGTCGACCAGGGGGCTGATCTCTTGCAGGATTCGGGCGTGGTAGGTGTTGAGCCAGGTGATGGCTTGTGGGGTGAGGAGGGTGGGGTTGATCAGGCGGCGGTCGAAGGGGGCGAGGGTCAGGGTTTCGAAGGCGAGGAAGGGTTTTTTGGTGGTGAGGGGGGCTTCGGTGACCAGGAGGAGGTTTTCGAGGCGGATGCCGAAGGCGCCGGGTTCGTAGTAGCCGGGTTCATCCGACAGGATCATGCCTGGGGCGAGGGGGATTGGTTTGGCGCGTTTGTGGAAGCTGACCGGGCCTTCGTGGACGGAGAGGTAGGAGCCGACGCCGTGGCCGGTGCCGTGGTCGAAGTCGAGCCCGGCTTGCCAGAGGGGAGCGCGGGCCAGGGCATCGAGTTGCGGGCCGGTGGTATCGGCGGGGAAGATGGCGCTGGCGAGGGCGATGTGGCCGGCGAGGACGCGGGTGAAGCGGTCGGTGATCAGGTCGGGTGGGGTGGCTGGGCCGGTCCAGAGGGTGCGGGTGATGTCGGTGGTGCCGTCGGGGTATTGGGCGCCGCTGTCGATCAGATAGACTTCGTTGGGGTGGATGGCGCGGTTGCTGGCTTCATCGGCGCTGTAGTGGATGATGGCGCCGTGTTCACCGGCGCCGGAGATGGGGTTGAAGCTTTCGGCGCGGAAAGCGGGGGCGGCGGCGCGGTAGGCGCGGAGGGCGGCGGCGGCGGCGAGTTCGGTGAGGCTGCCGGTGGGGGCGGTAAGGTCGAACCAGGCGAGGAAGCGGCACATGGCGGCGCCGTCGCGGATGTGGGCGGCGCGGGCGCCTGATTGTTCGACCGGGTTTTTCAGGGCGCGGGGCAGGACGCAGGGGTCATCGCCGGAGACGGTGATGGCGCCGGCGTCGCCGAGCATTTGGGTCAGGCGGATGGGGGCGGTTGCGGGGTCGAGGCGGATGCGTTTGCCGCGCAGGGTGGCGAGGGTTTCGGCCATGGCTTCGCGCGGGACGATGCTGACCGATTGGCCGAGTTGGGCGCGGGTTTCGGGCGGGATTTTGGCGGGGTCGATGAACAGGATGGCGGAGGCATCGCGCCGGAGGAGGGCGAAGCAGAGGGCGATCGGGGTGTGCGGCAGGTCGGCGCCGCGCAGGTTGAGCAGCCAGGCGATGGCGTGGGGGTCGGTGAGGAGGACGGCGTCGGCGCCGTCATCGCCGATGGTGGTGGCGATGCGCTGGCGTTTGGCGGTGGCGGATTCGCCGGCGCATTCGATGGGGTGCGGGGTGGCCTGGGCGGATGGCGGGGCGGGGCGATCGTTCCAGAACTTGTCGATCGGGTTGGCGATGGGGACCATGGTGAGGCCGGCATCGGTGAATTTGGTGATTGTGTTGGCACTCATCAGCCAGGGGTCGTAGCCGATTTGGCCTCGGTGGCCTCGGGTTTTCAGCCAGGTTTCGGGTGGGGTTTCGGTGATGTGGAGGCGCTGCCAGATGGCGCCATCGGTCTGGGATTCGAGTTGCAGGGTGTAGCGGCCATCGGAGAAGACGGCGGCCTGGTCGGGCAGGACGATGGCGAGGCCGGCGCTGCCGGTGAAGCCGGTGAGCCAGGCGAGGCGGGCGGCGCTGTCGGGGACATATTCGCCGAGGAATTCGTCGTTGCGGGGCTGGATGAACCCGTCGAGTCCCTGTGACTGCAATGCTGCCCGCAAGGATGAGATACGCTCTTTCATCATATCTTAATCAATTTCCTATCATGTTTTTGCATAGCTGACAGAGAAAAGCCTCGCTCCACAAACCGGGCGACCACGCTTATGTTGCACTGCAAGACGACGATGACGATTGGCAATGATGCACGGATCGCCTTCCCCGCCCTTTGTTATTGAACTGAAAGAGAAGATCATGACCACTTCAACCAAGACCACCAAACTCGGCTCCCCGGTCGCTGACGCGATCGCTTCGCAGAACGCCGCGATCGATGCCGCGCTGCGCGACAATTTCAACCGCACGGTTGCGATGTTCGAGCGCGTGCGCGCCGTGTTCACGCAGCAGCGCGCGACGCGGCAGGCTTATCGCGAATTGTCGGAACTGAACGATCGTGAGTTGGCCGATCTCGGCATCGCACGCTCGGATATCCGCAATGTGGTGCGCGGCAAGTTTCCGTCGCGCGTTTGAGCGGCGGCTTCTGAGGCAAGGGGAGGGCGGTGCTCTCCCTTTGTCGTGTCTGAGGCTTTGATCGCCCTTCCCTTGCCTAAAACGAGCGGGTTCTACGGGCTCCGCCCTTAGTGGGGGGTTCGGGGGGCAAAGCCCCCTGATCTTGCTTCCTTCAAAACCCACGCACACCAGCCCGGATCGGTTTTTCGAGGATCAGGGTGGTCCATTCGCCGTCGTTGATGCGTTGTTTCAGCACGAGGCCGTGGCGGCGGTGGGCGGAGAGGACCCAGTTTGCCTGGCGGTCGAGCAGGCCGGCGAGGATGGCGGTGCCGCCGGGGGCGAGTTTTGCGGCGAGTTGGTGGGCCATGGCGGCGAGCGGGCGGGCCAGGATGTTGGCGAACACGAGGTCGTAGGGCGCGTGGCGGCGCAGGGTCGGGCTGAGCCAGCCATCGGCCTGGCGGGCGCGGAACAGAGGGGCGGCGCCGTTGATCGCGGCGTTGGTGGCGGCGACGCGGACGGCGCGGGTATCGATATCGGTGGCGAGGACGCGGCGGCCCCAGGTTTTGGCGGCGGCGATGCCGAGAATGCCGGAGCCGGTGCCGAGATCGAGGATGCGCAGCGGTTGGCGGCGTTTGGCGGTGCGTTCGAGCGCGAGGAGGCAGCCGCGGGTCGAGCCGTGTTCGCCGGTGCCGAAGGCGAGGCCGGCGTCGACCGTGATGACGTGGCGGCCGGCGGGTTTGCCGGTTTTGATGTGGGTGCCGCGGATGGCGAAGCGCTGGCCGATTTTCTGTTCGGGGAAGCCCTGGTAGCTGCGGGCGAGCCAGCCGCCGGCGGGGACGCGGATGCGTTCGATCGCCGGGCTGATGCCGCTGGCGGCTTCGGCGAGGATGAGGGCGGTGACCAGATCGCCGTCCGACCCGTCGATTTCGCGGAGGCCTTCGACCACCCAGGTGTTGGTCTTTTCATCGAGGAAGAAGCCGACGGTGCGGCAGCAGCAGCCGAGTGCCGCCTCGAAGGCTTCGAGCGCGACGGCGGGGACGGTGAGGATGATGCGTTCGAGCTGTTCGACCTGGGGCATCAGGCGCGCTCCACGAAGCGGTCGAGCACGCGTTTTTCGCCGGCGGTTTCGAATTTGATGTCGAGGCGGTCGTCATCGGTGTCGATGATGATGCCGTAGCCGAATTTCTGGTGGAACACGCGGGTGCCTTCGGTGAGTTTATCGGTGCGGGGTGGGCGGGCCTGGGTGTTCCAGGCGTCGTCACGCCGGGCCAGCAGGGGGGTTGCGGTGGCGAACACCGGCGGGGCGGCCAGGCGTTGTTCGCGCGCGAGGCTGGCGGAGCCGCCCATGGTGATGAAATCGGCCGGCAGTTCCTCGATGAAGCGGGAGGGGACGCTGGATTGCCAGTTGGCGTAGATGCGGCGGTTGGCGCAGTGCGAGATGATGGCGCGCTGCTTGGCGCGGGTGATGCCGACATAGGCGAGGCGGCGTTCTTCCTCGAGCGATTTGGCGCCGCCTTCATCGAGCGAGCGCTGGTTGGGGAACACGCCTTCCTCCCAGCCGGGCAGGAACACCGTGTCGAACTCCAGGCCTTTGGCCGCGTGCAGGGTCATCAGGAACACTTTGTCGTCATCCGCCTCGTTATCGTTGTCCATAACGAGGGAAACGTGTTCGAGGAAGCCTTCGAGCGTGTCGAAATCGGTCAGGGCGCGGACGAGTTCCTTGAGGTTTTCGATCCGGCCGG
Organism: Acidiphilium rubrum; assembly: GCF_900156265.1. GTDB lineage: Bacteria > Pseudomonadota > Alphaproteobacteria > Acetobacterales > Acetobacteraceae > Acidiphilium > Acidiphilium rubrum. The sequence continues at coordinate 10,184 of NZ_FTNE01000042.1, forward strand.
CGGCATCGGGGGTTTTTTGCTCCTGCCACATGGCGATGTAGCCGCTTTCATCGAGCAAGGTGGCGAGGGTGGTGACGTGGCCGTCGCGCTTGAGGGCGGCGCGCCAATTGGCGAGTTTGGTCATCAGGTCGCGCAGACCGTCGCGGGCCTTGCCGCGCAGGCTGGCATCGGCCGCGATGCGGGCGGCGGCTTCGGCGAGGGGGGTTTGATCGGCGCGGGCGCGTTCGTGGATGGTGCGCAAAGCGGTGTCGCCCAGGCCGCGCTTGGGGGTGTTGACGATGCGTTCGAAGGCGAGGTCGTCGGCGGGTTGGGCGATGACGCGGAGATAGGCGATGGCGTCGCGGATTTCAGCGCGTTCGTAGAAGCGCAGGCCGCCGATGATGCGGTAGGGCAGGCCGATCGCGATGAAGCGTTCCTCGAAGGCGCGGGTCTGAAAGCCGGCGCGGACCAGCACGGCGCATTCGGCGAGTTTATGGCCGTCGCGGCGGAGGGTTTCGACGCGGGTGGCGACGGCGCGGGATTCCTCATCGGAATCCCAGAAGGCCAGGATCTCGACGTTTTCGCCATCGGCATCGGTGCGGCCGGCGTGCAGGGTTTTGCCGAGGCGGCCTTCGTTATGGGCGATCAGGCCCGAAGCGGCGGCGAGGATGGGGGCGGTGGAGCGGTAGTTGGCTTCGAGGCGGACGATTTTGGCGCCGGGGAAATCGGCCTCGAAGCGGAGGATGTTTTCGATTTCGGCACCACGCCAGGAGTAGATGCTCTGGTCGTCGTCACCCACGCAGCAGATGTTCTTGTGGCTCTGGGCGAGCAGGCGCAGCCAATAGTATTGGACCAGGTTGGTGTCCTGATATTCATCGACCAGGATGTAGCGGAAGCGGCGGTGATAGTCGGCCAGGACCTCGGGGTCGCGGCGGAGGAGGTCGTAGGCCAGGAGGAGCAGGTCGCCGAAATCGCACGCGTTGAGGGCGCGCAGGCGGTCCTGGTAGGCGGCGTAGAGGTCGCGCGCGGATTCGGCACCCCAGTCGATATCCTGGTCGCGCGGCACGGCGTCGGGCAGGAGGGCGCGGTCTTTCCAGCGCTGGATGGTGCCCATCAGCCCTTGCGGGGTGAAGCGCTTGGTGTCCATCCGGCGGGCTTCCATCACCTGTTTGAGCAGGCGCAACTGATCGTCGGAATCGAGGATGGAGAAGCTCGAGGTGCGTTCGACCCGCTCGGCGTAGCGGCGCAGCATGCGGGCGGCGAGGGCGTGGAAGGTGCCGAGCCAGAGGCCTTCGGCCGGTTGGTCGAGCAGGGCGGAGACGCGCTCGCGCATTTCGCGGGCGGCCTTGTTGGTGAAGGTGACCGCGAGGATCTGGTTGGGGAAGGCGCGGCGGCTGAGCAGGATATGGGCGAATCTGGTGGTCAGGACGCGGGTTTTGCCGGTGCCGGCGCCTGCTAGCACGAGGACGGGGCCGTCGGTTGCTTCGACGGCTTCGCGCTGGGCCTGGTTGAGGCGGGTCAGGTAGGAGGTCAAGAGAGGGCTTCTTTTTTGGAAAAAAGAAGCAAAAAACTGTCATTCATCTGGGGCACGGGCGGTTTTGCGGGCATGGGCTCAGGGAATTGAAGTTTTTTTGCTTCTTTTTTTTCAAAAAAAGAAGTCTTCACTTGCCCTTGACCCCAAGGATACGCGCGATCGCATAGGTGAGGTCGGCGCGATTCAGGGTGTAGAAATGGAATTCGTCGATGCCGTTGGCCTGCAGGATGCGGACCTGTTCGGCGGCGACGGCGGCGGCGACCATTTTGCGGGTTTCGGCATCGTCATCGAGTCCGTCGAACATCTCGGCCATCCAGGCCGGGACCGAGGTGCCGCCCATTTCGCCGATGCGCTTGGCCTGGGCGAAGTTGGAGACCGGCATGATGCCCGGGATGATCGGGGCGGTGATGCCGGCGGCGAGGGCGCGATCGAGAAAATCGAGGTAGTGGGATGTGTCGAAAAACACCTGGGTGATCGCGCGGTTGGCCCCGGCATCGAGCTTGCGCTTGAGATTGTCGAGATCGGCCGCGGGGCTTGCGGCCTGGGGGTGGGTTTCGGGGTAGGCGGCGACCGAGATGTCGAAATCGGCGACGCGCTTGAGGCCGGCGACCAGATCGGAGGCGAAGGCGTAGCCGTCGGGGTGGGCCTGATAGGGCGCGCCGCCGGGAACATCGCCGCGCAGGGCGACGATGTGGCAGACCCCGGCATCCCAGTAGCGGCGGGCGACATCATCGACCGCGCCGCGCGTGGCGCCGACGCAGGTGAGGTGGGCGGCGGGGATCAGGCTGGTTTCGCGGACCAGGCGGAGCACGGTGGCGTGGGTGCGTTCCTGCGTCGAGCCGCCGGCGCCGTAGGTGACGGAGACGAATTGCGGGGCGAGCGGTTCGAGGCGGCGGATGCAGGCCCAGAGCTGGGCTTCCAGCGCCTCGGTCTTCGGGGGGAAGAACTCGAAGGAGATTTCCGGGACCGCCTGGATGCTGCCGGGCAACGGGGCGATGCGCGGGCCTGACAGCCAGCGTTGCAGGGCGGCGCGGGGTGGTTCGTGGCTCATCGCAATCTCCTTCGCGGCGTGGTGGCAGCAAGCGGCGCTGCTGGCAAGGCTGCCGGCACGGCGCGGGAACGTTCATGCCTGATGGCCGCGGCAAGCGGTTGATCATGTTCGCTCTTGCGCTACATATCGGGTAACAAAATGACTCGTAAATAGTCTTGGCGCTGGCGTGAGCCGTATTTAAGTGAAGGCGGCCCTGATTTTCAGGGTCGATGAAGGAGGCCCATGGGCATCGTGATCAAATCGGTTGTGCCGCTGTTGGCGGTCGGGTGTCTGCTGGCCGGGTGCGCAACGGCGCCGCCGCAGACGAACAAGGCCGCGTATCAGGCTTACCAGGAGCAGAACGACCCGCTCAAGCCGTTCAACAAGGCGTCGTATCATTTCGACAATGTGCTCGACACCTACGTGCTGCGGCCGGTCGCGATCGGGTATATCGACGTGACGACGCCGGGGATTCGCCGGCATGTCGGTGAGTTCATGAGCAATACGGACGCGCCGGCGCAGCTGCTCGAATTCATGGCGGCGGGCAAGCCGCGCGACGCCGGCACGACGCTGGTGCGGTTTCTGGTCAATTCCACGGTCGGCATCGGCGGGTTGTTCGATCCGGCGAGCGCGCTGGGGTATCATCCGGTCTATACCGATGTGGGTCTGACGCTGGCGGGCTATGGCGTGCCGCAGGGGCCGTATTTGTATCTGCCGTTCGCGGGGCCTTCGACCTTGCGTGATGCGACGGGAATTCCCGCCGCGATCGTGCTGAACCCGACGTTTCCGGCACCGCCCTCGACCGGTTTGACCATTTTCAACTACGGGTCGGATGCGCTGAGCGTGGTGAATACGCGTGCCGAACTGCATGGCACGATTTCGAACATCAAGAAGACCTCGCTCGATCCCTATGCCACATTCCGGAGTCTTTATCGCCAACATCGTGCCGCAGAGTTGAAGGACATCAACAAGCGCGACGTCGCCACGCCGCCGGCCTGGTACTCGGCCGCGCAGCGCAAGGCGATGATGCACGACGAATACGATTCCACCAACTAGAAAGGACTGCCCCATGGCTGCCTATTCCCGCCGGGTTCTGCTCGGCGCCTTTGCCGTGATGCCGGCGCTGGCGCTGTCGCCCATCGTTGCCGGCACCGCGTTCGCCGCCGCGCCGAGTGCTGCGACTGCCAAGACGTTCATCAACGATTCGGGTCAGAAACTGGTCTCGATCATCAACGGGCCCGGCTCGACCAGCCAGAAATCGGCCGATCTGCGGTCGCTGGTGAATAACATCGTCGCGGTCGATCAGATCGGCAAATTCGTGCTCGGGCGCTATTACCGGGTGGCGACGCCGGCGCAGCGGAGCGAATATATGCAGCTGTTCCACCAGACGCTGGCCTACAACATCACCACCCAGATCCGTGCCTACAAGGGTGTTACCTTCACGACCGGGCGCGTGACCAGCGGGCCGGAGGGCGAGATGGTCAGCACCGAGGTCAGCCGCCAGGGCCAGGCGCCCGCGCATGTGCAATGGGTGGTCGATACCGTTGGCGGGCAGCCGAAAATCGTCGACGTGGTGGTTGAAGGCACGTCGCTGCGGGTGACCGAACGATCGGATTATTCGAGCGTGATCAATGATCATGGTGGTCAGGTGCAGGCGTTGCTGAGTGCCATGAAGCAGCAGCTTGCGCGGATGCAGGCGGGTTGAGGCGTTAAGGGAAGGAAGGCTTCTTTTTTGTAAAAAAGGTAACTGCCCAGGTCTTTTGACGGGGATCAGGCCAATTTGAGTTGGGCGATTAGGACGTTTGGATGCGCATTGATTGCGTTCAGCACGTCCCATTGCTGTTTTTTGGCGGTCGAGAAGAACGAGCGGATAACGGCGAAGTCCTCGGCGCCGGTTACAGCGCGGAAGCCGCCGGAGATTTTTTGGCGCAGCTTCATCATCCGGCCATCGCGCTCGGCAAGATTGTTGGTGAACGGCACGGCCGGGTTGGACAGGAAGCGCAGCACGTCCGGCTTGCGTGTGCTCAGACGCAGCAGGAGGTTGTGACCGACCCTGCGCGGCACACGACCACGACGGCGGGCTTGGACGTCGGCTTGGGTCAAC
>NZ_FTNE01000029.1 GCF_900156265.1 Acidiphilium rubrum
CCACGGTTGTCCCCCATCCAAGGATAGATTCCTACGCGTTACTCACCCGTCCGCCACTGACAATATTGCTACTGCCCGTGCGACTTGCATGTGTTAAGCATGCCGCCAGCGTTCGCTCTGAGCCAGGATCAAACTCTCATGTTCATCAATGCCAATACCCTCGCAGGTACAAACACCACGAACCAGACCCAGCCCACTCATTCACCATCCAGGCCACAAGACCCAGACAGCATTCGAAACATTCTGTCTTGCATCAAAAGATACATCATCAACGTTCGAAAGTTCATCAGAACCAATCAATGAAACCAGGTCCTTACCCAGCCACCAATCAACCCAAATCAACCACCACCACACCCAGGCCTAAACCCAGACACAGCAATCACCACCAATCACACCACCAAGCCCTCTCAGACCCAGCAATACAATCAGTAGCCAAACGCCACCAACGTATCCCTTCCTAGCCTATTCACAAACCTCAAAGAACAAAACTGACGTTGCGGTCTGACCCGCTCCGTCGGTCGCCGCCTCATCAGCGGTGAACGGGCTTCTACGCGCCGCCCCGCCCCCTGTCAACGCCCACCAACGCATTCATTGAAATTTCTGAAAAACGTTGGCCAATACTAGAAACTTCTGAAAACAGGCGGCGCCTAAATGGGCCGGCACCGCCATTTTCACCATCGCAGTTCGGCCATGAGCAGAACGCATGCTCGATGGCATTTACATGACAGAAACAACCTCAAGCCACCTCCGCCAGAGCGCCCACAACGGTCAGACCATCCTCACCGACGCCGACCGTCACAGTCTCGCCGTCGTGGATCGTACCGGCCAGAATCGCACTCGCCAGCCGGTTCTGCAGGCTGCGCTGGATCACCCGCTTCAACGGCCGCGCGCCATAGACCGGGTCGTACCCCTCGTTCGCCAGCCAATCCCGCGCCGCCTGGTCGAGCCGCAGCGTAATCTTGCGGTCGGCCAGCAACGCCTCGAGATGGTGCAACTGGATGTCCACGATCGTCGCCATATCAGCCCGCTGCAACCGCCGGAACAAAATGACCTCGTCCAACCGGTTGAGGAATTCCGGCCGGAAATGGCCACGCACCACGCGCATCACCGCCGCTTCGGCCATCATGACATCCTCGCCGTCCGGCTGCGCCGCCAGGATCTCACTGCCGAGGTTCGAGGTCAGGACAATGATGGTATTCTTGAAATCCACCGTCCTGCCCTGGCCATCCGTCAGGCGCCCATCGTCGAGCACCTGGAGCAGCACGTTGAAAACGTCCTCGTGCGCCTTCTCGACCTCGTCGAACAGGATCACCTGATACGGCCGCCGCCGCACCGCCTCGGTCAGCACACCGCCTTCCTCGTAGCCGACATAGCCGGGCGGTGCGCCGATCAGCCGCGCGACCGCGTGCTTCTCCATGAACTCGCTCATGTCGATCCGCACCATCGCGCGCTCGTCGTCGAACAAAAACTCGGCCAGCGCCTTGCACGTCTCGGTCTTGCCCACCCCGGTCGGGCCGAGGAACAGGAACGAGCCGATCGGCCGGTTCGGGTCCTGCAGCCCGGCGCGCGCACGCCGCACCGCATCGGAGACCGCGCGCAGCGCCGCCTCCTGCCCCACCACGCGCGCGCGCAGCAGATCTTCCATTTTGGTCAGCTTGGCCCGCTCGCCTTCAAGCATCTTATCGACCGGAATGCCGGTCCAGCGCGCCACGACATGCGCGATCTGCTGCTCGGTGACCGCTTCATTCACCATCGCGCCGCCGGCCGTCCCATCGCCCGCGCCGGCCGCGAGCTTGCGCTCCAGATCGGGGATGACGCCGTACATCAGCTCCGATGCCCGGGCCAGATTACCCGCCCGCTGCACCATTTCCATCTCGCCGCGCGCCTGGTCGAGTTTTTCCTTGAGTTTCTGCGTCTCGTTCAGCCGGTCCTTCTCGCCCTTCCAGGCCGCCGACATCGCGTCCGATTTCTCCTCGATCGCCGCGATCTCGCCTTCCAGCCGCCCCAGCCGCTCCTTCGAAGCCGCGTCGTCTTCCTTGCGCAGCGCCTCGCGCTCGATTTTCAGCTGCATCAACCGCCGATCGAGCTCATCCAACGCCTCCGGCTTGCTATCCACCTGCATCCGCAGCCGCGATGCCGCCTCGTCGATCAAATCGATCGCTTTGTCCGGCAGGAACCGGTCTGAAATATAGCGGTTCGACAGCGTGGCCGCCGCCACCAGCGCGGAATCCAGAATCCGCACGCCGTGATGCAGCTCGTATTTCTCCTTGATGCCCCGCAGGATCGAAATCGTGTCCTCCACGCTCGGCTCATCGACGAACACCGGCTGAAACCGCCGCGCGAGCGCCGCATCCTTCTCGATGTATTTCCGATATTCATCGAGCGTCGTCGCACCGATGCAGTGCAACGCCCCGCGCGCCAGTTCAGGCTTGATCAGATTCGAGGCATCCATCGCGCCATCCGCCCGCCCCGCGCCGACCAGCGTGTGCATCTCATCGATGAACAGGATGATCTCGCCATTGGCGGTCTCGATGTCCTTGAGCACCGCCTTCAGCCGTTCCTCGAATTCGCCGCGAAACTTCGCCCCAGCCACCAGCGCGCCGAGGTCGAGCGACATCAGCCGCTTGTTCTTCAACGCCTCCGGCACATCACCGTTCACGATCCGCAGCGCCAGACCCTCGACAATCGCGGTCTTGCCGACGCCGGGCTCGCCGATCAGCACCGGATTGTTCTTGGTCCGGCGCGCCAGCACCTGGATCGCGCGCCTGATTTCCTCATCGCGCCCGATCACCGGGTCGAGTTTCTGCGCCCGCGCCGCCTCGGTCACGTCGCGCGCGTATTTTTTCAGCGCGTCGAAATTCTGCTCGGCATTCGCGCTGTCCACGGTACGGCCCTTGCGAATATCGGCCACCGCCGTCTCCAGCGCCTGCGCCGAGGCACCTGCCGTCTTCAGCGCGCGCCCGGCCGCCGAATCGCTCGCGGCCAGCGCCACCAGCACGCGGTCCTGGGCGGTGTATTCATCGCCCGCCTTCTGCGCCATCGTCTGCGCGGCATCGAGCACCCGCACCAGATCGGGCGTGATCTGCGGCTGGCCCGCGCCGGAACCCTGCACTTTCGGCAGTTTCGCGACGGCCGCGTCCACCGCGAATTTCACCGCCGCCGGATCACCCCCGGCGGCGCGGATCAACCCGGTCGCAGCGCCCTCGTCGTCATCCAGAAACGCCTTCAGCAAATGCTCGGGCGTGATGAACTGATGATAATCCCGCACGGCAATGGTCTGTGCGGCCTGAACGAACCCTCTGGCCCGCTCGGTGAATTTTTCAAAATCCATGTCTTGATCCCTTTCAGTCGGCGATCGGGCCGAACCGTCCCTCAATAGGCAACGGCGCGACCTTGCCGATCACAAATGGTTGTAGCATTGATCTCGCTCAAGAGGGGGATTTGATGCGGATCGACACGATGTATCGCTACCCGGTAAAGGGCCTGACGCCGGAGCCGCTGACGCATGCCGAACTCCGCCCAGGCCGCGCGATCGACTGGGATCGCGCCTTCGCCCTCGCCCAGGGCGACAGCCGGTTCGACCCGGCAACCCCGGCGTGGCGCCCGAAAACCGAATTCCTCTGCCTTGCCCGCAATATCGAAGCGGCACAGCTCACTGCGCGATTCGAACCCGCCACCGGCATCCTCACCCTGATCGCTCCGGATGGCGCGGCACTCGATGCCGAACCGCTCACCGCCGCAGGCCGCGCCGCCATCACCGCCTTCATCGCGGACGCTCTACCCGGTGCCATGCGCGGCACCCCGCAGTTCGTTTACGTCGATGGCCATAGTTTCTGCGATCACGACGGCGCGGTGATCAGCCTGATCGGCATGCCAAGCCTGCAATCGCTCGGCGACGCTGCCGGCGCGCCACGCCAGCCGATGCGCTTTCGCGCCAATCTCTACCTCACCGGTCTCGAACCCTGGGAGGAATTGACCTGGATTGGCCGCACCATCGCGATCGGCGACGCCCGCCTGCGCGTGACCGAACGCATCAACCGCTGCGCCGCCACCTGCGTGAACCCCGAAACCCGGCAGCGCGACGCCAACCCGGTCAAGGAATTGATGGACCATTTCGGCCATGTCGATTGCGGCGTGTTCGCCGAAGTGCTGGAGGGCGGCCGCATCGCGCCGGGCGACTCCATCCGGCTGCTGTCATGAGCGCGCCCATCCTGCGCCCCGGCGAGACCGTCTGGCGCCTCGACCACGCGGATCGGATGGCGGTGATCATCGATGGCGCGGCCTATTTCCGCGCGCTCAAGGAAGCGATCCTGTCCGCCCGGCATTCAGTGATGATGATCGGCTGGGATTTCCACACCGGCATCCAGCTCGAACGCGATGGCGAGGCGACGCAGGGTGTGCCGAACCGGTTGGGCGATTTCCTCACCCATGTCGTCAAACGCAATCCATCCCTGCACGTCCATGTGCTGCGCTGGGATCTGGCGTTCATGAAAATGCCGATGCGCGGCACCACGCCGCTGATCCTGCTCAACTGGCTCACCTCGCGCCGCATCCATTTCCGGCTCGATGGCAACCATCCCGCCGGTGGTTGCCACCACCAGAAAATCGTGGTGATCGACGACCGCCTGGCCTTCTGCGGCGGCATCGACACGACGGTCGGCCGCTGGGACACCGGCGAGCATATCGACGATGATCCCCGCCGCGACGAACCCGATGGCAAACGCTACGGCCCCTGGCACGACGTGACCACGGCGGTCGATGGCGACGCCGCCCGCGCCCTGGGCGATCTGGCGCGCATGCGCTGGCTGGCCGCCACCGGCAAGCGGCTCGCCCCACCACCGGCGCGTGCCGAAATTCCCTGGCCGCGCAGCCTGGAGCCGCGCTTCCGCGACGTCATGGTCGGGATCGCGCGCACCTGGCCGAAAACCGCCGAGATGCCCGAAACCCGCGAGATCGAGGCACTCTACGTCGCCGCGATCGCCGCGGCGCGCTACACCATCTATCTTGAAAGCCAGTATTTCGCCGCCCCGCGCATCGCCGCCGCCATCGCGGCGCGCCTTGCCGAGCCGGACAGTCCGGAAATCATCATCATCAACCCCAAACGCGCCGATGGCTGGCTCGAGGAGGAAGCCATGGGCTCCGCCCGCGCCCTGCTGCTGCGCGACCTCAACCGGCTCGACCACGGCGGCCGCCTGCGGTTCGCCACCCCGGTCAGCGCGGGCGATGCGGATATTTATGTCCACGCCAAGGTGCTGATCATCGACGACACCTTGCTACGGGTCGGCTCCTCGAACATCAACAACCGCTCGATGGGCATCGACACCGAATGCGATCTCGCGATCGAAGTGCCGCACGAGGGTCCGGACCGCGCCGACCTGCGGGCGGCCATTCTCGACGTGCGGGACACGCTGCTTTCCGAGCACCTGGGCACCACTGTCGAACGTGTCCGCGAGGCCATCGCCGCACATGGCTCGCTGGTCCGCGCCTATGATGCGCTGCTGCCGGCCGCCGGCCGCCGCCTCGCGCCGTTCGAACCACCACCGATCAACGATCTGGAAGCCAAACTCGCCAAGAGCGGCGTGCTCGATCCGCATAGCGTGGAAGCCATGGCGCCGAATTTCCTGCGCGCCCTGCGCCTGATCAACAAACCGCGGCCGAAACACCTCCTCAACCGACTTACGCACCGCACGAAAACAGCTTAATCTCGCGCGATGCTGACCGATCTGCCGAACGTCCTGACCCTGTCGCGGATCGCCGCCATTCCGCTGCTCGTGCTGCTGGTCGCGCTGCGCGACCCGACCGCCGATCTGCTCGCCGCGGCCCTGTTCACCCTCGCCGGCATCACCGACTGGCTGGACGGGCGCCTTGCCCGCACCCGCCGGCAGCTCTCCAACCTCGGCCGCATGCTCGACCCGATCGCCGACAAACTCCTGGTCGGCGCCACGCTGATGCTGCTGGTCGGATTCCATCTGCTGCCGGCGTTCGGCATCTACCCCGCCATCGTGATCATGCTGCGCGAAATCCTGGTCTCGGGCCTGCGCGAATATCTCGCGGGCATCAGCATCGGCCTGCCGGTCACCCGGCTCGCAAAATGGAAAACCGCCGCCCAGATGGGCGCGCTCGGCGTGCTGCTGCTGGGCGACCAGGGTGCTGCGATCCTCGGCATCGGCGGCTTTCCCGCAACCGATATCGGCGGCGTGCTGATCTGGCTGGCCGCGATCCTGACGCTGATCACGGGCTGGGATTACCTGAACGCCGGGCTGCGGCATCTCATTCAACCCGATCCTGCGCCCTGACCTTGGACGGACGAGATCAGGCAAAGAAAGTCTTCTTTTTTGTGAACAAAAAAGAAGCAAAAAAAACTTCACTCATCTGGGCCCATGCCGGTGAAAACGCCCGTGCCCCAAGGTCAAAAAGTTTTTTGCGTCTTTTTTACAAAAAAGAAGCCTTCCCTTCAGACTGCTCCTGAAAATGTCAAATATCGTAACACCAAGACCCGTCCTCGCCCTGGTCGGCTGGTCCGGCAGCGGCAAGACCACCCTGCTGGCATCGCTAATCCCGCTCCTCACCGCGCGCGGCCTGATCGTCTCGACGCTGAAACACGCCCATCACAAGGTCGACCCCGACCAGCCAGGCAAGGACAGTCATCGCCACCGCATGGCCGGCGCGACCGAGACCATGCTGGCCACCCGGGACCGTTTCGTGCTGTTTCGCGAGCATCGCAGCGAGGACGAGCCCGATCTCGCCCTGCTGCTGGCCCGCATGGCGCCAGCCGATCTCTACCTCGCCGAAGGGTTCAAATCGGCCCCGGTCGACAAACTCGAAATCCACCGCCCCGCGCTCGGCAAGCCGCCGCTCTGGCCCGATTTCGAACACGTTATCGCCGTCGCGAGCGATGCGGCGCTGCCCGATTGCCCCCTGCCGGTGCTCGATCTCGCATCGCCGACGGCTGTCGCGGCATTCATCGTCACCCGTCTCGGCTTGAGATCGGGCAGTAATCCGGCGCATAACAGCATCAGCGGCTTCTGAAGGAATCAACACGATGCGGCGTGGCTCCCGATCCATCACGATGAAAACACTCTCCAGACCCCTGACCCTCGCGGTTCCCGGCGCGATGGCGCTCCTGCTGTCCGGCTGCGCCGGCGTCGGCAATTACCTCGGCAGCACGCTCAACCCGTTCGGCGATCCCAACGCACCGAAGGGCTACGCGCTGAACATGCAGCGCGCCCGCGGCAACGATGTGGCGGTTGCCCCCATCCTGCCGCAGCCGGGCGATGTCTGGCCCGGCCCGGTCCGCCCGGTGCCGACCCTGAGCGACATCCAGCAGCACATGAACACCCCGCTCGGTCAGGAGTTCCAGAACGAGTACGGCCGCAAACCGACCGGCACCAACGCCTATTCCGTGCCGGAGGGCGGCATGGCGACGCCCGAACCCCACGCAGATAGCGGCCCGAACGCCGGCACCACCAAATTTGGCGGCTACGGCCACGCCGTGAACGGCAGCTCCACCTCACCCGGCAGCGCCCAGAGCGCGCTGCCCAACGAACCGGCCGCACCCGCCACCACGCCGACCCCGGCCAAGACCATCGGCAGCGGCAAGCAATTCGCGGTCGGCCAGACGCTGATGGGCCCGACCGGTCCGGCCGGCGTCGTCAGCGGATCGAGCAACGGCCGCTACCAGACCGTCGCCCCGATCAATGGCGGCGGCGGCGGCATCCTGATCCCGAACGGCAACGGCACCGCCACGCTGATCCAGCCCAACGGCCAGGTCGTCACCGTGCAGGGGCAATAGCCCTGCCGTGAAAATCCTCTATTTCGCCTGGTTGCGCGAGCGGATCGGCCACGCCGAAGACACGATCGATCCGCCCGACAGCGTCACCACGATCGGTGAGATGACCGAGTACCTGGCCGGCCTCAGCCCCGCCCACCAGCGCGCCTTCGCCAACCGCGATGCCATCAAGACCGCGCTCGATCAGGTGTTCGCGCCGCCCGAGACACCCCTGGGCGATGCGCGCGAACTCGCCTATTTCCCGCCGTTCACGGGCGGCTGACCATGCCGCGGATCATCGTCGGGCCCGCCGATTTCGATCCCGGCACCGCGCTGGCCACGCTCGAGGCCGATGCCGGCGCCGTCGCCAGCTTTATCGGCATCGTGCGCGGCATCGCCGATAACCGGCCGCTCACGGCCCTCACGCTGGAACACTACCCCGGCATGACCGAACAGGCCCTGGCCACCATCGCGAATACCGCAATGATCCGCTGGCGCCTGCTCGACTGCCTGATCATCCACCGCACCGGCCGGCTCGAACCCGGTGCGCGCATCGTGCTCGCCGCCGCCGCCAGCGCCCATCGCGGCGATGCGATCGAGGCGATGACCTTCCTGATCGACTGGCTGAAAACCGACGCCCCGTTCTGGAAACACGAAGAGTTCCGCGACGGCACGGCACGCTGGGTCGCGCCGCGCGAGACCGACCAGAGCGCGCGGGATCGCTGGATCGAACAGTAAAAGGCCAGATCGGCCAGCGCTGCCCTGGTATTTCCGCTCAAGCCGCACCCCTGCGAACCCGTCGCTCGGTCCAACCGCCGACCGCGACGCAGCCCGATAGCGGACGCCCCAGGCGTCCAGGTTACGCCGTGTGGCGTCCCCAAACCCAGCAGTTTTGTTTCAGAACGCTGTTATCCGACAATTTTGAAATAACAGTATCAAATACTAGATATAATAATATTATTTCAACAATTACTATCAAATTAAAATTATTTTGTTGACGAGCACGTCTTTCGGTTGTATTGATTGATCATATTAACCGGGGGTTGTGATGAAAATACTCATTTTTGGGCATATACTCGATAATAAAGACATCATGACGATGTTCTTCAAATCGAAACTCGTCGTCGTCGATGAAACCGCGGAGTCCGAGGAGGCACTCGATCTCGCCCGGTTCTACGATTACGATGCCGTTCTGCTGCGCCTCGCGGACACACGGTCCGCCGAAATCGAATTGATCCGCCGCCTGCGGATCGGCGGCCTGCGCTGCCCGATCGTCGCGGTGGCGCACAGCCTCGGCGAATCAAGCCGCCTGCGGGTGCTCGAAGCCGGCGTCGACGATCTGATCGTCAACGCGACCTCACAGGAGGAAATCTTTCTCCGCGTGCAGAATCAGGTTCGCCGCAGCCGCGGCTTCCAAAGCCCATCACTCGTGATCGGCAACGTCCAGATCAACATGAACGCGAAAAAGATTTTCGTGGGCGACATCGAGGTCAGCCTCACCAAAAAAGAATACCAGATCGTGGAAATCCTCGCCCTGCGCAAAGGCTGCGTTCTCAGCAAGGAAGCGATCCTCGATCACCTCTACGGCGGGCTCGACGAGCCCAACCCCAAGATCATCGACGTGTTCATCTGCAAGATCCGCAAAAAACTGCTGGCGCTCGGCGCCGACGACCTGATCGAAACCAACTGGGGTCGCGGTTATCTGGTGGTCGAAAAACGCAGCCCAGACTACGCGCCACAGCCCAAACCGGCCGAACCGGTCGAGCAAAACGACGCGCGGCTCCGTGCCGGCTTGTTCCTCAGGGTTGGAACCTGATCATGTCCCAACCCCTGGGTAACTGCCCTGGAACTCTCAGTCGGCGCTATCGACCACGGCCGGCTTGGCGTGAATCTCAGCCATCTTCTGCTCGACATGGCGTGAAAACACGTAATCCGCCGGCCGCTGGTGATCGAGCGGAATGTCTGCCGCCATCGCGCCCTCAGTCTTGATCCCCTGGATCGCCAGCTTGACCATTTTCCACGGCCGCTTGACCGAATCGACCACCGCCGTCGCCTCGAAACCGGAATGAACCATGCAATCGGCGCATTTCTCATAATTGCCGACGCCGTATTTATCCCAATCCGTCGACTCCATCAGCTCCTTGTAGGTCTTGGCGTAACCTTCACCGAGCAGATAGCAAGGCCGCTGCCAGCCGAACACGTTGCGGGTCGGGTTGCCCCACGGTGTGCATTTATACGTCTGATTACCCGCCAGGAAATCGAGGAACAACGGTGACTGGTTGAACTTCCACGCCTGACCGCGCGCCTTGCGCTCCTTGCCGTGACGGAAAATCGCGCGGAACAATTCCTTGGTGCGCTGCCGATTCAGGAAATGCTCCTGGTCCGGCGCCCGCTCATAGGCATAGCCCGGCGAGGTCATCACGCCATCGACCCCGATTTCGTTAACCGTATCCAGAAACCCGGCAACCCGGGCCGGATCGGTGCCATCGAACAGCGTGCAATTGATCGAAACCCGGAAGCCCTTGGCCTTCGCGAGCTTGATCGCGGCAACCGCGCGCTCGTACACGCCTTCCTGGCTCACCGCATTGTCGTGCATCTGCTTGTCGCCATCCAGATGAATGTCCCAGCAGAAATTCTTGTGCGGCTTGTACTGGTCGATCTTTTTCTCGAGCAGCAGCGCATTGGTGCACAAATAAATGAACTTGCCGCGCGCGAGAATCTTCTCGACGATCTCCGGCATCTCCTTGTGCAGCAGCGGCTCGCCACCGGCGATCGCCACCACCGGCGCGCCGCACTCATCCACCGCCTCGAGCGCATCCGCCACCGAAAGCCGCTGGTTCAGGATGGGTGCCGGATAATCGATCTTGCCGCAGCCCGAGCAGGCCAGATTACAGCGGAACAACGGCTCCAGCATCAGCACCAGCGGATAACGCTTCCGCCCCGTCAGATGCTGCTTGAGCACGTAAGACCCGACCTTGATCGCCTGATTAAGCGGCACGCCCATAAGATAACTCCTGAAACCCTTGAACTGGATAGACGACGTCAAAACCGGACGTTTAGTCGTCGCTCACTTCACTCGGCAGCTTGAACCGCACGTCTTCCGGCGTGCCGGCCAGCATTTCGACCTCGATCGGCCCAAACCGCTTCAACCCTTCGAGCACGCCGCGCACCAGTACCTCCGGCGCCGAAGCGCCCGCGGTCACACCCACCACCGAAATGCCCTCGAACCACGCGGCATCCAGATGATCCGCATCGTCAATCAGATACGACGGCCGGCCAAGCTCCGCACCAATCTCGCGCAACCGGTTCGAGTTCGACGAATTGCGGCTCCCGACCACCAGGATCAGCTCGACCTGCTCGGCCAGATGCCGCACCGCTTCCTGGCGGTTCTGCGTCGCGTAGCAAATATCGCGCACATCCGGCCCGGTTATGGTCGGAAACCGCGCCGTCAGCGCCGCGATGATCCCACGCGTGTCATCCACCGACAGCGTGGTCTGCGTGATATAGGACAGCATGGCCGGGTTTTCGACCGTCAGCGTCGCCACGTCCTCGACCGTCTGCACCAAATACACCTGGCCATCGATCTGCCCGATCGTGCCCTCAACCTCGGCATGGCCGGCATGCCCGATCAGAATGATCTCGCGCCCCTGACCGGCGTAACGCCGCCCCTCGGAATGGACCTTGGCCACCAGCGGGCAGGTCGCATCGATCACCGGCAGCGAACGATCGCTGGCCGCCTTCTGTACCTTCCGGGCCACCCCATGCGCCGAAAACACCGTGATCGCGCCGTCCGGCACCTCACTGATCTCATCGACGAACACAGCCCCGCGCGCGCGCAAATCCTCGACCACATGCCGGTTGTGCACAATTTCGTGACGCACATAAATCGGCGGCCCAAACTTCACCAAGGCGCGCTCGACAATCTCGATCGCCCGCTCCACCCCGGCACAAAACCCGCGCGGCTGCGCCAGAACCACCTTCATGGTCGGCACCACGCCCGCAGCGGCATCCGACCCCGCCTGGGTCAGTTCAGTCGAAGTCAGGGACATATCCATCGAGCTGACGCCCTTTCGTGATCCGTGGGAATATCAGAGTCGCCGCCTGGATCCGGCGCGATCTCATTGCAAGAGACTATCAGAGTAGGTCATCGCCCCGCGATTCCGCAAGGCCCGCTGCCGCAACGCAGCGTGAACCGCCGCACACCCGCCATGCCTGTTGCGAATTTGCCATGCTCGCGCGCCAATCCAGCCCCCCGGTTTCATTCCGGCGCAGTTCGGCTTATGTCTGTCTCTAATAAAAGCCTGACTCACGCACCGGCGCTCTTGCGTCATCCGCCCGTCGATGGTCGGACCGACAAACCCGGCGCTGAGCAGACGGATCGTAAAGGACGTAACATGATGGCCCATGACACAAGCGATCGTTCGGAGTTGCACACCGAGGGCCGCGCCTGATGCCGCCCCGCACCCCGTTGCTCGACCGCATCAACATCCCCTCCGACCTGCGCAATCTCTCCGGCGAGCAGCTGCGCCAACTGGCCGATGAACTGCGTGCCGAAACGATCGACACCGTCTCCATCACCGGCGGCCATCTCGGCGCGTCGCTCGGCGTCGTCGAACTCACCGTCGCCATCCATGCGGTGTTCGACACCCCGCGCGACCGGCTGATCTGGGATGTCGGCCACCAGACCTACCCGCATAAAATCCTCACCGGCCGGCGCGACCGCATCCGCACCCTGCGCCAGCCCGGCGGCCTGTCCGGCTTCACCCGCCGCTCGGAGAGCGAATACGACCCGTTCGGCGCCGCCCATTCCTCCACCTCGATCTCGGCCGGCCTCGGCATGGCCATCGCGCGCGACCTAAAGGGCGACACCCCCCAGCGCAACGTTATCGCGGTCATCGGCGATGGTGCGATGTCCGCCGGCATGGCCTATGAGGCGATGAACAACGCCGGCGCGAGCAAATCCCGCCTGATCGTGGTGCTGAACGACAACGATATGTCGATCGCTCCGCCGGTCGGCGCCATGAGCGCCTATCTTTCGCGCCTGATCTCCTCGCGTAGCTTCCTGTCGTTGCGCGACTTCGCCGCCCGCATGGCCAAGCGCTTCCCCCGCACCCTGGAACGCACCGCCAAGCGCGCCGAGGAATACGCCCGCGGCATCCTGACCGGCGGCACCCTGTTCGAGGAACTCGGCTTTTATTATGTCGGCCCGATCGACGGTCACAATCTCGACCATCTGCTGCCGGTCCTGCGCAACCTGCGCGATGCCGAGGGCGAGGAACCGATCCTGCTGCACGTCGTCACCCAGAAGGGCAAAGGCTACGCGCCCGCCGAAGCCTCGGCCGACAAATACCACGGCGTCTCGAAATTCAACGTCGTCACCGGCGAACAGGCCAAGGCGCCACCCGGCCCGCCGTCCTACACCAAAGTTTTCGCCACCGCCCTGATCGCCGAGGCCGAGGCCAACCCGAACATCGTCACCGTCACCGCCGCCATGCCCGGCGGCACCGGGCTCGATGCGTTCGGCAAGCGCTTCCCCGCCCGCACCTTCGATGTCGGCATCGCCGAGCAGCACGCCGTCACCTTCGCCGCCGGCATGGCGACCGAGGGCATGGCACCGTTCTGCGCCATCTATTCCACCTTCCTGCAACGCGGCTACGACCAGGTGGTCCACGACGTCGCGCTGCAATCCCTGCCGGTCCGCTTCGCGATGGACCGCGCCGGCATGGTCGGCGCCGATGGCGCAACCCATGCCGGCGTGTACGATCTCGCCTTCCTTGGCTGCCTGCCAGGCTTCATCATCATGGCCCCGTCCGACGAGGTCGAACTGATGGATTGCGTCGCCACCGCCGCCATCATCGACGATCGTCCCTCCGCCTTCCGCTACCCGCGCGGCGAGGGCATCGGCCTCGAACTGCCGGCCCGCGGCACGCCCTGGGAAATCGGCAAAGGCCGCATGATCCGCGAGGGCAGCAGCGTCGCCATCCTCGCCCTCGGCCCGCGCCTGCACGATGCGCTGAAAGCCGCCGATGAACTCGCTGCCCGCGGCTTTCCCACCAGCGTGGCCGATGCGCGCTTCATGAAACCGCTCGACACCGCCTTGATCGACCAACTCGCCCGCCACCACGAAGTGCTGATCACCATCGAGGACGGTGCCGCCGGCGGTTTCGGCGCCGCCGTCGCGCATCACCTCGCCTGGTCCGGCGCGTTCGACCACGGTTTGCGCTTCCGCCCGATGACCCTGCCGGACCGCTATATCGATCACAACACCCCGGCCGCCCAGCTGATCGATGCCGGGCTGACCGCCAAGGATATCGTGGCGCACGCGCTCGCCGCTCTCGGACGCAGCGGTCATGGCGAAAAAACGCATGCCCCGGTCGCAATTCCGGCGCAGTGATCCCATTATCTGTGGTCATGAAACGCCGCATTCTCATCGCAGCACCGCTCCTCGCGGCGCTGCCCCTGGTGGTTCCGTCGGCACGCGCTGCTGCCACGGATGCCGCATCGATTGCCGCCCCGGTCACCGCGCTCGATCGCGCGCTGATCACCACAATGAAGTCCGCCAGCGCGGGTGCCAGCTTCATGACGCGCTATACCGCGCTCAAGCCGGTGGTCGAGCAGAGTTTCAACCTGCCGGTCATCCTGGAAACCTCGGCCGGCCTGCTCTGGTCGCAAATCCCGCCAGCGCAGCAGACCGAGTTGCAGACGCTGTTCACCCAATACACCGTCGCCAGCTACATCAGCAGCTTCAGCGGCTACGGCGGCCAAAAATTCGAAACCCTGCCCGGCAGCCGCAGCGTCGGCGCCAGCCGCGTCGTCACGACCGATCTGATCGCGCCGACCGGCCACAAGACCAAGCTCGCCTATGTCATGAGCCCGGCCGGCGCCACCTGGAAAATCACCGACGTCCTGTTTGAAGGCACCATCAGCAAGGTCGCGACCCAGCGTTCGGATTTCGGCAGCCTGATCGAGCCGGGCAATGCCACCAAACTGATCGCCGCGCTCAAACAGAAGGTCACTGCCCTGTCCGGCGGCGCGCTGCATGGCTGAGCAGGGCCGCGCGCCGGGCCTGCTCCGAGTCTGATCATGGTCGCCGTGCTACCCGCGCTGGCGGATGCGCTCTGCCTCGCAGGCCTCGCCCAGCAGGCGATCGGCGCCAGCCTGATCAAAATAAGCCCCCCCACACCGTCGAGCGGCAACCAACCCGCCATCACCCTGCTGAAACCGCTCTACGGCACCGAACCCCTGCTCGAAGCCGCGCTGGAATCATGCTTCCTGCTCGATTATCCGAAATTCCAACTGGTGTTCGGCGCCGCAGACCCCACGGACCCCGCGCTCGCCATCATCGCCGCCTTGCGCCGACGCTACCCGCAGGTCGATGTCACGGTCATCACCGGCCCCACCCCGCCCGGCCGCAACCGCAAGATCGCCAATCTGATCGCGATGCTGCCGGCCGCGAAACACGATCTGCTGGTGATCTCGGATGCCGATATCCACGCCAGGCCCGACTACCTCACCGCCATCGCAGCCGCGACCAACGCGACGAACACCGGCCTGATCACCTCGTTCTACACCGGCTTGCCGGCGAGCCCCGCGCTGCCCGCCATGCTGGGCGCGATGCAGATCAACCATCAATTCCTGCCCGGTGCCGCCATCGCGCGCGCGCTCGGCCGGCGCGATTGCCTGGGTGCCACCATGGCGCTCAGCCGCGCGACCCTCACCGCGATCGGCGGCCTGCCCGCCCTGCTCGACCATCTGGCCGATGACAACGTGCTCGGCCAGCGCGTCCGCGCCATCGGCCAGCCGATCAACCTCGCCCGCACCATCCCCGCCACCAGCGTCACCGAATCGACGTTCAGGGCGCTGATCCGCCACGAGTTGCGCTGGGCGCGCACCATCCGTGCGCTGGTGCCCGGCGCCTATTGGGGGCTGATCGTCCAATTCCCGCTGTTCTGGGCGCTGGCCGGTCTGGTCCTGGCCGATTTCGCAACCTGGGCCTGGATTGTCGTCGCCCTCGCCGCCGGGCTGCGCTATGCCCTCGCCCGCCATCTCGAGCGTCGCCTCGGCCTCGCCGGCGGTGGCGCGAAATCCCCAACCCTTGCCAAAACCGCCGCGCCATGGCTTTTCCTCTTGCGCGACGGTCTTTCGGCGATCATTTTCGTGGCCAGTTTCTGGAGCGATACGGTCGATTGGCGGGGCCAGACGCTGCACGCCGATTCCGGCCGCAGCAACGGCGCGTTTTCCCCGGCAGCCAGTCCGGTACATGAGTTAGGATCGAAGCGATGATGAAGACCCTGTTCCTGCAACCCCCGTCGTTCGACGGGTTCGATGGCGGCGCCGGCTCGCGCTACCAGGCCAAACGCGAGATCCGCTCGTTCTGGTTCCCCACCTGGCTGGCCCAGCCCGCCGCGCTGATCCCCGGCTCGAAACTGATCGATGCGCCGCCGGCCAATCTCGGCATGGCCGATGTGCTGCCCCATTCCAACGCGGCCGATCTGGTGATCATCCATACCTCGACCCCGTCGTTCGCCAACGACGTCAAGGTCGCCGCCGCCATCAAGGACGCCAACCCGCGCGTCATCATCGGCATGATCGGCGCGAAGGTGGCAGTGCAGGCGCAGGAAAGCCTCGAGCGTGGCACCCCGGTCGATTTCGTCGCCCGCAACGAGTTCGACTTCACGATCAAGGACATCGCCGAGGGCAAGGCCTTCGCCGAGGTCGATGGTATTTCCTACCGCGATGCCACCGGCGCCATCATCCACAACAAGGATCGCGCGATCCTCGAAAACATGGACAGCCTGCCCTTCGTGTCGGATGTCTACAAGCGCGACCTGCGGATGGAAGATTATTTCATCGGCTATCTGCTGCACCCCTATGTCTCGCTCTACACCGGCCGCGGCTGCAAATCGCGCTGCACCTTCTGCCTCTGGCCGCAAACCGTCGGCGGCCACCGCTACCGTACCCGCTCGGTCGAACACGTCATCGCCGAGGTCAAACAAATCCAGCGCGACTTCCCGCAGATGAAGGAATTGTTCTTCGACGACGACACCTTCACCGATAACCTGCCCCGCGCCGAAGCGATCGCGCGCGAGCTTGGCAAGCTCGGCGTCACCTGGTCGTGCAACGCCAAGGCCAACGTGCCGCGCGACACGTTGAAAGTCCTGGCCGACAATGGCTTGCGCCTGCTGCTGGTCGGCTATGAATCCGGCAACCAGCAGATCCTGCATAATATCAAGAAGGGCATGCGGATCGAGGTGGCCCGCCAGTTCACCAAGGATTGCCACGATCTCGGCATCAAGATCCACGGCACCTTCATCCTCGGCCTGCCCGGCGAAAGCCAGGAGACCATCCGCGAGACCATCCAGTTCGCCAAGGACATCAACCCCCACACCATCCAGGTCTCGCTGGCCGCGCCCTATCCGGGCACATTCCTGTACGACCAGGCGGTGGAAAACGGCTGGCTCGACGTCGCCAACGCCGAATTGATCGACGATCACGGCATCCAGATCGCACCGCTGCACTACCCCAACCTCAGCCACACCGAGATTTTCGAAAGCGTCGAGCTGTTCTACCGGAAGTTCTATTTCCGCGCGCCGAAGATCATGTCGATCCTGAACGAAATGGTCCGCAGCCCGCAGATGATGAAGCGCCGCCTGCGCGAAGGCGTCGAGTTCTACCAATTCCTGCGCGAGCGCCACGCTGCCTGAACCGAAATCCGTCGTCTACGCGGCCGATGATTTCGGCCTGACCGAGAGCGTCAACGAAGCGGTCGAAATCGCCCATCGGGATGGCTGCCTCACCCAGGCCAGCCTGATGGTCGCGGCCCCGGCGGCGGCGGATGCGGTGGCGCGCGCGCGGCGCCTGCCCGGTCTCGCGGTCGGCCTGCATCTGGTGCTGGTCGATGGCGATTCGGCACTCGGCCACGCGGCCCTGCCGCACATCACCGGCCCGGACGGACGGTTCGGCACCGATCAGGTGGCGCGCGGCGTCCGCTACTTCGCCTCACCCGCCGCGCGGCGCGAACTTGCACGCGAAATCCGCGCCCAGTTCGAGGCGTTCCGCGCCACCGGCCTCGCGCTGCACCACGCGGACAGCCACAAGCACATGCACCTGCACCCCACGGTTGCACGCCTGATGATCACGATCGGCCGCGAATTCGGCCTCACCCGCATCCGCGTTCCCGCCGAGCCGCCCGCCGTCCTCGCCGCCTGCGGCGAGACACCGACGCTGGGGGACCGCGCACTGCACGCCTGGTCCGACGTGCTGCGCCACCAGGCGCGCAGCGCCGGACTCACCAGCCCCGATCACGTCTTCGGCATCAAATGGTCCGGCCGAATGACGGAAGACAAGATCCGCGTCCTGCGCGCCCATCTGCCTGCGGGCTCCAGTGAGATCTATTTCCACCCCGCCACAGAGCAGGACGCGTCACTGGCCCGGCTGATGCCCGGCTACCGCCATGCCGAGGAACTGCAAGCGCTGCTGGCGCGTTAAGAGTCCGGTCATGTCATCGCAGGCCGGCAGGCCGTAGCTCAAACCTCAGATCAGTCTCGTGCTTCGATGTTTCTGTGTTATTTTGAGAAAATTGTTGATAAAAATTGTCGCGTATCACGGATCATAAATTTTTCACTTGAAAACACGCTGTAGTTGCAATAAGGGTGGTGCAACTAGAGACGTTTGAGCACTTACCCGTTGTTAAGCTTTTCAAGCTAAAACCCCAATCCGCACGTTCGAATGCAATTTCAAGGAGAGCTTTGTGTCAACCTCACAATCTGCGACCGGTACCGTCTCGGTCACCCCATCCTTTGGCGCCGCGCCGTTCGGCTTCGATGTCGCGGCCGACATGGTTGCGCCCATCCAGGACGCGCTGGCGCAAGTCACAGCCCTCGTCGTATCGAACTCGGTCTATAACCCGGTCACGGCCACCACGATCACCCTGAATGCGGACGGCACCACAAGCTCGTCGATCCCCGCACCGGTGACCTCTTTTGCCACGTCGCCATTTATCTACATGGGCGGCAGCGTCAGCGGCGCCGGCAGCACAATCAACCTGCCGACGCAGGGCAGCAGCCGCGGCTTCGCCGGCCTGATCTTCACCTTCGCCGGCAGCGAAACCGTAACCGGCGGCGCCGGCAAGAACGAAATCATCGTCACAGGCGCCAACACCAACCTTACCTTCGATCCGCTTGGCGGCGCCTTGGGCGTCAGCACCATCTATGCCGGCGGCGGCAACAACAACTTCACGCTCGATGGCACCAACTACACCGTCGAGGTCGGCAGCGGCAACAACACGATCACCGCCGCGCTGAACAACGGCACCTCGATCAGCTACAACACCATTTCGACCAGCGGCGGCAACAATCTGATCAAGCTCGATTCCGGCACATCCACCGTTACCTCCGGCGGCACCGATCACATCACTGTGGCGGATGCGGGTAATCTCATCACCGTGACGGGAAACTCCGTCGTCGGCATGACCTCCGCCTCGTCGAGCAATTCGGTCCTGGCCACCGGTAACGAGACCGTCGCCATGGACGGCACCGGAGACTCCGTAACAGCCGGCGGCTCCTCGACTGTCCTGGTGTTCAGCAACTTGAACTCGGTCGACATGACCGCCGGGTTGAAGGCAGAAGTGCTGGGCAACGCCAACACCATTACCAGCAGCAGTAACGCCGCCATTGCCGTTTTCGGTCAGGCCAATTTGGTCGACGCCGGCCCGACCGGCATCTTCTACGCGTATGGCAGCGGCAACACGATCAACGCCGTCGGGTCGGACACCGTCATGGGCAACGGCAGCAACAACACGATCAATGTCGCCGGTGGCGGCGTCGTCTTCGCTGCGGGAACCGGTGACTCGATCATCGCCTCCTCGTCCAGCAGCGCCTTCGTCGTCCTGGGTGGCCCCGGCGCCACCGATTTTGCAACCCTCGCCGGTTCCTCGTTCGGCTACGCCGAAGGCGGCGCGGCGATCGACGCGACCAACGGCACCTACATGATCCTCGCCTCCGGCAGCAACACCGCAACCCTCGGCGGTGGCTCGCTCGCATTCGTCGCCTCCGGCGCCGACACGATCGTCGCGACCGGTGCCGCCTACGTGTATGGTGGTGCCGGCACGATCGATTTCGTCGGCGGCGCCGGTCACAGCATAATCGAACAGGGCACCGGCGCGGTCACCGCAACCGCCGGTTCTGGGGGCATCACCGCCTATGGCGGCACCAGCGGCGGCAACTCGCTGGTCGGCGGTGCCGGCAGCAACACCCTCTACGCCGAAGGCACCGGCAGCACCCTGATCGGCGGTTCCGGCACCAACAATCTGTTCGCCGCCTCCGGTGCCACCACAATGGTCGGCGGCACCAACGCCACGCTGAACAATTTCGAATTCACCGCCAACACCGCCGGCAGCACGGATGTGGTCAGCGGCTTCAACGCCACCACCGATAAAATCACCCTCGGCTCCGGCGTCACCGTCACCAACCAGACCGTCAACAGCGGCGGCCTGAGCCTCACCCTCAGCGACGGCACCAAAATCTCGGTCCTCGGCGTTGCCAACACGCTCACGTCCAACACCAGCGGCTCCAGCACGATCCTCACCTGACCGCACGATCCAGACCCTCGCAAAACCGTTCGGCCCCAACCGGCCGGACGGTTTTTTTCATCACCGTCTCACAGCAACACCAACGCTTGAAACCTCCCGCCATCCGGGCCTAGTCACCCGCATGACCAAGGTCGCGCATCGCTTCGGCCGTTCCGGCTTCGGCACCACCCCGGCCGCCTACGCTCATGCCCGGCCAAACTACCCGCAAGACCTCTACGATACGCTTGCCGCCCGCTGCGGCCTCGGCCCCGGCAGCCGCGTGTTCGAAATCGGCCCCGGCACCGGCACCGCCACCGCTTCCATCCTCGCCGCCGGTGTCGCCCATATCCGCGCGATCGAACCCGACCCCCGCCTCGCCGCGCATCTCCGCCAAACCCTGCCCAACCCCACCCTGACCATCGAACAAGCCCCGTTCGAACAGACCAGCCTCCCCGCCGCCACGTTCGACCTCGGCATCGCCGCCACCTCGTTTCACTGGGTCCGCCAGCAGCCCGGCCTGCGCAAAGCCCACGCCGCGCTGAAACCAGGCGGCAGGTGGGCCATGTGGTGGACCCATTTCGGCAGCGGCACCGACGATGAGTTCCAGGCCGCCACCGCCCATCTGTTCGCGTCCATCCAGCCACAACCCGGCCGAACCAAGCCCCGCCCACCGTTCGACCTCGATCACGCCGCCCGCCTGCACGACCTCGCCACCGCCGGCTTCACCAGCCCGCAGGCCGATACGTTCACCGCAACCGCGCTCTACGACACCGCAAGGCTGGTCACCCTCTACCGCGATTTCTCCGTCATCCAGGCGCTCGCGCCGGCCGCCCAGGCCGATTTCCTCGCCGAAATCGCCCGCATCGCCGACCAATCCTTCGCCGGCCGCATCGAACGCCGCTTCACGACAACGCTTTACACAGCCCAGCGACCACATCGCCAATCACCACCAGATCCTCTGGCCGCGACAGCCGGTGCCCGCCATCCTTGATCAGGATCACCTGCACATCACGCGCCGTCAGGCACGCGGCGAGCCGCAGGCTGGTCTGCCACGGCACATCGTCATCCATCTGCCCATGCACGAGCCGCACCGCCCCCTCGAACGCGATCGGCGCACGCAGCACAAGCTGGCGCACCCCGTCATCGAGCAACCCCGCGCTCATCATGGTCGGCGGCCCATAGGCGCTCGGCATCGCCAGCACACCGTCGCGCGCCAGCGCCTGCCGCGCCGCATCGCTCAGCGCCGGACGGATCAGATCCTCGGTAAAATCCGGCGCCGCCGCAATCCCGACCATTCCGCTCACCCGCGCCCCCAGCCAGCGCAGCAGCAACAGCATGATCCAGCCGCCCATCGAAGAGCCGACCAGCACGATCTCACCCTCCGGCACCACCGCCGCAATCACCGCATGCGCATCCGCCGCCCACCGGCCGATCGTGCCATCCTCGAATCGCCCGCCCGATGCGCCATGCCCGGAATAATCCAGCCGCAGCATCGCCTGCCCGCGCGCCGCACAGGCATCGCGCAAAAACAACGCCTTGCTGCCCTGCATGTCCGAGGCAAACCCCGGCAGAAACACCAAAGTCGGCCCCACCCCCGGCAGATGCGCATAGGCCAGCGCCACCCCATCCGCCTCGATCCTGCCCACCACTTCCGTCATCGCACTCTCCCCTTGCCGCGCCCGCCATGGTAACGCCGCCGTCGCACAGCAGGTGAGATATGGCCAAACCGTCCGACTACGCGATTCTACAGGTTCTGCCCCAACTGGAAACCGGCGGCGTCGAGCAGGTCGTCGTCGAACTGACCGAAGCGGTCGCCCGCACCGGTGCCCGCGCCCTGGTCGCGAGCCTGCCCGGCAAACTCGTCCCCGCCATCGAGCGCGCCGGCGGCACCCATATCCCGCTCGACCTCAAATCCCGCAACCCGTTCCGCATGAGCTGGAACGGCGACCAACTGGCCAAACTGATCAAATCCCAGCGCGTCTCACTCATCCACGCCCATTCCCGCGCCCCCGCCTTCGCCGCCCGCGCCGCCAGCATGCGCCGCAGCATCCCGTTCGTGACCACCTATCACGGCGCCTACAACCAGACCGGCCCGCTCAAGAGCCGCTACAACGCCGTCATGGCCGGTGGCGACCGCGTCATCGCCATCTCCACCTTCATCGCCGATCTGGTCCGCGCCCGCCACCACATCGGCGATGACAAACTCCGCATCGTCCCCGGCGGCGTCGATCCCGCCCGGTTCGACCCCGATGCGATCAACGGCGGCCGCGTCGAACGCCTCGCCCGCGCCTGGCGCCTGCCGGACGGCGCCCCCACCATCATGCTGCCCGCCCGCCTGACCGCCTGGAAAGGCCAGCAGGTCATGATCGCCGCCCTCGCCAAACTCCGCCACCGCGACGCCATCCTCATCCTGGTCGGCAGCGCCCAGGGTCGCGACGCCTATCTGAAATCACTCTCCCAACTGGCCCAGAGCCTCGATGTCGCCCAACGCGTCCTGTTCGCCGGCGATTGCGCGGACATGCCGGCCGCCTACAAACTGGCCGATGTCGTGGTCAACGCCTCGACCGACCCGGAAGCCTTCGGCCGCACCATCGTCGAAGCCCAGGCGATGCGCCGCCTGGTCATCGCGACCGACCATGGCGCCGCCAGGGAGACCATCCGCGCCAACGAAACCGGCTGGCGCGTACCCCCCAACGACCCCGCCGCCCTCGCCGCCGCGATCGATCAGGCGCTCGATCTGCCGGTCGAAGCCCGCATCGCCATCGGCGCCGCCGCGCGCGATTTCGTCGCCGCACACTACGCCGTCAGCACCATGCAGGCCGGCAATCTCGCGGTCTATCACGAGTTGCTGGGGTGAAAATCCTGGTGATCCGCCACGGCGCGCTGGGTGACATCGTTCTCAGCCTCCCCGCCTTCGCCGGCATCCGCGCCCACCACCCAAATGCCATCATCACCCTGCTCACCACCGCCCCCTTCGCAGCACTCCTCGCCCAATCACCCTGGTTCGACCACGTCACGATCGATACCAAACCCGCGCCTTGGAACCTCCCTGGCCTGCTCGCCCTGCGCCGCGCGCTCACCGGCTTCGATTTCGTCTACGATTTGCAAACCTCATCGCGCTCCTCGCGCTACCACCGCCTCTCCGGCGCACCCAAATGGTCCGGCATCGCGCCCGGCAGCACCCACCGCCACGCCAATCCGGCCCGCAATACAATGCACAGCCGCGAACGCATCGCCGAACAACTCGCCATCGCCGGCATCCCCAACCTGCCCACCCCCGACCTCACCTGGCTCGCCACGCAACCACCACCCGGCCTGCCACCCCGCTTCACCGCCCTCATCCCCGGCGCGTCACCCCATCGGCCGGAAAAACGCTGGCCCGCCGCCAACTTCGGCGCCCTCGCCACCACACTCACCACACAAGCCGTCATCCTCGGCACCAGAGCCGAACAACCGATCGCCGCCGAAATCCGCCACCTCTGCCCCACCGCCATCGACCTGACCGGCCGCACCACCCTGCCCCAACTCGCCGCCACGCTCGCCCGCGCCACCCTCGCCATCGGCAACGACACCGGCCCCATGCACCTCGCCGCCGCGTTGAACACACGCTGCATCGTCCTGTTCGGCGGCGCCAGCGACCCCGCGCTGACCGCACCCCGCATGCCGGATGGCGCCTGGCCGACGATCATCCGCGCGCGCGATCTTGCGGATTTGCCGGTCTCGGACGTGGCCGCGGCGATCGGGGACAGGTAAGCAAGAAAGCTCTACTTTTTTGTAAAAAAGTAGCAAAAAACTTTCTTTAATTTGGTGCACAGGCGCCCCGCCGGCACGGACCAAACGAACGAAGTTTTTTTTGCTTCTTTTTTGTTCACAAAAAAGAAGACCTTCCCTTACCTCACGCTTGGCTTTGCCTCGCCACCCCGGCATAACCCTGCCTCACCCTTGCCCTGAAGGAGCAAAGCCATGCCCGCGATCACCTTGCCTGACGGTTCCGTCCGCGACTATCCGGGCGCCGTCACGGGCACCACGATCGCGGCATCGATCGGCCCGGGCCTCGCAAAAGCCGCCATCGCCATGGAGGTTGATGGCGCGCTGATGGACATCGCCCGCGAAATCAGCACCGATTCCCGCGTCCGCTTCATCACCCGCAAGGACCCCGAAGCCCTGACCATGATCCGTCACGATGCGGCGCATGTCATGGCCGAAGCCGTGCAATCGCTCTACCCCGGCACCCAGGTCACCATCGGCCCGGCGATCGACGGCGGTTTCTACTACGATTTCTTCCGCAACGAGGCCTTCACCCCGGATGATCTGCCGGCAATCGAAGCCCGCATGCGCGCCATCATCGCCGCCAACGCGCCGTTCACCCGCGAAGTCTGGCCGCGCGACACCGCCATCGATTTCTTCGAATCCCGCGGCGAACGCTTCAAGGCCGAGCTGATCCGCGACCTGCCGGATGCCGAGACCATCACCATCTACCGCCAGGGCGACTGGCTCGACCTCTGTCGCGGCCCGCACATGCGCGCCACCGGCGATATCGGCGGCGCCTTCAAACTCACCAAGGTCGCCGGCGCCTATTGGCGCGGCGATCACCGTAACCCCATGCTCAGCCGCATCTACGGCACCGCCTGGCGCGACGCCAAAGAGCTCGACGCGCACCTCCACCAACTGGAAGAGGCCGAACGCCGCGACCACCGCAAAATCGGCCGCCAGATGGATCTGTTCCACATGCAGGAAGAAGCCGCCGGCTCGGTCTTCTGGCACGAAAAAGGCTGGCGCCTCTACCGCACCGTCGAATCCTACATGCGCCGCCGCCAGGAGCAGTTCGGCTACTCGGAAGTCCGCACCCCGCAACTGCTCGACCGTTCGCTGTGGGAAAAATCCGGCCATTGGGACAATTACCACGCCCACATGTTCATCGCCGAAGTCGAGGACGAAAACAAAGTCCTCGCGGTCAAACCGATGAACTGCCCCTGCCACGTCCAAATCTTCAACCACGGCCTGCGCAGCTACCGCGAACTGCCGCTGCGCATGGCCGAATTCGGCGCCTGCCACCGCTACGAACCGTCCGGCGCGCTGCACGGCATCATGCGGGTGCGCGCCTTCGCGCAGGACGATGCGCATATTTTCTGCACCGAAGACCAGATCGCCAGCGAAACCGTCCGCTTCGTCGAAATGCTCCGCACCGTCTACGCCGATTTCGGCTTCGAGGATTTCACCGTCAAATTCGCCGACCGCCCCACCCCCCGCGCCGGCAGCGACGAAGTCTGGGACAAAGCCGAATCCGCCCTCAAATCCGCCTGCGCCGAAGCCGGCGTCAGCTACACGCTCAACCCCGGCGAAGGCGCGTTCTACGGCCCGAAACTCGAATTCGTCCTGCGCGACGCCATCGGCCGTGACTGGCAATGCGGCACGCTGCAAGTCGATTTCGTGATGCCCGAACGGCTCGACGCCAGCTACATCACCGCCTCATCCACCCGCGCTCACCCGGTCATGCTGCACCGCGCGATCGTGGGCTCGTTCGAACGCTTCATCGGCATCCTGATCGAAAGCTTCGCCGGCCGCTTCCCGCTCTGGCTCGCCCCCACCCAGGTCGCCGTCGCCAGTATCGTGACCGACGCCAACGACTACGCCGAAACCGTCGCCGCCACGCTCAAGGCCGCCGGACTCTCGGTCGTCACCGATACCCGCAACGAAAAAATCAACGCGAAAATCCGCGACCTCAGCCTCGCCCTGATCCCCAACATCCTGGTCGTCGGCCGCCGCGAAGCCGAACAGAACACCGTCTCGCTCCGCCGCCTCGGCAGCGATGCCTCGCAATCGATGACGCTCGACGACATGGTCACCGCCCTGAAAACCGAGGCTACGCCGCCGGATTTGCGATAGGTTAAGGGTAAGACTGCTTTTTTGTAAAAAAGCAGCAAAAAACTTTTGGCTATCGGTGCCCGGGGGAGGGTCTCGGGCATCGAACCAACTGATTAGCGCGCTCTGCGAGACATTTCAGGGGGGTTTCGCTGCGATGAGGTCACCGACGACCAGCGATTTCGATGCCAGCGCCCTTGTGATAGAATTCTGGCGACTGATGGCGACCAATGATTTCCATGCGGTCGGGGCCGTCCTGGCACAGGAATTTACCCTGGAATGGCCGCAGTCCGGCGAATTGATCCGCGGCCCGCGAAATTTCGCTCTGCTCAACGCCGAATACCCCGCACAAGGGCCATGGCGCTTCACCATCAATCAGATCGTCGCACAGGGCGAGACGGTCGTTTCAGACGTCTCCGTGACCGATGGCGTCCAACAGGGGCGCGCGATCTCGTTTTTCACCCTCGCCGGCGGCAAAATCATGAAAATCGTCGAGTTCTGGCCGGAGCCTTATGCGCCGCCCCATGATCGCGCACGGTTTACCGAACCATTGATCTGACCAACCCTGTCGCGCGCCTTGGCGCGTTCACCGCCACCCCAACGCCTGCATCACACCAGGATCGAGCGGCGCCGCACCATGCGCCATCGGCGACACGTTCAGACCCATCGGATCATCATACCCCCAAAGCGCCCAGCCAAACCCGTTCGCGGTGAACGCACCCCGCGCCGCGCTCAGCCATTCCCGCCGCGCCTGCACATTCAGCGCCGCGGCCGCCCCGAACTCACCGACCAGAACATTGGCATGATGACGCGCCGCCCAGGCCCCGACCATGCCGATCCGCTTTGCCAACGTCGCCGCATCCCAGCGCCCGGCGCAATAATAGCGCACCACCGCCGCCGTCCGCGCATCACCGCCGATCGCATCGCACGCCGCCACCGAACTCACCGGAAACGGCAACCGCGCCAGCACCCGGCGCTCGAGCCCAGGGTCGAACGCCGCCAGCGCGGTCAGCACCGCCGGCTCATAGAAATGAAAACTATAGATCACCCGCGGATCGGCAAGCGGCGGCAGTTTCAGCAAACCATCGATGCCGCCCCAATCGGCCCCGGTCACAATCACCGTGGAACCCGGCAGGCTGCGCCGGATCACCGCAAGCACACCCAATTGCATCGCCGGCCACGCGGCCGGATCGGTCAACACCGGTTCGTTCATCACCTCCGGAAACACGCGGGAGGACCCGAATCCGGCCAGAACCGGCGCAACCTGCCGCCAGAACGCCACCAGCCGCGCGCGATCGAGCGCGGGATCGCCAGCATTCCACCGCAACGGCGTCGGCACCACCACCACGCCCAGCCCCGAAGCGAGCACGCGCCGCACCGCCGCCTGCAACGCCTGCAAGGCGCCCGGTTGACGCAGCAGCGCCGGTTGCACCGGCAAACGCAGAAACCGCACCCCCGCCGCGCGCAACTGCCGCAGCGTCCCCGGCGACAGATCGCAGCACAAATCCGCCGCCCCCGATCGGGCCGGATAGCGAAACCAATGCGCCACGTTCAAACCATCGCGCAACACCGGCGGCAGTTGCGCCGTCGCGATGCCACACCACAACAGCGCGATGGCCAGAGTTCCGAACAACCGGATCATGTAACCCAACCTATAGTAGAAAAGTCACTATACCTTGAGTTTCATCCAACGCACCGGGTTTCTGCAAAAGCACCGCAAGAAACTTCCGCTCCAGCCGGGCATCGCCATATCCGTCTGATCGGCATACAGGATATCCCATGAAAACCATCGTGTTCGGCGCAACCGGCGGCACCGGTGCCGCTGTCATCCGCCTGCTCCGCGCCGAGGGCGACGACGTCACCGCCTTTGTCCGCAACCCCGCCCGCCTGACCGATCAGGCGAACGTTGCGCTCGTCACCGGCGATGTCATGAACCCCGCCGATGTCGCCGCCGCCATGCCGGGGCATGACCGGGTGGTGATCAGCCTCGGCAATTCGCAGAACCCGTTCGCCCTGCTGCTCGGCGCAAAGCGCACCACGCCGCGCGATGTCTGCGAAACCGGCACCATCAACATCATCGCCGCGATGCAGGCGGCCGGCGTCCGGCGCGTCGTCTGCGTCACCGCGTTCGGCATCGGCGCGACGCGCACGAAATCGCCGCTGATGTTCAAAATCTTCTACAGCCTGGTCCTGCGCGAACACATGGCGGACAAGGAGCGCCAGGAGGCCGCCTTGCGCGCATCCGGCCTCGACTGGACCCTGGTGCAGCCGGTCGGCCTGACCGACCAGCCAGCCACCGGAACCTATACCGCGAGCCCGACCGGCGCGCTCGGCAAACAAACCATGGGCCGGGCGGATGTCGCGCGCTACATCGTCACCGCCTTGGCCGACCCCGCCACCATCGGCCAGTCGATCGCGCTGTCCGGCTGACCCCGCGGCCTTACGGCCGGCTCGGGCCCACTGTTGCGAACATTGCCACCTGCCGGTTGCTGGCGTCAGGGCGCGGCGTGTCGCTGCGTACCGACGGCGCAACCGGGTCGCGCGGTTCGCCGCCGAACCCGACCAACAGCGCCTCGATCAGGCGTTTCTGCTCGTCATCCGCAATGCTGTAGATCATCGCCCGCGAATCCCGCCGCGCCACCACCAGCCCGGCATCGCGCAATTCGGCCAGTTGCTGCGACAGATTGGGCTGGCGGATATCGAGCGCGGTCTCCAAATCCCCCACCGCCTGCTCGCCGCCCAGCAGATGCAGCACGATGCGCAGCCGCACCGCATTGGCGAGCGAGCGCAGCACCAAGGCCGCCTTCGCCACATCGATCGTCGCCGCCCCCGCGCCGCTCATACCGGCTTTGCCTTCGGCGCGCGCGCATCGGGCAACGGCCCGGTGCGGTAATACCAATCCTCGCCGGCAAAGCCGGGCTCATCCAGCGACGCCGCCAGTTGCGGCGCCGGCAGTATCACGTCCTCCCCGGGCACCCAGTTCGCCGGCGTCGAAACATGATGCGCATCGCTGGTCCGCAGTGCCGCCACCAGGCGCAGCAATTCTTCGACATTCCGGCCCGTCGTCATCGGGTACCATAAAATCGCCCGCACGATCCCGATCGGATCGATCACGAACACCGCGCGCACCAGCGCGGTATCCGGCGCCTGCGGCGGCACCATGCCGAAACTGCGCGCAATCACCATCGAAGGGTCCTCGATGATCGGAAACCCGATATCCACGCCGAATTGCACCCGAATACTGCGCAGCCACGCCAGATGCGAATAAAGACTGTCCACCGAGAGCGCGAGCAACGCACAATCGAGCGCCGCAAACCGCTCCGCCGCCCGCGCCAAGGCGACGAATTCGCTGGTGCACACCGGCGTGAAATCCGCCGGATGCGAAAAAAATAACACCCATTGCCCGCGATAATCCGAGAGCGAGCGCATCCCCATCGTGGTGCGCGCCCGAAAATCCGGAGCAACATCATGCAGTTGCGGCGGATGGACCGCATCGGATGCAATCGGCAGTGTCATGCTGTTTCCTTATCGACCGGCCCGCGAGACCGTGAACATCCCCACAACGGGAGATCGAGGGCAGACACTTAGAATATCGCTAAATTATCGTTTTGCCAATATATCACGTGCCGCAGGTCGCGGCCTATCCCTGCGCCTGGGCCAGCGCCGCCAGCACGTCATCGCCATAGCGGTCGATCTTGCTGCGCCCCATGCCGGGAATCGCCTCCAGCTCCGCCCGGCTGCGCGGCCGCTTGGTCGCCAGCGCCATCAGCGTGCTGTCATGAAAAATCACATAGGCCGGCACGCCCTGCGCCGTCGCCAGTTGCTTGCGCGTCGCCCGCAGCGCCTCGAACACCGGCTCGGCACCGGCATCCAGCATCGTGCGCGCCGCCGGCCGCGTCCGCGCGCCGGCCGATTTCGGGCTCGCCTGATCGCGCCGGAAGTGCACCACCTCCGCCCCACGCAAAATCGGGCCGGACAGCGCCGTGGTGCACAGCGCGCCGAACTGCTCGTGATCGACCGCGACAATGCCGTGCACCACCATCTGGCGGAACACCGAAGCCCAGCCCTTGCGGTCGAGTTCGGTGCCGACGCCAAAGGTCGGCAGCTTGTCATGCCCGAACCGCACGATCTTTTCGGTCGCCACCCCCAGCAGTACGTCGGTCAGATGCCCGACGCCGAACCGCTGCCCGGTCCGCAACATGGCCGACAACGCCTTGCGCGCCGCCAACGTGCCATCCCAGGTTTCCACCGCCGTCGCGCAATTATCGCAATGCCCGCAAGTCAGTGCCGGCGTTTCGCCGAAATGCGCCAGAATCGCACGCCGCCGGCAGGCCGCGGTTTCGCACACGCCGAGCAGCGCATCGAGCTTGCTGCGCTCGACCCGCTTGACCTCGTCCGGCGCGTCGCCCTGATCGATCATCCGGCGCCGCAGCGTGACATCCTGCAGCCCATACAGCAGCAGCGTCTCGGCCGGCATGCCGTCGCGCCCGGCCCGCCCGGTCTCCTGATAAAACGCCTCCAGGCTCGACGGCAGATCGAGATGCGCGACAAACCGCACATCCGGCTTGTCGATCCCCATGCCGAACGCAATCGTCGCCACCAGCACCAACCCCTCGTCCGCCAGAAACGCATCCTGATGCCGGTTGCGCGTCCCGGCATCGAGCCCGGCATGATAGGCCAGCGCGTTGATCCCCTGCGCCCGCAGCCAGGCTGCCGTTTCTTCCACCGTCGCGCGGCTGAGGCAGTAAACAATGCCGCTCTCGCCGGGATGCGTCTTCAAAAACGCCAGCAACTGCTTCTTCGGCTCGGTCTTGAGCGCGATGTTATAAAAAATATTCGGCCGGTCGAAACTCGCGAGGAACAACCGCGCCGCACCCAGGTCGAGCCGGCGGCGAATATCCTCGCGCGTCTGCGGATCGGCCGTGGCGGTCAGTGCCAGGCGCGGCACGCCGGGAAACCGCGTGCCCAACGTTGCCAGTTGCAGATATTCCGGCCGGAAATCATGCCCCCACTGGCTGATGCAATGCGCCTCGTCGATCGCGAACAGCGCGATCGGCACCGCATCGAGCATGTCCATGAAATCGGCCGAAACCAGCCGCTCGGGTGCGACATATAGCAAATCGAGCCGCCCGGCGCGCAAATCCGCCCGCACCCGGCTGCGCTCCGCCGCATCGAGGCTGGAGTTCAGCGCCGCGGCCCGCACACCCAACTGGCGCAGCGCCTCGACCTGATTGCGCATCAGCGCGATCAGCGGCGACACCACAATGCCGACGCCGGGCCGGCACAAAGCAGGCAATTGATAACACACCGATTTACCACCGCCGGTCGGCATCAGCACGATCGCATCCGCCCCGCCGATCACATGCGAGACAATCTCGGCCTGCTGGCCCCGAAACCCGCCGTGGCCAAAAATCGTGTGCAGAATCTGCTCAGGCGTCTGGCTCAGCGCCGTATCATGGGCTTCACTCGGAATGACGGGGACTCCAGCAGAAGATCGTGTAGCTCATGATGTCTGCCCTCGGTTCTTGCATGTCAACCGGAGCCAAACAGGCAAGGTAAGGTCTTCTTTTTTGTGAACAAAAAAGAAGCAAAAAAAACTTTGTTCATCTGGGCCCGTACCGGTTCCAACCCCCGTGCCCCAGATTAAAAAAAGTTTTTTGCTTCTTTTTTTCAAAAAAGAAGTACTTCTTTTCGTCTGCCTGACTTTTTCCCTTTCTCACCCCCCACCCCCTTGGTTTATCTAGCGGTCATGATCTCGAACGCGCCCTTCATGCCCTCCGACCCGTCCGAGCGCTTCGCGATGATCTTCCGCGCCCTGCAACGCTCCGTGGCCGACAACGGCTACCGCCT
>NZ_FTNE01000030.1 GCF_900156265.1 Acidiphilium rubrum
CGTTTCGCCTACAGCATCCGCATGCTGCGCGAGACCATTGCCGACCAGGGCAAACGCCTCGCCGTGTCCGCCCCCCTCCTCTGGATGATCAACGCCCGCATCGCGCTGCTGTTCCGCCGCTTCACCACCCTCGCCACCGCCGCCCCGCGTCCCATCCGCCTGCGCAAACCCAACCCGAACCCCAAACCCGCCGCCGCCAAACCCGCCAAACCACCACCCAACTGGCCCGCCGCCTATTTCCCCGGCCCGCCGCCCACCCTGCCGCGCAGCTTCGGCTGGGTCCGCCGCGTCGTGCCGCATTGCAACACCAACAGCTACATCAGCCAGATCGAGCACCTCCTCACCCTCGCGGAAACCACCGAACTCATCGCCACCCACCCCGCCACCGCCCGCGCCCTGCGCCCGCTCTGCCACATGCTCGGCATCCGCCTGCCCGACTATCTGAAACGCCCCCGAAAACACCCGAGCGCCACCAAGCCCCGGCCCAAGCGCCCCCGCAAACCCAAGCGCCAGCCCAGCTTCATGGACCAATACAAAATCAACCCGGACGGCAGCATCGACTTCACGCAAGAACAACTCCGCGATATCCTCGGCCCGCCGCCACCGCCCGTGCCGCCCTGGCACCAGCCCTTTGTGCCGTCCTTCAACGTCAAAAAAATGTGGCGCAAAGGGCCGTGATTTCGCACGTCCTATTCATTGCGATATCGTAACAAAAAGCACAAAAAGGGAAGGCAAGGTCTTCTTTTTTGTGAACAAAAAAGAAGCAAAAAAAACTTTGTTAATTTGGGCCCGTGCCGGTTCAAACGCCCGTGCCCCAGGGTCGAAAAGTTTTTTGCTTCTTTTTTACAAAAAAGAAGCCTTCCTTCCCTAAACCCCCTCAGCCATCCAATCCTCAATCAACCGCCGCGCGATCGAATCCTTCGGCGGCAGATTGAACCCGGCCTGCTTGCGGTTCACCAGATCTTCCCGGGTAAACCACGCCGCCGCCCGCATCTCCTCGTCATCCAGCGTAATCGCCTCGCTCAGCGCCTCCGCCCGATACCCCAGCATCAGCGACGCCGGAAACGGCCAGGGCTGGCTGCCGATGTAACGCACCGCACCCACCGTCACACCCACCTCCTCCAGCGTCTCCCGCCGCACCGCATCCTCCAAACTCTCGCCCGGCTCGACAAACCCGGCCAGCGTCGAAAAAAAGTTCCGCTCGACCGGAAACTTGTGCGACTGCCCAAGCAACACCCGCTCCCCCCGCGTCACCAGCATGATCACGGCAGGATCAGTGCGCGGAAAATGCTCCGTGCCGCACTGCGTGCACTGCATCGTATGCCCCGCCCGCTCCGCCACACAGGCACCCCCGCACAGGCTGCAAAACCGCGTGCGCGACTGCCAGTAGAGCAAGCCTTTCGCGGTCGCGAGCAACCCCGCCTGCCCCGCCGGCAGCGTCGCGGTCAGGCCGCGCAAATCCAGAAATTCGCCTGTAGCCTGGGCCAACGCCTCCATCGGCGCCTCGGTCGCTGAGAGATCGACCGCGAAGACCGGCCGCGCGGCCATCAAGCCGAGAAAACTCCCTGCCATCGCCGCATCGCGCGGCCGCGCCGTCAGCACCGCCTGCGGCGTGGGTTCCAACTCCATCAGCATCCGCCCCCGCCAATAGGGCACAAACAACGCCTCCGCACTGGCCCGCGCCTGGGCGATCCAGCCCGCATCGGTCCGGCGATGGCCGGCCCGGTCGAGCGCGGCGGAACTGTAGAGCAAGGCACTGGCGGCATTGGTGTCGGGCATGGTGCCAAACTGGCATCGGCCTTGCGCCGAGGCAAGCTTGCAAAACCGGGCCAGAAACCCGATAACGGCTCCGGGAGATCGGCCGCGGACGGGCGCCTCGCCAACCCGGTCAGGGCCGGAAGGCAGCAGCCGCAACGAGTTTCCGCACGGGTCGCGGACCCGGTCTCCCACCCAAACCTCTCACCGCATCGGGGACGCATGGCCGGGTTGTTCGACGATGATGACCAGCCGCCTTCACCTCCGGGCCCGTCCCTGTTCGGCGATGATCCAGCACCCCCAGGCCCCGCACCAATTCATGCACAGGCCTACCGCGTCCTCGCCCGCAAATACCGCCCCACCACCTTCGATGATCTGATCGGCCAGGACGGCCTGGTCCGCACTTTGCGAAATGCTTTCGCCATGGGCCGCATCGCCCACGCCTTCATGCTCACCGGCGTGCGCGGCGTCGGCAAAACCACCACCGCGCGCATCCTCGCCCGCGCGCTCAACTGCACCGGGCCAGATGGCCAAGGCGGCCCGACTCCCGACCCGTGCGGCGTCTGCGACAATTGCATCGCCATCCTCGCCGACCGTCACCCCGACGTCGTGGAAATGGACGCCGCCTCCAACACCGGCGTCGATGACGTGCGGGAAATCATCGAAGCCACCCGCTTCCGCCCGATGATCGCCCGCACCAAAGTGTTCATCATCGATGAAGTCCACATGCTCTCCCGCAACGCCTTCAACGCCCTGTTGAAAACCCTCGAAGAGCCGCCGCCGCACGTCAAATTC
Organism: Acidiphilium rubrum; assembly: GCF_900156265.1. Taxonomy (GTDB): domain Bacteria; phylum Pseudomonadota; class Alphaproteobacteria; order Acetobacterales; family Acetobacteraceae; genus Acidiphilium; species Acidiphilium rubrum. Next base: position 2,551 of record NZ_FTNE01000030.1, read on the forward strand.
GTCTTCGCCACCACCGAGATCCGCAAAGTCCCGATCACCGTCCTCTCGCGCTGCCAGCGTTTCGACCTCAAACGCGTGCCGGTCGATACCCTCGCCGCCCATTTCACCCGGGTCGCCACCGCCGAAGCCATCACCATCGAACCCGCCGCGGTCGAAGCGATCGCCCGCGCCGCCGATGGCTCGGTCCGCGATGGTCTCTCCCTGCTCGACCAGGCGATCGCCCGCGCCGACGACGGCACCGAAATCACCACCGCCCTGGTCGGCGACATGCTCGGCCTCGCCGATCGCAGCTTCGTCTTCGACCTGATGGACACGATCGCCGCCGGCCGCATCGCCGATGCCCTCGCCGTGATGGACCGCGCCCACGCCCAGGGTGCCGACCCCGTGCTGCTGATGCAGGACCTGCTCGGCCTCGCCCACACGCTCTCGCGCCTGAAAACCATCCCCGACCTCGCGACCGGCAACACCCTCCCGGAACTCGAACGCACCCGCGGCGCCAGCCTCGCCGCCGCCCTCTCGATCCCCTGGCTCGGCCGCCTGTGGCAGATGCTCCTGAAAGGCATCGGCGAAGTCGAACAGGCGAGCGACCGCCGCGCCGCCGCCGAAATGATCCTGATCCGCCTGTGCTACGTGTCCGACCTGCCACCCCCCGGCGACCTGGTCCGCCGCCTGTCGGCCGAAACCACCGCACCCCGCCCCACCATCGCGCGCGAACCCAGCGACCCCGCGCCCCGCGCCGTGGTCAACGGCCCCGCCATCACCAACGCCGCGCCACGCCTCGCCCGGTTCGAAGACGTCATCGCCCTCGCCGAAGACCGGCGCGACGCGCTGCTGACCAGCCAGCTCCGCCACGACGCCCGCATCGTCAAATTCGCGCCGCCGGTCATCGAACTCAACCTCTCGCCGAACGCCCCGCGCGACCTCTCGGCCCGGCTCGCCAAATTCCTCGAAGCCGAAACCGGCCGCCGCTGGACCATCGCCCTCTCGCGCGAAGCCGGCGCACCCACCGTATTCGAAGCCCGCGACACCGCCCGCGACCTCGCCCGCGAAGACGCACTCGCCCACCCGCTGGTCCAGGCCATCTTCACCACCTTCCCCGGCGCCAAAATCACCAGCGTCGAACCCGAAGACCCCGAACCCCTTGCCGCACCCGCCGCTTTGCCCGAATACGAAGGCGACGACGCCCCCCCGATGTCCGATCAGGACATCGCCGACGCAATGGAGATCGATCGATGAAAAACCTCGCCGGCCTGATGAAACAAGCCCAGGCCATGCAGCAAAACATGCAGGATATGCAGACCCGCCTCGAAGCCCTCGAAATCCAGGGCGAATCCGGCGCCGGCCTGGTCAAACTCACCCTCTCCGGCAAAGGCGTCCTGAAATCTGCCCGGATCGACCCCAAACTCCTCGACCCCAACGACGCCGAAATGCTCCAAGACCTCATCGTCGCCGCCCACCACGACGCCAAAACCAAACTCGAAACCATCACCGCCGAAGAAATGCAAAAAGCCACCGGCGGCCTGTCCCTACCCCCCGGCCTCAAACTGCCGTTCTAAGGGACCGATCATGGGGCGCTGGCGAAGCCGGGGCGCTGCCCCGGACCCCGGCAAGGGGCGCTGCCCCTTGCATCCCCGCCAAAGACTTAGTCTTTGGAATCCACTCGTTCGGGTGAGAGGCCGGGGGGTGTGCGCCGCCTGCGGGATCAGCGCGCATGCGCTAATCCCGCAGGCGGCGCACACCCCCCGGCCTCTCACCCGAAAAAAATGGGTTCTAAGGACTAAGTCCTTAGTGGGGGGTGCAGGGGGGCAAAGCCCCCTTGCCGGGGTCCGGGGCAGCGCCCCGGCTTGGCAGCCGCTCCCATGATGGGCCCTGAGATCGAGAGTCTGGTGGCCCAGGTGGCGCGGTTGCCGGGGTTGGGGCCGCGGAGTGCGCGGCGGATTGTGTTGCGGTTATTGAGTGAGCGTGAGGGTCGGTTGTTGCCGTTGATGGGGGCGTTGGCGGCGGCGGCGCAGCGTGTGGTGGTGTGTTCGGTATGTGGTGGGCTGGACAGTGTCGACCCCTGTTCGGTGTGCGGCGACCCGGCGCGTGAGCCGATGATCTGCATTGTGGAGTCGGTGGCGGACCAATGGGCGTTGGAGCGGGCTTCGGTGTATCGGGGCCGGTATCATGTATTGGGCGGGTTGTTATCGGCGATCGGCGGGCGCGGGCCGGAGGACCTGGGGGTCGGGCGGTTGCTGGCGCGGCTGGATGGTTCGGTGCGTGAGGTGATTCTGGCGTTGCCGGCGACGGTCGATGGTCAATCGACCGCGCATTACCTGACCGAACGTCTCGCCCCGTTCGGTGTGCGGATCACGCGCCTGGCGCAGGGCGTGCCGGTGGGCGGCAGCATCGAGATTCTCGATGAAGGCACGTTGGCGATGGCGATGTCGGCGCGGAGATTGGCGGAGTGAGGCTGGTTCGCGCGGGTCGTGATCTCAGGGTCGATTTCTTTCGCGGCATCGCGTTGTTCTGCATTTTCCTCGATCATATTCCGCATGATGCTCTGGCGCGCTTCACCGTGCGCAATCTGGCGCTGAACGATGCGACCGAGATTTTCATTTTGTTGGCCGGCTACGCCGCTTCGCTGGTGTATGGCCGCAAGCTCGATCAGGCCGGTCCGGTCTCGGCCGGGGCGGATATGCTGAAGCGGGCCTGGACGCTGTATATCGCGCATATTTTCCTGTTCGTGATCTTCACGGCCGAGGTTGCGCTGTTCGCCGCCTGGTTTGCCACGCCGGGGTATCTGGCGCGGGTGGGGATGGACCGTCTGGTGCGTGAACCGCTGGTCGCGATGATCGATGCGGTGCCGATGCTGTATCAGCCGTCGTTCCTGAACGTGCTGCCGCTTTATGTCGTGATCATGGGCGGCATGGCGCCGTTGCTGTTGTTGTTGCGCCGGCCGCGGGTTTTGCTGGCGGCGAGTTTTGCGCTCTATGTCGCGGCGCGGCTGTTCGGCTGGAACCTGCCGACCGCGGGCGGCCACGGCTGGTTCTTCAACCCGCTGACCTGGCAGTTTTTGTTCGTGCTCGGCATGATCTTCGCGCGGTTCGGGCGGCCGGCGCTGCCGCGTGTCGCCACCGATATCGCGGCGATCGCGCTGCTGGTGGTGGGGTTTCTGATTTTGCTGACCACCTGGATCGAGCCGCAACTGGCCCGCCATGTGCCGGTGCCGATCAATCCGCTGATCCGCGACATCGACAAGACCGGCCTGCACCCTTACCGGCTGCTCTCGATCCTGTCGCTCGCCTGGCTCGCCTCGCGCTATGTGCCGCCGGGGGCGAAATTCATCGAGACGCGGCTGGGGTCGGTGTTCGTGCTGATCGGCCAGCACGGGCTGACCACGTATTGTGCCAGCATCGTCCTGTCATTTGCCGGGCGGGTCGTGCTCGATCATGATCCGGGTTGGGTGATGCAGATCATGGTCAATGGCGTCGGCCTCGGTGTCCTGTTGGGCATCGCGGCGAGCGGCGCCTGGTTTAGGGTGAAAGATGCGAAACCGGCGGTTTCTTAGGATTTTCGTCCTGTTGCTGGGCGTGCCGGTGGCAGCTCACGCGGCACCATCGGCCTGTCCGCGCGCGCCGGTGCAGCACCTTGCCTTGCCTCATCTCAAAGCGGCGCTGAAGGCGGGTCAGCCCGTGGTGATCGCGGCACTCGGCTCATCCTCGACCTGGGGTGCCATGGCGCATGACATCGCGGATTCCTATCCCGCCGAATTGCAGGACGATCTGGCGTCGCTGCTGCCGGATTCGGAAATCAGCGTGATCAATCGCGGCGTCGGCGGCGAGGATGCCGGGCGCGAGGATAAACGCATGGCGCGCGACGTGCTGGCGCTGGAGCCGAGTCTGGTGATCTGGCAGGTCGGTGCGAACGCGGCCGCGCGGCGCGAGAGCATTCGACATTTCACCGGCCTGGTCCGGCGCGGCCTGCATCGTCTGCGCGCCGCCAATGCGGATATCGTGTTGATGGACAATCAGCGCTCGCGCGAACTGGTCGCCTCGCCCGACAACGACAAGATCAACGCAGCACTTGCCGCCCTTGCCCGCGCGCCCGGCCTGAGCCTGTTCTCGCGTGATGCGCTGATGCGCCAGTGGCAGGCGACCGATCCGCCGCTCGCCGATTTCCTGGCCAGCGATGGGTTGCACATGAACGATCGCGGGTACGCCTGCACCGCCGCCGCTTTGGCGGCCGCGATCGTGCAGGCGGTGAAATGACGCCGGTGATCGTTTTTGTGGCGATCACTTTTATGGGATGAGTGAGGCGTCCCGCGAGCTGCGATGAGCGCGGGATCGGGCCTGAAATGGCTGGGGGACCTGGATTCGAACCAAGGCTGTCCGGGTCAGAGCCGGAAGTTCTACCGCTAAACTATCCCCCAAGCGGATATCGCGCGTGCGTTGCTGCTAGCATCCCATGCCGCGCGAGGCAATCGACCTGCCGCATTTGGGGCCAATTCGCCGGATCATGCAATTCTGGCTTGCTCTCCGGCCATAGGTGCGCCCATTATATGAAGACCATGGCAAGTGATTTCGCCCTGTCGACCCAGCCGGCCCTTGGCCGCACCAGCCCCGATCGGCGCAGCGCCACCAGCCGCGTTCCGAACGAGCGGCGTGCGCGCCCGCCGGCTTATGCGGCGATCGATCTGGGGACGAACAATTGCCGCATGCTGGTCGGCGTGCCGAGCGGCGGCGGTTTTCATGTGCTCGACAGTTTCAGCCGCGTGGTGCGCCTTGGCGAGGGACTGTACCGTAGCGGCACCCTGTCCGATGCAGCGATGGACCGCGCGATCGATGCGTTGAGCATCTGCGCCGAGCGACTGCGCCGTTGGCAGGTGAGCGACATTCGCGCGATCGCGACCGAGGCCTGCCGGCAGGCCGAAAACGGCGCCGCTTTCATTGCGCGCGCCCGGGCGGCTACCGGCCTGCCGATCGAAACCATCTCGCCGCGTGAGGAAGTCGGCCTCGCGATGGAGAGCTGCGCCTCGCTGATCAATCAGGCCGAGCGCCGGGCATTGCTGTTCGACATCGGCGGCGGCTCGACCGAGATCGCCTGGGTGCGGGTGCCGGGCAGCGCCGGTGCGGCCGATCGCAGCCTGCCGCAGTTGATCGGGTATCATACCATTCCGGTCGGCGTGGTGACATTGTCCGAGCGCTGCGCCGGCTGGTGCGAGAGCGAGGCGGGGTTTGCCGCCGTGGTCGAGGAGATCAAGGCGCTGTTGCGTCCGTTCGAGCAGATCCACCGGATCGGCCAGGAAATCCGCCAGGGCGGTGTGCGCCTGGTCGGCACCAGCGGCACCGTCACCACCATCGCGGGCATCGCCCTCAACCTCGATCGCTACCGCCGTGGCGCGATCGATGGCGCGGTGCTGCCGCGCGAGCAGGTGGCCAGCGGCCTTGCCGCGATCCGCGCGCTCGGCCGCACCGGCCTTGCCGAGCACCCGTGCATCGGCCCGGACCGGGTCGATTTCGTGCTGCCGGGCTGCGCCATCTTTGCCGCGATCGAAGAGATGTGGCCGGCCAGCGACCTCGCCGTGGCTGATCGCGGCCTGCGCGAGGGGATGTTGATGCGGCTGATCCGCACCGCGCGCGCCAGATCGCGCCCTTATCAGGTATGAACGAACCCAACCGATGACCGATGATCTCTCGCAAGGCCGCCGCACCACAGTGCGGCTCAAGACCGCGCGCAAGCACAAACCCTCGTCGCAGAAATGGCTGACCCGCCAGCTCAACGACCCCTATGTCGAGGCTGCCAAGGCCAAGGGCTATCGCTCGCGCGCGGCCTTCAAGCTGATCGAACTCGATGAGAAATTCTCCCTGATCGGCAAGGCGAGCCGGGTGATCGACCTGGGTGCCGCACCCGGCGGGTGGACGCAGATTGCGCTCGACCGCGGGGCGGCAAGGGTGGTCGGCATCGACCTGCTGCCGATCGACGCGATTCCCGGTGCCACCTTGCTGGAGGGCGATTTCCAGGACGAGGCGATGGAAGCCGCACTGCGCGCCGCGCTCGGCGGCAAGGCCGATCTGGTCCTGTCGGACATGGCGCCCAACACCACCGGTCATATGGCGACCGATCATTTGCGGATCATGGGGTTGGCGGAGCTGGCGCTCGATTTCGCGTTCAAAACTCTGGAACCGGGCGGCGGCTTCGTCACCAAATTGTTCCAGGGCGGTGCCGAGGGCGGCATGCTCGCCCTGTTGAAACGCCGGTTCACCCTGGTCCGTCACGCCAAGCCGGCGGCCAGCCGCAAGGACAGCCGGGAATTGTATCTGGTGGCGACGGGGTATCGGCCGGAGAGCTGAATGTCCGCCTGGTGGTCCGGCCGTGCCGCGTCGTTCTGCCAGGAAGATCCGGTGCGCATCGTCGATCATCTGGCCCGGCGCCTGGTCGAGACCCATATGGTCAATCACGAGGCGCAGATCCGCGCCTGGCGCGACCAGATCGACCTGCTGCGCGCCGCACTGCGCACCCTGCCGGACTGGCAGGTTCTGCTCGAATACCCGCTGATCCGCCTCGGCCGCCGGATCGATGCGATCATCCTGACCGGCCGCGCCATATTGGTCGTTGAGTTCAAGACCGAAGCGGCCGCCTTCACCAACGCCGATCGCGAACAAGTCGAGGATTACGCGCTCGACCTGTTCGATTTCCACGCCGGCAGCCGCGCCCATCCGATCATCCCCGTGCTGGTCGCCCGCCACGCGCCAACGCCCGCCATGGCGCTGCCGTTGTTCTGGCACGCGATTGCACCCGTGATCGATGCCAATGGCGCAACCCTCGAACCGCTGCTGCAAACCCTCGCGGCGCAACTGCCACACACCCAAACACCGCTCGACCCGCATGCCTGGGAAGGTGCCCCCTACCGCCCGGTGCCCACCATCGTTGAAGCCGCGACCATGCTGTATCGCAAGCACGGCGTCGCCGACATCGCTTCGTCGCGCGCCGATGTCACCAACCTGACCCGCACGACCGATGCCATCCGCACCGCGATCGCCGCCGCGGCGGACGCTCATCGCTACGTCATCGTGTTCGTGACCGGCATTCCCGGGGCGGGGAAAACCTTGTGCGGGTTGAACGCCGTTTTCACCGCCGCCCATCAAGCGGCTTTCCTCACCGGCAATCTGCCGCTGGTCCATGTGTTGCGCGCCGCCCTTGCGCGCGATGCCAAGAATCAGGGTCGCAGCGCCCGCGATGCCGCCCATAAACTCGAATCCGCGATCCAGCCCTTGCTCGGCTTCCTGCGTGACAGCCAGCCCCGCAGCGATGCGCCGCATGAGCATGTCATCGTGTTCGACGAAGCCCAGCGCGCCTGGGATGCCGATTTTGGCCGCCGCAAATTCAACCTGCCCGATAGCGAGGCCGCTTTGTTCCTCGACATCATGCGCCGCCACGCCGATTGGGCGGTGATTGTCGCACTGGTCGGCAGCGGCCAGGAGATCAACACCGGCGAGGCCGGGCTCGCGTCCTGGGGCGTCGCGCTCGCCGCCCGGCCGGACTGGTCGATCATGGGGCCGGCCACGATCATCGGCAACGCCGATCCGGCGCGTTGCCTGGTGGCAAGCCAACCCGCCGGCATGACGATCGATCCCGCATTGCACCTCGATGTCAGCGTTCGTCAGATCCGCTCGCACGCCGCGGCCGACTGGGTGGATGCGGTGCTGCGCCACGATGCCGCCGAGGCCGCACGCATCGGCCGGGCGGCCGGCGGCGTTCCGTTCCGGATCACCCGCTCGCTCACTGCGCTGCGCGGCGAACTCCGCCGTCTTTCCCGCGGCAGCCGGCGCGCCGGGCTGGTGTGCAGCGCCGATGCCAAGCGCCTGCGTGCCGATGGTCTCTCGGCCGATTTTCCGCATATGGACGCCGATGCGGTCGCCAACTGGTTTCTCAACGCCTGGCCGGATGTTCGCGCGTCGGACGCGCTCGAACTGCCGGCTACGCAATATGCCTGCCAGGGTCTTGAACTCGACTATGTCGGTCTGTGCTGGGGCGGCGATCTGGTCATCGCACCCAACGGCGCGTCCTGGTGTGCGCGCAAGTTTCGCGGCACGAAATGGCAGACGATCAAGCGGCCTGAGGCGATCATCTGGCAGATCAACACCTATCGCGTCCTGCTCTCACGCGCGCGCTACGAAACGATCCTGTTCATCCCGCCCGGCGATGCGGCGGATGACACCCGCAGCCCCGCCGCCTTCGATCAGGTCGCTGGCTTCCTGCTGCGCGCCGGCGCCACCGTGCTCGAACCTGAACCGCCGGATGCTTCGCCCGCGCCGCGGCAGGCCGCTTTGTTCGATCATATTTGAGTAAGGCCAGCGGCAGGGGTGATTGTCACGCGGCACCGTAAAGGACAGTCACTCTGCCTTGTTGTTGCCGATCACGCGGAATTTTGATGAAAAACCGGCAGGTTACCACCTGAGGACTGTTGACAGACGCAACACATAAGATGGACAAACAATAACGAACCGGCAAAGACCGGTGGAAACGAGAGCCAAGACTATTCCGTCCGATCAGGGCGGTTCGATGACTCATTGACTATGGATTTCGTGCGTTATGGCGGTCGCATTGTTGCGCGTTATACGTGCGTTTAAACGATAACAAACAGTTGCTAGACAGAGGGGCGTTGATGACAAATCAATCAGCATTGATCGATCGCAGGAGCATACTCAAAGCCGGTGCCGCGGCCGGTATCGCCGGGTTGCTCGCGACACCGGAGCCGACCTGGGCCGCCAGTGAAAAGCCGATCAAGATCGGCATGGTCGATCCGATCACCAGTATTTTCGCGGCTATGGGCCACAGCGAAATCAAGGGTGCCAAATTCGCCGAGGAAGAGATCAACAAAAAGGGCGGCATCATGAGCCGGCCCTTGCAGCTGATCGTTGAAGACGGTGCCGGCAATCCAGGCACCAGCATCGACAAGGCGAAGCGCCTGGTGGCGCGCGAAAAGATCGATTTTCTGATGGGCACGGTCAATTCCGCGTCCTCGCTCGCGCTCAGCCAGTTCGCCAATCAGCACAACATGCTGTTCCTGTGCACCGGCGGTCACGTCGATGCACTGACCGGCACCAATTGCAATTGGAACACGTTCCGCACCTGCTCGACCACCTGGATGCTGACCGCCGGTGATTTCGAAACCCTGTTCGATAAATTCGGCAAGAGCTGGTACTTCATCACCACCGATTATGCCTTCGGCCACGCCGAACAGGCCGATTATGAAAAGCAGCTGAAACGCCACGGCGGCACCATGGCGGGATCGGCGCTGGCGCCGGTCGGCACCACCGATTTCTCGTCCTACCTGATCGAGGTCAAGGCAAAGAAGCCCAAGGTCCTCTGCCTGCTGCTCGCCGGCGATGACCAGGTGAACTGCATGAAGCAGATCGCGCAATTCGGCATCGACAAGGAAATCGCGGTGGCGGGCGCCCTGATCGAGCTGGAACAATTGCAGGCGCTGCCCGAAAATGCGCGCTATGGCTGGTGGACCGCGGAATGGTACTGGAAACAGCCCAACACCCCGCATCTCGCTGATTTCGTCAAAGCCTATCGCGCCAAATACAAGGGCGAATATCCCTCCGCGCGGTCCTGGTTCGGCTATGCTTCGACCTATGCGATCAAATTGGCGGTCGAGCGGGCGAAATCGCTCGAGACCATGAAGGTCGTGCGCGGCATGGAAGGGTTGGTGCTGCCGCCGGAGGTTGCCCTGCAACCCAACGCGCCGATGTACCGCGCCGCCGATCATCAGCTGATGCTCAGCATGTTCCCCGGCCATGTGCTGAAGGGCGCGCAATATCCCGATCTGTTCGATGTGTCATCGATCATCCCGGGCGAAAAACTCGCACTCTCACCGGCGGCGGCCGGCTGCAAGATGACCTACCCGTCCTGATCGGCTGACGGGCGATCGACTGTTCCGGTGCGGCACTGCTCCTGGCAGTGCCGCAATCGCCATAGGGAGACACCATGGGTCTGTTATTACTGTTCAACGCGTTCAACGGGCTGATCCAGGGGGCGTTCTACGCGCTGATGGCGCTGGGTCTCGCGCTGATCCTGGGGCTGAACAACACGATCAATTTCGCCCAGGGAGCGTTCATGGCGCTCGCGGCCTATTTCGCGTTTACCCTGACGCCCTATGTCGGGTTCTGGGGCGGGCTGATCATCGCGCCGTTGCTCGCCGGTGCACTGGGCCTCGCGATCGAGACCTCGCTGATCCGCCGGCTGTATAATCGCAAGGACCCGATCTATACGCTGCTGCTGACCTTCGGGCTCGCCTTCATCATGCAGGACATGATCCGCACCATCTGGGGCGCGCAAGGCAAGCCGCTGGAAATACCGCAATTCCTCAACCAGCCGCTCAGCAGCACGTATTTCTTCCTGACCGGCTACCGGCTGTTCGTGGTCGGCGTCGCCCTGGTCGGCACCGCCGCCCTGTTTGGCGTGCTGCGATTCACCCGCATCGGCATCCGCATCCGGGCCGGGAACTCCGATCTTGAAACGATATCGGCGCTCGGTGTGAATATTTATCTGTTGCGCTCGGCGAATTTCGTGATCGGCATCGTGTTCGCCGGGGTCGCCGGTATTCTGGCCGCCGGCCAGCTCGGGCTCAACCCGAACATGGGTGATGCGCTGATCATGCCCGCCTTTGTCGCCATCGTGGTCGGCGGCGTCGGTTCGCTGGTCGGCTCGCTGCTCGGCGGTCTGATCATCGGCCTCGCCTCCGGCATCACCACCGCGTTCTATCCGGCCGCCAGCGAGGTGGTGATCTACATCATCATGGGCGTCATGCTGGTGGTCCGGCCGCGCGGCCTGATGGGCCAGGAGGGATTGTTCGAATGAGCACCGATCTCGCGACCGAAACCGCACGCACCGCACCCCAGGCCCGCACCGGCATGTCGCGCCGCACCATCGGCAATGTCGTGCTTGGCGTCGTGCTGCTCACGGTGCCGCTCTGGCTGCCGCTGGTCGGCGGCTATACCGATCTGGCCAGCCGGGTGCTGATTTATGCGCTCGCGGCGATGGGCCTCAACCTGCTGCTCGGCTTCACCGGCGGCTTGTCGTTCGGCCACGCCGCCTATTTCGGGCTCGGGGCCTACGGCGTCGGGCTGATGCTGAAATACGAAACCCACAGCCTGTTCCTGGCGCTCGGCGTCGGAACTCTGGTCGGCGGTCTTGCGGCGACCCTGCTTGGCCCGATCGCGGTGCGGCGGCGCGGCATCTATTTCTCGATGATCACCATCGCGATCGGCCAGATGTTCTATTTCATCGCGATCCGCTGGAACACGCTGACCGGCGGGTACGACGGGCTCTCCGGCTTCGCGCGCCCGAAATTCGCGGGACCCGGCCATCTGCTGTCGATGGGGCCGACCGGGATGTATTACCTGGTCCTGGCGGCGTTCGCGATCGCGGCGCTGCTGCTGTGGATCGTTCTGAACGCGCCGCTCGGGCACGCCTTCGTCGCGATCCGCGAGAACCACAAGCGGCTCACCTTTCTCGGCGTCAGCACGCAGCGCTATATCGCGATCTCGTTTGCGATCTCGGGGTTCATCGCGGCCTTGGCGGGCGGGCTGAATGCGCTGCTCGATGGGTTCGCCTCGCCCAACCTGCTGAACTACAGCATGTCCGGCGATTTCCTGATCATCGCGGTGCTCGGCGGAATGCGCAATTTTTACGGGCCGCTGGCCGGTGCGGTGATTTTCGTGCTGGTGCGCGATTACGTGAGTTCGGTCACCGATAACTGGATGAGCGTGATCGGGCTGGTATTCGTGGTTTCGGTGATCTTTTTCCCGATGGGCGTGCTCGGCTTCTTCAACCGGAAATCCGGCTCATGAGTCTCCTGGTTCTGAACGATGTGGGGCGCCGGTTCGGCGCCTTGCAGGCGCTGTCGGGCATTTCGCTCAGCGTCGAAGCCGGCGAACTGCGCGCGATCATCGGCCCGAACGGGGCCGGCAAGACGACGCTGTTCAACCTGATCAGCGGCTATTTTCCGCCCACCGACGGCAGCATCGTGTTCGGGGGCGAACCGATCACCGCGGGCACGCCGACCGCGCTGGTCAAGCGGGGCATCATTCGCACCTTCCAGATCACCGAGATTTTTCTCTCGCTCACCGTGCGGGAAAATCTGCGGGTCGCGGTGGAAACCGCGATGGGGCTCAATCTACGGCCCTGGATTTCCGCCGCCGTGCGCACCGTGGTGATGAACCAGGTTGAAAACCTCGCCGAAATCGTGCGGATCACCGCCAAGCTCGACCGCGTCGCCGGCGAATTGTCGCATGGCGATCAGCGGGTCGTTGAAATCGGCATCGTGCTGGCAAAATCGCCGAAACTTCTGCTGCTCGATGAGCCGACCGCCGGCATGGGCGATGAGGAGACCCACCACATGACCGATCTGATCCGCCGGCTGAACAAGGACCAGGGCATCACCATGCTGTTCGTCGAGCATGACATGGCGATCGTGTTCGGCATCGCGGACCGGATCACGGTGCTCGACAACGGCCGGATGCTGGCCGAGGGTAACGCCACCGAGATCGCCGCCAACCCGCGCGTCCAGGCCGCCTATCTGGGGCACGCGGCATGAGCGCCGTGCTCGAGGCCGAGGGGCTGCAGACCTATTACGGCAAGAGCCACATCCTGCACGGCGTGTCGCTTACGGTCGGCGAGGGCGAATTGGTCGCCCTGCTCGGCCGCAACGGCGCGGGCAAGACCACCACGATGCGCAGCATCATGGGCCTCACGGTGCCGCGCGAAGGGCGGGTGAAGCTGTTCGGGCGCGATACCACCGGCAAGCCGCCCTACCGGGTCGCCAACCTCGGCGTCGGCTACGTGCCGGAGGGACGCAAGATTTTCGGCCATCTCACCGTCCATGAGAACCTGCTGGTGCCGCCCCAGACCAAAGGCCCCTGGACGATCGAAACGGTGTATCGGCTGTTTCCCCGCCTCGACGAGCGCCGTACCAGCAAGGGCGGACGATTATCGGGTGGTGAGCAGGAAATGCTCTCGATCGCACGCGCCTTGCTGCTCAACCCGAAATTCCTGATCCTCGATGAACCCTCGCAAGGGCTGGCTCCGGTGATCGTGCAGGAGGTGATGCGCACCGTCGGCCGGATGAAGAGCGAGGGCATGTCGATCCTGCTGGTCGAACAGAACGCGTTTCTCGCCCTCGAACTCGCCGATCGTGCCTATGTCCTGTCGGACGGCGAGGTGGTGTACGATGGTGCCGCAGCGACCCTCGCCGATGATCGGGCCCGGATGGAACAGCTGGCCGGCGTCAGCCACGCGGCGGTCGATATCCGGCACTGACGGACGGAGCTGGCAAGCTGGCATTGGCGATCTGGCGCGACCTCGTTCGATCAAGATATGTTCGATCAAACCATGGAGGACACGGCGATGCACCTGACCGATCAGCAGATCGAGGACTTCCATCGCGAGGGCTGGTTGTTCCTGCCCGAATTGTTCACCCCTGCCGAAGTCGAGGTTCTGAAACGCGAATCCCAGGCGATCTACGACCAGGAGCGGCCGGAAGTCTGGCGGGAAACCAATGGCGCGCCCCGCACCGCCTTCGCCGCCCACACCTATAACGAGGCGTTTCGCGTCCTCGGCGCGCACCCGCGGCTGATCCGCCCGGTCGAACAGATCTTCGGCGAGCGGGTCTACATGCATCAATATAAAATCAACGCCAAGGCCGCCTTCACCGGCGAGGTCTGGCAGTGGCACCAGGACTACGGCACCTGGAAGCGCGACGACGGCATGCCCGCGCCCAAGGCGATGAATATTTCAGTGTTTCTGGACGAGGTGATGCCGATCAACGGGCCGCTCCTGCTCGTGCCGAAGAGCCACGAAGCCGGCGACCTCGAGGCGCGGCACGATGTCGAGACCACCTCGTACCCGCTCTGGACGCTGGATGATGCCACCGTCACCCGCCTGGTTGCCGCCGGTGGCATTGTGGCCCCGACCGGCAAGCCCGGCGGCGTGCTGATGTTCCACGGCAATCTGGTGCATGGTTCGGCCGGCAACATCACGCCATTTCCGCGCCGCATCGTGTATCTGACGCTGAATGCGGTTTCCAATGCGATCAGAACGCCGACCCGGCCTTCGTTCATCGCGCACCGCGACTTCACGCCGATCGACCCGGTCGGGGACGATGCCCTGGCCCAGATGGCGCAGACCTACCGCGTGGCAGCGGAATAGCCGGATGAACCTGCACCGCCTGCTCGCCGCCCGCGCCGATGCCGGGCGGCCGGTTCGCGTCACCTTGATCGGGGCCGGCAAATTCGGCGCGATGTTTCTCGCCCAGGTGCCCCATACCAGGGGTCTCGAGGTCGCCTGCATCGCCGATCTCGCGCCGGATCGCGCACGGCGCACCTGTGCCGGCGTCGGCTGGAGTGACGACCTGATCGCGGCCACGGTATTCACCGACGATGCACAGGCCGCGATCGCGCGGCCGGACATCGACCTGGTGATCGAGGCGACGGGCAGCCCGGCCCACGGCATTCTGCACGCGCGCGCCGCGATCCGCGCCGGCCGTGCGATCGTGATGGTCAATGTCGAGGCGGACGCGCTGGCCGGCCCGCTGCTGGCGGCCGAAGCGCGGGCCGCCGGCGTGGTCTATTCGCTCGCCTATGGCGACCAGCCGGCGCTGACAGCCGAACTGGTCGATTGGGCGCGCGCCTGCGGTTTTACCGTGGTTGCGGCCGGCAAGGGCACCAAATATCTGCCGCTCTATCATGGCGTGACACCGGACACGGTCTGGCAGCATTACGGCTTGCAGCCCGAGGCGGCGCGCGCGGCGGGAATGAACCCGCAGATGTTCAACTCCTTCCTCGATGGCACCAAATCCGCGATCGAGATGGCCGCGATCGCGAACGCAACCGGGCTCGACGTGCCCGATGACGGTCTCGCGTTTCCGCCCTGCGGCGTCGATGATCTGCCGCACGTTCTGCGCCCCCGCGCCGCGGGCGGCATGCTCGAGCGCGCCGGCATGGTCGAGGTGGTATCCTCCCTGGAGCGTGACGGCAGACCGGTGTTCCGCGACCTGCGGTGGGGCGTGTACGTCGTGCTCGAGGCGCCGAACGACTACGCCGCCGCCTGCTTTGCGCAATACGGGCTGAAGACCGACAGCACGGGGCGCTATGCCGCGATGTACAAGCCGTTTCATCTGATCGGGCTGGAATTGAACGTATCGGTCCTGTCCGCCGTGCTGCGCCATGAACCGACCGGCGCGCCGCACGCGTTTCGCGGCGATGTCACCGCCACGGCCAAGCGCGATCTGCGCGCCGGCGAGGTGCTGGACGGCGAAGGCGGCTACACCGTGTGGGGCCGGTTGATGCCGGCACAGGCGAGCCTGGCATGCGGCGCCCTGCCGATCGGCCTGGCGCACCACGCGCGGCTGCGGCGCGATATCCCGGCGGGCGAGACCGTGCTGTGGTCCGATGTCGATTTCACCCACGCCGATTCCATCATGCACGATGCCATCGCGACGCGCCGGGCGATGGAGGCGGGTCTGTTATCCGCTGCGGGGTCGTTTCGCCTGCCGGAACGCGCAGCGGTTGACTGATCGGCGTGACGGCACAAACCGCCGCACCGATTGCCACCACCGCCGCACCGGATTAGAACCCGCGCGATGTTCGGAAGGTTCTCATGATTACGGTTCTACTCGTGCTGCAAGCATTCGTCACTCTCGCGTTGATCGGCATTGTGCTGATCCAGCGCAGCGAGGGAGGCGGGCTGGGTCTCGGCTCCAGCCAGGGCATGGGCAATTTCATGACCGGCCGCGGCACCGCCAATCTGCTCACCCGCACCACCGCCGTTCTGGCCACCGCGTTCATGGCACTGAGCCTGATCCTCGCCCTGCTCTATAAAAACGGCGGCACCAGCAGCGGCGAGTCGATCCTGAACGGCCCGGTGCCCGCCACCAGCGCCCCGGCCAGCACCAAGGCACCCACAGCACCCCTCGCACCGCTGCCGCCGGTGCCGGGCGAATCCAACGCGACACCGGCACCAGCACCTGCCCCAGCGCCCACACCCGCCCCCGCACCCGCCAAAAACTGATGGCTGATCCGCGATGCCAACGGCGCGGGGTTTTACGCCGCGCCGCCCTCTGTTATGGGGACCGTCCATGACCCGGTATGTATTCATCACCGGCGGCGTGGTCTCCTCGCTCGGCAAGGGTATCGCTTCCGCTTCGCTCGGCGCGCTGTTGCAGGCGCGCGGCTACAAGGTCCGCCTCCGCAAGCTCGACCCCTATCTGAACGTCGATCCCGGCACCATGAGCCCGTACCAGCACGGCGAGGTCTTCGTCACCGACGATGGCGCCGAAACCGACCTCGACCTCGGCCATTACGAGCGCTTCACCGGCGTGCACGCCACCAAATCCGACAACGCGACCACCGGGCGCATCTATTCCGACGTCATCGCCCGCGAACGCCGCGGCGACTATCTCGGCGCCACCGTACAGGTGATTCCCCACATCACCGATGCGATCAAGCAGGTGGTGGTGAACGACACCGACGGCCTCGATTTCGTCTTGGTCGAAATCGGCGGCACCGTCGGCGACATCGAGGGTCTGCCCTTCCTCGAAGCGATCCGCCAACTCGGCAACGAGCTCGGCCCGGATGGCGCGATGTTCGTCCACCTCACCCTGGTGCCCTACATCCCCAGCGCCGGTGAGCTGAAAACCAAACCCACCCAGCATTCGGTCAAGGAACTGCTCAACGTCGGCATCCAGCCGCAAATGCTGATCTGCCGCTGCGACCGGCCGATCCCCGATGGCGAACGCCGCAAGATCGCCCTGTTCTGCAACGTCCGCCCCGAAGCGGTGGTCCCCGCCCTCGATGTCTCGACCATCTACGAAGTGCCGATCTCGTATCACCAGGCCGGCATGGACCGCGAAGTGCTGCGCCATTTCAACCTGCCCCACGATGTACCACCCGACCTCTCGCGCTGGCGCCGCATCGTCGAAACCGTCAACGCGCCGGAAGGCGAGGTGAAAATCGCGGTGGTCGGCAAATACACCAACCTGCTCGACAGTTATAAATCCCTGGCCGAAGCCCTCGCCCACGGCGGCATCGCCAACCGGATCAAGGTCAAGCTCGAATGGGTCGATTCCGAAGTGTTCGAACAGCCCGGCGCCGTCGCCCGGCTTGACGGCGTGCACGGCATCCTGGTCCCCGGCGGCTTCGGCGAACGCGGCACCGAAGGCAAGATCGAAGCGGTCCGCTTCGCCCGCGAACGCCGCGTCCCCTTCCTCGGCATCTGCTTCGGCATGCAGATGGCGGTGATCGAGGCCGCCCGCAACCTCGCCAACCTGCCGCTCGCCTCCTCCACCGAATTCGGCCCCTGCGAAACCCCGGTGGTCGGCCTGCTCACCGAATGGGCGCGCGGCAATGAAATCGAACGCCGCGCCGCCGAAGGCGATCTCGGCGGCACCATGCGCCTCGGCGCCTTCCCCGCCACCCTCGCGCCGAACAGCCTGGTCAGCACGGTCTACGACGGCGCGACCACGATCGAGGAACGCCACCGCCATCGCTACGAGGTCAACATCCACTACCGCGAAGCCCTCGAAGCCGCCGGCCTGCACTTCTCCGGCCTCTCCCCCGACGGCATCCTCCCCGAAATCGTCGAATACCCCGACCACCCCTGGTTCATCGGCGTGCAATACCACCCGGAACTGAAGTCCAAACCGTTCGATCCGCATCCGCTGTTCGCCGGGTTCATCGGGGCGGCGGTGCGGCAGGCCAGGCTGGTTTAGGAAAAGAAGGGTTCTTTTTTGTAAAAAAGAACCAAAAAACTTTTATTCGCTGGGTCTTGGGCGTTGGCTGCGCCACAGTCTCGGGCCCAGCGAGCGAAAATTTTTTGCTTCTTTTTTATAAAAAAGAAGGCCTACCCTACCCTTCCTTTCCCAAGGCACCCCATGAACGTCACCATCGGCGACCTGACCATCGGCAACCACCTGCCCTTCACCCTGATCTCCGGCCCCTGCCAGATCGAGTCCGCCGATCACGCCATGGGCGTCGCCGCCGAACTGGTCGCCATCACTCGCACACTCGGCATCGGCCTGATCTTCAAATCCAGCTACGACAAGGCCAACCGCACCTCACTCGGCAAAGGCCGCGGCGTCGGCATGGACCGTGGCCTCACCATTCTGGCCGACATCCGCGCCAAATTCGGCATTCCCGTGCTGACCGACGTGCACGACGCGCATCAATGCGCCCCGGTCGCCGAAGTGGTCGACGTGTTGCAAATCCCCGCCTTCCTCTGCCGCCAGACCGATCTGCTGCTCGCCGCCGGCCACACCGGCCGCGCCATCAACATCAAGAAAGGCCAGTTTCTGGCACCGTGGGACATGACCAACGTCGCCGCCAAAATCGCCAGCACCGGCAACGACCGCATCCTGCTGACCGAGCGCGGTGCCAGCTTCGGCTACAACACTTTGGTCAGCGACCTGCGCGCTTTGCCGATCATGGCGCGCACCGGCTACCCGGTGGTGTTCGATGCCACCCACTCGGTCCAGCAGCCCGGCGGCCAAGGCAGTTCATCGGGCGGCCAACGCGAGTTCGCCCCCATCCTCGCCCGCGCCGCCATCGCGGTCGGCTGCGCCGCCCTGTTCATCGAATGCCACCCCGACCCCGATCACGCCCCCAGCGACGGCCCGAACATGATCCCGCTCGATCAAATGCCCGCCCTGCTGGCACGATTGCAGCAGTTCGATCAGGTGGCGAAACAATAGGACTGCACCCCGCAGACCACTCTTCCCGACACCCTCATTAACCCGCTTGTCGCGAAAGCTGAGACCGGGCAGAAACGATGCCATACCGGGAATGAACCCGCAGGAGATTTTCATGCGCCGTTCGATCGTCTTGTCCGCCCTGCCGCTGCTGGCCCTGGCCGGCTGCGCCAACCTGCCCTTCATGCATCCAGACCGTAGCTACGTGATCTTCTTCCAGCCCAACTCCGCCGCCGTGCGCGCGCCCGGCCTGAGCGTGATCACCAAAGCCGCGAAAGTCGCCGCCGATTACCCGCTCAGCCCCGTTACAGTCTCCGGCGCCGCCGATACCGTCGGCAGCACACCCGATAACATCAAACTCTCCAACGCCCGGGCCTCCGCCGTCGCCACCCAACTCATCGCCGACGGCGTTCCCGCCACCCGGGTCTCCACCCAAGGCCTCGGCGCCGTCGGCAGCCCGCCCGCCAGCCAACAAGCCAGCCGCACCGCCACCATCACGATCGGCCATTGATGGCTCCGGGGGGAAAGCCCCCCGCCTTCCTTGCTCCCCGCCTTCCTTGTCCCCCGCCTCACATTGCCCCGGCGATCAGGTCGACCAGCCACTGAATTTCGGCGGACAGGTGCGAGCGTGCGTGCCACAGGATGTAGTATTGCATGGGCGGGAAGTCGATCGGCGATTCCAGCACGGCCAGGGGCATTGTGTGGGCGTGGTGGGTGGCGAAGCGTCGGGTGGTGGTGAACACGAGGTCGCTTTTCGCCAGCAGAGCCGGGGCGAGGCTGAAGTATGGCACCATCACGGCGACGTTGCGTTTGAGTCTAGCGCGGCTGAGGTGGGTATCGATCGGTCCGCGCTGCATCGCGGAATAGGGGGTCGGCGCGACGTGGGCGGCCGCGAGGTAATCGGCCTCGGTGACCGGCCGGCCCGCCAGTGGATGGGTCCGTGCGACCAGGCAGACGACGTCGTCGGTAAACAGGTCGCGCCGGTGCAACCGTGCCGGCGGATCGGGCCAATTGCCGATCACCAGGTCGAACTGCCCCTCTTCCAGTGCGGTCTCGAAATGCGAATCGGGCGACAGCGGGTGCAATTCGAGCGCGGCGTTCGGGGCCGCCCGGCGAAACCGTTCGACCAGCGTCGGCACGAACAGGATATTCAGATAATCCGGCGATCCCACACGGAACCGTCGCTGGCTCGATGCCGGGTCGAACCGTGTCTGCTGCATCGCGATCCGGCTGATCTCGTGCAGCGCGATCATGGTCGGTTCCAATAGCGCGGCGCCGCGTTCGGTCGGCACCATGCCGGATTTGCCGCGCACCAGCAGCGGATCACCGATGATATCGCGCAGCCGCTTCAGCGCGGCGCTGATCGCGGGCTGCGACTGGTTGAGCCGCACCGCCGTGCGTGTCACGCTGCCTTCCACCAGCAGAGTGTGCAGCACGCGCAGCAGGTAAATATCGATCGGATCACGATAGGCGGTCACCGCGCGGCACCCGGCAGCGTCGCCTGCCAAAAAATTGCCATCGGCGCGTCGTTGGTCATGATCGCCGACACCGTGCATCCAGGGAGATTGTCATGACCATGGTCAAATACCGCCTGTTCGAACCCCGCCTCGCGCCCAGGCGGACCAAGCTCATTGTGCCGGGCTGGGGCGGCATTGCGCAACCCCGCCAGGACGGCTCGCTGGAACAGGCATGGCACTGCATGCCCTTCGTCGAGGGCGCGCAATACGGCATCGAATTGTTCTACCCCTACGACACCGAATTGCGGGTGTCGCGCCGTGATGGCCGCGTCGCGCTCGACGGCGATTTCGGCGCCCCGCCCGACCCCGACCTGCAATGGCCGCCGTTCCGCTCCTTCGGCGATGGCTACTACACCTACCAGCTTCTGCTCGATCTGATGGTGGATGACGATATCGCCATCCGCACCGAGCCGCATCCGCGCTATTACACGAGTGCGGCGGACGATGTGCCGCTCGCCGTCCCCGCCCTGTTGCGCACCAGCTGGTGGCCGATGATTTCCTTCGTGGTGTTCAAGGCGCCACCCGCAGGTGTCACCCACGTCTTCCGCCCCGGCGAGCCGTTCATGCAGATGCTGTTCCTGCCGACCACGCCCGATTTCACCCTGGTCCCGATGACCGAGGACGAAGCCGCCGAACGTGAATTGCGCGGCCGGCGCATCCACGCCAGCCGCGACACGCTGGGTGCCGATTCCCGCTGGCTATCCGCGAGCGACACGGTGTTCGATGCCACCTATCGCCGTCTGCTGCGTGCCGCGATCGAAAAAACCCGCGCCGAAAAAGCCCTCATCGAAGAAACTGGCGGCGAGCCGGGCTGACCGCCGGCCGCGTCAGCCCCGGCCATACCCGTGATGATGGTGGTGATGATGGTGATATTGCGGGCGGTAATACCGGTGATGATGGTGATGGTGATAATACGGGCCCGGATACCCGTAATACGGCGGCGGCGGGGGCGGCGGTGGCCCGTACTGGAACTGCAGATAGGCCTGCGCCAGTTCGATGTGCGGTGCCGCATCATGCGCCGCATCCTCCGCCTTCAGCACCGCCGCGGCGTTCGGAATCGGCGCCAGCAGATCGGCATAGGACGAAATGCCCGCCGACCCATTGGCCCCGCCGGTATCCACCGCGGTGCTTGCCTGCGCCGAGCCCGCCACTGCCACACCGGCAATCGCGCCCAGCACACTCATCGTCAACTTGTCCATGATCGGTCTCCGCTCCAGTCAGACTGCCATAGGGCTGCCCGAGCGCGGCAATTTTATGGCCCGATCGGGTCAGCGCTATGGCACCGCAGGATCGGCATTGCGCCCGGCCAGATTTGCCATCGCCGCGGCCACCCCGCCCGGCCGATGCGGCACCCCGGCGGCGGCAAGCCCGAGTTCGACCCCGGTCAGCGCGCCGAGCAGCGTCAATTCGTTGCATTCGCCCAGATGCCCGATGCGAAACACCTTGCCCGCCACCCGGCTCAGCCCGGAGCCGAGCGACATGTTATAGCGCTCCAGCACAATCTTGCGGAACGCATCGGCATCGTGCCCGGCCGGCATGATCACGGCGGTCAGCACCGGCGAATACTCCGCCGGCTCCAGGCACAAAATCTCCAACCCCCAGGCGTTCACCGCGGCGCGGGTCGCGGCGGCCAGCCGCCGATGGCGGGTGAACACGCGCTCCAACCCTTCCTCCAGCAGCATGGCGATCGATTCCCGCAGCCCATACAACAGGCTGGTCGCCGGCGTGGAGGGAAAAAACCCGTTCGCGTTGGGTTTCAGCATCTCCTGCCAATCCCAGTACGAGCGCGGCATCGTATTGTGGCGCGAGGCTTCCAGCGCCTTGTCCGAAATCGCATTGAACCCCAGACCAGGCGGCAGCATCAGGCCCTTCTGCGAGCAGCTGACCGTCACGTCGACGCCCCATTCGTCATGCCGGTAATCCGCCGAGCCGAGCGATGAAATCGTATCGACCAGCAGCAGCGCGGGGTGGTCCGCCCGATCCATCGCGGCGCGGATATCCGCGATCCGGCTCAGCACCCCGGTCGAGGTTTCGTTGTGCACCACCATCACCGCCTTGATCGCGCGTGTGGCGTCCTCGGCCAGCTTCGCCTCGATCGCCGCGGGATCGACGCCATGCCGCCAATCCCCCCTGATGAAATCGACCTCGAGGCCGAACCGCGCCGCCATTTTCTGCCACAGCGTCGCGAAATGTCCCGTCTCGACCATCAGCACCTTGTCGCCCGGCGACAGCGTATTCACGATCGCGGCTTCCCACGCGCCGGTGCCCGACGACGGATAGATGATCACCGGGTTACCGGTCTGGAAAATCGCCTGACACCCTGCGAGCACATCCCGGCCGAGGCGCGCGAATTCCGGCCCCCGATGATCGATGATCTGCTTGTGCATCGCCTGCAGCACCCGCTCGGGCACCGGGCTCGGCCCGGGAATCTGCAGAAAATGATGACCTTGCGGCGTCGACATCGGTGGGCTCCTCATCCGGCTGGGATCAGCGATCGGTGTTACCGTCCATGATATCGCATTTAATTCGAGATAAAACAAGTTATTTATGAATTCATTTTACGATCGACGACATCCGCTCAATGGATTACCATCATCGAAATGAACAGCGCGACCGTCCAGCATCCGGCCCCACAAACCGAGCCAACACCCGTTGGAAATGGCGCCGCGCCGCAGGGCGGCAACTCCCTGCACGACGAAGTCCTGGTTCGCCTCCGCGACTATATCGTCGAGGGCAATCTGGAAGACGGTGCCCGCGTGCCGGAACGCCAGCTTTGCGACATGCTGGGCATTTCCCGCACGCCCTTGCGCGAGGCCCTCAAGGTCCTGGCCGCCGAAGGCCTGATCGACCTGCTGCCCAACCGCGGCGCCCGTATCCGCCGCCTGACCGCGCAGGACATCGCCGAACTGCTCGACGTGATGGGCGGCCTCGAAGCCCTCGCCGGCCGCCTCGCCTGCGAACGCATCAGCGATGACGAAGTCGCCGCCATCGAACACCTCCACCACCAGATGTACGGCTGCTACCTCCGGCGCGACCTGCACGGTTATTTCCAGTGCAACCAGGCCATCCACCACCACATCGTCGCAGCCGCCCGCAACGATACCCTCACAGCAAGCTACGCCGGCTTTGCCAACCGCATCCGCCGCATCCGCTACGCCGCCAACCTCGATCGCAAACGCGACCGCTGGAGCGAAGCCATGCGCGAACACGAAGCCATCCTCGATGCCCTGCACCGCCGCGCCGGCGCCGAGCTCAGCGACCTTCTGTTCCAGCATCTGCGCAATAAACAGCGTGCCGTGATCAGCCACCTGACCGATGGTCCCGCCCTCCAGCCCGACTAGACCGTGACCCAATCCCTATATTTTGCATTCATTTATCAATAAAAATTATCATGGATGATTGATCATTGGCGGCAATCATGCGATCGCTGCCCCACCCAACGCCAAATCCCGGCAGCCCGAGGAGCCATCCCGCATGACCGCCACGCGCACCCATGGGCTGGAAGGACGCCTCCGCACCGAAATCGACGGCGATGTCCTGTTCGACACGTTCAGCCGCGGCCGCTACGCCACCGATGCCTCGCATTACCAGATCACCCCGCTCGGCGTCGTCGTCCCCAAAACCACCGAAGCCGCCCTGCGCGCCCTCCACCTCGCCCGCGACGCCGGCATCCCCGTCACCCCGCGCGGCGGCGGCACCTCCCAATCCGGCCAGACCATCAATCGCGGCCTGATCATCGACGGTTCGAAACACCTCCGCCGCATTCTCTCGCTCGATGTCGCCAACCGGCGCTGCGTCGTCGAACCCGGCATCGTGCTCGACGACCTCAACCGCCAACTCCGCCCGCACGGCCTCTGGTTCCCGGTCGATGTCTCCACCGCCTCGCGCGCCACCATCGGCGGCATGGTCGGCAACAATTCCTGCGGCGGCCGCTCGCTGCGCTACGGCACCACGCGCGACAACGTCATCGCGATCGACGCCGTCCTGCCCGACGGCACCGCCATGCACTTCGGCGACATCGCCGCCGACCTCACCGACCTGAACGACCCCGCCCGCCGCAACCTCGCCGCAAACCTGATCGCGATCGGCGCGCGCGAGGCCGATGAAGTCGCCCGCCGCTTCCCCAAGGTCCAGCGCCGCGTCGGCGGCTACAATCTCGATGCGCTGAACCCCGCGCGAGGCCGCGTCAACCTCGCCCATATCCTGGTCGGCTCCGAAGGCACGCTCGCCTACAGCACCGCCATCGAACTCAAACTCGCCCCCTTGCTCGGCCGCCGCGCCCTCGGCGTCTGCCATTTCGGCGCCTTCCGCGCCGCGATGGACGCCGCCCAGCACCTCGTCACCCTCGCCCCGATCGCGATCGAACTGGTCGACGCCACCATGATCGAACGCGCCGGCGCCATCCCCATCTTCCGCCCCACGCTCGAACATATGGTCCGCGGCACCCCCGCCGCCCTGCTCCTGGTCGAATTCGCCGAATCCGATGCCGAAAACACCCGCCGCCTGCAACGCCTCACCACCATGATGGGCGATCTCGGCTTCGGCTTCGATCGTCCGGGCGCCCACTGGGGCGGCGTGGTCGAAGTGCTCGACCCCACCCTCCAAGCCGCCATCACCGACCTGCGCACCGCCGGCCTCAACATCATGATGTCCATGAAGGAGCAGCGCAAACCGATCTCCTTCGTCGAAGACTGCGCCGTCCCGCTCGAACACCTCGCCGACTACACCGACCGCCTGACCCAGCTGTTCGAACGCCACGGCACGCGCGGCACCTGGTACGCCCACGCCTCGGAAGGCTGCCTGCACGTCCGCCCGGTACTCAACCTCCGCCTCGAGCACGATGTCAAAGCCATGCGCGCCATCGCCGAAGCCGCCTTCGAACTGGTCCGCGCCTACAAGGGCTCGCACTCCGGCGAACATGGCGACGGCATCGTCCGCAGCGAATTCCACCAGGCCATGTTCGGCCCCCGCCTGGTCCGCGCCTTCGAGGCGGTCAAACACGAATTCGACCCCGCCGCCGCCTTCAACCCCGGCAAAATCGTCGACCCACCCCGCTTCGACGATCGCGCCCTGTTCCGCTACGCCCCCGAATACACCGATTCTACCCACACCCCGGTGCTCGACTGGTCAGCCTACCCCGGCGGCGCCGGCGGCCTGCAGGGCGCGGTGGAAATGTGCAACAACAACGGCGCCTGCCGCAAACTCCGGGGCGGCGCCATGTGCCCCTCCTACCGCGTCACGCACGATGAACAGCACGTCACCCGCGGCCGCGCCAACAGCCTCCGCCTCGCCCTGTCCGGCCAACTCGGCCCCGACGCCATGGCGTCGGACGCCATGGCCGAAACCATGAAACTCTGCGTCGGCTGCAAGGCCTGCAAACGCGAATGCCCCACCGGGGTCGACATGGCGCGCATGAAAATCGAAGTCCAGGCCGCCCGCCGCCGCACTCACGGCGCGTCCCGGCGCGACCGCCTGGTCGCCTACCTGCCGCACTACGCCCCCTGGCTCGCCCCGTTCGCACCCCTGCTCAACCTGCGCAACCGCATCCCCCTGCTTGCGAAAGCCGCCGAACGCCTCACCG
Organism: Acidiphilium rubrum; assembly: GCF_900156265.1. Classification (GTDB taxonomy): domain Bacteria; phylum Pseudomonadota; class Alphaproteobacteria; order Acetobacterales; family Acetobacteraceae; genus Acidiphilium; species Acidiphilium rubrum. The sequence continues at coordinate 28,379 of NZ_FTNE01000030.1, forward strand.
GCCTCACCGCCGGCCGCCCCCTCCCATCCTGGCGCCGCCACCGCTTCACCGCCCCCGCCGCATCCGGCCCGGCCGGCGGCCCCGAACTCGTCCTCTGGGCCGATAGTTTCAACGCCGCCTTCGAGCCCGAAACCCTCACCGCCGCCCTCGTCGTCCTCACCGGCGCCGGCTACCGCGTCCATCGCGCGCAACCCGCCAACCCCGCCCGCCGCCCGCTCTGCTGCGGCCGCACCTTCCTCTCGGTCGGCGATGTCGATGCCGCCCGCGCGGAAATGACCCGCACACTCGCCGCCCTCCGCCCCTTCCTCGAGCGCGGCGTCCCCCTGGTCGGCCTCGAACCCTCCTGCCTGCTCACCTTCCGCGACGAACTGCCCGCCCTGCTGCCCAGCCCTCTGGCAGACCGCGCCGCCGCCAACGCCCTCCTGTTCGAGGAGTTCATCGCCCGCGAAGCCGGCGCCGGCCGCTTCAAGCCCCGCCTGAAACCCCTCGCCGCCAAAGCCCTGCTGCACGGCCACTGCCACCAGAAAGCCTTCGGCGCGATGGGCACCATCGAGGCCACCCTCCGCCTGATCCCCGGCCTCGCCGTCGAAACCATCGACTCCACCTGCTGCGGCATGGCCGGCGCCTTCGGCTATCAGACCGAAACCGTCGACATCTCCCGCGCCATGGCCGAACAGACCCTGCTGCCCGCCATCCGCGCCGCCGATCCCACCACCATCCTGGTGGCCGATGGCACATCCTGCCGCCACCAGATCAAGGACGGCAGCAACCGCGAAGCCGTGCACGTCGCGCAAGTGCTGGCAGCGGCAATGCAGGCATAAAAAAGACTTCTTTTCTGAAAAAAACAAGCAAAAAACTTGGCTCTTGTGGCGTTAGCTGTTGATATTGGCTACGAGGGTCTGGTTTGATGTGAGGAGACGATCCATGGACGTGGCAGATTTCGAATACTGGCTCGGGCGGATTGCGTCGCTGACCTTTCCTCAGCTGCGACGGACATGGCAGGCTCTGGCCCTTTTGGAGGCGTCGGACAGCCATGTTGATGAAGCTGACGTATCTCAGGATCTTATGACGGCGCGGATCGACCTGATGAGCGCTGGTGAACGGTCGGTTGCAATGATGTTGCCTGCCGCGCTGGCATCGAGCCCAATTGCAGGGGAAGCTGTGGCTAAACTCGGGCAGCGGCGCGTGGATAGCGTCGGCTGCCCCCATTGTGACGGCCGCGACGTTGTGCGTTGGGGTCAGTCTGCGGATTTGCCACGCTATCGCTGCAAGACCTGCCGACGCACATTCAACGCCCTGACGAAAACGCCGCTGGCTCGTCTGCGGCACAAGGAAAAATGGGCCACACAAGCTGGGGCCATGATCGACGGTGTCAGCACGGCGAAAGCGGCGAAACGGAGCGGCGTGCATTACACCACTGCCTTTAGGTGGCGACACAGGTTTCTTGAATCGCTGGCCAAAGACAAACCCCACGCCCTGGCGGGGATCGTCGAAGGCGACGAGACGTTTATCCTGGAGTCATTCAAGGGCAAGCGATCGGCGATGCCGCGTAAGGCCCGCAAGAGAGGCGGCAAGCCCACCAAGCGTGGGATCTCCGCTGAACAGATACCTGTGCTTGTCGCGCGTGACCGGCATGGCGCCACCACCGATGCCGTACTGCCAAAACTGAACCGCTTGTCGATCACAGCGGCACTGGACGGTATCGTAACTCCCGCCAACGAATTCTGTTGCGACGGTGGCACCGCGATTGTTGCCTTCGCGCGCAAGGCGGGCATTCCGACGCACATCCTGCCAATGCCAGGTAAGCCACAACCAAACGCGCCTGATTTTCACATCAACAATGTCAACGCTTATCATGGCCGGCTGAAGGAATGGCTCCGGCGCTTCCACGGCGTCGCCACCAAGAATCTCCCCAATTATCTTGGTTGGCGCAGAACGCTGGAAGCGCTGGGACAGAACGTCACACCCGACGCCTTGATCCTCGGTGCCATCGGTCTCGGACCATATCAACAGGCAACGCTATAAGAGCCA
>NZ_FTNE01000033.1 GCF_900156265.1 Acidiphilium rubrum
CCGTTGTCGGCCACGGAGCGTTGCAGGGCGCGGAAGATCATCGCGAAGCGCTCGGACGGGTCGGCGGGCATGAAAGGCGCGTTCGAGATCATGGGTATGGGTAGACCATGATTGGTGGGGGGTGAGAAAGGGTTTTGTTAGGGGTGCGTTAGAATTTTTGGTCTGGGTTTTGGCGAGGGTGGATTGGTGGGGATCGCGGGAGACAAATCCTACGTCCTGCTGGGAGCATACGATCCCTGACGATGCGGATTATGCGGCGCATGTCGATTATATTCATTTCAACCCGGTGAAGCATGGCCTTGTGGCCGGGGTGGAAGATTGGCCGTATTCATCGTTTCATCGGGCCGTCGCGATGGGGTGGTATCCGGTTGATTTGGCGGGGGGTGGTCGCGGATGTCGGGGGTGATGGGTGACGCCCGAGCGGTTTTTATGTGATGGTTGAAGGGGAATACGGGTTGATTGTGATGTTGTGATCGATGGGCTTCGCAAGGGCTCTGCCCATGCTACGGCTTGCTGGCTACGGCTCGCGAAACAAGTTTGAACGATCAGTGTGTTTGCCTGCTTGAATGTTTTGCATCTCTATGTAGCATTGGCGGAACTGGGATGGTGGAGTAAAACGTATTTCCGCTCAAGGTTATCAACATATGAAAACTCGGACCCGGTGACCCGGAATTTTTGGTGCGCCAAGCCGTGACATTGGGATATTTCGCCACCGAGGGGGTCGTTGATTCGGTCGCGGCGGTAATTGCGTCGTTGACGAATTGTGCGAAAGCCGCGTGCATAGGGTGCTTCGGGTTGTTTGCGATTGTAAGAATGTCCCGCAGACGCAGTGTCATACCTGGATCAAGGGTCGGATAAGTGCCAAATCCCGCGAATTGATTGCCCAACTCAATGATTTCGATTTCGGTGGTGGCGCCTCGAGCCATATATTGTCCGGGTGACTTTAGACGATTTTCGATCGTTTGACGCATCAGGCGCATGGCTATGAGATTTTGGGACGCATCGTAGGTTCCAACATATGCTGGGGTGTAGGCTTCGATGAGGAATAGCCGTTCCATTGCGCCGGCGTTGGTACTCGGACTGGCCAGTACGATCCGCGTCTGCGGCTTGGCGGTTTTCGGCGGGGTGCCCATTCAAGGCATTCCTTCAATTTGATTTATGGATCGTGAATTTTTCGCCGTGTTCCTGGCACGCTTTCAGCGCAGCGTTCACAAACGAGCGCGTGACCAGGTATGTGCTGCCGTGAACGTCGTTTCCGTCGACCACGTCACGTTTTAGATCCAGGTAACGATCCGACGTGACCAGGGCTTCGTTATCGTAGAGGTGAGGTACCCAAAGGATAAGTTTTTGCTCTGTTGGCCAGTAGACGTAGGCTTGTACAGAAGTATCGTCTGTCTGTCCGATGACGCAGAACTGGTTCGTCTTCTGACGCCCGTTTACGTTCACAAGCATTTGCAGTTGAGCTCGAACGTCTGAAAAGGCGGGAACATGTCTGATTGACACCCACGCCCAGCCTGTGTGGGCGGCGCACGAAGTTGCTAACGCCGCGCAGGCGATCGAAACCGCCAAACCGTATCGAACGAAGCTTTTCGGAAATCGCATAAACCGACTCATTTTGTAAGCACTCAGAACGGGTTTGACTGTACGGCCAAGATTTCGTGGCACGCAAGTGGAACCATCGCCACGATCTTTCGAAATTCGCGGCAGCTTGTGTCCGCCGATGGCTTCGGCACGTAAAGATGGCGGATTGCGCTGCGCTGTTCCGCCCTACGCTGGCTGCGGCTCGCTAACGAGCTGATCGCGGTTTCCTAACGCAGATTGTTTCTTGGTTCGACGGAGGACGGCGTCAGACTTGGGGGAGACGCGAGGGCGAATCAAAGGCGGGGGCAGGCGATGAGTTAATGGTTGCTACGCCTTGCTGTGTGGTTATGATCGATGGGCTTCGCAAGGGCTCTGCCCATCCTACGGCTTGCTCGCAATGACGTGGTTGGGCGGTGCGTGAGTCTCTGACGGCGTCCGCGCCCGGGGCCAGATTCAAAAAAGTTTTTTGCTTCTTTTTTACAAAAAAGAAGTCTTGCCTTCCCTCGCCCTACGGCTTCGCGGCGGCGTTCTGCGGGGTGCGGAGGAGGACGAGGGCCATGATGGCGGCGGCGATGCAGAGGTAGGCGGAGAGGCGGAGGGCGTTGTCGAGGCTCCAGGTTTCGGCTTCGATGTGGAGCATGTGGGCGAGGCTGGCGATGATGCTGTCGTGGGACATGCCTTTTGTTTTCATGGCGGCGGTCCAGTTTGCGACGGCGTCGTGCGGCATGTCGGCGCTCATGTTGTCTTCGATGTGGGCGGTTTGGCGTTGCCAGAGGGTGGTGAGCAGGGTGACGCCGAGGTTGGCGCTGGAGACGCGGATGAAGTTGGAGGTGGTGGAGGCGAGGGCGATTTCATCGGGCGGGACGTCGGACAGGACGATCATGGTGAGGGGGACGAAGAGCATGCCGACGGCGATGCCTTGGACGAGTTCGCTGGGGATGGTGGTGCTGAGGCCGGCGGCGGGGTCGAAGAAGGCGAGGATGTAGGCGCCGGCGTAGATGATGAAGCAGGCGGAGGCGAGGAGGCGGAGGCTGAACAGGCGGGTGAGGCGGCTCATCATGGCGGCCATGGGGATGGCGGTGGCGGCGAGGGGGACGAGGAGGACGCCGCCCCACCAGCCGTTGAAGCCGAGGTCGGTTTCGGACCAGAGGGGGAGGATGGAGCTCCAGCCGACGAAGATGGACCAGCCGAGGCAGAGGAGCAGGAGGCCGAAGCCGAAGTTGCGGCGGGCGAGGTAGCGGAGTTGCAGCAAAGGGGCGGGTTCGAAGAGTTCCCAGATGACGAACAGGACGAGCAGGGTGGCGGCGATGAGGGCCACGTGGCTGATGAAGACGGAGTGGAACCAGCCGTATTGTTCGCCCTGATCGAGCACGATTTGCAGGGCGATCATGCCGGGCCAGAGGAGGGCGAGGCCGACCGCGTCGAATTTGGGTGGGGCGGTGGTGGGGCGGTCGGCCGGGAGGGAGATTTGCACCAGGGCGATGGAGGCGGCGCAGAGGGGGATGGCGAGCCAGAAGATATCGAGCCAGGAGAAGTTGGTGGCGAGCCAGCCGCCGAGGGCCGGGCCGAGGAAGAAGGGCACCAGCATGATGTTGCTCCAGAGGGCGACGGCGAGGGTCTGGTGGCGTTTGGGGTAGTTGGTGAGCAGGAGGGTTTGGACGAGCGGGACGAGGATGCCGGCGGAGATGCCCTGGATGGAGCGGGCGATCAGCATGAGGGTGAGCGAGGGGGCGAGGATGGCCATGAAGCAACTGGCGATCAGGACCGTCATGGCCAGGATGAACAGGCGTTTCAGGCCGAATTTGCGGGAGAACCAGGGCATGAGGGCGATGCCGAGGGCCCAGTGGACGAGGAAGTAGGTGAGGGTCCAGAGGGCGTGGTCGCTGCTGGTGGCGAGGGTGCCGGCGACGTAGGGGTAGATGCTTTGCAGGGCGCCGCCGGTGAAGGAGCCCATGCCGAGGCCGAGGCCGAGGCCGATGGTGAGCGGGACGAGGGCGACCTTGGGTTTTTCGGTGGCGGTTTGTGCGAGGGGCGCGGCGGTTGATGAGGCAGACATGCTGGCATATTAGCGGCTGGGCGGCTGGTGGCTAGCGGAAAGGCGATGCGGCGCGGGATATCATCTATGCGTGGTATGAGGGGGGGGCGTGGTATGAGGGGGGCGTGGTCTGAGGGGGCGCGGGGTTTGGTTGCGGGTGGCGCCAGTCGATGATGGTGGATTGATCGGCGAGGGTGACGGTGCTGCGGCGGGCGGGGGCTTGGGCGATGATTGTGCCGGCGCGGATGACGTGGAGGCGGGCGGGGCGGGTGCGGATGGCTTCGATCGGGTCGGCGGCGTCGAGGATGATCAGATTGGCGGGCTTGCCTGGGGCGATGCCGTAGTCGGTGAGGTTCAGGGCGGTGGCGGCGTTGGTGGTGACGGCCCGGTAGCAGGCGCGCATGCCGGTGACGCCGGTCATTTGCGCGACGTGCAGGCCCATTGCGGCGACTTCCAGCATGTCGTGGCTGCCGAGCGGGTACCAGGGGTCCATGACGCAATCGTGGCCGAAGGCGACGGTGACGCCGGCTGCCATGAGTTCGGGCACGCGGGTCATGCCGCGGCGTTTGGGGTAGGTGTCGTGCCGACCTTGCAGGGTGATGTTGATGAGCGGGTTGGCGATGGCGCTGATGCCGGCTTCGGCGATCAGGGGGATGAGTTTGCTCGCGTAGTAATTGTCCATCGAGTGCATCGAGGTGAGGTGCGAGCCGGCGACGCGGTGGTGCATGGCGTGGCGGACGGTCTCGGACGCCAGGGTTTCGATGTGGCGGGAGTGCGGATCGTCGCTTTCATCGCAGTGCATGTCGACCATGAGGCCGCGGTCGGCCGCGATTTTCATGAGCTGGCGGATGCTTTCGGCGCCATCGGCCATGGTGCGTTCGAAATGGGGGATGCCGCCGATGATGTCGATGCCCATGGCGAGGGCGCGGTGGAGGTTTTCGGGTGATTTCGGATAGCGGAGAAACCCGTCCTGCGGGAAGGCGACGAGCTGGATGGTGAGGTAGGGGGCGAGTTCGGTGCGCAGCGCGGTGAGGGCTTCGACGGCGAGGAGGCGGTCGTCGCAGATATCGACATGCGAGCGGATGGCGCCGATGCCCTGGGCGATCGACCAGAGGCAGAGGCGTTTCGCGCGCTGGTAGATGGCATCGATGGTGAGGCGGGGTTTGAGTTCGCCCCAGAGTTCGATGCCTTCGAGCAGGGTGCCGGATTGGTTGAGGCGGGGTTCGCCGAGCGAGAGGGTGGAGTCGAGGTGGAGATGGGCATCGATGAAGGGGGGGCTGACCAGGTTGCCGGTGGCATCGATGATCCGGCCGGCGTCGCCGGGCAGGTTGGGTTCGATGGCGGTGATGACGCCGTTTTGGATGCCGATGTCGAGGCCGCTCCGGCCGTCCGGCAAAGTGGCCTGGCGGATGAGGAGCGACCAGGTCATGGGTAGAGCCTGGTTGCGGACCAGTCGTCGCCCGCGCGGGTGAAGACGGCGCGGTCGTGCAGTCGGAAGTCACGGTCTTCCCAGAACTCGATGGCACTGGGGGTGACCAGCCAGCCGGACCAGTGCGGCGGGCGGGGGACCGGGGCATCGGCGTATTGGACGACGGCGGATTCGAGGCGTTGTTCGAGCAGTTTGCGTTCGGGCAGCGGGCGGGACTGGTCGGACGCCCAGGCGCCGATTCGCGACAGGCGGGGGCGGGTTTCGAAATAGGCATCGGCCTCGGCATCGCTGACCTGTGTTGCGGTGCCTTCGATGCGGATCTGGCGTTTGCGGGTTTTCCAGTGAAACAGCAGGGCGACGTGGGGGTTGGCGCGGATTTCGCCGGATTTGCGGCTTTCGAGGTTGGTGTAGAAGACGAAACCCTGGCGATCCCATGATTTGAGCAGCACGATACGGGCCGAAGGGTGGCCCTGAGGCGTGGTGGTCGCGAGGGTCATGGCGTTGGGGTCGTTCAGTTCGGACTCCTGTGCTTTTGCCATCCATGTGGCAAATAGATCATAGGGGTCGGTGGTGAGATCGATCATTGGTTGCCCTTGCTGATGTGTCGCCATACTTGATAGGTCATGCCGCCTTGTGCCACCACCCCAGGGTCACTGCGCGCGCAGTGATCTGATTGGAGCCATTTTATGCAGGAATCCGTTGCAACTCTTCCCCTTGCCGGCACATTGATGCAGGGCAAGCGCGGTGTGATCATGGGTGTGGCGAACAATCGTTCGATCGCCTGGGCGATTGCGCAGGCGATTGCGGCGCAGGGGGGTGAGCTGGCGTTCACGTATCAGGGCGAGGCGCTGGAGAAGCGGATCCGGCCGCTGGCGGAGAGTATTCAGTCCGATATGATCATTCCGTGCGACGTGAGCGACGACGCGGCGCTGGATGCCGCGTTCGATGCGATTGCGGGGCGGTGGGGCGAGATCGATTTTCTGGTTCATGCGATCGGGTTTGCCGACAAGCAGTATCTGCGCGGGCGGTATGCCGATACGCCGCGCCAGGCGTTTCTGCAGGCGATGGATATTTCGTGCTTCTCGTTCACCGCAGCCGCACAGCGGGCCGGGGCGTTGATGAAGCATGGCGGATCGATGGTGACGCTGACCTATCTCGGCGCCGAGCGGGTGACGCCTCACTATAACGTGATGGGGGTCGCCAAGGCGGCGCTGGAATCATCGGTGCGGTATCTGGCAGCGGATTTCGGGGCGAGCGGCATCAGGGTGAACGGGATTTCGGCCGGGCCGATCAAAACGCTGGCAGCCTCCGGGATCGGGGATTTCAGCTATATTCTGAAATGGAACCAATATAACTCGCCGCTGGAGCGCAACGTCGGGCTCGAAGAAGTCGGCGCTTCCGGGCTGTACCTGCTGTCCGACCTGTCGCGCGGGGTGACGGGGGAAATTCACCATGTGGATTGCGGCTATCACATCGTGGGCATGAAAAACCCCAGCGCGCCCGATATCAACGCCGTGGAATGAGGCCGGTCGGCTTTGGGGCTGAGGGTTGGGTAAGTAAGGCGGGGGGCTTTGCCCCCTCGACCCCCACTAAGGGCGGAGCCCTTAGAACCCGCTAGTTTTAGGTAAGGGGAGGGCGCTGCCTCGGTGGTTCAACTGATCTGGCCTGGGTCGCCCTCCCCTTGCCTAAAACTAATGGATTTTAAAGGCTCCGCCTTTAACGGGGTCCAGGGGCAGCGCCCCTGGCCTTACTTACCCAACCCTCAGCCCCAAAGCCGACCGGCCTCATTCCCTATTTTTTGGCGGTGATCGGTTTGTGGCCGCGTTCGATCAGGCGGCGGAGCAGGCCGGGTTTTTTGGCGATTTCCGGTTTGGCGGGGGCGGTTTTGAGTTCGGCCTTTGCTTTGGCTTTCAGCCATTCGTCGAGGCTTTTGTTGGCCTTGGCGGCGCGTTTGCGTTCGTAGTCGAGTTGGGCGTCGGTCATTTTTCGGGTCATGATGGGGCTGTGCCAGAGGGTGAGGTGGGATTCAAGCGGGATTGCTGGATGGTGGGGTCGTTGGGGTGTGAGAAGGTCTTCTTTTTTGTGAACAAAAAAGAAGTAAAAAAACTTTGTTCATCTGGGCCCGTGCCGGCGAAACCACCCATGCCCCAGATTAACGAAAGTTTTTTGCTTCTTTTTTCCAAAAAAGAAGTCTTCCTTTCACTTCACTTCGCCTGAAGGCCCAGCCCCGAACCGCCGCAGGATCATGCGTTCAAACGCGCCGAGGGCGGCGTAGATCAGGATGCCGGTGATGGCGAGCAGGGTGAGGGCGGCGAACATGCGGGCGATTTCCAGCCGGTAGCCGGATTCGAGGATGCGGCCGGCGAGGCCGGAGGCGAAGCCGCCGGAGCTGGCGACGAATTCGGCGACGACGGCGCCGACCAGGGCGAGGGTGCCGGCGATGCGCAGGCCCGCGAGGAAATAGGGCAGGGCGGCGGGCAGGCGGAGCAGGAACAGGGTCTGGCGGCGGGTGGCGCCGTTGAGGCGGAACAAATCGGCGAGTTCGGGCGGGGTGGCGGCGAGGCCGGCGGCGGTGTTCGACAGGACTGGGAAGAAGGCGACGATGGTGGCGCAGACGACCAGGGCGGCGAATTGCTGATTGACCCAGATGATGATCAGCGGTGCGATGGCGACGACGGGGGTGACTTGCAGGACGACGGCCCAGGGCTGGATGGCGGCGCGGGCGAGGCGGCTGGCGGCCATGGCGAGGGCGAGGATCATGCCGAGGCTGGCGGCGGCGATGAGGGCGGCGGCGGTGACGGCGAGGGTGGAGAGCAGCGAGAGCAGCAGCGAGGCGTGGTCCGACCAGAAGGCGGTGATGATGGCGATGGGGCCGGGCAGGACGTAGACCGGCACCTGGAGCAGGCTGACCGCGGTTTGCCAGAGGATGAGGCCGAGCAGGCCGAAGGCGATGGGGGCGGTGCGTTCGAGGCTGGTCATGCGGGCATCACGGCGCGGAGGGTTTCGGTGACTTGGGTGGTGAGGGCGGCGTAGGCGGGGTCGGTCCGGCGGGTGTTCGTATCGGGCAGGGTGCAGGTGAGTTCGGCGGCGATGCGGCCGGGGCGGGGCGACATGACGATGATGCGCGAGGCGAGGTAGGCGGCTTCGTAGATCGAGTGGGTGACGAAGACGATGGTGGTGCGGGCTTCGCGCCAGAGGGCGAACAGATCGTCCTGCAGGCGGTGGCGGGTGAATTCATCGAGGGCGGCGAAGGGTTCGTCCATCAGGAGCAGTTTGGGGCGCGAGACCAGGGCACGGGCGATTGAGACGCGCATGCGCATGCCGCCGGAGAGTTCGGTTGGTTTGGCGTGTTCGAAGCCGGCGAGGCCGAGTTGGGCCAGCGTGTCGCGCACGATCGGCCGGGCGGTTTCGAGCGATTTTCCGGCGAGGCGGAGCGGGAGGAAGACGTTGGCTTCGGCATTCGCCCAGGGCAGCAGGGTCGCGTCCTGAAAGACGAAGCCGATGTCGCCGGGGCCGGGTGGGGTGTTGTCATCCCAGGTCAGGCTGCCGGTGTCGGGGGTGTCGAGCCCGGCGAGGATGCGCAGCAGGGTGGATTTGCCGCAGCCGGAGGGGCCGAGCAGGGCGATGAAGGCACCCGGCTCGATCCGTGTCGTGATATTGTCCAGTGCGATGACGTTGTTGGGGAAGCGCCGGCCGACGCCGTTCAGCCGGAGCATGTCAGGCGGGGAGGCTCAAGGTTTGGCCGGGGTTTTGTGGTCGACGAATTGCAGGGTGAAGGCGGCGCGGTAGTCGAAGTGTTTCGGGTAGAGGCCGGCGTCGCTCATCTGGGTGTAGAAGCCTTTCCAGCGGGCGTCGGTCATGGCGCCGATGCCCATGGTTTTGGTGATGCCGGAATCGACGATGCCGTTTTGTTTCAGGGCGTCGTAGCCGAATTTCAGGAGCGGCGCTGTCATGTCCGGGTTGGCTTTGCGGATCAGGGCGAAGGCGGGGGCGGGGTTGCCGTCGAGGTAGGATTTCCAGCCGGCGGCGGAGGCGGCGACGAAGCGCTGGACCACCGAGGGGTCGGTCGCGATCAGTTTTTTCGAGGTTGCGATCAGTTCGGCGTAACCATCGAACCCGGCTTGATCGAGTCGCAGCACGACGGGGAAGTGGCCGGTTTTCTGTTTGACCAGGAAGGGTTCGGAGGTGAGGTAGCCTTGGACGGCGAGGTTTTTGTTGGTGAAGAACGGGGCGAGGTTGAAGTCGTAGGGGCGGATCTGGCTGTCGCTGTAGCCGTATTTATGGGCGAGGTAGAGCCACCAGCTTGCGCGGGTATCCGACGAGATGGCGATCGGTTTGCCTTTGAGGGCGGCGAAGCTGGTTTCGCCGGTGCTGCGGTGGGCGAGCAGGATATCCGGGTCTTTCTGGAACATGGCGGCGACGGCGACGAAGGGGATTTTCTGCTGGACGAAGTTGAAGGCGAGGAAGCCGTTCGAGGTGATGTCGAAATCGAGTTTGCCGGCGAGGAGAAGTTGGGCGTTGTTCACCTCGGGGCCGCCCTGGCGGATGGTGACGTCGAGCCCATATTTCTTGTAGATGCCGGTGGCGACGGCTTGATAGAAACCGCCGTATTCGGCTTCGGCCACCCAATCGAGCCCGAAGGTGATTTTTTGCAGCGCGGGGGCGGCGGTGGCGCGGTGGGGCAGCGCGATCAGACCCACGGCGGCGGCGAGGCAACAGGCCAAGGAGCGAATGCAGCGCATGAATATGTCCCCGTTTTTGATTGATAACGATTCATTGCATTATGGACAGAGTTCGGGGCGATCGTCGAGAGGTCAAGGTTTATGGTGAGACGGTGGAGTCGCAGTACAGCGAGGAAGCAGGTCTTCTTTTTTGTGAACAAAAAAGAAGCAAAAAAAACTTCATTAATTTATGCCCGTGCCCGTGAAAACGCCCATGGCCTAGAGTCAGAAAGTTTTTTGCTTCTTTTTTTCAAAAAAGAAGTGCTGTCCTTAACTTTCTTCTTCTCCCACGAGGCGACAGCCAGTGTCTGAGCCCAGAATCAAAGCCGGCATCTGGGTCCAGATGGCGCTGCGGCTTGGCGCGTCGGATGGGCGGCCGGGGATGGTGATACGGCGGGGCGATGCCGATGCTGGCGGGGTGGTGGTGTTGCTGCGCGGGCGGATGGGGATTGTGGCGTTGAGTCAGACGCGGGATGCCGAGGGGCGGGCGGCCTGGCTGCGGGCGACGGGGCCTGATCCGGTCGATGAGGCGCGGGCGGATGAGTATGTGGAGAAGCAGATGCGCTTCGATCCCGATCTGTGGGTGATCGAGTTCGAAGCGCCGGATTATCTGCCGCCGTTCGAGGCGAAGCTGTTGTGACGGGTTATTCGGCCGGGATTGCCCCGACTGAAGGATCGGCCTTGGCGGTGGCGCCGAACGACACGTAGAGTCCGATTGCGGTGATCACGATCGCGCCGACCATGTTGCCGAGGGTGACCGGGATTTCGTTCCACAACCACCATTGGCCGACGGTGACCTTGGCGCCGAGCATGATGCCGCAGGGGATCACGAACATATTGACCACGCAATGCTCGAAGCCTTGGGCGACGAAGGCCATGATCGGCAGGAACATTGCGACGATTTTGCCGATGGTGGAGCGGCTGACCAGACCCATGACCGAGCCGAGGCTGACCATCCAGTTGCAGAGGATGCCTTTGAGGAACGCGGTGGCCCAGCCGGCGCCGCCGGCCTTCATGTAGACCAGGGTTTTCAGACCGGTCAGGGCGATGAGTTTCGCGCCGATCGGGTCGGGGGCTTCGGTGAACAATTTGGTGTCGATGGCGGCGAAGATGACGGCGTAGATCAGGCTGCCGATCAGGTTGGCGACATAAACGGTGGCGAGCGACGAGACGACCTTGCCGACGGGGACTTTGCCGGCGAGGGCGGCGTAGGGAATCAGGGCGACGTTGCCGGTGAAGAGTTCGAGGCCGAGCAGGATGATCAGGATGAAGCCGACCGGGAAGAACAGGGCCGAGACCACGATGTTGCCGGTGGCGACCAGCGCCGAGACGAACAGGGTGGTGGTGAAGCCGAGAAACATGCCGGACAGGATGCCGGTGACCAGAATGGTTTTGGTGGGCAGGTTCGCTTTGCGGGTGCCTGCTTCGATCATTGCAGCCGCGAGGGCCGGTGGGTTTAGCCAATCCATGTGACGCTCCTTAGTGAATGTGGATTTTGTGTAGTCATGCGTCCATGTTTCGTCAATAAAACTGAACGGGACGCTAATTTTTTATTTAATCGGCCGGTAAATCGTTTTATTCAGCAGATTGCGGCTGAGGCTGCGGCAGACGCTCGACTGCGGATTGTGCGCGGGGTGACAGGCCGGCACCGCCGTGCCCGACATAGGCGGTGATTTTTGCGCGCATCCGCGGGTCCCAGAATTTTATGATGTGATTAGCGATTTCGCCGATCGCGTGATCATCGGACTGGGAGTTGAAGAAGGTGGCGATCTGGTTGGCCATGTAGACCAGTTTTTGGTCCTGGGCTTGATGGTCATGCGACATGCGCGTGGGCTCCAAACTCGATGCGGGCGTGGTGGGTGAAGATTTCGAACCCATCGTCGCGCGCGACGGCGGCGAGGGTGATGCCGGCGGCATCGGCGGCGCGGATGGCGTGGGCGGTGGGGACCGAGACCGCGACGATGACCGGGATGCCGGCGATTGCGGCTTTCTGGATCAGTTCGATCGAGATGCGGCTGGTCATCAGCAGGATGCCGGTGGCGGGGTTGCGGTCCTGGCGGGCGAGCGCGCCGATCAGTTTATCGAGCGCGTTGTGGCGGCCGACGTCTTCGCGGACCAGCAGGGCGGCATCGGCCGGGTCGAGGAAGGCGGCGGCGTGGATGCCGTGGGTGCGGCGGTTGAGGGTCTGATGCAGCGGCAGGCTGCGCATGGCGCGCATGATGGCGTCGGCGGTGACCGGGCGGGTGGTGGTGACGCGGGGGATCGCGCGGTTGGCTTCGGCGAGGCTTTCGAGACCGCAGAGGCCGCAGCCGAGCGCGCCGGCGAGGTGGCGGCGGCGCTGGGCGAGGCGGGCGGCGACGTCGTGCGCGACCTCCATGCGGCATTCGATGCCGCCTTCGACCGTGACGAGGTCGCAGGCGATGATGTCGGCCGCGCGATCGATGATGGCTTCGGAGAGGCTGAAGCCGATCGCGAAATCGATCAGGTCGCAGGGCGTGGTCATCATGACCGCGTAGCCGACGCGGCCGTAGCTGAGGGCGACGGCGGTTTCCTCCGGCACCGCGCGCGTCTGCGCGGTGACGGTGCCGTTGCGGAAGGCGGTGGCCGCGATTTCGACGACGGGGGCGGGGACCGGGGCCGGCAGTTGGCTCATTCGGCGGCGACCGCCTCGATCTGGCGGGTGCGGCGGCCGAGTTCGGCGTAGTCGCGCTGCGCGTCGGTCGGGCCGTTGGAGGGGGAGATCTGGACGGCGGTGACCTTGTATTCGGGGCAGTTGGTCGCCCAATCCGAATAGTCGGTGGTGACGACGTTGGCCATGGTCATCGGGTGGTGGAAGGTGGTGTAGACCACGCCGGGGGCGACGCGTTCGGTGATTTTGGCGCGCAGGCTGGTTTCGCCGGCGCGGCTGGCGAGCTTGACCCATGAGCCATCGGTGACGCCGCGCTGTTCGGCGTCGTGCGGGTGGATTTCGAGCAGGTCTTCCTGGTGCCAGGCGGTGTTTTCGGTCCGGCGGGTCTGGGCGCCGACGTTGTACTGGCTGAGGATACGGCCGGTGGTGAGCAGGAGCGGGAAGCGCGGGCCGATTTTCTCGTCGGTCGGGACGTATTCGGTGACGAAGAACCGGCCCTGGCCGCGCACGAAATGATCGATATGCATGGTCGGCGTGCCTTCGGGTGCTGCTTCGTTACAGGGCCATTGCACCGAGCCGACCCGTTCCAGGAGGTCGAACGAGACATTGGCGAAGCTGGGGGTGAGGCGGGCGATTTCGTCCATGATTTCCGACGGGTGGGTGTAGTTCATGGCGTAGCCGAGCGCCTGGGCGAGCAGCTGGGTGACCTGCCAATCCTCGTAGCCGTTTTTCGGGGCCATGACCTTGCGGACCCTCTGGATGCGGCGCTCGGCGTTGGTGAAGGTGCCGTTTTTTTCGAGGAAGGTGGAGCCGGGGAGGAAGACATGGGCGAATTGCGCGGTTTCGTTGAGGAAGAGGTCCTGCACGACGACGCATTCCATCGCCGAGAGGCCGGCGGTGATGTGGCGGATGTCCGGATCGGATTGGGCGATGTCCTCGCCTTGGATGTAGAGGCCTTTGAACGTGCCATCGATCGCGGCGTCGAGCATGTTGGGGATGCGCAGGCCGGGTTCCGGTTCGATCGTGACACCCCAGGCCTGATCGAACAGGGCGCGGACATCGGGCGTCGAGACGTGGCGGTAGCCGGGTAGTTC
The DNA here is from genome assembly GCF_900156265.1 of Acidiphilium rubrum. GTDB lineage: Bacteria > Pseudomonadota > Alphaproteobacteria > Acetobacterales > Acetobacteraceae > Acidiphilium > Acidiphilium rubrum. Next base: position 13,490 of record NZ_FTNE01000033.1, read on the forward strand.
GTGCGGGAAGCTGCCCATGTCGCAACTGCCCTGGACGTTGTTCTGGCCGCGCAGCGGGTTCACGCCGGCACCGACATGGCCGATGTTGCCGGTTGCCATGGCGAGGTTGGCGAGCGCCATGACGGCGGTGGTACCCTGGCTGTGTTCGGTGATGCCGAGACCGTAATAGATCGCGGCTTTGCCGCCGGTGGCGTAGAGGCGGGCGGCTTCGCGGACGGCGTGCGGCTCGGCGCCGGTGATGGCGGCGGTCGCTTCGGGGCTGTTGGCGTCCTGGGCGACGAATTCGGCCCAATGGGCGAAGGCATCGGTCTCGCAGCGATCGCGGACGTAGTCGGCATCGACCAGGTTTTCGGTGACGATGACGTGGGCGATTGCGGTGAGGATGGCGACGTTGGTGCCGGGGCGGATTTGCAGATGGATCGCGGCCTCGACATGCGGGGTGCGGACCAGATCGATCCGGCGCGGGTCGATCACGATGAGTTTGGCGCCTTCGCGGAGGCGTTTTTTCATGCGCGAGGCGAACACCGGATGGCCATCGGTCGGGTTGGCGCCGATTAGCAGCATGACGTCGGCGTGTTCGACGCTGTCGAAATCCTGGGTGCCGGCGGAGGTGCCGAAGGTTTGGCTGAGGCCATAGCCGGTCGGCGAGTGGCAGACGCGGGCACAGGTGTCGGTATTGTTGTTGCCGAAGACGGCGCGCACGAGTTTCTGGACGAGGTAGGTTTCCTCGTTGGTGCAGCGCGAGGAGGTGATGGCGCCGACGGCGTTTTTGCCATACTGCGCCTGGATGCGCTTGAACTCGGACGCGGTGTGGGCGATCGCTTCGTCCCACGAGACCTCGCGCCACGGATCGTTGATATGGGCGCGGATCATCGGCTTGGTGATGCGGTCGCGGTGCGAGGCGTAGCCCCAGGCGAAGCGGCCCTTGACGCAGGAATGGCCGTGGTTGGCCTTGCCGTCCTTGAAGGGGACCATGCGGACGACTTGTTCGCCGCGCATTTCGACCTTGAACGAGCAGCCGACGCCGCAATAGGCGCAGGTGGTGACTTTGGAATGTTCGGGCTGGCCGATTTCGACGACGGATTTTTCCATCAGCGTCGCGGTCGGGCAGGCCTGGACGCAGGCGCCGCAGGAGACGCATTCGGAGTCGAAGAAGCTTTCCTCCATGCCGGGCGAGACCTTGGAGTCAAAGCCGCGGCCGGCGATGGTCAGCGCGAAGGTGCCTTGCACTTCCTCGCACGCGCGCACACAGCGCGAACAGACGATGCATTTGGCGGGGTCGAACTGGAAATAGGGGTTGGAGACGTCCTTGGTCGAGGCGAGGTGATTGTCGCCGGCGTAGCCGTAGCGGACATCGCGCAGGCCGACCGCGCCGGCCATGTCCTGCAATTCACAATCGCCGTTGGCCGAGCAGGTCAGACAGTCGAGCGGGTGGTCCGAGATGTAGAGTTCCATGACGCCGCGGCGGATTTTGCCGAGGCGCTCGTTTTGCGTGTGGACCACCATGCCCTCGGCAACCGGCGTGGTGCAGGAGGCGGGGGTGCCGGCGCGGCCTTCGATTTCGACCAGGCAGAGGCGGCAGGAGCCGAAACTGTCCAGCATGTCGGTCGCGCAGAGTTTGGGGATTTTGGTGCCGATGTCCATCGCGGCGCGCATGACCGAGGTGCCTTCGGGCACGCTGACGGCGACGCCATCGATGGTCAGGGCGACCAGTTTTTCGGACTGGACGGGCTTGGTGCCGTAGTCGATTTCGTGAACGAGACCCATGGGTGTGTTCCTTTATTCGGCGGCCAGAGGGAGCGGTTTCGCCGCGAAATCCCCTGGGAAATGGTTGAGCGCGCTGAGGACCGGGTAGGGGGTGAAGCCGCCGAGGGCGCAGAGCGAGCCGAGCTTCATGGTCTCACAAAGGTCGCGCACCAGGGCGAGGTTTTTCTCGGGTTCGATGCCGGCGGCGATCTTGTCGAAGGTTTCGACGCCGCGGATTGCGCCGATCCGGCACGGGGTGCATTTGCCGCAGGATTCATGGGCGCAGAATGCCATGGCGAAACGGGCCATTTTGGCCATGTCGGCGGTGTCGTCGAACAGGACGAGGCCGCCGTGGCCGATCAGACCGTCACGCTTGGCGAAGGCTTCGTAATCGTAGGGTGTGTCGAACATCGAGGGCGGGAAATACGCCCCCAGCGGGCCGCCGGCCTGCACGGCGCGGACCGGGCGGCCGGAGGCGGTGCCGCCGCCGATATCGTCGACCAGCTCGCCGAGGGTGACGCCGAAGGCGCATTCGAACAGGCCGCCGTGCCTGACGTTGCCGGCGATTTGGATCGGCATGGTGCCGCGCGAGCGGCCGTAGCCGAGTTCGGCGTAGCGCTGCGCGCCTTCGGCCAGGATGAACGGCACGCTGGCCAGAGTGATGGTGTTGTTGATGATGGTCGGGCGGCCGAACAATCCCTTGATGGCGGGTAACGGCGGCTTGGCGCGGACCTGGCCGCGCTTGCCTTCGAGGCTTTCCAGCAGGGAGGTTTCCTCGCCGCAGACATAGGCGCCGGCGCCGACGCGCACTTCGATGTCGAACGCGTGGGCGCTGCCGTGGATCGTGGTGCCGAGCAGGCCGGCGCGGCGGGCGAGGTCGATCGCGCGGTTCATCATGGTGATGGCGAAGGGGTATTCGGAGCGGAGGTAGATGTAGCCCTTGGTCGCGCCGACGCCGATGCCGGCGATGGTCATGCCCTCGATCAGCATGAAGGGGTCGGCTTCCATGATCAGACGATCGGCGAAGGTGCCGGAATCGCCTTCATCGGCGTTGCAGACGATGTATTTGCGGTCGGAGGCGGTGCGCGCGACGGTTTCCCATTTGATGCCGGTGGGAAAGCCGGCACCGCCGCGGCCGCGCAGGCCGCTGTCCTTGACGGCGGCGACGATGGCGGCGGGGCCGATCGAGAGCGCGTGTTCGAGGCCCTTGTAGCCGCCGAGGGCGCGGTAATCATCGAGCGAGGCGGGGTCGGCGATGCCGGCGCGGGCGAAGGTGAAGCGGGTCTGGCGGGCGAGGAAGGGGATGGCTTCGACCGGGCCGACGCATTTGGGATGGGTGCCGCCATCGAAGATATTGGCATCGAACAGGGATTTCACATCCGCCACGGTGAGCTTGCCGTAGCCGATGCGGCCGGCCTGGGTTTCGACTTCGAGCAGGGGTTCGAGCCAGAACAGGCCGCGCGAGCCGTTGCGGACGATGGTGAGCGGGATGTTGCGGGCGGCAGCCTCGGCTTCGATCGCGGCGGCGATGCGGTTGGCGCCGACCGCGACGGCGGCCATGTCCTGCGGGATGAAGATTTTCATCAGGCGGCCTCCATCACGAGGGTTTCCAGCATCTGCTGGTCGGCCCGGCCGATCGGTTCATCGTCGAACAGGGCCGAGGGGGCGGTGGCGCACAAGCCGAGGCAATAGACCGGCTCGATGGTGATCCGCCCATCCGGCGAGGTTTCGCCCCAATCGAGGCCGAGCAGGTCGAGCAGGCGCTGGGCGGTGACTTCCGAGCCCATCGATTGGCAGGCTTCGGCGCGGCAGAGTTTCAGGACGTGGCGGCCGGCGGGTTCGCGGCGGAAATCGTGATAGAAGCTGATCACGCCGTGGACTTCGGCACGGCTGAGGTTCAGCGCCTCGGCGATCAGCGGCTCGGCATCGCGCGGGATGTAGCCGAATGCGGCCTGCAATGCGTGCAGAATGGGCAGCATGGCACCTTCACGGTGCTGCTCGGCCGCGATGATTTCGCGCGCATCCGTCGCATTCCAGACAGAGTGTTGTTTTGCCATTACGCCCGTTCAACTCCCGCAGCAGAATGCCGGATACGTTTGGTACCCGGTAAAACTTTCGAATTAATGAACGGTAACGCGAATCTGTTAAAGATAACAGGGCAAAGACCCGAAGGTTTGATAGAAGGTCTCTATCGAGATACGTCGTCGAGGTCTTTGGCGTGGCGGTGGGCGATCTGGACAAGGGCGGCGGCGAGCGGGGACATCGGTTCGCGGTCGGGCAGGAGCAGACCGACGGTGTGGACTTCTTCGGGTGCGACGATCGGGATGGCGCGCAGTTTGGCGGTGAGGCCGAAGATTTCGGCGAGTTTTTCCGGCAGCACGCAGGCCCAGCGGCCGGTCTGCACGTGGCTGACCAGCACGACGATGGAGTTGCTTTCGAGTGTTGGCAGCAGATCGACCCCGGCGTTGCGCAGCAGGCGATCCAGGATGCGGCGGTTCTGCATGTCCGGCGTGAGCAGGCAGAGCGGGATCTGGCCAAGCTCGGCCCAGGTGACGCGGTCGTGCCGGCCGAGCGGGGCATTGGCGGCGGTGAGCAGGCGGTAGCGCTCCTGATACAGCGGCACGACGCGGTTGCGCCCGATCGGTTCGTTATCGAGATAGGTGACGCCGGCATCGACCTCGAAATTGTTGAGCCGGCGCAGCACCTCGTTCGAGGTGCAGGACTGGATGGAGAAGCGGACATCCGGGTGCTGGGCGCGGAACGGCGTGGTGAGTTCGGTGATGGTGGCAAGAGCGGTGGGAATCGCGGCAATGCGCAGCAGACCGGACAGGCCGCGCTTGAGGGCGATGATATCGGCGCGCATCGCCTGCATGTCGCCGACCAGGCGGCGGGCCCATTCGAGCACGCGCTCGCCTTCCGGGGTGAAGCCCTGGAAGCGCGAGGAGCGTTCGACCAGCGGCATGCCGAGGGTTTCCTCGAGCACGCGGATGCCGGCGGAGAAGGTCGGCTGGGTGACGCCGCAGGTTTCTGCGGCGCGGCCGAAATGTTTTTCGCGGGCGAGGGCGAGGAGGTATTCGAGCTTGTCGATCAAGCGGGTTCGGCGACCAGGACGAGGCGGCCGGTGACGGTGCCGTCCTTCAGGCGGTGCAGGGCGGCATCGGCTTCGTGCTTTGGCATGGTTTCGATCGGTAGTTTGGGCAGCGCACCGCCCTGGGCGAGGCCGACCAGTTCGCGCAGGTCGCCCGGGGTGCCGACGAAACTGCCCTGGATGGTAAGGGCGCGCATCGGCATGAAGGGCAGCGGCAGGGTCAGTTCGCCGCCGAACAGGCCGACCATGATCAGCTTGCCGCCCTTGGCCAGCGCGCCGTAGGCGGCGCGGGCGGTGGCGGAACCGTTGACCAGATCGATGATGGCGACCGGTTGGCCGCCGCACGCCGCGATGATGGCTTTGTCGAGCCGTTCGGCCGTGCCATCGACCGTGGCGGTAGCACCGGCGGCGGTTGCGGCGGCGCGTTTGGCTTCGCTGGTATCGACGCTGACGATGGCGCGATGGCCCAGTGCGCGCAGCACCGCGATGGCGGACAGGCCGAGGCCGCCGGCGCCGATCAGCACGACCGGTACATCCGGCGCGAGGGGCATGATCTTGCGGATGGCAGCGAATACCGTGATGCCGGAGCAGGCGTAGGTGGCGGCCAGGGCGGGGTCGAGATCGCCGGGATCGACCAGGTGGCCGGCATGGGCGGCGATGACATGGGTCGCGAAGCCGCCGTGCTGGAAAATGCCGAGCGAGCGCTGTTTCGCGCAAAGATTGTCCTCACCGGCTAAACAATGCGCGCAGGTGCCGCAGCCGACCCAGGGGTAGACGATGCGCAGATCACCGGGTTTCACACCCGTGGCGTCGGGTCCGAGTTTGACGACGCGGCCGACGATTTCATGGCCGAGGGCGAGCGGCAGGGAAATGCCGCGCTGCATGACATCGAGCCGGCCGGCGCTGCCGAGATCGTAATAACCGTCCCAGATGTGCAGGTCGGAATGGCAGACGCCGCAATGGGTGACTTCGAGCAGGATTTCCGTGCCCTGGGGCTCGGGCATCGGCAGGGTGATCTCGGCGAGCGCGGCGCCGTTTTCGACGATGGCAAAGGCGGTCATGGTCGCTGCCGTCATGTGAGTTCCCCGTTGGTGTGGTCTGGTGTTTTTGGACGTGTTGTATCGTGCGGCGCAAATGCGGGGGATGCAAGGTAGGGAAGAGTCTTCTTTTTTGTGAACAAAAAAGAAGCAAAAAAACTTTATTAATTTGGGTCTGTGCCCGTGAAAACGCCCGTGCACCAGATTAACAAAAGTTTTTTGCTTCTTTTTTACAAAAAAGAAGCACTTGCTTCCTTACCCTTCCCCCGCAACCACCGCCTGCCGCCCCAGGATCACCCCGGCCAGGTAGAGCGATCCACAGATCAGCACGCGTTTAGCGGCACCATCGGCCGCGAGGCGGCGCAGGGCGGCATCGATCGTGGGGCCGGGCGTGGCGATGCCGCCCGAGGCGGCGATGATTTGCTCGACCGGCAAAGCGAGGTGCTGGCCAGGTTCGGCGATGGCCTGGATGCTGGCGGCGTGCGGGGCGACGATGCGGAGGAATTCGGCGCAGTCCTTGGCCTGTTTCATGCCGATGATCAGGTGGGTCGGGCCGGGGAAATCGGCCAGGGCTTCGGCGATCGCTGCGGCGCCGCCGGGGTTGTGGGCGCCATCGAGCCAGAGGGTGGAGCCGGGCGGCAGGGCATCGAGCAGGGGGGTGCTGAGGCGTTGCATGCGGGCCGGCCATTCGACGCTGCGCATGCCCTGGGCGTAGGCGGCATCGGGGATGGCGATTCCACTGTGGCGGAGTGCGGCGATGGCGATGCCGGCGTTGTCGCGTTGGTGGGCGCCGTGCAGCGCGGGTTCGGGCAGGGCGAGGCTGCCGTGCTGGTCGGTGTAGAGCAGGCCGTCTTGCGTGGGTTCGATGGTCCAGTCACGGCCGCGGGCGGCGAGCGGAACGCCGAGGGATTGCGCGGTCGCCTGGATGACGGCGAAGACATCGGGTTGTTGGCGACCGGTGATGGCGTGGGTGCCGGGTTTGATGATCCCGGATTTTTCATGGGCGATGACCGTATCGGTATCGCCGAGGAATTCGCGGTGATCGAGTGAGATGGCGGTGATGGCGGCGGCGCGGGGTGGCGGGATGACGTTGGTGGCGTCGAATTTGCCGCCGAGCCCGACTTCGATGATCGCGAGATCGGCCGGGGTGGCGGCGAACAGGATGAAGGCGGCGGCGGTGATGGCTTCGAACACGGTGATTGGCGCGGCAGCGTTGACCCGTTCGACCTCCGCGAGGGCGGCATCGAGCGCGTCGTCGCTCACCAGGGTGCCGGCGAGGCGGATGCGTTCGTTGAAGCGCACCAGATGCGGCGAGATATAGACATGGGCGCGCAGCCCGGCGGCTTCGGCGATCGCGCGGATGAAGGCGCAGGTACTGCCCTTGCCGTTGGTGCCGGCGACATGGATGGTCGGCGGTAGCCGGCGTTCAGGGTGGCCGAGGGCGGCGAGCAGGCGTTCAAGCCGTTCGAGGCGCAGGTCGATCAGCTTGGGGTAGAGCGTGTGCAGGCGCTCCAGCCGCTGGTCGATCCGGGAGGTGGTGGCGCTCACGCCGCGAGCGGTTCCGCCGCCGGGACGTGGAGGAGGCCGAGCAGGCGGCCGAGTGTGGCGGTGAGGTCGCCGCGCGGGGTGACCATGTCGATCATGCCGTGTTCGAGCAGATATTCGGCGCGCTGAAAGCCTTCGGGCAGTTTTTCGCGGATGGTTTCCTCGATCACGCGCGCACCGGCAAAGCCGATCAGCGCGTTGGGTTCGGCGATCTGGATATCGCCCAGCATGGCGAAGGAGGCGGTGACGCCGCCGGCGGTGGGGTCGGTGAGGATGACGATGTAGGGCAGGCCGGCTTCGCGCACCATTTGCACGGCGATGGTGGTGCGCGGCATCTGCATCAGGCTGATCGCGCCTTCCTGCATGCGCGCGCCGCCGGAGGCGGTGTAGACGATGAGGGCGGCGCGCTGGAGCACCGCGAGGCGGGCGGCGCTGACCAGCGCCTCGCCCATCGCGGCACCCATCGAGCCGCCCATGAAGCGGAAATCCATCGCCATGACGACGGCTTTATGGCCGCCGACGCTGCCGTGGGCGACCAGCACCGCGTCGTCCATGCCGGTTTTTTTGCGCGAGTCCGACAGGCGATCGGAATAGCGCTTCTTGTCCTGGAACTTCAGGGGGTCGGCCGGGACTTTCGGCAGGTCGATGCGGGTGAAGCTCGCGTCATCGAAGGTCCAGGTGAGGCGTTCCTGGGCGGTGGCGCGCATGTGATGGCCGCAGTGCGGGCAGACTTTCCGCGCGGCTTCAAGCTCGCGATGGAAGATCATTTGCTGGCATTGCGGACATTGGTGCCAGAGGTTGTCCGGCGCCTCCTTGCGCCCGAGCAGGGTGCGCACGCGCGGACGGACGAATTCGGTGAGCCAGTTCATTGCGGCGCGATCAGAAGATGTCGTTGATGATACTGTCGCCGATGCCGAAACCGGCACCCATGGTGATGGCGCGGCCGAAGCCCGAGTTCAGGAAGCCGCCGAGGATGCCGCCCTGCTGCTGCGGCGGGTAGCCTTGTTGCGGCGGGTAGCCTTGCGGCGGGTAGTTCTGGGGTGGGTAGTTCTGGGGTTGCGGCGCGCCCCAGGGCTGCTGGGTTTGGGGCACCGAGCCCATTTGCTGCGGCTGGTTGGCGACGAAGCCGTGCAACGCCTGGAGGAGGTTGGCGACCTGATTCTGCTCGGCCTGAATAGCGAGGGCGATTTCCTTCAGATCGAGCATCCATTCCCGTGCGTCCGGGTTGCCGGCTTGCGATGCGGTCTGCAATTTGGTCGCCAGGGCCTTGAGGGACTGCACGGTCTGATCGGCCTGACCTTGCAGTTGGGAATACTGGCTGTCGATGGTCTGGATATCCATGATCGTGGCTCCTGAGAAGTTATCCGACCTATATAGGCCGGATATTGTCGAAAGTCAGCTTGTGCCGAAACGTCAGGCGGCCTGGCGTGCGCCGGTGCGGTAGGCGGCGCAGGCGGCGCCGAAGGCGGCGAACAGGCGCTGGCGGTCCGGCGCGCCGAGCACGTCCCATTCCGGGTGCCATTGGACGGCGAGGGCGAAGCCTTTGGCATCGGCGACGCGGACCGCTTCGATCGTGCCATCCGGCGCCGTCGCTTCGACCACGAGGCTTGGGGCGAGGCGGTCGATCGCCTGGCCGTGCAGGGAATTGACCATGATGGTGTCGCTGCCGCAGATGCGCGCGACGCTGCCGGTCAGGCTGACCTGGTGGCGGACGGCGTATTGTTCGGCGCGGGTGCCGACGCCGCCGCGATGATCGTTGCGGCCGGGGATGGTGTGGACCTGCTGGTGCAGCGTGCCGCCGAGGGCGACGTTGAGTTCCTGCAACCCGCGGCAGATGCCGAACACCGGCATGCCGCGCGCGATGGCGGCGACCAGCAGGGGCAGGGTTGTGGCATCGCGGTCCGGGTCGTGCGAATCGGGGGTTTCATCGGCGGTGGCGCCGTAGCGGGTTGGCATGACGTTGCTGGGGCTGCCGTTGAACAGGATGCCGTCCAGCCGGTCGAGCACGGCGAGCATGGCTTCGCCTTCCGGCGGGATGAGCAGGGGCAGCGCATCGGCCGCGCGCATCAAGGCGTCGCCGTAGCGGGCGGGGGTGGCGTGCTGGTGGTGGTTGTTGATGAGCTTGGTGCAGGCGGGGATGCCGATGATGCTGGTCATGAGATGGTCCTTTATCGCGATAACGGGCTCTATCCAATGGAATTTTTCGGGCGGAACCGGCCGGCGAATACGGCGAGGGCAGCGCAGCCGAGCATGGTGATCGCCATCGGGCGGGCGGTGCCATCGGCGAAGCCGCCGACCACCGCACCGGTGATGGCGCCGCCGAGATATTGCCACGTGCCCATCAGCGCGGAGGCCGAGCCGGCGTGGGCCTGGTGGCGCGACAGGGCGGCGACCATGGTGCTGGGCAAAGCGAAGCCGTAGCTGGCCTGACAGATGAACAGGGCGAGCACGATGGGGATGGCGCCGCTGCCCAGCACGGCCGCGGCGGTCAGCGCGATTGTGCCGGCGAGGAGCAGCAGGATCGAGGCGCTGATGACGGGCCGCAGGCCGACGCGGGCGACCAGATGCGGGTTCCATTGGTTGAAGGCGATGTAAATGGCGGCGTTGGCGCCGAACAGGGCCGCATAGGCGAGCGGGCGCCAGTGGAACTGGCCGATGAACACGCCGGGCGTGCCTGTGAGGTAGGCGAACAGCGCGCCGATTGCGAAGGTGCCGGTCAGGGCGTTGGTGAGGAAGGCACGGTCGGTCGCGATCTGGCCGTAGCGGCGCAGGATCGAGCGGAAGCCGATCAGGCTGCGGCGGGCGGTGGGCAGGGTATCGGGCAGTTTGAACCAGACGAGGGCCAGGGCGATGATGCCGTAGGCGGCGGCGATGACGAAAATCCAGCGCCAGGAGCCGACCGAGACGACGGCGCTGCCGATGATCGGCGCGATGATCGGGGCGACGCCCATGACCAGCATGAGTTTGGAGAACAGCATCGCGGCGGCCGGGCCATCCGCCACGTCGCGCACCATGGCGCGGGGGATGACGACGGAGGCGGAGCCGCCGAAGGCGGCGAGCAGGCGGAAGGCCGAGAGGGAGTCGGTGTTCCAGGCGAGGGCGCAGCCGAGCGAGGCGATGGTGTAGATGGTGAGGCCGAGCAGGATGGGCAGGCGGCGGCCGGCGCGGTCGGAGAAGGGGCCCTGGGTCATCTGGCCGATCGCGAGGCCGGCGAAATAGGCGGCGAGGGTCAGGCCGGGGCCGGCGGGGTCGTGGAAATCGCGCGCGATGGTGGGGAAGGCGGGCAGGTACATATCGACCGAGACCGGCCCGATCGCGATCAGGAAGCCGAGCAGCAGGGGCAGGCGGCGGGGTGGTGCGAGGGATTCGAGCGGGGTTTGGGTGGCGGACATCGCGCCAGTCTAACGGCTCGGTGAGCGGGCGTGAACCTGCCTTCAGGTTGACCCTGGGGTGATCTGGCGGGTTAGATCATTTCGATATCGTAACGATTTGGGCGTGCGAGGATGAGTGGGGGTGGGCGGTGAAATGATCGTGGCTTGGGGATATCCGGGGGGATCGAGCCTGCGGCGGATGGCGGGTGTGGGGCCGGGTGGGGGGTCGATATGTCGGCGGGTGTTGGGGTGGCGATTGGGGCCGGCGTTGCGGAAGCGTGCCGGGTGGGCGCGGGTTCGGCTTGGCTGAGGTCGGATTTGGGGGATGATTTGCGGGCTGGGCTGGGGGTGCTGCGTTGCTTGGGTGACGATTTGGGGCGCGCGTGGGTTTCGGCGGTTGTGCGGGGTGCCTGGATCACGGTGCCATCGCGGGATTCGGCGAGGAGGGTGATGAGGCGGGTGAGCACGGCGCAGATCAGGGCGATGACGGCGCGGAGCAATCTGGCGTGGTCACCGGTATCGGTGACGTCGTGCCGCAGGGCGCCAATGGTGGCGGTGCAACGCTCGATCAACTGGTCTGAGGCGGGCAAATGGTCTGAGGCGGGGCGCTCGTTCACGAAGGGAGATTGGCATGGCGGGTGGGGGGTGGGAAATAGTTATTTTTGGTGACGTGATGTTTTTTTTGGTGCTGTGTCGGTGTTACGGTTGCGGGGCGAGCGGCGCGGGTTGGGTAGGGGTCGCGGATAATTTGGACTTGCATCCGAGGCGGATACGGCTCATAAAATGTCCCGTTTAAAGGGTATTTTGTGAGGCGTTATGGCCGACCACACGACAAGTACAAGGTCTGACAAAGGCCAAGGCGGCTTTTTGGCGGAGGTGTTCTCACCCAGTGGGGACATCCAGCTCGATCGCTTCACGCAATTGCTGCGTGTCACCAAGACAGATCTCGCATTTTCAATTGGCCTGTCCAGGGAAGCGATCTCCAAAAGCGCCAGGTTCAATGCCCCTGCAACTCAAGCCAGGCTGCGTGAGACGGCCGAAATACTCAATCGCATCTTGCCCTGGTGCGGGTCCGTGCCGCAGGCATTCTCCTGGTTCCGTTCGCAGCCGATCCCAGCCTTTGGGGGAATAACGTCCGAGGATCTGGTCCGCAGCGGGCGGATTGCCGACCTTAAGGATTACCTTGCGGGCCTGGCGGCTGGCGGCTTCGCTTGAGGCTACAGACGATTGTTTACCGCGCACACAACCCGCGATGGGCCTGGGCTCCAAATTCCGGCGCCGGAGCAGCCACGCATGGCGGCCGCTTCAACCCTGTGGGCATAAAAGCACTATACACCTCGCGAACCTTCCAGACAGCATGGCTGGAGGCGCAACAGGGCTTTCCATACAAAGCTCAGCCGATGACGCTATGTGGCTACGATGTCGATTGTGAGACCATTCTTGATCTGACCGACAAGGATATCCGTGCAGCCAGTAACGTAACATTGGATGACCTCGGTTGCGCGTGGAAAGACCTCGCTACAAGAAAGATCGAACCGCCATCGTGGGCGATGATGAAGCGGTTGGCCGCTGGCGGTGTTGCAGGCATCATCGTCCAAAGCTTCGCGATTGGCGCTACAGCCTCGGACGTCAATGTGATATTCTGGGAATGGGGCGATGTACCGCCTTGCCAGGTGAAAGTCATCGACGATGCCGGGCGACTACCGAAAAATATGAGTTCCTGGACGTGAAACATCATGGGCAGCGGCGCAGCCGGCAGCTATGCGCTCATCCCCGCCGTCTAGGCGGACAACTCAGTTTCTCCGAAGCGGCCATTCGCGGTCTCGGCACCGATCGGCGGGGTTTGGTGGAAAGCGGTCGGTCCGCTTTTGAGAGGTTGAGTGACAAATGCGGACTTAATCTGGCGTGGTCGAAGGCGGCAAATCGACCCAACCCCGCCGGCTCGCCGCTAATCACCCGATTCCGGAAGCCGCCGTTCGCCATCGGACCAGGTCGACCGATGTTCGTCCATATGCGCCAGTCGGGTGCTGTTACAGCTGCCGGTAGCGGAAGACAGCTGGGTATGCTTCGCTATGAGGGAAAGCGGTCGTCATTGCCAGGCCGCCTCTAGATAAAACAGTCGGTTTGGTGATATATTTGTCAGTCACCAAAACCACTGTTCCACGAGTCGGCCTTAGTCTCAGAGCCCGAATCTGAATGGTAGTGTGGCTATCCGTTGCGTGCGATTTTTCTTGTGAGCAGGCGGATATGTGCGAGGAAGAGCCATGCGGTGGCGCTGGCAACGGTGGCCTCGAAATCCTTTGCAAGGCGTCGGCATCTGCCGAGCCAGGCAAAGGTTCTCTCCACCACCCAGCGGCGTGGCAGGAGTTCGAACCCGTTGGCTGCGTCCGAGCGCTTGACGATCTGTATGGTCCATTTGCCGATTTTGGCGAGGCGTTCACTGAGTTTGGGACCGGCATAGCCGCCATCGGCAAACACATGCCGCAACCAGGGAT
>NZ_FTNE01000065.1 GCF_900156265.1 Acidiphilium rubrum
GCGGCCGGTGAGTCGTCACGCGCCCACGACGTCAGGTTGCATAGCTAATTGTAGAAGAATTGAATGAAACGCCCTCATGAATAAATGCGGCTAGTTGTCACTCAAGCGAAGGTTCGCATCATGGTAGTCTTTTGTGCAGCACAAGAAATTCGCGCGTTGTAAGGATTTTGGCCCCGTCGTACGTTTTGAGCGGAAGAAGGTCACCCTTATCGCCTGTCACCAGAAAGTCGGCCGCACCAACCGCCGCCATCGCCAATAAATAGTTGTCATGGGGATCCCGCGACACGGTAACGACGGGGAGATCGGAAAGGGGAATGGCGAGATCGCGGATCTCGTTGATGAGACGGCCAGCCAGGGACGGATGCAGCCGTTCCCGGATCTTTGGATATCGCGTCACCCGTATGAGTTCGTCGAGCTGCTCGGTCGAGGTGAGGAGGTCGAATTTGCCCTCGCGCCATAGAACGACAAGGTAAGCCGGCAGTGAAACGCTTGAGAGCAATGCGCTGATGAGGACATTGGTATCGAGGATCAGACGCACGCTTTAGGCTGATTTCAGGACGTGTGCCTGGCGCGTAGCCGAGACGGCTTCGTCGATCATGGCTTCAAGCTCGTCGGCCGGCATATCGGCAAATCGACCGCGGACATCGGCCATTGTTTGATCGAGCACACGCCATTTGACGGCTTCCTCGATGAATTTCGACAGGTCACCTTTTTTCATGCCGCGCTGAGCCAGAAAGCTCCGCACGGTAATATCGGTTTCTTTGGAAACTGATACGGTCCATCTGGTCGTCATATCATTCGGCATGGCACCATCCTGTAGGCGCTTAGGTGTTTACCATCATAACAACCTATTGGTTTTCAGGCAACCGTTATCTGTATCTTGGTGACGTACCACATAGCGGATTGCGATACGCTATGATTAATAGTGTATCAGCCTGGCACCGCTGATCGCGTCGGCGACCCCCAAGCCCCCGTCAGCGCCTGCCCGTGAAGCGGCGACCCGACCGGGAGGCTGACGCGGTCAGCCATTCGTAAACTTGCCGATATCGCCTTGAAGTACGACGCTCCCTGCCCTCTCCTTCCTACCGTCCGAAGCTGAAATTTTGCCGGTCACGATGATTTTGGCCGTTCCATCCGTGCGGCGTCGGTGATACAGTTGTCGGACAATGTCGCCCGTTTCACCAGATTCGACCCCGATCGAGCCCGCTGGCGGAAGCGCCCGACGCGCGTTGCGCCGGCGCTCGGTCCGGACACCCCGCCCCGCCGCGGTGCAACTGCCGCTGTTTCCCGAGTTGATCACCCTCACACGGATCCGACCCGAGCTGAACGAGCGGCGGTACTACCAGATCGAGATCGTGGCGGATCTGTTCGGCGCCGTCGTCCTGGCACGACGCTGGGGCCGGATCGGTCGCAGCTGCCGGATGCGGCACGACCCTTGTGCGGATTTTGGCAGCGCGCTCGATGCGCTCGCTACCCTCGCCCGGCGTAAACGCCAGCGCGGCTATCAGGATCAGCATGCCGCCTGATCCAGCACCGCCCTCGAAGCGAGGCCCAGCACTTATCCACAGAAAACGGGATAAGCCTGGGGACAAGGGCTTGGCCGATGCCAAACTGCCACTGTCAAAGAAGCGGGTTGCCAAATCACGGCCCGCTATAACCACGATCGATCGTCCGGAGGACCGGCCGGTCCACGTATCGCAAGGTATGAGCTTGTTCGATGCCACCGGCGCCCGGAAGTATCTCACCGCGGCGGAGCGGTCGATCTTTCTCCGGGTCGCGGAACGGGAAGATCGCCAGGTCCGCACCCTGTGCATGACCCTCGCCTATGCCGGCTGCCGGTTGTCCGAGGCCCTAGCTCTCACCGCCGATCGGGTCGATCTGTCCTCCGGCGTGCTGGTGTTCGAGACCCTCAAGAAGCGTCGCAGCGGGATCTACCGGCCGGTACCGGTTCCCCCTGCCCTGCTCGAAGCCCTCGATCTGGTCCACGGCATCCGGGAATGCCAGTCGCGCCGCGACAAGGGGCGGGATATCCGGCTCTGGCCCTGGTCGCGCATGACCGGCTGGCGAGCGGTCCACGCCGTGATGGTGGCGGCCGATCTCACCGGTCCGCACGCCTCACCCAAAGGGTTGCGCCACGGGTTCGGGGTGGCTGCGGTCTCCGCCGGCATCCCGCTCAACCTGGTCCAGAAATGGCTCGGCCACGCCCAGCTCTCCACCACCGCGATCTACGCCAATGCGATCGGCGCCGAAGAGCAGGATATCGCACGGCGGATGTGGGGATGAGGCAGGCGCTGCACCGTCTGACCATCGAGACCAGGGGCAAGGGGCTGACCGATATCAGCCGGCCGATCATCGACTGGACCGCGAGCCAGGGGATCGAGACCGGGTTGCTGACGGTATGGTGCCGTCACACATCCGCCTCCCTCACGGTTCAGGAGAACGCCGACCCCACCGTGCGGGCGGATATCCTCCGGTTTTTCGAAACGCTGGTTCCCGAGGCGGCCGGCCGTTACGCGCATGAGGACGAAGGACCGGACGATATGCCGGCGCATCTGCGCACAATGCTGACCGAGACCCAGCTCAGCATTCCGGTCGCAGCCGGACGACCGGTATTCGGGACTTGGCAGGCGCTCTATCTGTTCGAGCATCGGCGCCGACCCCACCCGCGCGAAATCGTGCTGCATTTGCTGGGAGAGTGAGGGGAGCGGACACGAAAGTAGCTTTTACGTACGCTTGTCCGAAAAACGAGGATTTTTCGGACAAACCCAGGAGTTTCCGACAACCTGACGTGCCGACGAGATCGTGGACAAATCAGTTTCCGGACAAGAAGGCGGACAAATGTTCCCGCCTCGTTCACGTCTAGCGTACGTAAAACTCACTTTCGTGTCCGGACCCTCAATGGGCGCACTCCTTGCACCAGAAGCAGGATGAGCGACCACAGGACGCAGATCACCAGCGCAAGACTCATGGCAGCAACCACGCCGACCAGCTGAATGGTGAGATGCAACACGAGAAGCATGGCACCGAACCCCAGCATCGGTGCGAGAGCCTTTGTCTGCTGATTCCGGGGTCAATTCGCCCACCATTCCGGGAGTAACTCGCCCGGCATTCCGGGATCTATTCGCCCACCCATTCCGACGTTAATTCGCCC
>NZ_FTNE01000049.1 GCF_900156265.1 Acidiphilium rubrum
GCGTGGTATCCAGTTCGATACCTTGCGGCTACGCCTGATCAAACTCGCCGTCCAGGTCGAGACATTGAAGAAATCAATTCGCCTGCATCTGCCGCGATCGATGCCGGATCAGGTCATTCTCCGCTACGCTCTGGCCAGACTGCCCAGGTTACTGGTCTGAGCCCAGGGGCGGTTGCCCCGACCGGTCCCGATCTCATCCAACTCCAGCGCCGACACATCGCCAAGCTCATCAAAACCAGCCCAGAGCGGCCGGTGAGTCGTCACGCGCCCACGACGTCAGGTTGCATAGCTAATTGTAGAAGAATTGAATGAAACGCCCTCATGAATAAATGCGGTTAGCGCGATCGATACCAACCTCACGACCCGAACCCGCGAGGCTTTCGTCTGGAACCCGATCATCGAATGGCCGATCGGGCAGGTCTGGCGGACTATCGCGGCGGCCGGCCTGACCCATGAAGCCTATGCGGTCTACGGTTCGACCCGCGTGTCG
This sequence comes from Acidiphilium rubrum, assembly GCF_900156265.1. Taxonomy (GTDB): domain Bacteria; phylum Pseudomonadota; class Alphaproteobacteria; order Acetobacterales; family Acetobacteraceae; genus Acidiphilium; species Acidiphilium rubrum. Next base: position 491 of record NZ_FTNE01000049.1, read on the forward strand.
TGCGTGTTCTGTATCATGAGTTCGATCGGTGATATCCGGGCCGCCGCCTCCTGCCCGGAGAACCACGAAATCTATCGCGCCATGGTCGATCTCGAAGCCCGATCGACCTTTGCTTTTCAGGGAAGCCGCTGGCTGGCCGATACCGCGCCGCATCTGCTCGACGCCGATATGCGACGTGCGGTGACGCGGGCGCGGCTCGCTGCCCACGAGCGGATGCAATTGGAGGCACGGCTGCCCCGTCATCTGCTGTACGTCAAAGGCTGGCCGACCTCCGTGCCGTCCCATGAAGATGCCGAGCTGCTGGCAAGCATCCGCCGCAGGGTCAGCACTCTGCTCGGCATCGATGCTGACTATCTGACCGGCCCCGCCGTCCGCGACCGGTATGGCGACCTGATTGCCGCGAAGCCCGATCGGCCCGCCGGAACCTGACCACCACCGGCTTCAGGATCCACATCAACCCTCTGATCGAAAGGAACTCCGGCCATGACCTGCACCGATGACGACGACCTCGGCGTCTCTGACATCGAGAATCTCAAACCGCAGGTCCGAACACGTCGCCCCGCCAAAGGTCTGCCGCTGATAGGCGTGTGGGCAGAGATTCCGAAACCCCGCTCCGGTTACACAATCCGGTGCATGTTGGCCTGCGCCAATCTGGCGGGAGCGCAAGAGTACCTCTCGCGATTGGGTGCGAGCCTGGTCGAGAACCGGACCGCGATTACCTGGTCGGTCCGGGAGTTCCGAACCCGTCCGGTGAAGCGACCCCGGCCTGACCAGGCACCGCGGATCCGGATCACGGAGCAGAACACCATCGAAATCGGTTCCTGAGAGGAAATCCCGACATGGCAAAAATCGCAACCGACGTTGAACTCGCAGCCATCATCACCGGCATTGTGACAGACGCCCCGCAGCATGAGGAACCACGCTACCGAATGTTTCTCGACACGATCGCCGAAGCGATCGGTGCCTATCATTGCCTTGCCATCGGTGCGGTGACGACCCCGGCGGAGGATCTGCCGCAATGGACCGTGGCTTTCCGGGCCACGGTCGATACTGCGGACGATGGGGGGCCGTTCGCCCTGATCGATACCGACCTCGCGGTCAAGGAATGGCTTGCCGAAGGACGATCCGAAACCGAGGAAACCCGATAAGACGACGACGGCTCAGATCTTGACTTTACCCTGCTTGATGATCGGCTTTTTCCGCGGCTTTGCCTTGGTCACGGCATCCGTCGTGGTCTCTATTGCTGCTTCGGTCGCGGTCTCCGGCTCGACGGCGGTGACGGGGGATGCCGATGGGACTTCTTCCGGAGCCGGGACTGTTTCGCTGACCGATGGCGTCGCTCTCGACTTTTCCAATTCGGCCTGAAGAGTCTTGATCTCGCTGTGGGCCTGTTTCAGATCCTTGCGAACAGCCTTGTTTTTCATTGCCAAGGCGTTGTTTGCTGCCTCCAGCTGCTCGACCCGGTCACGCAACTCCTGGACTGACAACTTTGGTTTTGCCGCGACGATGATCGGCTTGGCCATCGTTTTCTGTGCCGCTTTCGAAGCGACTTTCATGGGAGCCTTCGCGGCCGCCATTTTCACTTTGGCAGGCGAAGCCTTTGCTTTTACAGCCGCCTGGCTTTTGGTCGCTGGCTTGGATGATCCTTTGATACCCCTGGGCATGCTCTATTCCTCTTGATGAAGTGGTGATCGGCGTAGCGCAAAACCAGAAAAATGAAAGAGGGCAGGGAACAACACCGAAAAGAGAATCGGCTACCGCACCCGCCTCGGCCGGCAAGGGGTAGGGCCTCGCCATGCTCACCGGCGCAAGCGCCGGTTGCGCGTGGCTGCGTTTCCCGCGGGTCGGGCGAAAGCGCCCGCCCCGCGCCCTTGCCTGCCGTCGGCGGGATGCGGTCGCGCGATGGGTAGATTCGAGAAATCCAGAGAACAACGAAGGATTTCGATCGGATCACACCCCATCGAAGGAGATCCCTCCCATGTCAGCCTGTCACGAAACATCACATGGCCATGCGCCATCCCAGCCGAGCGGCGCGGAACCCGAACGCTACCGGTTCTTCAGTATCAAGCTCCACCGCCTCATCTCCTACCGCGAGGATGGTGCCGTTTATGTCCGTGATGTGTGCTCGGATTGGGTACGCACTCGTGCGCCTGCCGATACCGATGCGATCAAGGCCGAGCGGTTCGAGCGGGCAGCACTGGCGATCACCAATCTCCCGGCCTGGGCCCGGTCGATCACCGACCTTCCCACGATGACCGAGATCGAGCGCTGGTCCACCGACAGCGTGGTCGAAGCCACAGATGGCGAGGAGGTCGAACCCGACGGCCATTCGTCCGACGGCGCGCCATCCTGGCTGCTCGCCCTCGGCATGATCTGAGGAGGCACCGATGAGCAATCCTTCCCAGCCGCGCAGCGGCAACCAGGCGTTCCTCGATGACCTCATCGCGCAGTCATGTGCGACCACAGGCGGCCACCTCTGGATCAACCCCTCGCAATGGACGCTCTACGTCAGTTGGGGGCGCAGCATCTCGGGCTATGACCTCGATGCGATGAAGGCCCGGGTGCTCGCAGCGGGAGGTGCCGTCATCGATGTTCGTCAGGCCGATCCAGATCAGGTGCTTCATCTGGCTTTCAACGGGCCGATGATCGCGGTCGGCGAGGAACCGCGTTTCATCATCTGCAAAGCCTTGTCCTACGAAAGACTGGAGACCGTTGCGGCCCACTATCGCCGCGCCGGCGCCGAGATCCACAACATCCCCGTACCGCAGGAGGCTGGCGATGACACGCTATCGCTCCCGACGTGAACGACTGATCAAGCAGCACGGACGGATCACCGACAAGTATCGGCTCCATGCCTGGTGGCTGCGCGGCGCGCTCGATCAAGTCACCGGCAAGCCGCTTCCGCCGCTGCACCCCGATCTCTCCGACGAATACGAGAACGGGGCGTGGTGCGTCCGTCACGGCTATATCCGGATCAACGACATCGAGCGGTTCAAACGCCTGATCGTCGAAACCGAACGTGGCCGGCCGTACCAGCGCGGCCGGTTCGCGCAGGAACACCCGGATCTGCTCGCAGCGATCGAACCCGCGAGCGCGATCCACCCGCCCGCCTGAAAAACCGCAGCGATCCGACCCGGTCCAGCCCGGACGTCGGCCCGATCGCCCGAACCTGACCTTTCCCATCAAGCCCACCGCAGAACGCCGTTCCAACCCGGAACGGCGTTCTTCGTTCGTTCCAGAGGATATCCTGCCATGCCGATCAATCCATTCGACCAGGGCGGCCAACTCGGTCTCGACCTGTTCGGCACCACCGCACTCACCCCAGCTGATCTCAACCCGGTCGGCCTGATCCGTATCCCGATGAAGGAGAACCCGGTGGACGACACCGACGAAGCCGACACGCCAGCAGGGCAGGGGAGTCGTTCGTCCCGGTCCGATGCCACACGTCGCGGGACGAACTTCCGGCTCGACGGTGCGCGCAACCTCGCGGCCGGGTGGAAAGCCCGCGCGCAGGACAATCTCGCCGCGATCCGCCTGTTGCAGCTGATCGAAACCCAGAACCGTCCGGCGACACCGGACGAACAGGCGCAGCTGATCAAGTTTTGCGCCTTCAGCAGCACCGAGTTGGCCCAAGGTGTGTTCCGTGCCGCAGGCTCGACCTTGCCTTCCACCGCAGGTGCGGATGCGGGTGAGGAGACGGCGGCGCAAGCGCATGGGGACGAGGGTTTCCGCGCCGGCTGGGCCGAGATCGGCCGCGATCTGGAAACCCTGGTCAGCCCACACGAACGCGCGGGATTGATGCGCGCCACCCAATACGCCCACTACACCCCGGAATTCATCATCCGGGCGCTCTGGAGCGCGGTGGCACGGCTCGGCTACGCCGGCGGGCGCGTCCTCGAACCCGGGTGCGGCACCGGCCTGTTCATCGCCCTCGCGCCCGAAGCCATCGCCGTGAACAGCCATTTCACCGGTATCGAGGCCGATCCAGTGACCGCCCGCATCACCCGCCTGTTGTTCCCCGAAAGCCAGATCAGACGGGAGGATTTCACCAAGGCGAAACTCATCGGAGATTTCGACCTCGCGATCGGCAACCCGCCGTTCTCCGACCGCACCCAGCGCCTGACGGAGATCACCCCTCCCACGGCGATGTCGCTGCATGATTATTTCATCGCGCGGTCGATCTACCATCTCCGCCCCGGCGGCCTCGCCGCCTTCGTGGTCAGCCGCTGGACCATGGACAAGATCGACGATACCGCGCGCAAGATCATTGCCGACAAAGCCGACCTGCTCGGCGCGGTGCGCCTGCCAGCCGGGGCAATGCGCGCCGATGCCGGCACCGATGTGGTGGTCGACCTGCTGGTCTTCCGCGCCCGCGCCGATGAAGAGATCCCCGGTCCGGTAAACTGGATCGGCACCGCCGAAGCCCTGCCCGCCACGGACGAGACCCCGGCGGTCGCGATCAACCGCTATTTCCTCGACCACCCCGCCCAGGTCCTCGGCACCCATGACCGTACCACCAGCCCCTACGGCCTGGTCTACAGCTGCAAGGGCGACACCGGCCCCGGCCTCGAAGCGGCGATCCATGCGGCGCTCGCCATCCTGCCGTCAGGGGTCCACACCCCCGACCCCGCCCGTTTCCGCAAGCCCGATGAACTCGGCGAGCCGGTCTACACCGGCCATGCCGCCGACGGCGCGACGATCCGCGAGGGCAGTTACCTCGTGATCCGCAACCGGCTGCATCAGGTGGTCGACGGCATCCCGACCGAGATCCCGGTCAAGCAGAAGAATTCCAAACGCGACGGCATCCCGCTGCTCTCGGCCCAGATCATCGACGGGTTGATCCCGATCCGCGATGCGGTCCGGGAGGTGCTGCGCGCCCAGGAAGCCGATCTGCCCTGGCAGCAGGCTCAACAGAAGCTCCGCCTGGTCTACGGCCGCTTCGTGCGGACCTATGGCGCGATCAACAGGACGCAGGTGGTCACGATCACCGATGAGGAGACCGGCAAGACCCGCGATATCGTCCGCCGACCCAATCTCGCCCCCTTCGCGGATGACCCCGATGTCTGGCTGGTTGCCTCGATCGAGGAGTACGACCTCGACAGCGACAAGGGCCGTCACGGTGCGATCTTCGACCGAAGGGTGATCCACCCGCCAGCAGAGCCGATGATCGAGACCGCGGCCGACGCGCTGACGGTCTGCCTGCACGATCGGGGCAGCGTCGATCCTGACTATATCGCCGAATTGCTCGGCACCACCGCCGAGACCGTCATCTCCCTTCTGCCCAACGCGATCTTCCTCAACCCGGAGACCCAACGCTGGGAAACCTCCGATGCCTATCTCTCCGGCCCGGTGCGGACCAAGCTCGCGATCGCCCGCGCGGCCGCCGTCGAAGACCCGCGCTTCGAGAGCAACGTCACCGCCCTCGAAGCAGCCCAGCCGGTCGATCTGAAACCCTCCGAGATCACCGCTCGCCTCGGTGCCACCTGGATCCCGACCAATGTGATCGAGCGCTTCTGCACGGAGATCATCGGTGTCACCACCCGGATCAACCACGTCCGCGAGGTCGGCAGCTGGACCCTGAACGTATCCGCCTTCGTCGGCGTCGGCGCCTGCACCACGGAATGGGGCACCGCACGCCGCCATGCCGGACATCTGCTCGACGATGCGCTGAACTCCCAGATCCCGCAGATCTGGGACACCTGGATGGAGGACGGCCGCGAGCGGCGCGAACTCAACGTGGTCGAGACCGAGGCCGCCAAGGAAAAGCTGAGCAAGATCAAGACCGCATTCCAGTCCTGGGTCTGGACCGACGCCGAACGGGCCGAGACGCTCTGCCGGATCTACAACGACCTCATGAACAATCTGGTGCCCCGTCACTTCGACGGCTCGCATCTGACCCTGCCGGGCGCGTCGAGCGTGATCAGCTTCTACCCCCACCAGAAACGGGTGATCTGGCGGATCATCGCCGATGGCGCGACCTACATCGCCCACGCGGTCGGCGCCGGCAAAACCTTCTCGATGGCCGCAGCGGTGATGGAGCAGAAACGCCTCGGTATGATCACCAAGGCGATGATGGTGGTCCCCGGTCACTGCCTCGCCCAGGCCAGCCGTGAGTTCCTGCAACTTTACCCGACCGCCCGCATTCTGGTCGCCGACGAGACGAACTTCGCGAAGGCGAAGCGCCAGCGCTTCCTCGCCCGCGCCGCGACGGGGGAATGGGACTGCATCATCATCACTCATTCCGCGTTCAAGTTCATCGCCGTCCCGGCCAGCTTCGAGCGGTCGATGCTCGAGGACCAGATTAGTGCGATGGAAGAGATCCTGACCACCGTGGACAGCGACGACCGGATCAGCCGCAAGCGGATCGAGCGGATCAAGGAGGGGTTCGAGGCACGGCTCGACGCTCTGGGTAGCGACAAGGACGATCTGCTGACGATCGGTGAGATCGGCATCGACCAGATCATCGTCGATGAAGCGCAGGAATTCCGCAAACTCAGCTTCCCGACCAACATGGCGACCCTGAAGGGCGTCGATCCGAACGGCTCGCAGCGGGCGTGGGATCTGTTCGTCAAAGCCCGGTTCGTCGACCAGAAGAACCCCGGTCGCGCCCTGCTGATGGCGAGCGGCACGCCGATCACCAACACAATGGGTGAACTCTACACGCTGCAGCGCTTCTTTGCCGAAGATATCCTGACCCGGATGGGCTTGCAGCATTTCGACGGCTGGGCGGCGAACTTCGGGGATGCGCGCACCGATCTCGAACTCCAGCCGTCGGGCCAATACAAGCCGGTCACCAGGTTCTCGGAATTCGTCAACGTGCCGGAACTGATCGACATCTTCCGCAGCTTCGCCGATGTCGTCCAGAAGGCCGATCTGCGCGAGTATCTGAAACTCCCTCGCATCGCCACCGGCAAGCGCCAGTTGGTCACGGTCGAACCCAGCACACATTTCCGGATGTACCAGCGCTTCCTCGATCACCGGATCAAGGAGATCGAGGCCCGCAAGGGTAAGCCGCAAAAGGGTGATGACATCCTGCTCTCGGTGATCACCGATGGCCGCCACGCCGCGATCGATCTGCGGCTGGTGACCCAGGGTGGCATGCCGGATCCCGACAGCAAGCTGAACGCCCTGATCGACAAGGTATTCGAGACCTGGCGCGACACGGCGGAGCGGCGATACCTCCAGCCTGACGGCGAAGAGTACCCCAATCACGGCGCGGGTCAGATGATCTTCTCCGATCTCGGCACGATGAACGTCGAGAAGACCCGTGGCTTCTCGGCTTATCGCTGGATCAGGGATCAACTGATCGAACGCGGCGTGCCCGCTGGACAGATCGCCTTCATGCAGGATTACCGCAAGGCGGCGGACAAGCAGCGGGTGGTCTCCGACTTCAACGCCGGGCGGGTGCGGATCCTGATCGGATCATCGCAGACCATGGGCACCGGCGTGAACGGCCAGAAGCGACTGGTGGCGTTGCACCATCTCGACGTGCCGTGGCTACCCTCGGACATCGAGCAGCGCGAGGGACGCATCGAGCGGCAGGGCAACCAGAACGAGGAGATCGCGATCTACGCCTATGCGACGCAGACCAGCATGGATGCGACAATGTGGCAAAACAACGAGCGCAAGCAGCGGTTCATCGAAGCCTCGCTGTCCGGTGATCGCACGATCCGCCGGCTGGAGGACGCCGGCAGTCAGTCCAACCAGTTCGCCATGGCCAAGGCGATCGCCTCGGGTGATCAGCGGCTGATGCAGAAGGCCGGGCTGGAAGCCGAGCTGGCCCGGCTCCGTCGCCTGAGTGACGCGCATATCGACGGGCAGATCTCGATCCGCCGAACGCTGAACGAGGCACGCTGGTCGATCGAGACCGCCACCAAACGGATCGCGGGTTTCGATCAGGATATCGCGCGGCGGATTGACACCACCGGCGATGCGTTTGCGATGACCATTGGCGAGACCCGGTTCACCGAGCGCAAGCATGCCGGATCGGCGCTGATCCGCACGATCATGGAAAGCGCGTGGGAGCAGAAGGAGGCGATCGCTGGCGAGATCGGCGGCTTCGAATTCAGCCTGCGGGTGATGCGCTCCAGGCAGGGCGGGATCGACGACGCGAAGGTGATCCTGCACCTGACAGACCAGCGCCTCACGATCGAAATGCCGGATGAGATGAACGCCCTCGGGGTGATCGCCCGCATCGAATCCGTGATCAACCGCCTCGAAATCCAGCGTGACCGAGCGCAGGAGGATCTGATCAACGCCGAGCACCGGATCAGCGAATACCAGTCGCGGCTCGGGGTGCCCTTCGAGCTGCAAGCAGAACTCGATGCCAAACGGGCGGAACTGGCCGCGATCGACAAGGCGTTGGCCGCCACGGAGAGCGAGGCCAACACCGGCGCTGGTCCGAACGCGAGCGGGGCAGGGGACCAACCCCCGGAATTCCCCGCCATGTTCGCACGACGTTCCTCTCTCGAGGACGATCCGACCGATGATGTCGGTACGGCTTCGTCTGGTGCCGATCAGGACGAATAAAGGAGGGGGAACGCCCCTCCTCCCAACCCTCCCATCCTTTTCCACCGACAAAGACACCGAGACCCGAAAGGAGATCACCATGCTCCCCACCGCGTTCGCCCGCGCGATCCGTCTGCCCCTGCTGACCCCAGAGCAATTCACCCCCACGAAATGGGATGACGCTCCGACCAAAGCGAAATTCGGCAATCATCTGCTCCGGTTCATCACGGAGGATTTCCCGGAGACCCTGTTCACACAGAAATTCTACCAACGCCTTTCGAACACTTTCGGCCATATCGCCTGCTATGACCGGCATGGTTTCTGGAGCGAATTCTTCATAAGCCGCACCGCGAAGATCGACTTCCTCGACCAGACGATCCGCCACCCCTGCTACGGTGACCCCGCCTGGACCTACAGCGACGTCGAGCAGGTCATCCGCGCCCGGTTGAAACAATCGGGCGTGATCGACTGGCACCGGCGATTGCTGGCGCAGGAGAGCGAGGCGCGCGAACGCGCCGAGTACGAGCGATTGGACCGGAAATTCTCCCCAAGACTGACTGACCGCAACATCTCCAATCCGGCGGACGCAAAAGCTACCGCGTGCGAGTGTTTTTCGGGGGAGATCACGCAGGCCGATCAGGTCTGTGCACAACCCCGTGTTCCACCGACCGGCCACAGCTCGCTCAAGACCCCGGTCGCCCAGCCGGACCTGTTCGCCGGTCTGTAGCCGGTAATCCGTTCCCGATCGCATGGTGCCGTTCCCGGCACCGCTACGCTCCATCGCCGCCTGCGCCACCCGGCCCCGCGTCGGCGCCGTACCGGCGCGCCGCAGGGCAGGGCGGCTCGCCGGCAATGGTGCCGGTCCCGTCCCCATGCGCCGCGGAAGTTACTTCCAGAAGAAACTGGAAGGGAAACCAAACCACACAAAACCCAACCCAACCACAATGGAGCTACCGATGGACCTGAGACAGGTTGATCCCAAGATACTCGTGCCCAACCCCGCCAACCCCCGCCGCGTCAAACCGGACGAGGCCTACGAGGCCCAGCTCTCGGCCAACATCCGCGAGATCGGCTTGATCCAGCCACCGATCGTGCGCGAGATCGACGGCAGACTGGTGATCAAGGCCGGTGATCGTCGCACCCGCGCCTGCATCGCAGCCGGGCTCGACACCATCCCGGTGCTGGTGCTCGACGGCGATGACGCCAATCACGACAGCATGCGCGCCTTCAGCGAGAACATCGTCCGCGCCGGCCTCGGCACGGTCGATATGTGGCGTGCCATCGAAGCGCTCTGCGGGGATGGCTGGACCGAGGACGGCATCGCCACCGCACTCGCTCTGCCGCCCCGCGTAATCAAGCGGCTCAAACTATGCGGTTCGATCCATCCCGCCATTCTCGATCAGATGGCCAAGGGGGATGAACCGAACGAGCGAGATCTGCGCACCATCGCCAGCGCCTCACGCGAGGATCAGGCGGAAGCCTGGAAGAAGCACAAGCCGAAGAAGACCGAGCGGGTCATGTGGTGGGACCTGGCGCGGGCGCTGACCAAAACCCGGTTCTTTGCCCGGGATGCCTCGTTCGATGCGAAGATTGCCACGGCGAACGGCATCATCTGGGAAGAGGATCTGTTCGGCCAGGACGGGGTGGACAATCGCTACACCACCCAGGCCGAGGCGTATCTCAACGCCCAGCACGAGTATCTGAGCAAGAAGCTGCCGAAAGGTCACGTGATCCTGCCGGTGAACGAGCATGGTGAACCGAAGCTGCCCGCCAAGGCGGTGAAGGTCTATGGCGAGAAGCCGGGGAAGGGTGAGACCGCCGGACGCTTCATCAATGAGCGTACCGGCAAGATCGAGACCGTGATGTACCGCCTGCCCGAACCCAAGCCGGTCGGGAAATCGAAGGCCAAGGGCAAGGCCGCGACCGCAGCCGGCGCCGGGGCAGGGGGTGTAACCGACGAAGCCAGAGATACCGGTGATACCGGCGAGATCGAGACCGAGGCTGAATTCGTGCAAGCGAGCTCTCGCCCGCCGGTCACCAAGGAAGGGCTCAAGATGATCGGCGACTTCCAGACCGATGCCCTGCATGAGGCCCTGGATAAAGTCGAAATCGACGATCACACCCTGATCGCCCTGCTCGTGCTCGCCTTCGCCGGCGACAATGTGCAGGTCCGCACCGGCGAGAAAATCGAACCCGGCCAAATCTACCGCCGGCGTAGCGCCATCGCCTATCCGCTGGTCTCCGGCGGTGTCCTGACCTTCGATCCAGAGACGATCCGGACTGGAGCGCGGGCGATGCTCAAGCATGCGCTCTGCCTGCGCGACGGTTTTGGGATGCAGTCCGGGCCGGTCGCACGCATCGCTGGCAACGAGATCGAGGCTGAACGGTTCCTGCCCAACATGGCCACGCAGGAGTTCCTCTCCTGCCTGTCCAAGCCCGAGATCGAGCGGATCGGCAGCGCGAGCGGCGTGCTGCCCCGCCAGACCGGCAAGGCGACCCGCGCCGCGGTGGTAGATCGGTTCAAGACAGAGCGGTTCATCTACCCCGGCGCGGCGTTTGCGCTGACGTCAGACGAAGCCGCGAAGCTCGCCGAAAGCCACGCCCGGCACAACGGCGATCCGAGTTCCGGCGACGATGATCCGAACGGCGCGGAGACAGAGCATGGTGCTGACGATGCATCTCCCGATGATGCTGATCCGGCCGACGGCGACGACGCTGCCAATCCGGAGGAGGATCTGTCCGAGCCGGCGGCACCGCCGCGCGGAATGCCGGCCGAATTCGAGCAGATCGCAGCGGAATAATCCGCACCCGCCCTCAAGCGATCGTGCCAGGCTGCAAAGCCTGGCACGAGGAGGACCCGATGGGACGACAGTGGCTAGCCGCATTTATTCATGAGGGCGTTTCATTCAATTCTTCTACAATTAGCTATGCAACCTGACGTCGTGGGCGCGTGACGACTCACCGGCCGCTCTGG
>NZ_FTNE01000034.1 GCF_900156265.1 Acidiphilium rubrum
AGCCGCCGTTATGGTTGAAGCCGGTGAGTGCCGCGTATTGTGTAGTGGTGCCGCCATTGACTGTGCCGAGCGCCGCATAGTCGGCCCTGGTGCCGCCATTGGTTGGGTTGGCGAAGGTCGGGTAGTTCTGCCCGCCGTTGCTGGCGATTACCCGCTCGGAGACCACCGGCGTGCCGTTATTGGCGAAGCTGGGATACTGCTCGCCGCCGCCGGCCGTCATGGTTTGAGCAACCACCGGGTTGGCCGGCATTACCACAATGCCCTGATCGGCATGGGCGACCGCACCCAGCCCGAACACACCAACCACAACCGCCGCCATCAGAGTTTTCGTAAACATCGTCATTATCCTTCAAAAAGCCTCGGCCTCGTTGGGGGTCGGGGAGGACTTAGCGTCCTTGTGTGAGACCGATATAGGAGGACGATAAGAATCAATAAAGATGATTGGACTTCTCAAACCATTCGTTATAACAGAACATAAGAAGCCGCTGGGTCCGGCTTGATCCTCTCGTTGGGGATGATTTCAACCACATGTGAAAGCCTACCGAATGACGCTTGATCAGTTGCAAATTTTTACGGCTGTCGCCGAGCGTGAGCATGTCACGCGTGCCGCGGAGGCCATGGACATGACGCAATCCGCGGTTTCCGCTGCGGTCGCATCTCTTGAGCGGGAGTTCGGCACCAAGCTGTTTCACCGGGTCGGGCGGGGCATCGTGCTGACGGAAGGCGGCAAGCTGTTCCTCACCGAGGCGCGTGCCGTGCTGAACCGGGCGGAGGCGGCGGCGCTGGCGATGCGGGAGTTTTCCGGCTTGACGCGCGGGCGGCTCGAAATCAAGGCGAGTCAGACCATTGCCAGCCATTTCCTGCCGGAGCCGCTGGTCGAGTTCCACAAATCCTATCCCGGCCTCGCGCTTGCGGTGTCGGTCGGCAATTCGTTGCAGGTCGCACAGGCCATCATCGATGGTGAGGTCGAACTCGGCTTCACCGAAGGACCCGAAGGCGAGGCAAGCCATCCCCAACTGGTTAGCGAACTGATCGCGCAAGACCAACTCGTCATGGTGGTCAGCACTAAGCATCCATGGGCAAGACAGAAGAAGTTCAGCGTTGAAGACCTGGCGGCGGGTACTTGGGTTCTGCGGGAGGACGGTTCCGGAACGCGCGCGGCTTTCATCCAAAGGCTCAAGACACTGGGCGTGCCTTACGACAAGTTGCGGATTGTGATCGAACTGCCGTCCAACGAGGCCGTTCTCGCCGCAGTTATCGCCGATGCGGGGGCAGCCATATTGTCAAAAAGCGTCTGTGCCAGCGCGCTGCGGACGGGGACGCTGAAAGCGATGCCGGTGTCGCTGGCGCCACGGGCCTTCTGTGCCGTTCAGCATGCCGAGCGCTACCGCTCCCGCGCAGTGGCCGCATTTCTCGGTATTCTGCGCAGCGACGCTACTTCAAGAACTGCGACAAGCCGGCGACACGAAGAGATACGTGATCCGTAATTATTATAACGATTTCGCCTCTTTGGGTTCTTTGTTTTCCGCTGCCAGCACAGCCTTTACCGAATGACAAGACCTGCTGTCAGTTTCCCCACCGTACTCGACTCTGTGTCAGACACCCATTAATTTCAATTGATTAGCTGGCAGTTTTGACGACAGAAGCTGTTGAAGGAAGCTGGTGATTTCGGCGGGATTTGCGGATGCCGCTATTTTATGGAGCGCGCCGAGGCCGAGCGCAAAGAGCGACCAAGCTCTGCGGCCATGTTTCTTGATTGGGATGGAGCCGAGCGGCCGCGACGCCGGTTTTGACGCAGATCGTCACGCTCAGGGCGAAGCTGGCCAAGGTTCCGGCAAGCGCAGCTTGCTGGAAAGCCAGCGGAGGGGAGCACAGCCAGCAAGGTGGAGAGCTTGCCGGGATCGGTGATGTGCGTGTCCTCCAGATTGAAGCCCTTGGTTTTCAGATTTGCGAACATGGTCTCGATGGTCCACCTCTGGCGATAGCCGGCCAGCGCGTGGTGAGGCTTGCTGGAACAAGCCAGTGCCAGAAGCTCGTTTGTTGGCAAGCGCATCACGACGATCCGCAGGCGCGGCGAGCCTTCGCCAGCACCTTGCCCCAGACGGCACCAGCCCTTGAGGATCATTTTCTGACCCTTCCCTAGGCGCTGTGCGATGCCGGCGATCGTCCAGGTCTCAAAGCCCTCGCGCACGACATGCTGGTTCTCGCGAAGCCGCAGGATGAAAGGGATCTTCCGGGCACTCATACCAACCCGCGTTGACATCAACACACTGCCCAGTCGCGTTGGCCTATTGACGTGATGCGGGTGGGGTCTGCGATCAACAGTACCGCCCGCAAGCACGGCGGTCGTGCATATGTTTAACCCACGCCAGATATAACTCTCCAAGAGCGCTAAGTTTCTATTAACATGTTCGGTACAAAAGCTGATGCTTGTAAATATTGCATCGGAGCTTTTTTGCCCAAAACTCCGCCCCAGGCTATTCCTCTTGTATTTTCTGGTGCGGTCAAGCTCGTGTCGATTTCCCAGGCGCTTGTGGTTGCCGAGCAACTTAGCTTCACTCGTGCGGCCAAGGTTCTCGGCATCCGGCAATCGACGGTCAGCCGCCGGGTGCGGGCGTTGGAAGATCAGCTTGGCGTCTCGCTGTTTGAACGCGATGTCATAGGCGTCCGGCTGACCGAAGCTGGCCGGCGGTTTCTGGAAACGGCGCGATCAGGCCTTGCCGAGATTGATCATGCGGTGAAGGGCGCGGCCAGCGCGGGGCGCGGTATTGAAGGCGTAATCCGGATCGGGATCATGTCATCGGTATCGACAGGTTTCGTGCGTGAACTGCTGCGGGCGTTTCATGAATCCCATCCGGCCATTTTGATAGACGTCACTGAAGGTTCAGCAAGCGAGCACATCGCGCGGATCACGGAGCGCCAGGTCGATGTCGCGTTCGTCACCGGAAGGTCTGCGCCGCTGCGCTGCGATACTCTCCTATTGTGGGAGGCGCGGGTCCATGCTGTTCTGCCGGAGAGTCACGTTCTGGCTGGCAGCACATCCGTCGGCTGGAACGCCCTGAAGGACGAGCATTTCATCGTCAGCCGTGATGCACCCGGCCCTGAGATCCATGACTACATCGTGCGGCGCTCGGCGAACCTTGGCCATAGCCCTGCGGTCGAACACCATGACGTATCTCGGGAAACCCTGATGCACCTGGTCGCCCTCGGCTTTGGATTGAGCCTCGTCAGCGAAGGTGCCACCGGAACCCGCTATCCGGACGTGGTGTTCCGGCCACTCACTATGCCGGAAGATGTGCTGCCCTATAGCGCCATTTGGTTGCCGGGGAACGACAATCCAGCATTGCGGCGCTTCCTCAGTCTGGCGCGGTTGATGTCGCAGGGGCTGCGGACGCCGAAGGCGCCGAACCTTGCTTCGTAATCCTCCGTGCTTTGGCAAAGCCGCGGTCGCCGGCGATGAACCGCGCCAGCATCGGCGCGATAAGCTTGACCGGATCATGGACAGGCTGCCCGGTTTCCTGGGCCAGTGCTGCCGCGTAAGCGACAAGGTCTCGGTGCACGGCAGCCGGCAACTCCACGGTGAGCTTGACGGGTTTATCATCGGCAAGCGCACCGAGTCTTAGCTTTGCCATCGATCTTGTCCTTTGCTCTCGCTCATCCTTTGTAAGGCGCCAGCACCAGGTCGCGGTTGACCATGACATCCACCGGAAAGCCTCGCCGGATGGTGAGCGTCGGCTGGATGCGGAGATCGCGCTGGACGATCTGCTGGCCGGTTTGGTTGAAACTGTTTGAGGCGCCGCTGCGGATCGCCTGGATCAGATCGTTCGCGTTGTTGCTGGTGCCGGCCTGGGTGCCGACGCTGAGCAGCGTCGATAGCATCGCCGCCCTGAACAGCCCGCCCCAGTGATTATCGACACCATCCTCCAGCCCCGAATAGCCAGCGGTGTCGATGCCTTGCAGACGGTCCAGCACGATGGACTTGCCGTTCGGCATGAGCAGCCGGGTCCAGACCAGCAGCACGCGGGACTGCCCGAAGGCGATCTGGCTGTCGTATCGGCCAATCAAGCGCGCACCTTGCGGGATGAGCAGGAAGTCCCCGGTCGGGCTGTCATAGACATCCTGCGTCACCTGGGCGGTGATCCGGCCAGGCAGGTCAGAGCGGATGCCGGTGATCAACGCGGCGGGAATGATGGCGCCCGCCTGCACCACGTAGGGCGAGGCAGGTGCCACCAGCCGGTTCAGACTGACGATGCGCTGATCGGCCACACCGCTGATAAAGGCCTGCTTCTGGTCCTGCCCGTCCGGCATGAAGGCTGTGTTGGCCGATGTCGGGGCACTCTCATCTTGCAGTGCCGGCCCATCTTGCAGTGCCGGCCCATCTTGCAGTGCCGGCCCATCTTGCGGTGCCGGCTCGGTGGCAGGCGCGGCGGCCTGTATCTGCATTCCAGAATGCTGCTGAACATCGGTATGGACGAAGAGCCGGCTGGTTAGAGCCGCCTCGCGTTCCTGGGCAAGACGCTGGGCTTCCGGATTGGCCTTGCCCGTGCTTGTAGACCTGGCGGTATGCGCATTGAGCATTAGCGGACCGAGATCGCCAGGCAATGGCGGACCAAGTGGCGGCACCTGCCTCGGCAGACCCGTATAATCCTTCGGGAGATTGGCAAGGCCGCCTGCGGTTGTGCGATGATCCGTGTCGTAGAGTTCCTGCGGCGGCGTCTGGCGGCCATGGTTGCCCTGCAATGCCCATACCACGGCACCAGTGATTGCGATGATGGCGACAGCGGAACCGCCCGTGAGCACCTTGCGCGAAAGCCGCATGACGCGCGGGCGCTCGGCGCGCAAGCGGAAGGGCGCGCCCGGCTCATTGCGGGATTGGGGCGGTTCGCCATCTGATCCGGGATATTGCTCTGGTCCCGGATGTCCTGCCGCCTGTGGCTCGGCATCAGAAGCGCCGCTCATCGCGGCCTTCCATCGGTCCGCACGATCCGCACCTGCTGATGCTTGCCGCCGAGCCGCAGCTCAGCGGCGGCAAACAGCCGGTCGACAATGTAGTAGTTGCCGTGAACACGGTAGTTGACCAGCTGGCCATCACCTTGCGGTCCGATGATGAACAGCGGCGGCATGTCGCCTTGGGCAATGCCGGGCGGCATCTCGATATAAACTTTCGCGCCATCATCAAAGGCGGTGAGCGGCCGCCAGGGTGGGTTATCGCCGGTGATGCGGTAGCGGAAGTGAAGCCGTGTGACGTCGACGCCGGCACTAATGGGTGCCGCCGCATTGGCTGCTGCGTTCTCGCCCCGCAACGCGATCAACGCGTCTTCTGGATACTGCCAGGACACCGAGGCCATGTAGGTGTGCCGGTCGGAATGCAGCTCCAGCAGATAGGTCCGGCGGTCAGTGTTAATCACGAGGTTGGTCGTGAGGCCGGGCCGGGTCGGCTTGACCAGGATATGCACACGCTGTGCAGCGCCGCTGCCGCTCTCGGTGTCGCCGATGATCCAGCGTACCGTGTCACCAGCGGCGACCGGGCCGGAACCGGTCAACCGCTCGCCTGGCTCCAGCTCGATGTCGGTCACCTCGCCCGGCGCGGTATAGACCTGATAGAGCGCGCCAGCGGAATACGGATAGACCTGCACGGCGTTGATATAGCCGTCGCGGGTTGGCTGTACGCGGGCCGCGGCATCGGCAATTGCAACGCGTACCTTTGGATTGCGCGGTTCAGGCGGCGGTGAATGTTCCTTCGGTAATTTCCTGAGCTGGCCAGGCAGTGGCAACGGCGTGGGCATCTCGACGATCCGCACCGGCTTGGGCGGATCAGGCTGCAAGGCAGCTGGACGCAACGTGTTGTCGTAGGTAATCGCCGGCGGCTTTTGTGGCGTGGTGCAGCCGGCAAGTCCGCTTGCGGAAAGCAGCAAAGCCAAAACACCAAAGCTCCGGAATCGCGGATGAGCGGGTTTTACTGGAACCGGCGGAATGACTATAGTGCCCTTCAGAAAAGCCGCATTGTTAGAAACCGGCGGCGCAATTTTGTTGGAATGCGGGGCGCTCATTTGCCGAACTCCTTTGACCAGCTGATCGCATCGACATAGATGCCGAGCGGGTTCTTGCGCAGCTGGCCGGCAGTGTGCGGGGTCTCGATCACGACGGTGAGGATGGCGGTCCAGCGCACCGTCGCGGCAAGCTGGTCATTCTCGTAATGCCGCTCAATCCAGGCAACGCGGAAGGAATTGGGCGAGGCGCGGATGACGGAGGAAACCTCGACCGAGACCTGCGCCTTGCCAAGTTTGGCAAACGGGTCATTGACGCGGGCATAATTGTTCAGTGCCGCCGCGCCGTGGTTGGTGGTAAAGTCATAGGCGCGTAGCCAGTCCCGGCGAAGCACTACAGGATCATCCGGCAGGCCGCGCACGTTTTCGATGAACTGTGCCAGATCATACGCGATCTCAGGATCGGTTGGCTGATAATCGGTGGTGGCGGGTCCCACCGCCTGAGGCTGGCCCAGATGATCAACCTGCACGACCCAGGGCGTAATGGTGCCGCGCGCCGACTGCCATACCAGCCCGCCGGCGAGGCCGCTCGCGAGGATCAGCGAGCCGAAGGCCATCAGGCGCCAGTTCTTCGCCTGGACGCGGGCGGAGCCGATCCGCTCGTCCCAGACCTGCGCCGCCTTCTGGTAGGGCGTCGCTGGCTCGGGTGTGCGTCCGTATCGCACGGAAGGGCGCTTGAACATGCTGCTATTCCCCTTCGGAAAGATCAACGGAATGACCGCCGCCATGAGCATCGCCGGATTTAACGGCATGGGTCGCTGCGGACACGCCCCGGCTCATCACCTGGCCGCGTTGCATGCGTTTCGCCCAAGCGGGCGGGTCATTGACCGATCCGCTCGGCTGGGCCGTACCGCTGGCACCGGCCTCACCCCCGGACGCGGAGCCACTTCCCGTCACGGCCTTGCCACCCGCGTCAAAGCTGCTGGCGAGGCTGGCTGCGCCGCGGCGCAGCGGGCTGGTGACCGCCGAAGCTGTCTTGGCGGCGCCGGTGGTGATGACGCCAGAGGCGCCACCGGCGCCATAGGCAGCCGACGCGCCGCCTGCGAGGGCCGCACCGCCACGGGCAACGCCACCGGCGGCACCGGCAGCGGCGCCAATCCCGCCCGCCGCCATGCCCACGCCCGCCGCCCCTGTGGCGATAATGCCGGCACCGGCGGCGGCTGTGGCCACGGCGGCGCCCGCGCCAAGCTGCGGGCCGCCGGAGACCAGGCCATTGGCGATGCCGGGACAGAAGATACCAAGCCCGAGCAGCGAAAGCGCCGCCAGTACCAGCGACATCGCATCCTCGATCGTCGGCTGCGCGTTGCCGAAGCCGGCAGTGAACTGCGAGAACAGCGTCGAGCCGATGCCGACGACAACGGCGAGCACCAGCACCTTGATGCCGGAGGAGACGACATTGCCGAGCACCCGCTCGGCGGCAAAGGCTGTCTTGCCGAACAGGCCGAACGGGATCAGCACGAAGCCGGCGAGCGTCGTCAGCTTGAACTCGATTAGCGTCACGAAGAGCTGGATCGCCAGGATGAAGAAGGCGAGGATCACCACGATCCAGGCAAACAGCAGCACGATGATCTGAATGAAGTTCTCGAAGAAGCTGACATAGCCCATCAAGCCGGAAATCGAGGCGAGGATCGGCTTGCCGGCATCAAAGCCAACCGCGGCGATGCGGCCAGGCTCCAGGAACGAGGCTTCGGAGAGGCCGGTGCCGGAGGCCAGCAGGCCAAGACCGGCGAAGCTCTGGAAGACGATGCGGGCAAGTGTCGTCCAGTTGCCGATCAGATAGGCGAAGACGCCGACGAACAGAGTTTTCCTGACCAGGCGGCCAATGATGTCCTCGTCACTCCCCCAGGACCAGAACAAAGCCGCGAGCGTCACGTCAATCACGATCAGCGTGGTGGCGAGATAGGCCATCTGGGGCTTGAGCAGCCCAAAGCCGCTATCGATGTACTGGGTAAAGACGTTGAGGAACTGGTCAATGACCCCGGCGCCGCCCATGACGCTATTTTTCTCCTGGCGCGGCGGCGGGATCAGGTCGGCTTATTGCAAATGGTCGTTCTGTTGGCTGAGGCGGGGCCTTCCGCGATGGCGCTGATGACGACCGGACGTTACTTGGCGGGGCCACATCGGCGGCGGCCGCGTGCTGTGCCGAAGATACCGACACTGGGATATGCTGAGGCGGCGGTGAAGCGCGAGGCACAGCAGAACGTCGGGACACAGCGGACGCTGATTCACCGGAGGCAAAGAATTGCCGGCGGTTTTCTGCCCAGACTCGTTCGCAAGTGTCAGTTTCCCTTAAAGAGTAGATTCTGGAAGGGGCATTTCGTTGATTTTGCTGGGTGGCGATACGGCGAAATTTCCCTTGATGTGTAGACTTATCCCGTAGACAGTAGACTCACTTTCGTGGAAGGAGGCGTCTCATTGTCTCGGTTAACGGACCTTCACGACTATGACACCCGCGTTTGGGCGCTTGGGCAGCAGCGTCTCAAGGTCGTGGCGGCTCTAGCCACTGCGGAGCGTACCGACAAGAAGTCGATTGAGGCGGCCGCGTGGGAACTCGGTATCAGCCGAGCCTATTGCTATCGGCTGCTTCGGCGTTACCGTGAGAACCCGACCGTTACGCGGCTAATGCCGCAATCACGTGGCCGCGTGTGTGGGCGCAGGTTCCTTGATCCGGCAGTCGACGCTGTCGTTGAAGCGGCGATAGACGAGTTTTATCTGACACCGGAACGTCCGACGATGGCCGCCCTGGTGCAGGAAGTCGCGCGGCGTTGTGCTCGAAAATCGCTCAAGGCGCCGACATACAAGGCGGTTCTTGCACGGGTGAGGGCTCGCAAAATACGGGACGTGCTTAAAAAGCGAGAGGGCGTGGCGCGCGCTCGTGCCGTGACGGCGAGGGTCGCCGGTCACTTGGTATCCGACGGCCCGTTTGCACTTGTGCAGATTGACCATACCCTGACCGACGTCATTGTGGTGGCCGAGGGGAGCCGGCTGCCCATTGGCCGTCCATGGCTGACGTTGGCGATCGACGTTGCCACGCGGGCGGTTGCCGGGTTTTACCTGAGTCTCGAACGACCCTCGGCGCTCGCGGTTGCGTTGGTATTGAGCCACGTTGTTCTCCCGAAAGACAGATATTTGCGGGGCAGGAGAGTGGACGTTGCGTGGCCAATGTATGGCATTCCGGATCGTATTCATCTCGATAATGCAAAGGAATTTCATTCGCAAGCGCTTTCACGAGGGGTTCAGCAATATGGGATCAAGGTCGATCACCGGCCGCCTGCGCAACCTCACTGGGGCGGGCACATCGAAAGGCTGATCGGAACGATGATGGGGGCTGTGCATCTGCTGCCAGGCTCCACGTCCAGCAACACCATACAGCGCGGGGCTTACGATTCGGAGGCAGCAGCCGTGATGACGATGGGGGAACTCGAAACCTGGCTCGTGCATCAGATCGCTGGTGTCTATCACCACTCAGTGCATCGGGCGCTTGGCAAAGCACCGATTACGGCGTGGACCGAGGCAGTAGCGCAGGCGAGCCGACCGTTGAGAACCGCGCCAAATGCGGACAAGTTTTATCTTGATTTCTTGCCGTTCCGGAAGCGAAGTGTTCAACGCGGCGGCGTCTCGCTGTTCAACGTCACTTACTCTGACGCCGTCATCTCAACTTTCTTGTCCAGGCCACGCCAAAAATTCCTGATTCGATATGACCCGCGCGACATGTCGCAAGTCTATTTGCGTGATAACGATGGTGCGTATTGGCCAATTCCCTATAGCGACCGCCGCTTACCTGCTGTCACGCTATCCGAGATCAACGCAGTGCGCCGACAGCTGCTGGATGCCGGTCACAAACGGCTTACACAAAGCAAGGTTTTCGAGGCGTTGGACCGGCAACGTGAACTGATCGAGCAGGCTACCCTAAAGAGCAAAGGGGCTCGGCGCGATCTCGATCGTGCGCGGCGCGGGCTGCGCGAAGCGGAAGCTTCGGCGGCTGCCCCGGTCGAAAGATCGGCAGACATAGAAGGTGCCGAGGACAACATCAGTCCGATTACCCCGTTTGCCGTGGAGGAGTGGTCGTGACCGACTATCAACATCTTGCAATCGAGCACCGAGCTGTTGCGGACCTGCCTGACGCAGACCGTATCCAGTGGATCCGCGCCGAGCGATGGATCAACCATCCTAACGCCGAGTTGGCCTTGGCATGCATGACCGACCTGCTCACCTATCCGCAGCGCAACCGTATGCCCTGCTTGCTAATTCATGGCCGGACCGGCATGGGAAAGACAATGATCCTGAAGAAATTCCATCGGGACCACCCCAAAATCGCCGACCCAAGGGTCGGTGTCACCCAAACTCCGGTTGTCCTGATGCAGTTGCCGCCTGAACCGACCGAGGTGCCCTTCTATGAGGAACTTCTTGGCGCGATGGGGTTGCCACTAGTGGGAGAAGTCAGCAGGACACGGGCACGTCGCATGGCGCGTGAGGCGCTCAAGATCATCGGCGCCCGAATACTCGTTATCGATGAAATCCACGCTCTCCTGGTCGGCGGTGATCGGCAGCAGCGCATTTTCCTCAATGTGATCCGCTTGTTGGCCAATGATCTGGAAATGCCGCTCGTGTGCGCTGGAACGCCGGAGGCTCGGCGAGCGCTGTTGACGGACAATGGACTGGCAGACCGTTTCGAATCCGTGGAGTTGCCCCGCTGGACCAATGGCCTGGAGTTCCGCCGCCTGCTGGCAAGTTTTGCCGCTATCCTCCCGTTGCGCAATCCATCGGACCTCGATCACGAGAAGATACGTTTGGCCATCCTGAAGCTGTCCGACGGAGTCACCGTCCGGATTGTCCGGCTGCTCGAATGGCTGGCAATTGATGCAATCCAACGGGGAACGGAGTGCATCGAAGTTACCAGCTTCGACGCACTGCCTAAACGTGCGCCACTACTCTCCATGGAACGTCGCCGCCCGGAGTTCGCGTCCTGAGCCAGCGGCGCAAAGTCGCTGTCGAACCGGTAGCGCTTCCGATTGTTCCGCCTTATGAGGAAGATGAACTCATCTCCTCGTGGCTCGCTCGTGTCGCGCGCTTTTATGGACACTCTGTTGCCGGATTGCTCTCCGAGAACGGCCTGGAGCCAAGCAAAATCGATCTCGCAGCGGTTGACATTGGTCTGGCTGGTGCGCCGGTCGCTCAAATGGCGTTCCTACTCAACATCACCGTAAACACACTTACTGCGCGCACGATATTGTCAGCCTATCCTTGGGCTATGAATGGCCTTGCTCGAGAGCGAGGCGTTTTCTCGTTCAGTTTATCGGCCCCCTTGCGACCAGCGGCGTGCTCGTGGTGCTTGGAGGAACAGAAAGCGACACGGGGTTTCTCGTGGATGCGGCGAGAGTGGGTTTTGGCCTGTCGCACCATGTGTTCCCGGCATTCGGTTCGGCTGATCGAGGTCCGCGAGGGAGGCGTTGGTCCTGGATGGGAGGATTTCTTCAAGCGTCACCCTCGCGTGCAGCAAGCCACGTGCGCCGGACCTCACACTTTAGCGGCCTGCCCGTGGCCAGTGTCGCAGCCAGACGCCGGCGCGATCGGTCAGTTGAATGAGCAATTGCTGCAGGTCCAGAACATCCTGGCGGCAGATCCGAATCGCGGTAAGCGAGGCGCATCTGACGACGCAGTCAGGCTGGCGCTTACGATTGAAGACGTTTTATGGGCGTTAACCAGGGCCGATCGAGCCTTTCCGGAACGTCTCGCCTATGAGGCATTCGCTTTTCATGTCTTTGATAGCGAATGGCATTTAGCGCGGCGTCGTTCAGTGGTACCAGCGGATTACACACGTTTCGGCGTTCATGTCCGTCACTCGATGATGGCATCAGCCACGGCCATCGCTAGCGGCGACACCTTGCCGTTCGGATTGTGCTTGCCGCGTGTCTCGTCGGATAACGAACTCGCTTTCCTACTCTTTATTCTCAGCGAATCTGATGCGCAGGAACTGGTTCAGCG
Source organism: Acidiphilium rubrum (assembly GCF_900156265.1). Classification (GTDB taxonomy): domain Bacteria; phylum Pseudomonadota; class Alphaproteobacteria; order Acetobacterales; family Acetobacteraceae; genus Acidiphilium; species Acidiphilium rubrum. Next base: position 12,033 of record NZ_FTNE01000034.1, read on the forward strand.
CAGCTGTCAGTGGCCGGAACGGTCACGAATTGCATTGCTTGACGGTAAACGCCAACCCAGCAGTTAATAAAGTTCGCACTGATGGTTTCTGCGAAATCAACCATAGAGTCTACAGTTTAAGGGAAATCGGCGCCGCCTTCCGCAGAATCTACTCTTTAAGGGAAACTGACACCTCCACAGTCTCCTCCGTGCGTGCGCGGGCGATGCCGGGCGAGTCGGATGGGGGCACATCGTTTTCCGTGCCGAGCCGGGAAGCCCGCCTTGTGTCGCTGGACAGTCCGATCGTGCCGAAGGTCGTCACCAGCGGCCGGCCCGATCCCTTCAGGGCCGCACCGAGTGTCTCGATCGCATGCTTGTCCGCTTCAGCCGAAACTGCCATGAAGCGTGAGACGATGCCGGTTGGCAGGCCGCCGAGCAGGATGTGCAAACGCTTCCGCAACGGAACCTGCGAGAGGCCGTGCATAAAGGCGAGATGGATCACACCGTCCGCTGCCGCAGCAGCATTGCGGAGGCTTTCCAGATTATCAATATCGCCGAGATGTGGCTCGATGCCCTTGGCGCGCAACGCCTTGGCCTTTTCTTCGGATCGGGCGAGCGCCGTCACAGAATGGCCCGCGCCGATCAGTTCCTTGACAACGGCGGACCCGACGAAGCCGGTCGCTCCAGTGACAAATACACGCATGATATGCTCCTCTTGTGTTTGGAAAGCCGCCTGGATTGGCGGGACTGGATCGTCCGGCGACGCATTCACCGGCGACTTTTTTTTACCGAAAGACATCTGGATGTGATATAATAAGAAGTCCAATTTTGTTTATCAGGAGTCCATAATGGATCCGTTTTCGCAAGTGATTGCTCTGCTGAAGCCGCAGGCTGTCTTCTGGTACCTTGTCGAAGCGCACGATGATTGGACGATCCGCTTTCTGCCGTCGACCGTCGTTGTCTTTGGCCAGATGATCGAGGGCGCGGGTCGTGTTGAGCGCGATGACGGTGCCGGTCTCGACATGGCCGCCGGCGATTTCCTGTTGATGCCGGCACCACCGCCCTGGACAATGACGGGCGGCGCGGGTGGTCCTCCAGTCGATTACAAGGCCTTGATTGACGATCCAGGCTTGCTGGTCACCACGCGGCCAAACCCGACAGTCACGTGTTTTATTGCCGGGGCCTTCGCCTTCGCCCCGGCCAATGCAGACCTTGTCGCGAGCCTCATGCTGCCGGTCGCCCATGTCCGCGGGACTGATCCGCTGCTTGGCCGTCTTGGCGCACTGCTGACGGCCGTGGGGGAGGAGGCCGTGGGCGATCGCCCCGGCCGGTCGCTCGTGCTTGATCGGTTGCTTGAGGTCTTGCTGATCGAGGCGCTGCGGCATCGGTCAGACACTGTCCCCGGTTCGGATCGGGGTCTGTTAGCGGGCCTGGCGGACACAAAGGTCGGCAAGGCGCTACGCATCATGCACGAGGACGCAAAGCGTCCATGGACGGTTTCGACGCTCGCCAACGCCGTCGGCATGTCGCGATCTGCCTTCGCAGCCCGCTTCACGGACATCATTGGCATGCCGCCGATCGATTACCTCGCCAATTGGCGCATAACGCTCGCCAAGGAGGCTTTGGTGTCATCGAACCTGCCGATGACCGAAATTGCCGAAATCGCCGGGTATCAATCTGTCAGCGCTTTCAGCACCGGCTTTAAGCGGGCCACCGGCCTATCGCCGAAGTTCTACGCGCAGTCGTTCGCGACCTGAGCGGCGAACGAGATGCGGCCGATTAGACGGCAAATGATCTAAAATCAAGACTTTGGAAAGTGGGTGGACCGCATTAAAATCAGTGACTTATACGATCCGAAAGATACGTCAGAAAGCCATTTCAGTTATCAAACTCTAAGAGCGAATGAGGCGGCGACCGCAGAGACCGCAGGGCCCTCCGTAAATTTTCCAAGGGCGTGCAGATGACGCAAGATCACCTCAAATTTTGCGTATGACCCACCCCCTTGAGCGGCCTCGGTTGCAAGCACGTCGATCTCACCGGCGAGTTGCTCGATTGCATGTTTGCGCTCCCCCACCTCTTGGGGGGGCAGGAGATTTGCCCCAGACCGGGCAAAAATATGCGAGGTCTGAACTAGGTCGGTTGCGACAGCCTTGAGGGACGCTGCGCGACAACGGAGCACTACGTCTTTTCGGAGGTCTCTCAAGTCGATCAATATTGCCCAATCCCGCTTCCTCGTTTCGGAATCCAGTTGGTCAATAAGGGATTTTGTTGTGTAAATACCCCATTCGGTGCCACCTGCATGGATTACGAGATGCCGGCCATCGGAATCATCGGCCTGATGACTTTGCCAAAGGGTATAATCGCTGACGATTGGGTTGACTGTGTCCCAGGGCAAGCCCGCGTCCAGAAGGTTTTTTGCCAAGCGGAATGAGCAGAGGTCTGCATATCCAAAGGCCGCCCATCGCCAGCGTTTTGCGTCTGCGATCTCTGCGGGTGCGTCTGGCGCGTAGAAACCAGGTAAAATTCCGGTTGCCTTGAGCAGTCCGCGCTTGAGCCAGGTTCGGAACCCCTCATAGCCAATACCGGCGATTTCGGCGGCAAGGGATGTGCTGACAGATATATTGGTGTTCATGAAACCAATATATCCACAAAACAATTGGTGTCAATAGAACTGATTTAATGACATACATATATGATAATGTCCTTTATCAGATATATTGCAGATGGAGAAACGATCGGGATAGAGCATTCCACGACCAAGGGAGGGCCTGATGACGCCAACCATCACTATGAGCGACAAACCCGATCCGGACGTGCGCGCCGCGATCGGTGCGCCGCTGTTCAGCTTTAACGTCGCGCGATCGGGCAGTGACGACAATTTCTGCCACCTCGTCCTGACCCTTACGCTGCCCGGTGCCACCGAAATAATGGGCGGCCTCTGGGGTCATACCGGTTGGGATTATCTCCACATCGAGTACCTGGTTGTGCCTGAGGCCATACGCAGCAGCGGAATCGGTCGTGAACTTATGCGCCAGGCTGAGGACGAGGCGGTTCGACGCGGATGCCATCGCGCCTGGCTGGACACGTTTAGCTTTCAGGCGCGTGGCTTCTATGAGCGGCTCGGCTACACCGTATTTGGAATGCTGGAGGATTTTCCGCCTGGTCATAGCCGGTTCTTCCTCAAGAAACTCCTCATACCGGCGACCGTACAGCAAGCATGAACGCGCTCGTGGTTCTCAGCCCGCCGGCGCTCCCTGCACTCGTTACGGCCGGCGGGGAGCATGCCAGCATCCGCTTTCTTGAGTTCTTCGCGTCGACCATCCGCAACCCGCACACCCGCCGCGCCTACGGCCGCGCCATCACGGACTTCCTCACCTGGTGCGGCGAGCATTGCGTTGTATCGATCTCCGCGGTCCAGCCGCTGCACGTCGCGAGTTGGGTCGAGCTGCAAACCCGCGAGATGTCGGCGCCGACGGCGAAGTTGCGCCTGGCGGCGATCCGGCACCTGTTTGACTGGCTGGTGACCGGCCAGATCGTGCCGACCAATCCGGCTGCATCCGTTCGGGGTCCCTTGCATAGCGCCAGGAAGGGGAAAACCCCGGTGCTGGAACCGGCCGAGGCGCGCGCGCTGCTGGACAGCATTGACATCACAACGCCAGCGGGGCTGCGCGACCGGGCGCTGATCGCGCTGATGGTGTATTCGTTCGCTCGGATCGGTGCCGCGCTGGCGATGCAGGTCGAAGATGTCTTTACCCAGAAGCGCCGGCTTTGGGTCCGTCTCCGTGAGAAAGGGGGCAAACACCATGAAATGCCATGCCATCATAACCTTGAAGCCTATCTGGTCGCCTACATCGAGCGCGCTGGCTTGGCCGACGATCCCAAGGGGCCGTTGTTTCGGACAATTGGCCGAGGCACCGGGCGCTTAACCAAGACGCCCCTCCCCCAGGCAAATGCCTATGCGATGATTGGCCGGCGCGCCACGGCGGCCGGGATCGAGACCAAGGTGGGGAACCATAGTTTTCGGGCGACGGGAATCACGGCCTATCTTAAAAATGGCGGAACACTGGAAAGTGCTGCGGCTATGGCCAACCATGCGAGCACCCGAACCACGCAGCTTTATGATCGCCGACAGGACGACATCAGCCTCGACGAGGTTGAGCGAATCAGGGTTTGATCTGCACCGGACATACGCACCAGCACGTTCCAATTTAAGCCCGCATTTTGATTGTAACGCATCATTTGTGAAATATGCACCGCCTCGTCCGCAATGGGTGGAGAGCTGACAGGCGGCTTTCGATCTGCTCCGGGATAAAAGCCGACGTTCGCCCCCCCCCCCGATATCTTGGATCATCACTTGATGGCCGTTAAGGGAATGGGGGAGAGCAAACAACGCTTCAGCATCGACCTATACGCGCGCTCTTTCGCGCGCGCGTGCTGACCGGCCTAGAAGATCAACAAGAGCACGACCTTTGTCCAATGTAGGGCCGTTCTCATAGTGGAACCGAACAGGCAATCTTGCCATGCATGCGTCGGCGATATTGTGCACGTTGACGCAAATCTCGATTGCGGCCGAGGTTGCGACCTGCTCATTCGGTCTGACCTTGAGCGCAAATTTTAGCGGGTCTTGTCCATGACGCCAGCTGGCGCATTCGAGCTCCATGGTTTCAACCCAGTCACGCCGTCCAACACGCCAATAGAATGCGTCCGACTCTCTAACCTTGGGGGAAGAAAAATCCCGAAGGTAACGAGGGACCGCACTTGCTGTCGCGAAGGCACTCGCGTTCAAGCCGCGGGACACACCGAATAGGTCACCAGTTCCACGGTACATACCGGCTGCGTCGACGGTTTTGGTCCGACCGCGCGGTGGCGGCGGCGGTAGCGGAAGCTCAAAAGCCGCAGTCTTGGCGCATCCCTGCTCTTCGTTATCTTCATCCTCGTCAAGGTCTGCATCGTTTAGGAGTGCGATCGCGCCTTGAGACCGAATGGTCAGAAGGGCCCCCACCGCCGGACGGGTTCCGGCGTTCGTGGCGATGGCTACCACAAGCGGCCATTCCTTTTGTGCCCCGAGCCTATCGTGCATGGATGCAAGCAACAATCGAACCGACGCTAGCCAATTCGGATAGTCCTCCGTCTTGTAGCGATTGATTTCCTCTTCGTTCGCCGGTTCGTATACAGATAGACGACCAAAGACCGAAAGTTGCGAGACGCGTTCGAACCGGTCGAGGAGCGCGTCCGTCGCTCGAGGTTGCGCGCGCTCGAATGACGTAGCCTGCGGACAAAGCCGCTGGACGTCAGCTATCAACTCGTCGATCTCAGCTTCGCTTAAAGCAGGCCAGTGAGTCAGTCTTTCCTGGAGTTCCGTCAACAGCTCTCCCTCTGCACTGCGAAAGCCCAGCTCCACTTTCGGCTCGGCGGCGCTCAGGCGCTGAACTTCGGCCTTCAGCCTGGCATTCTCCTTCGCGCTCTCGTCCGGTTCGGGCTGGCGTAGCCACTGCTCTGGCAAAAAGTGCACCGAAAGTCCGAACTCCGAAGCCGTCGTCCCGCAGATTGTGTCATCGGTGAGCAAAAGGACATCGTTGCCCTCCCCCCGTAGCCAGAGCGCGTAGTTGATCAAAGCTTGATCAGCATGTTCGAGGCGTAGCGCAGGATGGAGCACCTCCATTACGGGGCGCAGCTCGACCCGCTTGGCTACAGTAGGATCCGCCCGTCGAATTTGTGCTCGACGATCCGACCCTGTAATTAGCGTTCGAATCTCACTGCTCAGCTGTCGGGCGATCCTGTTCTGCCGCCCCGTTTGCGTCTTCAGCTTGTCGAGCTCACGGATCACCGGAGGCACAAAGACCACTTCGACTTGAGATCGACCGAGCTCGACCCAAGGAAGATCGACAAGAGCCTTGCCATGGATCAGGACATTTGCGTCGGGGACGACAACCAGGGGTCGCTCATCCTCTCCGATTCCCTGATCTACTGCGCTCATACCATAGGTTTAGACGGTCGCCGGACGAATGGGAAGGCCGGCAATCTGGTGCCCGATCCGACGTGCAGAGTGAGGCAATTCCCATCGAGTTCCGCAGGCGACGACATCGGCCGCGCAGATGATCCCTTGCAAACCGAGAACACGCCGGAGATCAACGAGATGACGGAACAGCGGGACCTCGCGGCGCGTGATTGGTGGCTTTGTGGACTATGAACACAAGAGGATAAAATGGCGGTCCGCCTCGTTCCGGCGCCGACTGGCGTTCCAATGGCCGCCTGCCCGCCCGACAGTCTGCGCCAATGAACGACGGCTTTCAGGATGGCTTGATGAGCCAACGACCGGCCGACTTGAGGTCGATTGCAGTCGGCCCGTGCTGTGCTTAGGTTGGCTCTATGCCCCCCGTTACCAAGCTCCGCGTTGCTCGACCTACGGATGACATTGATGGATTGATTCCGTTCTATCAGGACGGCCTCGGCCTCGATCTCCTGTTCCGCTTCGAGAGCCACGAAGGCTTTGACGGCATCATGTTTGGTCGGAGGGGCGCGCCTTATCACTTTGAGTTTACCCGCGTCCACGGCCATGCCTCCGGTCGCGCTCCAACACAGGATAATCTTCTGATCTTCTACCAGCCTGATCCGGGGGAGTGGAAAGCGGCGATAGCCCGAATGGTTGCGGCCGGGTTCATGCCCGTCCCGGCGTTCAACCCGTACTGGGATCGGTGTGGACGAACGTTCGAAGACCCTGACGGTTATAGGATTGTGATCCAGCATGACGATTGGAACATTTAATTGTCCGCAATTTACACCGTCTTAAATCGCTGGAATGGCATGCTGGTGGTCGAAATCGGCCGGCGCAACAATCTTGAACCGGATACGGCACATTGATTTCTATAACATCCGTTCGGCGACGTCCGGAAAAGGGTCCTATTCCGGACACGGTGGATGCGTGATAAACGAGAGCTATATACTACGGAATTGCCCTCCATGTACTCACCATCGCCAACCACAACCAAATTCTCGCCCAAGAGTTTTGGAGTCCATAAGAGTGTGATAACGTCCTTTAACACACTCATAGGTACCGATGTCCTGATGGCGAAACCTGCCCGCAAAACAATTCCCTCGGCGACAGAGCTGTACGTCCTCGATCAGAGCCGATATCGTTGCGCGTTGTGTTTTCGTTTGAATGGCAATCTAAACGAGAAGCGCGGTCAGATTGTTCATCTCGATCACGACCGGGCGAACTGCGTCGAAGATAACCTTGCGTTTCTTTGTCTGGATCATCACAGCCAGTACGATTCAAGAACAAGTCAGCACCGGAATTATACACCGCAGATCATCAAGAAGGCTCGGGCAAAGCTATATCAGGCCATCGCCGACGGTCATCATACCTCGAACAGTTATCCACGGAGCACTGTTCGTGAAACCGATCGGGTGATGTTCAGCGAGCTCGTGGACATGATGAATAGGTCTCGTACAGCGGATTTTTTGCGGCGAACGTGTTTTGGCAGCCAGTCATTCCACTGGCGAGAGTTAGACGAGATCGATAACTATTTGCAGTGCACGAATGGTGCGGAACACGAATTCATTGACCTTGACCTAGAGACATTGCGACAGAGATTCATCGCGGAATACGACACATTCCGATCGCTACTCGCCGAGAATACGAGACCGACCAAGCATAACCCCCCGTATCGGACTGTTCCGATGGAGTGGGAGGAAACCGACCCAAAACGCTACACCACAACAGTTATGATGCTTCGCGACGCCGCGGACAAAGTTTGCACTGCATACGACGAGCTAGTCAGGACGGCGAGGGAAAGGATGGCGCCATGACAACCGACCTCATCATCTCTGCCTCACCCGATTTCCTTCCTGCCGAGCAGTATGCGCCGCATTATCTGTAGGCGCTCGCAATCATCGGGGCTCGTGCTTGGCCGGGATCGTCAGAAACTTTCGTTACCGAGAACCACTGACCCCAACATCGAACCCCTGCGCTTATTGGTAGCAGCCAATGTTGGCGAGCACGGCGCGATGATGGCGAGCACAGTGGCAGATAATGTGAGCACAACGCTCGCCCCATTGGCAGCTAATCTGAGCAGGAATGCGCTCCGTTTGCGAGCACCTACACCTACTGAGGCCGTTCTGATTTCGATCCGATAGTACGGCACGACCAATGTCTAATTGTGGTTGACCCCGTCGGAAAGCCGACAGTCTCTTGTCCACCCAACCCGGCGGTACGCCGACGAAACCGCCAACGGCAGCTTCAGCGCAATAACGGAAATTTGGTAAATGCGCCTGATGCGCGCAGAGTAGCTTAAGCCACGATCTGATCTCCGGTTTCGAGCAGAAAGCAAATTTTCAGATTCGACTGTCCTCCCCGTCGTAGCGCTGCAATACGAAATCCCAAATTTGGTTCACCTTCTCGTCCCATAGTTGTTGCGGGTAAGGCGATTCAGGCAAGTCATTCAGTTTGACCCTAATCTCATTCCATACGGCGCCGCGGGTTTGCTGGTTTCCTGTCCAGTTCAACCCGTCGACCAATTCATGTAGCCGTGAGAGCAAGTGGCGAGCGACGGCTTTGACCTCGACTTCCTGCGCCTTGGTCAGTTTTGGCTCCGGGGTCGTTAGTAGGTCAAAGATTGCCAGCTCATCTTCGGACAATCCCTCCTTGGCAGCCCGCTGCTCTTCCTCGTCCAGGCCCTCGATGAACGAACGTAACTCAGCGAAAAAACGCTCGGCATCAACCGAGCCCGCGTTATACGCGGCGACGAGTTGCTCTAATTTCTCCACCAGATGCACGCGGGTGGGGTTGCGCCCGGCCATCTCCTGGACTTTTTCGGCGGCCATCTCGCGCAACCGTTCGGTGGCGACCCTTGGGCTGGTTTGGAACAGGCTGCCCAGTTTCTCAAAATCTATCCCTGAGAGGTCAACACGACCGTGCGCCGTATCTCCCTCAATGATCGGGGTGAGGATCGCGACTCCCTCCAGTTTTTCATCAAGTAAAGTTGCGATCTTTACTGAAATGGTGGAGATATCAACCGGTCCCAACTTGGCACGTACGCTATCGGCCAACGTATGGATCACGGCCACCTGCTTCAAATACGGCGCGGCGCGCTCATCGGGCAGCAGCGCCTTGTAAGCATTAGTGACGTTTCCGGCCAACCGGAGGAACGCGCGGCGCCGATCGTCTGGGGCAAGCAGAGCCTCAACACCCTGGCTGATGAGTTTCAACCGCATTAAGTGGTCGGCGGCCAGTATGGCGCTGGGATATGCGCCGTGGGATTCCGCAAAGCTCATTACTTCGCTCAGCGCCGTTTCCAGTAACCCGATCAGCTCGGCCTTGTCCTTGATCGGCGTTTCGCCCTTGCCGCCCTCGCCGCTGCCTCCCGCATAAACAGCCAGCGCCTTTTGTAGGTTGTTAAACACCCCCACATAATCGACGATCACACCCGAGCTTTTCCCTGTTGCCAGGCGGTTGGCACGGGCGATCGTCTGCATCAACGTGTGGTTCTTCATCGGCTTGTCGAGGTAGACGGTGCTAATCGAGGGCACATCGAAACCCGTGATCCACATGGCGCAGACAAACACAAGGCGCAACGGATCTTTCGGGTCCTTGAACTTCTGTTCCAGGTCTTCCCTCTGCAGCCGCGCACGGTGCGGGGTTATGTCCAGCCCCTTCTTGCGTAGATCATCAATCTCATTCTGCCCCTGGCTAACCACCACCGCCATATCCAGCTCGCGCAGCCACGCCAACCGCTCTAAGATAACGGCCCCCTCCGCCTCATAGGTGGTTTTCATCCGCGCCTCGTCGCTGGCGATCAACCGGGCAATGGCCGCCTTCACCCGGTCGTGCATCGCCACAGCGGTGGCCTTGTCGATTGCGACGAACATAGCCTTGCCGCGATAGCCGCGCATTGCGAAATGCAGCGCCACGTCCTCGGCGACTTTGTCCAACCGGTTGGGGTTGGTAATCAGCGTATATTGCCGGGCGAATTCGCGCCGGAGTTTTTCCTCCTGCGCGTCGTCGAGATTGGCGTCATCGGCAAGCGCGTCCAGCTCTTCGCGCAGGCTTTGCGCGTCTAGTTGCAGCTCGGGTTTGCGGGCTTCGTAGAAGAGCGGCACGGTCGCGCCGTCGCGGACGGATTGTGCGAAATCATAGACCGAGATGTAATCGCCGAACACTTCCCTGGTGCGACTGTCCTCGCCTTTGATCAAGGGTGTGCCGGTGAAGCCGATGAAGGCGGCGTTGGGCAGTGCTGTGCGCATGTTCAGCGCCAGCTGGTCGTATTGGCTGCGGTGCGCCTCGTCGGTGATGACGATGATGTCTGACCGCTCGGAGAGTAGCGGCATCGACTCATTATCGGCAGTCGAGAATTTCTGGATGAGGGTGAAAACGTAACGCTCGTTGCCCGCCAGCAAGGTTTTCAGATGCTCGCGCGATTGCGCCTGCGCTTCATGGAGCTTCTTGGTCAGCGCCCCGGCTGAGGCGAATTGCCCGGCGATCTGGTCGTCCAACTCGCTTCGGTCTGTAACCACCACAAAGCTGTAATTACCGCCCAGCCGCCGCAATACTTTTTCGGCGAACATCACCATTGAGAGGCTCTTGCCCGAGCCTTGCGTGTGCCAGAACACGCCAAGCCGGCCTTGGTTTTCGCTAATCTCCTGGACAGCCTGGATGGCACGGTTCACCCCCAGAACTTGGTGGTATTTGCCGATTACCTTTCGCAAGCCATCGCGGGTTTCATCGAAGAGGATAAAATTCTCGATCAGGTCTAAGAACCGCACCGGGTTGCAGGTGGCGCGGAGCATGGTCTCCAGGCTGGCGTCCTCGGGTGTGTTTTCTTCCAACCGTTTCCAGGGTGCGAACAGGTCATAGGGCGAGTGGCCAGCGCCCATCACCGTGTCGATGCCGTTGGAGAGGATCACAAATCCGTTAGCCACGAAAAGCTGCGGGATGGTGTCTTTATAGTCGCGTAGATTGTCCTCGTATGCGTCGGCCAGCGGTTTGGTGGGTGCTTTCCATTCGGCCAGCAGCAGCGGCAGTCCGTTGACGAAACCTATCGTATCCGGCCTGCGCCGATGCAGTACACCGTCGATCCAGACCTGGCTGGCCGCACAAAAATCATTGTTTTGCACCTCGCGCCAGTCAATCACGCGCACCGACACATCCTCGAATTTTTGCTCAGAACGTTTGATCTGCACGGGCACGCCCTCGACGACGAGGCGCAAAACCTCGTGGTTGGCTCGCACCGGCAACAGGGCGGAGCGGTCAGCGGTCAGGGTGGCTTCGGCCTGGCGCAGAGCCTCGTCAGGCAAGCCGGGATTCAGCTTTTTTAAGGCTGCACGCAGCCGGGCGGGTAGGTAAACTTGGTGGAAACTGGTTCGCCCGGTGGGGTTTTGCGGACCGTATTGTTCATCGTGCAAATTCAGCGGCGACCAGCCCAGCTCGGCGAGCAGCTTGAGGGCGGGCTTTTCAACGCTGTCCGCTTCGGAGGCGACGGTGCCGGTGAGCGATTTAGCCATACTTTTGCTCCCCTATTCCGCCGCCAGTTGTTGCTCTGCTGCCTCTACCAAGAGTTGGCCGGAGATGAGCCGGGGAAGCAAGAGGTCGCGGGAGGCGGCGAGGCGTTCGCAGCTTGCGCCGAGGCTACCCACAAGATCAAGCATAGGGCCTGCTGCTTTCTCAAACTTTTTGAATGGTTCGTCGGTCGCGGGAATGGCCATCACATAATTTGCTAGGCTATCTGTTCTTGCCCGCTGACGTCCAGTTGCGCCAGACATTGAGCCTCGAGCATGATTTCGGAATGAGTTCAGGCGAGACAGGCAATATGTGAATGCAGCCCCTGCCCGCGCTCCTCTCATGACAATAAATTCCGTTGAACCAAATCCGACATTTCCATTGGAGTTCAAGTCACGCACAAGACCGGTTTTTCCGTTTTCCAAACAAGGGGTGATACGAGCAAAGAGCGTGTCTCCATTCTTGAATTTGGCTCCGGAGTTCCCCTCGCGGCGCTCGGGAGGTGCAATTAATGAGGTCTGAGTATCAAGATACCCCATTGGAATGAAAGGTTTTAGACCTTCATTTGGAACACGTGTGCGTGGATCAAATTCGATCAAATCACTCGCGGTTCCCCATCTCCACCCTTCCGGTAGCATGCCGTTGGGGGTGTCGAGGATTGGGACGTTCTCATGGCCGGGGAAGCGGAAGCGGACGAACCATTCCTCGAACAGGCCGCGCGCCATCTCCTCCAGCAGTTTTACTCGCTGGCGGTTTGCCTCGATCAGATCGTCATACGCCCCAAGGATGGAGGCAATACGGCGCTGGGTTTCGATCGGTGGCAGGAAAAAGCGATACTTGCTGATATCCTTGCCGCTAATGTGCGGTACATTCACTCCTGTTGTGATGCTTTTTACATGCGCAGTGAATGACGGCGAGCCAATGATGTAGCGCAAAAATTGCACATCCAGAGTTGCTGTGCCTCGCATTCTGGTTACTCGCTGAACCAGAAGGGATGGTAAGTCGGCCTTGCGAACGTAAGCGAATTTAAGGCCGGCCTCTATCCACGGGCGATCCATAGCCAAGATTACGTCGTTTTCGCAAAGTTCGTATTTATCATAATCTCCAGTATCCGATCGAGGCCAGCACTTGACTCCTTCCCATCTGAGCGAGCCCTGCGCGACATTATCGCCACGCAGAAGACGGATGGCGTTAGCATTCTCATCAATGAATCGAGCGCTTTTGAACGGAAAGCCTGTTAAAGCGTTGATGTGCGAGCCTAGCTCAACTTCGGTCCAACTGGTCATGCCGCCAATATCTCAGCCACATTCTGCGCGATCACAGCCTGCAACCTCGCAGCCTCGGCGTTCAGCACGTCCAGCTCTTCCTGCAGGCCTTCCAGTTTTATGCAAAAATCTTCGTCCGTTTGCGCCTCACCAGCCGCCACTCCTACATAGCGGCCAGGATTCAGGCTCCAATCCTGCGCGGCGATGCCCGCTCGGCTAACCGCCTTGCACAGGCCGGGGATGTCTTTGTATCCGCCAGAACCAAAATGGTCTTTTAGTTCCGCGGCACTACCTGCCTCGTTCTCCATTGCCTCACCCCGCCACAGCCGGACTATGTTGGCTAAGCGCTCGATCTGCTCTGGCGTATAGTCGCGGTGCGCACGGCTGAGCTGGCGGAAAATATGCCTTGCGTCGATGAACAGCACCTCATCGGCGCGTTTGCCCTTGGCTTTGCCCTTGTCGAGAAACCACAGCGTGACCGGCAGGGTGACGGTGAAAAACATATTGGGAGAAGTGGAGATAATAACATCCAGAGCTATGATGGAATTTGGGTGACGGCGGTGATTGCTGATTCCGGGGTCAATTCGCCCACCATTCCGGGAGTAACTCGCCCGGCATTCCGGGATCTATTCGCCCACCCATTCCGACGTTAATTCGCCCACCCGTTCCGACTTTAATTCGCCCATGTGGGCGGGTTCGAGGAGGGGCCGGATTGAGGTCTCTGCTGGTTGGTTCAGGTTCACTCCCTTTGGCTGATCAAGGGAGCAGATGAATGCCAGTGGAGCGGATAGCGATGCGCGATGTGCGCGAGATTGTACGGCTGAGAATGGCGGGTCTGTCGACCCGGCAAGTGGGCATCCGGGTTGGGGTTGCGGCTTCGACGGTGCG
>NZ_FTNE01000037.1 GCF_900156265.1 Acidiphilium rubrum
ATTTTATCGCATTTCCGCCAAACGCGGCAGCCTGCCGGAAAACCTCACCGGGATCGTCGTGCATGATCACTGGAAGCCCTACTACACGCTGGCCGGCGTGCTGCACGCGCTATGCAATGCCCATCATCTGCGCGAATTGCAGGCGCTGATCGAGATCGAACACGAGGACTGGGCGCGCCGCATGCAAACTCTGCTGCGCCGGGCCTGCCATGCGGCAAACCTGTCCCGCATGCAGGGCAAACCCTTGCCGCCGCGGCTGATCGCGTTGATCGAACGATGTTACGACGCGATTGTGACCGATGGTCTGCTGTTCCACACAGACCAATCCCCCTTGACCCAAGCCGACGTCCAAGCCCGCCGTCGTGGTCGTGTACCGCGCAGGGTCGGTCACAACCTCCTGCTGCGTCTGAGCACACGCAAGCCGGACGTGCTGCGCTTCCTGTCCAACCCGGCCGTGCCGTTCACCAACAATCTTGCCGAGCGCGATGGCCGGATGATGAAGCTGCGCCAAAAAATCTCCGGCGGCTTCCGCGCTGTAACCGGCGCCGAGGACTTCGCCGTTATCCGCTCGTTCTTCTCGACCGCCAAAAAACAGCAATGGGACGTGCTGAACGCAATCAATGCGCATCCAAACGTCCTAATCGCCCAACTCAAATTGGCCTGATCCCGGTCAAAAGACCTGGGCAGTTACTAATAGATTTTAAAGGCCCCGCCTTTAACGGGGTCCAGGGGCAGAGCCCCTGGCCTTCCTGACCCAAGGGCCACAAGCAAAGGCCCCAGGGTCGCCCGCGCGGGATTTCGGGGCGTGCCGGGGTGTGGGATGGCTGCTAAAATGATACTTGACATATTCTTATTTTATTATGAAGTTAAGTCAGTAATCATCGCGCCCATCTAGAAACGGGGACGCGGGAAATAATAGAAAACGAGCGTATCGAGGGAATATGACCAAGCCAAACCGCCGCGACATGTTCAGGTTGGGTGCTGCTGCTGGGGCGGCGCTGATTGCGGCTTCGGGCCGTGGGGCGCGTGCGGCGTCGCCGCCTGGCGCGCCGCCGGCCGATAATGCCTGGTCGAATTCATTGGGTCATGGGGTTGATAGCAAGCCGTATGGCTCGCCCTCGCCGTTCGAGAAGAATGTGGTGCGGCGGTATGTGCCGTGGCTGTCGCCGACGCGGGATGCCGATGCGAGCATGACGCCGTTGCAGGATCAGCCGGGGATCATCACGTCGAACGGGGTGTTTTTCGAGCGGTATCATGCGGGGGTGCCGCAGGTTGATCCGAAGGCGTTCCGGTTGATGATCAGCGGGCGGGTCAAGAAGCCGCTGTTGCTGACGCTGGATCAGTTGATGCGGTATCCTTCGGTGTCGCGGATCCATTTCATCGAGTGTCCGGCGAACGGGGCGACCGAGTGGCCGGCGGCGCAGTTGAATTCGTTGCAGTTGACGCATGGGATGATCGGCTGTGCGGAGTGGACCGGCGTGTTGCTGTCGACGTTGCTTGACGAGGCCGGGTTGTATCCGGACAGCCGGTGGGTGACCGCGACGGGTTCGGATGGCGCGCATATGAACCGCAGCTTGCCGATGATGAAATGCCTTGATGATTGCATGATTGCGTGGGGGCAGAACGGCGAGGCGGTGCGGCCGGAGCAGGGCTATCCGGCGCGGCTGGTGGTGCCGGGCTGGCAGGGCAATGTGAACGTGAAGTGGCTGCGCCAAATTCAGGTCGGGCGGGAGCCGTGGATTACCCGTGAGGAGACCAGCGAGTACAGCGAGTTGCTGGGCGATGGGACATCGCTTGGGTTCACCTGGGTGATGGACGCGAAATCGGTGATTACGTTTCCGTGCCCGGAGAAACCGTTGACGCAGGGGCCGGGATTTTACGAGATCAGGGGGCTCGCGTGGAGCGGCCGCGGCAAGGTGAAATACGTGGATATTTCGCTGGATGGCGGGGTGAATTTTCAGCGCGCGAGGCTTGATAACCCAATTCTCGACAAATGCATGACGCGGTTCACGCTGCCGTGGTGGTGGGATGGCAAGGTAGCGCTGATCCAGTCACGCGTGACGGATGAGACGGGGTATGTGCAGCCGACGATTGTGCAGAAGCACAAATTCTGGGGCGCTGATCCGGTTTATGAGAACAATTCGATTCAAACCTGGCAGGTTCTGGCCAGCGGGGCGGTGAACAATGTTCAGCTCTCGTAGGGGTTTTGCGGCTCTGGTGGGATTTGCGATGCTGGGCGCGCAGGCCGGTGCGGCGCAGACGCCGCCGCCGGGTTCGCCGCATGACGGCAATGCGGCGAAGAATTATGCCGGAATCGTATCGAAAAAGAATTTGCAGATCTGGCGGGCTGAGGGTGACGGCGACGGCACGCTCGCGCACGACAAGCCGGCGACCAAGCCTGGTTATTATGGCATTGGTGCGGTGCCGAGCGCTGCCCAGATTGCGGGCTGGACGATTGCGGTGCCGCCGAGCGGGGCCGGTTTGCCGGCGGGATCGGGCACGGCGGCGGCGGGGGCGACGATTTATGCCAGCCATTGTGCGATGTGCCATGGCGGGTTTGGCGAAGGGGCGCATAATTATCCGGCGCTGGTCGGTGGGGTGGGCTCGTTGGGCGGGTCGAGTCCGCAGAAGACGGTGGGCAGTTACTGGCCCTATGCGACGACGGTTTGGGATTACATCAACCGGGCGATGCCGTTCTATGCGCCGCATACGCTGAAGCCGGATGAGGTCTATGCGTTGACCGCCTATATTTTGAACATGAACGGTGTGACCAGGAGCGATTGGGTTGCCGATGCGAAATCGGTGCCGTTGGTCAAGATGCCGAACCGCAATGCGTTCAACTGGAAAGATCCGCGGCCGGTGACGCATAACATTGCTTGCATGAAGAATTGCGTCAGTCCATCTTCGGTCAAGATTACGTCGAATGCGGTGACGATGAACCTGACCCCGCGGATGACCGGGCCGGTGGATCATATGAAGGCTGGGCAATGAAGGGAGAGATCATGAAGGCGATTGCAGCGATATTTGTGGTTTGTTTGATGCCCTGTGCCGCGCTGGCGGCGACACCGGCTGAGATTGCGGCCGGGCAAAAGATTGCTGAGACGACGACGCTGGGGAATTGCGATGCCTGCCACATGTTTCAGGGCGCGGATGAGGCCGGCAATATCGGGCCGGTGCTGAAGGATGTGAGGGCGATGGTGCCTGACCGCAAGCTGTTTTACGCGATCATCTATGATGAAGAGGCGCGGAACCCACAGACCATCATGCCGGCGTTCGGCAAGAACCAGATACTGACACCAAAGCAGATCAATGAAGTGATCGACTTCATGTACACAAAGTAAGCGAGGACATATGACCGAGATCGAAGGATTGATACTGAGCGCGCCGAGCCGGCGAACGGTATTGGCTGCGGTGGCGGCGGGAACGGCGGCGGGGCTGATGCGGCCGGCTTTGTCGTTTGCGGCGGCGGCGGCGCCGCGTGCGTCGTCGTATCCGGCCAAGGCGTTCATCCAGCATTCGCAGGATGCGACGTTGCAGGCGATGTTCGGCACATCGAGCGTGACCGCATCGGCCGATGTGAAGATGGATGCGCCGGATATTGCGGAGAACGGTGCGGTGGTGCCGGTTTCGTTCGATGCGAATGCGCCGAAGGTGACGGCGGCGGCGATTCTGGCGCTGGACAATCCGTTCGTGATGGCGTGCGCCTACAAGATTCCGGAGGGCACGAGCCCCGCGATTGCCAGCCGGATCAAGCTTGGCAAGACGACCAAGGTTGTTTCGGTAGTCCAGTCGGGCGGCAAGCTCATGAGCGCGTCCAAGCAGGTTAAAGTCACGCTTGGCGGCTGCGGTTAAGGAGAGGTTTCATGGCACATCAAATTCTGGTTCATGCGATGTCATCGGGCGGGAGCACTACCGTCGAGGCGTTGATCAAGCATCCGATGGATAGCGGTTTCGTCAAGGACAAGGCGGGGAAAATCATTCCGGCGCATTATATCGAGGTGATCGAGTTTACCCATAAGGGTAAGATCGTGCTGACCGGATATTGGGGGCCGGCGGTTTCGAAGAATCCGTTCATCAAGTTCTCGTTCAAGGGCGGCAAGTCGGGCGATCCGATCGGCATTTCCTGGGTGGACAACAAGGGTGAAACCGCGGCGACGTCATCGAACATCATGTAGCGGGCTGGGCGTATTCTGTCGGGGAGGGTGGAACGAATGAAATTGGCGTTGATTGTACTGGCGTCGCTGTGGGCGGCGCCTTTGGCGCAGGCGGCGAGCCAGCCTGACCCGGCGGCGGATTTGCAGGGTTTTCAAGGGTATTTTCTGAAGCGGTTTCCCAAGGTGCCGCTGGCTGCCTATGTCAATGGGCCGTATAATTTCAGCAAATCCGAGCGCGATCAGTGGAAGCAGATTATCGAGTTTCCGCCCTACGCGTTTGCGGTGGCGGACGGCAAGACACTGTTCGATACGAAATTCGCGAACGGCAAGACCTATGCTTCGTGTTTTCCGAACGGCGGCATCGGGATTGCGCAGACTTATCCGATGTTCGATGCGAAGACCGGCCGCGTGGTGCCGCTCGGGGTTGCGATCAACCGGTGCCGGGTTGCCAATGGGGCGGCGAAGCTGAGCCTGACGACCGGCAAGCTTGCGGATATCG
This sequence comes from Acidiphilium rubrum, assembly GCF_900156265.1. Taxonomy (GTDB): domain Bacteria; phylum Pseudomonadota; class Alphaproteobacteria; order Acetobacterales; family Acetobacteraceae; genus Acidiphilium; species Acidiphilium rubrum. The sequence continues at coordinate 4,654 of NZ_FTNE01000037.1, forward strand.
AGGCGTATATGACATCGACCTCGGATGGTAAGCCGATCGATGTGGTCGTTCCGCATGATCCGCGGGCGCTGGCAGCGTATCAGGCGGGCAAGGAATATTTCTATTCGCGGCGCGGGCAGTTGAATTTTTCCTGTGCGAGTTGCCACGTGCAGGCGGCGGGGATGCATTTGCGCGGTGACGTGCTGGCGCCGGCGCTGGGGCTGACGGCGTCGTTTCCGCTGTATCGGTCGTCGTGGGGCGATGTGGGGACGCTGGTGCGCCGGTTCATCGGGTGTAACAAGAAAGTCAAGGCGGAGCCTGAGGCGGCGGATAGTACGGCGTATCGGGATCTCGCGTATTTCATGACCTATATGAACAATGGTTTGCCGATTGCAGGACCGGGGGCGCGGCCATGAAGGGTTTTCGTTGCGGACTCGTGCTGGTTGGATTGCTGGTTCCGGTGGCGGCCAGTGCGGCGGTTGCGAGCAAGGCCAGTGCGGCGTCGGCGATTGCTGCGGCGCAGGCGGAGATGAAGCTGGCAGCCTCGATGCAGGATCAGTGGATCGCCACGGTGGCGGCGATGAAAGATGCGAGGCTGGCGCTGAAACAGGGCGATTTTGCCGCAGCGGAGACGGCGGCAGTGCATGCGAAGGCGCTGGCTTCGCTTTCGGTTGAACAGGCGAAAGCGCAGCGGGCATTATGGGTGAACGAGGCCGTGCATTGATCGGCTGGCGTGGTGTGACTGTGACGGGCGGACCGGTGGGGATTTCATGATGCGGACGACGCGACGGGCCGTGATGATGGCGGCGGCGAGCACGGCGCTGCTGCCGCGGATCTCGTTTTCGGCGGCGGATGAGTACGATGTGCCGATGCGGGGCGATGTGCGGATCATTCACCAGACCGATACCCATGCGAATGCGCGGCCGGTGCAGTTTCGTGAGCCGAACCAGAACATCGGGGTTGGTGGGGCGATCGGCCAGCCGCCGCATCTGGTGGGCAAGAATTTCCTGAAAATGTACCATATGCAGTCGGGCACCAGGGACGCGCATGCGTTCACGTTTCTGGAGTTCGAACAACTCGCGCATCGGTTTGGCAGGCTCGGCGGATTTGCCGAGATGAAGACGGTGATCGACACGCTGCGCGCCGGGGCGGGTGCGGGCAAGTCTATGCTGCTGGATGGCGGGGATTTATGCCAGGGCACGGGTGTTGCCAATCTGACCGGCGGGCTGAGCATGGTTGCGCTGGGCAATCTGCTCGGCATCGATGCGATGACCGGGCACTGGGAATTCACCTACGGCCAGGACGGGCTTGGCAAGATCATCAAGGCGCTGCACGGCACGTTCATTGCGCAGAACGTGTTTTTATCGGCCGAGGCGGGGATGATGGGGGCCGCGGCGTATGATCAGAGCACCGGCCAGGTGTTTCCGCCCTATGTGATCAAGGAATTGGGTGCGTATCGGGTTGGCGTGATCGGGCAGGCGTTTCCGTATGTGCCGATTGCGCATCCGCGCCGGTTCGTGCCGGATTGGCGGTTCGGGATTCATGCTGACAATTTGCAGAAGATGATCGACGAATTGCGCCAGACGCATAAGGTCGATGCGGTGCTGCTGCTGTCGCACAATGGCATGGCGGTGGATTTGAAACTGGCCTCGGAGGTGACGGGGCTGGATATTATTCTGGGTGGTCATACCCATGATGCGGTGCCGGCGCCGGTGCTGGTGAAGAATGCCGGCGGCACCACGATTGTGACCAATGCCGGGACGGCCGGTAAGTTCATTGCCGTGCTCGATCTGGAACTTGGCAAGGGCAGGCTCAAGGATCTGCATTATCGGTTGTTGCCGATCTATACCGATCGGATCAAGCCGGATGGCGCGGTGCGGGAAGCGATCGAGGCGGCGGATGCGCCGCACCAGGCGATGCTGGGCGAGACACTCGCGACGACCGAGGTATTGTTATATAGGCGCAATAATTTCTATGGCTCGGTTGATCAGGTGATCATGGATGCGCTGCGCGAGGAGATGGATGCGCAGATTGCGTTTTCGCCCGGATTTCGCTGGGGGAATTCGTTCCTGAGCGGCACCGCGTTGACAATGGGCGATTTGCTCGGCGAGACCGCCATCACGTATCCGATGGCGTATGTGGCGATGATGACGGGGGCGGATATCAAGGCGATGATGGAGGATGTCTGCGATAATCTGTTCAATCCGAACCCGTATTATCAGCAGGGCGGCGACATGATCCGCGTTGGTGGGATGAATTATGCCTGCGCGCCGGCCAAGTTGATCGGGCATCGGATCAGCGAGATGGTGCTCGACAACGGCGAGACGGTCGAGGCGGGCAAGACCTATAAGATTGTGAGTTGGGCTTCGGTTTCGTTGCCGCAGACCGGCAAGCCGGTGTGGGAGGTGGTGGCCGCCAATCTGAAACGCAAGAAGTCCGTGCGGCTCACCAGACCCAATCAGGTGAAGCTGGTGGGCGTTGCGGGGAATCCTGGTTACGCTGGCTGATTGCTTCGTTGATTATCATGATGGTGCTGCCGCCGATCGTCGGGATCATGTCGCTGCGAACCGTGGGTGGGATGGTCGGTCATGGCTTGTCCTTCTGGTGATGGCGTTGGGGTTATGGCGCGGCGCCCCGTGCTTGGTCACCCAGGATGTGGCCGTTCACTGTTTTGCCGTACATTGAGTATTTGTTGTTATGGTATTTGCTGCGGGTGACCGCGACCGAATTGGTGAAGCGCGGGTCCTGCGGGCGGTTCTGGCTGTCGATATAGGTTGCGACATCCCAGGCCTGCTGGACGCTGAGCGTACCGACCGCGCCATAGGGCATGTTGGCGTGGACGAAGGCGGCGGCGTTTTTGATGCTGCCCATGCCGGCGCCCCAATTGAAGGATTTGTCGCCCCAGAGTGCGGGAAACACGGTCTGGCCGCGTGCGTACTGGCCCTGGCCGGCCGCACCGTGGCAGAGCGCGCAGTTTGATGCGTAGACCGCCGCACCGGCGGCGTAGGTCGCCGGTTTGGGCGGTGGGGCGAGTTTGGGATAGCCGCGTCCGGCAAGCGGCGTACCGGTGGGGGCGCCGCTCGTCAGCCAGTAGGCATAGGCTTCGAGCGCGACGATGGTCGGGCTGCCGAGCGCGGGCACTTTGCCGTTTTCGCTATAGGCGAAGCAGCCTTGCAGCCGCATGCCGAAGCTGTTGACCTTGCCGTTTTTCGAGCGGTAGGCGGGGTAGGCGTTATAGGCGGCCCACATCGGCGCGGAACCGGCGAGGCGGCCGGCATCGAGGTGGCAGTTGCTGCAATTCAGCGCGTTGCCGATGACGCCTTTTTCGAAGATCGTGGTGTGGCGGAAGATGTTTTCGCCCAGTTTGACGGCATCGCCGAATTTGCCGCCGGGCATGGCGCTTTCCGGCGGTGGGGTGAAGGCGAGCGGGCCGGGCGGCGGGGCGGCGTGCGCGTGCGGGGCCAAGGCGAGAAGAGTCAGGGCGAGCAGGGGGGCTGCGATGGTTTGGCGCATCATTTTGCTCCCTTGGCGGCGCCGGGTTCGGGCAGGGCGGTCGGGTTGGCGGCGAGGGCCGCGTAGTAGGCGGCGACCGCTTCGATTTGCGTGTTGCTGAGTTTGCCGGCGACATTGCGCATCAGATGCAGCGGATCGTTCTTGCGGCTGTGTTTCTGCCAGTCGGTGAGTTGTGCGGCGAGGTATTGTTTCGGCTGGCCGGCGAGGCGGGGGAATTGGGCGCCGACGCCGATGCCGTAGGGGCCGTGGCAGGATGCACAGGATGGCAGGCCGGTGAGCTGGTGGTTCCATGCGCCGTTGAGGGCGAGGGTGGCACCGGGGCCGGTGGGCAGGGGGTTGGGTTCGGGTGCGGCCGGCACTTTCAGGGCGGCGTAGTATTGGCCGATCGCTGTGCGTTGCGCGCTGGTCAGGCTGGTGGCGATGCCGGTCATGATGGCATTGACGCGGGTGCCGTGTTTGAAGCTGTAGAGCTGTTGCTCGATATAGGGCGCGGGCAGGCCAGCCAGGGCGGGGAAGCCGGCGGCGGCGTTGCCGAGGCCGTTGGCACCATGGCAGGCGGCGCAGCTTGCGACCTGCGGTGGTGGTGCCGCCGCTGCGATGCAGGGGCCGGCGAGGATGATCGTTGCGAGGATGCGGCGCGGTCGTCGGGCCATGGTGTGGACTCCACCTGAAACGATGTGCGGGATCATAGAACGCTGGATTGTGAGGAATACGGTGGTTTGGGCGATTGAACTGATCGGTTTTCGAGATTGGTTAGGAAGAGTCTTCTTTTCTGTGAACCAAAAAGAAGCAAAAAAAACTTTGTTGATTTGGGCCCGTGCCGGTGAAAACGCCCGTGCCCCAGAGTCAGAAAGTTTTTTGCTTCTTTTTTCCAAAAAAGAAGTCCTTGCTTGCCTTCTCTTTTGAAAGTCAGCAATCAAGCCGCGTCCGCAAAGCTGCGTTCCTTATGGCCGATATCGAACTCGTTGCCTTTCAGCATCATGTTCCAATACAGGAACGGCAGGAATTTCGATTTGAGCAGCCAGCCAGAGTAGCGTGGTTTGCGCGGGTCGAGCGGGAAGCTGGGGGTTACTTTGCCGCCGTAGGTGAATTCGGCGAGCACGATTTTGCCGTAGGCGGTGGTGAGCGGGCAGGAGCCGTAGCCGTCGTAGGCGGCGGTGAGGGGTTGGGCGTTCATGGCGGCGATCAGGTTGCGGACCAGCACCGGCGCCTGCATGCGGACGGCGGCGGCGGTTTTGCTGTTGGGGGTGCTGGCGGCATCGCCGAGGGCGAAGATATTGCTGAATTTGACGTGTTGCATGGTCGCCTGATGGACCTCGACAAAGCCGGCGGCGTTGGCGATCGGGCTGGTTTTCAGAACGTCGGGCGCGCTTTGGGGCGGGGTGACGTGGATCATGTCGAAGGCGCGGATTGCTTCCGTGATTGTGCCATCGGGTGCGGTGACCGCGAAGATGGCTTTTTTGGCGGGACCGTCGATCGCTTTCAGGGTGGTTTTGTAGTTCACCGCGATGGCGTGATCCTGCATGGCGGCCTTGAGGGCGGGGATAAAATAGCCGACGCCGAACAGCGCATCGAGTGCGGTGCAGAATTCGATTTCGGCGCCGGCGCGTTTGTTGGTGCGGCGGAGGTGATCGGCCGCGAGATAGGCGATTTTCTGGGGCGCGCCGGGGCATTTGATCGGCATGGGCGGTTGCGTGAAGATCATGCGGCCGCCTTCGAAATTGCGGATGTATTGCCAGGTGTAGGCGGCCAGATCGCCGCGGTAGTTGCTGCACACGCCGTTGCGGCCGAGGGTTTCGGTCAATCCTTCGATCTTGCCCCAGTCGAGTTGCAGGCCGGGGCAGGCGATGAGGTAGCGATAGGCGAGGCGGGTGCCATCGGCCAGCACGACGGTGTTGTGATCGGGCTCGAACGTGGCGGCGGCTTGTTTGATCCATTCGACGCCGTTGGGGATCAGGGTTGCCTCGGCGCGGGTGGTTTGTTCGAGGGTGAAGATACCGGCGCCGACCAGGGTCCAGCCCGGTTGGTAGGAATGGGTGGTGGCGGGATCGACGATGGCGATGGTGCATTTCGTCTTGCCGCGGAGCAGGGCGGCGGTGGTGATGCCGGCGGCGCCGCCGCCGATGATCAGGATATCGAAACTGCGATCGGCGGTCAGGGCCGTGGTGGGGGCCGTGGTCGGGGCCGCGGTCGGGTCGGTTGGGCCATCGGGGTTCGATGGGGTGGCGGGCATGGCGTTGTCCTTCTGTTTTTCCGTTTGGAAACCGGGGGCTGTTTTTCCGTTTGGAAACCGGGGGCGCGGCTTCGATCTATTTATTTGCAAATTATCACTTCAATGTCTAGCTTAATTACGTAAGTTAGGTCATTGGATGCCGGCGGATCGGGCGGAGCAGAGGCGATCGCGATCGGGGGGATATGATGGAACAATTGATCCTGGCGATTTTGTCGGGCGGCGCGGTGGGGTTTACGCTTGGATTGATCGGCGGCGGTGGCTCGATTCTGGCGACACCGCTGATGCTGTATGTGGTGGGGCTGGCGCCGCATCGGGCGATCGGGACCGGTGCCCTGGCGGTTTCGGTCAATGCGTTTGTGAATTTTGCCGGCCATGCGCGCAAGCGGAACGTGCGGTGGCGCAGCGCGATCATTTTTGCGATCCTCGGGATTGTGGGTGCGCTGGCGGGATCGACGCTGGGCAAGCAGTTCGATGGCAAGAAACTTTTGTTTCTGTTCGCGATTCTGATGATTGCGGTGGGGATTCTGATGTTGCGGCGGCGGGCACCGGCGGGCGGCAGCGGTGCTGAAGCGGTGGATGAGGGGTCGCTCGATCTGCGCACGAGTTTGCAGGTGTGCGTTGCGGCGCTGATCGTGGGTGCGCTGTCGGGGTTTTTCGGGATCGGCGGCGGGTTTCTGATCGTGCCGGGGCTGCTGTTTTCGACCGGGATGCCGATGATTTTTGCGATCGGTTCGTCGCTGCTGTCGGTCGGGACGTTCGGGCTCACCACGGCGGTCAATTACGCCGCATCCGGGCTGGTCTCATGGGTGGTGGCGGCGGAATTCATTGCCGGCGGGGTGGCTGGCGGGTTGATCGGGACGCGGGTTGCGATGACGCTGGCGCCGCGCCGTGCGGCGCTGAACCGGGTGTTTGCCGGGCTGGTGTTCGTTGTGGCGATTTATATGCTGTATCGGAATGCGGCTTCGTTTGGGATGCAGTTTTAGGAAGGACTTCTTTTTTGTAAAAAAGAAGCAAAAAACTTTCCGACTCTGGGGCACGGGCGTTTTCACCGTCACGGGTCCAAATCAAGGAAGTTTTTTTTTGCTTCTTTTTTGTTCACAAAAAAGAAGATTCTGCCCTTCCCTCAAATTGAGCTCACCTGATTGCGACCAACGACGGCGAGGCGTAAAGTCAGGTGCGATCGGATTTGTGGGAGTCTCGCAAGATGCAGAACACGATCGGAAGTCTGAGGCGTGCGCCGGTGAATGTCGTGGCGGGCGGGGTGCCGGAGTTGTGTGCGCAGTGCGACGCCAGGCATATCGGGTTGTGCGATGCGCTGCACGACGATGATCTGCATTTTCTGGCGAGCGTGGCGCAGCAGGTGAGCATCGAGAAGGGCCGCGGTTTCGTCACCGAGGGCGATCCGGCGCGGCAGTTTTTCAACATCAATCATGGCACGGCCAAGCTGTTCAAGGATCTGCCGGATGGCAGGCGCCAGATTACCGGGTTTGTCGGTGCGGGTGATTTCATCGGGCTGGCGGCCAATGCGACCTATATGTTCGGCGCCGAGGCGCTGGAACCGGTGCAATTGTGCAGTTTCGATCGGGCTGAATTGCGCGCGGTGTTCGCCCGGTTTCCCGCGATCGAGCGGCGGTTGCTCGATGTCGCTTCGCACGAGTTGATCATCGCGCAGGAGCAGATGCTGCTGCTCGGGCGCAAGACCGCGGTGGAGCGGGTGGCGAGTTTTCTCGATGGCTGGGGGCTGCGCGTGGCATCGTGCCAGGGTGGCGCGACGCGGCTCGATCTGCCGATGACGCGCAATGATCTGGCGGAATATCTGGGCCTGACGGTGGAGACGATTTCGCGCGCGCTCGCGACGCTGCGCAAGCAGGGGGTGGTGGCGGTCGGCGCGGATCATGTGATTTCGATTCTGAATCCGGCGCGGCTGACGGCGATCGGCCAGGCGGAAGGTTGAGACGGCGCGCGGGTGCCGCGTGACTTGATCTGGATCAAGGTGGCGCGGAGCGGCTTGTCCTATGGTGCGGCACACCAGTGGGATGTTCAGTGATGCGCGTTGGAGCGAGGCCGGGGGTCGGGATTTTGTTGGGTGGGCCGATTATTTTGCGGCTGCGCCAGCGCTAGCGCCGGTCAGGGGGCGGGATGGCGCGTGATATCGACCGCAGGCTGGTCGCGGCCGGGCGGGGTGCGCGCCGGGGGCTGACGGCGGCAATTGCGCTGGGGTTTGCCGCCGGGATTGCGGTGATCGTGCAGGCGTTCGTGCTGGCGCGGATTGTTTCGGCGCTGGTGTTCCGGCATGTCGCGCTGGGGGCGGTGCGGGATGATCTGGTGGCGTTGGGCGTGCTGTTTGTCGTGCGGGCGGGGTTGAGTTTCGGGGCGGAGGTGGCGGCGCATCGGGCGGCGGCTTCGGTGAAATTGTCGTTGCGGCGGCTACTGCTCGATCATTTGTTCGCGCTCGGGCCGCACTATGCCGCGGGGGAGCGCAGTGCGGATCTGGCGGCGACGGCGCTGGAGGGGATCGAGGCGCTGGAGCCGTATCTGGCGCGGTATCTGCCGCAGATGGCGCTGGTCGCGATGGTGCCGCTGGCCGTGCTGGCCGTGGTGCTGCGGTTCGATTGGATCAGCGCGCTGATCCTGGTGGTGAGCGGGCCGATCATTCCGCTGTTCATGGTGTTCATCGGCTATCGGGCGGAGGCGATCAACCAGCGCCAATGGCGGCAGTTGCTGGTGATGAGTGCCCATTTTCTGGATGCGGTGCAGGGGATCACCACGCTCAAGCTGTTCGGGCGGGCGCGCGATGAGATTGCGCTGATCGGGCGGATTTCCGATGACTATCGGCGGGTGACGATGGCGGGGTTGCGGGTTGCGTTTCTGACCTCGGCGGCGCTGGAGTTTTTTGCGTCACTCTCGATCGCGCTGGTGGCGGTGCTGTTCGGGGCGCGGTTGATCCATGGCGATATCGCGTTTTTTCCGGCGTTTTTCGTGCTGCTGCTGGTGCCGGAGTTTTTTCTGCCGTTGCGCGGGCTGGCGACGCATTACCATGCGCGGATGAACGCGCTGGCGGCGGCGCGGCGGCTGTTCGACGTGCTCGATACTGTGCCGATGGTGCGCTGGGGCGATGCGGCGGTGCCGGCAGGGGCGATCTCGATCGGGTGCGCGGGGCTGGTGGTGGACTATGGCCTGGGGGCGCCGGTGCTGCGCGGCATCGATTGCGTATTTCCAGCGGGGTCGTTGACCGCGATCGTCGGGCGGTCGGGTGCGGGGAAATCGAGCCTGGCGGCGGCGATGCTGGGGTTTGTGGCACCGGCTTCGGGGGGCGTGGTGGTGAACGGCGCGCCGCTCGATACGCTCGACCGCGCGGCGTGGTGGCGGTGCCTGGCCTATGTGCCGCAGGCGCCGCGGCTGTTCGCGGGGAGTATTGCGGATAATCTGCGCCTGGCGCGGCCGGATGCCGCGGCGCCGGCGATGCTGGCGGCCTTGGCGCGGGCGGGGTTGCGCGATGTGGTGATGGCGCTGCCGGGCGGGCTCGATGCGATGATCGGCGATGGCGGGGCGGGATTGTCGGGCGGGCAGGTGCAGCGGCTGGCGCTGGCGCGGGCGTTTTTAAAGGATGCGCCGGTGCTGATTCTCGATGAGGCGACGGCGCATCTGGACCTGGAAACCGAGGCGGAGCTGACCGCGGCGATCGGCGATTTGGTGCGCGGGCGGACCGCGATCGTCATTGCGCATCGGCTGGCGACGGTGCGGCACGCGGACCGGATTTTGGTGCTCGATGCGGGGCGGATCGTGGAATCGGGCACCCATGCGGCGTTGCTGGCGCTTGGTGGGGTGTATGCGGCGCTGATCGGGTCCGGTTCGGTCGATGCGGCGGCGTCATGCGCGATCTGATCCGGTTGCTGCGGCTGTATGCGCCGTATCGGCGGTGGATTGCCGGGGGCATTGCGCTCGGGCTGGTGACGGTGCTGGCGAATTTCGGGTTGCTTGCGCTGTCCGGCTGGTTTTTAGCCAGTGCCGGGGTGGTCGGGCTCGCGGGGATTGCGGCGCAGAACAGTTTCAATTTTTTCACGCCGGCTGCGGGGGTGCGGTTTTTCGCGACGGTGCGGGTGGTGGCGCGCTATGCCGGGCGGTTGGTCGATCATGAGGCGACGTTCCGGTTGCTGGCCGGGTTGCGCACGGATTTGTACGCGCGGCTGGAACCGCTGGCGCCGCTGGGTCTCGCGGCGGATCGGGGCGGCGATCTGCTCGGGCGGTTGGTCGCGGATGTCGACCGGTTGGGCGATTTTTTTCTGCGCGTGGTCGCACCGTTCAGTATCGCGGCGATCGGGTCGGTGCTGATGGCGCTGGTGTTTGCCGCGTTCGTGCCGCTGGGCGGGGTGGTGCTGCTGGCCGGGCTGGTGGCGGCGGGGGTGGCGCTGCCGGTGATCAGTCTTCGGCTGGGGCGGCGGCCGAGCGGCGAGGCGGTGGGGTTGCAGAGCGCGATGCGGGCCGATCTGGTCGATAGCGTGCAGGGCATGGCGGAATTGCTGACCTATAATGCGGCGCCGGCCATGCAGGCGCGGGTGGAGGGCGCCAGCGCGGCGCTGGCGGCGCGGCAGGGGCGGCTCGCGACGATTGCGGGCATCGGGACCGGCGGGAATTTGTTGATCGCGAATGTGACGATGGCGGCGATGCTGGTGATCGGCGGGCGGTTGGTGGTGGCGGGGCGGTTGGCGGGGCCGGATCTGGCGCTGCTGGTGCTGGGCGCGCTGGCGGCGTTCGAGGCGGTGGCGCCGCTGGCGGGGGCGTTTCAAGCGCTGGGCGGGATGCGGGATTCGGCGCGGCGCGTGTTCGAGATCATGGATCGGCCGGTGCCGGTGCGTGATCCGGCGTGCAGCCCGGCGCGGCCGGCGACGCTGGGGTTGGTGCTGGCGGGGGTTCGGCTGCGCTATCCGGGCCAGGCGGGTTGGGCGCTCGATGGGCTTGATCTGGCGATCGCGCCGGGCGAGCGGGTGACGGTGCTGGGGCGCAGCGGAGCGGGCAAGACGTCGCTGGTGAATGTGCTGCTGCGGTTTGCCGCGTATCAGGCGGGCAGCGTGACGCTGGGCGGGGTCGCGCTGCGGGATATTCGCGGCGATGATGTGCGCTCGCTGTTCACGCTGGTCTCGCAGCAGACCCAGATGTTTGCGGGATCGGTGCGGGATAATCTGCTGATCGCTGATCCGGCCGCGGATGATGCGGCGCTGTGGCACGCGCTGGAGATTGCGCAGCTGGCCGATTTCGTGCGCGCCCAGCCGGATGGGCTGGAGACGCTGGTGGGCGAGGCCGGGGTGCGGATTTCCGGTGGTGAGGCGCGGCGGCTGACGCTGGCGCGCGCGGCGCTGCGTGATACGCCGATTCTAATTCTCGATGAGCCGACCGAGGGGCTCGATCCGCTGACCGAGGCGGCGGTGCGCGCGGCGATTGCGGCGATCGGCATCGGGCGGATGGTGATCACGATTACCCATCGGCTCGCCGGCATTGCCGAGGATGATCGGGTGGTGGTGCTGGCGGCGGGACGGGTGGCCGAGGATGGGCGGTTCGGCGCGCTGAAGCGGGCGGGCGGTGCGGTGACGCGGCTGGCCGCGTTGCATGACAGGCTTGCGCGGCTCTGAGCGATCGGCTGGCTTGATCTGGATCAAGGCGGTGTTGCCGCGGCCCTGTTAGGAGCAGTGCAGCGTTCGTGGAACGCCCGGCATGGATTTCACCATGCCGCTGCGTCTGCCGGGGATTTCTGCCGATGATCGATCCGACCGTAGTCAATCTGTCGCGTCTGCAATTTGCGCTGACGGCGCTTTATCATTTCCAGTTCGTACCGTTGACATTGGGGCTGAGCTTCATTCTCGCCGCGATGGAGACGGTCTACGTGATTACCGGCAAGCAGATCTACAAGGACATGACGCTGTTCTGGGGCAAGCTGTTCGGCATCAATTTTGCGATCGGCGTGGCGACCGGGCTGACCATGGAATTCGAATTCGGCACCAACTGGTCGATGTATTCGCATTTCGTGGGCGATGTGTTCGGCACGCCGCTGGCGATCGAAGGGCTGATGGCGTTTTTCATGGAATCGACCTTCGTCGGGCTGATGTTTTTCGGCTGGGACCGGTTGAGCAAGCCGGCGCATCTGGCGGTGACCTATATTGTTGCTCTCGCCTCGAATTTGTCGGCGCTGTGGATATTGATCGCCAACGGGTTCATGCAGGACCCGGCCGGCGCGCGGTTCGACCCCACGACGATGCGGATGCAGTTCAAGAGCTTCAGCGCGCTGGTGTTCAGCCCGGATGCGCAGGCGAAATTCGTGCATACCTCGATCGCCGGTTACGTGAGCGGGGCGATGTTCGTGATGGGGATCAGCGCGTATTATTTGTTGCGCAAGCAGCATCGGGAATTCGCCGCGCGCAGCTTTCGGATCGCCGCATTGTTCGGGCTGATTTCGACGCTCGCGGTGGTGACGCTCGGTGATGCGCTGGGGCGGATGGATGACCTGCTGCAGCCGACCAAGCTCGCCGCGATGGAGGGGTTGTGGCACAGTGCGAAGGGGCCGGCAGCGCCGTGGAAACTGTTCGCCCTGCCCGATGATGCAAAGCAGCGCGATGCGTTTTCGATCGGGATTCCCTATGTGCTGACGCCGCTGGTGGCGCATGAGTGGAATACCACGATCCCTGGGATTTATGCGCTCGAACGCGCGGCCAAGGCCAAGACGGTGAGTGGCATCAAGGCGATCATCGCGCTCAAATCGTTCGGGGCTTCGCACGATCCGGCGGCGCTGGCGGCGTTTCGCAAGCATGAGAACGACATGGGCTACGGGTTTCTGGCGCAGCGCTATGCGCCGGACCAGAATTTGTCGGCGATCACGCCGGCGCTGCTGCCGGCGGTGCTGGCGAAGACCGCGCGGGCGAGCATTCCCAACGTGTTTGTCGAATTCTGGTCGTTTCGCATCATGGTCGGGCTTGGTGTCGCGTTTATCGTGGTGTTCGCGTTCGGTGCTTATTACAGCCTGAAGAACGAGCTGGAAAAACATCCGCTGGTGATGAAGGCGGCGATGCTCGCGATCCCGCTACCGATCCTGGCCTGCGAGTTCGGCTGGGTGACCGCGGAGAACGGCCGCCAGCCATGGACCGTATATGGCTGGCTGCCGACGTTTCAATCGGCCTCGTCACACGGCATCGGGTACATGATTTTTTCGCTGGTCGGGTTCGTGCTGCTCTACAGCCTGTTCATCGCCGCCGAGCTTTACCTGATGTTCAAATACGCCCGCCTCGGGCCGGGTGAGCACGCCGTGCAGCCCAAGCCGCTGCCGGTGCCGGCGCGGCCGGTGTTCGGCCAACCCGGTTACGCCAACAAGCCGTGGCAATAAGGAACGCTGGCAATGGAACTCTATATCGCTTTGAAAATCATCTGGGCGTTGCTGCTTGGCGTGCTGCTGTCCGGCCTTGCCATCATGGTGGGAATGGACATGGGGGTGGGGACGCTGCTCCGGTTTGTCGGCAAGACCGACGCGGAGCGGCGCACTTCGCTCGCCATCATCGGGCCGCACTGGGATGGTAATCAGGTCTGGTTCATCTTGGGCGGCGGGGCGATTTTCGCGGCGTTTCCGACGCTGTATGCCACCTCGTTCTCGACCTTCTACGTCGTGATGATCCTGCTGCTGTTTGCCATGATTTTGCGTCCCGTCGCGTTCGAGTATCGCTCGAAGGTGGACGCGCGGCATTGGCGGGCGAGTTGGGACTGGGCGTTTCTGGTCTCGGGCGCGCTGCCGATGATCATTTTCGGGGCGGCGTTCGGCAATGTGCTGCAAGGCGTCGGGTTTCATTTCAGCTGGGATGGCCAGTATTATCAGGATGAAAGCTTCATCTGGTATCTGCTCAATCCGTTCGCGCTGCTGTGCGGCGTGATGTCGCTCGCACTCGCCGTCTATCAGGGTGGCGCGATGCTGATGATCCGCGGCATGGGCGATCTTGCAGCACGCGCCAGGCGCTTTGCGGTCGCGGGCGGATTGCTGGCGCTGGTGCTGTTCGTGATCGGCGGCGTGTGGATCGAGTTCATCAAAGGGTTCGTGTTCACCCAGAGCGTTGACCCCGGCATGCCGGCAACGCCGCTCGGCGGGCCGGCGGTCGCGATGCGGGCCGGCGCATGGCTCGATAATTTCCACGCGCACCCGCTGCTGTGGCTGCTGCCGGCGCTTGGCGCGTGCGGCATGCTCGGCGGCTCGCTCGCCCTGCTGGCACGCAAGCCGGTGCTCGGCTGGTGGCTCGGCGCACTGGCCTGGATCGGCACGATCGCGACCGTGGGCGGTGCCATGTTTCCGTTCCTGATGCCATCATCGACAACGCCGGCACAAAGCCTGACCGTGTGGAACGCCTCAGGCAGCGCCTATAACCTTGGCTGGATGCTGGGATTCGCCGTCGTGTTCGTGCCCATCATCGTCAGCTACACGGGCTGGGCGTTCCGGGTGATGAAAGGCAAGGTCAACCCGGCCACCGTCGTCGCCGATGACCACTCCTATTGAAAGACCCAGACACCATGAAAGATCTCGTCAAATTCGGCGCACTCGCCATCGTTCTGCTGACCGCCCTGCTGCTCGCGGTGGTCGCCGGTGACTACGGCCCCTGGTACTTTGCCTGGCTGGTCGGCACCACCATGATCGTGCTCATCGCCGTCAGCAGCGCCGTGCTGTTCGAAACCCAGGAGGCCAACAGCCTCGCCGCACACAAGGAGCCCGTGCGATGATCGGCGGCCTCGAAGGTCTGATCGTGTTCATCCCGTTCGCCTACCTCGGACTCTACCTGATCGCCTGGCGCTACACCAAGAAACGCTTCCCATGATTGGGTGATCGGCTAACGGCGCGTGGGGGTGGGTGTGGCTGAGGGAAGTAAGGCCAAGGGGCTCTGCCCCCTGGACCCCCGTTAAAGGCAGAGCCTTTAAAATCCATTAGTTTTAGGCAAGGGGAGGGCGACCCAGGCCAGATCAGCGGAAAGTCCGAGGCAGCGCCCTCCCCTTGCCTAAAACTAGCGGGTTCTAAGGGCTAAGCCCTTAGTGGGGGGTTCGGGGGGCAAAGCCCCCTGATCTTACTTCCCTCAGTCCCACCCCACCCCCAACGCGCCGTTAGCCGATCGTATAATCCTGGGTGATTGTGGCGGTGCGGTTCAGGGTGATTGTGGTGAGGTCGAGTGTTGGGGTTTGGGGCAGGGCGAGGCTGATGTGGGTGCAGTGTGTGGTTTGGGCGATGGCGCATAATTGTTTGATTGAGCAACCTGATGTCTGGAAAATAGGGCGAGCGTGGGTTAGGCATCCTGATAGTCCCACTTGATGTAGCCCTTGGTGTCGGCGGCCCATTTTTCATCGATTTCGACGAGGACGGCGCTGACGAGGCGTTCGAGGGAGGCTTCGTTGGGGAAGACCCTGATTTTGGTGGTGCGGCGTTTGAGTTCCTGCTGGATGCCGCGTTCCATGGGGTTGGAGGTGCGAAGCCGGCGCTGGTGGGGTTCTGGCAGCGTGAAGACGCTGAGGCCTTCGGGGATATTTCGTTCGAGCCAATCGGCGAGCTTTGGTGCGGTGTCGCGATAGGCATTGACGAGGGTTGTGAGAGCGATCTGGGCAGCGG
>NZ_FTNE01000066.1 GCF_900156265.1 Acidiphilium rubrum
GGCCTGTGCGGCTGAGCGGAACAGAAAACCGGCATAAGGCGACCTACGGCTCGATGATGCGGTAGATCGTCGCGGGGTGAACGTCGAAGGTCCTGGCAACGGTACTGATCGACTTCCCGTCGCGGACGAGTTCCCTGGCCAATTGTTGCTGATCGGGGCGCATTTTCTTCGGCCGGCCGAAGGCGACGCCGCGCGCCTTGGCGGCTATCCTGCCGTCGTTCGTGCGGCTGATAATGAGGGTGCGCTCGAACTCGGCAATGCCTCCGAAGACCGTCATGACCATACGGCCTGAAGGGCTTGTCGTATCGGCCCAAGGTTCATCAAGCGACTGCAAACCGGCGCCTTTTTCGGTAAGGCGCTCGGCTATCCGCAAGAGGTCGGAGGTCGAGCGGGCTAGGCGGTCGAGGCGAGTCACCACCAGGATGTCATCCTTGCGCAGGTGCTCGATCAGCTTCTCGAGCTGCGGGCGGTTGCGCGTGGCGCCGGAGATTTTTTCCTCGAACAGCTTGTCGCACCCGGCTGTGGAGAGGCGCTGGGACTGGCCGTCGAGGCTTTGATCCCCGGTCGAGACCCTGGCATACCCCAGCTTCATGTGCGTGCCTCTCAGTGTTGCAAAACATATTGCAATTATAATGACTTTCGCATAGGTGTTTTGCAAGGAAAATATCCTATGTTTTCCGTGTCTCGTTGCTCCTTCGCAAAAGTCTAAAGTTCCGCACGATATGCCCACCCGCCACCTGTCCGACGAGCAGCGGCAACGCTATGCCAATTTTGCCGCCGCTCCCTCGCCGGATCAGCTGGCGCGGTACTTTCATTTGGACCGAAGCGACCGGGAGATCACCGACGGGCTGCGCGGCGACCACAACCGCCTCGGCTTTGCGCTCATGCTGGGATCGGCACGATGCATCGGCGTCTTTCCTGGCGCCGATGTTGAAATCCCCGGTCCTGTCACGGCTTTCCTGGTCGATCAGCTCGGCTTGAAGAAAGCCCCCGGCCTCGATGGCTATTTTGACCTTAAGAACGGTCAGCGCTTCCGCCATCTCGCCCTGATCCGCGAGCGTTACGGCTTCACGGAATTCGCAGACAACGGCCCGGCCCGGTTTCGCCTGACCCGCTGGCTTTATGCGTTGTGCTGGAGCGGCGACGACCACCCAGGCCCTCTGGTCGAGCGCGCCGCGTCGTGGCTTGTCGTCAACAAGGTGCTGCTACCGGGCGTCAGCGTCCTTGAACGCTTTGTGGGCCGCATCCGAGACCGCGCACAAAAGCGTCTTTGGAAACGGCTTGTCGCGGCTCTCGACGACAAACAGCGCGAGCGCATTGCAAAGCTGTTCGATGGGAGCAACGAAAGCGGCTTTGCCGCGTTGGACGCCCTGCGAACCGTGCCGACCCAGCGGTCCTCCGGCGAATTCCTGCACCACCTCGATCGGCTCGAAGCCATTCGTGCATTCGATCTGCGGCCAGCGCCGCCAAGGGGCATTCCGGCCGCGAGCCTTGAGCGGCTGGCGCGGGTTGCACGGGCCGGAAAGCCGTCCGCGATCGCCGCCCTTCAGGAACCGCGTCGGACGGCAACCGTGGCGGCGCTGTTCCATACGCTCGAAGGGGCAGCGCAGGATAACGCCGCCGAACTGGCCGAGGCGCTGATCACCGATCTCGTCAAGGATGCCGAAGCCGCCGACAAAAAGGCCAGGCTGAGAAGCCTGCGCGATCTCGATGATGCCGCCATTCTGCTGCGGGACATGGCCAAGCTGGTCTTTGAAGAGAACGTCCTGCCGCTGGATCAATGGCGCGACGCCCTGTTCGAGCGGCTTCCCCGCGACGATCTCGTGGCCGCGATGGCCGAGGTCGATGCGATTGCCAGGCCTCGTGACGCCAAGCCTTATGCGGAGCTTCTTGCCCGCTGGCGCAGGGCACGCCGCCTGTTCTTCAACGTCGCCACCAGGCTGGAAATGGATGCCGCGCCCGGCGGCAAGGCCGTGCAGGAGGCAATCCGCTACCTCGCGAAAATTGCAGACTGGTCCAATGCGAAGATGCGTGATGCGCCGACAGCGGCGGTCCCGAAAACCTGGCAGCCGCATGTGCTGGACGCGGAAGGCCGTGTGGCAGATCCCAAAGCCTATGTGTTCGCCATCATCGACGCATGGCGGGCCGCCGTGAAGCGCCGCGATATTTTCACCAGTCCGGGCACCCGATACGGCGATCCCAGACGCGGAATGCTGGACGGCGCGACATGGCAGGCGTCCAAGTTGGTGGTTTGCCGGGCGCTCAACCGCTCGCTGGACGCCGAGACCGAGATCGCAGCCTTGGCGAAGCTGCTCGATGGTGCCTACCTCACCGTCGCCGATCGGGCGGCGAGCAACCCCGATCTGCGCTTCGAGACCATAGACGGCAAAACCCGCATTGTCGTCACGCCGCTCGACCGGCTGGAGGATACGGAAGGCCTGCGCGCCCTGCGACCGGCCGTTCAGGGGCGTATGCCGAAAGCCGGTATGCCAGATCTGTTCCTGGAAATCATGCAACGTACCGGCTTTGCCAGGACCTTCACCCACCTCAGCGAGCGGCAGGCCAGGGTAGAGCATTTCGAGACCAGCCTGTGCGCCGCCCTGGTCGCCGAAGCCTGCAATATCGGCATCGAGGCGGTCAGTCGGCAGGAGGTTCCCGCGCTCCGGCGAGAGCGCCTGGCCTGGGTTAGTCAGAACTTTATCCGACCGGAAACCATCGCTGCCGCCAGTGCGCGGATCGTGTCCGCCCATACGGCGCTGCCGCTCGTCAAAATCTGGGGTGCCGGCGATGTCGCCTCAGCGGACGGAATGCGCTTCACCGCCCCGTCGAGCGCCATCCATGCTGGGCCGAACCCAAAATATTTCGGCCAGTCCCGCGGCGTGACCTGGTACAATCTGCTGTCCAACCAGTTCAGCGGCCTGAACGGCATCGTCGTTCCCGGCACCTTGCGCGACAGCCTGATGCTGCTCGCCCTTC
>NZ_FTNE01000063.1 GCF_900156265.1 Acidiphilium rubrum
GAATGGCGGCCTCAGGCCGCTCAGGAACCCTACTTCCGCATGGGACTTTTGAGTAGTCTTATGCCGGTTTTCTGTTCCACTCAGCCGCACAGGCCCTTGGCGCGGCGCGGGCGAGTCGGGCATGGCCTCACCGGATATCGTGGAGGATCAGGCACGGGTGGCCCAGCAACAGGCGTTGCGGGTGGCGCTTGGCCAAGACAAGGAGACCCCGGCAGTCGCGAAGGGCGGTGCCGGTGATCGGCCGGCCGCGCGCGCTGCGGAACCAGCGGCCGAGGCTCCCCCGGCGCGCAAGCGGGGGATGTTCGATGGGTTGAAGCTTGGCGCCGATCGCGACCGGCAGGCCATCGCGCCAGGGGCGTTTGCCGGGGTGTCCCTGCCGGTGCAGCCGGCGCGCGAGGCGGCGCAAGCAGCGCCGGCATCGCCTGGGGTGGCACCGAATAGTCTCAACCGGGCGGTGGAGCGGTATGCGCGGGCCTGGACGGACGAGGCGCGGATGCGGGCGCAGGAGTTGCCGTTGCTGGAGCATCAGAAGATCGCATTGCGCGACACCGGGGCGGCGTTGGACGCGGCCCGGCCGGGATCGGTGCGGGATCTACGCTTCGCGCTGCACTACGATCCGAAGACCCGGCAGGCGATGACTGACCTGACCGGACTGGCGCGGAGTGCGGCGCTGGTGTCCGGCATGGAGCACGAGGCGAAACTGCGGGCTGACCCGAATGTGCGGGCGCAGCGCTACGCGGCCAACTGGAAAGGGCTGGAGGCCGCGCACAACAAGAGCCATGCTTGGGACCAAGCGCCGTTCCGGGATGCGATTGCCGAGCGGCTGCAAAAGCTGGCCACGGTGATCCAGAAGGACGGACCGGCCCAGGCGGCGATGGCGGCACAGCCGGCGCGGCTCGGGATCACGGCGGGTTCGCTGTTCATGCAGATCATACAGGGGCGGAATATCGGCCAGATCGCCGCGCGTGCCTTGTCGCAGAGCATCAGCGCCGACCTTGATATCGGGTTGAGCCGGGAGCGGAGCCGCAGCGCCGGGCACGATCACGGCATGTCGATGTAGGCGGAGACGGAGGGCGTATGGCGGACGAGGACGACCAAAGCGACGCGGCCGGCGCGGAACGGGCGTTCGAGGGGGGGTTGAGGGGGAATGCTCAATCGTACTTTCGGTTCCGCTGCAACCGGACCTCCGAATGCGCGAGGGGCGCGTCTTGTCGATCAAGGAGCGACCAGCTCACAAATTTCACCTGCTCAATCACCTCCTGATCCTGTTCGGTGGCTGATGGATCAGACGAATTTGTCATTTTTACGAAGCTTGCTAAATGATCTAAGGTCTGTTCCTATTTTAGCATCTGGAAATAAGTAAATGCTGCCGTTCATTCGCAAGATAGCTCCGAAAATTCCGACGATTGGAAGACTGCTAAAACACAGAAACGATTTGTTGGAAGAAAACATTGAGCTAAGACGACAATTATCTACACGGGATTCTGACCACGTTGATGTGCTGGAGAGTCGAATCGACGGACTATCTACTGTAATAAATCCATTACATTACCTTGATCGTGAATGGATTGATTTGCATCATGATCTATCGCGTTATTCGATCGACAAACATTGTTTTCAGAACTTTAGCGGTGAAATCTATCGCAAAGGATGGGAGTGGACTCACTGTCTTTACGGACTGCGAAAGCTCGGCATGCTAGCCCCTGGGCATAGGGCATAGGGCATTGGGTGTTGGAGTCGGACGTGAAAGCGTGATCTACTATCTCGCGGATCATATTGCGCACGTTACGGCGACGGACTTGTACGGCGAGGCCACCTGGAGTTGCTCAGGCGGCAAAGAAGCAGACCTGAAAATGCTGGAAGAAAGTAAGAAAGGTTGCCCTGCCACGGTGGATTTTTCAAAGATTCGTTTCGAGAACCAAAATGGCATAAAACTGACTTATCAAGACAATCTGTTTGACTTCGCCTGGAGCCTTTCCTCGATCGAGCATTTTGGTAGCCATCATGCCGCTGCCGAAGCAGTCCGGGAAATGTCACGTGTTGTGCGCCCTGGCGGTATCGTAGCAATCGCAACCGAAATGCTTTTATTGGAAGAGTATTCACATCCGGAGTATTTTACCCGATCTGAAATCATGTCGCAGTTAATCGAACCATCCACTAGACTTGATTTGGTCGATGCCATCAACTTTAATACGCTACCGTATGAGTTCTTGTTAGACAGTATTGTGGTACCAACTGGTGTTGACCGTAGACGAAGACATGTCATATTGAATAATGGGCACGTTCAATGGACATCAGTCATTTTTTTCTTTCGAGTAAAGGAATAAAAATAGGAGCTTTAAAAAAACGACCGAGAATTCAATAATGTTGAATGAATTAAAATTAGGATGTAATGTTGTCTACTAGGGGTCGCTGCACGATTTGTCCAAAACTGCACGGTAAGGCCATGTTCGTAATCCGGTTGCCGTTGGGCTGCATTTTAGAAGAGAGTTTTGGCAGGGGCCGCCCAACCGAATGGGTAATCGCGTCCCGTGGTGCCCGGACTATGCGTCCTCTCACAAACCGCGGAGCAGCTCCATGCCCCAGCCCCTGCGCCCGCTGTATCGCATGTAAGTTCCCGGGCAAAGTGAGGCGCGCAGAAATCAAGACTTTTGGCAACTCGGCTTGCCTTAGGCAAATCAAAGGCTTATACATCCCATAAGATATGACCGAAACAGATCGCCCTTCTCGCCTGATCGGGTATGCCCGGGTCAGCACCTACGGCCAGACCCTCGATGCCCAACTTGAGCAGTTGAAGGCGGCGGGATGCACAAAGACCTACCGTGAGAAAGCGACCGGAGTGCGCCCCGATCGCCGCGAGTTGTTGAAGCTACTCAAATACGTCGCTGCCGGTGACGTGGTGACGGTGACCCGGATCGATCGCTTGGCCCGCTCGACGTTCGACCTATTCGCGATCGTCAAGCAGATCGCCGACGCCGGCGCACAGTTCCGCTCGTTGGCCGAACCGTGGGCCGATACCGGCACCAGCACCGGCCGGTTGATGCTGGCCGTGTTGGGTGGCTTGGCCGACGTGGAGCGCGACCTGATCCGCACGCGGACAGCCGAGGGTCGGAGTCGGGCCAAGGCGCGCGGGCAGCATATGGGCCGCCCCCCCGCCCTCACCCCACAGCAGCAGGATGAAGCCCGGCAGCGCCGGGCCGAGGGTGCCACGTTGAAGGAGCTGGCACGCAGCTACAATGTCGGGATCTCGACGATTTCCAGGTTGTCGATATGAGCCCAGAGTGGATAGCCGCTATCGCCGCCATTTGGGCAGCCGTCGCGACGACGTGGGCGGCCTTAGCAACATCAATGGCCGTGATTGCAACGCGCAAAGCGCCCGTCGATGCAGCACAAATAGCGGCCTCGCTTCAAGATGCGAGCGAGAGGAGGCGACAAAAGGTTTGGATTTTTGCAACGGTCATGCAGAATAGGAGTTTTCTGGCAGAAGTGGACTGCGTCAAAGCTCTTAACCTAATCGACGCAGTATTTTCCGACGTTCCAGAAGTTAGGAACGCATGGGCGAACCTCTACGCAGCACTCAATGACAAACGGAACTTTCCACCGACTGGTGGAGCCCTGCCTGTAATCGACGACCGACGTGCTCTCCTCTTAAGCGAGATGGCCAAGGACCTAGGACTAGCCGAAAATTTCAGACCGGACGATCTGGCACGAGTATATCTGCCAACAGCGCTTCTGACAGAAATGGAGGTTCGAGGTATGCAGCAGAAACTCAACCATGAATTGCTCTCGGGTCAACTCGCATCATCGAAGCTCCCGCCGAAGAGTAGCTAGCCGCATTTATTCATGAGGGCGTTTCATTCAATTCTTCTACAATTAGCTATGCAACCTGACGTCGTGGGCGCGTGACGACTCACCGGCCGC
>NZ_FTNE01000038.1 GCF_900156265.1 Acidiphilium rubrum
CGCGGTCGCGCAGCTTCACACGCTGCACCTCGACCGGACCAATCCCAGTCTGGATTTCCCTCACCGGACCCAGACCGTGCCGCACAACGCGGTCGCGGCCGTCCGCCAGCCGTTCACCCTTCATCGCGGCCAGAAACGCCTCAGCCTCCGCCTCGATTGCCTGGGCCAGCAGCCGACGGGCCCCGTCCCTAAGGATCCCCGTCAGCGGATCCTCAACGTCTCCGGGCTTGCGGAAGGGAAGAATAGTGCTATCGCTCGTCATAGGCGTATCGCTCCTTCAAGAGGTTCAGGCAGGCTTCCACCCGCCTCGATACGCCACCTTTCTCACCAAGCCATCACCCAATTTCGGCCATAGCTCTTACCGCATCGCCCGCCGGGACCGAGGGCAGCGCCTGTCCGCCGGCTTGCGCGGACATTGAGAGCAAAGCCGGCAGGAACATCACGACATAGAGGAGCGAGACGCTGAGCCAGATGGCAATCGTGATCCATCCGCCCGCTTTCGCCCCGCGGGCGGCGGTTGCCGCTACCTCCGACTGGAATGACGGCGCCCTCGCCCTTGCCAGGATGAAAGAGCCCAATCGCAGCCCATACATTAGCAGCAGCGCCGACTGGAGCAGCACCCAGCCGCCGATTGTGTCCCGGTAGATCAGCGGCATGACGGCCGCCTGCGTGGCGATCGAGCCGGCATAACCGAGGCTGACAAAATACGCGACGTTTCTGAACCCGAGTGTCGAGACCACAAGGGACATGACCAGGCCAAGGCCCATCAGATGCCAGGGCAGTCCGGTCATGGCCGGGGCCAGCGGAAGGGCACGCATCGCGCGTCGGCGGGGCTCACGCGTCAGGCTTTGGCAGCGCATTCACGAAAGCCAGCAGCGCCGGCAATGGCGGGCTGGCAAGTGCTATGGTGCCAAGGTTTTCAGGCGTGATCTCGCCGATGCCGAGCGTCGCCTTCAGCGAAGCGACGATCACACGCAGGTCATAGGCGGGCTCGTGGATCGGGATCATCGGCTTATCCAATCCCGTCAGCCCCCAGACCGCCATCATGGCCGTGCGCACCGAGGTCTCTACGGTGAAGACCACATCGCCAGGCAGTTCGACGAACTGCCCGATGAAGGCAAGATTGACACAGCCGACGGGAATGACGGTCGGACGGTCGGCGATTTTGCGCGGCATGAACTGACTGGTGATGTAGGGCATCATGCAGGTGGAAACCTGTGAATGCGCCAGAATGCCGGGGATCCTGTCCTCGAGTCCGCAGTGATAGAGCAGTTCGGAGAAAAGCTCCGCGCCGGTGCAGTCGCGCATTGGCTTCTTGATAAAGTCGCCCGGCACGCCGCTGCTCTGGCCATAGGCCCAGAGCAGATTCACATCGGCGGGCTGGTCAGGAAAATATTTGCTGTAGGGAACGAAGCTGATCCCCCAGCTCGAATCGACAATGGTGACTGCGCCGCCGGTGCCTGCTTTGTCGCCGGTCTTTTTCTCGAGATAGTCGAATAAAGTGGGGTCACTCGTGATGGTGGGGAAGAAGCTCATCCAGTTGGAGGCCTCAACCGACGAAATGAAGGCCGCCGGCCGGCCGAATTTGCGGTCCCGCGCCGCGAGCTTTTCCCAGACCGTGAAGCAGCCGCGATCGGTTGTATCGCGATCGAATTTCGCCGCCGTATCGGTCGTTCCCATCGCCGCGTTCTGGGTCAGCGAGCCGCTGGTGAAGAAAACCAGGTCGTCTCGCGAGAGCGGCACGTGCCGAACCCCCGTGTGGTCCGACAGGGTCAGGCCGGTGGCGAGGGTCTCGCCCCCGGTATCCCGGGTTGCGATGTCGGTGACGGTGGTTCCGGCGCGAAAGCCGACGCCGAGGGTTTTCAACCAGACATAAAGTGGCTTGATTACGGAGTCGTATTCATTGAATTCGGTGTGCAGAATGCCCCGGTTCTGGGGGAGCCCGTAATCCATCATCATGAAACGCTGGACATATCGGCGCACCTCCATCAGGGAGTGATAATCGCGAAACGCGAGCTTAGTACTCCAGCACAGCCAAAATACGGAATGTATAAAGGCGGGGCTGAACCAGTCGGTGACGGTCTTCATCTCGAGCTCAATTTCCGGCGTCAGCTGCAGCTCCAGCATCCGCTTGGCGTCATCGGCGGACATGAACGGGCCGGAATAATCATACAGCCGGCCCTGCTTCTCCATCAGTCGGAAATGGCTGGTGATTGGCTGCCTGAGATTGGCCTGATGGGTCTCGTCGAGGACGGTCAGGCCGGGGATCCGCAGCGAGGGCACCTTGCTGCACAGATACCACAGGCACTCCATATAGGTTTCGAGCTCACGTTCGCCACGGCTGGTATAACCGCCTTTGGCATGGTCCGCCGCATCCATGGACCCGCCCATCACCGGCAGAGTTTCATAAATTGTGATGTTACCGCCGGGCATGCTGGCGTCTGTCGCCAGGAAGGCGGCCGCCGCAAGTCCCGCAAGGCCCCCGCCGATGATGTGAGCGTGCTTTTCGGCGATGCGATGCGGCGGCAGCGCGTTGATGCGGTCGTAATTTCTCATGACGGTGTCTCCATGCCAGTGGGGCTGCTTTCGGTGATCACACGAAAGCCCTTCCAAGGGTTTCAAGCATCCCGATGGGCGCTTCCCCAAGCGGCGAAGCTGAGGGAGGATTGTCTTCGGTTAAGTGTGGGATAAACTTGCCAACGGTAGGGATCGGCAGCGCATTTAAGGATCAGGCGCATGGGGAAGCTCCTTCCGAGGAGAAGGTGGCCGGTGGGTGGCGGTGGAAAAAGGCTCGGAATCTACGTAGCGCCGGGGTGGCGATTGGGGGGGCGCGGGTGACTGCATCTGCGGTAACCCAGCAGCAGCGCACGCAGTGCCAATCAATATAGCCAAGATGCCGATACGATGTCTGTTTTGTGGAAAGTCGGAAAGCTTCTAAATGCCGCGCGACAAACAGCCTGAGAACATTTTTGGATGAGGCAATACGGTTCTCATCCAGATTATCGCGCGACAGTCTTGACCGATTGGCTGTCGATGATCGCCGCAGTCGGCGCAGCGTCCCGTCCCTCGGCGACGCGGTTCGCGGCGACCAGCGCCTCATTGATCAAAAACAGTAGCCCGCTGTCCTGCCAACGATAAAATGATACTGAACGGTTGTGAAAGGCGCAAAATTTTTGGGCAACATTCGCCATTGGCACCCTGTCGTCGCCTGATACTGGATGCATTCCCAGATGGCGCGCATGCTGTGGATCGACGGCCGCCCCACCGTGCTGCAACGCGCCAAAAACGGTCCAATGATCTCCCATTCCTCATCGGTGCTGTCGCTTGCATACCGCAACGGGCACTGTCAGGTTGACGCTCCGGTCGTGCGGTCATAGCGGTCTTGAATGATCTCCTTGATTCCTCCATTGCCGTTGAAGGGTTATCGCTTTCCCCGCTCGGTGGTCGCTTATGCTGTCTGGGCCTATCACCGGTTCGCAATGAGCCTGCGCGATGCGGAAGACCTTCTGGCGGCGCGAGGTGTGATGGTCAGCGATGAGACCGTCCGGGCATGGGCTCATCGCTTCGGGCCGCAGATGGCTGCGCAGATCCGGCGTGACCGGCCTCAAGCATCCGACAAGTGGCACCTGGATGAGGTTGTGATCACGATCCGTGGCGAGCGGCATTGGCTCTGGCGCGCCTTCGACAGCCGGAGCGATGTGCTGGAAATCCTGGTCCAGAGCTGGCGAAATGCGGGTGCCGCCAAGCGGTTCCTGCGAAAACTCATGCGCCACTGCGGTGTGCCGCGCGTGGTGGTGACCGACAAGCTCCAAAGCTACGACGTCGCCTCGCGCGAGGATTGCCCCAGTGCCGACCACCGTTCCCATAAGGGGCTGAACAATCGGGCCGAGGCCTCGCATCGGCACACGCGACGACGAGAAAAGATCATGGCGCGGTTCAAGTCTCCCGGCCAGGCCCAGAGACTCCTCTCCGCCCATGACCAGATCACCACCTTGTTCCGCCCCAAACGTCATCGCCTCACTGCCAAATCCTACCGCCACGCCAGAGCTGACGCCTTCTCGCTCTGGGCCGACTATGCTGCCCAATTAGCCGCCTGATCCATCTCCAGACTGGGCAACCCACACATCATTTCAACAACTTGGCAGTGCCGGCCCTACGTGATCGTCTATCGAATTACGCGTGCAAGCGTCGAAATCCTTCATATTTAGCACGGGGCGCAGAACCGTGAGACGTGATTCCGTGATCGCCATCCGCCTCTCCGGCAAGTATGCCTCCCAGCTTGGCCGGGCCTCCCGACCACCCGCACCGTTGCTGCCTCGGCGGGCGTGCCAGCATGGCCCTTGAGATGGCGCAAAATCGTGTCATCACTCTGTGGCAGCCCCAGGCTAGCCCTCAGGCGCTCCGCCGGACGACCGCCGGCGGCATGGCCGAAGAGCCTGGTCAAATCGGCCACCCGCAGGTCCTTCGAGCAGACGGTGAGGCGATTTTGGGAAGCCGATCGCTAAACGTCTTGCGCGCACACTTGGTTCTGACATCGCCATCGTGAAAGGCAGACGCGCAGCGTGACCGGCGTCCCCTGAGCCGGCAGGTCCTGCAGAAGGCGAACCTGCCAACCGTGACGCCGGCTAGGTCGCATATCACATCCGGGACAACGAGCGCTCCCCCGTCCCACGACCGAGACCGTCCGGCGCCCGTCGCGGCACTCCGACCCCATGAGCTCGAGGCCAGATCCAAGCGCCCATTTTGCATTTTTGATCGTGCCACATCAGCCCAGTCTCCGTTCCAGCCGTCAAGCAGCACCACGATCACACGAATTGAGGCAGAGCCCTTTAAGGGAAACTGACAGCGGAAGACTCACACCTGTTGCCACCCATGAGCCGCCTACCCACCCGTCACGGCCGGATCGCGACCGAATCCGGAACCGCCCCCTCCGCCTCGATCGCCAGCCGCGCCAGCGCCGCGACCGATGCCGCACCGGTCTTGCGCATGATCGCCGCCCGATGCACCTCGACCGTGCGCGGGCTGATCCTGAGCTTCCCGGCAATCGCCTTGCTCGGCTGCCCCGCCAATACCAAGTCCAGGACTTCCCGCTGCCGCGCTGTCAGATCCTGCGCCAGCCCGATCGCGCGGCCGGTCCGGCCCAGCAGCTCGGCCGGGTTGATCGGCTTATCCACAAAATCCGCCGCCCCCCCGCTCGCAGCGCCTCGACCGGCAGTGTCGCAGCGCTGAGGCGCGAGAGGATCCGACCGGCGTATCATTCTCCCGGGCCCGCAATGTCCACAGCAGATCGATGCCGCTGCACCCCGGCAGCTTGGCATCGATCACCAAACATCCAGCCGTCACGGTGGGATCGCGCGCCAGAAACGCCTCCTTCGTCGCAAAATCCGCCACAATCCGACCCGCGGCCACCAGCATCGCGTGCAGCGCCGCGCAATATGCCAACCCATCCGAGACTGGACCGCAAGTTGAGAGTGCCGCCGTCCTGGCATCAGGTCATCTAGCTCCATCGACCACTCCGCGACAATCTTTACACGCTGTTCGCGCGATCTCTTTCAACGTTCATGGACGTTGGGCTTGGCGTATTTCCCTCCCCGAGATCCCACCAAAGACCCGCGAAAGCGGTGATCGCCTCGCGCAGCGACGAGGCCAGAATATGTTCATCAGGCCCGTGCTGCTGGCAGCCGTTGTAGCTGTGCGGCACCCAGACCAGCGGCACGTCGAGATGATCGACGAACACATCGCCCGGCAGACCGCCGGCGGCGTTGGGAATGATCTGCACCCGACGATCGAGGCTGCGCGCGATACTGTCGGCGGCGAACCGCACCCAGGGGTGCGCGGGATCGGTGCGGCTCGCCGGCATGCGGATGCCGGCGCGCTCGATCCGCACCTCGGGAAATCCTGCCGCGTCGAGATGACGGCGCAGATCGGCTTCGAAGGTCGCGGGATCGGCATCGACCGTGTAGCGCAGCTGGCAATGCGCCCGTGCATCGGGTGCGACGGCGTTGACCGGATGGGCCGGCGTGCCAGAGGTCATGGCCAGCACAATGAAGCTGGTCCAGGCGAAGATTTTTTCCGCATCGGTCAGGCCCGGCTCGCCCCAGTCCGGATCGATCGCGGCAGATTGGCCGCCGCCGCCGACCGGGCAACCCTCCAGCACGGATTTGGTCGCCGCCGGAATGCCGGCCTTGGGCAACCAGCCGGGCACCAGGATGCGGCCATGCCGATCGCAGATCGAGGCCAGCGCATGGGCGAGAATCACCGCCGGGTCCGCCGCCAGGCCGCCCCAATGGCCGGAATGCACGCCGCCGCGCCGCAGCGAGACCAGCAGATCGAAATGGAACGTGCCGCGCGTGCCGGTGGCGATCGTCGGCAGATCGGGCAGGACACGCGGACCATCGGAGGCGATCAGCACATCGGCCGCCAGCAGGTCGCGCCGCGCCGCGACGAAGGCACCCAGCCCGCGCGAGCCCTGTTCCTCGCTGGTCTCCAGGATCAGTTTGATATTGAACCCAACTCGGCCCTGCCGTGCCGCAATCACGGATTCCAGCGCGGCGAGATTGACCGCGTGCTGGCCCTTGTTATCGGCGGTGCCGCGGCCGTACCAGCGATCGCCCTCGACCGTCAGCGCCCAGGGTGCGAGGCCAGGACGCCATTGATCCTCGAGCCCGTGCACCGTATCGCCATGGCCGTAAGTCAGGACGGTCGGCAGGCCCGCCGCTTCGATCCGCTGGGCGAACAGGATCGGCCCGAAACCTGGTTCCGGGTTCGGATGCAGCGCGACGGTGAAGCCGAGGCGGATATGCGCATCGAGATAGGTTGCGACATCGGCCGCACGATCCGGGTCCTGCGAGGTGCTGGGCACCGCGATCAGTTTGGCCAGCACATCCTGGAACCGGCCGGAGTCGAAGGCGGCGCGCGCGTGGGCGATGGCGGTGTTGCGATCACTCATCGTCCGGTCAGCCGGCCGCACGACGCGGCAGCTGGCGTTCGACCAGCGCGGCATACAGGCCAGCGCCGAACGGGATCGCCGCATCGTTGAAATCGTAGCGATCATTGTGCACCGGCGCGCTCGCCTCGCCATTGCCGAGATTGATATAGGCGCCGGGGCGGGATTCCAGCATGAATGAAAAATCCTCCGACCCCATCACCGGCGCGCTCGCGCGATCGATCTTCGCGGCATCGACCAGCGATGCCGCGGCCTCCACGATCGCATCGGTCGCGGCGGGATCGTTCACCAACGGCGCGAACAGAAACCGGAAATCGACCGTGGCGATCGCGCCGAAACCGGCGGCGATCTGGCTGGCCAGGCGCTTCATGTTGTCTTCCATCATCTGCATCGTCTCGCGCTTGAAGCTGCGCACGGTGCCGCGGATAGTCGCGGTTTCGGGGATCACGTTATAGGCGGTGCCGGCCTGCAAACCGGTCACGCTGAGCACTGCGGGATCCCCCGGCGTAACGTTGCGCGAAACGATCGATTGCAGCGCGCTGGTGATCGCCGCCGCCGCCAGCACGGGATCGACGCTGTCCTCCGGCCGTGCGCCATGCGCGCCGCGGCCGGTGATGATGATATCGAAAAACGCGCCGCCCGCCATCATCGGCCCCGGCTTGATCGCAAACGCGCCGACCTCGAGCCCCGGGCGATTATGCATGCCGAACACCTGCTGGCAGGGAAACCGGTCGAACAATCCGGCGCTGATCATGGCGTTCGCACCGCCCAGCCCCTCCTCGGCGGGCTGGAAGATGAAATTGACCGTACCGTTGAAATTGCCGGTGGCCGCCAGATAGCGCGCGGCACCGAGCAGCATGGTGGTGTGGCCGTCATGGCCGCAGGCGTGCATCACGCCGGGGTTGATGCTGGCGTAAGCAAGCCCGGTCGCTTCGGTGATCGGCAGGGCATCCATATCCGCGCGAAGGCCGATGCTGTCAGCGCTGTTGCCACGGCTCAGCACGCCGACCACCCCGGTGCCGCCGACCGCGCGATGCACCGCGATGCCCCATTCCGCCAGCTTGCCCGCAACCAGATCGCTGGTGCGATGCTCCTCAAAGCCGATCTCGGGATGGGCATGAATGGAGCGGCGGATCGACGTCAGATCGTCATGATAGGTCCGAATGGCATCGACAATATCCATCGTTCATTGCTCCTTTGCGCCGCCAAAACCTGAGGGACTGCATCCACCCCGTCGTGACCTTCGCAATGACAGCCTGTCGGGCGACGTTTCTTCGGTCGATCTGAACAAAGCGCAAATCGAGCGCGACGGCAATACTGAGCAGCGGGCACGCGCGGAATGCCTAACAGCCGCCTGATGGTGTTCGAGGAATCGTTAACCGACCGCCGCCATCAAACGCGTCGTGGAGACTGGCTTATGGATGACCTCCAAACGTGTTACCGCAAAGCATGTCCATAAAACTGATGTAATACCCGCTGGCGGCTTTTCTGACACATGGGGGGGCGCCTCCTGACCCAAAGATTTGTGGTTCGTTGTTACACTCTGATTTGATTGGCGGAGCCGGCAGCGTCTGTGGCGATTGCGGTGACGAATACGGACGTCGCGACAGAGGCTTTGCTGCGACTGGCACCAGAGGGCGCGGCGGCGAGGTTGTCGCCCGTCTCTCGGCATTCGTGCTGATCCCTGGGGGACATTCCCGAATGACCAAGGTAGAGCAGAGCGGGATCCGCCATAAGGCCTTGCGCGACTGGGTCCATCGCTACAAAGGAGATGGCACAGCGGCTGTCGTTTCGTGGATACCTACGCGCCGTCTGCCGAGGTTGAATGCCGCCCAATTGGCGCAGTTTTATGATCCGGTGGTCAAGGGCCACGACTCAGGGAACGGTGCGGTAATACACTGACCGTGTGTTGATTTCCAAGCGCAAATCGCGAAGGGCTTTTCGGTAGATCTGGCAAAACGCAGGTTGCCAAATGGCTGCGCCAGCTGCATCTAGCCCGTCTGCGATCGCACTCTCTTCATACTACTGAAGATCGAGCAGCGCGGGAGATATTTAGAAGAGATATCAACTCAAGGTACCCTTCTTGAATCCCATGCAGGGTCACCTGTTTTGAGGACCGGTGTGATGTTTCAAACTTCAGAAGCAACAGCTGCGCCATGCAGGGCCTGCGCCAGATCGGCGTATAAATCCTCGACATGCTCGATCCCCACCGACAATCGCAGGAGATCGTCCGGGCATGGCGTTCCCTCGCCTTCGATCGAGGCACGATGCTCGATCAGGCTCTCCACCCCGCCCAGGGACGTCGCGCGATGCCAGACGCGCACCGCGGCGGCCGTGGCGATGGCGTGCGCCGCGCCGCCGACCACCCTGATCGATAGCATCGAGCCGAAACCGTTGACCATCTGCCGCGCCGCGATCGCATGGCCAGGGTGGGTCTCAAGGCCCGGATACAGCACGGCCGCCACCATCGGATGCACGACCAAACGCGCGGCCAGATCTGCCGCACTGCCCGCCTGGGCCGCGGCACGCAGAAACAGCGTGCGCATGCCGCGCATCAGCAAAAACGCCTCAAACGGTCCCAGAATCGCACCGCCCAATTTGCGCGTCGTGACGATCCGCTGCCAATGCGCGTCATCGCGCGCGCCGGCCACGACGCCGGCCACGACATCGGAATGACCGTTCAACATCTTGGTCGCGGCGTGCATCACGAAATCCGCGCCTAAGGCCAGCGGCTGCATGTGATACGGCGAGGCAACTGTGGCATCGACCGCGAGTTTTGCGTCGGCGCGGTGGGCGATCTCGGCGATCGCGGCGACATCGGTGATCGTCCATAATGGATTGCCGGGGGTCTCAATCCAGATCAATCGCGTCCGGCCTGGTTGCACTGCGGCCGCGACGGCAGCGACATCGTCCATCGCGACAAAAGTTACATCGACACCGCGCCTCGTCAGTTCGGTCAGCAGCCAATGCCGCAGCGCCCAGTACATGATCTGCGGTGCAAGCACGTGGTCGCCGGCGTCCAGAATGGCGAACACCGCGATGGCCGCCGCCATCCCCGACCCGAACAACAGCGCCCCCGCCCCGGCATCTTCGAGCATTGCCAGCACGGCCTCGGCTTCGCGAACCGTTGCATTGTCGGGTCGCCCATACACGAAACCAGCGCTGTATTGATTGTCGGCATCGCGAATGAACGTGGTCGACACGTGGATCGGTGCGATCACCGCCCGTGTCGCCGCGTCGATCCGGCCCATCGCCTGCGCGACCAGCGTTTCGCGGCGCAAAGTGTCGGTCATGGCATCTCCCGTCTTGCTTGTCTGACCTGCCGCACCGATTGCAGGCGGTCAGTGTTGCATCCGCGCCGCGGGCTAGGCGGCGACTTTGGTCTCGACCGGCGGCATCACCTCCGCCGGCAAAGGGCAGACGTAGGGCTGTGCAGCGGTGCGCGCCTGATGATCGGCCTTGGCGCTGGCAATAAGCGCGTCATCGCGCAGCGCCTCCACAGCAGTCCCGGCCATGATTTTCGCAACGTGGACAAGGCCCTTGTGCGCCGCTGCGTTCTTGCCCTGAGACGTAAGTTGCCAGGAATGGCCTGGCGTTCCGATCGCATAGGTGGCTCCGCGCGCCTGCACCGTGGGGACCGCCCAGCTTACATCGCCGACATCGGTCGAGCCGAGCATGGTCGAGGGTTTCGCATCACGCGGCACGATGATGTCGCACAGGGTGGTGCCGGTCTGTGGTTTCAGTCCGGCCCGCTGCCACGACGCGGCGATGTCCTCCGGCGTCAAAGTCTCCTGAATCCGGGCGGCAAATTCGCGATCCGCCGCATCGAACGGCGGCGGGCCGAGGCGCAGGAACTGATCGTGCATGGCGCGCTCCAACGGCGTGTTGCCGAGCAGGTTGGAGACCGCGCTGATCACCTTGAACGCGACTGTGGTTTCAGTCATCAGCGCGGCACCCTGCGCGATTTTTTTGACCCGTTCGATCAGCGGCCAAAGATCCGGCAGTTCACGCGCGCGGATGGCGTAACGCACTTTCGCCTTGGCCTGCACCACGTTCGGCGCGATGCCGCCGCCGTCGAGCATAGCATAATGGATTCGCGCGTCACTGGGCATGTGCTCGCGCATGTAGTTGACCCCGACGTTCATCAATTCCACCGCATCGAGCGCGCTGCGGCCGAGATGCGGCGAGGCGGCGGCATGAGCGGCGCGGCCGGTGAACTGGAAATCGATGCGGGTATTGGCGAGCGAGGCCGCTTGCATCACGCCGGAGAATGCCGACGGATGCCAGGAGATTGCGATATCGACATCGTCGAAAGCGCCGGCACGCACCATGAAAGTCTTTGCCGCGCCACCCTCCTCGGCCGGGCAGCCGTAATAACGGATACGCCCCGCGATGTTATTGGCGGCCAGGTAATCCTTCACCGCCGTGGCGGCCAGCAGTGCGGCCGATCCGAGCAGGTTATGGCCGCATCCGTGGCCGGCGCCATTGGCATCGATCGGCCGGTGCTCGGCCACCCCGGCCTCCTGGCTGAGCCCAGGCAGCGCATCGTATTCACCCAGAATGGCGATTACCGGGCCTCCCTGCCCTGCCTCGCCGATCACCGCCGTCGGGATGCCGGCGATATCGCGGGTGACCCGAAACCCTTCGCTGTTCAGCATCGCGGCGTGCTCGGCAACCGACCGGTGTTCCGAGTAGGCGATTTCGGGGTGATCCCAGATGCGGTCGGCCAGTGCAGTGAACACGTCTTTCTTCGCATCGACATGGCGCCAGATCTGTTCGGAATTCTGCATCATGACGCTCCTGCGCTCGACCCAAAAAGGAATATGCCACGCTATGCCGATCGAACCTGTCCGTCCAGTAATAGCTTCAATGTCGGGCACGATTGTAGAAACGCAATCATGCTTGACAGCCAAGCGAACCCTATGCCACCCAAGGTACCGAATAATGGCGTGAATTCAGGGTAGGTGTCGCAACTATAACTGGAGAGGCCGAATGGACGCAGAGCGACTTCAACGAATGATCGATCGCGTCAAGCGCGGCAAACTTTCGCGGCGGGGCTTTATCGAGCGCGTAGCCGCCGTCGGTCTGACCGCACCTTTGGCCAACCAGCTTCTCGCCGTAGCCGGCATAGCCATGCCGACATCTTCGGGCATCCACTACACCCCGACCAAGCGCGGAGGCGGCGGCACATTGAAACTCCTGTGGTGGGAGGGCCCGACGCTGCTTAACCCGCATTTTGCCAACGGGACCAAGGACCAAAATGCCTCGCGCCTGTTCTACGAGCCGCTCGCGGCATGGACGCCCGATGGTACGCTGAAGCCGGTTCTGGCCGCCGAGATTCCCAGCGTCGAAAACGGTTCGCTTGCCAAGGACGGCAAATCGGTCATCTGGAAGCTGAAACAGGGAGTGAAATGGCATGACGGCACCCCGTTCACCGCGGATGATGTCGTTTTCAACTGGCAATATGCGAAGGATCCGCAGACCGCCGCCGTGACGGCGGGCAGCTACATTGGCATCACGGTCGAAAAAATCGACGATTACACGGTCAAGATCCTGTTCGCAAAACCCACACCGTTCTGGGCCGATGCGTTCGTCGCCGCTAATGGTTGCATCATCCCCAAACATCTTTTCGCGCCCTACATCGGTTCGAAATCGCGCAATGCGCCGTGGAACCTGAAACCGGTCGGCACCGGCCCTTACAAGTTCAAGACGTTTACCCCGGGTACGCTCGTTCAAGGCGTCATCTTCCAAGATTATCACCAACCCAACCGTCCTTACTTCGATGCCGTCGACATGAAGGGCGGTGGCGATGCGACGTCGGCCGCCCGCGCGGTGCTGCAGACCGGTGAATATGATTATGCGTGGGATTTGCAGGTATCCTGGGATCTGTTGAAAAAGATTCTGGCCGGCGGCAAAGGCAAACTTGCCTTCGCCAGCGGTTCCGCGATCGAGCACATCCAGGTCAACTTCACCGATCCCAACAAGGTCGTCGACGGCGAGCGGTCCAGCATCAAGACCACCAACCCGACCCTGAGCGATCCGATCGTGCGAAAGGCGCTGTCACTCCTGATCGATCGCAAGAGCGTGCAGGCCTATATTTATGGCGAAGCCGGCGAAACCACGGCAAACTTCCTCAACGGACCGGCGCAGTTCGTCTCCAAAAAGACGTCCTGGTCGTACAACGTCAAGAAAGCGACCGATCTACTCGATGCGAACGGATGGAAGCCCGGCCCCGACGGCATCCGCCAGAAGGACGGTAAAAAGCTGAGCTGGCTGTTTCAGACCTCGATCAATCAGCCGCGCCAGGAAACCCAGGAGATCATCAAGCAGGCCTGCAAGAAAGCCGGCATCGAGTTGCGTCTGAAGGCAATTCTGGCCTCGGTCTATTTTTCATCGGATGTCGGCAACGACGAAACCTATCCGAAATTCTACGCCGACCTGCAGATGTACGAAACCGAACCGCCATCCCCCGATCCGGGATTCTGGATGCAGCAATTCCTGTCGAGCCAGGTCGCGAGCAAGGCGAACAAATGGCAGGGTCGCAACATCACCCGCTGGCGCAATGCGGAATACGACAAGATCTATGCCGAGACGACCACGACGCTCGACCCCGTCAAGCGCGCAGCGATGTTCATCAAGCTCAACGATCTCGTGGTCGATCATGTCGTTGTGATTCCCTTGGTCTTTCGCAAGAGCGTCGGTGCGTCGATCGATGGCCTCATGATGCAGCTCAGCGGCTGGGACGACGACGTCTGGAACCTGCCCGACTGGTTCAAGGAGACCAAGGCTTGATCGATACACGACGCCGTCGCGACATCGCCCGCCGTACGGCACGTTAGGTGTCACGCGCCTATCTCCTGCGGCGACTTTTGATGCTGATTCCGAGCCTGCTCGGCATCAGCGTGATCATTTACACCATTCTGGCACTGGCACCGGGCGATCCGTTCGGGCAATTGCTGACCAACCCGAACGTGCCCGCCGCCGTGGTCGCTTCGCTGCGCGCCAAATTCGGACTCGATGACCCGATCTGGCTCCGCTACCTCCACTGGCTGGTCGCAATGCTGCACGGCGACTGGGGATTTTCGTTTGCAAGCCGGATCAATGTCTCGACGCTGATTCTCGAGCGGCTGCCGGTCTCGCTGGCTATTCTCGGCGCTGCCGAGCTGCTCGCCATTCTGATCGCGATACCGGTCGGCGTGCTGGCCGGCACGCGGCCGTATTCGATCTTTGACAAGATCGCCAACACGCTCGCCTTCGTGGGTTTCTCGCTGCCGACATTTTTCACCGGCCTCGTGCTGATCCTGATTTTCAGCATCCGGCTGAACTGGCTGCCGTTCGTCTTCCAGTCGAACATGAGTTCCACGGGCCTGACCTGGCTGTGGCAGAATATCCTGCAATCGATCATGCCGGTCACGGTGCTGGGCCTGTTTCAGGGTGCTGCCCTGGTGCGCTATGTGCGCGCCTCGGTGCTCGATGTCGTCAGGCTCGATTACGTCACGACGGCGCGCGCCAAAGGCATCGGCGAGCGCAAGGTGATCATGCGCCACATCGTGCGCAACGCGCTGATCCCGGTGGTCACGCTCGTGGCGGTGCAACTGCCCGTGGTGTTCGGCGGCGCCATCATCACCGAACAGATCTTCCGCATTCCCGGCATGGGCTCGCTGCTGATCTCCTCGATCCTGTCCGACGACACGCCGGTGGTGATGGCGATTACCTTCGTCTATGCCGTCCTCGTCATCGTCTTCAACCTCATCGCTGATCTGCTGTATGCCTGGCTCGACCCCCGCATCGCTTATCGCTGAGGGCCCCGAGGTCTTCCGCGCGCCTGAGCTGGTGGCGGGGCCGCGGCTGTCGCTGCGCCGGCAGGCGTGGCGCCGGTTCCGTAAACACACGCTGGCGGTGGCCAGCCTGTTCATCCTCGGGTTTCTTGTGCTCGGCGTCGTCGTCGGTCCGCTGCTCTGGCGCGTGCCGATGGGCGCGATCGACCTGTCCGCGATGCTGCAGGGGCCATTGCTCGACCATCCGTTCGGCACCAACGGCCTCGGCCAGGATCTGCTGGCGCGAATGATTTTCGGTGGCCGGATCTCGCTCGCCGTCGGTGTCGCGGCTATGGCGGTCGCGGTCGGGATCGGTGTTGCGGTCGGCGCGATCGCCGGCATGGCGAGCGGCCGGGTCGATGCAGCGCTGATGTGGCTGACCGATCTGTTCCTAGCACTGCCGCAACTCCCGCTGTTGCTGCTGCTGATGTACCTGTTCCGCGGTGCGCTGCGGGCTGCATTCGGCGATGAAGGTGGCATTTTTCTGCTGATCGTCGTCGTGATCGGCGGCCTGCGATGGATGTCACTCGCGCGCCTGGTGCGGGCGCAATTCCTGTCGCTCCGCGAGAAGGAGTTCATCGAGGCAGCCCGCGCGCTCGGAGCGTCGCGCGCCCGGCTGATGCTGCGCCATTTACTACCGAACGCGCTCGGGCCGGTTATCGTTGCCGGAACCATCGAGGTCGCCAACGCAATCATCATCGAATCGACGCTCTCGTTCCTCGGTCTCGGCTTTCCGCCCGATGTGCCGACCTGGGGCCATATGCTCTACGATGCGCAGCAATATCTCGACTCCGCCCCGCACTGGGCGCTGATCCCGGGTGCCGCGATCTTTCTGTCGGTCCTGTCGATCAACTTCATCGGCGACGGCTTGCGCGACGCGCTCGATCCGCGCCGCGTGATCTAGCACCGGCATGACAGAGAGGCTGCTCGATATCCGCGACCTGCGCACATGGTTCAATACGGATGACGGCATGGTCCGCGCGGTCGACGGCGTCAGCCTGCATGTCAATCGCGGCGAGACGCTCGCCGTCGTCGGGGAATCAGGCTCGGGCAAGACCGTCACCGCCCGCAGCGTGCTCAAGCTGATCGACATGCCGCCGGGCCGGTTCGCGGGCGGCGAAATCCTCTGGCGTGGCCGCGATCTGATCCCTGCCTCCAATTCCGAGATCGATAAAATTCGCGCGCGTGAAATCGCCATGATCTTTCAGGAGCCGATGACCGCGCTCAACCCGGTCTACACGGTCGGCGACCAGATTGCCGAACCGCTGCGCGCGCATGAAAACCTCTCGCGGCGGGCAGCCCTTGCGCGCGCAGCCGAGTTGATGCGGCTGGTGCAGATCCCCGATCCCGAACGCCGCGTGCGCGACTATCCCCACCAATTCTCCGGCGGCATGCGCCAGCGCGTCGTTATCGCCATCGCGATCGCCTGCGGGCCGCAGCTTCTGATCGCCGATGAACCCACGACCGCGCTCGACGTGACGATCCAGGCGCAGATCCTCGACCTGCTGAACGACATGAAGGCGAGGTTCGGCATGGCGATCATGCTGATCACCCACGCGATGGGCGTGGTCGCCGAAAACGCCGACCGCGTCGTCGTCATGTACGCAGGCAAAGTCGTCGAGGCGGCACCGGTCG
The DNA here is from genome assembly GCF_900156265.1 of Acidiphilium rubrum. Taxonomy (GTDB): domain Bacteria; phylum Pseudomonadota; class Alphaproteobacteria; order Acetobacterales; family Acetobacteraceae; genus Acidiphilium; species Acidiphilium rubrum. Next base: position 16,399 of record NZ_FTNE01000038.1, read on the forward strand.
AGGAATTATTCGCCAATCCCCGCCATCCTTACACGCAGGGCCTGATCCGGGCGATCCCGCGGGTCGATGCCAAGGCTCAGCACCGCACCCGGCTCGCACAAATCCCCGGGACCGTTCCAAGCCTGATCAACCCGCCCGCCGGCTGCCGGTTCGCGGCGCGCTGCACCTTCGCGACCGATGCCTGCGTCGCGGCCGAACCCGTGCTGAAACCGGTCGGCCCCGACCATACCGTGGCCTGCATCCTGTGAACGCCGCCCCGCCCCTGCTTGCGGTCCGTGGACTCAGCAAGCATTATTCGGTCACCGGCGGTTTCCTGGCGCGTGAAATTGCCCGCGTCCACGCCGTCGATGACATCAATCTAGATATTGAACGCGGCGAAACCCTCGGCCTGGTCGGCGAGTCCGGCTGCGGCAAATCGACGACCGGCCGATGCATCATGCGGCTGATCGAACCGAGCGCGGGCACCATCAGCTTCGAAGGGCGTGACGTCACGCATATCGACGGCGAAGACCTCCGCCGGCTGCGGCGCGACATGCAGATCATTTTCCAGGATCCGTTCGCCTCGCTCAATCCGCGGCATACCGTTGCAGGCATCGTCGGTGAAGCGCTCGTGATCCACCGGCTCGCGACCGGTCGGCGCCAAATCGAAGAGCGCGTCGTGCAGCTGCTCGAAACCGTCGGTCTCCGATCGGATCATCTGAACCGCTTCCCGCACGAGTTTTCCGGCGGCCAGCGCCAGCGAATCGGCATTGCGCGCGCGCTCGCGGTCGAGCCGAAGCTGCTCGTCTGCGACGAGGCGGTCTCGGCGCTCGACGTCTCGGTCCAGGCCCAGGTCATCAACCTGCTCGAGGATCTGCAGGATAAATTCGCGCTGACCTATCTGTTCATCGCCCATGATCTTTCGGTGGTCGAACACATCAGCACGCGGGTCGCCGTGATGTATCTCGGCCGCATCGTGGAAGTCGCGCCGGCCCGCGCCCTCTACGACAATCCGCGCCACCCCTACACCAAGGCGCTGTTATCGACAGTGCCGATCCCGGACCCCAAGCTCAAGCGCAAGCGTCTCGTGCTGACCGGCGAACCGCCCAACCCGTTCAACCCGCCCCCGGGCTGCCATTTCCGCACCCGCTGCCCGCTCGCCGAACCGCGCTGCGCCGAGATCGCGCCCGCCCTTTTGGAAACGATGCCGGGACACATGGTAGCCTGCCACGTGACCGGCTAGCGGCGTGTCCCTGCAAGGGTAAGGGAGAGTTTGTCGGGCAGCGTTCAGCACGGGCATAGCGGATAGTGCCCCATTGCGTGGTGTAGGATTGGCTATCTCATCGCGTTCTCCGGCTGGGTTGGCCGGGCTTATCAGCCTGCCGCTGCGGGCAGTTTGATGAGAGGTTCATCGCACAACTCGGCGATAGTTTCTAGCGTCATATAGCGTCCGCGCTGAACCCCCTCCGCTGCCTTTCCACCGACTTTGTCGGCAGAACCTTGGGCAGTTTTGCCCACTCATCGTTTTGTTCGAGCAGGATGGCGCCGACGAGGCGACGAATGGCGGCTTCGTTGGGGAAGATGCCGACGACATTGGTGCGGCGTTTGATTTCGCCATTGAGCCGTTCGATGGGGTTGGTCGAGTGGATTTTGGTGCGGTGTTCCTTGGGGAACCCCATATAGGCCAACACATCCTCCTCCATTTCATCCATCATGGCGGCGAGCTTGGCGGCTTTGGGGCGCAACTGGTCCGCGACCTGGCGCCATTGGCTGCGAGCACTTGCGGCATCGTCCTGGGCAAAGGCGGTACCAACGAAAGCGGCGACAACGCTACGCCCCTGGCGGCCGGCATGCGCCAGCAGGTTGCGCATCATATGCACCCTGCATCGCTGCCAGGTGGCGTGCAGCACCTTGGTGATGGCGGCTTTCAAACCCTCATGGGCATCCGAGATCACCAGCTTGACGCCGCGCAGGCCGCGGCGCGCGAGGCTGCGGAGGAATTCGGTCCAGAATGTTTCAGCCTCCGACGCGCCGATCGCCATGCCGAGCACTTCACGCCTGCCATCACCATTGACGCCGGTCGCGATGGTGACGGCGACCGAGACGATCCGGCCAGCCTCGCGCACCTTCAGATAGGTAGCGTCCAACCTCCGGGGCGTTTCCAGCCGCGCTTCGCACGACTGGATCTCCTGCAACGCAACCAAACGGTCCCGCAGATCTGACGCACGTCGTTCCGCCGGCGCATCCCTTGGCAACAGCAGATCAGACCGCAACAGCAGAATCCAGGACGCCATCACCACCCAATCCGCGGTGCATCCGATCGGCCAGCGCCAAACGGCCGACGCCCCCGGGGTTTCGGCTGGGCAAGGCGTGGGAGACCAACCCTCGGCTGCACGCGGTGATGCATGATTTCACGATTGCAACGGTTGCTGTGTTGGCGGGGTTGATCGTGTGGTATGGGGTGCGCGTCAGGCGCGGGCGGGCGCAGCGGGCAGGGTAGGTTTACGCATACCATGATTTCGCACGCCCTATTCGTTACGATATCGTAACAAATAAGGCGTGCGAAATCATGGCCCTTTGCGCCACAGTTTTTTGACGTTGAAGGAGGGGATGAACGGCTGGTGCCAGGGTGGTACGGGCGGTGGGGGCGGGCCGAGGATATCGCGGAGTTGTTCGGGCGTGAAGTCGATGCTGCCGTCGGGGTTGATTTTGTATTGGTCCATGAAGCTGGGCTGGCGCTT
>NZ_FTNE01000011.1 GCF_900156265.1 Acidiphilium rubrum
GCGGCTGCCGCCCGGCCGGCGGACCTCGTACCCCCACGCCGAGAGCGCCCTGGAAGAGTTCGTTTATGTTCTGGAGGGCACGCCGGACGCCTGGATCGACGGGAACCTGGTTCGCCTGCGGCCCGGTGATTCGGTCGGGTTTCCGCCCGGCACGGGAATTGCGCATACATTCATGAACAACACACCAATTGAAGTCCGACTGCTGGTGATCGGTGAGCCGACCAACGAGAACCGGATCCGCTATCCGCTGAACGCGACCTATGAAGCCGCCTGCCCGGAGCGCTGGGTTGACCCGCCCGACCGGCCGCTCGGGCCGCACGACGGTCGACCGAAGGTCGAGACGGCTTAGGACAGCCGACGTGCCGTTGAGGATCGGGACGGCGTGATCGGGGGCCATATGGGATTGCTACGGCGTCGGCGGTTACAATAAGGCTTGGACTCCAACATTGAATTCGTTTTCGTCAAGAGCTTTGAATGCGCTGAGTGCGGCACTTTCGGTGGAGGTGCCTCCGCTCCCAGCCGTGCGGAACTCTTGATTTTTGAACAAACCAAAATACAGCAGCATGCGTTACGCCCCGATGCTATAACGACGTTGGTTGGGGGCGGCGGTCACCCCGAACGGCGATCGAGCGGCTCTAGCACGATCCAGTGGCATTTGAGGCGTAGTCCGCACTTACAGTGGCGCGGTCAGAATGGTGGGTATCAAGGGATACCCACCCTACGATCTTTACTGAAGGATCAGAGAGTTTTTTTGCTTCTTTTTTTGCAAAAAAAGAAGTGCTTGCCTTGCCTTACTTGTTGACCGCCGCGGCACCCGATCGATTACTGCCCGAGGACTTCGAGGGCGGCGGTGGCGGCGGCTTCGTTGGGGGGGAGGCCGTCGGGGGCTTTGAGGCGGGACAGGGCTTGGGTGAAGCCGGTGCGTTGGGTGGCGGCGATGGCGGGGTTGGTGAGGATGTCCTCGATGGTGGTGGCGAGTTGGGTGGGGGCGCAGTCGGACTGGAGGCGTTCGGGGACGAGGGCGTGGTTGGCGAGCAGGTTGATCATGGCGACGTGGGGGACGGTGATCAGGCGGCGGGCGAGGGCGGCGCTGAGCGGGTTGACGCGGTAGGTGACGGCCATGGGGACGCCGGCGAGGGCGAGTTCGAGGGTCGAGGTGCCGGATTTGGTCAGCGCGGCGGCGGCGGCGGCGAAGGCGTCGTAGCGGGTGGCGGGGTCGGTCACGATGATCGGGCGGGTCGGCCAGCTTGCGGCCTGGGCTGCGAGTTCGGGGGCGATGGCAGGGGCGGCGGCGAGGACCGGGACGAGCGCGGGGTGGTGTGGGGCGAGGCGGGCGATGGTTTCGCGGAAGACGGGCATCAGGCGGGCGGTTTCGGTGCGGCGGCTGCCGGGCATCAGGATGAGGGGTTGGGCGCCGCCATCGAGGCCGAACTGGGCGCGAAAGCGGATGGCGTCGCCTTGATCGGCGCCGGATTGCAGGACGGGGTGGCCGACGAAGACGGGGTTGAGGCCGTGGGGGGCGAAGAAATCGGGTTCGAACGGCAGCAGGCAGAGCAGGCGGTCCCACAGGCCGGGGAAGTGGCGGACGCGGCCGGGGCGCCAGGCCCAGACCTGGGGGGCGACGTAGTGGACGCGTTTGAGGCCGAGCGGGGCGATGGCGCGGAGGACGCGCAGGGTGAAGCCGGGGCTGTCGATGGTGATGACCAGCGCGGGGCGGCGGGCGGCGATGTCCGTGATGGTCTGGTGCAGGCGGTTGCGGAGTTTGATGACGCGGGGGAGGATTTCGGCGATTCCCATGACGGCGAGATCCTGCATCGGGAACAGGGTGGTGAGGCCTTGTTCGGCCATGCGGGCGCCGCCGATGCCGGTGTAGGTGAGGTCGGGGCGGCGGCGGCGGAGGGCTTCGATCAGGCGGGCGCCGAGGACATCGCCGCTGGCTTCGCCGGCGATCAGGTAGACCAGGGTCACGCGAGGGCGACCACGCTGGCGGGGGCGGGGTTGTCGGGCCAGTCCGTGTGGTTGCGGACGGCGGGGTCGGCGCGGGTGGCGGCGAGGGCGGCGGGGTCAAGGTTGACGTACAGGAGGTCGGGCGCGTCGAGGGGGCCGCGGGCGATCAGGCCATCGTCGGGGAAGCCGCGATCGACCGGGCCGAAGGCGCAGGCGTAGCCGCGGTTTTCATCGAGCGTGGCGGACCAGGGGGCGATGCCGGTGGTGGGGGCGACGGCGGTGAAGCACTGGTTTTCGAGCGCGCGGGCGCGGGCGGAGAGGCGGACGCGGTTGAAGCCGTGCAGCGTATCGGTGCAGGTGGGGATCAGGATGATATCGGCGCCGGCGAGGGTTTGGGCCCGGATCAGCAGGGGGAATTCGGAATCGTAACAGATGGCGATGCCGATGCGGCCGAAATCGGTTTCGAACACGCGGGGTGGGCCGCCCGGGGTGATGCCCCAGCGTTCGGCTTCGAAGCGGGTCATGACGCGTTTGTCCTGAAAGGCGATGCGGCCGGCACCGTCGATCAAGGGGGCGCGGTTGCGGATGCGGCCGTCCGGCCCGCGCATCGGGACGGTGCCGGGGAGCAGCATGATGCCGTGGGTGCGGGCGAGGGTGCGGCAGGCGGCGACCAGGGCATCGGCGTGTTCGACCACGGCGGCGAGTTCGGCGGTGACATCGGGTGACGTGACGAAGGCGCCGGCGAGGGCCATGCTGGCGTATTCGGGCAGGACCAGGGCGTCGGCCTGGCCGGCTTTGGCGGCGCGGAGGAGGGTTTCGATCCGGGCGGCGAAATCATCGAGGCTGGTGGGGCGGAGGATCGGGAAGGGCGAGAGGGCGATGTGCATGATGGCGGGGTTATAGCGGTTTCAGCCAGGCTTGCAGATGGTTTTCGGTTTCGGCCTCGGTGCCGATTTCACGCCAGCGCATGGTGCAGATCAGGCCTTGGTGGGGGGTGAAGCCGCGATGGCGCCAGAAATCGTCGAGCGGGGTGGTGCGAGGCGGGCGGCGGGGGTCGGCCGGGTTGCGGATGACGGCGCAGAAGGCGGCGTGGGTGACGCCGTGGATGGTGCGTGCGTGGGCTTCGCGCGCCGTGAAGAAGGCGACGCCGGCACCCTGGCCGCGATAGGGTTCGAGCAGGACGGATTCGCCGAAATAGCAGATCGCGGCGGGGTCGAAGCCGGCGGCGCGGAAGGGGGTTTGCAGGGATTCGGCTTCGTCGGTCAGGGGCAGGCAGGTGGAGGCGCCGACGATGGTTTGATCATCGCGGGCGATGATGATGGCGGCGTGCCGGCTTGCCGCGTAGGTGGCGACGTAGTGGCGTTCGTAGGCGGCATCGCCCTCATACAGATAGGGCCAGGCGCGGAACACGGTCATGCGCAGGTCGGCGAGGGCTGCGAGGTGCGGCAGGATGGCAGCACCGCGCAGGGTCTCGATGGTCAGCGGCACCTTGCGGCTCAGCTGCCTTGTTTGGACGGTGCTGCCGCCATGGCCTGTGCCTGATCCATGAAGCGTTTCAGGGCGGATTTTTTATCCGACAGGGACATGCCCGATTGGGTGGCGACGACCGGGCAATAGGCGGTGAGCAGATATTGCGACATCTGGTCCTTGGTGATGCCGGGGTTGGCTTTCTTGACGGCGGCCATCAGCATGGATGTGCGGTTTGCCAGGGTATCGGGCGTGGCGCCGGCCATGATCTGCATTTCACCGGCGCCGGGGCCGATCAGGCTGTCGGTCAGGAGGGGGCAGCCGAGTTTGCGGGCGGCGGCGGAGGCGATCGGCGGCAGGTCGAGATAGTCGGCGTCGGCCAGGGCGATTTTATGGGGTGGGGCGGATTTGCGGAAGGCGAAGACGCTGGCGGCGGTGGCATTCGGCACGCCGTGGTTGCCCCAGGCGGTGCGGACGTAGTTGGTGACCGCGGCGATCTGGTGATCGGACAGGATCGAGCCGAAGGCGGGCATGACGGGGCCGTTGGCGTGCCAGGGGATCATGCCGCCGAGCACGATGCCGATGGTGTTGTCGGCCGGGCCGCCGGTGACGGCCTGATTGCCGGCGAGGTTCGGGAACACCTGGGCGATGCCCTTGCCATCGGCCTGGTGGCAGGCGGCGCAATTGGTGGTGTAGAGCGCGTGACCTTCGGCGAGTTCGGTGGCGGGGATGGTCATGGGTTTGACGGGGTTGGTGCGCGGCTTGGTGGCGGTTTGCAGATAGGCCGCGAGGTCGTTGATGTCGGAGACGGGGAGCTGGCTCAGGCTGTAGTCGACCACCGATTTCATCGGGCCGAACGCCGAGCCGTTCACCATGTTGCCGCCCTCGTGCAGATAGGAGACCAGATCGGCCCGGTTCCAGGCGCCGACGCCGTATTGCCTGGAGGAGGAGATGTTGGGTGCGTACCAGGGTTCGCCGAGGATCTGCGCGCCGGCCAGGGTGTCACTCGATTTGATCGCGAACAGCAGGTTGCGCGGCGAGTGGCATTCGGTGCAGTGGCCGAGCGCTTCGGCGATATAGGCGCCGTTGCGGACCGCGGGGCTCCAGGATTTCTGGTAATGGACCGGGTGGGCGCCGAAGAACAGGATGCGCCAGCCGAGCAGGACGGCGCGGATGTTGAAGGGGAAATTCAGGGCGTTGGGGACGTGCGGGGCATCGACCGCAGGAATCGCATCGAGATAGGCTTTGATCGCCAGCACGTCCGGCTTCGAGAGCTTCGAATAGGAGGTGTAGGGCATCGCCGGGTAGATGTATTTCGGGAACACCAGCAGCGAGTGGCCGGGCGAGATGCCGTAATGCAGGGCGTTCCAGAATTGCTTGTTGGTCCAGTTGCCGATGCCGTTGGTTTTGTCGGGCGTGATGTTGGGGGAATACATCGTGCCGAACGGCGTGACGAAGGAGAGGCCGCCGGCGAAGGGCTTGGCGCCGGGGGCTTCGTGGCAGGGCATGCAATCGGCCGCGGTGGTGAGGTATTCGCCGCGTTGCACGACGGCGACCTGCTGCGGGCTCATGCCGGTGGTGTTGGGTTTCGGCATGGCGGCAAAGGCGCCGGGCGGGCTGACTTCGGAGGTGGGCAGATAGGCCTGGCCGATATCGCCCAGCGCCATGCCCGCCCCTACCGCGAGGGCAGCCACCGCAAGTGCGCCGGCGGCAATCCACACCGGCAATCTCGACCCAGACCGTGACGATGATGGCATGGCTGATCCTGCTTCATAAAAATGGGGCGGCGCGATTGCACCCTGGACGTGTCCTAATTCGCCATAAAACCGGAATGATCAAGTGCTGGTCGGGCCGGGTCTTCACAGATGGTGACGGTGTTGCTAGAAGGCGCGGGTCCGGCGCTGCGATGGCCTCGGCGGGCAGGAATGGGCGCATAGCTCAGTTGGTAGAGCAGCTGACTCTTAATCAGCGGGCCCAAGGTTCGAATCCTTGTGCGCCCACCATTCCTGCTCCGGATGTCCTGCGGGCTCAGGCGCCGCCGCCATTGTAACCTGAAATATATTCACACTCGTGCGATAGTTGTTGAAAAGCAACGGCGATGCGGTTCACAGTGCACGGCGTAACGAACCATCGGAACCGCAATGCAGTCAGAGTCGATAAGACCAGTCGATCGGATCTCGCGTAAACGGGTCGAAAAATTCTCCGAGCGGCGGATGGAGCTTGCCGACGCTGCGTTGGTGACGCTGGCGCAGCTTGGCTATGCGCGCACCAGCCTGCGCGAAATTGCCCAGAACTCCGAATTTTCCCACGGGGTGCTGCATTATTATTTCAACGACAAGGTCGATCTGATCACCTGCTGCGTGAAGCTTTACAAATCACGCTGCGTGACGCGCTATGATGCGGTGATCGAGCAGGCGATGAGTTACGATGAACTCGCGGACGGCTTTCTGGACAGTTTGTGCACCACCGTTCGCGAGGAGGCGCATCTGCATCGGCTCTGGTATGACCTGCGCTCGCAGGCGCTGTTCGAGCCCGCGTTCCGGGCCGATGTGCTGGCGATCGATCGGACGCTCGAAGCGATGATCTGGCGGGTGATGACGCGGCTTGCGGCGCTGCAGGACACGCCGCTGACCGTGCCGGCCGCATTGGCCTATGCGATTTTCGATGGCCTGTTCCAGCAATGCCTGCTCAAACATCTGGCAGGGGATGCCGGTGCCATTGGGGTGATGCGCGCAAGCGGCTTGTCGAGCTTGCAGCATATGTTCGACACGGTGAGGCCGCGCCGGTGAGACGGCCGGGGCGGTTGGGTTTTCCGGCGGTTTTTTTCAAAAATGCGGTCGCCGGCTTGCCGCCCTTGCGATCCTGAGCGCGTTCAGCTAATCCACGCCGATCAGTGCACCCGTAGCTCAACTGGATAGAGCACCAGACTACGAATCTGGGGGTTAGGAGTTCGAGTCTCTTCGGGTGCGCCACTTTCCTTATCGCGAAGGACCAGCGCCATGACCGATCCGGCGCCGATCGACCCGAAACTGCTCGAAGTGCTGGTCTGCCCGCTGACCAAGGGACCGCTCGTCTATGATCGCGCCAATAGCGAATTGATCAGCGAACGGGCCGGATTGGCGTTTCCGATCCGCGACGGCATTCCGATCATGCTGATCGACGAAGCCCGCAAGCTCGACGCGTGACCGCGCCGCAACCCACCGAAATCAGACTGAAACGCGCCGAACGCGTGCTGGAGATCAGCTTTTCCGACGGCACACACTTCGCCCTGCCGGCCGAATACCTGCGGATCGAAAGCCCCAGCGCCGAAGTGCAAGGCCATAGCCCTGAACAGCGCCAACTGGTCGCCGGTAAACGCGCCGTCGGGATCACCAGCCTCGAACCCAACGGACACTACGCCATCCGCATCACCTTCGATGATGGCCATAACACCGGCATCTATTCATGGGATTACCTGCACAGGCTGGGCCGTGAATACGACTACCGCTGGGCCGCCTACCTCAAAGCCATCGACGCCGCCAGCCTCGCCCGATAGTGGGTCGGCCTTGGGTAGAAAGGCGGGGGGCTTTGCCCCCTCGACCCCCACTAAGGGCGGAGCCCTTAGAACCCGCTAGTTTTAGGCAAGGGGAGGGCGCTGCCTCGGTGGTTCCGTCGATCTGGCCTGGGTCGCCCTCCCCTTGCCTAAAACTAATGGATTTTAAAGCCCGGCGCGCGTCGCGCGCCTCATCGTATGATAGCGGGCATCTTGCCCGCGGGGCCTTTAACGGGGGTCCAGGGGGCAGAGCCCCCTGGCCTTCTTACTCACGGCTGATCCCGCGATCGGTGGTGTTACTCGGCGGGCATGAATAGTTCGGGTTCGCCGGCGAGGATGGTGGCTTTGGCTTCTTCGGGGTCTGGGACGCCTGAGTTGATGGCGACGAACAGGATTATGATGCTGAAGATGACCAGGATGATGGAGTCGGTCAGTTCGCCGAGTGTATTGGTGCCGCCGGTCAGGGCTTTTGGGCCGAGGTAGGTCAGCAGCCACAGGCCGAAGAAGTAAGGTGCGAGCCACCAGGCGCCGCGCCAGTGGAGGTTGGCGATGCCGACGCCGGCGATGGCTTCGTAGGCGACGTAGATGACGGTGAAGCCGAGGATGAGTTCGAACAGGAAGTCATCGGTGGCGGCGCCGCTCCAGAAGATGATGAAGTTGGAGATGATGAAGGCGACCGAGGCGATCAGGTTGCCGCCGGCGAGCAGGTAGGGGCGTTTGTAGCGATCCGGCGGCAGGGTTTTGCGCAGGGTCATCATGACGACGGGGCCGGTGCCGTAGGAGAGCACGGTGGCGGAGGAGATGAAGGTGACGATGCCTTGCCACGAGGGGAACGGCACGAGGAACAGCAGGCCGACCAGGAAGGTGACCAGGACGCCGACCAGCGGGACGCCGGCGACCGAGAGTTTGGCGAAGAAATTGCCGCCGATCAGGCCTTCCTTGCCGGTGGCGTAGAGCACCCGCGAGGTTGTGGTGAAGTAGATGATGCCGGTGCCGGTGGGCGAGACGAAGGCATCGATGTAGAGCAGCACGGCCAGCCAGCCCATGCCGATGAGCGAGGCGAGGCCGGCGAACGGACCGAATGCGCCTTTGAAATTGACGTTGGCCCAGCCTTTGGCGATGTCCGACGGGTTCAGCGCGCCGATGAACGAGATTTGCAGGCCGACGTAGACGACCAGGCCGATCGAGACCGAGCCGATGATGGCGATCGGCAGGTTGCGTTTGGGGTTGCTCGATTCACCGGCGAGTTCGACCGCCTGACGAAAGCCGAGGTAGGAGAACACGATGCCCGAGGTTGCCACGGCGGAGAACACGCCGGATGCGCCGGCGGGGGCGAAGCCGTGCGAGGAGAAATTGCTGGCGTGGAAGCCGAACAGCAGGAAGACGATGATGGTGAGCACGGGGATGGCGATTTTCCACCATGTCAGGGTCGAATTGATGGCCAGCACGGTCTTGATCGCCAGCATGTTCACCACGGCGAAGACCGCGAGCAGGGCGGCCGACACGATGAAGCCGAGCGTGGTCAGCACGCCGCCTTTATCGACCAGGCCGGTGATGTAGTTGCTGGCGTAGGTGATCACTGCCGAGGCTTCGGCCGGTGCGACCGAGGCGTAGCCGAGGAACACGACGAAGCTCAGCACGGTCGCCATCAGATTGCCGTGGGAGAGTTTTGGAAATGCGATGACGGCGCCGGCGCGCGGAAAGGCGGTGGCGAGTTCGGCGTAGACGAAGGAGAGCAGCAAGACCGCGACGCCGCCGATCAGCCAGGCGATGATCGCGGAGGGGCCGGCGATTTTGGCGGCGGTGAGCGGCCCGAGCAGCCAGCCCGATCCGATGATTCCACCCAGGCTTGCAAACAAGAGCCCGATGATGCCTGCATCGCGTTTAAGTTTAATTCCAGTACCTTCAGCCATCAATTATCCCCTGTTTTGACTTATCGGCGGACCTTAACGCCGTTTTAATGAAGATGGAAAGATATTAAATGACAGCTATGTGACTGACCCTCTTTACAAAACTGGGTTGGCGGGCGTGCGGACGTTTGTTTTGGCGCGGCTTGTTTCGCGCGGGGTCGAACGCCATCTGCATTTTTCGCCAATTCCGGCCAAGCAGATCGAGGATGAGAACCATGGATGAAGACGAAATCAAGGGTGCCGCGAAGGATATCGGCGGCAAGATCAAGGACGGTGTCGGCGGGTTGACCGGCGACGAATCGCTCCAGGCCGAAGGCAAGGCCGACCAGCTCGCCGGCAAGGCCCAGAAGCTCTATGGCTCGGCCAAGGACACCATCAGCGAAGCCGCCGAAGCCGCCAGCGAGGCTTTCACCAGCCATAAGCCGCATGTCGATTCCACCGGCAATGCCTATGTCGATGACAGCCTGATGGGCCGCGCCTCCGACATGATCAAGGAGCAGCCGCTGCTCGCCATGCTCGGCACCGCCGCCGCCGGCTATGCTCTGGCCTTTCTGCTCCACGGCCGTAGCCGGAACTGAGGCGATACGATCAGAACGATCGAACACAGCAGGGCGACGAGGCCGAGCGCGTCGCCCCGCGTGAACGCCTCACCCAGGATCACGACGCCCGCGAGCGTCGCGGTGGCCGGCAGCAGTGCCGTGAAGGCGCCGGCGACGCCGGCCTTCACGCGCTTCATGCCGTGATACCATAGCAACAGCGCCAGCAAGCTGGCGGTGAGGCTATGCACGACCAGCAAGGCGCCGATGCCCAGCGTGAAATGCGCGGCCGGAAACTGCACGATCGCCAGCGGCATGCAGAACACCGCACTTGCCGCCTGCATCCAGAAACTCGCCTGCGCGACCGGCAATTGCCCCGCCGCACGCCGGGCGAGCAGGGCGTAAACCGCCTCGCCACAAACCGCGCCGAACACCAGCCCATCACCCAGCAGGCTGAACCCGCCACCGCCGCGCGCCAACGCCGCAATCCCCAATCCCGCCAGACCGACCGCAAGCCATTGAAGCCAGGAGAGACCCTCCCGCAGCAGAATCGCGGCACCCAGCGCAATCACCGCCGGTAACGTCGCCAGTACCAGACCCGCCTGGACCGCACCCGTGCGCTGCAAACCCGCCAGCAACAGGACATTATACGCCAGCGTGCCAAACCCCGCCTGTAAGGCCAGATTGCCCAGCACAAGTCGCCCCGGCACACGCTCAAGCCGCGCGAACGGCACCAAGACCAAAGCCGCCAGAACCGACCGCAACCCCAGAATCACGAAAATCGGCAAATGCCCGGCCAAAACCTTCAAAATCACCACATTCACCCCGACCATCATCATGGACAGGGCCAACGACGCGTATGCGGCGATCATGAGTGAGGGAAGCAAGGCCAGGGGCTCTGCCCCTGGACCCCGTTAAAGGCGGAGCCTTTAAAATCCATTAGTTTTAGGCAAGGGGAGGGCGACCCAGGCCAGATCGACGGAACCACCGAGGCAGCGCCCTCCCCTTGCCTAAAACTAGCGGGTTCTAAGGGCTCCGCCCTTAGTGGGGGTCGAGGGGGCAAAGCCCCCCGCCTTGCTTGCCTCAGCTCAGGGCTCGGCACGATACGGAGATTGTTCGCCCAGCATGGCCATTTCGTCGGCGATGGCGGGGCGTTCGGCGTCGAGGAAGTCGGCGACGGCGGCGTTGAGGCCGGGGTGGAACAGGTAGTGGGCGGAGAAGGTGCGGCTGGGCAGGTAGCCGCGCTGGATTTTATGTTGGCCTTGGGCGCCGGCTTCGACGCGTTTGAGGCCGAGGCTGATCGCGAATTCGATGGCCTGATAGTAGCAGAGTTCGAAGTGGAGGAAGGGGACGTCTTCGGTGGCACCCCAGTTGCGGCCGTAGAGGGCTTCGTCGCCGAGCAGGTTGAGGGCGCCGGCGATGGGTTTGCCGGCGCGGAAGGCCATCATGACGACGACGGCGTCGCCGAGGCGTTGGCCGAGCAGGCTGAAGAAGCTTTCGGTGAGGTAGGCGCCGCCCCATTTGCGATCGACGGTGGAGAGGTAGAATTGGTGGAAGGCCGCCCATTCGCGTTTGCCCATTTCCGAGCCGCGGAGGGGGCGGATTTCGAGGCCGGCCTGCGCGTCGCGGCGTTCACGGCGGATGGCTTTGCGTTTGCGGGAGGCGAGCGCGGCGAGGAAGGCTTCGAAATCGGCGTAGTCGTGGTTATGCCAGTGGTATTGCACGCCCATGCGTTGCAGCCAGCCGGCTTTGCCGAGGGCGTGCCATTCGTCTTCGGTGCAGAAGGTGGCGTGGACTGACGAGCATTTGAGTTGTTTGGCGCCGATTTTCAGCGCGTCGGCGAGGGATGCCATGTCGAGCCCGGGGGCGAGCAGCATGCGCGGGCCGGGGACGGGGCTGAAGGGTGCGGCGATCTGGAGTTTGGGGTAGTAGCGGCCGCCCGCGCGTTCGAGAGCGTTGGCCCAGGCGTGGTCGAACACGTATTCGCCGTAGGAATGGGCTTTGGCGTAGGCGGGTGCGGCGGCGGCGAGGCGGCCGGCGGCGTCGCGCAGGGCGGCGTGATAGGGGTACCAGCCGCTGCGACCGCCGACCGAGCCGCTGTCTTCCATGGCGGCGAGGAATTCGTGGCGCACGAACGGGTTGCCGTTGCCTGCGAGCAGGTTCCACTCGGCGGCGGGGATGTCGTGAATGCTTTGATGCAGGCGCAGGGTGAGGTCGCGGGGCGTGCCGTCCATCGCTTCAATATGCAGCACCGGCGGCGTCTGCATAGGATTTTGCGGGCTGTCCTTGTAAAATAATCGGGGCGCGGGGTGCTGCGCAATTTCCGCGAAGTCGGCGTGGGGTGTTCTGACCGATAAAACCGTTGTGGCTCAGCGGATTGCGTGGGGCGGCGGGGTCGGGCAGGTTTGGGTATTCCAAGGAGTTTCATATGGCCGAGCGTCCTGTTGCGATCCCCGCCCCTGTTGCCGAGCACCGCCTGGCCGATTATCGGCCGCCGGCGTTTCTGGTCGATACCGTCGATCTGATTTTCGATCTGGACCCGAAGGCGACGCGGGTGCGGGCGACGCTGGCGCTGCGGCGCAACCCGGCGCATGGCGATGCGGCGGCGCCGCTGGTGCTGGATGGCGAGGACCTGACTTTGAATGCGGTAGCGGTCGATGGGGTGGCGCTCGATGCTGCTGCCTATCGGCTGGGTGAGCATGGGCTGGTGATCGCGGATTTGCCGGATGCGTGCACGCTGGATACCGATGTCACGATCGATCCGGCCGGGAATACGCAACTATCGGGGCTGTATGTTTCGGGGGGCGATTTTTTCACCCAATGCGAGGCGGAGGGGTTTCGCCGGATCACGTTTTTCCCGGACCGGCCGGATGTGATGGCGCGGTTCAGCGCGACGCTGGTTGCGGACGAGGCGCGGTATCCGGTGCTGCTTTCGAACGGCAATCCGGTCGATCGGGGGGCGATGCCGGATGGGCAGGCCTGGGTCAAATGGGTCGATCCGCATCCGAAGCCTTCGTATCTGTTCGCGCTGGTCGCGGGGATGCTGGTTTCGGTGCATGACGAGTTCATCACCGCGTCGGGCCGCACGGTGGCGCTGGGGATTTATGTCCGCCAGGGCGATGAGGACAAGGTGGATCACGCGATGGTCTGCCTCAAGCGGTCGATGCGCTGGGATGAGGAGGTGTTCGGCCTCGAATACGATCTGGATATTTTCAACATCGCGGCGGTGGGGGATTTCAATGCCGGTGCGATGGAGAACAAGGGGCTGAATATTTTCAACACCGCCCTGGTGCTGGCGCGGCCGGATACCGCGACCGATGCGGATTATCTGCGGATCGACCGGGTGATCGCGCATGAGTATTTCCATAACTGGACCGGCGATCGGGTGACCTGCCGGGATTGGTTTCAGCTGTCGTTGAAGGAGGGGCTGACCGTGTTCCGCGATCAGGAATACGGGGCGGATACCACCGATGCCAGCCTGTCGCGGATCGAGGATGTGCTGCGGTTGCGCGGCTTTCAGTTCCGCGAGGACGGCGGGCCGCTGGCGCATCCGGTGCGGCCGCCGGCCTATCGGAAGATCGATAATTTCTACACGGCCACGGTGTATGAAAAGGGTGCGGAAGTGGTGCGGATGATCCGTACCATCATCGGGGCGGATGCGTTCCGGCGCGGCATGGATATCTATTTCGCGACCAACGACAATACCGCCGCCACGATCGAGGATTTCGTCGGCGCGATGCATGAGGCGTCGGGTTACGATTTTACCCAGTTCATGCGCTGGTACGATCAGGCCGGTACGCCGGCGGTGAGTTTTGCCGGCGCGTATGATGCGGAGGCGCGGCGCTATACGTTGACGCTGCGGCAAGCGACCGCGCCGACGCCGGGGCAGGCGGAGAAGGCGCCGTTCGTGATTCCGGTGGCGCTTGGTCTGATCGGGCCGGATGGGCAGGATCTGGCGGGCACGATCGATGGTGAGACGGTGGCGGGCACGCGCGTGGTGCTGCTGACCGAGGCGGCGCAGAGCTTCGTGTTCACCGATGTGGCGGCGGCACCGGTGCCCTCGCTGTTCCGCAATTTTTCGGCGCCGATCCGGCTGAGCGGGTATGACCGGGCGCAGTTGGCGATGATGGCGGCGCATGACAGCGACGGGTTCAATCGCTGGGAAGCCGGCCATGAATACGCGGTGCAGGTGTTGCTCGAGGCGATTGCGGCGCATCAGCGCGGCGCGGGCTTCACGCTCGACGACGGGTTGCGCGATGCGCGGGCCGCGGCGCTCGATCAGGCGGCGGCGGCGCCGGCGTTGGCCGCACGGCTGCTCGGTCTGCCGGGGGCTTCGACGCTGGCGGACCGGATGGCGGTGGTCGATCCCGATGCGATCCACGCCGTGCTGACCGCCGCGCGCCGTGCGATCGGGGGGGCTTTGCAGGCGCGGTTCCAGGCGATTTATGGGCAGACCGCGTATGACGGGGCGTTCGCGGTCGATCCGGCCAGTGTGGGTCGCCGCGCGCTGCGCAATGCGTGTCTGGCGTATATCATGGCGGGTGATGAGGCGGCGGGGATCGCGCTGGCGCAGGCGCAGATCGCGGCCGATACCACGATGACCGAAAGCCTCACGGCGCTGGCGCTGCTGGTCGATACCACCAGCCCGGCGCGGGACGAGGCGCTCGCCGCGTTCCACGCGCGGTTCCAGGGCGATGCGCTGGTGATCGATAAATTCTTCGCGATCCAGGCGATGAGCAGCGCGCCGGACACGCTCGCGCGGATCGAGGCGCTGACGCGGCACCCTGATTTCGACATCCGCAACCCCAACCGCTACCGCTCGCTGGTGTTGGCCTTCGGGTATCGCAACGCGCTGTGGTTCCACGATGCTTCGGGTGCGGGTTACGATTTCGTCGCGCGCATGACGCTCGCGGCCGACCAGGTGAACCGCAGCGTCGCGGCGCGCGGCATGGAAGTGTTCGCGGATTGGAAACGCTATGATCCGGCGCGGCAGGATAAGATGCGCGCGGCGCTGGATCGCATCATCGCGGCGAACGATCTTTCGCCGAATACGCGCGAGATGGCCGAACGCGTGCGGCACGCTGATGGTGTGAGGTAGGAAGGAAGCAAGGCGGGGGGCTTTGCCCCCTCGACCCCCACTAAGGGCGGAGCCCTTAGAACCCGCTAGTTTTAGGTAAGGGGAGGGCGACCCAGGCCAGATCGACGGAACCACCGAGGCAGCGCCCTCCCCTTACCTAAAACTAATGGATTTTAAAGGCTCAGCCTTTAACGGGGTCCAGGGGCAGAGCCCCTGGCCTTGCTTACTCCCGGCCTCACCCCACCGGTGGCCGTGTGGCGACGTGGAAGCGCATTGATTTGGTGAAGAGCAGGCGGAGGGGTTCTGGGATGATCGTGGAGAGCAGGGAGCCGAGGTAGAGGGGGCGGGGGAAGCCGATGACGGCCTGGTTGGCGGCGATGCCGCGGGCGATCAGGGTGGCGGCCTGGGGGGCTTTGAGTTTCATGGGTTGTTCGCCGATGTGGCTGTCGGTCATCGCACTTTCGACATAGCCGGGGCAGGCGACCGAGACGGTGACGCCGGTGCCGGCGAGGGCGGCGCGGAGGGCGAGGCCGTAGGATAATAGTCCTGATTTGCTGGCGCTGTAGGCGGGTGCGTCGGTCAGGGGCGAGAAGGCGGCGAGGGAGCTGACCAAGGCGATGTGGCCGCGTTGTCGGCTGCGCATAGCGGGCAGGATGGCGTGGGTGGTGGCGAGGGCGCCGAGCAGGTTGATTTCGATGACGCGGGCGGCGGTGGCGAAATCTTCGATGGTGCCATCGGCGGTGCGGCCTTCGAGCACGCCGGCGTTGGCGATCAGCAGGTCGATCGGGTGGGTGGTGTCGCTGGTGGTGAGGTAGGTTGTGAGGGTTGCGGTATTGCGGGTGTCGATGCTGGCGGTCTCGACGGTCGCGCCTTTGGCGCGTGCGGCGGTGGCGATGGTGGCGAGGCGGTTTTCGTTGCGGGCGATGAGGATGAGGGTGACGCCGGGTGCGGCGTACTGGAGTGCGAGGGCGGCGCCGATGCCGCTGGAGGCACCGGTGATGACGATGCAGTGTGGCGTGGTCATCAGGTGGCGCGCTTGATCATCAGTTTGGCGATTGTGCCGAGCGAGATGCCTTCGCGTTCGACGCCCGCGACTTCTTCGGCGGTGGCGGCGACGGCGGCGCGGATTTCGGCTTCGGTGTGTTCCGACGAGATGAAGAACCGCAGCCGGGCGGATTTTTCCGGCACGCCGGGCGGCACGATCGGGAAGGCGTTGATGCCGCGTTTGAGCAGGCGTTCGGCCAGCAGGACGGTGCGCAGGGAGTCGCCGATGATGACCGGTGTGACGGCGTAGCCGGCGCTGGTGCCGACATCGAGCCCGGCTTCGCGGGCGAGGCGGAGGAACAACTGGCCGTTGGCCTGAAGGCGGGCGACGCGCGCGGGTTCGCGGCGCATGATTTCGATGGCGGTGAGGGCGGCGAGTGCCGCGGGGGCGGGCATGCCGACGCTGTAGACCATGCCGGGGGCGGCGAGTTTCAGAAAATCGATCAGCGGGCGGCTGCCGGCGACGTAGCCGCCGCAGCTGACCAGGGTTTTCGACAGGGTGCCGAGCCAGATATCGACCCGGCGGGGATCGATTCCGGCTTGTTCGGCGATGCCGCGCCCGGTGGCGCCGAGCACGCCGACCGAGTGGGCTTCATCGACCATCAGCCAGCAATCGAAGCGGTCCTTGATGTCCACCAGGCGGGCGAGGTCGGGACCGTCGCCGTCCATCGAGAACAGGCCTTCGGTGATGATCATGACGCGTTCGAATTTGTCGCGCGTGGCGGCGAGCATGGCCTCGAGGCCGGCGAGGTCGTTGTGCGGGAACGGCCGGCGGGTGGCGCCGCTGAGCTGGGCGCCGACCACGACGCAGTTGTGGATCAGGCTGTCGTGCAGGATCAAATCCTTCGGGCCGAGCAGGGCGGCGACCGTGGAGATGGCGGTGGCGTGGCCGCTGACGAACACCAGCGCGTCGTCTGCCTCATAGATGTCGGCCAGGGCGCGTTCCAGCTGGCGGTGGAAATCGCGCTCGCCGGCGGTGATCCGGCTGGCGGAGACGCTGGTGCCCCAGGTTTTTGTCGCCTCGATCACTGCGGCGGTGATGTCCGGGTGGCCGTTCAGGCCGAGGTAGTCGTAGGAGGCGAAATTGACCACGGGCTGGCCGGCGATCACGCTGCGCGCACCGGCCATGGCGTCGTGCACCCGGTAGAACGGGAAGTTCAGATGCAGCGCATCGGCCACCGCGCGCTGGGTGCGGAAGGCCTGGTAGGCGGGCAGGGTTTCGAACGAGGTATCGAATTTACCGGCTGATGCCGCGCTGCCCGCACTGGTGCTGCCGGCGCGGGGGGCGGGTTCGACTGCGGGGGTTTTGACCATGGTTTCCAGCAGGGCGGCCTTGAAGCCACGGCTGAAGCGCCCGCCTTCGGTCTTCATAGCAGGGTCCCCGCGGTGCTGCGTTGCGCCTCGATCGCTTCGTTGACCGCCATCAGTTCGGAGACGCCGATGTCACGCGCGCCGTGCTGCATCAGCAGGCGGCGTTCGGCATCGCCGAGGCCTGCGGGGGCGTCGGCCGTGGTCGCGGCGGCACCGGCGATCAGGCGGGCGGCGAGATCGTTGACGCTGACGCCGGAATTGATCGCGACGACCGGCAGTTCGACGCCGAAGCGGGTTTCGATGCCCATGCGGAGTTCGATGCTCATGAGCGAGTCCATGCCCAGCTCATCGAGCCGGCGGGCGGGGTCGATATCCTCCGCGGCGAGGCGGAGGATGCGGGCGACTTCGGCGGCGACCAGTGCGGCCACCAGGGCGCGGGCTTCGGCGTCCGGCTTACCGGCGATCATGCCGGCGAGGTCGAGCCCGGCGTCCGCGCTGATGCTGTCGGCGGCGGTGAACAGGCCGGCGAAACTCGGGGTTTGCAGCAGTTTCAGGGCGCGCAGCATGCCGTTCGGGCGGATGGTGGCGCAGTAGACCGTGGCGGGCACCGCATTGCCGGCGGCGAGCAGGCCGCCGAGATAGCCGAGCGCCTCACGCGCGCGCATGGCGGCGATGCCGCTGATGCGTTCGAGTTTCGCCGCGGTATCCTGGTCGCGCGCCAGCACGCCGGCATCGGCGATGGCACCCCAGGCGACCGCGAGGCCGGGCAGGCCGCGGGCGCGGCGGTTGCGCATCAGCCCTTGCAGATAGCCGTTGGCGGCGACGTAGGCCGACTGGCCGGGGTTGCCGATCATGGTGGTGGCGGAGGAATAGGCGACGAAATAATCGAGCGCGTGGTCGCGCGTGGCGTGGTCGAGATGGGCGGCGCCGGTGATTTTGGGGGCCAGGACCGCGCGGGTGCGGGCCGGGGCGAGGTTGGCGATCAGCCCATCGTCGAGCACCATGGCGGCGTGGATGATGCCGGCGATGCGGCCGTGATCGGCCGTGAGTCGCGCGATCAGGGCGGTGACGGCGGCCTGGTCGGTCGCATCGAGCGGTTCGACCAGGATGGTGGTGCCGAGGCTGGTCATCGCCTCGGCGCGGGCTTGCAGCGCGGGTTCGAGCGTGCCGCGGCGCGAGGCGAGGACGATGGTGCGCGCGCCCTGTTCGGCGAGCCAGGCGGCGGTTTCGAACCCGAAGCCGCTGGTGCCGCCGACCACGAGATGCACGCCGGCGGCCGGTTCGAAGCGGTGGACCGGCGCGGTCGTGGCCATCGGCGGGGATGGCGGGCGGACCAGCAATTTGCCGATGTGCAGGCCCGATTGCATCGACTGGAACGCCTCCGCCGCTGCCGGCGCATCGAACGCGCGGTAGGGCAGCGGGCAGAAATCGCCGCGTTCGAAGCCGGCCACGATGTCCTGCATCAGGGCCTGGGTGAGCGGCAGGTTGGCGGCGAGCAGCTGATCGAGGTCGACGCCGAAATAGGTCAGGTTGCGGCGGAACGGGCGCAGGCCGAGGGCGGTGTTGGCGACATAGTCGCGCTTGCCGAGTTCGATGAAGCGGCCGAACGGCTTGAGGCATTTCAGGCTGGCGAGCATGGCGTCGCCGGCCAGGGAGTTCAGCACGACATCGACGCCGCCGATCGCGTCGCGGATGTCATCGGCGAAGGCGGTGCTGCGGGAATTGAAGATGAGTTCGGCACCGAACAGGGTGGCGAGCGCGCGTTTGTCGGGCGAGCTGACGGTGGCGATGATGCGGGCACCGCGGGCGCGGGCGATCTGCATGGCGGCGATGCCGACGCCGCCGGCGGCACCGTGGATCAGCACGGTTTCGCCTTCGCGCAATTGGGCGAGATGGACCAGCCCGTACCAGGCGGTGAGGAAGGCGACCGGGATCGACGTGCTCGCCTCGACCGCCATGCCTTCGGGCAGTCTGGTGAAGACCCGCGCATCGGCGGTGGTGTGGGTGGCGAAACTCTGGCGGCCGAAGCCCATGACGGCGTCGCCCGGTTGCAGCGTGGTGACGGCGCTGCCGGCGCGGACGACGCGGCCGGCGCATTCGAAGCCGAACACCGCACCGGCCAGACCATCGTCGAGCACGTCGTCATCGAGCAGGCCGGTGGCGAGCATGACGTCGCGGAAGTTCAGGCCGGCAGCGGCGATTTCGACCTCGACCTCGTGCGCGGCGGGGGCGGTGCGGGTGGCGGGCACCCAGTCGAACTGCGAGAGCACGCCTTTGGCCGGGAGTTCGAGGCGCGCGGCCTCGACCTGATGGCTGGCTTGCCCGGTGGTGACGCCGTTGGCGAGGCGGATGGCGGTGATGCCGGTGGCATCGATCAGCAATTCCGCCTCGGTGCCTGGTGCAGCGAGCAGCGCGGCGAGATGGGGGGCGGCGCTGTCCGGCGCGAGGCCGGGTGCGAGGTCGATCAGTCTGAGGGTGATATCCGGGTATTCGTTGACCGCGACGCGGGCGAAGCACCAGAGGGCTTCGGCGGCGGGGTCGCTGCCGTCGAGACCGCTGACCACCAGCCAGAGGCGGGTGGGCAGGGCAGCGGTGGCGCCGAGCAGGGCGGCGAGATGATCGATATTGGCTTCGAGGCTGCGGTCGGCGGCGGTGAACACGTAATCGATCGTCTGATCCGGGTGCGCGGCGGCGATGCTGGCGCAGGCCGCGCCGAAACCGGCCGGATCGGCTGCGATGGACCGCACGGTGCGGCCCTGGGCGTGGATGGTTTGGGTCAGCGCGTCGAACAGCGCTGCATGGCCGATCAGCACGGCGGGCGGGGCGGCGGCGGCGGCCGCGGTTGCGACTGCGTCGGGCCGGGCGAGCAGGATGGTGCCGGTGCCCGCACCGGTCGGGTACGGTTCGATCGCGTGGCAACCCGCGTGCAGCAGGGCGCGGCTGGCATCATGGCGCGAGACGCTGCGCGGGGCGCCGGCATCGGTCGCGCCGAGCAGGACATCGAGCATGATCGAATCGGTCGGTTGCAGCACCGCGATCAGGCCGGCGGGGTCGATCCGCGCGGCGAGGCCGCGGGCGAGGGCGGCATCGTCGGTGATGGCGCCGGCGAAGGCCAGGGCGAGATCATATCTGGTTTCGATCGGGGCGTCATCGGTTTCGGTGAGGTCGAGGATGTCGATACCATCGAGCGTGCCGCGCCGGGCCTGGAGGTGGCGCAGGCGTTTGCCGTCGGTGCCCGCGATGGTGACGGTGGCGCGTTGGGCGCGGATCAGCGGCAGGAGCGCGTGCAGCAGCCCCATCGAGCCGGGTTCGCCGATCAGCAGGCGCAGCGGATCGGGCGCGGTGCGACCAGCGAGGCGGCTGACCAGAGCGAGGGCGGCCTGGTGCAGCGGGGCGGCGAGGATCGAATCGGTCTCGAACTGATCGATGATCGATGCGCTGACGACAGCGCGCGCACCGGTGGCGATGGCGGCCGGCAGGCTGCGCAGCGCCTGGGCGCCGAGCACGATTTCGGGCGTCGCACCGGCGTGTTCGGCGGCGAAGGCTTCGAGGATCAGGGTGGCGGCGGGCAGGCCGGTTTCGGATGCCAGGGTCCAGCGATCGCCGGTATTGGTGGCAAGGCCGGCGGCTTGCAGACCGGCGTAGAGGCTGGCGGCGAGCGGCGATGGCGGTTGGGTTTCGCTGCGAACGGCGAGCGCCTGATGGGCGAGCGCGCGGGCGAAGGCTTCGAGGATCTGCCAGGATTCGGGCCGTTCGGTCAGCACCTGATCCTGCAGAGCGGCCACGGCATCCTGGTACAGCGCGGTACCGGCGGCGAAGCGTTCGAGCCTGATGGCGGTCTGGTGGAACAGCGCGGGGGCGGCTTTGCGGCGGTCGAACACCACGGCCCGGAACAGGCCGCCGGTCAGGGTTGCGATCACGCTGTGATCGGCGGCATAGAGCGTGGCGGCGATCGAGAGCGAATGATCGGTCTCGCGATCGACCACGACGCGGGCGCGGGCGGGGATTGCGTCGTCCTGATCGATCCGCAGATTGGCGAAGCGGACCGGCAGATAAGCGTAGCGCTCGCCCTGGCGCAGCTTGATGTTTTCGAACAGCGCGTGGAACGCGGCATCGAGTGCCACCGGGTGCAGGATGTGCGGGCGGGTGAAGGCACCGGCGGACGCCTCGATCGGGGCGAGGTCGATTTCGATGATCTTGTCGTCGCGCCGTGCGGCGAGCACGCGGCGGAAGGAAGGGCCGTAATCGACCCCGGCATCGCTCGCGCTGGCGTAGACGCGTTCGGCGGTCATGTGGTGTGGCAGCTCCGTGGGGGCGACGAAGGCGGGCGGTGCCGAGGCCGGGCGGGTGATGCGGCCCCTGGCATGCAGCGTCCATTCATCGCCGGCGTGGCGCGGGCGGCTCCAGATTTCGACGATGCCGGTATCGCCGGCGAGGCGGACCGAGATTTCGCGCATCTGCCCGGCTTGCAGCGGCAGCCATTGCAGCAGGTCGAAATCCTCGAGCGCGATCGGGCCTTCGGGCCAGGTTTCGCGTGCGACGGCGAGCGCCATTTCGGCGAAGCCGGTGCCGGGGACGATGATTTCATCATCGATCCGGTGATCGGCCAGATAGGGCACGATCGTGGCATCGAGCAGGTGGCGCCACTCGGTGCCGCCGGTTTGCAGGCGGCTGCCGATCAGCGGGTGCAGCGGGGTGGTGCCGTAGAAATCGAGCGCCTCGGCGGTGTGGTTGTGCGGAAACTGGCGGCGCTGCCAGGCGTAGGACGGCAGAGCGACGCGATGCGCTGTGGGGGCGCCGAACACGCGCTCGGCATCGAACCGGGCGCCGGCGACCAGCGCACGGGCAAGGATGGCGGTGAGCGGATCGCCGGGCAGGGCGCCGTTTTTTTCTTCGACCAGGCTGGCGAGCACCGTGCCGTCGGCGCCGATGTCGCGCAGCGTGTCGGTGATGTTGTTGCCGAGGATCGGGCGCGGGCCGATTTCGATGAACAGCGTGCCACCCTGGCGGGCGGCGGCGGTGATCGCATCGCGGAAGCGGACCGGTTCGCGCACGTTGTGCCACCAGTATTCGGCATCGAGGCGATCGCCGGCCATCACCTCGCCGGTGACGGTGGAGATGAAACCGGTGGTCGTGCTGCTGGCCGCGATGGTGCCGAGCGCTTCGAGCAGCGGGGCGCGGATCGGCGCGAGCAGGCCAGAGTGGAACGGATAGGCCAGATCGAGCACGCGGGTGGCGATGCGGCGCTTCTGCGCGAAGCGGACGAAGCGGCGGATGGTGGCTTCATCGCCCGACAGCGTGACCGAGGTGGGGCTGTTGCTGGCGGCGACTTCGAGGCCGGTGAAGCCGGCTTCCGCGATCAGGGTGGTGGCCGCGTCATGCGACAGGCTGGCGACCGCCATGGTGCCGAGACCGTGGACATCCTCCTGCTGCTGGCTGCGGTGATAGATGATGTGCACCGCCTGCGCGAGGCTGATGGCACCGGCAGCTTCGGCGGCGGCGACTTCACCGACACTGTGGCCGAGCACCATGTCCGGCGCGATGCCGGCGGCGGCGAGGGCAGCGGTGAGCGAGGCCTGCACCGCGAACAGCATGGGCTGGGCGATGCGGGTGAATTTCAGCCGTGCCGCCAGATCGGGGTCATGCAGGGCGTCGACCAGGGACCAGCCGGCGAGCGGCTGGAATGCGGCGTCGATCGCGTCGAACCGCTGGCGGAACGCGGCGGCGCGCTGATAGGCGGTGCGGCCCATGCCGGCCCATTGGCAGCCGTTGCCGGAGAACACGAAGCACAGGCGGGGTGGTGCGGCCGGCGCGGTGCCGGTGGCGATGGCGGGATTGCTGCCGGTTTGTGCGAAATGCCGCAGCGCCTGGGCCATCGCGATGCTGGAGTCGACCGGCAAAGCGAGGCGGTGGCCAGCGAGGTCGCGCTGCCAGGCGACCGCGTTGGCGATGCGGGCGGGGGCGATGTCGCTCGTGACCATGAAATCGGCGAAGGCGGCGGCGGTTGCGGCGAGGGCGGCCTTGGAATGGGCGGAGAGCATCAGCACCGCGGCGGTATCGGGCGCTGCGGGGGACGCGACGGCGGTTTCGATGCCTTCGGCGGCGCGCAGCACGACATGGGCGTTGGTGCCGCCGAAGCCGAACGAGGAGATGCCGGCGTGCAGCGTGCCGGTGGCGGCGAGCGGCACCGCTTTGGTTGCCACGGCGAGGTTGAGGGCGCCGAAATCGATCGCCTGGTTGAGCGTTTCGGTGTGCAGCGTGCGCGGCAGCAGGCGGTGTTCCATCGCCAGAATGGCTTTGAACATGCCGGCGAGGCCGGAGGCGGGTTCGAGATGGCCGATGTTGGATTTGACCGAGCCGATCGGCAGGATGTCCGCGCGTTTCTGGCCCAGCGCCTCGCCGATCGCGGTGGCTTCGGCGGGGTCGCCCACGGCGGTGCCGGTGCCATGCGCCTCGGCGAAGGACAGGCGGGCGGGGTCGATGCCGGCCTCGCCGTAGATGCGTTCGAGCAGGGCGCGCTGGCCCTCCATCGCGGGGAGCGAGATGCCGGAGGTGCGGCCGTCCGAATTGATGCCCGAGGCGAGGGCGACGGCGCGGACCTTGTAGCCGCGCTCGATTGCGACATCGCGCCGGGTGAGCACCATGGCGACCGCACCCTCGGCGCGGACATAGCCATCCGCCGCGGCGGCGAAGGGCCGGCACAGGCCGGTGGGCGAGAGCATCGAGGCGCGCGAGAAGCCGATGAACGAGGTGGGCGAGAGCAGCAGGTTGACACCCGCGACGATCGCGACATCGATCCGGCCCGAAGCGATCGCGGCCTGGGCTTCGGCGAAGGCGACCAGCGAGGAGGAGCAGGCGGTGTCGATGGTGAAGCTGGGGCCGTGAAAGTCGAAGATGTAGGAAATCCGGTTGGACAGCACCGAGAGGGTGTTGCCGGTCATGAAATGGCTCTCGATCGCGGCGGGATCGGTGGTGTGCAGATTGCCGTAATCGAGGCTGGAGGCGCCGACATAAACGCCGACTTCGGTGCCCGCGAGCGCGCTGGGCGGGATGCCGGCGTTTTCGAGCGCGCCCCAGACGACATCGAGCAGGAGGCGTTGCTGCGGGTCGATTTCGGCGGCTTCGCGCGGTGAAATGCCGAAGACCGCCGGGTCGAACCCTAGCGGATCGTCGATATAGCCGCCCGCGAAGGTGTAGCTGAAGCCGGGCTGGCTCTTGTCCGGATGGAAGAACCGCTCGGCGCGCCACCGGCCGGCGGGCAGCGGCCCGACCGCGCAGCGTTCATCGACCAGTAATTGCCAGAAGGCAGCCTCGTCCGCGGCACCGGGCAGGCGGCAGGCGATGCCGTTGATGGCAACCTGCGAACGGTCGGGGCGGGCGGGGTTCGTGGGTAACGAAATCAAATCACTGCTCTCTTTCGGGCTGGGCAACGCAAGAAGTTTAATATTTTGCAACATAACATGGCGCTACTCAAATCCGTAGCGCCATGGGCGATGTTTAACAGGGCGCGGACCGATCGACCATGGACCGGGGCCGCCGACCTGATGCAGTGTTTGTGCCGGTCGAATTGGGCGCACCGCAGAGGCCGTGGCCAGCGCGATGGCGGGCAAGGCATAAGGAGGACTTCTTTTTTGTAAAAAAGAAGCAAAAAACTTTCTGACTCCGGGGCATGGGCGTTTCGACCGGCACGGGCCCAGATTAGCGAAGTTTTTTTTGCTTCTTTTTTGTTCACAAAAAAGAAGAAGTTTCTTCTGAAAGTCGATTACGACCGGCTCAAGATGCCGCGCGGCCGAGATAGGCTTCCTGCATCTGGCCCGAGGCGAGCAGATTGCTTGCGTTGTCCTGGTGGATGATGCGGCCGACTTCCAGCACGTAGCCGCGGTCGGCCAGTTTCAGGGCGGCGCGGGCGTTTTGCTCGACGATCAGGATGGTGACGCCGGTATCGGCGATGCTGCGCAGGCTGCGGAAGATGCTCTGGATGATGATCGGGGCGAGGCCGAGGCTGGGTTCGTCGAGCAGCAGGAGTTTGGGTTTGGCGACCAGGGCGCGGCCGATCGCGAGCATCTGTTGTTCGCCGCCGGACAAGGTGCCGGCGAACTGGGCGCGGCGCTCGGCGAGGCGGGGGAACATGGCGTAGATCGCCTCGACGCTGGCGGGGATTTCACCGGCCGGGCGGGTGAAGCCGCCGAGTTTCAGGTTTTCCGCGACCGTGAGGGTGCCGAACACGCGGCGGCCTTCGGGCGATTGCGCGATGCCGAGGCGCACGATGCGGTCGGCATTGGTGCGGGTGATATCGGTGCCTTCGAAGCCGATGGTGCCGCCGGTTTTGGGCAGCAGGCCGGAGATGGCGCGCATCAGCGTGGTCTTGCCGGCACCGTTCGCGCCGAGGATGGCGACCACCTCGCCCGCCGCGACGGTGAGGGAGACGCCTTTCAGCGCCTCGATCTGGCCATAGGCGACGCGCAGATCGTTGATCGTGAGCAAGCTCATGCCGCGGTTGCCTCGTCGTCGTCCCGGCCGAGATAGGCTTCGATCACCGCGGGGTTGGTGCGGATCGCGGTGGCATTGCCTTCGGCGATCTTGCGGCCGAAATTGATCACCACGATATGGTCGCTCACCTGCATCACCACATTCATGTCGTGCTCGACCAGCAGGATGGTGACACCGGTATCGCGGATCATGAAGATGGTATCGTTCAGGGCGGCCGATTCCGCATCGTTCAGCCCGGCGGCCGGTTCGTCGAGAATGATCAGCCTGGGTTGGCCGGCGAGGGTGCGGGCGAGTTCGACGCGGCGCTGCACGCCATAGGGCAGCGAGGTTGCCGGTGTGTCGGCCACGCCTTCGAGATCGAGGCGGCGGAGGATGTCGTGGGTGCGGGCGGCGAGTTCGGCTTCCTCGCGGCGCTGGGCGGGCAGGGCGAGCAGGCCCTGCCACCAGTGCTGGCGGGCGGCGAGATGGCAGCCGGCGCGGACGTTTTCGAACACGCTCATGTCGGCGAACAGGCGGATGGTCTGGAAGGTGCGGCGCAGGCCCAGCGTGGCGATGCGGGCGGGTTTGGCGCCGGTGATGTCGTTGCCCTGCCAGCGGATCGTGCCGGAGGCGGGTTTGTAGACGCCGGTGATCATGTTGAAGACGGTGGTCTTGCCCGCGCCGTTCGGCCCGATCAGCCCGACGATCTGGCCCTGGTTGACGGTGAAGCTCAGATCGTCGACGGCGCGCAAGCCGCCGAAGCTGATGCCGATGCCGTCGAGTTCGAGCAGTGCGGTCATGCAGCGCTCCGTCGGCGCGGCAGCAGGCCTTGCGGGCGCAGCACCATCACCGCGATCATCGCGATGCCGAACACGAAATAGCGGTATTCCGCGAGGCCCCGGAAAATCTGCGGTACCACGAACATCAGCGCGGTGCCGAGCAGAACGCCGGGGATCGAGCCCTGGCCGCCGACGATGACGATGGCGAACAGGGTGACCGATTCGGTGAACACGAAGGACGAGGGGCTGACGGTGGAGAGTTGCACCGCGAACAACGTGCCGGCGAGGCCGGCGAGCGCGGCGCCGAGGGCGAAAGCCAGGGTTTTCACCTTGCGGGCATCGACCCCGAGGGTGCTGGCGGCGAGTTCGTCCTGCTTGAGATAGCGCAGCGCGCGGCCGAATTCGCAGGCATCGAGATTGCGCATGACCAGCAGGACGAGGCCGAGCAACACCCAGTCGAGCCAGAACATCGCGCTCTGGCTTTCGAGTTGCAGGCCGAACAGCGAGGGGACGCCGATGCCGGTGATGCCGTCCGACCCGCCGGTGATGCCGCCGGGGTTGTTCTGCATCGCGAGGACGAAGATGGCGTTGAACCCGATGGTCGCGACCAGCAGATAATCACCGCGCAGGCGGATCAGCGGGGCGGAGAGCAGCGCGCCGGCGGCGGCGGCGAGCAGCATGGCGAGCGGCAGGGTGAGCAGGATCGGCACGTTCAGCGTGGTGTTCAGAATGGCGGTGACATAGGCGCCGATGCCGAAATAGACCGCGTGCCCCATGTCGAACATGCCGGCGCGGCCGAGGATGACATCCTCCGACAGGGCGGTGATGGCATAGATTGCGAAAAACGCCGCGATCGAGACCCAGGAACTGTCGAGTGCGAAGGGCAGGGCGAGGCCAGCGGCCCAGAGCAGCGCGCCGAGCTTGAGTCCGTCCAGCTTGAACCCGCGCATCAGACCTTCTCCGCGACGCGCTCGCCCAGCAGGCCGGTGGGGCGCACCAGCAGGATCACGATCAGCAGGCCGAAGGTGATCGCGTCCTGCCAGGAGCTTGAGACGTACCCGGCCGCAAAGGCGTTGAACAAGCCGAGCAGCACGCCGCCGAGCATCGCACCCGGAATGTTGCCGATGCCGCCGAGAATCGCCGCGATGAAGGCATAGAGCCCGTAGGTCCAGCCCATGGTGAAATAGGCTTCGCGGTAATAGATGCCGATGAACAGGCCGCCGATGGCGCCCAGCCCCGGGCCGATGATGAACACGCTGGTGATCACACGGTTGACGTTGATGCCCATCAGCCGCGCCGCGTCCTGATCGATCGCGGCGGCGCGGATCGCGGTGCCGAAGCGGGTGTGGTTCACGAAGAGATAGAGTGCGGCCATCAGCACCAGCGAGGCGAGGATGATCATCACCTGGATGAAGCTGATGGTGGCGCCGGCGACGTGCCAGGTGGTCGCGGGCAGCAGGTTCGAGGGGAACACATGCACCTGCGGACCCCAGACCAGCATGATGCCGTTTTCGATCATCAGCGACGCACCGAGGGCGGAGACCACCGCGGCCAGACGATCGGCCTTGCGCAGGGGGCGGTAGGCGATGCGTTCGAGCACGACGCCCGCCACCGCGATCGCGATGATCGAGACCACGAAGGCGAGCAGCAGCAGTGCGGCACCCGGATGGCCGCCGCCGGCCGAGCCGGTCAGCATGGTCAGGCCGACGAAGGCACCGAGGATGCACAGATCGCCATGGGCGAAGTTGATCAGCCGCATCACGCCATAGACCATGGTGTAACCCAGCGCGATCAACGCGTAGATGCCACCCACCGTCAGGCCGTTGACGATCTGCTGGATGAATGTGCCCATGGCGGGCGCCGCTCAGCCCGCGGTCGGAGTGGGGTAGAGAATTTTATAGCTTCCGTCCGGCTGGACCTCGAACGCGACGAACGGGCTGCCGGTGCGCTCGCCCTTGGCGTTCCAGGCGAAGGTGCCGGTGAGGCCCTGGAACGATTTCATGCCGTGCAGATAGGTTTCGAGCGCGGCGGGTTTGACCGATTTGGTGGCTGCGATCGCCTGCATCACCGCGCGCATGCCATCGGCGTTGGTCAGCGTGAATACCGAAGGCGGCAGCGCGCCGTATTTGGTTTTGTAATCGGCGACGAATTGCTTGGCGACCGGATAGGGCAGGTCGGCCGGTGCGGGGACGTTGATGATGATCGAACCCGCTGCCGCCGCGCCCGCGATTTTGGCGAAGGCGACGTTCTGATTGGCGTCGCCGCCGACGAAAGTGGCTTTCATGCCGAGTTGGGTCATCTGCGCGCGGATCAGCCCGCCATCGGAATAATAGCCCGAGAAATACAGCGCATCGGGTTGCAGCGCCTTCAGTTTGGTCAAAACCGGCGAGAAATTCTGCGAGCCGGCGTTGATGAAGGATTTATCGACGATTGTGCCGTGCGCGGCCTTGACGTCCGCGACCACGGCTTCGGCCAGACCGGTCGCGAAGCTCGAATGGTCGGTCAGGACTGCGATTTTCTTGTAGTGCTGCACATCGACCAGATAATGCGCGGTGAATTTGGCTTCCGCCGAATTGGGCGCCGCATTGCCGAACCAGGTCTTGTAACCGTGCTTGAGCAATTCATTGCTGGTGCCATCGGAGGTCTGGATCACGTCGGCCCGGGCATAGATCGGCTCGGCGGCGAGCGCGGCGCCGCTGGTGTAGGAGCCGATGACGGCGACGACATGGTCGTTGACCAGCTGGCGCGCGCAGATTGCGGCTTGCGCTGCCTCGCCCTGGTCGTCACAGGTGATCACCTCGATCTTGCGGCCGAGCAGCCCGCCCTTGGCATTCTGCTGCGCCGCCAGCAACTTCACCGCCCGCGCGATCCCCTGGCCTTCGTCGGCGTAGGTGCCGGTGATCGGCGCCTGGACACCGATTTTGATCGGCGGTGCAGCATGGGCCGCGCCGGACGCCGCGAGCAGTGCGACCGATACGCCGAGGCCGATTGTCGATGTCCTGAGCATTCGAGGTTCCCCTGTCTGGTTATCATCGTTCGTTGCAGATGAACGTCATCCTACACCATGAAACGCCGCCACCGACAACCGGACCGGCAGTCGGGGGCGTGGCCCGCCTTGCTGACGGGCTGGCCGCGCCCCCGACCGTGGGTCAGGTGATCAGGATTGCGCGGAAATCATTGACGTTGGTGCGGGTGGGGCCGGTGGTGATCAGGTCGCCCAGCCGGCTGAATACCGTGTAGCCATCGTTATCGGCGAGGGCGACGGCGGGGTCGATGCCGGCGGCGCGGGCGCGGGCGATGGTGTCGGGCGTGAGGCGGGCGCCGGCGTTGGATTCGGTGCCGTCGATGCCATCGGTATCGCAGGCGATGGCGTGGATGCGCGGGTGGCCGGCGAGGGCGATGGCGAGGCCGAGCAGGAATTCGGCGTTGCGGCCGCCGCGGCCGTTGCCGCGCACGGTGACGGTGGTTTCGCCGCCCGAGATCAGCACGCAGGGCGGGGTGGCGGGTTGGCCGTGGGTGGCGCTGCTGTGGGCCATGGCGGCCATGACGCGGGCGACGTCGTTCGCTTCGCCTTCGATGGCATCGCCAAGGATGATCGGCGTGATGCCGGCGGCGCGGGCGACGCCAGCGGCGGCTTCGAGCGCGTGCCAGGGGGTCGCGATCATGATGCTGGTGGCGCGGTCGAACGCGGGATCGCCTGGTTTCGGGGTTTCGGCTTCGGGCCGGCGCAGCCACGCGGCGACCGCGGCGGGCGGTTCGATGCCGTAGCGCGCGAGGATGGCGGCGGCCTCGGCGCGGGTCGAGGCGTCCGGCACGGTCGGGCCGGAGCCGATCACCGAGGGATCGTCGCCCGGAACGTCCGAGATCATCAGCGTGATGATGCGGGCCGGCGCGCAGGCGGCGGCGAGGCGGCCACCCTTGATGGCGGAGAGATGTTTGCGCACGCAGTTCATGTCGTGGATCGGCGCACCGCTGCGCAGGAGGGCGCGATTGATCGATTGTTTGGCGGCGAGATCGATCCCCGGCGCGGGCAGGGCGAGCAGGGCGGAGGCGCCGCCGGACATCAGGCACAGGACCAGATCATCCGCGGTGAGGCCCTGGACCATGGCGAGCATGCGGGCGGCGGCGCGCTGGCCGGCATCGTCGGGGACGGGGTGCGAGGCTTCGACCACCTCGATCCGGGCGAGGTGATCGACGCCGTGGCCGTAGCGGGTGACCACCAGGCCGGTGAGCGGCCGATCCGCCGGCCATGCAGCCTCGACCACCGAAGCCATGGCGGCGGCGGCCTTGCCGGCGCCAATGACGATGGTGCGGCCCTTGGGCGGCGGCGGCAGATGCGGTGCCATGCAGTGGGCGGGCAGCGCGGCGGCGACGGCGGCGTGGAACATGCGTTCCAGCAGCGCGGTGGCGGGTTCGCTCATCGGGGCGGCGGCTCCGGGCTCAGGCCGCGCCGATGTCGTGGTTGGCGAGGCGTTCGAGCACGCGGACCATGCCGGAGTGATCCCACGCAGCACCGCCGGCGGCGCTGGCCGCGTTGAACAATTCCTGGCAGGTCGCGGTGTTGGGCAGGCTGACGCCGAGGGCGCGGGCCCCATCGAGCGCGAGGTTGAGGTCTTTCTGGTGCAGTTCGATGCGGAAACCGGGTGTGACGTTGCGCGCGATCATGCGTTCGCCGTGGACTTCGAGCACGCGCGAGCTGGCGAAGCCGCCCATCAGCGCGGCGCGGACGCGGGCCGGATCGGCGCCGGCCTTGGAGGCGAACACCAGCGCCTCGCCGACCGCCTCGATGGTGAGGGCGACGATGATCTGGTTGGCGACCTTGGTGGTCTGGCCATCGCCGTTGCCACCGATCAGGGTGATGTTCTTGCCCATCAGCTCGAAGACGGGTTTGAGTTTTGCGAAGGCGGCGTCCGGCCCGCCGACCATGATGGTCAGGCTCGCGGCCTTGGCGCCGACCTCGCCGCCGGAGACCGGTGCGTCGAGATAATCGCAGCCGAGCGCGTTGATGCGTTCGGCGAAGGCTTTGGTCGCGATCGGCGAGATCGAGCTCATGTCGACCACGATCTTGCCGGGCGTGAGGCCCGCGGCGACGCCCTGGGCGCCGAACAGCACGGCTTCGACATCGGGCGTGTCGGGCACCATGGTGATGATGATGTCGGCGACGGCGGCGAGGCTCGCGGCATCGGCGCAGGATGTGGCGCCGGCTTCGACCAGGGCCGCACTCTGGCGGCTGGCTTGCAGCACGAACAGTTCGTGGCCGCCGGCGAGCAGATGGCCCGCCATCGGCCGGCCCATGATGCCGAGGCCGATAAATCCGATGTTACTCATAGGACGCTCTCCGTGCGATAGTGGTTCAGCCAGCCGAGGCCGGCGGTGGTCGTGGTTGCGGGTTTGTATTCGCAGCCGATCCAGCCTTGGTAGCCCAGATCGTCGATCAGATGAAACAGATGGGCGTAGTTGATTTCGCCGGTGCCGGGTTCGTGGCGGCCGGGATTGTCGGCGAGCTGGATATGGCCGATGCGGGGGAACTGCGTCTCGATGGTGCGGCTCAGATCGCCCTCCATCGCCTGGGCGTGATAGATATCGTACTGTAGTTTCAGGTTGGGGGACGCGACGGCATCGATGATCGCGAGCGCCTGATCGGTGCGGTTGACGAAGAAGCCTGGAATGTCGCGGGTGTTGACCGGTTCGAGCAGCAAAGTGAGGCCGGCTTGCTGCAGGGCGGTGGCTGCAAACGTCAGGTTTTCGATCAAGGTGTCGCGGGCGATGGCGTGATGCTCGGGTGCGACGATGCCGGCGAGGCAGTTGAGCGCGGGGCAGCCGAGGGCGGTGGCGTAGTCGATCGCGCGGCCGACGCCGTCGCGAAACTCGCCGGTGCGGGCAGGATCGCAGGCGATGCCGCGTTCGCCGGCTTCCCAATTGCCGGCGGGCAGGTTGTGCAGCACGAGGCGCAGGTTGTGTTCGGTCAGCGCGGCCTGCACGGCGGCTTTGGGGAAGGCGTAGGGGAACAGGAACTCGACGGCGTCGAACCCGGCGGCGCGCGCGGCGGCGAAGCGGTCGAGGAACGGCAGGTCGGTGAACAGCATGGTCAGGTTGGCGGCGAAACGCGGCATGGTCGGCTCCTTTATTACAGCACCAGATTGGGATCGAGGCAGAGAATGTCTTCGAATTCGTTGACCGCATCGATTTCGGTGCCCATGGCGATGTTGGTCACGCGTTCGAGGATGAATTCGATCACCACGGGGACCTGGAACTCCGCCATCAGCGCCTGGGCGCGGGCGAACGCGTCCTTGAACTCGTTGGGGCTTTTCACCCTGATCGCCTTGCAGCCGAGCCCTTCGGCGACCGCGACGTGATCGACGCCGTAGCCGCGCACATCGTCCTGATCGGGACCGGCGTTGATGTTGTCGAACGCGAGGCTGACCTCGAAATCCATCGAAAAGCCGCGCTGCGCCTGACGGATCAGGCCGAGGTAGGAATTGTTCACCACCACGTGCAGGTAGGGTAGTTTGTGCTGGGCGCCGACCGCCAATTCCTCGATCATGAACTGGAAATCATAGTCGCCGGAGAGGGCGACGATGGGTTTGTCCGGGCAGGCGGCGCGCACGCCGAGAGCGGCCGGCAGGGTCCAGCCGAGCGGGCCGGCCTGACCGCAATTGACCCAGTTGCGCGGCTGATAGACCCGCAGGAATTGCGCACCGGCGATCTGCGACAGGCCGATGGTGGCGACGTAGCAGGTGTCGCGCGCCAGAATCTCGTTCATTTCCTGATAGACGCGCTGCGGCTTCAGGGGCACCTGGTCGAAATGCGTCTTGCGCAGCATCACCGCCTTGCGATGGCCGCAGGCGGCGGCCCAGTCCGACCGGTCGCGCAGTTGGCCTTGATGTTTCAGATCGGTGGCGACGGCGATGAACTGGTCGAGCGCCGCCCCGGCATCGGAGACGATGCCGAAATCCGGGCCGAACACGCGGCCGATCTGGGTCGGCTCGATATCGACATGCACGAAGGTGCGGCCCCGCGTGTAGGTCTCGATCGAGCCGGTGTGGCGATTGGCCCAGCGGTTGCCGATGCCGAGCGCGAAATCGGCGGCGAGGAAATTGGCGTTGCCGTAGCGGTGGCTGGTTTGTAGCCCGACCATGCCGGCCATCAGCGGATGATCGTCCGGGATGGTGCCCCAGCCCATCAGCGTCGGGATCACCGGGATGCCGGTGAGCTCGGCGAAGGCGACCAGGCGGTCGGCGGCGTCGGCGTTCAGGATGCCGCCGCCGGCGATGATGACCGGGCGTTCGGCGGCGTTGAGCATGGCGATCGCTTTTTCGGCCTGGCGGCGCGAGGCGGCGGGTTTGTGGACCGGCAGGGGTTCGTAGGTATCATCGTCGAACTCGATTTCGGCCATCTGCACATCGATCGGCAGGTCGATCAGCACCGGTCCGGGGCGGCCGGTGCGCATGGTGTGGAACGCCTGCTGGAACACCATCGGCACCAGGGCGGGTTCGCGCACGCAGACCGCCCATTTGGTGACCGGGCGGGCGATCGATTCGATATCGACGGCCTGGAAATCTTCCTTGTACAGCCGCGCGCGGGGGGCCTGGCCGGTGATGCACAGCATGGGGATGGAATCCGCCTGGGCGGCGTAGAGCCCGGTGATCATGTCGGTGCCGGCCGGACCGGAGGTGCCGATGCAGATGCCGATGTTGCCGGCGGCGGCGCGGGAATAGCCATCCGCCATGTGGGCCGCCCCCTCGACATGGCGCGCCAGGATATGGCGGATGCCGCCATCCGCCTTGAGGGCGGCGTAGAGCGGGTTGATCGCGGCACCCGGCACGCCGAACGCGGTGGTCACACCCTCGCGGCGCAGCACGCGCACCGCCGCCTCGATCGCTTTCATTTTGGCCATTTTACCCCTCCATCGGATTGTTTTTGATTGGTGATCTGAGCATTGCGCCTGGCGGCGCGGTTTGCAATAATGTTTTCACGATGTGAAAACGGCATCGGAATCATGTGTTATGACAATGGCTTGTGAGGTTCCATGCGGGCACGAATTTCGGGGGAAACACCAGCTGCGGCGGCGCGGGCGGTGGCGCCGGTGGAGCGGTCGATGCAGGTGCAGTCGCTGGTGCGGTCGCTGGCGATCCTGAACCGGTTGGCCGCGGCGGATGAGGGTGTGACGTTGACGGAGATCGCTCAGCAGGTGGGTCTGTCGCCCTCCACCGCGCATCGCCTGCTCACCACGCTGGAGCATGAGCGGTATGTGCATTTCGATGCCGAGCGGCGGTTATGGTCGGTGGGCGTGCAGGCGTTCGTGGCGGGCAATGCGTTTTTGAAGACCCGCAGCGTCGCGGGGCTGGCGCGGCCGCATATGCGCGCCCTGATGGAGGAATCCGAGGAGACCGTGAACCTCGCGGTCGAGGATCAGCACGAGGCGGTCTATCTGGCGCAGGTCGAATGCCGGCAGATGATGCGCGCCTTTGCCCGGCCGGGCGGGCGGGTGCCGCTGCATTGCTCGGGCGTCGGCAAGGCGCTGCTGTCGGCGATGAGCGATGCCGAGATCGGCCGGGTGCTGCACCAGCGCGGCATGGCGCGCATGACGGTGAAGACGATCAACCACACGGCGGGCTTGCGCGCCGATCTGGCGGCCGCCCGCGCGCGGGGCTACGCGATCGATGATGAGGAGCACGCGATCGGGCTGCGCTGCATCGCCGCGGTGATCTTCAATGAAAGTGCCGAGGCGGTGGCGGCGATTTCGGTGTCCGGCCCGGTGGCGCGGATCAGCGATGCGCGGATTCCCCTGCTTGGCCAGCAGGTGAAGCGCAAGGCGGAGGCGATTACCGCGCTGTTCGGCGGGCGGGGGCCATAAGTCAGCGCTTATGATGTCAATTTGGCCTCACGGGTCCGATTTCGCTTGATTAGATCGACGCCGATGTGCCCCAATCATGGGTTCGCAGGGTCGAATCGTCAGCGGAATCAGGACATGATGCAGCAGCCGATCAGTTTTTACTTCGACAACCGGATTGTCAGGGTCGCTGATCAACCGATCACCGCGACCGTGCTGGCGTGGCTGCGCGGTGCAGTGCGGCGAACCGGCACCAAGGAAGGCTGTGCCGAGGGGGATTGCGGCGCGTGCACCGTGATCGTCGCGGAACTGGCCGATGAGGCGGGCGATGCGGGCGGTATTCGGGCGGGCAATCTGGTGTTGCGGCCGATCAATGCGTGCATCCGGTTCTTGCCGACGCTGCATGGCAAGGCGCTGTTGACCATCGAGGATCTGGCGGGGCTGACCGATCGGGCCTTGCACCCGGTGCAGCAGGCGATGGTGGATTGCCATGGTTCGCAATGCGGCTTCTGCACGCCGGGCTTCGTGATGTCGCTGTTCGCGACCTATTTGCGCCATCAGGCGGCGCAGACCACGCCGGACCGGGCGGCGATTGCGCATGATCTGGCGGGGAATTTGTGCCGCTGCACCGGGTATCGCCCGATCCTCGATGCCGCCGCGCGCATGTTCGCCTTGCCGCCGGCGACGCTGGATACCGCGCCGATCGAGGCGGCGCTGCGGGCGGTTGCGGCGGAGACCGGTGCGGGGTTGAGTTATGCCGCGGCCGGTCAGGCGGGGCCGGGCGCGCGGTTTTATGCGCCGCGCGAGGTCGATGCGCTGGCGGCCTGGTACGCCGAACGGCCGGAGGCGACTTTGCTGGCCGGGGCGACCGATATCGGGCTGTGGGTGAACAAGCGGTTCCGCGATGTCGGGGATCTGCTCTATCTCGGCGATGTTGCGGCGCTCCGCTGCATTGAGCGCGAGGGCGATGTGCTGCGGATCGGCGCCGGGGCGACGCTGGAAGCCGCCTGGGCGGCGCTGATCGGGCTGGAGCCGGCTTTGGGCGAAATGGCGCTGCGGTTTGCCGGGCCGCCGGTGCGCCATGCCGGCACGATGGGCGGCAATGTCGCCAATGGTTCACCGATCGGCGATGCGGCACCCGTTTTGATGGCGATGGATGCGCGACTGGTGTTGCAGCATGGCGCGCAATCCCGGGAGGTGCCGCTCGATGCGTTTTATTTGGATTATATGCGCAACGATCTGGCGAAAGGCGAGTTTCTGCGCGCGATTCTGGTGCCGTTGCCGGACCCTGATACCAGGATGCGGGCATATAAGATATCGAAGCGGTTCGATTGCGATATTTCCGCGCTCAGTTGCGGCCTGGCGGTGACGCTCGAGGGTGAGACGATCAGCCGTGTTCGGCTCGCGTTCGGCGGCATGGCGGCGACGGTGCGGCGCGCCCGGCACGCCGAGGCGGCATTGCACGAGGCGGTGTGGGGCGAAGCTGCGGTGCGGGCGGCGATGGCGGCGCTGGATGAGGATTTCACGCCGCTCTCCGATTTGCGGGCGAGCCGCGGGTATCGGCGGCTTGTCGCGCGGAACCTGCTGTGGCGGTTCTGGCTGGAGACGCGCAGCGCCGCCCCGCTGCCGGCGGCTTCGGTGCGGGTGCGCACGTTTGCGATGGCGGGGGCGGTATGAACCAGGATTTCAGCCCGGATCGCGCTGCGTGCGGATTTGCGCGCGATATTCCACTGGTGCTCGATGCGGGCGAGGCGGCGGCGCTGCGCGCAGGCGCGCGGGTGGGGATCAGTGCCGCGCATGAATCGGCGCATCTGCATGTCGCCGGGGCGGCGCCCTATGTCGATGATGTGCCGGAAGCCGCCGGCACGCTGCATGCGGCCCTTGCGCCCTCGCCGGTCGCTTCGGGCGTGCTGCGATCGATCGATCGGGCAGCACTGCTCGCCATGCCGGGCGTGGTCGCGGTGTTGACGGCGGCGGATATTCCGGGGGCGAACGATTGCGGCCCGGTGATCCATGACGATCCGATTCTGGCCGATGGCACGCTGCGCTATCGGGGGCAGCCGGTGGCGCTGATCGTTGCGACCGCGCGTGATCTGGCGCGTCTGGCCGCCGCGCGGATCGGCCCGTGCCTCGATATCGAACCGGCAACACCGGTGCTGACGGCGCGCGAAGCCTATGCGCGCGGTGACGCGCTGCTGCCGCCGGCAAGCCTGATCCGCGAATCGGCACCAGGCGCGCTGACGGCCGCGCTGGCGGCGGCACCGCATCGGCTCGGCGGGCAGTTCAGCCTGGGCGGGCAGGAGCAGTTTTATCTGGAGGGGCAGATCGCCTACGCGCTGCCCACCGAAAATCAGGGGCTGCGCGTGCTGTGCTCCACCCAGCATCCGAGTGAAATGCAGCATCTGATCGCCCATGCGCTGGGTTGGCGCAGCCATCAGGTGCTGGTCGAATGCCGGCGGATGGGCGGCGGCTTCGGCGGCAAGGAATCGCAATCGGGGCTGTTCGCGTGCTGTGCCAGCATTGCCGCGGCGCGGCTGGGCAGGCCGGTGAAGCTGCGGCTCGATCGCGATGATGATTTCATCATGACCGGGCGGCGGCATCCGTTCGAATATGATTACGATGTCGCATTCGATGACGACGGCCGGATTACCGGCATCGAGGCAACGCTGATCGCCAATGGCGGGCATTCGGCGGATCTTTCGGGTGCGGTGATGACGCGCGCGCTGTGCCATCTGGATAACGCGTATTATCTGCCGGAGGTCGCGATCAACGGGTTTGTCGCGCGCACCAATACCCAGAGCAACACGGCGTTTCGCGGGTTCGGCGGGCCGCAGGGGGCGTTGCTGATCGAGATTGTGATGGACCGGATTGCGCGGCATCTCGGGCGTGATCCGCTCGCTGTGCGACGGGCGAATTTCTATGGGGTGGCGAGCCGCAACGTGACGCCGTATCGCCAGACGATCGAGGATAATGTGGTTGCGGCGCTGGTCGATGAGTTGGTGGCGCAGGCGGATTACCAAGGGCGGGTTGCGGCGGTCGCTGCGTTCAACCGTTCTAATTCCGTACTGAAAAAAGGGATTGCGCTGACGCCGGTGAAATTCGGCATTTCGTTCAACGTGCCGCATCTCAACCAGGCCGGCGCGCTGGTGCATGTGTACGCCGATGGCAGCGTGCTGGTGAACCATGGCGGCACCGAGATGGGGCAGGGGCTGAACACCAAGGTGGCGCAGGTGGTGGCGGATGCGCTGGGTATCGGGTTTGCGGCGGTGCGGTGCAGTGCCACCGATACGTCGAAAATCGCCAATACTTCGGCCACCGCGGCATCGACCGGCGCTGATCTGAACGGCATGGCGGCGCGGGATGCGGCGATGACGATTCGCAACCGGCTCGCCGATTTCGCGGCGGCCCGCCATGGCGGTGAGGCCGCCGATGTCCAGTTTGCCAATGACGTGGTGCGGGTCAGTGGGATCGCGCTGGCGTTCGCAACCCTGGTGCGCCAGGCCTATGAGGCGCGGGTGCAGCTGTGGAGCGACGGATTTTACGCGACGCCGAAAGTGCACTGGAATCCAAAGGGTTTG
Organism: Acidiphilium rubrum; assembly: GCF_900156265.1. GTDB lineage: Bacteria > Pseudomonadota > Alphaproteobacteria > Acetobacterales > Acetobacteraceae > Acidiphilium > Acidiphilium rubrum. The sequence goes on from NZ_FTNE01000011.1 coordinate 38,484, forward strand.
CACGGGCGGCCGTTCTACTACTTCGCCTATGGTGCTGCGGCGAGCGAGGTGATCATTGATACGCTGACCGGCGAGGTTTCGCTGCTGCGGGCGGATATTCTGCACGATGCCGGGCGCTCGCTGAACCCCGCGATCGATATCGGGCAGATCGAAGGCGGTTTCATTCAGAGCATGGGCTGGCTGACCACCGAAGAGCTCGTGTGGCACGCAACCGATGGGCGGTTGCTGACGCATGCGCCCAGCACCTACAAGATTCCCACCGCGAACGATTGCCCGGCGGCACTGCACACCAGATTGTTCGACAACCCGAACACCGAGCCCACCATTCATCGCTCGAAGGCGGTTGGTGAGCCGCCGATGTTGCTGGCGTTTTCAGTGCTGCTTGCGATTCGCGATGCGATTGCCGCAACCGGTGGGCCGGGCGCCGACCCGGATTTGCGCGCGCCGGCGACGCCTGAAGCGGTGCTCGATGCGATCGCCTCGCTCGATGCGATCCGGCCGTGATACCGTTGGGTGTTTGCATCGAAATATCGACGGTGCTGGGTTCGGCACCGCGCGAGCCGGGGGCGCGGATGCTGGTGCGGGCGGGCGATACCGAGGGCAGCATCGGCGGTGGTCAGCTTGAATATGGCGCGGTGGCGACGGCGCGGCGGTGGCTCGCGGCGTGGCGGGATGATCCTGCCAGTGCCACGGCAGTTTCGGAAACCGCAGCGCTGGGGCCGCAGCTTGGCCAGTGCTGCGGCGGGGTGGTGAGCCTGCGGTATCTACCCTGGTTTGCCTCGGATCTGCCGCCGGAGCCTGCGTTGTTTCATTTGCAACTGCATGGCGCGGGCCATGTCGGGCGGGCGCTGGTCGCGGTGCTGGCGGCGTTGCCGTGTTCGATCGACTGGATCGATTGCCGCGAGGAAGCGATGCCGGCGTATGATTTCCGTGGTGCGGCGCGGATCGAGCGGCGGCTGGTCGTGGACCCGGCTTGTGCTGTCGCAGACGCACCGGCGGGGAGCCTGTTTCTGGTGATGACGCATAGCCACGCGCTGGATGCGGAGATTACCGCGGCGGCGTTGCAGCGGGGCGATGCGGCCTATGTCGGGCTGATCGGCTCGGCGACCAAGCGGGCGCGGTTTGAACATCGCTGGCGGCGGCAGGGTTTTTCGCAAAGCGTGATCGAGCGGCTGACCTGCCCGATCGGGGTTGCCGGGATTGCGGGTAAGCAGCCGGCGGTGCTGGCTTTGGCGATCGCTGCACAATTACTTCAGGCATGTCCATCGCAGCCCGGCACTGCATCGATCGCTCCGATACTGGCCGCCGCCGGGTGCGAGACGTGCGGCACGACGGCATCGTGCGGGGCGCAGACCGAATGATCATACGAATGCGCTTATGATCGGCATTTGCGCTCATCGCGTCATCCGCCGGCGTGATAAGTGCGGGATCAGCGATCATCGGAGACCAGCATGACCAGTTTGACGACTCATATTCTCGACACCGCGAACGGCCGCCCGGCGGGCGGGGTCACGGTGCGGCTGCAGAGCGTGGCAGCACCCGCAATACCGGTGGCCAGCGCGGTGACCGACGCCAATGGCCGGGCAACGCTGGCGAGCGGCGATCTTGCGAGCGGCGTGTACGATCTGGTGTTCGCGATGGCACCGTATTTCGCAAACCCATCGGCAGAGCCTGCATTTCTCAGCGACATCGTTCTGCGTGTCGGCATCGATGCAGCACAGCCGCATTATCATATTCCGCTCCTGGTATCGCCGTGGAGCTACACCACCTACCGTGGAAGCTGAACCCAGATGATGAGTTACCTGACCGGCTGGGCGATGGCCCTGTTGATCTGGCTCCATGTGATCGCGGCGATCGCGTGGATCGGGGAATCGTTCTATTTCGTGATGCTCGATAACAGCCTGCACAAACCCGATGACGCGGCGGCACAGCAGCGCGGCGTGTTCGGCGAGCTTTGGGCGGTGCATGGCGGCGGGTTTTATCATTCGCAGAAATATCTGGTCTCGCCGCCGCGCATGCCGGCTGATTTGCACTGGTCGAAATGGAAATCCTACGCCACCTGGCTGTCGGGTTTTTCGTTGCTGACGGTGATGTATCTGCTCCAGCCGGGCACCTATCTGATCGACCCTGCGGTCGCCGCGCTCACGCCGCTGACCGCGGCGATTGCGGTGCTCGGTTTTCTGCTGGCCGGTTGGGTGGTGTATGATGCGGCATGCCGCCTGCTGGGTGCGAGCGATCTGGTGCTCGGCATCGTGATCGCCGTGTTCGTTGCTGTGGCCTGCTATGTTTCGACGCATCTGTTTTCGGCACAGGCGGCGTTTCTGATCGTTGGTGCCATGCTGGGTACGATCATGTCGGCCAACGTGTTCTTTCTGATCATTCCAGGCCAGCGCAAGATGGTCGATGCGCTGGCGCGCGGCGAGACGCCGGACCCGATGCCTGGCAAGCGCGGCAAGCAGCGTTCGGTGCACAACACGTATTTCACACTGCCGGTGGTGTTCGCCATGCTGAGCAGCCATTTCAGCATGCTGTATGGCGGTTCGGCGAGTTGGTTGAATTTGTGGCTGGCGATGATCGGCGGCGCGCTGATCCGCCAGTATTTCGTCCTGCGCCATACCGGTCGCCAGGATTGGAAACTGCCGGCGGTTGCGGCGGCACTGTTCGTTGCGGTGATCATTCTGGTCGCCCCGGCCGGCGACCTCAGCCTGACCGGCCCGGCGCCGGCGGGGAATGCGCCGATCGTGAAAACCGCAGCCATCATGCCGATCGTGCGGCAGCGGTGCGCCGCCTGCCATGCGGCACACCCGCGCCTGATGGCGAGCGCGCCGGCAGGGTTGATGTTCGATACCGCGGCCGAGGTGCAGCAGCACGCGGCCTTGATCGACCAGCAGGCGGTTCAGGCAAAGTCGATGCCACCGGGCAACATCACCCATATCACCAAGGAAGAACGCGGCGAGATCGGCGCGTGGTTTCGGGCCGGTGCGAAATGAGCCGCGAGCCCGACATGATCGAGGCGCTCAATCGCATGAGTGCTGCCGGGTTCGCCGCCACGCTGGCCGCTGTTTACGAGCACTCGCCCTGGGTCGCCGAGCAGGCGGCACAATGCCGGCCATTTGCAACGATCGCGGTTCTGGCGGGGACAATGCAGAAGCTGGTGCGTGATGCTGATCCAGAAAGGCGTTTGCAACTGCTCCGCGCCCATCCCGAACTCGGGCAGGGCGGACACCTGACCGATCATTCATCGAGCGAGCAGAGCTTCGCCGGCTTCGATCAGCTCACGCCCGAAAGCGCGGAGCAGCTGGCATTCCTCAATCGCCGCTACCGGGAGCGTTTCGGGTTTCCCTTCATCATTGCGGTGCGGGGGCAGAAGGATGCGCCCGCGATCATCGAACGGCTTGAACAGCGGCTCGGCAACGATCCGCCAACCGAGATGACCATTGCGCTTGAAGAGATCGGCCGCATTGCGTGGTTTCGCCTGCAACAGTTAAGAGAGCCCGCGCGCTGAACCAGCGGCGCTCACCTGTTTTACTATGACGGCACCGCGCGATCTCCCGGCGCGCGGCGCAATTCGGTCCAACATCTGAATGCGGTCTATCACCATGGTATCTGCGCTGCGCGGTCCTTTTTTGAGCTACACCGGCAATCCGTTCGAGGCGGATGACCCCTCGTGCTTTCATTATGAATCCGATGGGCTGATCCTGATCGATCGCGGCCGTATCCGCAGTGCGGGGGCGTATGATCCGGCGGTGCTGCCCGCGGGGGTGGTGCCGGTGCACTACCCCGATCATCTGATCATACCGGGATTTATCGACGCGCATGTGCATTATCCGCAGATGCCGATGATCGGCGCGCACGGGCGCCAGTTGCTCGACTGGCTCAATCACTACGTGTTCGAAACGGAACAGCGCTATAGCGACATCGATTTCGCGCGCATTGTGGCGAAGGCGTTTTTACGCGAGTCGTTGCGCGCAGGCGTGACGACGCCGATTACCTATTGCACGGTGCATCCGGAATCGGTCGATGCCTATTTTGAAGAAGCATCGAAACTCGGGCTGCGCACCGGGGCCGGCAAGGTGATGATGGATCGCAATGCGCCGGCGGGCCTGCGCGATACCGCACAGACGGGCTATGACCAATCAAAGCGTCTCGCCGCGCGCTGGCACGGCCACGGGCGGCTGTTCTACGCCGTCACACCGCGCTTCGCGCCGACCAGCACCGAAGCGCAGCTCGAGCTCGCGGGCACGTTGCGCCGCGAGATCAATGGGCTTTACATGCAGACCCATCTTTCGGAGAATCGTGCGGAACTCGCATGGGTTGCCGATTTGTTTCCTGCCAGCCGCGATTATCTCGATGTGTACGACCGGTTCGGGCTGGTCGGCCGGCGCTGCCTGTTCGGCCATGCGATTCACCTGAGCGAGCGCGAATGGGCGCGGCTCGCGGAAGCGGAGGCGACGGTGGTGCATTGCCCGACCTCCAACCTGTTTCTCGGCTCTGGTCTGTTCAATCTGAAGCGCGCGCTGGTTTCGGCCAATCCGGTGCGTACCGCGCTGGGGTCCGACCTCGGTGCCGGGACGAATTTTTCACCGCTGGCAACGCTGGCCGAGGCCTACAAGATCGCGCAGTTGCGCGGCGATGCGCTGAGCCCGCATCAGGCGTTTTATCTTGCGACCCTCGGCTCCGCCCGCGCGATCGATCAGGCGGAGCATATCGGGCGCATCGCGCCGGGGCAGGACGCCGACCTGGTCGTACTCGACCCGAAGGCGACGCCTCTGCTGGCGGCGCGGCACGGGTTTGTCACCTCGCTGGAGGAGCTTTTGTTCGTGCTGATGACCCTCGGGTCCGATCGGGTGGTGCGGGCGACCTACGTGGCCGGGTACAAGCGGCACGATCGGGATGATCCGGCGGGCGTTGCGGCATGACCGCGCCGCAATTCGAGGCCGGAGCACCGGGTCGATGCACGGGCCATGATCGATCGCGGTCCGTTTGCGATGTTGTTTATCCGCTGCAAATTCGGCATCAGTCACCACCCGGCCGAGTCGATCATGGCCGGGGATGCGGCGCTCGCCGTTGCCGTGCTGACCGATTTTCTGACCCGTTTCGATCCCCGCGTTTCCAATCAAGGACCATCCCAGTGACCCAGCAAGCTGCCACCACGATCGCGACCTTTCTGCACGGCGAGCGCGCGCGCCAGACCGCATTTCTGGCGGCGCTGGTCCGCGCACCGTCCGACAATCCGCCCGGCGATTGCGCGGGCCACGCCGAGGTTGCGGCACAATTGCTGGAGGGGCTGGGCCTCACCGTCGAACGCCATGTCGTGCCGGCCGCGCGCGCTGGCGAAACCGGCATGATCAGCGCGACCAATCTGGTGGTGCGCCATCGCTTCGGGCCGGGGCCGGTCGTCGCACTCAATGCGCATGGCGACGTGGTGCCGCCCGGTGATGGCTGGACGCATGATCCCTATGGCGCGACGATCGAGGATGGCTGGATGTTCGGGCGCGGGGTTGCGGTGTCGAAATCCGATTTCGCGACCTATACCTGGGCGCTGCTCGCGTTGATCGCGCTCGATGGACCGCTGCACGGCGCCATCGAGCTGCATTTCACCTATGACGAGGAAGCCGGCGGTGCGATCGGGCCCGGGCTTTTGCTGGAGGAGGGGATGTCGAAACCCGACCTCGCGATCGGTGCCGGATTTTCCTATGCCGTGGTCAACGCCCATAATGGCTGCCTGCATCTTGAAGTGCAGGTCGAAGGCCGCTCGGCGCATGCCGCCATGCCGTTCACCGGCATCGATGCGCTGGAAGCGAGCACCGCCGTTCTGGCCGCGCTATACGCCCAGCGCCCGATCCTGGCCGAGACCACATCCGCGATCGGCGGCATCGGCAGTCCGCAACTCACGGTCGGGCTGATCAAGGGCGGCATCAACACCAATGTCGTGCCCGATCGCGTCACCTTCCGGCTCGACCGGCGCATGATCCCTGAGGAAAATCCCGCAACGGTCGAGGCGGAATTGCGCGCGATCATCGAGCAGGCGGTGCGGGCGGTGCCGGGCGCGACCGTGACGGTCCGCCGCATTCTGCTCGCCGAGCCGCTGGTTCCCGCGGCGGGGGCGGACGCGCTGACCACGCTGCTGTGCCGCCACGCCTCGCGGATCATGGGCGAAACCGTCACCGCCAAGGGCGTGCCGCTCTATACCGATGCGCGGCACTATGCCGCCGCCGGCGTGCCGATCGTGCTGTATGGCGCCGGGCCGCACACGATCGAAGAGGCGAACGCGCATCGGGCGGATGAAAAACTGCCGTTGAGCGATTTGTACAAAGCCACCGAAGTCGTGGCGCTGACGCTTGCGGAGCTGTTCGGCGCGACGCCATGAGCTTGGCCGCGCCCTATCCGCGCGATCTGGCGGGATACGGGCGCACCCCGCCCGATCCGCAATGGCCGGGCGGGGCCAGGATATGCGTGCAGTTCGTGGTCAATTACGAGGAGGGCGGCGAGAACAATATCCTGCACGGGGATGCGGCGTCCGAGGCGTTTCTGTCGGAGATTCCCGGTGCGGCGCCCTGGCCGAACGCGCGGCACTGGAACATGGAATCGGCGTATGAATATGGCGCGCGCGCCGGGTTCTGGCGGCTCTGGCGACTGTTCACCGGCCGGCAGATCCCGGTTACGGTGTATGGCGTCGCCACCGCCCTGATGCGCGGGCCCGAGCAGGTCGCGGCAATGCAGGAGGCCGGCTGGGAAATCGCGTCCCACGGGCTCAAATGGATCGATTATCGCGATGTGCCGCGCGCCGTCGAGGCGGCGCATCTGCGCGAGGCGATTGCGCTGCATACGCGCATTACCGGCGCGGCACCGAGCGGGTTTTACCTTGGCCGTTGCTCGATGAACACGCGTGAGCTGGTGATGGCGCAGGATTGTTTCGCCTATTCATCGGACAGCTATGCCGATGATCTGCCCTATTGGGTCGCTGCGGCGAACGGCAGCCACCTGGTCATTCCCTACACGCTCGATGCCAATGACATGAGGTTTTCCACCAGCCCCGGTTACGCCTCCGGCGATGATTTCTTCGCCTATCTGCGCGACAGTTTCGATTGGCTGCTGCATGAGGGCCGCGCCGGCAGTCCGAAAATGCTGAGCGTCGGCCTGCACTGCCGCCTTGCCGGTCGGCCGGGGCGGGCGGCGGCGCTGGCGCGCTTTATCGACCACGTCGCGGCGCAACCCGATGTGTGGGTTGCGCGGCGGATCGACATCGCGCGCCATTGGCGTGCGGTTCACCCGCCGGGCTAACGCGCGGATTGTTCGAGTTGTTCGAGCGCGCGCGGCAGCAGGCGGGCGAGGCGGGTTGCCCAGGCGGCCTCGCCGGCTTTGGTTGCAATCAGATCCTGGCGGATTTCGAGTTCGGCGTAATCGAGCCCGTTGCGTTCGGCGTGCACCGGCACGCCGTAGTCGGTTGCATCCGAGACCGCATAGGGGTCGTTTTCCGTGACGATCAGATCGCCCTCCGCACGCAGCAGATCGGCCAGGATCAGTGAAAAGCGAGGGTTGCGGTTGAACAGCACGGCGGCGTGCATCGGTCGCGCATGGCCGTGAAAGACCGGTGTGAAACTATGCATGGCAATATAGATCGTTCGTTGGCCGCGTGCGCTGCGGGCCGCGATCTCGCCGGCGATCATGCTGTGATAGGGCGCGAAGATCGCCTGCATCCTTGCGTGTTTCGCCGCATCGTCCAGGCCGTGATTGCCGGGGATCGGGGTCGCTTCGGAAACCTCGGGAAAGGCGCTCGGCGCCGCCGGCGGGCGGTTGCAATCGATCACCAGGCGCGAATAAGTCTGCAAAATCGCGGTGGCACCGAGCTGTAGCGCGAGTTGTTCGGTCACGCCGGCGATGCCGATATCCCAGCCGATATGCCGCTGGCGGTCTGCCTCGCTCACGCCGAGGTCGCCGAGCGCGTGGGGAATGCGGCGCCCCGCATGATCGGCGGTGAGCAGGAAGGCGCTGGTGGCGTCGGGGTAGAGGCGGCGGCAGGGCGGCGGTTCGTCGGGGAGCAGCATGGGTGGGAGAGTATCGGGTTTTGGGTCGGGAGGCGAGGTTGGGCGTGAGGGAAGGGAAGGCTTCTTTTTTGTAAAAAAGAAGCAAAAAACTTTCCAACCCTGGGGCACGGGCGTTTTCAAAGGCACGGACCCAAATTAAAAAAGTTTTTTTTGCTTCTTTTTTGTTCACAAAAAAGAAGACTCTTCCCTTGCCTTCGCTTTCTACCCCCGCGCCCGCTGCGCCAACCCCAGCAGCGTCTGCCGCGCGATCGCCTCCGGCACGCTGCCGGTGCGTTTGCAATCGGCTTCGGCACGAAGAGCGCGGTCGATCGCGGCGATAATCGCGGGTTCGCGCCAGCTGCCGGCGGCCTTGATCACCGCGCCCTGGCGGCGGAAAAACACCGGCGGTCGGCGGGCCGCGAGCGCGTCGCGCGGGTTGGCACCGTGCGCGATCGCCTCCGCCATCAGGCGCAGGCCGGAAAGCTCGGTCAGCAGCACCCGAAGGATCGCCACCGCCGCCGCGCCCTCATCGATCGCGAGGCTGATGGCGTGGTCGGCCGCCCTTGGGTTGCCGGCGAGCGCTGCGTCGATCGCATCATGCATCGAGGCGGTGCCCTGGTCGTCGAGCACGGCGTCGATATCGGCGATGGTGATCGTGCCGCCGGGGCCGGCGTAGAGAATGAGGCGTTCGGCGGCATCGGCCAGCGCGCCGGATTCACCGCCCAGCCGCCCGGCGGCGAGGGTCAGCGCGTCGCGCGCGATGCCGACCCCGGCGGCGCGCAAGGCGGCTTCCAGCATCGGGCCGCGCGCCGCGGCATCGGGGATGTAGCAGGCGATCGCGGCGGCATCGCTGTGCTTTTCGGCGAGCGTACGCAGCTTCGAGCGGCCGTTGAGGTCGCCGCCGGTCGCGATGACCAGGGCATCGCCCCGTGTGGCAAGTGCCGCCTCGAACGAGGGTGCCTGCTTGTCGCCGACATCGCGGATCAAAATCACCTTGCGCCCGCCGCCAAACGCCTGCGCAGTCGCTTCCTCCGGCAGCCGATCCGCCTGCTCCGCATCAAGCTCGGCAAGCCGGAACGGATCGTCGAGCGAGCCGGCGATGCGCCTAGCCAGGGCGCGCGCCCGGTCGGTAACCAGGGAGGTATCCGGGCCGTAGATCAGTACCAAACGGGTGGCACCGGGGTTGGCCAGAAACCGATCGGCCTGGCGCGCGTCTAGTTTCATGGGGTGGTGCCGTTTGAGAAGAAAGGCCAGGGGCCCTGCCCCTGGACCCCGTTAAAGGCGGAGCCTTTAAAATCCATTAGTTTTAGGCAAGGGGAGGGCGACCCAGGCCAGATCAGCGGAAAGTCCGAGGCAGCGCCCTCCCCTTGCCTAAAACTAGCGGGTTCTAAGGGCTCCGCCCTTAGTGGGGGGTTCGGGGGGCAAAGCCCCCTGATCTTCCTTCCCAAACGGCACCACCCCAACGGCCCGGCACTACGCCCCATGATCGGGGTGAGCGCGGAAATAGAGTGCCAACTGCATCGCGATCTGGTTGGCCAGTTCGCGCGCCAGCTGGTGGCGCATGATGCCGCCATCAAGCGTGTTGGCGAAATACTGGTTGTCGATGATGTTTTCCGCGTCCATCGCCTGGGCGTTGCCTTTGGCGAGCGCCGTGGTCAAATTGCCTTCGGGCGTGAGTTCCCAATGCGCGGTGGCGAGGAAGCGGTTGCGCGTGTTCGAGGTATCCTGCTGCACGCCGATGATCTGCACCGAAATCCCGTACTGCACGGTCAGGTGATAGCGATAGAAGCTGGGCGCGCCATCGCGCTGCAACGCCGCTTCCAGCGCCTGGTGCATCACCTGACCCTGGCGATCGGCCAGCGGTGCGATGTCGATTTCATCCATCTGCGCCGCGATGCGCGCGGGCTGGCCGGCCTGGGGGCCGTACAGCGGGTGAAAGCCGCAGGCCGACAGCGCCAGCACGCAGGGCAGGGCGAGGTACCTACGCACGGATCACGAAATTCAAAATCCGGTCCGGCACATGGATGCGCTTGACGATGGTGACACCGTCGAGCGCCTGCGCGATTTTCGGCTCGGCCATCGCGGCCGCGACCGCGGTTGCCGCATCCGCCCCCGGTGCGAGGTCGATGGTGCCGCGCAGCTTACCCATGATCTGGACCGCGAGCGTCACCCGATCGCGCCGCAGCAGATCAGGCTCGGCGGTCAGCCACGGCAGGTCCGCCACCAGCGGCGCGCCGGATTCGATCAACGCATGGGCTTCCTCGGCGACATGCGGAATGATCGGCGCTGCGAGGCGGATCAGCGCCGTCACCGCTTCGCGCCGTGCCGCTGCCATGCCGGGTGCGGCCTTGGCCTCGGCATCGGTGATCGCGTTGCTCAACTCATATAGCCGCGCGATCGCCACGTTGAAGGCGAACCCATCGATCGCTTCGGTCACCCCGGCGATCGCCCGATGGGTCGCCTGGCGCAGCACGCGTGCAGCGCCACTGGCCTGATCGAGCGGTGTGGCATCGGGTGCATCCTGCGTCAGGCTGCGCGCGAGCCGAAAGAGTCGCTGCACGAAGCGGAACGCGCCCTGCGCCCCGGCCTCGGTCCATTCGACATCGCGCTCCGGCGGATTGTCCGACAGGGTAAACCAGCGCGCCGCATCCGCGCCGAACCGCTCGATCACCACGCTGGGATCGACCGTGTTGCGCTTGGATTTCGACATTTTCTCGATCGGGCCGACGATCACGGGCCGTCCGTTGCTGGTCGCCGTACCATCGCTGTGCTTGACCACCTCATCGGGGTAGAGCCAGCGGCCGTCTTCGGATTTATAGCTCTCATGCGTCACCATGCCCTGGGTGAACAGCCCGGCGAAGGGCTCATCGACCCCGACATGGCCAAGCCGGTGCATCGCCCTGGTGAAGAACCGCGCGTAGAGCAGGTGCAGGATCGCGTGTTCGATGCCGCCAATATATTGATCGACCGGCATCCAATGCTTCGTCGCCGCCACATCGGTCGGGGTTTCGGCATGGGGGGCGCAGAACCGGGCGAAATACCACGAACTGTCGACGAAGGTATCGAACGTGTCGGTCTCGCGCAGGGCCGCCGCCCCGCATTGCGGGCAGGCGACGTGCTTCCAGGTCGGGTGATGATCGAGCGCGTTGCCCGGCCGGTCGAACGGCAGATCATCGGGCAGGCGCACCGGCAAATCCTTGGCCGGTACCGGCACCGTGCCGCAGATTTCGCAATGGATCACCGGGATCGGGCAGCCCCAGGCGCGCTGGCGCGACACGCCCCAGTCGCGCAGGCGCCAGTTCACCACTCCCTGGCCGATGCCGCGCTGTTCCAGCTCGGCGATGACGCGCGTTTTGGCGGCAGCGACATCGAGCCCATCGAGAAAGTCGGATGCCACGATCACGCCATCGCCGGTCAGCGCGACGGTGCCGACCTCGGCCGCCGGCTCGCCTTTGGCCGCGACGACCACGGTCACGTCGAGCCCGTATTTGCGGGCGAAATCAAGGTCGCGCTGGTCATGCGCCGGGCAGCCGAAAATGGCACCGGTGCCGTATTCCATCAGCACGAAATTCGCGATCCACACCGGATAGGTCGCGGCGGTGAACGGGTGTTTCACCCGCAGACCGGTATCGAACCCGCGCTTTTCCGCGGCTTCGATCGCGGCTTCGGACGTGCCGCTACTCTGGCAATCGGCGATGAAGGCGGCGGCCTCGGCGTTCCGGGCCGCAACCGTGGTCGCCAGCGGATGATCCGGCGCGATCGCGAGGAAGCTCATGCCGAACAGCGTATCCGGCCGCGTCGTATAGACCTTGACGTGATCGATGCCGTCCAGCGGGGTGGCGAGGGCGAAGGACACATTCGCCCCTTCGCTCCGCCCGATCCAGTTGCGCTGCATGGTGCGCACCCGCTCCGGCCAGCGGTCGAGCGTATCGAGCCCGGCGAGCAGATCTTCGGCGAATTCGGTGATCTTGAAAAACCATTGGCGCAGCTTGCGCTTTTCGACCAACGCGCCGGATTTCCAGCCGCGCCCGTCGATCACCTGTTCGTTCGCCAGCACGGTGAGATCGACCGGGTCCCAGTTGACCGCCGACTCCCGCCGGTAGGCGAGGCCCGCGCGCCAGAAATCCAGAAAGATCTTTTGCTGCTGGCCGTAATATTCGGGGTCGCAGGTGGCGAATTCGCGCGACCAGTCGATCGACAGGCCGACCAGTTTGAGGTCGTTGCGCATCGCTTCGATGTTCTGATGCGTCCATTGCGCCGGATCGACGCCGCGCTCACGCGCCGCGTTTTCCGCCGGCAGGCCAAACGCATCCCACCCCATCGGGTGCAGCACATCGAACCCCTGGGCGCGGCGGGTCCGCGCGATCACATCGCCGATTGCGTAGTTCCGCACATGACCGATGTGGATTTTCCCGGATGGATAGGGAAACATTTCCAGAACGTAGCATTTCGGCCGCGTGCCGCTCGGCTGGTCGGTCGTGGTAAAGCACCCGGCCGCGGCCCATGCCGCCTGCCAGCGCGGCTCGGCCGCCCGGAAGTCATAGGCGTGGTCGGAGCCTTGATCGGGCGCCAGATCGGGCTGGTTCTGGTCCATCCGTTCAGCCGTTCAACTGCCCGGCCGCCTTGAGTTGCGCGGCGCGCGCCAGGATGCGATCCTCGATGCCGTTGGCGGTAGCCGGATCGACCGGTTGATCGACCCAGTCGCCACCCTGGCGGATCTGGCGGAAAATCGACACTTTCACATCGTTGGCCGAGAGCATGCTGCCCAGCACATACGCCGTCGCCTTGAAACGCTCGTTCGGCGTCGCGGGCGGCGAATACCAATCCGTGATGATCACGCCGGCGAACGGATCGGCCGAGGCGAGCGGCATGAAGCTCAACGTATCGAGCGAGGCGCGCCACAAATAGGCATTGACCGCAACACCGGTCGCCGAACCGGCCGGCGCGGCATGACCACCGCCGCCGAGCGTGAGCAGATTGCCCAGGCCGCCGCCGGGATGGTTCATCGCGGGCGGGGTGTACTGCGTCTGCGGGTTGTTGATCTGTGCCGCCGTCAACGGTTTGCTGCTGCTGCATGAAGCAAGACCGAGGGCCGCGACCGCCAGAAATGCCAGCGCCGGGCCTTGGTTGAAACGCTTTGTGACCAGTTTGCTGTGAAGCCGCACGTTCATCTCCGCTCAGTCGCAGCAGGAAGTCTGCGCGACACTGTGGGGTGTTTAGCCTTGCTGCCGCCTGACGCCAAGGGCAAGCGCGGCACGAGCAGGCAGGGCGCTGTTTTTTGAAATAAACCGTGCATCCCTGACCCGAGTGCGACCGGCCACAAAAAAGGGGGCGACGGCTCACACCGTCGCCCCCGTTCGTTGTTCGGCGTATCAGCCGATCGTCAGATCACCACTTGAGAGCGGCACCCGCGCCGATCGCCTGGCTGTGCATGCGGTTGCCCACGGTGGTGTTGGTCTTGCTGTTGGCGAAGTCGAAGCCGTACTGCTTGCGCTGGCCATACAGATAGGTGACGAACAGACCGAGGTTCGGGGTGACGGCGTAGTTGGCACCGACCGCAACACCATTGTCCTGCTCGGTACGGCCGACGCCGTTGCCCGGCAGATGCGCACCGGCGCTCTGGTTGTTGAAGTAGTAGCCGCCCACGGTGACCGGGCCGGCGGTGTATTCGGCGCTGACCAGCCAATCAAAGGCATTACGCTGGCCGGGGAGCAGGAAGGTGTAGCCGTTGTTGACCTGGCCGTCCTTCGCGTTCGCGCCAACCATGAACCCCGCGTAGGAAATCTGACCGCCAACAGTGGCGATGCCCAGACCCTTGTAGCCGGTCTCATGCGTGATTGCGCCGGTCTCCGGTGACACGATCGTCTCGATCGAAGACCCCGTGCTGTTGCCGATCGGCGAGGACTTGATGTAGCCGCCCGAAACCTTCACACCGACGCCGCTGAATTCGCCGGTATACTGAACCATCGCATCGAGCGTGTTCTTGCGGCGGGCATTGCCGGCGCCACCAGGCGCGCTGGCGAGGGCCGCGCAAGTGCTCTGCGCCACGGTGCAGGCGGCGAGACCTTCCTTGATGCCGTTCGAATTCGGCTCAAAGCCGATACCCGCGTTGAAACCGGCGAAGGTCGGCGTGAGGTACACGATTTTGAGGGTGGTGTAGAGCGCCCCGGTGTCCGAGAACAGCCAGGTCGGGTGCGCAGCGCTCGGCACGATCGAGCCGATGCCGCCGTCCGAATTCCACTGGTTGCCGTCGCCGAAGTTTTCGAACACGCCGTCCTGCATCAAAGTCCACGGGCCATCGCCCTGGCCGATCCGCACGATGCCGGCCTGCTTGGTGCCCAAATAGGCATAGGCGCGGCGGATCACGAGAGATTCCGTGCCGTTCGCAGCAGCATTTTCCTGCATGCCCTGGCCGGGATTAGTGTAGGCATCGCGAATTTCCGAAGCGACACCGTATTCGAACCCGCCGGTCGTCATCGCATCAAAACCGGGATACAGGCGCAGGAACCCTTCGTTGGCGATCGGGTTCAGCTTGTAGCCGCCATAGCTGTTGACCGAGGAGCCAACGGCATCGAGCTGGTACGTGAACAAACCGTTCAAATGAACGACCAGCGTGCCCGGCTTCGGCGGTGTGGCTGCCTGTGCGTGCGCGGCACCGGTTGCTCCGGCTACCATGCCCAACGTGGCCACCGAGGCCAGTAGGAATTTGCGCATATAAACCTCCATGTTGCCGGTCTCCCGGCGTTAACCCTGTTTTCGACCCGGCCAATGCTTCAACATCAACCTCTTCACTACCGCGCCAAAATACAGACGTCGGAAGCGTGCGAGCGGATAAAACGCATTTACCGAGACGGAAGCAACATGCCGAACCGCTGTTTTCGGCTATTTCGATCGCCTGTTGTTTCGATGCCACAGTATATGTCACTCAGATGACAGGGCCTCGATCGCGCCGAACCCGCCGCAACCAGCCCCAAACCGCCGCCCCACCGCGCCGGTCACGCCGCCCAGCGCCAGCACCGGCACGCGGCAACGCCGTGCCAGCGCCGCCCATCGCACCGGCCCCAGCGCACCCGCACCCGGATGACTCGCCGTTGCGAATGCCGGCGATAGAAACACCAACGACGCAAGCCCCCCCCGCGCCGCGATCATTTGCCCACAATCATGCGCCGAAGCGGTGTTGACCACGCCGCGATAACGCGCCCGCGGCGGCACACCGCCCCGCAGATGCACCCCCGCACCCAACGCGGCCGCCAGCCGCCAATCGCCGGCAATCACCAGCGCGATCCGCCGGCTCCGACACAGCGCCGCCACCTGTCGCGCCAGCGCCGCCCGGCCGGGCGCATCGTCATGGCGGAACACCACGCCGCTGATCCCGCGCGGCAGCGCCGCAATCGCGGCCAACAGATCAGGCTGGCGACGTTCATCGCTAAACAGCCACAAAGTCGGATGCCGCGCCCGCCGCCGGCGCTTGACCGCGCGGGCCAGGCTGATCAGGTGTTGATCCATGACCGATGATCATCCGATTCCCGACATCGCCGCAACCATCGCTGCCCTCAACCGCCGCATCACCCAGGCCGCCGCCGGGCGCGCGGTCACGCTGATCGCGGTTTCGAAAACCAAACCCGCCACCGCGATCGAGGCCGCCCTCGCCGCCGGCCAGTTGGTGTTCGGCGAAAACCGCGTCCAGGAAGCCGCGCTGAAATTCCCGCCGCTGCGCGTGACCCACCCCGACATCGACCTGCACCTGATCGGCCCGCTGCAAACCAACAAGGCACGCGACGCCGTGCTGCTGTTCGACCAGATCGAAACGCTCGACCGCCCCAAACTCGCCGACGCGCTCGCCGCCGCCGCCGAGCGGGAAGGGTCGATGCCGAACCTGCTGGTGCAGATCAACATCGGCGATGAACCGCAAAAAGCCGGCGTCGCGCGCGCCGAGGCCGATGCGTTCATCCGCGCCATGCGCGCCCGCTTCGGCGCCGCGCTGCGCGGGCTCATGGCCATCCCGCCGGTCGGGCAGGACCCGGCACCCTATTTCCGCGACCTCGTCGCGATGGCCGATCACCACGGCCTGCCGGTTCGCTCGATCGGCATGTCGGACGATTTTGAAATCGCCATCGCCTGCGGGGCGACGCAGGTGCGGATCGGGTCCGCCTTGTTTGGCGGGCGGTAAGGCAGGGGAAACAAGGCCTACTTTTTTGTAAAAAAGTAGCAAAAAACTTTTATTCGTCAGTATAGAGCTGTGTTTTTACTTTTCTGATCGTGCTTGGCACTGAATCGGTGGTGGTCAGCCTCAGGATGGGGGCGGTCTGCGTTGCCAGCCATGTTTCGTGGCTAAGCAGGCTGCGGTGCTCCAGGCCACCGCCGTCATACGATTCCGCCCATTCCATGAACGCGGTGTGGATTGCCGCCATGTCGCCGCCCGGCGCGATGCGCTCACCATACCGGTCCACCTCACGCCGGCGCAACCGCGCCATGCGCTCGACCGGATCAAGCCGCAGAAACACGATCAGATCATAGAACGGCGCAATCTCGTCGTCCCATCGCAGGGCCGATCCCGAAAACACCCATGCCCCCGAAATCGGCAGCCGCGCCCGCAGCAGAGCGCGCCGTTCATCGGCATCGCGCTTGGTGGTGAACGGCGGATTGGTCGGGAGCCATAAAAAATCATCGGAATCCGCATGAGGCACGCCAAGCGCCGCCGCCAGCGCGTCTCCCAGCGTCGTCGTGCCGGACCCCGAAGCACCCAGGACATAGACGCGCGGCATTATCGGTCGATCGCGGCGATCGATCGGCTCATATGAACGATCGTGCGGCCATCGTCCTTGACCTCCTCATGATCGATCGCAAAGCCAAGTTGTTGGTACAGCGCAATGTTGCTGGTCATTTTCCGGTTGGTATAAAGCCGCACCCGGCCAAGTCGATGGTCCGCCGCAACACTGTCCGCATGCGCCATCAACCGCCTGCCATGGCCACGACCGGCATGCGCCGGCAGCACCGCGATATTCTCGATAACAAGACAGCCAGGCTCCGGCACCAGTTCGATCAGCGCAATGATCGTGCCATCCGATTCAAGCACGTCGATCAGATGATCGCGCACCGCGACGGCATAATCCACCAACATCGGCACCGGCTTACGCCCGATGATCGGCACCCATTTCGCATAGGCCGCATCGGTCACCGCGGCAATCACATCGGCATCGGCCACGGTCGCGCGGCGTAGGACCGGACCGATCGCGGTTTCGATTGTATCGGTCATCACGGGACGATATCGGTTTGACAAAATTTGACAAGCCGATTCGTCGAGGATTGACGGCAAGTCGTAGAAAGCAAGACCTTCTTTTTTTGAAAAAAAACAAGCAAAAAAACTTTTATCCATAAGGCCGCCGAAGATAAAACCAACGACGACCCAACGAATAAAAGTTTTTTGCTTCTTTTTTACAAAAAAGAAGTCTTGCCTGACCTGAACCTCAAACCGAGTAATACATCTCGAACTCAACCGGATGCGGCGTATGCTCGAACCGGTACACTTCCGACCATTTCAGCTCGATATAGCTCTCGATCTGTTCCTTGCTGAACACATCGCCGGCCAGCAGGAAGTCGTGATCGGCGGCGAGCGCGCCCAACGCCTCACGCAGCGAACCGCAGACGGTCGGAATGCCTTTCAGCTCTTCCGGCGGCAGATCGTACAAATCCTTGTCCATCGGATCGCCCGGGTGGATCTTGTTCTTGATGCCGTCGAGCCCGGCCATCGCGATGGCCGAATAGGCCAGATACGGGTTGGCCGAGGCATCCGGGAACCGCACCTCCACGCGCTTGGCCTTCGGATTGGTGGTGTAGGGAATCCGGCACGAGGCCGAGCGGTTGCGTGCCGAATACGCCAGCAGCACCGGCGCCTCGAACCCGGGGATCAAACGCTTGTAGCTGTTGGTCGAGGGGTTGGTGAACGCGTTGATCGCCTTGGCGTGCTTGATGATGCCGCCGATGAAATACAGGCACATCTCCGACAGATCGGCATAGCCGTTGCCGGCGAACAGCGGCTTGCCGTTCTTCCAGATCGACTGATGGGTGTGCATGCCCGATCCATTGTCGCCATAGATCGGCTTGGGCATGAACGTCGCGGTCTTGCCGTAGGAATGCGCGACGTTGTGGACGCAGTATTTATAAATCTGCATCTGGTCGGCCATTTTGGTCAGCGAGCCGAACCGCGTGCCCAGCTCGTGCTGGCTCTGCGCCACCTCGTGGTGATGCTTTTCGATCGGCAGACCCATCTCGCCCATCGTCGCCAGCATTTCCGCGCGCAGATCGCTCTCGGAATCGACCGGCGGCACCGGGAAATAGCCACCCTTGATGCCAGGCCGATGCCCCATGTTGCCTTCCGGATAATCCTTCAGCGACGAACCGGGGCCTTCCATGCTGTCGATCTGATACATGCCGAAATTGCCGCCGGTGCCGAACTTCACCGAATCGAACACGAAAAATTCGGCCTCGGCGCCGACCACGATGGTATCGCCAATGCCGGTCGACTTCAGATACGCCTCGACCCGCTTGGCCGTGCCGCGCGGGTCGCGCGCATAGCCCAGACCGGTCGAGGGCTCGATGATATCACAGAACAAAATCATGCTCGGCTTGGCCGCGAACGGGTCCATCACCGCGGTCTCGGCGTCCGGCATCAGGATCATGTCGGATTCATTGATCGCCTTCCAACCGGCGATCGAAGACCCGTCGAACATGATGCCGTCGCGAAACGCGTCCTCGTCCATCGTCGAAATATGCTGGGACGTGTGCTGCCACTTGCCACGCGGGTCGGTGAACCGCAGGTCGACGAAATCGGCCCCGTTCTCCTTCATCATCGCGATCGCTTTTGCTACTGCATCGCCGCTGCCGGCTGGCTTCTTCGCCATCTTGGTCCTCACTGCTGGTCAGATTGATGATGCCGCACGATGCGGCACCGTTACGGAAACTGTCAAATCGCGGCTTCGCCCTTTTCGCCGGTCCGAATGCGAATGACATCTTCGATGGTGGAGACGAAAATCTTGCCATCGCCAATCCGCCCGGTCCGGGCCGCATTGGTGATCGCCTCGATCGCGCGCTCGGCGACGCTGTCCTCGCAAATCACCTCGATCTTCACCTTGGGCAGAAAATCCACCACGTATTCAGCGCCGCGATACAATTCGGTATGACCTTTCTGGCGGCCGAATCCCTTGGCTTCCAACACGGTGATGCCCTGAAGCCCAACCTCGTGCAAGGCTTCCTTCACCTCGTCCAGCTTGAACGGTTTGATAATCGCTTCGATTTTTTTCATCCGGTTCACGCCCGATCCGAGACGGGCACCCTCCTTGTTGCTGGTTTATCTCGGCGGGCAAATGCACGCACCGGCCCTTGTCCGGCCGGCAACACTGCGATGCATATGCCGTGCCAACGACACCTGACGCCAGGGATCGTTGCGTTGCTCACGGGATCGGCATAGCCTGTGCCCAAAACAAGTGCAGTTCATGCCTAGTTTACGAACGCCGCACGCCAAACCCCTTGCCCTTCCGTCGTCTCGCACGATACTGCACACAAATTGCCTCAGGGAGCCAGACCGTGAAATCGCCCAACCTCATGCTCGACGCCATCGGCACGACGATCTTCACGGTCATGTCCGCCCTCGCGACCCAGCACGGCGCGATCAACCTCGGCCAGGGTTTCCCCGATACCGATGGACCCCAGGACGTGATCGATGCCGCCGCCGCCGCCCTGCGCGATGGCCGCAACCAATACCCGCCGCTGACCGGCGTCGCCGAACTGCGCGAAGCCGTCGCCGCCGCCAACCACCGTTTCTACGGCATCACCGTTGATCCAGCGACCGAAGTGGTCGTCACCTCCGGCGCCACCGAGGCGATCACGGCGAGCCTGATGGCGCTGCTCAATCCCGGTGACGAAGCCGTGCTGATCGAACCGCTCTACGATACCTATCTGCCCGTCGTGCGAATGCTCGGCGCCACCGCCAGGCTGGTCCGCCTGAACCCGCCGGACTGGCAGCTGCCGCGCGCCGAGCTCGAAGCAGCGTTCGGCCCCAAAACCAAACTGCTACTGCTGAATTCACCGATGAACCCGACCGGCAAGGTCTTCTCCGCCGACGACCTCGCGTTCATCGCAGCCCTGCTGACCCGACACGATTGCTACGCCGTATGCGACGAGGTTTACGAACATTTGATCTTCGATGGTCTGAAACATACGCCCCTGATGAGCCTGCCCGGCATGCGCGAACGCTGCCTGCGCATCGGCAGCGCCGGTAAAACCTTCAGCCTGACCGGCTGGAAAATCGGCTACGTCACGGCCCCCGCGCGCCTCGCCACGCTGGTCGCCCGCGCGCACCAAAACCTCACCTTCACCACGCCGCCCAATTTGCAACGCGCCGTCGCCATCGGCCTCGCCAAGGACGATGCCTATTTCGCTGCCATGGGCACCGACCTCGCCGCCAAACGCGACATCCTCGCCGCCGGCCTCCGCGACATCGGATTCATCGTGCTGCCGAGTTCCGGCTCCTACTTCATCACCACCGATTTCACCCCCCTCGGCTTCGAAGGCGATGATGTCGCCTTCTGCCGCCACATCACCGAACACGCCGGCGTCGCCGCCATTCCGGTCTCCGCCTTCTATCCCGCTGACGCGCCGACCCACTACGCCCGCTTCGCCTTCTGCAAACGCGAAACCGTGCTCCGCGAAGCGATCGATCGCCTCAGCCGGCATTTTGCCGCGCGACAGGCAGCGGAATAGGGTAGGAAAGTTAAGGAAGCGCTACTTTTTTGAAAAAAAGTAGCAAAAACTTTTGTTTGTTTTAGGGCCGTTCGCTGCCGTCAGGTCGGCGCCGCTTCGCTGGATAGGCCACCCGCGCCCGGCCAAAATCCCCGCCATCCGCCAACTCCGCCTTGCCGATATGGACATGGCCGCGGCGGTCATGCGCGCCTCGTTCGACGACCGGCTGCCGCAGCCCGCCATTTCTACCAAGCCCATGGGTTCATCTCCATCGCCTGTACCGACGGGACCGGCAATGAGGACCAAGCGCCCGACGTTCGATATCGATGGACCCCAGCGCCGCTGGAAGCCAAGCGAGACTAACGCAAACGCAAGAATCTTCTTTTTTGTGAACAAAAAAGAAGCAAAAAAAACTTTGTTAATCTAGGTCCGTGCCGGTGAAACCGCCCATGCCCCAGCTCAAAAAAGTTTTTTGCTTCTTTTTTTCAAAAAAGAAGTGCTTTCTTCCTTTCTCACCCCCCGCCCACCGTGGTTATCTCCCCTCGTGCGCACCGCCCCAACCCCGCTGACGATCTCACTCCTCGACCGCTTCGCCCTCATCATGGCGATGCTGGCCGAAATCGCCGTCAACCAGGGCCACGCGCAACACCTTCCGGGGGCCAAGATCATCGCCATCTGGCAGCGCCTCACCAGCATCGCCGCCCGTTTCGCGCGCGCTGTATTGCGCGGCCCCACCCCAAGCCGGAAGCGCCTCACGCCCGCCAAACCCAACCGCGCCAAGCGCCCCTCCCTGCCGGATGGCTTCGGCTGGCTGCCCCGCGTCTTCCCCGGCACGCACGACATGCCCGCGGCCGTCACCTACCCCGCCCAGCAACTCCGCGACCTGCTCGCCGATCCCACGATGGCCGAACTGATCGAAACCAATCCCGCCATCGGCCGCATCCTCCGCCCCCTGTTCGAAGCCCTCGGCATCGAACGCCCGGCCATCCTCGCAATCCCCCAACCAGCGCCGGCCGCAGCCGTGCAGCGCGAACCCGCCCCACCGCCCGCCGTCTGGCTCCCTCCCGATCCGCCCCCGGCCTGGACGCAGCCAACCTCCGAGGACGGGACGCAACGACCACCAACCCGCACCGAACCCACCACCCCACCGCGCTTATTTCATTACGATTACGAAACAATATAACGCCCGTCATGCGCACATCCAGAACCCCGCGCCTCACAACGCCTCAGATCCGGCGCGCGCACCAAGCCTCGACCGCGTCCCGATTGCAACCGAATGGCGCGCGGATCGCATCACACGATCTTGCTTGCGCACGGCACTTGGCGCACCATACCGACCATGCATGATCCGCTCCGTCTCACCGCCATTCAGCTCGCACCCGGCGCCGACAAGGCTGCAAACATCGCCCAGGCGCGCGGCCTGATCGAAGCCGCGGTGCCGCAGGATCGGCCACAGCTGATCGCCCTGCCGGAAATCTGGACCTGCCTCGGCGGCGACCGTGCGACCAAGTTCGCCGCCGCCGAAACCCTGCCGGAACCCGGCGGCACCGGCGGTGCGGCCTATGAGTTTCTGCGCGAGATGGCGCGCACCCATCAAATCCACGTCCACGGCGGCTCGATTGGCGAATCGGGCGGCGACAAACTGTTCAACACCACGCTGGTGTTCGACCCCACCGGCACCGAAATCGCCCGCTACCGCAAAATCCATCTGTTCGACATCGTCACGCCGGATGGCCAGGGCTACCGCGAAAGCGCCATCTACGGCGCGGGCGACCAGCTCGTCACCTTCAAGCTCGGCGCCGCCACCATCGGCCTGACCATCTGCTACGACATGCGCTTCCCCGAACTCTACCTCGCGCTGCGCCGCGCCGGTGCGGACATCATTCTGGTCCCCGCCGCCTTCACCCTGCAGACCGGCAAGGACCATTGGGAGGTGCTGCTGCGCGCCCGCGCGATCGAAACCCAGTGCTGGATCGCCGCCCCCGCCTGCACCGGCACGCATTTCGACGGCTCGAACGAACCGCGCGTCACCTACGGCAATTCGCTGATCGCCGACCCGTGGGGCATCGTCACCGCCCGCTGCTCGGATGGTCCGGGCTTCGTGACGGCGCGGATCGATCTCGCGAAATCCGCCAAACATCGTGCTGACATGCCGGTTCTCGAACACCGAAAACTGGTGTGACCAAAATCCACTTCGCCGCCGCCGCGACCGAACAGGCGCGCGCGGCGAGGGAAAAACTCGTCGCCGCCTACGGCACCGTCGCGCCGCAGGAGGCCGAAGTGGTCGTCGCCCTCGGCGGCGATGGGCTGATGCTGGAAACCATCCACCGCATGCTCGACTACAAACTGCCGGTCTATGGCATGAACTGCGGCTCGGTCGGTTTCCTGATGAACGACTTCGCCGAAGCCGACCTGCCCGCCCGCATCGCGCGCGCCATGAGCAACGACCTGCACCCGCTGCGGATGCACGCCGTCACCATGACCGGCGCGGTCGAGGAAGCGCTCGCCTTCAACGAGGTCAGCCTGCTCCGCCAACTCCGCCAGGCCGCCAAAATCCGCATTCTGGTCGATGGTAAAATCCGCATGCCCGAACTGATCGGCGATGGCGTGCTGATCTCCACCCCGGCCGGCTCCACCGCCTACAACCTGTCCGCCTACGGCCCGATCGTGCCGCTCACCGCCAATCTGCTGCCGCTCACCGCGATCGCCGCGTTCCGCCCGCGGCACTGGCGCGGTGCCTTGCTGCCATCGTCGTCGGAGGTCGTGTTCGAAATCCTGGAGCCGGAAAAACGCCCGGTCTCCGCCGTCGCCGACTCGACCGAGGTGCGGCGCGTCATCTCGGTCGCCGCCAGCGAAGACCGCTCGGTCTGCGCCCGGATATTATCCGACCCCGACCGCGCCCTGTCCGAGCGCATCATCCGCGAGCAGTTCACGGTGTAATGTGCCGGCGCGGGCTGGTCAGTTCAGGTCGGGCTCGTCGAACACCGCATAGGCGCGGCCGTTCGCATCGCGCGCCTTGATCACCATGTCCGGCCGGTGGTGAATGCCCGAGTAATGCGTGATCAGCGATTTGCGCAGCGTGCCGGGCTGGCTGGGCGAACCGCGGTGGATCAGCCGGCTGTGCCAAATCAACACATCGCCCTTCTTGCCCAGAAACGGCACCACCGGAATGCCGCAACCCGCGATCTTCGCCTCGATCGCCGGGGTCACGAATCGCTCGGCGTATTTCGGCCATTGGTTGATGCCATGCGCCGGCTCGATCCGGGTGAGCTCTTCCTCGGTCAGATGCGCGCGCACCCGCGCGCCGCGCATCAACCCCCAGCGATGCGAGCCCGGCACGTATTCGAACGGCCCGCTGTCGGGTGCGATATCATCAAGCGCGATCCATACCGCCGCATACCAGGTGTTGACGAAATCCGGGTTCAGATAATCGTCCTGATGCCATTCGCGCCCGGTGGTCACCCAGGCGGTCAACGCCAGATGAAACAACATCTCTTCGCCGACCAGCGCGCCCAGCAGATCCATCAGCGGCGGATACAGCGCCACATCGCGCAGGCTCGGCAGCCCGACATAGCAATGCCCGTATTGCCAACCCGCCAGATGCCCCTTGACACCGGCGCGATAGGCGGCCCGCCGCTCGATATAGGGGTCGAGCAGGGCATCGGGGATGAAACCGCGCTTGATCACCACGCCATCCCGCCGCCACGATGCCTGATCGGCGGTCAACCCCGCCTCATCGACCCCGGGTCGATCGAGCGGCGGCAAGGTTGCGGGGTCGGGGAACTCGACCAGATCCTCGAATGTCACCATGGTCTCCGATTCCGACATCGCCCGTTCTCCCTTGTATCAGCAGAGTCTAACGGGCGGCGCCGGGTCGGGCAACCGCGTCAGGCCAGCAGATGCGCCACCGCGTCGCGCTCTTCCTTCAACTCGTTCAGCGTGATCGCGAACCGCTCGGTCGCGAATTCATCCATCGCAAGCCCCGAAATCCGCGTCACAACACCGCGCTCGGCGGTTACCGGCACACCGAACATGATGTCCTCTGGCACGCCATAGCTGCCGTCCGAGGCAATCGCCATCGACACCCATTTACCGTGCGAGCCCACCACCCAGTCGCGCATCTGATCGATCGCGGCATTGGCGGCCGACGCGGCGGATGACGCACCGCGCGCCTCGATCACCGCCGCACCGCGCTTGCCGACGGTGGGAATGAACACCTCGCGGTTCCACGCCTCGTCATCGATCATCGCGGCAAGCTTGCGCCCGCCCGACTCGGCGAAGCGATAATCGGGATACATCGTCGGCGAGTGGTTGCCCCAGACCACCAGTTTCTCGATCGTGCCGACATCGATGCCGGCCTTGCCCGCCAGCATCGAGGCGGCACGGTTGTGATCGAGGCGGATCATCGCGGAAAAACACGCGGGCGACAGATCGGGTGCCGATTTCATCGCGATATAGGCATTGGTGTTGGCCGGGTTGCCGACCACCAGCACCCGCACGTCGCGCGATGCCGCCTCGTTCAGAGCGCGGCCCTGCACGGTGAAAATCTCGGCATTGGCGCCCAGCAGATCCTTGCGCTCCATACCCTTGCCGCGCGGCCTGGCGCCGACCAGAAACGCGATATCGGCATCCCGGAACGCCACTTTCGGATCATCGGTCGCCGCCATGCCCGCCAGCGTCGGGAAGGCGCAATCCTCGAGCTCCATCATCACGCCCTTGAGCGCGCCCTGCATCTGCGGCAGATCGAGCAGCGTGAGTACGACCGGTTGATCCGGCCCCAGCAGCGCGCCACTCGCGATGCGGAACACCAGCGCATACGCAATCTGACCGGCGGCGCCGGTAACGGCGATGCGGACGGGGGATTTTTCCATGGGACTTGCTCCTGATTTGATGCGCCGCACTATCGCCCGCCGGGGCTTCCGGTCAACCCATGCGCTATGCCACACTGAAGCGATGAAACGCGAGGAACGCAAGCCGGGCCCACCCCCCACCGAGCATCGCCTGCGCGAAGCAGCCATCGCCCACCTCGCCCGCTTCGCCGCGACCGAAGCCGGCCTCACTCGTGTGCTGACCCGCCGCATCGATCGCTGGGTTCGCGCCGCCGAAGCCGATGGCACGGAACCCGAAACCATCGCCGCCGCCCGCACCGCCGGCCGTGCCGCGATCCCCGGCATCATCGCATCGCTGCGCGCGCTCGGCGCCGTCAACGACACCGAATTCGCCGCCTCGCGCGCCCGCCGCCTCGCGCGTGAAGGCAAATCCCGCCGCGCCACCATCGCCCATCTCGCAACCAAGGGGATCGATACCGACCTCGCGGCCAGCCTGGTGCCGGACAATCAAGCGCGTGACCTTGCCGCCGCCTGCCTGTACCTGCGCCGCCGCCGCCTCCCGCCGTTCGGCGAAGGCGACCGGATGCGCGCCCTCGCCAGCCTGGCACGCCAAGGCTTCGACCGCAGCACCGCCGAACAAGCTTTGGCCCTCGATCGATCCGCCGCCGAAGCGCTGGTCCTCGCCGCAAGATCCGGCCAGTTGCCGGGGGCCGTTGATTTGTAGGCGAGGAAGGCCAGTGGCACTTCCGCCGGAGCCATTCCAGCGATTGAGAGCATCGCTGGAACCCTCGGTTTTTCCGCCATTTAGTGTCATTCTCGAGCGATTTGGGTCCAGGTTACGATCGTGGAACCGTCCATGAAAAGATTTTTGTGATGATTCAGTTGGGACTCCAGCCTACCATTCGCGCCAATCTATCCAGCGCTGGCAGGACGTCGCTATCAGATCCGATAGCTCTGCAATCGTCTGCTGTTGGGTTCGCCATGACCTTTCGAATGCGTTGCAGGCGGTTTCCCATGATTTCGAAATTGACGAGAGCCCCGCGTGAAAGCATTCCGTCGCGCATTCCCCAAATATGTCCCGCCAGTGAATAGGCTTGAAGCACGGAGGTTCCCTGGATGAGAGCGTTCCAACGTTGATTTCGGAACCCGCATGCGTTCAGCTCAGTTGCACCTGCGACAAGCGAAATTATCGGTTTCATGTCATTCATGTACATTACGTTCAATTGATTGGCTCGCTCCGCAAATGCATATCGCGGCGTTATCAGGACCAGGAGTACTAACAATAGTTTCGTCGAAGTCATCTATGCCTCCAAGGAAAGTTCAATGGACAACGGCAGCCCCGCGCGAGCGATCCGGACGAAGCCAAGCGGCCATAAACGCATGCGATCGGGTTGTTTTACATGTTTGCCAGGACAGGGGACCGGCTATCACCCGACGGCAGCTCAATCATCTCGATCAAACCCGCTTGAAGACCCTAACAAAACTCTTGGTCAGAACACTTCGAAGGCAAAATAGGATAGAGTAAGAGCAATCTCATTGATCTATATCAATCACCTGAAAGCCAGGAAGGTACCTGCGGGCCCGACGCCGGTGGTCCGAAAATTTTTGTCCAGGCGGATGGCCAGCGCGATGACAGAAATACCTGCCATAGGGCCATGACGACGGGTAAGCCGGGACGGTTGCACCGGACAGCAATACCGAGCCATCGCAGAGTGTGGCGACCTGCACGAGCGACTTGTCGGCACTGGCACGGCGGGGTTTCCATCGACGATTATCTGCGCACGTCGGCAATGCCAGCAGGCCGCCGCCGGAAGATCGACGATCGCCGTCGAGTTGGTCGGGCATTGGCTTGCCTGCGACGGGCACCACCGCAATGCTGCGTAGAGACATCTCGAATGGTGCGGGCCAGAAAGTCGAAACTCAGCTTTTCGGGGAGATGTCTTTGACCACTCATCACGAGATTCCGGCAACGCCGGACAAGATGATTCTGGGCTATCTAGATGCGACAGCTTCACCTGTGCTGACTGTGGAGTCCGGCGATACCGTCACGCTACATTCATTTCCCGCCGGCGGTCGGGCAAGTTTGCCGGCCAGCGGCGTGCCGGCCGACTATCTCGCTGCATTGGACGCATTGCCGCCGGGGCCGGGTCCGCATTTCATGACCGGCCCGGTTTATGTACGCGGTGCCAAACCGGGCGATACGTTGCAGGTGGATATTCTCGCAGCGGTCCCGCGCATGGATTGGGGCTTTGTCTCGATCATGCCGCTGCTCGGCACTCTGCCCGATGAGTTCACCGACTACGAAACCATCCATCCGAAAATCGACCGTGAGCGCAATGTGTGCCTGCTGCCTTGGGGGACCGAGTTGCCGCTTGATCCTTTCTTCGGCATCATCGGGGTTGCGCCACCCGCCGCCTGGGGGCGGTGCACATCCTCGGTACCGCGCGCCTTCGGCGGCAATATGGACAACAAGGAACTGAAGCCTGGCACCACGCTCTATTTGCCGGTGTTCAACGAAGGCGCGCTGTTCATGGCGGGCGACGGCCACGGCGTGCAGGGTGATGGCGAAGTGTGCATCACCGCACTGGAAACCGGCCTGACCGGCACATTCCGCCTGACCGTCCGATCCGACCTCGACATCAAAACACCGTTCGCTGAAACGCCCACCCACTTGATGTCGATCGGCCTCGATGAAGATCTG
This sequence comes from Acidiphilium rubrum, assembly GCF_900156265.1. GTDB lineage: Bacteria > Pseudomonadota > Alphaproteobacteria > Acetobacterales > Acetobacteraceae > Acidiphilium > Acidiphilium rubrum. The sequence goes on from NZ_FTNE01000011.1 coordinate 66,779, forward strand.
GACGATGCCGCGAAACAGGCCGTCCGCGAGATGGTTCACCACATCTGTGCGCGGACCAATCTGTCGCGCAATCAGGCCTACATGCTGTGCTCACTGATCGGGGACCTGCGGGTGACCCAAACTGTCGACGGCAACAAGGGCGTGCATATGATGCTCGCGAAAACGTATCTCTGATATCGTATCTCTGATTCTGCCCTTTCGTTTCTGTCTGAATTGTCCATGAACCGAGGAGATCATCCATGTCGCGCATTCGTTGGAGTCAAACCAATCCTGTCCTAACGCGGGCCGGAGCCTCCCGGCGCGGGCTTGCGGCCGGCGTGTTGGCGCTCGGCATCGCCGGCGCTGTTCCACCGGCCCATGCCGCAAAACCGCCGATCCGGATCGGCGTGCCGGTGGGTCTGAGCGGGGCGAACAGTGTGGTTGCCCCTTCGGTGGTGCAGGCGGCCAAACTCGCGGTCTCCCAGATTAACGCAGGCGGCGGCATTCTGGGGCGCAAGTTGGTGCTTGACGTCGCCGATGACGGCAGCGGCGCGGATGGTGCGGTCAAAGCCTTCGACTCGCTGATTTTCCGTCAAAAGGTCGATGTGCTGATCTCGATGGAAACCAGTGCCGCACGCAATGCCGGCTTGCCCGTGGTCGCGCGCGGGCACACCCCTTATATCTATACCTCGTATTACGAGGGCCATTCCTGCAGCCCCTATCTTTATGTCGATGCCTGGGTACCCGAACAGCAGGTTCCGCCGATCGTCGATTATTTCATGCAGCACGAGCACGCCAAGACATTCTTCCTGGTCGGCAGCGACTATGCATTCGGTCGCGGCATGCTCGACCTGACACGCAAATACATCGAGGCCCATGGCGGCAAGGTGGTCGGCGAGGAATTTCTGCCGATGGATGCGTCTGACTGGACTTCGGTGCTCAGCAAGCTGCGTGCCGCCCACCCGGATGCGCTGATCAGTTCGACCGCCGGCGGGGCGCCGAATGTGACGCTCACCAAGCAACTTCGCGCCGCCGGCATCAAAGTCCTGTACGGCAATCTTGCAGAAGATGAAGGGACCGCAAAAGCGATCGGTCCGGACGCTGCGGGCACCTATTTGTCGCAATCGTATTTCACCGGCATCGAAAATCCCAAGAACACAGACTTCAAGGCAGCGCTCAAAAAAATGTTCGGCGCCAATATGAAAACACCGAACGATCTGTCCGAACCCGAATATGACGGCATCTATCTTTACAAGGCGGCCGTCGAAAAGGCCGGATCGACCAACGCCGCCAAGGTCCTGAAAGCATTGCCGACCGTCAGTTTCGATGGACCGCGCGGCGTGGTGCGGATGTCGGACGAACATCATGCACCGCTGACGCTCTACCTTGGCGAAGTTCAGGCGGATGGATCGGTCAAGATCATCAAGAGCTTTCCACATGTCTCACCCGGTGATCAGTGCCCGGCGCTGAAATAGCCATCCAAGGGGCGTGCGCGTGATCAACCTGCTGCTTGATATCCTGACCACCGCAGGCATACTGTTCATCGTTTCGATCGGTCTGCTGATCGTGTTCGGTGTACAGAAAATCATCAACTTCGCGCACGGCGCGTTTCTGACCATCGGCGGTTACGTCGCGCTGCTGGTCACCGGCGCGCATTTCAGCCCGTGGTTGGCTCCCCCGGTGGCCCTGCTCGCCGGCGCATTGATCGGCGCGATCGTCGAGCGGGTGATCGTCCGCCCGCTCTACAACCGTCCGCTCGATGCCATTCTGGCGACATGGGGACTTTCGATCGTGGTGGTGCAACTCATCACGATCGGTTTCGGTCGCGGGGTGCAGTTCGTGACCAGCCCGGTGTCGGGCGCCATCCACGTCTTTGGTGCGGATTATTCGCTCTACCGGCTGATCTTTCTGGGGATTGCGATCGTGCTCGGTCTGGCGGTCGGGCTGCTGTTGCGGAGCACGCGGCTCGGCCTCGTCGCGCGTGCCGTGATTCTGAATGAAAATCTGGCACGCAGTCTCGGGATCGACAGTGATCTGGTCCGGTTCATGACCTTCGTGGTCGGCGCAGGGCTCGCGAGCCTGGCCGGCGCGCTGCTGACGCCGCTACTCAGCGTCGACCCGACCATGGGGGTCACATGGCTGCTCAACGCCTTCATGTTGGTGATGGTTTCCGGCACGTCGTTGATCAGCCTGATGCTGGCCTGCGTCGTGCTGGGGGGCGCGCAGGTCGTGATCAGTACCTTTGGTAACCCCGTTCTGGGTGGCCTGACCATCGTTGTCCTGGCTGCCATTCTGCTGCGGCTGCGCCCGACTGGATTTGCCCGTGCGTAGTACCGTGAGCCTGCCGTCCGAGACACGGTCGAGCGAACTCATCCGCCTCGGCTGCGTCTGTCTCGCTGCGCTGGGTCTGGTCGGCATCGGCCCGCTGTGTCTCGGTGAATATTCCGTCGATATTCTGATCCGATCGTTCCTGTTCGGCGCCGTCGCGGTGACGCTGGATATCCTGTGGGGCTATACCGGCATTCTCTCGTTTGGCCAGTCGGCATTTTTCGCGATCGGGGCCTATGCCGGCGGCCTGATATTCACACATCTTGGCTTGACGCCGTTGGACGCGATCCTTGCGGTTGGCATCGGTTTGATCGTTGCGTCGCTGCTTGGCGCATTGGTTGGTTGGCTGGCCTTCGGGTATGGCGTCAGCGATCTCTATGTCTCGGTTGCGACACTGGTTCTCTGCGTTGTGGTGGTGCGGATCCTCTATGCCGGCGGTACCTTCACGGGGTCGAGCAGCGGGCTGTCGGGCTTCACCACCTTCGACCTATCAATGCCGGTATGGTTCGCGCTGACCGGATCGTTTCTGGTGATTGTCGCCGCCCTCGGCTGGCTGCTGGTCCATAGCGATGCGGGAACATTGTTTGTCTCGATCCGCGAGAACGAGCAGCGTGCCCGCTATTTCGGCCTCGCCACCGGACGTATCAAGATCGCCCTGTTCGCAGCGGCGGCCGCCATCGCCGCACTCGCGGGATTCGGATATGCCAGCTACACCGATGTCGTGGCGCCCGACCTTGCCAATTTCAAATTCGGTACCGCCATCGTCATCTGGGTGGCGCTCGGCGGGCGCGCTACGCTGCTGGGGCCGGCGATCGCGGCGGTACTGATCGATTTCATCAGTGCCTATCTGAGCGGTAGCCTGCCGTTCATCTGGGAGTTGCTGGTGGGCGTCGTGTTTATCGCGGTCATCGTCGTGATGCCGCAGGGGCTCGGCCCGGGCCTGGCACGCGGCGTTCGATCGATGCTGCCGCTGCGCAGTGTTGCCCCGTCCTCCGCGGCACAGCTCAGCATCGCCAGTCAGCCGGTGATCACGGCCCAGTCCGATCATGGACCCTCTGCCATCGCAGTCACCGCCTTGTCACGGCATTATGGCAGCTTGCGCGTTTTGGATGACATCAGCTTCACGGCGCAAGCTGGCGAGCTCGTCAGTCTGGTCGGACCGAACGGTGCCGGCAAGACGACGCTGATCCGCTGCATCAGCGACGGGACGGAACGCTCCGGCGGCGATGTTGCGATCCTGGGGTGCAGCATTGGTCGACTGACCCCGGAATATTGCGCCCGGCTCGGCCTTGGCCGCAAGTTTCAGACACCCACGGTGTTTGAGGCGCTCACGGTTGCGCAATCGCTGCGGATCGCACGCGCGCGGATCGATCCGCCATCGCTCTGGCGCCGCGCCGACACGATCAATCTACCGCAAGCCGCCTTGCAGGTGGTGCAGGCCACCGGCCTTGCCGAACAGCTCGCCAATCCGGTCCGCAGCTTGTCGCATGGCGGCAAACAGGCACTCGAACTTGCCATGGTGCTTGCCGCCGAGCCGCGCGTGCTGCTACTGGACGAACCGACCGCCGGGCTGACCAAGGCAGAGCGCCGGCTGATCGGCGGCATCCTGGTCGATCTGGTGGCGCGGCATCGGCTCTGCATCCTGCTGATCGAGCATGATCTGGACTTCGTTCGGCAGATCAGTTCGCGCATCATCGTGCTGCATCAGGGCCGGATCGTGCTGGACGGCGATGTCGCCACCGTCGTTGGTTCCGAACTGGTGCGCACCATCTATGCCGGCGAGCCGCAGGCGATCGGCGCCATGACATGAGCGATATCGCCCTCGAAATCGATCGTTTGACCAGCGGCTATGGCCAGTCGATGGTGCTGCGTGATGTCAGTCTGAAGATACAATCGGGGCAGGTGCTTGCGATTGTCGGCAAGAACGGCATGGGCAAAACGACGCTGCTCAAGACCATCATGGGGTTCCTGCCTGCGCAAAGCGGGCGTATTTGCATGTTCGGGGCCGATGTTACTGGTGTGCAGCCGCACCGTCTCGCCGGCCGTGGGGTCGCCTACAGCCCGCAGGACCAGGCGATTTTCCCCGATTTCACCGTCGATGAAAATCTTCGTCTCGGCTTGAGCAACGATCGGGGTTACGAACGGGCCCTCGATCGCGTCGCTGTATTCTTTCCGTTCCTTGCCCAACGTCGGGGCCAGCGTGCCGGCACGCTCAGCGGCGGCGAGCAGAAAATGCTGCTGGTCGCCCGGGCGCTGATGTCGCGCCCCCGTCTGTTGTTGATCGATGAAATTACCGAGGGCTTACAGCCTTCGGTCGTGCAGCGCCTCATCGGGGTGCTGCGTGCGGAACTGGCGGCGTTTGATCTGTCCGTTCTGTTGATCGAGCAAAATGTCGGCTTCGCCCTCTCGATCGCCGATCGATACGCTGTTCTCGCACGTGGCGAAGTCGTGGCGGCGGGACGCGTCGATGCGCCGGGAGTGGCCGGCGTCATCCAGAATCATCTCGCTGTCTGACCGATGATGTCCGGGCAAATGCATATCCGCCGATGCGATGTGAACGCCGCGCGGGCCGATCAATCGATCTGCCGTCGAGGATATCGGCATGACCTCGATGCTGACTGCCTATGCCGGTGAAACAGATGAAGGCCAACTGCCATGATGGATATTGAACGTAGAATCAGCCCGGAACTCGATCTTGTCGAAATGACTGTGGCCGATGTGGCGGCCGCTTTTGCCCGCGGTGTCAGCGCCGAGGCGCTGGCGACCGCGTTTCTGGACCGGATCGCGACCTACAATCCCCGCTACAACGCGCTGATCGTGATGAACCCGCACGCGCTCGATGATGCCCGCGCCATCGACCGGCGCCGCGCGAACGGCGAAGCCCTGGGGCCGCTCGCCGGTGTACCGGTGGTGGTCAAGGACACCATGGACATGGCCGGGCTTCCCACCACGGCGGGCTGGCGTTTCCTGAGCGCCCAGGCCGGTGGTGTCGATCTCATTCCCGAGACCGACTCTCCCGTGGTCGCGCGGATGCGACAAGCCGGCTGCGTCATCCTCGGCAAGACCAACGTGCCGATCCTGAGTGCGACCGGGAGCCATGCCAACGACAGCTGGGCAGGTCCCACGTTGAATGCTGCCATGCCCGACCGCCTGCCCGGGGGCAGCAGCGCGGGCACCGCGACTGCCGTGGGTGCGAGCCTTGCCGTTCTGGGTCTTGCCGAGGAAACCGGTGGTTCGATCCAGAACCCCGCGTCCGCCCAGGGGCTGGTCGGCATCAAACCGACTTTCGGGCTGGTCCCGAACGCCGGCGTCGTGCCGCTGGCGGGCAGCACACGGGACGTGGTCGGGCCGATCACCCGCTGCGTGCGCGATGCCGCTCTGACGCTCGATGTTCTCGCCGGCTATATAGCGGCTGATCCGAAGACGGTTGCCGGCATCGGTCATCGGCCGAAAGGTGGCTATACCTCGAAGCTCGACCCGAAAGCGCTCGCGGGCAAGCGACTCGGGCTGTATGGGCCAGGCTGGCGTGACCGGCCGCTCTCGGAGGATTGCACGGAACTGTACCGTCGTGCCGGCCGGGAGATCGAAGCGCGTGGGGCAACCCTTGTTGCTGATCCCTTCGCGGGTTCCGGCTTTGCCGCGATCGGCCGGCCGGTCAGTGGGCTCGACCATTACGATGCGCGCGGCATGGAGAGCGTGGCCTATGATCTGCAACTCTACCTGCAGCGACTCGGCCCGTCGGCTGCCCTGCGCACCTTCGCCGAATTCGCGGCTGCCACGGCGGCGGAGGACGCGTTCGGACCCGGTGGTGTGCTGCATATGATGCACCAGTTGCCGCAATTCGCGGCCTGCCTCGCGAACCCGGAAACGTCCCCGGACTTGTCTGATTTCCTCGCCGCGCGCGAGGCCTATCTTGCGATATTTGCCGAAGTGATGGCGCGGGCACGCCTCGACGCCTTGGTGTTTCCCCAGATGCGCGACGAATTGCCCGCTCTGCATGGCGCGGCAACCATCCATGAAACGACCGTGTGCGAGATCAACATCGCCGGCCTACCCGGCGTCACGGTGCCGGCGGGCGCCTATCCGTCCGGCGCACCGTTCAACCTGATTTTCGTCGGCCCGCTGTGGAGCGAAGCCGACCTGCTCGCGCTCGCCTATGACTACGAAACAGCGACCCACCACCGATCGACTCCGATTCTTTCAACAAACTGACTTGCGCCGCGGCTACCGGGCGGGGTCATGCAGGCCCGGCCCAGGGCGTATCGGTCAACTCTGAACATCGAGTGGAGGGTTTTTTCGCCCGAAGGCAACGAGATCGAGGTCGCCCACACGCCGAATACGTCGCTGCTGGTCTTCCCCTCGATCCGGGGCCGTCCGGCCGATTTGGCCTTGATCGACGATGCGCTGAAGTGGTCGACCGCCAATGGCGGTCAGGGCAGGACCGGATACATCATCCGTGACATCACCGCATAAACCACCGCGCCGACGCCGACGCCGATGAACCAGGAAAACGCATACAGCGTCGCCAGCCCGGGGATGAACAATCCGCTCAGCGCGGCGACGCCGCCGATCGCCATCGCGCTCAGCCCGGCGACGTTCCACCCGCCGCTCGCGGCATAGGCGCCGTCGTAGCGATAGAAGGCCGCGACGTCGTATTTTCGCTGCCGCACCAGGAAAAAATCGGCGAGCATGATGCCGGTCACCGGCCCGAGCAGCCCGCCGATCGCGCCCAGTACCTGGAAGATGCTGTTCGCGTTCTTGAACCACAGCCAGGGCGCGAACATCAGGCCGATCACCAGCACCACCATGCCGGCGCGGGCGAAATTGAGGTGGCGCGGAAACAGGTTGATCAAATCATAGCAGGCCGGCATGATGTTGGCTGCGACGTTGACCGACAGCGTCGCGATGATGATCGTCACGCCGCCCAGCACCAGAATATACGGGTTGTGGATCGCCATCAGCAGATCGACCGGATTCCAGATCGGCTTGCCGAACGCTAGCACCGTGGCCGAGGTCACGATCACGCTCATCAGGGTGAATACCACCGCGGTGATCGGCAGGCCGATCAACTGCCCGAGCGCCTGATCGCGCTCGGACCGCACGAAGCGTGAAAGGTCGGGGATGTTGACCGCAAAGGTCGACCACACGCCGATCAGCCCGGTCACGCCGCCGGCGAAGACCAGAAATCCCTTGATCCCGCTGAGATGCGAAGGCTCGGCGAACAGCGGGCCAAGCCCATGGCCGATCTTCAAGCCCCAGATCGTCGCGATTGCCCCGACCAGGATCACCAGCGGCCCAGCCACGAGTTCGAAATTGCGGATCCGGTGCACGCCATGCGTCACGATCCACCCGTGCAGGACCCAGAACAGCCCGACCGAAACCCATAAATTGAGCCCCATGCCCAGAAACGGCGTGGTCAGTGCGGTCCACGGCGCCCACAGCGTGCCGAGAATCGCATTGATCGCCTCACTGCCGGCATAGGCCTGCACGGCGAACCAGAAAATCGCGATGAAACCGCGCAGCACCACCGGCAATTGCGCCCCGCGCGGCCCGAACGAGGAGCGGATCAGCACACAGAACGGCAGGCCATACCGCGTGCCGGACACCGCGTTGAACCACATCGCGAAAAACAGGAACATGTAGGCGATCGCCGTCGCGCCCAGCGCCTGCCAGGCGTTCATGCCCAGCGCCATCAGACCGGCGGCGGTTTCATAGGCCACCACATTGTGCACCATGCCCATCCATACGGTGGACATGTTCACCCAGGTCCAGTCACGCTTGGCCAGCGGCACCGGCGCCAGATCGGCGTTATACAGGCTGCCATCGGCGGCACTGCCGGCATAATCGTCGATATCCTGCAAAACAGCCTGAGATACGGACATGCGGGACCCTTTCTGGTTTGGGCGACGTTCAGCAAATCCCGTGCCATGTGTGGTCCGTCGCGGGTGCTGAACGCGTTCCCCGCAAAATCCGTGCCGCCCGCCGCGCCATTTGCTGCGCAAGCGTCGCCTGAGGCATACACGCCAGGCGCTCGCATCAGGACGAACCCTCCCGAAAGGACATCAGAGTGGCTTGGCTCGAATATCGGACTCCGCACCGACCGCTTCAATTAGATGTGATCGCAGTCAATTGTCGCTTAATAAATAAGCATATGCTCGCACAGTGTACGGGACTTTCATGGACCTGCTGATCCGCAAGGCATCGATCCGGGACAACCCGGTGCTGGTCGATCTTGCGATCGCCGGCGGCCGCATCGTCGCGATCGAGCCGGACATCACCGCCCCGGCCGCCCGGATCATCGATGCCGCCGGCCGCGTCGCCCTGCCCGGCCTGCTCGAGCCGCATATCCATCTCGACAAGGCGCTGCTCGACCGGCGGATGCCCGCGCAAACCGGCACGCTGGCCGAGGCGATCCGCATCACCGGCGAGCTCAAGCGCCATCAGCAGCGCGCCGATGTCCTGGCACGCTCGCGCGCCGTGCTCGACATGGCGGTGATGCATGGTGTCACCGCGCTGCGCGCCCATCCGGATGTCGACCCGATCCAGGGGTTGATCGGCGTCGAGACCGCGCTCGAACTCAAGGCCGAATACGCCGATCTGCTCGATATCCAGATCGTCGCCTTCCCGCAGGAGGGGATCATCAAGGCGCCCGCCACGCTCGATCTGCTGAACGAGGCGATGCGCCTCGGCGCCGATGTGATCGGCGGTTGCCCCTATGTCGAACCGAGCGCGGCCGATGCGGCGGCGCATATCGACCGCGTGTTCGACTTGGCCGCGCGCTGGGGCGCGCCGCTCGACCTGCACGCCGATTTCGCGGACGATGCCACCGATCCACGCTTCGCAACCGCCGGACTGATCGCGCGCCGTGCCATTGAAACCGGCTGGCACCGCCGGGTTACCCTCGGCCATGTCACCAGCCTCGCAGCGCTGATGCCGGACGCCGCCGCGCCCGTCATCGATCGGTTGGCCGAAGCCGGCATCCACATCGTGAGCCTGCCCGCGACCGATCTCTACCTGGGTGGCCGCGGCGATGCCGCCAGCCCCCGGCGCGGCCTCACGCCGGTCCGCCGGCTGCGCGATGCGGGCGTGAATGTCGCGTTTTCCTCGAACAACATCCGCAACGCCTTCACCCCGTTCGGCAAGGCCGACCCGATGCTGATCGGCAATCTGCTCGCCCATGCCGGCCAGTTCGGGACGGCGGCGGATCAGGCCTATGTCATCGACATGTGCACGATCAACGCCGCGCGCGCGATGGGCCTGGCGGCGGATTACGGGCTGCGGGTAGGCGCGAGGGCTGATCTGATCATTCTCGACACGATGGACGCCGCGGCCATGCTTGCCGATCTGCCGCTCCGCGCGTTCGTCATCAAGGATGGGCGGGTCAGCGTGACCGCGACACAGGCGTGCGTCATCCACCGCAAACGCGGGTCAGCATCAATGCCTGCAGAGTGACTGCCAAGCTGATCCGCGACGCACGCGCCGCCGCTGTTTGCTGCGCCGATCGCTCGCTCTGTGGCCTGATGCCACGCGCAGGCGGCGTATATGCATCAGACGGGGTTGGGGGTAAGAACGATCGCGCGACAGCTATTCGGTGGGCAAAGAAGTCCACCACCCCGAATAATTCTATCGGTGCGAATACTCTACGGTATTTGTATACAGCGTTCGCCGATATACCCAATCTTTACCAGAAACTATTTTAACTGTAACAATCTTCGACGAATCAGGAAAATCCGACACGCCAAAACAGTTCTGGTCGGATGTACCTTCCTCCACCGGTCAAGGCCGCACACACAGCGCGCTCGCGAACGTCCATCGAATGGGGATTGGCCACCCAATGCTGGCCGCCACACCCGGCGATCAGCTTTGATCACAGTTCAAGTCGCGCTGGAATCCTCCCAACCGCGTGAGACCGATGTCATCGTGCTATAGGCCGCTACACCTGAGGATTGCCTGTCAGACTTTTGCATCCGTCGCCGTGCCTCGCATACCGAAGGGTAGAGCAAACGCGACGATCACAGATACGGCAGCAGCAACCGTGCGGCCGCGTGGCAGATACGTTGCCAGACCGGCACCACCTCAAGTTCATGATCCGTCAACGTTCGGCTGCAAGCGATTTTGGCATCGATCAGAGCATCGAGTTCACCGCACACGACGGAGTCGTAACACTCGAGGTCAAATTCGAAATTGAGGCGCAAGCTTCGCGTATCCCAGTTGGTACTTCCAACCAGGCTCCAGATGCCATCGACGGTGAGCAGCTTCGCGTGGCTGAACGGGGCGGCGCCGAGCGAAATCGTCGTTGCGATCTCTTTGAAGACGCGAACTTGAGCCCGCATCGCCCAGTCCATGAACAGGTGATCTGAATGTTCCGGGATCACGATTTCCACGATGACGCCGCGCAAACACGCCTGCTCGATGGCAAATTGCAACTGGTCGTCCGGCAAAAAATACGGCGTGACGATTCGAACCCGATGTTGAGCAAGGACCAACGCCGCGCCGAGTACCGTTTCGATGTGATAGACATCGGCATCAGGGCCGGAGGGGATACCGCGCGCCAAACTCGCACCAAAGCCGGTCTGATGCAGTGACAGATCCGGCCACCAGCGCTCACCCTCCAGATTTTCATCAGTCGTAAACGTCCAGTCCTGGGCGAAACTAATCAGCAATTGTCGCGAGACCGGCCCACAGATACCGACGTGAACGTCGTCCACCCTGCCGTGCTTGGTCGTCGGGCCGCAATTCTCGTCACCAATGTTCAAGCCGCCGGTAAAACTGGTCACCCCATCGATGATCAACAGCTTCTTGTGGTTGCGCAGGTTCAACATCGGCATTCGCCACGGCATCCAGCTATGCAGAAATCGCTCGCAGGATACACCCGCGTTGCGCAAGGCTCGGAAAGTCGGATCGCGGAGATAGCCGCCGCCGATTCCGTCGACCAGCACCCGCACCGCGACACCGCGGTCACGTGCCGCGATCAACGCCTCAACAAAGCGGTGTCCGACTGCATCATATCGAAAAATATAAGAAGCCATTGCAATGCTGTGGCGTGCCCCGTTGATCGCGTCGATCATCGCGCCGTATGCCTTCTCGCCGCCATGATGAACGGCGATGCGATTGCCTGCCGTCAGCGACATTCCGGTGATCTGCTGGCCGATTGCGGCGAGTTTTCGGATATGCACCGGCGTCGCAGGGGCTACGGAAACGACGGGCCTGCCGTGGGGCGGCTTCGGGACCCGGGACAGCCGCGCCGCCCGCCGTGAAACACGATTGATCCCGAACAACAGATAGAGCAAAATTCCGATAACCAATGTGAGCCAGACGACCGCGATCCATCCGATCGCGGCCCGTACATTTGATTTACGTAGCAAAATATGACAAGTTACCACCGATGCGACAGCAATATGAGTCAAAAAAAGGAATGTTGACATTGATTGCAGCAAAGTAATTGTTCCAAATATGATTAGGCCCCGGGGCCATCGTAACTGTTCTATCCTAAAATCACGTGAACTGATAGGCGGCACTGTCGGGATCGATGATGCGGCGACCGACGGGAGGCGATTATGCGTGTCATCAGCTGGAACCTGCTCCATCGCGTCGGCGCCGAACCGCGCGACGTGGCAGCGCTTATCGAGGCGTTTCAACCCGATCTCCTTCTGATGCAGGAAGCGACCGAAGGCATGGCGGCGTTGCGCAGCCTTTGCGGCGGCTGGTATTTCCGCGCACCGTTCCCGGGGCGGCGCTACGGCGTCGCCGCGTGGAGCCGGCATTGCTTCGCGGAACCGGCGCTGCTGCGCCTGCCGGCATCGGTCATTCCCGGCCGGGTGCCGCCGCGCCTCGCGCAACTCATCCGCATGGACGGCATGACGATCGCCAACGTGCATCTCTCACATGGACAAGTGCTGAACCGGCTGCAACTTCGCTACATCTCCCGTCATGTCGCCGGACCGGCAGCCATCATCGGTGACTACAACGCGGTGGGGCCCATCAGACTGTCCGGCTTTCGCGATATCGGACCCCGCCAGACCACCTGCCGCGCCAGCAGCGTCATTCCGTTCCGGTTGGACCGCTGCATGGTTCGCGCCGTGCACGGGACTGAAACCGGCGTTCTGCGACGCGGCATGTCCGATCATCATCCAATTCGTATCAGACTGACCTTGGACACGATCGCACAGCCGGCGGACCCCGCACCGATCCCGCTCGCCCGAGAGTCTTTATCTCGGCCGTAAGCAATCGGAGCGATCAGCGGCCGTGGCTCGGGCGGCTGCCCGTGGACTGACGTCGCAGCACCTACGTTCGATCGCGTCTCCGTCGCAGGTCGACTGGCAGGGCACTGCACTCAAGCCTCGCCTGTGCCAGCATAAGCCAGCCCCACACGGTGTCGCTGCCTTCGCCGTTCAGCAGTTCACCGGCCCGCACTCTGCGCTTGGTGGTCGCGTCGATATCTTGGCGAAAATCACGTGGCAGTAGGAGGCTCGCAACCATCCAGCCGGTCGACGCCCATGTGGGCTGCACACTTCGGACAGTGTCTTTCACGGCGACTGGTGTTTGCGCGACGAGCCGATCCCCAATCTGTGCAGAGCGCGGCATATCCACGCAGCACCGGCGTCAGGCATGCCACGGTTGGCGCCATCACGCGGCGCTCGGCCCTGCCGAGGTGGTCGGCGCAGGTCAATGGCCGAGATATTTGCCGAAGAAGGTGGCGATTTCGGTGAATGCTTCCTTGGTTTCGGGCAGGCGGTCGTCGAACTGGTATTGGGCGTGGGATTCGCCTTCGAACACCTCAAGGATTGCGGGAACGCCGGACCGGAGCAGTTTGCGATGCACCCGCACCGTGTTGCTCAGCAGCAGGTCGCGGGTTCCGGTGGTCAGGATCGCCGGGGGAAATCCGTGCAGGTCGCCATAGACCGGCGAGATCAGGGGATCTTTCAGATCATGACCGTGAGCGTAAACAATGGTGGCGGCTTGGCAGAACCCGTTGCGCGAGACGAGCACATTGTCGACTTTTTCATTGGTGTAGAAGCTGTCACCGGTTTTGGTCGCATCGGACATCGGGGTGCCGGGGGCGATGGCGGCGGGCAGCGGCAGCCCTTCCGCGCGCGCGCGCAGCACCATCTCGAGCGTCAGCGCGCCGCCGGCCGAGGTTCCGAACACTGCGATGTCCTTGGCGGGGGTGGTTTTGAGGACATGCTTGTAGACCGTCACGACATCGTCGAGGGCAGCGGGAAAATAAGCTTGCGGTGGCATCCGGTAATCGACCGAAATGACCTTGTAGTGGCCGAAACCGGCCATCATGATCGCTTCGGTGGTGCCCGATTCGCCGGGGAACAGAACATAGCAGCCGCCATGGGCGTGGATCAGCACCTTGCCACGATTTTGCGGTGGGATGGTGCGCGGGGTCAGTATGAAGACCTTCACGCCGGCCATGACCGCCGGTTTGATCGTCACGTGCAACCGGGCCAGCATGGCCGGAATGGTTTTCACGACGCCGGCGGCCTGCTGGTTGGCGAAGGCGCGGGCCTCGGCGCCGGTCTTCCATTGGTCGTTCCACGCTGGGTTGAGGGGAGCGGCGATCAGTTTCTGCATGCCGGGGCTGATATCGGCATAGGGCACCGGCAGTATCTTGGCGGGCACATCGCGCGGACCCGGTGCCGGGGTGGTCTGGGCGCGTGCGCCGACGGGGGTGATGGCCAGGGCGGCGACCACACAGAGTACCGCACCGCGCCAGCCGGCGCGATGGCGCCGGCTCGGGGTGGTGGCCAGCGGCGTGGGTTCGCACGCGCGACGCGTAGTGATGGTATGGTTCATTAACATTCCCCCTGTATTCTTGTGGCGGCGCCGAAGCAGGCATCTTGGCGCGACGCTATCGCATCGCGCGTGATTGGCCAACCGTTTTTGTGTGGGACGGGTGATGTCGGTTCGGGCTAGACAGAGACTCGTTAGTTGGCGAACTGACGCGGTATGCGCGCTGAGTTGAGTGCCTGGACGGCGTTATGGATGGCTTGGTCGATGGCGCGGGCGCAGGTTTGGTGGGTGAGATGATGCGCCTTGAGATCGCGCTGGTACGGATTGGGCCGTTGTCGTCGACCAGGACCACTCGCTCGGCCGATTGCCCCGGCTTTGGACTGCACAGCCGACATCGCGGCTCAAAACGAGCGACGAAGTTGTTGCTGCGCTTGATCTTGCTCGTGTGCACCATGAGTTGGCGGGTCGTGGGATCGCAAAGAACCCAGTGTTCCGACCTGCTTCGCTTGTCCTGATGCCGTAGCGTGCAAGTCGGCCCCGGCTCTGGCGCTTGCGCTGCGAGCAGGCGGCAGATCGGCGTGCTGCTCTGGCCGAGGTCGGCGCCGATGTCGCTGGCGAGGGCGAAGTCGACCGCGCCGGTGGCCAGCCAGTTGGCGAGCGGGGCGTGTTCACCTTCGCGTAGGGAGGCTTCCGCCGGTCCCATGATGTCGAGATAGCGGCGGATCACGCTCGGCATGAACATCGCGCCGAACGGTTCGAAGCAGCCGATGCTGATATGCGCGGGCATGCCGGATGATTTTTGCTTGACCGCGCGATCGAACGCATCCGCACGCGCGAGCAGGGCCAGAGCCTCACGGACGAAGCTGCGCCCGCTCGGCGTGGACGCGAGGCCGATTGCCGTGCGGCGATCGAACAGGCGGGTGCTGGCGGCGTGCTCGGCGGCCGTGCTGGGCCATGGTGCAGATGTAGCGCAATTGCCTGATCGACCGATTGACCGGTGACGCAATCCGGAATGGTGTCTGCGTATTCAAGCGATAAATTGCATGAACCGCCTTGAAAAATATATTTTCTGTTTGGGCCTATTTCGGTCTAACGTTACCTGCATGATTGGCTGGGGCCGATTCCCCGCCAATCCAATAATCTGACCGACGCCGGTCCACGAAACCAGACTTTGTCCGACCAGAAGCGATGTTTTCATGCGCAGCGTGCGCGACGATGGCGATTTCAGCGACGACAACCGTGGAATATCCGGGCTGGATCAAGAGCCGGTGCCGTCTTGTCGCAATGCTTGCCGTGTCTCCGCCAATCCGTCCGGGGGCCGGTGCCACCGAGATCGAGGCGGGTCTGGCGATTGCGGCAGCTTGAGCGGCATCGAGACGGGGATATCTTCACACGAATGGATATCACCGGCGCATTGAAACCCCATGCAAATCCACTTGATGACGCCGATGCGGTTTGCCTTATGTCGGCCACGGCCCTCGCCGCTGCATTCCGGACGGGGCATCTCTCACCGGTCGAAGCGACGCGTGCCGCGCTGGCGCGGGCCGAGCAGATCCAGCCGAAATTCAATGCGTTCACCTTGATCGACCACGAGGGCGCGCTGGAAGCCGCACAACAGTCCGAAGCGCGCTGGCGGGCCGGGGCGCCGCTCGGGCCGCTCGATGGTGTGCCGGCAACGATCAAGGATATCGTGTGGGTGGCGGGGTGGCCGGCGCGCTATGGCTCGCTGGCGCCAGCGCAGACGCCCACCGAGGATGCGCCGGCGGTGGCATTGCTCCGGGCGGCCGGCTGCGTGCTGTTCGCGCAGACGACCACGCCGGAATTCGGCTGGAAGGCGCTGACCGACAGCCCTTCATCCGGCATCACGCGCAATCCGTGGAACGAGGCATTGACGCCGGGCGGCTCGTCCGGCGGTGCCGCGGTGGCGGCGGCGACCGGGGCGGGCGCGCTGCATCTGGGCTCGGACGGCGGCGGGTCGATCCGGATTCCGGCCGCGTTCACCGGCATCGTCGGCCATAAACCGACGTTCGGCATGGTGCCGGCCTATCCGGCCAGCGCGTTCGGCACGGTGGCGCATATCGGGCCGATGACCCGCACGGTCGAGGATGCCGCGCTGATGCTCGATGCGATGTCCGGCCGGGATCTGCGGGATTGGTATCAGAACACCCAGGGCTACGCGCCGAGTGCCGGGCAGGCGCCGCGCGATCTGGCGGGTCGGCGCATCGGCGTGTGGGCCGAGCCGGCGCAAGGCGTGGTCGACAAGGTGATCGGCGCGGCGTTCGCTGCCGTGCTGGACCGGCTCGAGGCGGCGGGGGCGGTGCTGGAGCCGGTGCGCCTGCCGGGGGAAGACCTGCTCGGGATGTTCCAGGTGTTGTGGTTCGCCGGTGCGGCGGCGCGGCTGCGGGCGGTGCCGGAGAGCGCGCATGGCGCGATCGACCCTGGGTTCCGCGCCATCGCGGCGATCGGCGCGGGGTATAGCGCGGCGGATTACATCGCGGCCAGTGGCAGGCGCGCGGCCTATGGTTCGGCGTTCGATGCGTTGATGACGCGGTTCGATGCTCTGGTTTCGCCGGCGACCGCGGTTCTGCCGTTCGCGGCCGGGCTCGAAGTGCCGCCCGATCGCGGCATGACGCGCTGGACCGAATGGGCCGGGTTCAGTTTTCCGGTCAATCTGGCGCAGGCACCGGCCTGCGTCGTGCCGTGCGGCATGTCGCCGGGTGGGCTGCCGATCGGTGTGCAGATAGTGGGCGCGCGGGGTGATGATCGGACCGTGCTGGGGCTGGCCGCTGCATTGGCCCCGCAGGGCGCGCTGCCCACAATTTCAGTCCCGACAGGAGCCTTGTGATGACCCGCCCCGCCGCCGTGCCGACCGTGCAGATCGACAACGACATATTCAGGGTGACCGAATGGCGCTTCGCCCCCGGTGCCGCGACCGGCTGGCATCGCCACGGGCTCGATTACGTGGTCGTGCCGATGTCGACCGGGCGGCTGCTGCTGCGCGAGCCGGGTGGTGCCGAACGCCATGCCGCCCTCACCGCCGGGGTCAGCTACAGCCGCGCAGCCGGGGTCGAGCATGATGTGATCAACGACAATGAAGGGGAATTCGTGTTCATTGAAATCGAGACCAAGCGGACCGGGGGTGACGCGTCCTGACCGCCGTGCCGCCGCCCTTGGGTGAGGCGGATCAGACCCGGCTCGCCGTCGATATCGGCGGCACCTTCACGGATTTCGCGCTGCGCCGCCACGGCGTGGTCACTACCGCGAAAATCCTGACCACGCCGGATGCACCCGAGCGCGCCGTGCTCGAAGGTTTCGATGCGATGCTGGACAGCGCGGGGATCACGCCCGGAGATATCGATCTGCTGGTGCATGGCACGACGCTGGCGACCAACGCGATCATCGAGCGCAAGGGTGCGGTCACCGCGATGATCACCACCGCCGGGTTCCGCGATGTGCTGGCGATGCGCAACGAGAGCCGCTACGACCAGTACGACCTCGGCATCACGCTGCCGGCACCGCTGATCCCGCGCCATCTGCGCCTGACCGTGCCGGAGCGGATCGATCATGCCGGGCGGATTCTCGCCCCGCTCGATGAGCAGGCGGTCATCGATCTGGTGCCGCGCCTGCGGGCGGCGGGGGTTGAAAGCCTCGCGATCGGGTTTCTGCACGGGTTCACCAATCCGGTGCACGAACAACGCGCGGCCGCGCTGATCGCGGCGGCGTGGCCCGATCTGCCGATCTCGCTCGCCTCCGTGGTGGCACCGGAAATCCGCGAGTGGGAGCGGTTTTCGACCACCGCGGCCAATGCCTATCTGCAACCGTTGATGGCGCGCTACCTGCACCGGCTCGATGACGGGCTGCGCCAGCGCGGGCTTGCCGCGCCGATGTTCCTGATGCTGTCGGGCGGCACGCTGACCACGGTCGAGACCGCCGCGCAGTTTCCGATCCGGCTGGTCGAAAGCGGCCCGGCGGGCGGTGCGCTGTTCGCCGCACGGATCGCGCAGGCCGCCGGGCTGGATCGGGTCGTGTCGTTCGACATGGGCGGCACCACCGCGAAGCTCTGCCTGATCGATGATTTCCGGGCGACCACCGCGCGCAGTTTCGAGGTGGCGCGGATCGGCCGGTTCATGAAGGGATCGGGGCTGCCGCTGCGGATTCCGGTGATCGAGATGGTCGAGATCGGCGCCGGCGGCGGCAGCATCGCCGCGGTCGATCCGCTCGGGCGCATCACCGTCGGGCCGGACAGCGCCGGGGCCGATCCTGGTCCCGCCTGCTACGGGCGGGGTGGCGCGAAGCCCTGCGTGACCGATGCCAATCTGGTGCTCGGCCGCTACGATCCGCTCGGCTTCGCGGGTGGGGCGATGCGGCTCGACGATGATGCCGCGCGGCTCGCGCTGCGCCGCACGCTCGGCACGGCGCTCGGCCTGAGCGATGGGATGGCCGCCTTGGCGGTGCTCGAGACGGTCGATGAAGCCATGGCCAATGCGGCGCGCGCCCATGCGATCGATGCGGCGACCAGCCTGCCCGGGCGCACGATGATCGCGTTCGGCGGCGGCGGCCCGGTGCATGCGACGCGGATTGCCGAAAAACTTGGGATCGACCGGGTGCTGGTGCCGCGCCACGCCGGGGTGGGCAGCGCGATCGGGTTTCTGCACGCACCGGTCGGCTACGAGGTGGTGCGCAGCCTGTATCAGCGGCTCGATCATCTCGATCTCGACCTGGTCAACGCCCTGCTCGACGCCATGCAGCGCGAGGCGGTCGCGACGGTCGAACCCGGCCGCTTCGGCGCACCGGTCCGCGAGACGCGGAGTGTGGCGATGCGCTACGTCGGCCAGGGGCACGAAATCATGGTCCGATTGCCGCCCCGCCGCCTCGATGCGTCTGATATCATCGCCCTGCATCATGCTTACGAGGCCGAATATGCGCGCATCTACGACCGGCCGGTGCCGGGATCGGCGATCGAGATGATCAGCTACGTCGTCTCGATCGAGACCATCATGGACGAGGGGGCAGCGCGCCCGGTCGAGCCGGCGCCGCACGATGCAAGCCCCATCGGGCATCGCCTGGTGCGCGACAGTTTCGATGGAAGGGAATCGAATTGGTCGCTCTACGAGCGCGCGGCCCTCGCCCCGGGCGCGCGGCTGCGCGGGCCGGCGATCGTGCAGGAGCGCGAAACCTCGACGCTGCTCGGCCCCGGCTGGTCGGGGATGGTGATGGCGCAGGGCTGGATCGACCTCGTGCGGGATGGCGCGGCATGAGCGACGAAGCGGCCCAACTCACCGCGATCCGCCAGCAGATCATGTGGCGGCGGCTGATCGCGGTGGTCGAGGAACAGGCGCAGGTGATGATCCGCACCGCGTTCAGCACCACCGTGCGCGAGGCGGGCTATCTTTCCGCCGGGGTGTTCGATTGCGCCGGCCGCATGCTGGCGCAGGCGGTGACCGGCACGCCCGGCCATGTGAACGCGATGAGCGAGAGCGTCGGGCATTTCCTGCGCAAATTTCCCGCCGCAACCATGCGCCCGGGCGATCACTACATCACCAACGACCCCTGGCTCGGCACCGGCCATCTGCATGATTTCACCGTGGTGACGCCGGCATTCCGCAACGGCGTGATGATCGGGCTGTTCGCCAACACCGCCCATGTCATCGATGTCGGCGGCCTCGGCATGGGGGCGGAGGCGCGCTCGGTGTTCGAGGAGGGTCTGTTCATCCCGATCGTACGCTGCTTCGAACAGGGCCGCCCGAGCGAGATTTTTTTCGATATCCTGCGCGCCGGCACCAGGCTGCCGGTCGAACTCGAAGGCGATATTTATTCGCTGTGCGCCTGCAACGATGCCGGTGCCCGCCGGCTCAACCAGATGCTCGATGAATTCGGCCTCGATGGGCTGGAGCCGCTGGCCGACTTCATTTTCGAGAGCAGCCTGCGCGCGACCGAGGCGGCGATCGCGGCGGTGCCGCAAGGAACCTATCGCGCTCGCATCAATTCGGATGGCTACGAGGCACCGATCAGCCTCGCGGCCACGTTGCAGGTGGATGAGGGCAGCATCACGGTCGATTTCGCCGGTACCTCGGCACCTTCGTCACGCGGCATCAACGTGCCCGCCGCCTATACCCGGGCCTATGCGTGTTTCGGCATCAAGATCGTGATCGCGCCGGACATTCCGAACAACTGGGCCAGCCTGCAACCGTTCCGGATGGTGATCCCCGATGACTGTATCCTGAACGCGCCGCACCCGCGCCCGGTCGCGGTGCGCCACGTGATCGGCCAGTTGCTGCCCGATCTGATGATGGGCTGCCTGCATCAGGCAATTCCCGGGCGGGTCGCGGCTGAGGGGTCTTCCTGCCTGTGGAACCCGCCGTTACGCGGCGGCGCGCTGGTCTCAGGGCACGATGCGGATGCGGCTCAGCCGAACCACGCGCCGCTGCCGGATTTCGAGGTCATCACCTTCAATTCCGGCGGCACCGGCGCGCGCCCCGGGCTCGATGGGCTGGACGCGACCGCGTTTCCTTCCGGCGTGCGGACCATGCCGGTCGAAATCACCGAGACGGTCGCGCCCATCGTGTTCTGGCGCAAGGAGTTGCGCCCCGACTCCGGCGGTGCGGGGCGGATGCGCGGCGGTCTCGGCCAGATCATCGAAATCGGCGCGCGCGATGATCAGGAATTCGCCTGCAACGCGATTTTCGACCGGATCGACAATGCGCCGCGCGGGCGCGATGGCGGGCATGACGGCGCGGCCGGCCGGGTCGGGCTGGTTTCGGGTGCCGCGCTGCGGGCCAAGGGGTTGCAGATCATTCCGCGCGGCGAGCGCCTGCGGCTCGACCTGCCGGGCGGCGGCGGCATGGGCGATCCGGCGCTGCGCGATCCTGCGCATGTCGCTGCCGACGTGCATGATGGCATGGTGACGCGGGAGGCCGCCCGCCTGGTTTACAAAGTCGCGATCGACCCGTCCGGCGCGGTCGATCCGGATGAAACGAGTTCACTGCGCAGCATGATCGAAGGAGATCGAGCCCCATGACGATTGAGACACCAGCCGTAGGACGCCGCACCGTGCTGGGAGCCGCGGTCGGCGCCGCGGCACTGACCTCCGGCCCCGCCCTTGCCGCAGCGCCACCCGACATTCTGGTCGGCGCGGTCTATCCACTCAGCGGCAACGCCGCACCCATCGGCAATGATGCGCGTGTGGCGCTCGAAACCGCCGCCGCGATCATCAACGGCCATCACGACGTGCCGATGCTGCTGGGCCAAGGCGGCGGCCTGCCGGCGCTGGGCGGTGCGAAGATCAAGCTGATCTTCGCCGATAGCCAGAACAGCCCGCAGATCGCGCAGAGCGAGGCGGAACGCCTGATCACGCAGGACAAGGTGGTCGCCATCATCGGCAGCTATACCAGTGCCACCGCTGTCACCATCAGCCAGATCTGCAACCGCTACGAAGTTCCCTATATCTCGGCGGAGAATTCGGCACCCAGCCTCAGCGAACAGGGACTCACCTGGTTCTTCCGGCCCTCGCCCACCGATATCGCCTATCAGGCAAGCACCCCCTCGCTCGCGGTCGAGGCGGCGCGGCTGCGGGCGGCGAACGCGGATGTGCTGATGCCCTCGTCGTATACCAACGATGCCATCCTGCTGGTCCGCTCGATGCACAATGTCGGCTACACGCCCAAGGCGATCATGGCGCAGGATGCCGGCTTCATCGACCCCGCCTTCATCGCCGCCGTCGGCCCGCTCGCGGAAGGGGTGATGAGCCGATCGAGCTATGCGAGCGATGCGGAGAAAACCCGCCCGGCGATTCCCAAGGTGAACGCGCTGTACAAATCGGGCACCAAGGGCAAGGATCTGGACGATCTCTCGGCGCGCGAATTCACCGCGCTGCAAGTTCTGGCCGATGCGATCAACCGGGCCGGCTCGACCAAGAACACCGCCTTGCAGGCCGCGCTCAAAACCACCGACATTCCGGGCAATCAGACCATCATGCCCTGGAAAGGCATCAAGTTCGACGCGACGGGCCAGAACATTCTGGGCAACCCGGTGATCCAGCAATATCAGCACGGCGCATGGCACACGATCTTTCCCGCCGATGTCGCGACGGCCGACGCGATCTGGACCGTCGGGACTTGATTTCGGCCATTGAGGGCGGAGGCGCATGACGGCGTCCCTGATCATTCAGGTCGCGATCGGCGGGCTCCTGATGGGGCTGATCTACGCGCTGGTCGCGGCCGGGCTGTCGCTGATTTTCGGGCTGATGAACATCGTCAATTTCGCGCATGGCGAATTGCTGATGGTCGCGATGTACGCGGCCCTGCTGCTGCATGACCATCTGCACGTCGGCCTGCTGCTGCAACTGCCGATCGTGGCCGCGCTGCTGTTCGGCGTCGGGGTTGCGATCTATCGCGGCCTGATATCGCGCGCGCTCGGCGTGCGGTTCAACAGCGGCATGGTGCAGATTTTCATCACCTTCGGCCTGTCGATCTTCCTGGTCGGGCTCGCGCAATTCATGTTCGGCAGCGATTTCCGCACCCTGAACGATGGCGCGATCAGCACGGCGACGGTCGCATGGGGCCAGATCGTGCTGCCGGTGTCGCAGATCGCGGCGGGCGGCGTCTGCCTGCTCGCTTTCGCGGCATTGGCGCTGATCTCGCGCACCGAATTCGGCCGCGCGCTGGAAGCGACGCGCGAGGATCGCGATGCGGTCGCGCTGATCGGGATCGATCGTGACCATATCTTCAGCCTCGGCTGGGGCATCGGCGCCGCGACGGTCGGCATCGCCGGGGTCATGCTCGCGAGTTTCTACTACATCGCGCCGAGCGTGGGCACGAGTTTCGCGGTGATCGCCTATATCACCGTCGCCCTCGGCGGCTTCGGCTCGCTGCTCGGCGCGCTGGTCGCCGGCCTGGTGGTGGGGCTGGTCGAGGCCCTGACCGCCCTGTTCATCGATCCGTCGCTGAAGGAGATCGGCATTTTCGCGCTCTATGTCCTGGTGCTGATGGTCCGGCCGCGCGGCCTGTTCGGCCGGCAATGACCGGCGCAGCAGCCCACACCATCGAAACCCGCCGCCGCACCCAGTTGCTGGTCGGCGCCGGCCTGCTGGTCGGTCTGATCATCCTGCCCGTGCTGATCCCCTCGCCCTACTGGCGCGGCCTGATGGTGCTGGTGCTGCTCTACGCCGGGCTCAGCCAGGGCTGGAACGTGCTGGGCGGCTATTGTGGGCAGATCTCGTTGGGCCATGCGCTCTATTTCGGCCTCGGCGCCTATACCTCGACCCTGCTGTTCACCCGGCTCGGCATTCCGCCGACCATCGGGTTGTTCGCCGGCGGCGCGCTGGGCGGCGCGGCGGCCCTGCTGGTCGGCTGGCCGTGTTTCCGCCTCAGCGGCCATTATTATGCCATCGCAACGCTGGTGTTCGGCCTGATCGGACTGCTGCTGGTCGAAAACTGGGACTGGGTGGGCGCTGCCGAGGGCATCACCATTCCGTTCCGCCAGCAGAGCTGGATCGATCTGCAATTCCGCATCGCCGTCCTGCCGTTCGACTACGCCATGCTCGCCTACGCCGCCCTCGCCTGGCTGGTCGCCTGGCTGGTCGAGGGCTCGCGCTGGGGCTTCTACTGGCGCGCGGTCAAGGACGACAGCATCGCCTCGCGCAGCCTCGGCGTGCGGGTGTTTCCGAGCAAGATGGCCGCCGCCGCGATCAGCGGTGCGATCACCGGTGTCGGCGGCGCGCTCTATGCGCAATACATCGGCTTCATCGATCCGCCCAGCACGTTCGGCCTGTCGCTCTCGGTGCTGATCGCGCTGCCCGCCGTGGTCGGCGGCGTCGGCACGCTATGGGGACCGCTGCTCGGTGCTGCCGTGCTGATTCCGGTGCAGCAAATCTCGATCGCCAAGCTCGGTGGCGCTGCGGGCGGGGTCGATCTGATGATCTATGGCGGGCTGATCCTGGTGCTCGCCCTGGTCCGGCCACAGGGGCTGATCAGCCTGTTCGGCATCCGCGGTGCCGCCGGCGATGCGGTGGTCGAAAATGGCTGAACCGCTGCTGGATATCCGCGGCGTCAGCAAATCCTTCGGCGGCGTCGCCGCCAATGTCGATATCAGCTTCACCGTCACCGCCGGTGAAATCCTCGGCCTGATCGGCCCGAACGGCGCCGGCAAGAGCAGCCTGTTCAACAGCATCGCCGGCGAGGTCAAGCCGGACCAGGGTAGCATCCGGCTCGATGGCACCGTGATTTCGGGTCTCGGGCCGGTCGCCTGTGCGGCGCGCGGCATCGGGCGCACCTTTCAGGTGGTGCGCAGCTTCGACTCCATGACATTGCTTGAAAACGTCATGGTCGGCAGCTTCCTGCGCCACCGGAACACCGGCACCGCGATGGCAAAGGCGCTCGATGTCATTGGCTTCTGCGGCCTCGCCGCGCGCGCCGATGTGCCCGCGCACGACCTGACCCCGCCCGAGAAACGCCGCCTCGAAGTCGCCCGCGCGCTCGCGACCGAACCGCGCCTGCTGCTGCTCGATGAAATCCTGACCGGCCTGACGCCGACCGAGGCACAGGCCGGTGTCGACCTGATCCGCGCGGTGCGCGCGCGCGGTGTCACCATCATCATGGTCGAGCACGTCATGGAAGTGCTGCTGCCCCTGATCGATCGCGCCGTGGTGCTCAACCTCGGCCGCAAACTATGCGAGGGCACGCCCCAGTCAGTCGTCCGCAACCCCGATGTGATCCGTGCCTATCTCGGTGACCGGTTTGTCGCCTGAACCGCTGCTGCACGTCTCTCACCTCACCGCTGCCTATCGCGGCCTGCGCGTGCTGCACGGCATCGACATCGAGGTCGCCGCGGGTGAAATCGTCGCGGTGATGGGGGCGAACGGCGCCGGCAAAAGCACCCTGCTGCGCGCCATCGCGGGACAGATGCCCACCGGCGGCGCCATCCGCTTCGCAGGCACCGATCTGGCCGATCTGCCCGCCCACCGGATCAACCGGCTCGGCGCAGTGCTGGTGCCGGAGGGCCGGCGCCTGTTCGGCGGCCTTTCGGTCGAGGACAATCTACGCCTCGGCGCCTACGCAAGGCGCGGCCCGGACCGGTTCAAACCGCTCGACCTGGTGTTCGAACTCTTCCCCCGCCTGCAGGAACGCCTGAAACAACGCGCCGAAACCCTGTCCGGCGGCGAACAGCAAATGCTCGCGATCGGCCGGGCCCTGATGACCAACCCGCGCCTGCTGATGCTCGATGAACCAAGCCAGGGCATCATGCCGCGCCTGGTCGATGACATCATGGACGCCGTGCAACGGATCAGAGGCCTCGGCGTCACCATCCTGATCGTCGAGCAGCGCCTGGTCGAAACCCTGTCGATCGCCGACCGCGCCTACGTGCTGCAAACCGGCCGCGTCGTCATGGCCGGCCCCGCCGCCACCATCGCGGCAAACGCCGACGTCAGGCGAGCGTATCTTGGCATGTGATGGCGGGGGGTTTTGGGTGGTGCTCGAAGGAAGCAAGACCAGGGGGCGTTGCCCCCCGAACCCCCCACTAAGGGCTCAGCCCTTAGAACCCGCTAGTTTTAGGGGTAGGGAGGGCGTCCAGACCATACTGTTTGAGAGCCCGCCAGCCGCCTGCCCTTCGCGATCACCCATCGACCGGGGCGGATGCTGGTGCTTGATGTTGCGGATGAGCAATGTACAATCATGTGACGAAGGCTGGGTAAAGGCGTTCTTTTTTGAAAAAAAGAACCAAAAAACTTTTGTTTGGTTTGGACTGTGCCGCTCGCATGGCAGAGGCCATACTTCGCGGCGTCGTTTGGGGCTGAACCGTTCGATTATCGGCCCGCCTCGATGATCGCCGTTGACCCGGCGATATCCGCATAGGCTTCACCCGCATCGATCCGTCGCAGCGTCGCCGTCTCGGTTTCCTGCATGGCGATGGCCCGATCGGCGGCGGCCCGCACCGCGCCGGGCGGCAAGACCAGCACACCGTTTTCATCGGCGAAAATCGCATCACCCGGGCTGACCATAACCCCGCCGCACGATACCGGCACACCAAAGCCGCCGCCGAGCCCGAGCAGCTTGACCGTGATGGGCGACAGCCCGCGCGCCCAGACCGGCACGCCATAGGCGCGCAACTCCTGAACATCGGTCACCACCCCATCCACCACGATACCCGCAACGCCGGCATGCCGCGCGGCATAGGCAACCGCGCCGCCCATGCAGGCGTGCTTATGATCGCCACAGCGGTCGATCACCAGAATATCGCCTGGCAGCGCCTGTTTGATCGCATAATGCACCATCACCGCATCCGGCCCTGGCGCCAGCACCGTCACGGCGGTGCCCGCGATCCGCAGCGGCGAGAACAGCGCCCGCACGCCGGGGTCCATGAATCCGGTATGCCGAAAATGCCCGATCGTCGCCGGTTCCGCCCGGCGCAGATGCGCAAGCAGATCGGCCGCGATCGGCGCGGGCCGGGGGCGCAGATCATACATGCGGCGCTGCTCCGTTGCTCACATCAAACGAAGTTTGCACGCGGTCAATCGCCGCTCGCCGGTGCCGCGATCAGCCCTGATTCGCGTGCAGCGACCGGCACGACGCGCGGATCGCGCGCCATCAACAGGCTGCCGCCGACCAGAATGACAATGTTGATCAGCAAACAGACGAAGCCGACGTTCAGCCCGTCCATCGTCGCACCGGCCAGATAGAACGCGATCGAAAGCACATCCGCCACGATGATGCCTGCGCCGATGGCGAGCGGGTGGGCGCGCCGGAAGAAAATGATCGCGAGCACGCCGGGAAAGAACTGGGTGATGCCGAAGAACGCCGTGTTGATGATGGTGAGCAGCAGGTTCGGCGCCATCAGCGTCAGCAGAATCGATGCCGCGAGATACAGGACGATGACCAGACGTGCAGCACTGCGCTGCCGGGTTTCGGGCACATGGCCGAACAGGTTGCGCGACACGAGCGGGCCGATCGCGAGGCTGATGCCGGCCAGCACGATCAGGCCCGACAGCGATGCACCGGCGGCGACCATGCCGAGCACCCAGCCGGGCAGCAGCGATACCGCGACCGCCATGAACGCCTGGTTCGGCGCGGCGAGATGGGTATGCTGGCTGAGCGCGTAATACGATGTGACAACCAGGAACGGATACATCAGCATATAAAGCGGCATGAACATCTGCGTGCGGCGGATGGTCTGCTCGGAGCGGGCGGTGAACAGGTTCTGCATGTTGAACGGAAACATGAAGAACCCGAGCGCCTGAAACGTGATTGTACTCATCGTGAACCGCAGCTGCGGCGCGTTCAGATGATTATGCGCGACCGGCCCGGCGATGTGGAAAATCGACCCGAGGCCAACGGCGGAAACCGCCGCGACGCCGGTGACCACGATCGCCAGGACCATCAATATGTCCTTCAGGATCGCGACATAGGCGGGTGCGCGAATGCCCGATACCGCGACATAGGTGAACGCGAGGGCTGCGGCCAGCACCGTCAGCACGATCGGGTTGAAATGCCAGCCGAGACCGTTGAGCGCGATGATCAGGCCGCTGAACTGCAACTGCCCCCAGGGCACCAGAAACACGATGGCGGCGATGGTGACCGATAATTCCAGAAACCGTCCATAGCGATGATCGCGGAAATGGCCCTTGAACAGATCGGGCAGCGTCACCGCGTCATAGACCTTGCCGGCACGCCAGATCCAGGGATTGACGAAATAGCCAACCGGATAGGCCAGCAGGATATAGCCCAGAAACCAGATCCCGTAGGTGCCGCCCATGGCGTAGATACCGCCGGGAAAGCCGATGATCGTGCCGATACTGTAAATCTCGCCGACGGCAAGAAAGAACACCAGGAAACCGCCGAACTGGCGCGAGGCGATAAAGAACTCTTTCACGGATTCGGTATGATGCCCGCGCTTGGCAAATATCGCGAGGCCGAGCGAGGCGAGGATCAGGCAGGCGAATACGAAGCTGGCCATCACGCGCGATCTCCCTCATCGGTGGCCGGGCGATGGCGGTCGAACAGCAGCCAGCAGGCACCCAGACAGACCGAGGTCAGCACAAACCAGGCGAACATCCAGAGGTACAGAAAAGGAATGTTATCAATTGTCAGCGATACCGTGTTGACAAAGGGTAGCATCACCACCACCGCAAAGAACGGAATGCCCAACCCGATTATGGCCCTGATCATACGGCGCATCCCATCATGGTTCACAGAGTCTGGTGGTGGCCAGAGTTCGGTGAACCACGGTGAGCAAAAATCATGCCATCGATAGGCGGCTAAAACAGCGTCAACCGCCGGGCCGATGCTCTGGCTTTAATCAGAACGGCGCTTTTTGCGGCACGGTCGCGATCGGATAACGCACTTGCGTCGGGCGAAACCTTGGCACTGTCAAGTTGTGGGGCTGCGGCCCAAGTCACTGCGATCAGATAGCGATAGGTATACGCCCGAATGACCAAAACGAACCGCAGCTGCTCGCGCATGACGGACGGTTCAACCCCTTCAGAGGGCGGCCGGACGGTAACATCCGCTCATCACCGGGCCACGCCGCCGCCTCCGATCCATTACGCCTGCGCCACCAGTCTGTCTTGCGTCCGTGTCTCGAAATCGCTGGCGTCGTGCCGCTCGTGCAGCTGCGTCTCCGGCTCGCCGAACACGCGGTTGACCATTCGCCCCCGCTGCACCGCCGGCCGGGCCGCGATCTCATCCGCCCAGCGCTGCACATGCGCATAGCTGCCGACGTCGAGAAACGCCGCCGCGCCATACAGCCAGCCCTTCACCAGCCCGCCATACCACGGGAACACCGCCATGTCGGCGATCGTGTAGTCATCACCAGCCAGATACGCGCTCTCGGCCAGCCGCCGGTCCAGCACGTCGAGCTGGCGCTTGGCCTCCATCGCGAAGCGGTCGATCGCGTAGCGGATCTTGCTCGGCGCATAGGCGTAGAAATGCCCGAACCCGCCGCCCAGATACGGCGCGCTGCCCATCTGCCAGAACAACCAGGACAGGCACTCCGTCCGCGTCTCGAGATCGGTGGGCAGGAAGTCTCCGAATTTTTCCGCGAGATACAGCAGGATCGCGCCGGATTCGAACACGCGCCGTGGTTTGTCGCCGCTGTGATCGACCAGCGCCGGGATTTTGGAATTCGGATTGGCCGCGACGAATCCGCTGCCGAATTGATCACCCTCGTTGATGCGGATCAGCCAGGCGTCGTACTCGGCACCCTGATGGCCCCGCGCCAGCAGCTCTTCCAGCATCACCGTCACCTTCACCCCGTTCGGCGTGGCGAGGGAATAGAGCTGCAACGGATGCTTCCCCACCGGCAACGGCTTTTCATGCGTCGCCCCGGCGATCGGGCGGTTGATGTTGGCGAACCGGCCGCCGTCTTGCGCGGGCTCCCAGGTCCACACATCCGGCGGCACGTAATCGGTCTCGTTCGTCATGGTCACTCGATCTCCAGTTTCATTCGTTCAGCCGATGCCAACGCCGCATACACGGCATTGCCACTGCCCCATTTCATCGTGCCGCACGCGCAAGAGGCGCGGCGCAGGGGAAACCTTGCGCCGCACGAGTCCTCATTCGGCTTGTCGCAGAGGTTAGAGCACAATGGTGGAAAATCAATTCCGCGTATCCGTCCGCTTCGCCGTCGGTCAGCCCGCGTCCCACACTGAACCCCCCGCTCTGCTCGTCGCTCACGGTATTATGCACCGGCTCAACAGTGAAACGCCGCGAGAATTTCGGAAGCTCGAAATTTCAATCACAATGGAGCCCTAATGAACAAAACAGCGAACAAATTCAGCCCTGAGGTCCGTACCCGCGCGGTGCGGATGGTTTTGGACCGTGGGAATGGGCAGACCTGCAGGTAAGTAGCCGGAGGCAATCGTTGCTGCGATATATTTTTGATTGTCTCTTGCTTGGTAAGCAACAGAGTGCTTCTCTCTGATCATAAAAACGCGAGCGGCGCAGGCCGCCGCATAATGCCATCGTGGCAGAGGGAGAACGGTCATGCGCAGAGCCATTCCGGCAACCTCGGGTCCAGTCATCGTTGATTTTGCCCGGGCCAGGGCATGACGCTGCTGACGCTCGAAGATGTCGGCAAGTCGTATGGGGCGGTGCAGGCGCTCAGTAATGTCAGTTTCCAGGTCGGCCCGGGCGAAATCGTCGGGCTGATGGGTGATAATGGCGCAGGAAAATCGACCCTGGTGAAAATCATCGCCGGCGTATTCCGCCAGAGCGAAGGGACCATGCGGTTTCAGGACAAAGAGGTGCATTTCCATGCGCCGGTGGATGCGCGCAAGGCGGGGATCGAGGTCGTGCATCAGGATCTGGCGATTGCCGATAATCTGAGCGCGGCCGCCAATATTTTTCTCGGCCGCGAGTTGCACCGGCGGATTGCCGGATTTCGCTGGCTCGACCACGCCGCAATGGCGAAGCGCTCGGGCGAATTGTTCAATGAATTGAAAAGCGAAACCCGGCCGGGTGAGTTGGTGCGGCGGATGTCCGGCGGGCAGCGCCAGGCGGTGGCAATCGCGCGGACGCGGCTTGCCGATGCCAAGCTGATCCTGATGGACGAGCCGACCGCGGCGATCAGCGTGCGCCAGATTGCCGAGGTCCTGGCGTTGATCCTGCGGTTGCGCGATGCCGGGATCGCCGTGTTGCTGATCAGCCACCGGATGCCCGATGTGTTCGACGTGTGCGACCGGGTGGTGGTGCTGCGGCGCGGCCGGCTGGTGGCGAACAAGGCAATCGCCAGTTCCTCGCCGCAGGAGGTCACCGGCTTGATCACCGGAGCGCTCGAAACGGCATGAGCGATTTCAGCAATGTGCGCCAGGTTTCCTGGCATTCGCGCGGCTTTCTGGCTTCGCAGACCGCCTATGTCACGCTCGCGCTGGCGCTGCTGGTGGCGGCAATTTCGGTGGTCGCGCCGGAGTTTCTGAGTTTCGGCAATCTCAGCAACGTGCTGACTGATTTTTCGTATATCGGCATCGTTGCCTTCGGCTCGACGCTGGTCATCATCACCGGCGGGATCGACCTTTCGGTAGGATCATCGATGGGGTTGTCCGCGATCATCGCGGCGATGCTGTTCCGTGCGCTCGGCCCGACGGCGGTTGCGGCGGTGCCGGGTGCGGTGCTGGCGATTTCGGTGGTGGGCGGCCTTGCGGTGGGTGCGACGATCGGGCTGATCAACGGGTTGCTGATCGCTTATACCGGACTCGCACCGTTCGTCACCACGCTTGGGATGCTGAGCATCGTGCGAGGGCTGTGCTACGCCATCACCAACGGCCAGGGCGTCGATATCACCGGGCCGGAGGCGAACCTGTTCTTTCGCCTGTCGGATGGCACGCTGCTCGGCCTGCCGGTGCCGCTGCTGTATCTGCTGGCACTCGGCGTGATGATGGGATTGCTGCTGCACCATACCGCGCGCGGTCGCTATGTGTTCGCGATCGGCGGCAACGAGCGGGCGGCAGCGCTCACCGGCGTGCCGGTGCAGCGGGTGAAAACCGGGGTCTATGTGCTATCCGGCCTTACCGCCGCGCTGTCCGGCATTCTGCTCGGTGGCTGGCTCGGCTCGGTGCCCGCCAACCTTGCGGATGGGTATGAGCTGCGCATCATCGCCGCCTCGGTGATCGGGGGCGCCAATCTGCTCGGCGGCGTTGGCGGCCCGCTCGGTGCGATCGTCGGATCGGCGCTGATCGAGGTGATTCGCAACGGGCTGGTGCTGGCCCGGGTGAATACATATTGGCAGCAGACGGTGGTCGGCGCGATCATCATCGCGGCCGTGCTGGTCGACCGGCTGCGTAGCCGACGGCTTGGCCAATAGGGCGGGGGAAACCGCTCCGCTGGCTGATCGAACGATGATAATAATCACGACAACAAAACGGAGGATCGACACAATGACATCCAATACCAAAAGAACCGGGCTGTGGCTGACGGGCGCCGGCACCGCCGCGGTGCTGGGGGCGTTGCTGCTTTCGCCGGCGCCGGCAAAGGCCGGCAAGACCTATGATTTCGCGATTGTGCCGAAATCGCTCAACAACCCGTACTTCGACCTGTCGCGCGATGGCTGCATGGCGGAAGCAAAGAAGCTCGGCGATGTGAAATGCACCTATACCGGCCCGGTGACGCAGGACGCCGCGGCCGAGGTGCAGACGGTGCAGGATCTGATCACGCGCGGCATCGACGGTATCGCGATCTCGGTCGCCGATCCCGGCTCGATCGCGCATGTCATCGCGCGGGCGCGGGCCGCCGGCATTCCGGTGATCACGTTCGACGCCGACGCGCCGGACACCAAGCGGCAGGTCTATGTCGGCACCGACAATTTGCAGCTCGGCAAGGATCTGGGCCAGCAACTGGTCAAGGCGCACCCGACGCCCGGTACCTATGCGGTAATTTCGGGTGGCCCGGCGGCGGAGAATCTGGCGCAGCGGGTCGATGGCGTGCGCGACGTCTTGAAGGCCGCGGGCTGGAAAGAAGTCGGCGGGTCACCAACGTTCTGCAACGACGACAGCGCGCTCGGCATGCAGCAGATGACCGACCTGACCACCGCCAATCCCAATCTGTCGGCGATCGTCGCGGTGGGTGGCTGGCCGCTGTTTACCGAGAACGCCTATGACGATTTCTATAACAAGCACAAAGCGGCGATCGATGGTGGCAAGCTGACGATCGTTTCCGCTGATACGCTGCCGGCCGAGCTCAGCGAGCTCAAGAAGGGCGAGGTCGCGGCGCTGGTGGGCCAGCAGCCCTATGCGATGGGGGCGAAGGCGATGGAGATTCTGCGCGCCCTGAAACAGGGCAAATCGGAAAAGACGATCCAATATGTCGGGCTCGATGTCGTGACGAAGGACAATGTCGCCCAGTTCATGAAGTAGCGCGCGCGGGCTGCTGACAACGCCCCCTGCGGCTCGGATTTGCCCGGGCCTGGCTAGGATTTCGATCCGCGGGGGAGTTTCATCCATGTTCTGCCGCTGCATCGCGGCTGTACGTTCTTGATGTAGCCTGGCAGAGTGGGCGCCTTGGGAACTGGATCAACGCAGTGACCACGGAGATGGTGTGGTAGCCGGCGATCGGCTTGGCATGGTATCCAGTCGGGCCGCAGCGTCATGATGAAGGACGCCTTTGGCGGTCAAGCAATCAAGCGGGTCCTGACGTACAAGGTCTCGGTGGGCTCGGCATCCTGCGAGAGCAACGCGGCAAGGTGAGGGGCTCGCCCCATAGGATGCCGCCATAAGAGCGCCTATGTTCTCCGGATAGCCGCCTCGCGTTGCGTGCGCTCCGGCTTTGGCCCAAGCGCCACACTGGTCTTGGCATGGACGTTGGCGTTAACGCCAGCGAGGATCGCCACGGTATCGAACCGGCTGCGAAAATCCGGATAAGGTTCGAGCCGCGTCCGCCAACTCCAGCCGATCCGGCCCCTGCGCCGCGCGTTCAACGCCGGCCGGATCCAGCTCAGGGTAACGATATCGGGCAACGGGGGCGATGGCACCGCGGCAGGCCACAGGTTCCGCGCACGGCGACGTCGTGGGCGACCTGTCCGCTGAACGCATCGACGATCGCGCCCTGTGACCGAGTTGGAGACCGAAGCTGTCGGCCGCGCATTTCGATACATCGCGTATAGTGTGTGGGAACGCCCTTTACTTTCAGCTAAGCTGTGTTCCAGGTAAATCGCATTGATTGGATGTATCGGTGCAACCGCTTCTGACTAATTTTCCGAGCGCATGAAAGAATTTGCTGGAAATGGCAGCACCGGAGGCCTATCCTCGGCTTGATAATGACAGCGCTACCAATTCGATCACTGATATGTGATTGACAAAAACCGGAGGAAATGAATGCTGACGCAAGAGCAAATCGCTGCCTATCGATCTGACGGATTCATCGTCGTGCCTGGTATTTTGAGTTTATCGGATCTCGTCCAGATGCGTCAGGTAATCGCAAGATTGATAGACCATGCGCGGGCAATTGATGTGCACGATGAGATTTACGACCTCGAGCCTGGGCACACCCGTGATGCGCCCAAGGTTCGGCGCATCAAATCACCCCATAAGGTCGATGATGTA
The DNA here is from genome assembly GCF_900156265.1 of Acidiphilium rubrum. Classification (GTDB taxonomy): domain Bacteria; phylum Pseudomonadota; class Alphaproteobacteria; order Acetobacterales; family Acetobacteraceae; genus Acidiphilium; species Acidiphilium rubrum. The sequence continues at coordinate 100,848 of NZ_FTNE01000011.1, forward strand.
TTCAACGACATTATTCGCTCTGAGCGGGTGCTCGGCATCCTGCGAAGCTTGATTGGTTCCTCGTTTCGCCTTCATGGTTCGAAATTAAATATGAAGGCCGCGCACTTCGGATCACCTGTCGAATGGCATCAGGACTGGGCGTTCTACCCGCATACCAATGACGATATTTTGGCCATCGGCGTATTCATCGACGATATGGCACTCGATAACGGGCCACTTCTATGTGTGCCTGGGTCTCATCGAGGACCCGTGTGGGACCATCACGGCAGTGACGGCCGGTTTTGTGGAGCGATTGATCCCAATGATATAATCGTGGAAATCGGGCGTGCGGTGCCGTTGACCGGTCTTGCAGGCAGTATGTCGTTCCATCATGTCCGCACCTTGCATGGCTCGGCCCAAAACCAGTCGAACCGCCCGCGTAATTTGTTGTTGTATGAGATCGCGGCAGCGGACGCGTGGCCGTTGAAAGGCGTGCCAGATCTCGAAGCGTTCGATGCCAACTTGATGATCGGCAATGGTCCCACGATAGCGCCCAGACTGGCAGACGTGCCGGTGCGTATTCCTCTGCCCCCACCGCTGCGCCAGGGCTCGATCTATGAAACGCAGTCCGCTGCAACGGACCGTCAGTACTTCAAAGCCAGGACGGACGCCGCATAAGGTTACAGGCTTAAATTTAGCAAAAAATCGAGGAAACGAAAAAATGCAAATGGCAAACACAGACGAATCTATCGGGAGAACACGTTGGGTTCATCTCGTACCAGTGATATTCCTGATGTACACAATATCCTATTTCGACAGGATTAATATAGGTCTTGCTTTACCGAGTATGTCAAAGGACCTCCATCTTACGTCATCGAACGCCGGACTAGCTGCAGGCATTTTCTTTTGGGGATACCTGATCAGTTTTCTTGGCGCCGGCTATCTGGCACCACGTTTCGGAGCCAAGCGCGTGATTTTAACCGCGCTTATCCTGTGGGGAGGCTTTGCAATTGGTACGGGATTGGTACAAAATTACCACGAGTTGCTGATCATGCGCTTCATGCTTGGTCTTTCTGAAGGCCCGGTGTGGACCAGCACCGCAATGTTGCTGTCCCAATGGTTCATTCAACGAGAGCGCGCACGGGCGTTTGGTCTGTGGAACCTGTGTCTGCCCGTCGGGGCAATGCTCTCCGGCCCGATATCAGGATTGATCCTGACGTATTCGAGTTGGCATATCATGTTCATCATCGAAGGCCTGCCGGCATGGCTCTGGGCATTTATTTGGTGGCGACAGATACCTACCAGCGTCGATCAGGCAAAATGGCTGCCGGCCGAGGAGAAACAGCGCCTGCAGACGCGGATCAATGCAGAACAGATCGAACTGGCTGCCGGGGCTTCACCGGATTGGTGGGCGATGTTGCGGGAGCCAGCTGTATGGCTTTTGATGGGTGGATTTTCTTTGATCAACATGGTCAACTACGGCTTCGGAATCTGGCTGCCTACGGCGCTCAAGGCGGCTAGCACGCTGAGTATAGGTTATATCGGTCTCGTGAGCGCTCTTCCGTATCTTGCCGCCATCGTGGGGTTGATCGTCGTAACGCGCAGTTCCGATCGTCACCATGAACGCCGGCTCCATGCAGGCATCCCAATGATTGCCATTGGGGGACTGCTGTACATCGGCTCCCATATCGGCGCCCATGAAATTGTGCCGATCATGATCGCGTTTACGGTCATGGGATTCTTTCTATTCATGTATTTGCCTCTGATCTTCACCTTCACGTCGGAATTGTTGCCGCGAAGTCTTGCGATACCGGCGATGGCGTTCATTGGCGGGTTTGCAAACCTGTTCGGGGGTTTTGTCGGACCATGGCTCGTTGGTTGGTTGCGTGGTGTAACCGGCAACGTGTCGCTGGCGTTCGGTGTGTTAGCAGTCTTCGGAATCCTCGGAGGTTTGCTGGTCATTGCCATTCGCCCCAAGCGCCGGCGTGCTGTGGTCGGTGAGATCGCTGTCAGCCAGGTCGGATACCGCTGAATGAGCGATCCAGCTATGATCGGCTTGACGCCTGGCATCGCGTAATACCGGGTTCTCAGTAGCTACTCATTGAGGCGGGTGACCACGGCGTCGGGGTCTACCTACGTCACGGTCGCGCGCATGGCGCATCTAGGGGAGTCCTGGCGGCGCCATGCGTTAGCGCTTTCATCGCTGGAATGGCACCGGAGGGAAAGCCCCCGCCTTGCCTGCCCCAACAGCCACCGGAAAATTTTGAGTCGGAGTTGTGAATCCTCTTGAACACCTCCCCCTCCCGTGACTATGTCGGTAGCGAAGGATGCCATTGGGTCCTTCGTTCGACTACGGATTGGTCAAACTGACAGTCCGAATCTTAACCTTGCTATCGCAGGAGGTTTGTTATGACTCTTGATTTCTCGCCCTTGTTCCGTTCCGCCATCGGTTTCGACCGTTTGCAGCATTTGCTGGACAGCGTGCCGGATGCCAGCGTGACCTCGTATCCCCCGTACAACATCGAAAAGCTCAGCGCGGAAGACTATCGCCTGACCATGGCGGTGGCCGGTTTCCGGGCCGACGATATCGAAATGACGGTCAAGGAGAACACGCTGGTCATTGCCGGCAAGATCGCGAACGAAACGCAGAAGGGTGAAACCCTGTACCGCGGCATCGCGGCCCGGGCGTTCGAGCGCCGGTTTGCGCTGGCCGACCATATGGTGGTCGACGGTGCATCGCTCGAAAACGGTCTGCTGCATGTTGCCCTCAAGCGCGTCATCCCCGAGGCCTTGAAGCCTCGCCGGATCACGATCGAGGCGGCAGCACCGGCCACCGTGCGGACGATTGAACAGGACACCGCCAAGCTCGCGGCCTGATCTGCCCAAATGAAGGCACCCCGCATCGCAAGATGCGGGGTTTTTGCGTGACCCATGGTCTGACACCAATCCCGCCCCGATCGCCTGGTGCGGCGTGTCGAGATCGAGCAACACGGCAGATCGGCCGTTGGTGCCGCAAACGACGTGCGCAACCGCGCGAAACCGGGAACCGCCATGACGAGAACGATATATTCATATTCATTGCGCCGCGTTACATAAAATTCTGATTTATCTCATGCGGAATTCACCATAAATCGCCAAGGCACGACACGATGGACCAATTAAGCCTGCTCAATACCTTCGTCCGCGTTGCCGAGCGCGGTTCGTTCTCGGCGGTGGCGCGGGATTTCAGCACCTCACAGCCGGTGATCTCCCGCCAGATCGCGGCGCTGGAGGACCAACTCGGCGTGCGGCTGATCCAGCGCACCACGCGCCGCCTGTCCTTGACCGAGGACGGGCAAGTCTATCTCGATCACGCCCGCGCCGTGGTCGAAGCGATGGATGCGGCGCAAGCCAGCGTCGGCGTCGCCCAGAAAACCCCAACCGGACAGGTTCGGCTGGGCGTGCCAACCTCGGTCGGCATGTACCTCGCGGCACGGCTCCCCGAGTTTTTTGCGCGCTATCCGGAAATGTCGGTCGATCTGAAAATGCGCGACGGCGCGTTCGACCTGGTCGAGGAAGGGCTCGATCTGGTGATCTCGGTCGCCGAGGCCACCCAGGCGAGCGTGATCACCCGCACCATCGGCAGCGCCGCTTCGGTGCTGGTCGCATCCCCGGCCTATCTCGCGGCGCGCGGTAAACCGGCGACCCCGCAGGACCTGCTCGATCATGAATGCATCGTCTACACCCGCCCCGGGATCGACCGGAACTGGCGATTCTTCGGCAAGGGGATCGATGAGACCGTGACAGTGCACGGTCGGTTCCACGCCGATTCGAGCGAGGCGGTACGCCGCGCCGCGCGCGCCGGCCTGGGCATTGCGATGCTGCCACGCCTGACCACGATCGATGACGTCAATTCCGGGCGTCTGGTCACGCTGCTCGATGCGTTCGGCCCAATGAAGGTCAAAGTCTACGCCATCCTGCCGTCGCGCCGCTACATTCCGCCGCGGACCCGCGCGATCATGGAATTTCTGATCGCCGAATTCGAAACCACACCGTTCCTGCAATCGACGGCGGGGGTCGCCGGTGTTCCCCAGGCGCCGATCTTCGACTGATCGGAGAAAAAGCGCACCGGCCTGATCGACGATCTGGCTACGCCGCCGACGGGTTGTCATAATTTTTGATATTTAATATAGCATTAATAGACAATCTTATTCCGAAACTATTTTTGTCAAGATCGCCGCAATTTAGGTTTGGTAAAAATATAATTGGCGAAAAACGTAAAAATTACTTGCGTTCCCAGATAAAAAACCGTGATCATCAGCAACACAGCAGCCATGAACAGGTTTTTACATCTTATGGTTGTCCTGTTGTGTCTAAAATACCAGCTTGCGCTCTGAAAAGCTGATCTTTGGGTCATGTTGCGGTATTTTCCGCGTTCACACTGGGGTCAATGAACGAACAACAATTTATCAAAAGCCGGCAATCCGACAGCACGCCCGATTCGCCGGCTTAAACTTGTCGCTCCCTCGCTCCTTGTTATTCTGGCTGCAATGAAACTGGCCACGGCGTCGCCTCTGGCGCTGAACCTGTATCAAGTGGATCAGTTTCAGGGCGCCAGCATCGACACCAGCGGCAGCCTGACCGGGTTCGGGTTCATCCCGCCGGATATGGGCGGCGCAGTTGCCAACGGCTATGTCGCGCAGATGGTCAATGACGAGTTCGCCATCTACACGCCGTCCGGCGCGCTCGCGACGCCGGCGGTCTCGCTCGATGCGTTCTATGCCGGGCTTGGCGTAAATTCATATACGCAAGGCGGCAACCCGGATATTTCGGATCCGCGCATCATCTACGATCCGACGTCGAAACGATGGTACGCAAGCGCAATCACGGTCGCCAACGCGGTCAATAATACGATTCTGCTGGCGGTCTCCAAGGACGGCAACCCCCTCGACGGATTTACCGGCTATTCGATTGCCTCGAAGAAAAACCAGTTTGCCGATTTCCCGACGCTCGGGGTCGATCATGGCGCCGTCACGATCTCGTCGAACAATTTCAACAGCCAAGGCAGCTACACCGGCTCTTCGGTCTTTTCAATTCCGAAGGCACAATTGGTGAAAGGCGTCACCAATCTTTCCAATATCAAAGAGTTCAACAGCACCAGTAAAATCGGCTTTACGCCCGAAGCCGTCACCTCGGATGGCTCAGGCAACAAGACGACGATCCTGAGCAATAATTACGGTGCGAGCGGCCTGCTGGTCTCGACCGTTTCGAACAATGCCGGCAAGAATGCGAAACTGACCCTGACCAAAACGATCAACCATTTCTCAGGCGCTTTGACCAACGCGCCAACCCAGCCTGGTGGCACCACCTATGATCCCGGCGATAACCGGATCAGTTCCGGCAGTTATCAGGCCGGCAACTACATCTATTTCGCCAACTCCGTGCTGCACGGCGGGTCCGATCAGATCCAATGGGGCGTCCTGAACGCTTCGACCGATTCTCTGATCAAATCAGGCTTCGTCTCGCTCGCCAACGAAGACCTTACCTACGGTTCGATCTCCGGCAACGCTGCCGGCACCTTCGTGATCGGCTTCAACGGCTCAGGCTCGACCACCAATATCAGCGACTATGGGACGGTCTGCTCCGTCATGACCGGCGCGTGCAATGCACCCTCGCTGCTCTACACCGGCCCCGCCAGCAACTACAACGTGACGTTCGGCGGCCCATCGAACCGCTGGGGTGACTACTCCTGGACAGCACCGGACACCAGCAATCCAAACAATTTCTGGTTCTTCGAGGAATACCCGAGCACCAACGGGTCTTGGGGCACGATCATCACCGAGGTCGAAACCACGGTGCCCGAACCCGGCAGTCTGGTGCTACTGCTGACTGGCGTAGTCGGGGCTGATCGGCCTGACCCGCGGCCGGCGGAACCGCGCGACACAGCTGGGTGCCTGACGGAAACAACGCCTGACATGAAGCAGGCGGCACCATCCACGGTGCCGCCTGCTGCTCATGCCCGATCGGCGAAACGCCAGCTCAGCGTATCAACCGCGATCGCTGTTCGGCGCCGCATTGAACGCGGTGGCGAAGCCCGCCTGGGCCAGACCGATCTGCGATTGCGCAAGCTTTGCCGTGCCCTTCGGCGTCACAAAGTTCGGATAAGTCTGCGCACCATTAACCGGACTGGCCGGCTCGGAAATCACCGGCGCACCCGCAAGGCGAAACGCCGGATAAGCCTCACCCGTCACGCCGCTCGCGGCCGACGACACCAGCGGCTGGGCCGGTACCACCGGAATGCCTTCGTCGGCCAGAGCATTGCCGGCACCGGCCAAACTGATCACGGCGAAAGCGGCGGCAAAAGTAAGATTCTTCATAACGAACTCCAATTCAGTGCGGAGCGCGGCCGGCCTCACCATGGGGCCGTTACTGCGTCCGTTTCTGCTGCAATGCAACATAGGGCTGGAGTCCTGTCACGGTTATGTCACAAATCGGCATAACATTCATCGATGCCTCGACATGAATATGTTTCGATACCTGGCGCTGGTAGGGGTGGCGCGTAGGCAGGCAAGGCAGGGCGCATTGCCTTCTCAACCCACACTGAGGGCGGAGTCTTCGAAACGGGTAACATTAGGTCGACACATACCCGGCTTTGGCCAGGTAATTTTTGCACTCTTGCGCCGTAAACGCGTCCAGGAGCGACCCGATGCGCTGCCAGGTTGCCTCCTTGGTGCGCTCTGCGGCTTTCTGAGCAAGTGTTTGAGCTTGGTGAAGACTTGCTCGATGGGATTGAGGTCGGGGCTATAGGGCGGCAAGACCAGGAGCCTGGCACCTTTCGCGCGAATGGCGGTTCCGATGGCGGGTTTTTTGTGGCCGGAAAGTTTGTCCGGCACCACAAGGTCGCCCGGCATGAACGTCGGGCAAAGCTCCTGTTCGACACACCAAACCGTCCCGCCGCTGCCCGCTTCGACAGGTGACCAGTTAAAAACGCGCTCGCGCAAGTCCATCGGTTCGCCGGTTGCCCATGCCAACGAAACCTCCAGGCTCAGGCTGCGGATGTTTTTTTATAGGTCTCATACACGGCGAGGTCCGGCTTCGGATGGAAGGGGCCCGTCAATTCGTCAGAGGCCGCGTCAATTGGAATTACGAGGCGACGTACCGAAACGTCTCGCCTTCCTTGCTCCAAACGCAGCGGTCAGGCCCGCGATCCGTTGTTTCAACACGCGGAGGGGGGCTGTGATGCGCCAGGAGGTTGAGTTGTGCAGAGCGGCGAGTTGGGTTTGGGCGGCGGTGCCGTGGGGACCGAAAGTGATGGGCATCGGGTTGAACTTGTGGCCTGGCCTGGGTCGGAGGATCAGGTCGTCGATGCTCTGGTTGCGGACCATGTTGTCGCTGGTGAAGCGTTCCGGGGTTTCCCAGGTTTTGCCGGATTTGCTGGTGATGTCGAAGCTGGGCCAGAGCGCCTGGGCGAAGATGAGCGGGTTGTAGTTTTGCAGCACGAGGGCCCAGGCGTTGAATTCCATGAAGATGGTGGGTTGCCATTGGGCGATGGTGTGTGCGGCGCCGGCGAGGACGTTGGGTTCGAAGCCTTCGACGTCGATCTTGATCAGGTCGATGCGTTGGCCGGGCAGATGTTCGGCGCAGAAGCCATCGAGTGTAGTGAGGGGGACGGTCTCGGTGGAGACCTGGGCTGTGGGGTCGGGTGGGGCCCCGGGAATCGTCTGCCGGACGAGGGACCAGGCACCGCGGCTGGTCATGCGGACCGTGCCGCGCGTATCGCCGACGGCGCTGGCGATGATGCGGCAGTTGGTGATGTGGTTGGTTGCGAGGTTATGGCGGAGGAAGTCGAGGTTGTCCGGGATGGGTTCGAACGCGATGATTTGGTCATGCGGGCTGCGGGCGGCCATGACGATGCTGGTGAGGCCGATATTGGCGCCGACATCGAGGATGGTGGCAGGGGTTGGCAGACCGGCGACGAGGGCGATCAGGGGGTTGTCGGAGTGATCGCTGCCATCAATCGAGTTGAGATAGATGGCGTGGTCGCCGATCAGGCGCAGGGTCCGGCCGTGCAGGGTGAAAATGGCTGACTGGGGTTCCATGCGGGTCTGGTTCAACGGTTGGGTTGATAATCGGCGAAGGCTTGCCTGATTCGGGCGGCCTGATCGGGGGGCAGGCGCTGTTCGGCGGCGACGGAGGTGAGGGAGGAGACGTGTTTGCGGTGGAAGAAGGTCGTCTGGTCGTAGTAGCTGTAGCCAAGGTCCTGAACGCCGGGGGCGGTGCGGTCGAGGTGGTCGGCCATGGCTTTGACGGCGTGCTTGGCGTGGCGCCGGGCGATGGTGCGGGCTTCGCGCCAGCCGACATCGGGTGAGAGGAAGCGCCCGATGGTGTGGGCGGCGCGGATCGGGTGGCGATCGAGGAAATCATAATCGAGGGTCAGGGCGACGTCGCGGATTTTTTCATACAGGGCCAGCCAGGCCTTGATCAGGATGATCGAATCGGCCTCGGGGAGGCCAAAGGTTTCCATGAAGGAGGCGACCGCGTCTTCCGGGCGGCGGATGGTGCAGATGACGCGGATGGCGCCGGTGCGGGCAAGGTTGATGCCGAGTTCGTCCATGTCGTGCGATTTCAACAGCAAATGATCGCAGGGTCCGGCGGCGGCGAGTTCGGCCGGGATGTCGAATGCGGCCTGTTGGTGGAGTTTGCCGCGTTTGGTCAGCACGTCGCGCGCGATGTTGAAGGCGAAGGTGGAGCCGCTGCGCTGCATGCCCGCGAGAAAGACGATCATGGGCGACGGGACCGGATGCGGGCTTGCCGGGGCATCAGCGATTGGCGAGCGGGGTTGCAAAGATGTCGATGTGGTCGATGCCGGAGCGCTGATACGCCTCCATGATGCGCGACCAGTCCTGGCCCGCGGCGCTCAATGAGCCGTCCGGTTGGATCACGGCGACTTCGTAGTCCTGGCTTGCGAACCAGCGCAGATAGTCTTCGCCAGAGACACCCGAGATGCCTGGTATGAGGTCGGGGGCGAATTCGCTGATGATGGCGGGACGGTGGCGGCGGATGATTTGTTCGCAGCCTTGCATGGCGGGGTATTCGGCGCCGTCGACGTCGATCTTGATCAGGTCGATCCGACGATCGGCGGGGATGACGCTGTCGAGGGCGAGGCAAGGCACGATGCGTGCGGTGAGCAGGGCGCCGATATCGTCCGGCACGCCGGAGGTGGTCCCGGTGGAGTGCGAGGTGTGAAGCGAGAGGATGCCGGTTTTCGAACCGGCGGCAGCGTGGACCAGCGTGATCTGCGCGAAATCGTTCAGGCGGCGGCTGGCTTCCAGCAGGCGCGCGTTCTGCTGGTTGGGTTCGACCGCGAACACATGGCCGGTGGGGCCGACGATGGCGGCGGAGAGCATAGAGAAATAGCCGATATTGGCGCCGATATCGAGCACGCCCATGCCGGGACGCAGCGTCCGACGGAAGATGGCGCTGACTTCGGGTTCATAGACCGATTCGCGCACGACCTTGCCGATCGCATCGTCCGTGACGTCCGAGACGATGCGGAAATCGGGCAGGTCGGTGATGACGATGTCGGACGAGATGTCCTGGCTCATCAGCCCGCGCCGGGCGAATTCGAGACTGTTGACATAGCTGGCGACGACGCCCTGGAGGTTGCCGCCGATGTGCGCGGAATGGCCTCGCCATTCCTCGATATTCGGTGAGCGGCCGAGCAGCAGACGGAAGCAGGCCATGATGTCGGCTTTGGTGGCCAGCGGCAGGTGGGGCTCCAACCAGGGGTCGCGGGCGCGTTCGGTCCGCAGGCGTGTGGGCGACGCATGGCGCCGGGCTGGTTCCTCGGGCGTGGCTTCGGGCAGGGGGGCGGGGGCGGTGGGCAGGACATCGGCGGCGGCGGCGAGGCCGGCGAGCATGCCGTGGGTCCGCTGGGCGACGGCGTTCCAGGAGCGATCGGCGAGCCAGACCTCGGCGGCTGTGCGCAGGGCGACGCGCGCGGGCGGGTCGGCGAGGTGGCTGATAATGGCCTCTGCGATGGCGGCCGGGGTTTCATCGGCCGTGCGGGCGACGGCGCGGCCGGCCTCGTCGAAGATCGGGAACGGCGTGACGATCGTGGGCGTGAGGCTGGCGAGGCAGTTGCGCAGGGCGGCGCTGGAGGCTTCCGGAGTGCGGCGGTAGGGCAGCACGAGCAGGTCGCAGCCCGCGAGCAGCGCCATCGATTCGTCATGGGTGAGGTAGTCGGTGGTCCACTCGATCGCGTCGGTGACGCCGAGTTCGGCGGCGAGCGCGGTGCAGGTGCGGTGTTCGGCGCGGGATTCCTCGGCCGGGAAAAGAGCGTTGACCAGGCGGAGTTTGGCGTGCGGCCAGGCGGCGCGGATGTCGGGCAGGGCGGCGATGAGGCTGCCGATGCCTTTCGAGGGCAGCAGGAACCCGTAGCAGCCGATGATCGGGGCGTCGCGGGCGGGATTTAACGGTGCAGGTGCGGATGTCGCGTTGAACGGCGCAGGAGCGGATGTCGCGTTAAACGGCGCAGGAGCGGATGTCCCGCTGAACGGCGCAGGTGCGCCGTGTGCTATGAGAACCACGGTATCGGACAGGCCGCGGGTGGCAAGGAAATCGACGTCGGCCACTGTGTGCACGACGATGCGGGTGGCGTTCTGCAGGGCGTCGAGCACGATCACCTGATCCGGTGGGGGGAGTTCGAGCAGATGGGCGGTGGTGTGGAGCGTGACGGCGACGACGCGACCGGCGAGGCGGGCGTCATTCAGCAATTGCGCGAGGCCGAGCCAATGGATCAGGCCGGGTTGATGCTGGATCATCAGCACGTCCGGATCGGCGCGGCTGACCGCGGCGGCGAGGTCGCCGATGGTCGTCAGGCCGCCTTGCGTCCAGGCAGGGGCGACAGGGACGCGGTGGGCGCCGATCCGTTCGGTGCGTTCATGCGTGCGGTGATCGGTCAGGATGCTCAGATGATCGTGCGGGGCGATGTGGGCGGCGAGGGCCGTGACCAGGTAGCGGGTGTATTCGGCCACACCGCAGCGGACATCCCATGAGCTGATGACGGCGAAGCGGCGCGGCGGCGGCGGCGGGGTGAGCAGGAGATCGATCGTGGTATCGATGAGGCGGCGCGTCCAGGCGCTGCGGTCGAGCCGGTGCATCACGCCGGTGCGGGCGCGTTGCGCGCGGGCGGTGGTAGCGGTGCTGGCGGTGGCGGCATCGGTGAAGACTTCGTGCAGGGCGCGCACCAGTGCCTGCGTGTCGGGCGCGAGCCAGAGGGATTGAGCAGCGGCAAGATGGCTGGCCGAGGGTTCGCGCCGTGCGGGGAGGACAATGGCGTCGTCCTCGGTGATGAAATCGGCGTGGCCGCCGGCACCGGTGACAATCAAAGGCAGCCCGGCGGCCATGGCTTCGGCGGCAGGCAGGTTGAAGCCTTCGCCGCGGGTGGGCAGCACCATGACATCGGCCGTGCGGTACAGGTCGAGCAGGTCCGCTTCGGGGATGTCATGATCGATCAGCACGATTTCGGGCAGATCGGGATGGTTGGCCTGCAGGCGCGCGATCTGCGCGGCGGTGTCGTTATGCGGGTTGGGGAAAGTCTTGATGACCAGACGCGGCCGCAGCGATTGGTCCGCCGCGCCGGCGACGGAGGGTGGGAACGCGGCGGCGAAGGCGGCCAGCAGCAGGTCGACGCCTTTACGGGGGAAGGTCGATGAGACGTGAAGGATGGTGAAAATGCCCGCGGTGACCGGTGACGTGGTGCGCGCGGCGGCGAGGGCTGCGAATTGGTCGAGCGGCGGCGCGTAGCCGACCACGCGCACTGGAATCGTGACGCCGGAATCGATCAAGGCCCGCGCTACGAACTGAGATGGGGCGAACACGGCGCGAAACGAGCGGTTGAGCTGTTCGACCATGGGCAGGGGGATGACGGATTCTTCCCAGAAGAAGAACGCGATGGCGAGGTCGGCCGCATGGTCGGGCACGTGGAGCGGGTAGTGCTGGCTGATCACCACCATCGGAGCGGTGGGCGGCGGATTGGCGGTGACCAGGGCGTGCAGGGCGGCGTGGTCGGCCTCGGGCACGTCGTCGAGCCGATCGGTCGGCTGCTGTTCGACCGGTTGCAGGCGGATGCGCCCGGGCAGGGCCTCGTCGAGGGCGAGGGCGAGCGTGCGGTTGACGGCGGCGAGGCTGTAGGTGCCGTTGACGTGGCCGGCGACCGTCATTGCAAGGTTGGCGGCAAGGGCGGTACGGGCGGCGGCGTCGTGCGGCGGCATCGCGCCGCCGCGCAGCAGCGCGGCGAGCAGCCCCGGCACGTGGCGCGACAAGCGGAAGCGGTCGAGATTGCCGTATTGCGCAGCGATGATCGGCTTGCGGCGCGCGTTGGTGGTCAGGTCCAGCATGGCGGTGGCTGCGGCGGCGGGATCGGCGGTGGCGAGCAGGGTGCCAGTGCCGGCCATGGTGTAGGGTACAGCACCGGTGCCATAGGCGATGACCGGAATCCCGTGGGCCATAGCCTCGATCAGCGGCACGCCGAAGCCTTCGTGGCGGCTGAGCGAGACGTAGAGATCGGCCCGGTGATACCAGTTGCTCAGCTCGGCGTCGGAGACCTGACCGGTAACGGTCACGACGCCGCGCAGGCCGAGTTCGCCGACCCGGCGATACAGGGCCGCTACGTACCCGTCACTGCCGCCTTCGGCCCGGCCGACCAGGACCAGGCGGCAGGGGCGCGCGAATTGCGCGCGGAATGCGGCGAAGGCTTCGACGAGGTCGATCTGTGCCTTGCTCTCGACGATGCGGCCGACGAACAGGATCGTGAAAGCTTGGTCCGGCTCGCGTTGAAACGGCACCGCGGCGCTGGCGCGCAACGTATCGATATCGAACAGCAGAGGACAGACGGTGACCGCGTTGTAGCCATGGCGACGCAGTTCGATCGCGTTGAACGGACTGACCGCGAGGGCGGCGACCGTGCGGTCACGCCAGAAATCGAGCTGCGCGCGGCCGAGATCGGCAAAGCGGGCGAGGCCGGGCATGCCGGTGAGCAGGTCGGCCGGGGTGATGTTGTGATACATCAGGATCTTCGGCGCGGGCAGGGCGGCAAGCTGCGCGGCCCGATCATGGCCGAGCGAATGCAGGACAATCAGGATGTAATCGTCGTGCACCGGCAGGTCTTCGAGGCGGAAAAACTGCTCGTCCAGCCGTTCGTCGGGGTGTTCGATAAAAATGTCGCTGCGGTAGCCGAGGCCGCGCAGGATGTCGCGGGTCAGCAGCATCGAGTTGGTGATGGCATCGCCGAAGGCGACACCGGGGTGGAACTGGTGAACCGCGCGGCGCAGCGGCGCCGGTTGCGTCACGGGTTCGCTCACGGGGCGTGCCCCGGCGGCGTGGCTACGGGGGCGCGTCCGGTGAGGCGGCGCAGGATGCGCGCGAGCGGCAAAACCGGCTTCAGGGCGCGTGGCCCGTCATCCCAGCGCAAGGTGAGCGAAAGGCGGTCGAGCGTGGTCTTGTAGGGCGTCAAATTCGTGATCTGGGCGCGCAGGTCAGCCTCCTGGTGCTCCATCATCTTGAGATGACGTTCCAGCAATTGCACCCAGTCTTCGCGCACTTTTACACCATGCTGGCTATTTTCCAGCGCGTGCTGGGTTTCGATGAGCAAGTGTTGCAGTGCGTCGTGCGTGGCTTCAAGCTCGGCGCTGCGGGCTTCGGCGGTCGACTGCATGGTGCGCAAATGCAGCATTTCGCGTTCGAGCAGCGCAATTTCGTTGGCCTGTTCGGCGATCGTGCGGGCGGCGTCCGCGGCGGCTGGATCGTGGATTTTGAACAGGTCGAAACTGTTGGGCGGCAGGCGGAAATGCGGTGCGAGTGCGGCGTGGCGTTCCTGGGCGACGTAAAAACGGTTCAGCCCGTCGAACCAGACGAACACATAGCCGGCTTCGAGCACCGTCGGCTCCCAGGTGGCGTTTTCGATGGTGCTGAGGGGTTCGGTGGCTTCGAGCAGCATGACCCATGGTCGGAACCGCTTGAAATCGGCGCCGGCGAGCACCTCGGCTTCGGCGCCTTCGACGTCGATTTTCAGAAAGTGTATATCGCCGGTCGCGTAGGTTTCGCAGATCTCTGCCAAGGTCATCACGCGAACCGGTCGGGCGGTGACGCGAAACCCGTCGCGCCGGTGGGTCGCGGCGATGTCGGCGTGCAAAGTGGAGAGCCCGGTGTCGACGACTTCGTGGAAAACCCGGCTGCCGGGGGCTTCGGCCAGCGCGACCTCGAGGTTGACATCCTCGGGCCGAGCGTCGTGCAGGCGGCCGAAATAGTGCTGGCTCGGCTCGATGTTCACGCCGCGCCACCCGGCGTCGTAAAAGGCCTTGGTGACGCTCATTTCGACCGGATCAGCCGCCCCGACATCGATGTAGACACCGTGCTCGATCTGGCCCAGGGCGCGCCACAGCATGACGTCTTCGAAGTTCTGAGCGTAGGAAATGAGGGGCATCGGCGTCCTGGATCAGTTTTTTAGATGATAGAGCATGGTGCGGGGGAAACTCAAACGACAGCGTTCAACTAGCGGTAGAGGCGGATGATGAAGGTGGCGAGGGCAAGGGCGGGACCAAACGGGATGGCCGCACCCGGCGGCCATACGGTGATGGAACGGGCGGCCGGGCTGCGGGCAGCGATGGCAACGGCGAGGCCGAGCAACCCGGCGGCCAGGATCAGGTCGGGCAGCGCGGCGAGGCCCACCCAGGCGCCGGCGGCAGCCAGCAGCTTGGCATCGCCGGCGCCGAGCCCTTCGCGGCCGCGAAGCACGCGGTACGTCAGGGCGATCGCGCGAAAGCCCAGGTACCCCGCGATGGCACCGAGCGCGTGGGCGGTGAGCGCGGCCGGCGTGAGCCACCAGGTAACGCAAAGGCCGGCGATGATCAGTGGCAGAGTGAGGACATCGGGCAGGATCAGGTGTTCGGCATCGATCCAGGCCAAAGCCAACAGGGTCCAGCCCAGGCCACAGGCGGTCCAGAGTTCCGACGGGGTGCGCGTGGCGCTGATCGCCCACAGCGTGATGGCGACGGCGGCGAGTTCAATCGCGAGGTGGAACCGCGCGATCGGCCCGCCGCAGGTGCGGCACCGGCCGCGCAGCAGCGCTATGCTGATCAGGGGAATAAGGTCGCGCGGAGCAAGCGTCTGGTTGCAATGGTCGCAGGCCGATCGGGCCATGCCGACCGGGCGGCCGGCAGGCAGGCGGCGGACCATGACGCCTGCGACACTGCCGGCAAAGGGCGCGACCAGGAGAGGGGGCAGCCAGAAAACCAGTCGATACTCCTGTTCGCCTCGCCCGATCGGCAGTTGGTGAAGGGTTTTGAAACGGCACGGCTGCATCTATAAGGATAACGGGACGGTACAAGAGTTGGATGCAGCGACTGGTCGTTTAGGAGCAGCCGAGACAATTGGAATGGTCGATATCACGTAAATGGGCGGTGCCACGGTTCGGCACAAGCCGAAGGAGCGGTGCACGGCGGGACGCGGAAGCGCCCGCCCCGGCCATGCCGGTGGCGGCACCGCGCCCGCCCGACCGGCTCGATGCATTGGCTGACCTGGTGATCGCCTCCGGCGTGTGCGACGCACGGACCGTGGCGCGGGCGCGGTCGGTCGCGGCGGACGGCGACCAGCGGTTGGACATGGTGATGATCCAGCTGGGCCTGATTTCCGAACGCGGGCTCGCGCAGATCTATGCGCGGCTGCTCGACTGCGCGGTGGCTGGGCCGGCGCGCTACCCCGATGCGGAGCCGGTCCTGCCGGGCGAATTGCCCGCCTTGTTCCTGCGCAATGCCCGCGCCGTGCCGGTGGCGATCGAGGCCGGGCACCTGGTGGTGGCAATGGCCGATCCGCTCGATGATTTCACCGCCGCCGCGATTGCCGCCGCGACCGGGCTTGCGGTGCGGCGCGAGGTGGCGCTGCCGATCGAGATCGATGCGGCGCTCGACCGGCTGTACCCGGACGCGCCCGGCACCGGAGCGGACGAGGCCGAGGGGCTCCCGGGGCGCGAACCGCTGGAAGAGGACGCCGAGCGGCTGAAGGATCTGGCGAGCGAGGCGCCGGTGATCCGGCTGGTCAACCAGATTATCTTCCGGGCGGTTGAGACCCAGGCGTCGGACATTCACCTCGAACCGTTCGAAGACCGGTTGCGGGTGCGCTACCGCTATGACGGTGAGTTGCACGAGGCGGAGAACCAGCCGGCGCAACTGACCGCGGCGATTACCTCGCGCGTGAAGATCATGGCGCGGCTCGATATCGCAGAGCGGCGTCTGCCGCAGGATGGCCGCATCAAGCTCGCCGTGCGCGGTCAGGACATCGATATCCGCGTCTCGACCGTGCCGTCGCTGCATGGTGAGGCCGTCGCGCTGCGGATTCTGGATCGCAGCGCGGTCGAACTCGATTACGGCGTGCTCGGTCTACCGCCGGCGATCATCGGTAAGTTGGGCGCTGCACTGGAACTGCACAACGGCATCGTGCTGGTGACCGGGCCGACCGGCAGCGGCAAGACGACGACGTTGTACACCGGGCTGAGCGGGCTGAACGTGACGGCGCGCAAGATCGTCACGATCGAGGACCCGATCGAGTTTCAGCTCGACGGCATCAACCAGATCCAGGTCAAGCCGCAGATCGACCTGCATTTCGCGACGCTGCTGCGCTCGATCCTGCGCCAGGACCCGAATGTCATCATGGTCGGCGAAATCCGCGACCTGGAGACCGTGCAGGTCGCGGCACGGGCGGCGCTGACCGGGCATCTGGTGTTGTCGACCGTGCATACCAATTCGGCGGCGGCGACCATCACGCGGCTGCGCGACATGGGGCTCGAAGATTATCTGATCGCGGCGACGATTCGCGGCGTGCTGGCCCAGCGCCTGGTGCGGCGGCTGTGTCTGGCCTGCCGCGCACCGGCGCCCGCACCGGACGAGCTGGTGCGCCAGTTCGATCTCGATCATGGCAACGGTGCGCCGGTCACGATCTGGCACGCGGTGGGCTGCCCGCAATGCCGCAACACCGGGTTTCGCGGCCGCATGGCGATCGCCGAGTTTCTCGAGCCGAATGCGGCGATCGAGCGATTGATCTTTGCGCGGGCGGATCAGGCCGACATCGAACGCGCGGCGGTCGCGGCGGGAATGGTGACCATGTTCGATCGCGGGATTGCGGCGGCGCTGGCCGGGGAGACTACCGTCGAGGAAGTGGTGCGCAGCATCAGGTCGGGCGCCTGATGGCGGCGTTTCGCTACACCGCGATCGACCGGTCGGGCCGGATGTCGAGCGGCGTGATGGACGCGCCGGATGCGGCGCAGGTCATCGCGCGGTTGCAACGGGACGGCAATATACCGGTCCGCACCGAGCCGGCGGACCAGCGGTCGTTCATCGCAGCACTTCTGGCGACCGAGTTCGGCAACACGGGGCTGCGGCGGCAGGATGTGGCGCATCTGACGCGCGAACTCTCGATCATGCTCGGCGCCGGGCAGGATCTGGACCGGGCGCTGCGATTTCTGGTCGAGACGGCGCCCAAGCCGCGGGTGGCGCGGCTGGTCGAGCAACTGCGCGCCGCGGTGCGCGACGGTGGTTCGCTCGCGGCGGCGCTGGCCGCGCAGCCGCAGAGTTTCTCAAAGCTCTATGTCGGTCTGGTGCGGGCGGGCGAGGCCGGTGGTGCGCTGGCCGCGACCCTCGACCGGCTGGCGCTGCTGCTGGAACGCCAGCGCAAGCTGACGGCCACAGTGCAGTCGGCGATGATCTATCCCGGGATGCTGGCGCTGGTCTCGATCGGGTCGGTGACGCTGCTGCTGACCGAGGTATTGCCGCAATTCGCCCCGCTGTTCGCCGAGAACGGCGCGCCGATGCCTGCATCGACCGCGTTTTTGCTGCGGTTCGGTGCGTTGATCCGTCATGATGGGCTGTACGGGCTGCTCGGCTTGATCGGGCTCGGGCTGGTGGTGCGTCAGTTGTTGCAACGCCCCGGCGTCCGGCTGGTGGTGGACCGGCTGGTGCTGCGCCTGCCGGTGATCGGCGGGCTGACGCGCGAGGTGCTCGCCGCGCGCTTCACGCGGACGCTGGGATCGCTGCTGCTGAACGGCGTGCCGCTGATCGCGGCCCTCGGCATCGTGCGCGACGTGATCGGCAACCGGGCCGCCATCGCGGCGGTGGAGCAGGCGACCAGCAGTGCCAAGGGCGGCGCGGGGCTGGCGGCACCGCTGGCGGCGGCACAGATTTTTCCGGTGCGGACCATGCATCTGCTGCGGTTGGGCGAAGAGACCGCGCAGCTCGGCGCGATCGCGCTGCGGGCCGCCGACATTCATGACGAGGCGGTGCAGCTCGGGATTCAGCGCCTGGTCTCGCTGCTGGTGCCGGCCATCACGATCTTGATGGGGGCGATCATCGGCGGGATCGTGTCGTCGCTGATGCTGTCGATGCTCAGCCTGAACAATCTGGCGGGATGAGGATGCTTGCGCGCCGAACCGATCCGGGGCGGTCCGCCGGCTTCACTCTGCTGGAAATCATGGTCGTGATCGTGGTGATGGGGCTGTTGCTGACGCTGGTGATCGGCCGCGGTCCCGAGCGCAGCCCGACGCTGGCATTGCGCGCGGCGGCGAGCCGGGTGGCGCAGGCGCTGCGGCTCGCGCGGACCGAGGCGATTGCCCATGGCGAGCCGGTGTCCTTCCGGGTCGATCCGGCGCAGCATGTGTTCGGGCCGCCGGGTCATGAAATTGCAATGCCGCCCGGGATCGGGCTGTCGGCTGCGAAACCAGTGATCGTGTTCGAGCCGGATGGCAGTGCGACCAGCGGGGCGATCGGGTTGTCGCTGCGGGCGATGCGCACGGTGATCGTGGTGCATTGGGTGAATGGGCGTGTAAGTGTCGGCCAAGTTCAGACCGGCTGATGCCGGCTTCACGCTGATCGAGGTGCTGGTGGCGCTGGTCATCGCGGCGCTGGCGCTCGGCGTGCTCTATCAGGGTTCGGTGGGCGGGATGCGATCGGCCAAGGTTGCGAGCCGGTATGAGGAAGCCTTGTCGCGTGCGCGATCGCACATGGCGGGGCTGCTCGTGCAGGGCGGGTTTCGCGCCGGGCTTCAGAGCGGCCGTGACGGGGGCGGGTTCACGTGGCAGACGCGGGTAATGCCGCTCGGCGTTGCGGTGACCGGCGGGCCACCGCAGCCCACGCGGCCGGCATTGTATGCGCTGACCGTGACGGAGTCCTGGGCATCCAGCGATGAGGATTCCGGCAGCGGGCGGCGCAGCGTGACGCTGCATGGCGAGCGGCTGGGCGCGGTCGCGGTGCAGGCACGATGAATTCAGGGCATGGTGGGTCGCAAGCGGGATTCACGCTGCTGGAAATCATGGTCGCGCTGGTGGTGTTCGGGTTCCTGATGGTCGGGTTGACCCAGAGCGTCAGTTTCGGGTTGCGGGCATGGAACGGGCAGGCCCGCACGATTACGGCGCGCGGTGACCTGGATGCGACCGATCGGGTGTTGCGCACGCTGATCGGGCAGATGGCGCCGGGATTTAAGGTCGATCTGCCCAACATCGTCGGGCGTGCGCACGGGCTTGCGTTCACCACGCGCTTGCCGGAGGGCGCGCCGGTGGCGGCGTTCACGCCGGTCGACGTATCGTTGACGGTGGATGCGCGGCACAATTTCATCCTGCGCTGGACGCCGCATGTTCATGCCGTGCGGGTGGCCGGGGTGCAGGTGATCCACACGACGACCCTGTTGCATGGGGTGGCTTCGGTCGATTTCGCGTTTTGGCGGCCGACACCGGGCGGGGGGGCGTGGCTGCGCAGTTGGGATAGCCGGACCCCGCCGGCGCTGGTCGAAATCCGCCTCCGCTTCGCCGGAGACCGGCATGCGGCGAACCGCCGCCATTGGCCGGTGATGGTGATTGCCCCGATGCGCGAGCCGGTTTTTTGAGATGCGTGGTCTGGACGCAATGCCGGTGAAGCACAGGCAGGACTGTTTTTTTGTAGCGAGGCGGCAGGGATCGTCCTTTGATCCGGACGCGGTTGGCGGCATCGAGGCGGATCAGGCGGCCGGCGATTTGTTTGAGGATTGCGGCCAACCAATGAGGAAACCGGGGCTATGCTGAACGCCTTCATGCGATGGTGGGCCGAACGTCTGTTCGAGTTGATTCCCGCCCGGCTGGTCGACCGCGACGCGCTCGGGGTTGATGCGCTGGTCGTCGAATTGTTGGGCGGCGACGGGGCGGGCGTGCAGCTTTCGGTCCGGCGCCAGCGCCGCGCGCGCCTGCTGATGCGCACGGCGCTGGATCAGCACGGTCTCGCGGCGTTGCGCGCGACCCCGCGCCGGGGATTGCCGCAGCGCGTCGTGCTGGTCGTGCCGACAGCCATGCTGCTGGAACGGATGGTGGTGCTGCCGGCGGCGGCCGAGGCCGATTGGCGGTCTGTACTGGGCTATGAGATCGTGCGGCTGACGCCGTTTGCGGCGGAGGCGGTGTATTGGAGCGGCAGGCTGGAACGGCGCGACGCGTCGCGCGGGAAGATCGGGCTGCGGCTGTCGATCGTGCCGAAGGCACCGGTCGCCCCGGTGATCGAGGCGCTGGCGGCGGCGGGGATCGTGCCGACCGCGATCGAAGTGATGGGCGCCGATGGCGTGCGGGTGATCCGCATGGCGGCGGCGATGGTGGAGACCAGGCGGCGCAACGCCTTGCACGCCCTGTGCGGGGCGTGCGCTGCGCTGGCGGTGCTGGCTGTGGCGCTGCCGTTTCTGACGCAGGCGCGCGCGATCTGGGCGGTCGATCAGCAGATCAAGGTATTGCGCCCGGTGGTTGTCCGGGCGGAGGCTTTGCGGCGCCGGATTCTCGCGGGATCGTCGAGCGTCGATGTGATCGCGCGGGAGCGCCTTCGGGTGGGCGACCCCCTCGCGGTGCTGGCCGCGGTGACGGGGGCCTTGCCCGATGATACGTATCTGACTGAACTGAGCCTGCGCCAGTTGCATCTGCAACTCGCCGGGCAGTCCGGCGCCGCGGCACCCTTGCTTGCGGCATTGTCGGCCAATCCGTCGCTGGGTGCGGTCGCGTTTGCGGCACCGGTCACGCGCGATGCGAACACTCACAAGGATCTGTTCACCATCAAGGCGACGATCCGGCCGGCGGCGGGGGCAGCGCCATGAAGCTTGATTTGCCGACCGGGCGCAACGGGCGCGTGCTTGCGGTGGGGTTCGCAGTCTTGGCGCTGGGTGTGCTGTGGCTGGCGATTGGCAGCCCGTTGGTCGGTTGGTATGGCGCGCGCGCGGCGCATCTGGCCGAGCGCCGGCTGTTCGCGGCGCATCTGGCGGGGCTGGCTGGCGAACTGCCCGCGCTCGAACGCGACGAACACCGGCTCTCGGCGTCGGTGCCGGCGCGGATGGTGCTGTTGCAGGGTTCGACCGATGCGATCGCCGCCGCGACGTTGCAGCAGACGGTGCAGGGTATGGCCAGCCGCGTGGGGGCGGTGATTTCGAGCACCGAAACGCTGGCGACGCAGCGTCGGGGGCGATATCGTCTGATCCGCCTGCAGGTGGCGCTGGGCGGCAAATGGCCGGTGCTGGTGCATCTGTTGCAGTCGATCACCACGGCACAACCGACCATGCTGGTTGATGATCTGCGGGTGAGCGGCGCTGATATCGGCGCGCGGGGAGAAAATGCCCCGTTGAGCGCGACCATCACCGTGATTGCCTTCCGGGCTGGAACCGCGCATCCATCGGCTGTGGAATTGGGTAGTGAAGCTGTGGTGAAATAATGCTTCGACTTGCCTTCATGACGATGGGTGGATTGGCTTTGGTTCTGGGTTGCATCGTGGTCGGCGAGGCATGGTGGGCCCATGCGGGGGGAGGCAGTGCGCTCATGGCGTCTCGGCCGACCCCGTTGCGACTGGCGCATGCTGTGCCGGCCGGGCCGGGTCGGGCCAATACGTGGGTGGCCGCGGTCCTGGCGCGACCGTTGTTCAACCCCTCGCGCCGGCCAGCACCCGTTGCGGCGGTTGCGGGATCGGACGCCGCGGCGCTGCCCAGGCTGACCGGCATCATGGTCAGTCCGGAAGGACGGCTTGCGATTTTCGCACCCGCCACGGGCGAGCCGATCACCGTGCAGCCGGGCGAGCGGATCGGCGGCTTCACCATTCGGGGGATCGCGCGTGATCATGTATCGGTGATCGGGCCCGATGGGGTCGAAACGGTCCGGATTGCCTACAGCGACGCACAGGGTACCAGCGTGAGCGCTGCGGCACCATCGCCGCGCGCGACCCCTGCGGCACCCGCGGACATGGTGCCACCCGGTTCCCTGTTCGCGATGCCGCACGTGACCCGGACCCTGGGGGGAATTACCCTCGACCAGACACCGACGGACCTGCCGAATGCGGCGACCTGGTCGGGCCCGCCAGCGTTATCGCAACTGGTGCCGCCGCTGCGGCCGCCACCGGCCAGCCATCCACTGCTGCCGGCGGGCAAACCATCCACGCCAGCCGGGGTGCCAGCCGAATGATGAAACGTCGACTCGCGCGGGTTATCTCGTTCGGCAGTCTGGCCGGGTTGCTGGCTGCGGGCGGTCTGAGCGGGTGCGCTGCACCGCGGCAACCGCTCGCGGCGCCGCAGCGGTTGAGCCAGCTGCGCGGGTCGGCCGGCGCGCGTTACGCCACACTCGATCCCAATACGAACCTCGGCCCGGCCCGGCGGGCATCGCCGCAGATGAGCTACGGGCAGGCGCAACCGCTCGGCCTGCCGCCCGGTGGCTCAGGGGCCGCTGGGGCCAGCGGTGGCGATATCTCACTGAACTTTGCCGATACCGATATCCGTACCGTGATCGCCCAGATCCTCGGGGATATGCTGCATGTGAACTACGTGATCGATCCCAGCGTACACGGCACGGCGACGTTTCACACCGCGCAGCCGCTGACGCGGACGGAGCTTCTGCCGGTGCTGCAGGCGTTGCTGGGCGAGAACGGGGCGGCGCTGGTGCAGACCGGCACGTTGTACCGGGTGGTGCCGGCGGCGACCGCGGCGACCACGACCAATCTGGCCGGCAACATCGCCGAGGCAGGCAGCACGCTGGTGCCGCTGCGCTACGCGGCCGCCGGGGAACTCGCCAAGGTGTTGCAGCCCTTCATCGGTGCCGGGGGCAAGATTATTGCCGCCCCCAACGGTAATGCGGTGCTGCTGTCAGGCGACCCGGCGGATCGGGCGACGATGCTCGGCCTGGTGCGGGCGTTCGATATCGATCAGTTGGCGGGGCAATCCTACGCGCTGCTCCCGGTATCGGCCGGGGATGCCAAGGACATGGCGGGATCCTTGCAGACCGCGTTGACCGGCAAGGCGGACATGGCCGGATTGCGGATCGTGCCGATGGAGCAGGTCAATGCCATTCTGGCGGTGGCAAACCGGCCGGGCACGATCGCGGATGTGCGGCGGGTGTTCGACCTGATCGAGCGGAGCCAGGCGCAGACGACGCGAAGCTGGCACGTCTATTATCTCCAGGATAGCCAGGCCAACAATCTTGCGTATGTGCTGCAGCAGGCGTTCACCCCCGATAACGTGACCGCGCAGCCGAACGGGACTGCGACCGGTGGTGCCGGCGGCACCGGCGAGCAGATGGGCGGGGCAGCGACGCTTGGCAGCGGATCCGGCGGGATTTCTACATCGAGCCCGTTGGGTGGAGCGGGTGGCGGCATTGCGTCGGGCGGCATCGGCAGTGGTGGCGGTACCGCGGCACCGGCGGCCACCGGCACGCCGGCGGCGGCTTCGAGCAGTTCGGCCAATCCGCTGCTGGGCGGACTGGGCGGTGGCGGGGCTGCTGGTGGTGGTGGCGGCGGCGATGCGATGCGGATCATTCCCGATCAGCAGAATAACGCTCTGCTGATCTATGCAACGCAGAGCGAGGACAATCTGGTCAACGCAATGTTGCGCAAGATCGATGTGCTGCCGCTGGAAGTGCGGATCGATGCGACGATCGCAGAGGTGCAGCTCAACAACAATCTGCAATACGGCACGCAGTTTTTTTTCCAGAAGGCAGGCGGCATCAACGGTATTCTGAACAACGGCACGGCATCGCTCACCACACCGGCCAATGTGGCGCTCAATTCGACGTTTCCCGGCTTCGTGATCGGGGGCAGCGGGGTCGGTGGCGCGCCGCTGGCGATTTCGGCATTGCAGGCGGTGACCAAGGTGCGGGTCCTGTCTTCGCCGGAGTTGCTGGTGCTCAACAATCATACGGCGCAATTGCAGGTGGGCAGCCTGGTGCCGTACTTAACGTCGAGTTCGCAGAGTACCATTACGTCTGGCGCGCCGGTGATCAGCAGCATTCAATACCAGCCGACCGGCGTGATCATGAAGGTGACGCCGCGGGTCGATCGTGACGGGCTGGTAGAGTTGCAGATCGCCCAGAACGTCAGCAGCGTCTCGACCGCAACAACGACCAACGGCATCCAGTCGCCGACATTTCTTCAGCGCAGCATATCGTCGAGCGTCGTGGTGCAGGATGGCCAGACAATCGGGTTGGCCGGGTTGATCACGGACAGTGCCTCGCACGATAACCAGGGGATTCCGTGGCTGAAGGATATTCCTGTGCTCGGCGCGCTGGCGGGTACCCAGAACAATACGCGGGTGCGGGACGAGTTGCTGGTACTGCTGACGCCGCATGTGGTTTACAACACGCACGATGTGCAGGCGCTGACGGCGGATATGGAACGTGCGATGCCGGGGGCGACCAATGTGCCGGCGGAGTTGACCGTGCCGGATGCCGGACTTTCCGATCCTAACCTCGCGGTTCGCCGTGCCCTGCGGGTTCAGCAGTGACTGGCCGGGCACTGCCCGCTGAACGGCAATCGGGTGTCGCGCTGATCATCGTGTTGTGGACCGTCGTGCTGCTGATGTTTCTGGTCGGTCATATCGAGGCGGCAGGCCGCGACGAGGCGCGGCTTGCGCTGAACCTGCGGCGCAGTGCAGCTTTGCAGAGCCAGGCCGACGGAGCGATTGCGGTGGCGGCGTTTCACAGCCTCGACCAGACCGCGTCCCATTGGCCCGCGGATGGGCAGATCCATGTGGTCCGTGTTCACGGGGATGCATTCGTCGACCGGATCCGGATCGCGCTGATCGATCAATCGGGCAAAATCAACCTCAATGCAGCGCCCGCCTCGTTGTTGCAGGGACTGATCGTGGCGATCGGGCGCAGCCCGGCGCAGGCTGCGGCCGTCGCTTCAGCGATCGTGCAATGGCGGGCGCCGGACGGGAATGCGCAGAGCGCCGTGCAACTTGCCGCACAGTATCGCAATGGCGGCCACCAGTTCGGGCCGCCCGGGACGCCGTTTGAATCGCTCGCGGAACTCGGGTTGGTCGCCGGCGTGTCACCCCGTTTGGCGAGCGCATTGCGGCCGTATCTCACGCTGTTCGGCAACGGCGGGGTCAACCTCGCCTATGCGGCGCCAGCGGTGAAACGAGCGGTGGCAATGGGCGCCGGGGCCGGCGCGGCGTTCATGCCGCATCCGCTGGGATTACGGGTCATCGAGATCACCGCCACGGCATCGGGTCCTGGGAATACGCGGTTCACCCGGCGCGCGATCGTGCGGCTGGGATCGCAGGCGAGCGGGTGGATGCGGATATTGATGTGGTCGACCCCTGCTGCGCCCCCTGCTGCGCTCCATGTCGCCGCACAATCCTGAACGCGCGCGGTTGCCGGTGCGGCGGCTCGCATTCGCCAACCAACTGCGCGGTGTGGCGGCAATTCTGGTCGCGTGCAGTCATTTGCTCGGTGTCTATTGGGCGGTTCCGCAATTTGTTGCGGCGGCGACATTTTCACCGGTGCAGACCGGCGTGGCGCCGGCGGCTTATGATTGGGTCGATGATCGATGGTTCCAACTGGGGCCGTTCGGCGTCGGGTTGTTCTTTCTGATCAGTGGCCTGGTCATTCCCTATTCGCTGGCCCGGCACACCCGCCTGACGTTTCTGGTGGCACGGATGCTGCGGATCTACCCGTTGTTCATTCTGGCGCTGCTGATCGAACTGGGCGTGCTGTATGCGGCCGCGTACTATTGGCAGCGGCCGTTTACCTATGGTGCAGGCACGATCGTTGCGAATCTTCTGCTGGTCGCTAATTTGACCGGCGCGCCGGTGATCGATTTCGTGAACTGGACGCTGACGATCGAGCTCGAGTTCTATCTGATGGTGTTGCTGCTCGCTGGGGTGATCCGGCGTGGCAGCATCCTGGCATTGATCGGCGTGGCAATCGGGCTGGTCGCGCTGGCTGTGCTGATCGGCCGGCATCCGGCTGGAGGCGATCCGTCGCTGGGATCGCGCATGATCAGCGGGTTCGGGTTCGAACTGCAGTATCTTGTTTTCATGCTGATCGGCGTGGCGTTCAATTTTCATAACAGCGGACAGCTTGGCACGCGGGGGTTGCTGGCGGGTGGTGCTGCGATGGTGCTGCTGTTCGCTACAGCGGCAGCGTGGGGCGTAGCCCAGCCGGAGTACCGCGTGGTGGCCGGCAATTATTGTGCGGCTCTGGCGGTATTTGGCACGCTCTATGCGGCGCGGCACCGGATCAGGGATAATCGGGCGCTCGATTTTGTCGCCTCGATCAGTTTTCCGTTTTATCTGATCCACGCCGTGATCGGATTTACCATGATAAAGATCTTGATGATGGTTTTCCATTTGAACTACGACGCAGCATTGTTGGGCTCCATTGGAGCCATCACTTTGATTGCATATTTTCTGCATCGTACCATCGAAGAAAAGACGATCGGACTCGGCCATCGACTGAGCGGTCGCTACCGCCAGACAGCCTCGGATGTCGATGATGACCATGGTGTCAGGATCGGCCGTGTCCGTTCCGAGATCTAAAGCTTTTTGTTAAAAATTTATTACAATGCTGGATTTTTTCGTAAAATAAATTTTCACGGTGCTGCATCTGTCGAGGGCGCTCGGCGGTATCCACGGTATCAGAGCCGCGCTTTTAAAAATCCGGGCCAGGAGTCTGTGGGTCGGAGCTGGATGACGGAGCGGCGTGATCAAAGGGGAGCACAGCGGCCACTGGTAAACTATGTCGGGCAATGCAGCAGTCGTCAATTCCATTGGTTTTCGACTGCCAGCTCATTTGTGCGCTCCGGTCTGACAATGTCGTTTTCATCAACTTTCAGGGAATCAGCCAATGACGATCGATGTGACCGAGCAAATCAAAACCGTCGCGAATGCACGCGCCGGTCGCCGCAGCCTCATGCGGAATGCGGGCGTTGGGGTGGCCGGCGTTGCAGCGCTGAGCGGCATGACCGCGGCGGGTGTCGGCGGTCTGGCACTGACCAGCCCTTCGGCGCGTGCCGCGACGACTTATACGGATGCGGATATTCTGAACTTCGCGCTCAATCTCGAATATCTCGAAGCGAACTACTATCTCTACGCCGTGACCGGCCAGGGCGTCGCCACTGGCGATCAGACCGGCACGGGAACCCAGGGCAAGGTCACCGGTGGTGCCGCGGTTCCGTTCAAGACCCCGATCTATCAGCAGTACGCTGCCAACATCGCCGCCGATGAACAGACCCACGTGCGGTTTTTGCGCGCTGCGCTCGGCTCGTCTGCCGTCGCGATGCCGAACATCGATATCGTCAATTCCTGGAACACCCTGGCCCTTGCGGCCGGCTTGATCGTGAAAGGGCAGACGTTCAACCCGTTCGCCGATGAAATCAGCTTCCTGATCGGCGCCTATGTGTTCGAGGATGTCGGTGTGACCGCATATTGTGGTGCTCTGGCCGCATTGACCACGCCGGCCAACGTTACCTACGCGGGCGCAATCGAGGCTGTCGAAGCGTATCACGCCGCGACGGTCCGTACCTTGCTTGCCACGATCGGCGGCGGCGGCCCGCTCGCAAAAATTTCGGCTCTGCGCGCGACATTGGCAGGCACCGGTGGCATGACCGGCATTCCGGCTGATGACCAGGGTGTGCTGATGCCGAACGGTGCGGTCAACGTCGGTCCGTTCGGGTCGCAGGCGCTGGTGTTCCGTCGTACGCCGCAACAAGTGCTGAACATCGTTTATGGTGCAACGGGCACCGGCCTGACGAGCGGTCTCTTCTTCCCGTCGGGCATGAACGGCACGATCTATACATCCTGATCGGACGGGCCGGGCGCGGTTCAGCGCGCCCGGCACTTCGTTGCGATGAGCGCGAAAGCACGGCACGATGGTTTACACCCGTCGTGCCGTGTTTTATTCACCGATCGGCCGCGACCCTCGCCGGCTGTGGCGCAGCAGACCGGCGTGAAGCGAACAGGCGGCGCGCTGCATTGACGACCTTGATCTGGTAGGCATGATTGAGTGGCGCGGTATGGGAATGGTAATCACCAACGGCCTGCATCAGATGCCCATCGTCCTGCGTCAGATACGTGCGCAGGATGGCGCCGGCGGCGGCAATGTTGAAGCATGGCTGGTTGGTGAGGCGGGTTTTCACCACGCTGGTCGCCAGGCCGGTGTAGCGCGACAAAGCGGGCAACCAGATCGTGTTCACCTGCATGATACCAAGATCGTCCGAGCCATTGACGTTATGATCGATACTGCCGTTTATACCGCCCTCGACGATTGCGATCGAAGGGAGCACGCGCGGCGGCAGATGATAGATCGACGCGACGAGCGCCATACACGCCAGATAAGGGATCCCCAACCTCATGCACTCCAATAAGCCGCGCCGCATGGTGTCGCATCTGCGCGATTTAATCAATCGCAGGCTGTTTCGTGCTGTCGAACCGGTGACCCCGTCGGGTGAGGCCGGGTTTACACTGCTCGAGATCATGGTGGTGATTGTCATAATCGGGTTGTTGATCGGCATTGTGGCGCCGGCGGTGCTGCATCAGCTGGGTCGGGCGCGGGTGTCGATTGCGGGGCAGTCGATCGAGCGGTTGGAGTCGGTGCTCGATATGTACAAGCTCGACACCGGTTCGTACCCGACGACGGAACAGGGGCTGGAGGCACTGGTGGCGCAGCCGGCGGGGGTTGAGAACTGGAACGGCCCTTACGTGAAGGCGGGGAAACTGCCGGTCGATCCGTGGAACCATCCGTATATTTATCGCGATCCGTCGGACCGGGCAGGCATGGCCTATGATTTATGCTCGCGCGGGCCGAACGCGGCTGCGAGCGGCGCGCCGCATCTGATCTGCAACAAGTGAAGCGTGGGCGGTAGCGGGGGCGATACAGATCACCGCTGCCGTGCGGGCGTCCCCACCAAGTTTCGTGCCGCGCCCTCGTCCGGTATCGGCGGTCGCGGTGCATGGCGTAGATCGCGTTGAACGATTAGATAGGCTACCTCGTCGCTTAAACTCTCCATGATCGTGATGACGCTATGAGCCTGCGCCTATGAGCCGGACCGAAGAGTTTGAGTGGTGGCAACGCCCGCTTCGAAAGCCGGCTTTGAGGGCTTGATGACCAAGACGGCAATTTTGGCAAACGGAGGGTGGTCGGTCGGGTTGCACGGACATCGCGTGGATCTGGGTCACGCTTAGTTTGGTCATGCTCAGCTGAACAGGTGCGGCAACAGGACCGTGGCGGCGAAGGTGAGGCCGCTGGCGACGAGGAAGAGGGTGACGCCGATGCCGGCGATGTTGCCCAGGCGGCCGTTGCGGTGTTGGCCCATGATTTCGGCATCGTTGGCGATGACGATGAGGAAGAGCAGGGCGGGCGGCATCGCGAGGGTTGCGACGACGTTGACCAGGATGACGATGTCTTCGAGCGGGGCGCCGGGGATCAGGGTCAGGCCGCCGGCGGCGCAGGCGGAGCCGAGCAGGACGGCGTAGAAGCGCCAGCCGTCGCGCATTGTCGCGTTCAGACTATGGGCGGTGCCGGTGACTTCGCCGAAGGCGTAGGCCGATGAGGTCGATATCGCGATCGCCGCGACCAGCCCGGCCTCGAAAATGCCGATCGCGAACAATGAGGCGCCGAGGCGGCCGATCAGGGGTTGCAGGGCCTCGGCGAACTGGGCGGTCTGGAAATTGCCGGCGCTGATGCCGTGCGCGAACAAGGGTGCGGTGGCGACCACCGCGGCGATGGCGAAGGTCGCGGCGAGGAGCGTGCCGATCAGCGTGTCGATCCGCGCGCCGGATAATTCGGTCGATGTCAGCCCTTTGTCGGCCACGGCGCCTTGCTGGAAAAACAGCATCCAGGGTGTGACGGTGGCACCGATGTCGGCGATCATCAAGGTGATCGTGCCGGGTTTCAGGCCGCCGGGCAGTGGGCTCCAGGTGAGCATGGCGTGGCCGATCGCCGTGGCATCGGGGTGGGCGAGCAGGGCGACGGGGAGAAAAATGGCGTTGCCCAGGGCCAGGGCCATCGCGAAACGCTCCCAGGTGCGGTAGCGCGAGGTCGAAATCGCGAGGCCGATCACCAGGATGCTGCCGCCGACCGCAACGGCGGGGGGCACGCCGAAATAGCCGAGGCCGGCGCGGATGCCGATGAATTCGGTGACGAGGGTCAGAAAATTGCCGGCGGTGAGATCGAGCATCGCGAAGCCGCCCCAGAACCGGCCGAAGCGGGCGAAGATGAGTTCGGCATGGCCCTGGCCGGTGGCGGCGCCGACGCGGGCGACCATTTCCTGCACCACGAAGCCGATCGCAAAGGTGAACAGGATGAAGGGCAGGAAGAAGCCGATGCCGAATTGCGCGCCGGTGGCGGCGTATGACAACATGCTCGGGGCATCGTTCTCGCCGAGGAAGGTGATGACGCCGGGACCGACCAGGAGCAGCAGGACGCGGGCGCCGAACCAGCGGGATCTGTGACCGCGGGCGCGCAAAATGGTTTGGCGGTCGGCCGCGCGATCGAAATCCTCGTGCGAGGGGGCGGTGGGCGCGGCCGGGTCGGCGCGGCTCATTGCAGGAGGCGCGCGAGGGCGATGGCGACGACTGCGAGCATGAGCACCACGTAGAGCCGCAGGGACCAGAGCAGCAGCCGCAGGCGGGGCGAGATTGTGCTGCGCTGCCAGGTCATGGTGCGGCGGGCAGCGTAAAATGCGGCATCCTGGTGAACGGTCGGTTCGTCGTTCATGAGGGTTTCAATTGTTGCCATGGCTACATGGTAAAGTTATAGGTCTAACAGAGTCAACAGCGGCCGCCGGGACGCGGCGAACAGAGGGGCGCGATGACGAAGGCGGGTGGGGTGAGGACATTGCCGTCGGAACCGGCGCAGGCGCGGCGGTTTGGGCGGGTGCGGGATGCGCAGGCGACGGCGCTGCTGGAGGATTATGTCGAGCTGATTGCGGATTTGCTGGCCGATGCCGGTGAGGCGCGGCTGGTCGATATCGCGCGGCGGATGGGGGTGGCGCATCCGACGGCGGCGAAGACGATCAACCGGTTAAAGCGGCAGGGGTTGGCGATGTCTGAACCTTACCGTGGTATTTTTCTGACCGAAATTGGTATGCAGATGGCCGAACGGGCGCGCGTGCGGCATCGGCTGGTGGTTCGGGTGCTGGAGACGCTGGGCGTACCAACCGACGTTGCCGAGGCCGATGCCGAGGGTATGGAACACTATGTGTCGGACGTCACCGGGCGTGCCTTCATGAAATTCATCGATGCCTACGGTCAATTTGGTACGATATCGTAACGATTTAGGTGTGCGAAATCATGGCCCCCTCCGCCAGAGTTTTTTGACGTTGAAGGAGGGGATGAAGGGCTGGTGCCAGGGTGGCACGGGCGGTGGGGGTGGGCCGAGGATTTCGTGGAGTTGTTCTGGCGTGAAGTCGATGCTGCCGTCGGGGTTGATTTTGTATTGGTCCAT
>NZ_FTNE01000035.1 GCF_900156265.1 Acidiphilium rubrum
GTCGATGATCGCGACGGCAAGGGCGCCCTGCTGATCACCAGCCTGGTTCCCATCGGCCGCTGGCACGAAATCATCGGCGACCCAACCCTCGGCGATGCCATCCTCGACCGCATCGTTCACCGCGCCCACCGCATCGAACTGAAAGGAGAAAGCCTTCGAAAACGCCAGACCCTCACCCCTTCATCTGACTTGACGAACACCATCGAGAAATGACACCTGTTCAACCGTCAGTGGTATCCCACAACACCGCGTCATGCCGTTCCCCAAGCCCGCCTCAGGCATGGTGAACATCATGATCGCGATCAACGGAACCAGTGATCGCGATCGACCGGAATGGATGATCGCGATCAACGGAATACGCAACCATCCGTGCCGGCGACTGATTGCCGACCGGCACCGCCTCGATCCGCACGGACAGCACGATCAGCGTAACGACGAGGGACGCGAGCGCGGCTCGCCGGTCAGACCCGCGCAACGCCCGCAGCAGAAGGAATGCGAACAGCCCGACGCCCGGAAACACCCATTGGAAGTAATGCACATTCGCATACATCCAGAGTCCGCTCGGCAGCAGGTCGATATAGGAAAAAAACACCACGCAATACGCAAGGATTGCAACGGCAAGCAACGTCGCGCTCCACCGAACCGCCCCGCTGGTCTGCAGAACCGCTGGCACCACCCCGGCAATGCCCAGCGCAATCCAGGGACAGCGGGCCAGCAGGCTGACCCCGCTTGGAAACCACGGACGCGGGTCGATCAGCAAGACGTAGGCTTTCCATGGAAACTCGGAAAACGCGAAGCCGAGACGTCCCGACTGGATCACATAGGCGGTCTCGTGCAGGCCGTAGATCCGCAGGTATAGCATTCCATAGGGCACGAGCACGATCAATCCGCCCGCGATCAGTGCGGCGGCGTCCTGCCAGCGCACGCGGCGGCGACCGAATTCCGCTATCAGCAGGGCACCGCCGCAAAGCGCTGTAGTCAACGCATCGGTGGGGCGTACCAGCGGCATTGCGCCGAACACCACGCCCAATCCGAAGAGGCGCGACGACCGCCACCGATCCTGCGCCGGCGCCGGCGCCGCCGTAAGTTGCGCGGCAGTGCCGGCGAAGGCCAGCCAGATCAGTGCGGCCGATACGGTCGTGTTCCAGGGCACCGCCCATGTCTTTGCCAGCGGTTTATCCGCCATGGCCGTTAGAATGAACAGCGGCGCTGACCAGTGACGTGCCACGGCGAGGCGCAACGCGAAGGACTGGAATGCCGCATAGGCAATCAGCAAACCGGCAAGATCGACGAAAAAGAACGGATGCATCGGCAGCATTCCGATGAACGGTGCCGCCAAAAGGGAGTAGCCGAGTGGAAACCAATTCAGGGCCGGCGAAAAATGATGCGCCCATAAGGCCTGCGCCGACTGGATATATTTGCCTTGATCGAACCAACCCCACCAGCCCAGCGGGTAGGTCGGGTTATTGCCGGGGAGCGACGGATTGGCCAGATAATAGCCCAGATAGAGCACGACGACCACAATCCCGCCGAGCCACGGGACCCACTGCGGCGCGGACTGACGGACCCGGCTGGCAGCGTTCAATTCACTCATCGATCGTCTGGTCAGCCGCCTCATCCGGCGCCGCCGGTGCCGGCAAGCTGAGATACGCCAGCAGACGCAGCTCGCGCCGGCCCCGGGTCACCGTATCGAGAATGATGCCGGTGGTCAGGCTCAGCGCACCGACCAGCATGATGCCGGTGGCAAGAACCGCGGTTGGCAGGCGCGGCACCAGGCCGGTGTGTAGGTAGGTCAGCAAAACCGGGATGATCAGCGCCATGGCGACCACGGCGCACGCCAGCCCGATCGCACCGAAAAACGCCAGCGGGCGCTCGTGGCGGATCAGTTTCAGGATCATTTTCAGAATCCGCCAGCCATCCTGATAGGTGCGCAGCTTGCTTTCCGACCCCGGCGGCCGGCCGCGATAGCTGCCCTGTTCATGCGCGATCGGGATCGAGAGTTCCAGCGCATGCACCGCGAGTTCGGTCTCGATGTCGAACCCGGTGGACAGGGCGGGGAAAGATTTCACAAAGCGGCGTGAGAGGATTTTATAGCCCGACAGCATATCCTGCACGCGGTCGCCGAAAATGAAACGCACAGCGCCGGTCAGCATCAGATTGCCGAACCGGTGGCCGCCACGATACGCCTCCTGCGCGGTTTCGATCCGCACGCAATTCACCAGATCATAGGGGCCGCGCTGGGCGATATCGAGCAGGCGCGGTGCCAGACCCGCATCGTAGGTGTCATCGCCATCGGCCATCACGTAGTAATCGGCATCGATATCGCGGAACATCCGGCGCACCACGTGCCCCTTGCCCTGCTGGGTTTCGGTGCGCACCACCGCCCCCGCGGCGCGGGCCTCGGCGATGGTATTGTCGGTCGAGTTGTTGTCGAACACGAATACCGTGGCATCGGGCAGGGCCGCGCGAAACGCGCGCACCACCCGGCCGATCGCGATGCCTTCGTTATGGCACGGCAGTAAAACCGCTACGTGCAGGCGCTGGCACGGCACGCCCGGATCAGTGCCCGGCATTCGCGCCGGAAAAATCCGGCGCGAGGCCGGATGCAGCCAGTTGGGAAGCGAGCGTCGCCTTCAGCCGCGCCAGCCCCGCTTCCGAGCCCGCCTCGGCCCGCGCGACCAGAACCGCCTGGGTGTTGGACGCCCGCAGCAGCCACCAGCCATCGGCCGTGTTCACCCGCACGCCATCGGTTTCGGACACGGTCGCCCCATCGGCGCGCAGGCGCTCGGCGACCTCCGCGACGACGCTGAATTTGCGGCTCTCCGCGCAATCGAAGCGCAGTTCGGGCGTGTTGAGCACCGGCGGCAGGCTCTTGCGGAAGGCCGAAACGCTCTGGCCGCTGTTGATCATCGCGTTCATCACGCGGATCGCGGCGTAAAGCGCATCGTCGAACCCGTACCAGCGGTCGGCGAAGAAGATATGGCCGGACATTTCGCCGGCCAAGGGTGAGCCGGTTTCGGCCATTTTAGACTTGATCAACGAGTGGCCGGTCTTCCACATCAACGGCTTGCCGCCGGCAGCCGCAATCTGGTCGAACAGCACCTGGCTTGCCTTGACGTCGGCGATGATGGTCGCACCCGGATGAGTCTCAAGCACGTCGCGCGCGAGCAGGATCAGGAACTGATCACCGAACAGAATTTCGCCTGTGTCATCGACGATGCCGATCCGGTCCGCATCGCCATCGAACGCGATGCCGATGTCCGCCCCCTGCTGGCGCACCGCGGCTACCAGTTGCTCAAGGTTTTTTGGCACCGTCGGGTCCGGGTGATGGGCGGGAAACCGGCCATCGATTGCGGCATTCAGCACGGTGTGCTTGCCGGGCAGTGCCTTGACCAGGCGCATCAGCACATCGCCCGCCGCGCCATTGCCGGAATCCCACACCACGTTCAGGGCGCGATCGCCGCCATCCCAATCCTGCAACAGGCGCGCGATATACGCCTCGCTGATATCCTGCGTCGATACCGAACCCGGCGCCGCCGCAACCACATCGCCCGCCGCGGCTAGCCGGCCGAGGTCCTGAATTTGCGGGCCAAAGAACGGCTTGCGGCCGAGCATCATTTTGAAGCCGTTATAATTTGCCGGGTTGTGGCTGCCGGTGACCATCACGGCGCCATCGGTCGCCTCGACCGTGGCGGCGAAATAGAGCATCGGCGTCGGGCCGCAACCAATGTCGATCACGGTCATGCCGCTCGCCATCAGCCCTTCGATCAGCGTCGCGGCCAATTGCGGCGATGACAGCCGGCCATCCCGCCCGACGGCGACGCGGCTGCCGCCCTTGCGCGCGACCATCGAGCCGAAGGTGCGGCCGATCGCATAGGCATCGGCCTCGTGCAGCGTTTCACCCACGATGCCGCGAATGTCGTATTCGCGCAGGGTGGTGGCGGGAAACAGGTGCGAAAATGTGGCTTGATCATGCATTGGTGTAGGCTTTCAGGAATTTGCGAATCTCCGGGCTCAGATCCGGCCGCGACAGGCCAAAGGCGATCTGTGCTTCGAGATAGCCGATCTTGTCGCCGCAATCGAACCGCCGGCCTTCGAATTTCAGGCCGAAGAACGGTGCGTGGCCGATCATTTTGGCCATCGCATCGGTCAGTTGCACCTCATTGCCCGCACCGCGCTCCATCCGCGCGAGATGCGCAATCACTTCGGGCAGCAGCACATAGCGCCCGATGATCGAAAGATTGGAGGGGGCCACCTCGCGCTTGGGTTTTTCGACCAACCCGAGCACTTCGACCAGATTGCCTTGGGTTTCGCCGGTTTTGAGCACACCGTAGCGATGCACCTGCTCCATCGGCACTTCCTCGACCGCGACGACATTGCCGCCGGTTTGCCGATAGGCTTCGGCCAGCTGGGTCAGACAGGGCGTGTCGCTCAACACCAGGTCGTCCGGCAGGATGATCGCAAACGGATCATCGCCGATGAACGCGCGCGCGCACCAGATGGCGTGGCCAAGGCCGAGCGGCACCTGCTGGCGCACCGTGACGATCGAGCCGGGTTCCATCGCTTCGGAACGCAGCATGCCCAGGGTTTCGTCCTTGCCGCGCTCGTGCAGCGTCGCCTCGAGCTCGAAGGCGATGTCGAAATGGTCGATCAGCGCGGTCTTGCCACGGCCGGTGACCATGCAGAACTGCTCGATGCCGGCGGCGCGCGCCTCATCGATCGCGTATTGGATCAGCGGACGATCGACCACCGGCAGCATTTCCTTGGGGATGGCTTTGGTCGCCGGCAAAAACCGTGTCCCAAGGCCGGCAACCGGCAGCACCGCTTTGCGTAAAGGCTTGATTGACAATGAACTTCCCCCGAACTGAAAAAATCGCCGGCTTGCATGACGGCACGCGAATGGACGCAATCCTGCCGGTATGGCACCTGTAATCGATGCTCAGTGCCACGGCGGGCGGCGCCGGACAAGAACGCGTGACAAGGAAACCGACAAGCATGGATCAGATGGTCAAGGTCGGCACGAGTTTCGAGGTGGAACATGTTTTCGAAACCGAAGCATCACAGGCTTTCGCTCGGCTGGTCGGCGATACCAACCCGATGCATCACGACGAAGCCATGGCAACCGCCTCGCGGTTCGGCGGGCTGATCGCCAGCGGTACCGAAACCACCGCGCGCATGATGGGTCTGACCGCCGGCTATTTTTCCAATCTGGGTCCGACCGTCGGCATGGAGTTCACCTTCCGCTTTCGCCGCGGCGTGCCGATGAACGCACGCACGCTGATCCGCTGGGTGGTGACCGACATCGAGCATCGTCCGGGCCTCGGTACGATCGCGACCTCGGTCGGCACGCTGACCCTGGTGGACTCCGGCATCGTCGCGGTTGAAGCGACCAGCAAGGGCGTGCTGCTCGATCAGCCGTGAGTTATGGCGATTTGTTATAAAATGGCGGCGGCTCACCAGCCAACCAGGCCGTTATCATCGCGTTGACCGCCTCGGGTGCTTCCTGTTGCACCCAGTGCGAGACGCCGGGCAGGTAGCGGATGGTGAAATCATCGACCAACGCCTCGGTGCCGATCGTGAGTTCCTTGCCGAGTGCGGCGTCGCGCTCGCCCCAGAGCATCAGCGTCGGCACGGTCAGGCGTTTCGCCGGTGCCAGGCTGCGGAACGGATTGCGAAAATTCGCCCGATACCAGTTGATCATCGCGGTCAGCCCGCCGGGGATCAGCGCATTGGCGCGGTACACCGCCAGCACGTCATCAGGAAACCGGCTCTTGTCGACCGCCATGCCGCGAAATGCCCGCGCCACCCAGGCAGCATTGTTCGCAGACAGCACGCGCTCGGGCAACCACGGCAGTTGGAACCAGAAAATGTACCACGAGCGCCGTAACTGCCGGGTGGTGCGCAGGCCGCGCGCGAACAGATCGGGGTGCGGCAGGTTCATCACGATGAACCGATCGACCGGGCGGACCGCATTCAGCACGAACAGCCAGCCGAGCGCACCGCCCCAATCATGCCCGATCAGCAGAACCTCGCCATCGATGCCGCGCGCCCGTGCGGCATCGATCAGACCGGCCACATCGCGCAGCAAAGCCGATATTCGGTACGCCGCAACCCCGTCCGGCCGCGCGCTCTCGCCATAGCCGCGCAGATCGGGCGCCCAGGCCGTGTAACCCAGCGCCGCCAGCATCGGCAGCTGATAGCGCCAGGAAAATTTACATTCTGGAAATCCATGCAGGCAAAGCGCAAGCTTCGCCCCGTTGCCGGCCGTATCAACTGCAAACGCCAACCCGTTGGCCGTCACTTTGATCGTGCTGATCGCCTGGCTCATCGTTGCTCTCCCTGCGATCAGCCTAGCATAGCGAGGCGCCACGACCATGCCCGATCCGGCGCGGCCTGGAGTGGCGTTATTTTAAGCAATGAGGCGGTATCGGTTGATATCTTCAGCACATAATCGCGGGATATATGGACAATTACGTATAGGATGCCCTGAATTTCACCGATATGAACCAAACCGCCGTGATGGCACGGATCGTGCGTACCGTCGCGGGCATCGCAACCACTTTGGAGCCATCCCCTGACCCAATCGCCGCCACGCAATGACAGCGCGACCATGACGCCGGCGCTCGCCATCCGAAGTCTCAGCCACGATTTCATCGCGGCTGACGGCGGGGCCACGCCCGTGCTCGACCGGCTTGATATCGCGGTCGCCCCGGGCGAGATCCTGGCAATCGTCGGGCGCAGCGGCGCCGGCAAATCCACCCTTTTCAACATCATCTCCGGTCTGCTGAGTCCGCGTTCAGGCCGCATCGAAATCGCCGGCGTGCCGGCCGGAACGGGCAACAGCCGCATCGCCTATATGCTACAAAAGGACCTGCTGCTGCCCTGGCGCAGCGTGCTCGACAATGCGCTGCTCGGCATCGAACTGCGTGGCAAGGTTGGCGCCGTCGACCGCGAGGACGCGATCGCCATGCTCGAGCGCTATGGTCTTGCCGCCCAGATCAACGCCTATCCCCATGAAATCTCCGGCGGCCAGCGCCAGCGCGTCGCGCTGACCCGCACCCTGCTGCTGCGCCCGACCGTGCTGCTGCTCGATGAACCGTTCTCAGCCCTCGATTACGAAACCCGCCTGATGCTGGAGGACGATGTGATGAGCCTGCGCGATGAGCGCGGCATGAGCGTGGTCCTGGTCACCCACGATATCGAGGAAGCCATCGCGATGAGCGACCGCGTCGTGGTGCTCGCCGGCCGCCCCGCGCGCGTCTCGCAGGATATTTCGATCGGCCTGACTACCGCCGGCCGTCGCGATGCGATCAGCGCGCGCGAGGCACCGGAGTTTCGCGCCTATCACGCCCGCATCTGGGGCGCGCTGAAATCAACGGCAATCGCCGCATGAGTGCGCAGATCGATACCGCAGCGGCACCAAAGCCGCGCGCCCGGCAGGCCAGTCCGCACCGCACGCGCAACCTGATCCAGAACGCCGCCGTGGCGGTCATCGTCCTGGCCGGTCTCGCGCTCTGGCAGATCGCGGCCGATCGTCATCTGATCAACGGGCAGTTGTTCGGCTCACCGCTCGGCATTCTCGCCTCGGCGCATCAGGGCCTGACCACGGGCACGCTGCTCTATGATTCCTGGGTGACGCTCTATGAAACCGTCGCCGGCCTGCTGCTCGGCAGCATCGCCGGCACCGGCTGCGGCCTCGGCCTGTGGTTCGTGCCGAAAATCGCGCGCCCGGCCGAAGGCGTCTCGATCGTGTTGAACTCGGTGCCGAAAATCGCGCTCGGCCCGTTGATCGTGATCTGGTTCGGCTCGGGCATGAGCTCGAAAATATGGCTCGCCGCCATTTCGACCTTCGCGGTCTCGATGATCGCGGCCACCGCCTCGGTCCGCGAACTCGACCGCGACCTGCTCAACCTGTTCCGCGCGCTCGGCGCCTCGCGCGGCAAGATTTTCCGCAAACTCATCCTGCCCAGCGCGGTGCCGTGGATTTTCTCGGCGCTGCGCATGAACATCGGCTTCGCGCTGATCGGCGCCGTGGTCGGGGAATACATCGCCTCGCAAGCCGGCCTTGGCCACGAAGTCTTCGTCGCCGGCTCCCTGTTCGACCTCAACACCGTCTGGCTCGGCATCATCGTGCTCACGCTGATGGCATCGCTCCTGACCCTGATCGTCCGCCTCATCGAAGAAAGGTTCGTCACTTGGAAATCCGATCGTTGAAACGCGCCCTCGCCCAAACCCTCGGCGCACTCTGCCTCGCCGGCACCCTGCTCAGCCCCGCGCAGGCCGCTTCACCTCAAAAAGTGGTCATCTATCAGGCGTTCCAGTCGCTGCTGTATCTGCCGCTCTATGTCGCGATCGATCAGGGTATTTTCGCCAAGCACGGTCTCGCGATCGATAAGGTCACGGCCGGCAGCGGCGCCGCGGCGGTCGCCGCGGTGATCGGCGGCAACGCCACCTTCTCGCTGCAGGACCCGATGACAGCGATTCTTGCCAATCTCAAGGGCGCATCGATGACCAACGTCGCCCTGGTCGTCAACGGCGCGCCGGTCTGGGTGGTGGTGCCGAAAGGCTCGAACATCACCTCGATCGCCGGGCTCGCCGGCAAGCCGATCGCCACCGCGATACCTCCCTCGACCAGCACCTACCTGCTGCAACGCCTGCTGAAACGCGACAAGAGCACCGCCACGCTCGATACCGTGCAGATCGGCACCGAGCTTGCCCCCACCATGGCCGGCCGCGCCGCCGCCGCCGCCGCCGCCGTATACGAGCCGCAACTCGATGAAGGACTCGCCGCCGGCGACAAGATCATCTACGCCTTCACCAAGCACTACCCCGGCGGCTACGCCTTTTCGACCATCGACATGCTGAAAGCGACCGGCGTGAAAGACCCCGCTATGGTCAAGGCCTTCGTCGCCAGCCTCGCCGAAGCCGAACATCTGATGCACACCAACCCGAAAACCCCGCTCGAAGTCGCCGAAAAGGAGTTTCCCACCCTGCCCGCCCCGGTGCTGAAATCCGCCGTCGCACGCATGGTGTCTGAAGACGTCTACCCCGCCAACCCCACGATCTCGCCGAAAGCCTTCGAAAACGCTCTGGCGCTGCAGATTTTCATCGGTAACA
The DNA here is from genome assembly GCF_900156265.1 of Acidiphilium rubrum. Classification (GTDB taxonomy): domain Bacteria; phylum Pseudomonadota; class Alphaproteobacteria; order Acetobacterales; family Acetobacteraceae; genus Acidiphilium; species Acidiphilium rubrum. The sequence continues at coordinate 9,118 of NZ_FTNE01000035.1, forward strand.
TCAAACCGGGACAGGTGACCTTCAAGGATGCGGTCGAACCCGCATTCGCGAAATAGCCGGCCGGTCAGCCGTTCGGAAACCACCGCGCGTAGCGCTGTTTGATGGTGCGATCGGCGGTGGCCACAATGTTGGCGGCATAGGCGAACGGCCGGGTCGCTGCCGCGAGCCCGGCCTTCGCGAGCGCGGGGTATTCATCGGGCTGGCTGATCCGGATCGGCGGTCCACGACGATGGCGGCGGCGCAGCGCCTCCGCCGCCATCAAGCCGCTGACCACCGCCCCTTCGATGGTCACGACATCGATTGCGGTCTGGCAGAAATCCCCGGCGATAAACAGGTTCGGAATGCCGCAGGTGGCCTGCGGCCGCCAGTCCCAGCTGCCGACCTGATTGACGAATAATTCCTCGCCGACATTGGTCTGCAAATGGGTGCGGCAGGTCAGCAGATCGGCATCGTCGAAATCGAGATAGCGATGCAGTTCGGCGACCAAGGCGGCAATGATATCATCATCGCCATAGCTCATTGGCACCAGTGTATCGGCGTTCGAGGCGACCACGTTCAGGCTGGTCCCCTGCGGCGCGGCCTGCGTCCAGGTTTGCGACGTATCCAGAAAACTCAGCTGATACGGCGAGTCCAGCAGCACCGTGATGCCGCGTGGAATCTTGTCGAGCTTGCGGCGAAAGAACAGGTCGAGCGAAATCATCGGCTCGGTGCAAAGATAATGCACATTGGGCAGGGTCGGCGCCCGCGCCGCGATCGCCGGGGTGATCAGCTCGCCCAGCGGCCCCGGCGGCAATGCCAGGATCAAATCATCGCTCACCGCCATCGGCTCGAACGGGGTGGATGGTTGTTCATCCGGCTGGCCGCGGTGGATCGAGGGGGATGAGGCATGCCGCAACAGACCGATGCCGGTGATCCGCCCGGTATCGGGATCGATGGTGAGGGATCGGACCGAGGTGAGCGTGTGGATGGTCAGCCGGCCGCCCGGCCCGCTTGCCTTGGGCAAGCCTGCCACGATGCCCAGCGGATTGGCCGGATCAGGATCGAGCGCGCCGACCACGGTGAACGCGCTGGCAATGGCGTGCAGTCGTTTCAGCCAAGGTGTGAATATCGCACTGGCGGTGGGCCCGGCCAGCAACCACATCGAGGGTTCCGGCAGACGCAGCCCGTAGCTGAGCAGGGCTTTGAAACTGCGGGCCGAACTCAGATAGCTCGGCGAGGCGAACGCCTGTGCCGTGGTCCGATACGTTGCGGCCAACGCCGCATCGCTCGCATAACTGCGGGCCGACATGAACGACGCGACGCTGGTTTTCTCGATCTGATCGCTGCGCCTGGCAGGCTCGCTGGTCAGATCGGCCATTGCCTGACCCGAGAGAAACATATTGATCGGCGTATCCATGCCGCTGGCAAGATTGCGCAAAATGGTCCAGGGCGAGCCGACGTTCACGAGGCTCGTCGCACGCGCGCCCGGCCTGCTGCGGTCCGGTCTGCCGCGCGGCAGGTTGAACACCGCATCGATCGGGATGAAGCTGCCGAGCGCGCCGACCTCATCCATCAATGTCCAGAAATTATGATACCAGTTGAGATACATGTGATAACAATGCTCGTGCCAGTCGCCGGTGCGCGGGCAACCGCCGGACCCGGCGCATAGGTCGCATTCCGCCGGCTTCGTTGCATCGTCGGCATCGGCATCCACGCCGACATCGCGATGCGCGCCGAGCTTGCCGCCGATGAAATCGTTTGCCTCGATCAGCGTCACATCATAGCCGCGCTCCAGCAGGCGATGCGCCGCGGTCAGGCCCGCCACACCGGCACCGGCGATGATCACCCGAGGCGGGGCGGCGCTGCTTGCCATGATCGGGCCTTTTCGTGCATATTTCGACAGCAAAATCATAGAGGCCTCGCCTCGTGGACGCAACGCCGCCACGGCGTTGGTTGCTGGACCGGAAGGATATCGAATGGCGGCGAACTATCCCGCAATGCTGCGCACGGCCATGCAGGTGCAAGGCGCTGCGGCGGCGACCTGGCTCAACCTTGCCGGGCGCGCGAGCCAATTCGCACTGCAGGAAATGACCGGTCTGGCACGCGCGGGCGCCGCACCGCTGCTGGCCGACCGCGACCATCGCCAGACCGCCTGCGAGGACGCACTCTGGACCGGCTATATGGCGCATCAGCAATTCCTGCGCGCTCTGACCGGCGCCTCGCGCCTGTCGCTGCTGGTGTTTTTGAACGAGCTGGACCAAAGGCGCGGCGCCCGCCCGATGCCGCCGGAAGACCGGGCACGATGAGCGATCCATCGGCGAATCCGCTGGCCGCGCTCAGCGAACTCTACATGAAGGGTCTCGCCGCGTTCCAGTCCGCCGCCGGATCGCCTGGGGGGGGATCATCCGATCAGTCCGGCACACAGGGTTTCAACCCCGCCGCCATGCTGCCAGGTGGCACGCCGCCCGAAGTCGCGGCCGCGCTGACCGATGCTTGGCGGATCAGCGCCACCAGCGCGCTGCGCTACGGTCAGGCGCTGATGGCGGTGCAACTACGCTATCAGGCCGCGTTGCTGCACGCGATGTCCGATCGCGCGAACGGCCGCGCCGCTGAAACATTGGTGCTGGCCGATGATGCGCGGGCGTTTCTGCGCGAAATCGGCGACACCGCCGAACGCGAGGCACGACGGCTGCACATGGAACTCGATCAGGTCAGCGAGGCACTCGCCCAGGCGCTGGCACAGGCCGCCGATCCGGCCGATCCGGCCAAACGATCGTATCAGGTCAAGGCATAAGCAGGCTGCATGAACAATAACGGCAGCGGCGGCGATGTGATCGCCGCACTGGGCTTGACCACCGAAATGAACGCCCTGGGCGCGCGGATCGCTGCATGGCTGCGCGGTTGCGACCCCGAAATGAGCGAAGCGCTCGACTGGCAGTTTCGCGGCGGGTCGAAATATTTCCGGCCCCTGACGATGTTCGCCTGCTACCGCTCGATCATGCCGGGTCCCGATTGCGGCCCGATCCCGCCGGAGGTGATGACCGCGGCCCTGGTGGTCGAAATGATGCACAACATGACGCTGGTGGTCGATGATATTCTCGACCGGTCCGACACGCGACGCGGCCGTGCGACGATGCACACGAAATTCGGCGAGCTGAACGCGCTGATGACCTCGGGCTACATCGTCGCCGCCGGCTACGAGCAACTGGGCGGCGATGTTCTGGCGATCCGGCTGGTTTCGGAATTGATCAAACGGTTGGGCGTTGCCGAATGCCTGCAGTGGCGGTTACGCCGCCAGGTGCTCGGGGTCGAAGACTGGCGGCGGATCGCCGGCGAGGACACCGGCTCGATGTTCGAGATTTGCGCCTGCCTGGGCGATCGTAGCGGACGGTTGCGCCGCTTCGGCGGCCTGCTAGGCCTGCTGTATCACGGCTGCGATGATGTTGGTGACGTGCGCGGTGCGGTGGCCCTCGGCGGCGGCGGCGAAGCCGATGTGCGTGACGGTATCCTGACGCTGCCGGCAGCGCTTGCGATCCGCGATCCCGCCGTCGGCGCGCTGTTCACCAAACCCGAGCCGACCGATGCCGACTACGCCAACCTCGCCGCAGCCTTCGCCGCCCGCCTGCCGGACGCCGAAGCCTATCTCGACCGGATCGCCGAGGAAGCGCGCACCGAAGCGCGCCTGTTTGCCGTCGACCCCACGCCGCTCTACGCCCTGATCGACCAGACCCGCGGCCTGAGCCGATAACGGCGCAAGGCGGCGGATGTCATGCTGTCACGCCAGCAGGGCGAGCGCGCGCCGCATGCCGATCAGCCCCACCCTGGCATCAGGCCGTCTGCCGCGCGAGCACGCGCTCGGTATCGACCATATAGTCGCGGGTGAGCGGCACGGCGTCCTGACGGCGGGCGAGCTGGAGTTGGAACACCATGTGATCCTGCACGGCGAAGGCGAGTTCCGAGCCGGCCAGGTAGAACTCGAACATGCGGCAGAAGCGTTCGTCGTACAGTGAGGCAATGGTATCGCGGTTGGCGGCGAAGCGCCTGCGCCAATGATTGAGGGTTTTGGCGTAGTGCAGACGCAGGATTTCGATATCGGTGCTGCGGAGTCTGGATCGTTCGAGCGGGCCGAACACTTCGGATAATGCCGGCGAGTAGCCGCCCGGGAAGATGTATTTGGCGAGCCACGGGCTGGTCGCCGCCGGGCCATCGAACCGACCGATCGCGTGGACGAGCGCAACGCCGTCCGGCTTCAGGCAGCGATGAACCGTTTCGAAATAGGCCTGATAATTGGGGAGGCCGACGTGTTCGAACATGCCGACCGAGACGATGCGATCGAACTGCCGGTCGACCGCGCGATAATCGATCAATTCGAAATTCACCCGGTCCGACAGCCCCTCGGCCTGGGCGCGGGCGCGGGATTCGGTCAGTTGTTCGACCGAGAGGGTGATGCCGGTGACTTTGGCGCCATAGTCGCGCGCCAGGGTCAGCGCCATGCCGCCCCAGCCGCAGCCGATGTCAAGCACGGTCAGATCCGGCCGGTCGAGCAGAAGTTTTGCGGCGATGTGGCGTTTTTTTGCAGCCTGCGCTTCATCGATCGTCTCATCGCCGCGCGGAAAATAGGCGCAGGAATACTGGCGATCACGATCGAGGAACAACGAATAGAGCCGCCCGTTCAGATCGTAATGATGTGCCACATTGCGGCGCGCGTTGCGGGCATTGTTCATCTGGGCGAGCGGCCGGGCGATGCGGTTAAACATCGCCTGCGCGCGCAACACGGGAATCCGGCGTTCCGCCAGTTCGACGCTGGCGAGCAGAACATGCAGCACATCGTAGATCGTGCAGTTCACCGGGGTCAGTGTGCCTTCCATATAGGCCTCACCGATCGCCATGCCCGGCGCGTACGCCAAATGCCGGATGACAGACTCATCGTGGATGGCAATCGTAGCACTGGGTCCGGGTTCGCCGGCATAGTGGCTGGCGGTGCCATCCGGCCAGATCACATCCAATTCACCCAGCACGATCAAACGTTTCAGAAGCCTGTCTAACATCGGGCGCATGCTCGACCTCGTCTCGATAGGTTAACTACAAACTTTATTTGGGAACGATCTTCACCATAAAAAAGGCCTCACTACGGTATGGTTGCTGTCCAAATTATGCGCAACAAAAAAGCGCCGGGGCGTGCCCTGGCGCTTGATGTCGGTCGTGTCGGTCGGGTTGACCGAACCGGAAACGATCAGTCGGTTTCGGCGGTTTCCGCGTCTTCCTCAAAGGTTTCCATCTCGTATTCGTCTTCATCGCGGGTCAGGGCTTCACCGCGCGCCTGTTTTTCCGCCTCTTCGGCGCTGCGCGCGACGTTGACGGTCACATTCATCACGACTTCGGGATGAAGAGCGACGCGGACGGTCGCGAGCCCCAGCGTCTTGATCGGTGTATCGAGCAGAACCTGGTTGCGCTCGATCGTCAGGCCGCCGTCGATGCAGCCATCCGCAATGTCGCGCGCGGTGACCGAGCCGTACAGTGAACCGGCATCGCTCGCCTGACGGATCAGAACGACCGAAAGGCCATGAACCCGTTCGGCCAGGCGCTCGGCCTCGCCACGGCGCTTGATGTTCTGCGCCTCGAGTTGAACGCGCTCACGCTCGAAGCGTTCGCGGTTGTGCTTGGTGGCGCGCACCGCCTTGGCCTGCGGCAGCAGGAAGTTGCGGGCATAGCCGGGTTTGACTTTGACCACTTCGCCCATCTGGCCGAGTTTCTCGACGCGCTGGAGCAGGATCAATTCTACTTGTGCCATAATGCGTGCTCCTCAATCGACCACGTAGGGCAGCAGGGCGAGGAAACGGGCGCGCTTGATGGCGCGCGCGAGTTCGCGCTGCTTCTTGGCGGAAACGGCGGTGATCCGGCTCGGCACGATCTTGCCGCGCTCGGACAGGAAGCGCGACAGCAGCCGCACGTCCTTGTAATCAATCGTCGGTGCGCCGGGGCCCGAAAACGGGCAGGCCTTACGACGGCGATAGAACGGCCGGCGGGCGCCGACGGCGGCGCGACGGGCGCCGGGGTTGATTTCGGTATCGTCAGTGGTGCTCGACATGGCTCAATCCTCCTCGACCTGATCGTCATCGCGATCGGTGCGGAACTCGTCACGGGCGCGGAACTCTTCGCGATCTTCAGGACCACGGCGGCGGCCGCTATCGAAGCGTCCAGCCGGTTTCGGGCCGCGGAAGCCGCGTTCACGGTCACGGTCGTCGCCACGGCGCGACAGCGGTGCCGACGGTGCTTCCTCGATTTCCTCGATCCGCAAGGTCATGAAACGAAGAATGTCTTCGTTCAGGCCGAGCAGGCGCTCCATTTCGTTGATCGACTTGGATTCGGCATCGAGCCCGAGCAGGACATAATGGCCCTTGCGGTTCTTCTTGATGCGATACGCCAGGTTGCGCAGGCCCCAATATTCCCGCTTCTTGACCGCACCACCCTCGCCTTCCAGCTGGGCGGTGATGTCGTCGGCGATGACATCGACCTGTTGTTGCGTGATTTCGCTGCGTGCGATGAGCACGCATTCATATAGCGGCATGATACCCCCTATGGGTTGCTTCAGCCCCGACGTGTCCATTTATCGTGGACGCGCCAATTTCCCCCATGGAAACGGGCATAGCCGCGCACGATGCCACGTGCCCGGCAGGGAGATGGGCGTGTGGCATAGTTGATGGTTCGGTGCAAGCGGGCCGGTCAGCCCGGCTTCTGCCATTCCATAAGTAAGAAATATGGAACGCGCCGATAGCGCTGCCGATAATCGGCGTCCCCATCGTGGGGCTGTGGCTCATCAAAATGGCGCAAAATGAGCCCCTGCGCGAGCAGCAGGCTCATGTACCGGCTCAGCGGCCGGTGATGATTCTGGATGTGGACGCCGCGCCACCCGACCCAGTCGGCGCGGTCGTCCATGTAATCATCGATCACGAAACGCGGCGTCCCGTCATGATCGTTGGTCCAGCCTTCGGGCGGTCCGGCTGTATAAAAACTCGTCATGTTGGCGATCAGCAGCGTGCCGCCGGGGCGCAGCACCCGAACCATTTCGGGGATCGCAGCGTCGATATCCGCGATATCGAGCAATGTGAGGTAGCTAACCACCAGATCGAACGCGCCGTCGTCGAAGGCGAGACGTTCGGCCACGCCATGCCGATAGTCACCCTGGGGATCGAGCGTGCGCGCCTGATCGAGCAAGGCCAAGGTCGGGTCGATCCCGACCGTTGCGATGCCGAGCACCTGCATCATACGGCAGAACCGACCCTCGCCGCAGCCGACATCGACGGCGCGCTCGAACCCTCGCCCCCGCAACCGTGCCAGCATCGGTGCATCGAGCACATAATCGCGGGCACCGCCGCCCCTTTGCAGATCCGCAATCCAGGCGGCAGCTGATTGATCCCATCCGTTGTCCAATTTGGATCCCTTATTGGCTGTATCGTCATCGATCATCGGCACCCACCAGACGCAGCGTCACGCGCGCCGCGTGCGCGGCCGGCCGCGACCCCGCTGCAGTGGTCGAACCGCCGCCGATGATGACACGCGGCTGGAATGTCCGGCAACGCGACAGGGCAACGATTGCTTGACGCGCGTGCCGGCGGGTTTCGAGCCACAGCAGCACCGAGATGACGCAATAGACCATGATGATGCATCCGAGCAGAATGATCGGAAGATAGATAAAGGCCGACATGTGACGATCCGTCGCCAGAAATGGCGACGACCTTTCAACATTGAGGCACCGCAAATCAGCGGCAGAAATCAGATTTACAGAGAATGAAGCCGGAGTCGCAGATCAGGCGGTAACAAGACCGCGCGCATGTCCGGGTTGCGTCATCCCGAAGGGCGAATAAATTGCTGTCAACACTCAACCCTCCTGCAAGAATGATCAGAACGTCTTTGCTGTAACAACCTCGCTCTCGTCTGTCCAGATATTTTTCAGCCATAGCCGTGCCCTTGCGATCCGGCGTGGTTGATCGCGCGATTGGCCGTGTTACGGTGCATGGATGATCGAGCAACCGACCTTTGCAACCAGGCCTGCCTTCCTTGGCCTGACCAGCAGCGACCCACGCGCCGAATACGTGATCGCCGGCATTCCGCTCGACATCGGCGTCACCAATCGGGCCGGCGCTCGTTCGGGTCCGGCGGCGATCCGCGCGGCCTCGCGCATGCTCGCCGGCAATGATCATCCGCATCACTGGGTCAGCGTCGATGCAATGCCCATCGCCGACATCGGCGACTTCGCTATTGCCCTGGGCGACATTCCCCGCAGCCTCGCGTTGATCGAGCAGCAGGCCGCAGCGGTCAATCATCTGCTCGCCCTCGGCGGTGAACATGGCATCACCCTGCCGCTGTTGCGCGCCCTGGCCAAGCGCCTGGATGCGCCGCTCGGCCTCGTGCATTTCGATGCCCACGCCGATACCTGGGGCGAAAACTACGGTCAGGTCTACAGCCATGGCTCGGTGTTTTTCCATGCCATTAACGAGGGTCTGGTCGATCCACACCGGATGATCCAGATCGGCATTCGGTCGCCGCTGCCGCGCGAAACCTATGACTGGACGGTTGGCAAGGGTGTGACCATCCTGTCTGCGCAGGACGTCCACGAAATCGGTGTCGCGGCGACCGCGGCGCGGATCCACGAGGTGGTCGGGCATGCGCGGGCGACCTATCTGAGCTTCGATATCGACTGTCTCGATCCGGGGTGCGCGCCGGGCACCGGCACGCCGGAAATCGGCGGGCTGGCGTCGTGGCAGGCGCAGGCGCTGATGCGCCGACTTGGCGGGATCGGCTTCGTTGGAATGGATCTGGTCGAGGTCGCGCCGGCATATGACGTCAGTGAAATCACCGCCCTGGCTGGTGCGACGATGATTTGGGAATATCTCGCACTACTCCGGGCGGCCTGATCCGGGTACGTTCGATACGTCCAATTCTGACGTATTCAACGTGTAGACGATACGGACGACCCGATGTGTGCGATGGTCGATCCAATGCTCCGTTTCCGGTCGGATTTTTGCAGGAGGCTGCTGCCATGGCGATCCAAGAGACGTTCGATGACTTTGTGGTTGATTTTGAAACGAAGTTCACCACGGACGCTCGTAGCGGTCACGATGGGGCAAGTCTGCTTATTTATGCGCATAACGTGCTGAATGCGGTCGAACCGGCGTCGGACGAAGCGCAGGTTCTTGTGGGGTGGCTTGCGCGCAACCGCGAGCGACTGGGCTTGGACGAAACATTGTTCACCGAGGGCGATTCCGGCCGGGGGGAGCGACGCAGCAAGCTCAGACCGGTCGGCAAGATGCGATGGCGCGCGTTCGGCCGCGCGCTGGAGGGCCAGGTCGGCAGCGGCGAACCGCTCCCGCATTCGCTCGACCCCGGCTTTATCGCGGTGGCTGATGCTTTGGGACTGGAAGGGCTCGATCTCGCGCTGTTCCGGCTGATTGTGTTGTACCGGCTCGATAACCGGTTCGAACGCCTGTTCGATGGCTTGGCCTCGGCGCGCGGGCGGCCGGGCATTCTGCGGCGTTATCCGGACCTGTTCGCCTTGCTGATCAGCGGCAGCCCCGCCGAAATCAACGCCCGGTTCCGCGCCGATGCGCCGATGGTGGCATCGGGCGCGATCCGGGTGGATGACGATGGCGACATCCAGATCGCGAGCCGGCTGATCGCGCTGATCCACGCCTGCGCGCTGGGCGATGCGGATGTGCGGACCGAATTGCTCGGTGCGCCGGTGGCGGCGCGGCTGCCCTGGGTGGCGTTTCGGCATCTGGGTAGCGAAATCGAAATCGCGCGGCGCGTGCTGCGCCAGGCGATCGCTGCGGGCAACGAGCGGGGCGTGCATGTGCTGCTCTACGGCCCGCCGGGCACTGGAAAGACCGAATGCGCCGCGAGCCTGGCCGCCGAGTTGGGGGTGCGGCTCCATGTGATCGGCGAGCGGAGCGAGCATGGGCGCGAGCCTTCGCGCGGCGAGCGGTTGTCGGACCTATTGCTGGCGCAGCGGGTCGGCGCCGGCGGAGAGGCAGTATATTTGTTCGACGAGGCCGAGGATCTGTTCCGGCCGCGCAGCTTCGACCGCGAGCCGGACCCGAAGATTTTCATCCACCGCCTGCTGGAAGGCGCGCCGGTGCCGATGATCTGGGCGGCGAACGATCTGGAAGCGTTTTCCCCGGCGGTACTGCGCCGGATGAGCCTGTGCATCGAGGTGCGGCTGCCGCCGCAGAATCGCCGGGCGGAGTTGTGGCAGGAACTCGCGGTGGCCGAGGGCGTGGCGCTCGATGCGCCGACGGCGCGGAAACTGGCCCGGCTGATCCCCGCCGCACCCTCGGTCGCGCGAACCGCGTTGCGGGCAACCCGGCTGGCGGGCGGCGATGCCGAGACCGCCGAACTGGTGGCATCCGGCATGGCGCGTGCGATCGGGCATGGTCACGCCGCCGCCCCTGAGGCGGAGACCGAAACCCTGTACGATCCCGCGTTGAGCAATGCCGATGGCGATCTGGCGGCGATGGCCGAGCGGCTGTCGCGGCCCGGCGCGCCGCGCACCATTTCCCTGCTGCTGTCCGGCCCGCCAGGTACCGGCAAGAGCGCGTTTGCCCGGCATCTGGCCGGCAAGATGGGGATGACCGTGTTGCAGAAGCGCGGCTCGGATCTGTTCGGCCCCTATGTCGGTCAGACCGAAGCGCAGATCGCCGCCGCCTTTGCCGAAGCGCGGGCGACCCAGGCGTTTCTGATTTTCGACGAGGCGGACAGCCTGCTGCTCGATCGTTCGGATGCGCATCGCTCATGGGAGGTCAGCCAGGTCAACGAGATGCTGACCTGGATGGAGACCCATCCGTTGCCCTTCGCGTGCACCACCAACCTGCCGGACCGGCTGGACAAGGCGAGCCTGCGGCGGTTTCTGGTGCGGCTGAACTTCGCGCCGATCCGCCCGGATCAGGCAGCGACTTTGTTTGAACGAACCTTCGGACGCGAGGCGCCCAGCGGTCTGGCGCGGCTGGACCGGCTGACCCCGGCCGATTTCAGCCGGGTCGCGCGCCGGATCGCGGTGCTCGGCCTGCCGGATGATGCGGCGGCGATTCTGGCGTTGTTCGCAGCGGAGGTCGAGGGACGCGAGGGCCTCGCCCGCCCGATCGGATTCGGGCCGGGGCGCGGGTAGCGCCGTGCTGATCACGGTCAAGGACGGCATGAACCTGTCGCCGTCACGCCGGGCGCCGAGCGCGGGGGCGGTGCGTTATGAGCCGGGCACGCGACTGGTCAGGCTGGCCGTGCGGCTGGCCGGTTCGCGCATGGGCCTCTCGCTCGAGGAGATGGCGGCCGAGCTGAAGGTGGGCCGGCGCACCGCGGAGCGGTTGCGTGATCGGTTGGAGGAGATGTTCCCCCAGCTCGCCTATACCGACGACGAAAACCGGGTCCGGCGCTGGCGGCTGCCGCGCGAGACGCTGCCTGCCCTGCCCGCGCAGCCCGGCGCGATCGCCACGATCGAAACGCTCGCGCGCGAGCTTGCCGCCAAGGGCGACGACGCAAGGGCGGCGGATTTGCGCGATGCGGCGGCAACGCTGCGGGCGATGATGACGCCGGTCGCGCTGCGGCGCTCGGAGCCTGATATCGAGGCGCTCATGCAGGCCGAGGGCACCGCCGCGAGCCCCGGCCCGCGGTTGAAGCTCGATCGGGGGACTTTGACCGATCTGCGGACGGCCATTCTTGGCATGCATGCGATCGAGTTGAAATATCGACCGGCCGGCGAGACGCGCACGAGCATTTATATCCTTTGCCCCTATGGAATTCTGTATGGCCGACGGGCTTATCTGGTGGCGCGCAAAAGCGGCTCCCCGGATATGCGGTTATGGCGGATCGATCGGATCAGCGATCTGCTGGTGTTGCCTGAATGCCTCAGGCGGCATGAGTTCGATTTGGCGGCCTATGCGGCGCAGTCGTTCGGGGTGTTTCAGGAGCCGCCACGGGATGTGGTACTGCGGTTCAGCGCCGATGCGGCAGAGGATGCGGCGGCGTGGGTGTTTCACCCTTCACAACAGGTCGAGCCGCAGGCGGATGGATCGCTGCTCGTGCGGCTCAGATGCGGCGGGATGCGCGAATTGGGCTGGCATCTGCACACGTGGGGAGACGCGGTGGAGGTTTTGGCCGGCGATGTGCCGCGGTAGCGGCGGGAGCTTGTCTGCCCCGACGTTCCGATATTCCGGCCATGGCTTTCATTCCATTGTGATTTCGTTGGCCTCGGAGGCGTCCGCTAATGTCACGAATATCGAGTCATTGGGCATTTTCAGCTCCGGAGCGAAGTGGCTTTGGGTACCCTGCCCGCCAAGGCTTCTGACAAACTCGACGATTGCCGACCTGACGCCGGCAGAAGGAATTTTTTCGAGTAGGTCGAACAGCATCAGTAAGGTTGTCGAACCATCGTAATTGATGTCGTGCGGGGTTCGGCCTGATCTGAACCGATCGATCGCGTTTGCGCGGCGTAAATCGCCGGCGCTCAATGTCGCGCTCACATCATCCTTGAAGAAAAATGCGATCGACACGCGCATCATTTGCGCCAGACGGTAGAGGTTTGCGGGCTCGATGCGAATGCGGCCGGCTTCATGGTCGAGAATCTGGCCGACAGGAAGGTTAAGTGCTCGCCCAACATCGTGGGAGGAGATGCCGAGTTCCTGACGGCGGCGCGCCACGCGGACACCGATGTGGCGATCCAACGCGTCGCCGGCGCGTCGTCTTTCGACTTTAACCTCCGTTTGACCAAAGGTTGTGGGGTTCAAGCGACTCTGTGACCTTGCCAACTCCGATCCTCCGTCAAATGTTTGCCCAGAGCCGGTATTCCCGCGACCCCAGCGTTGAACGACTCACGTTTATTTAAAAAAATAACGCAGCTTCGCTAAAACTCGTACTTCGATCAAATCGAATTCGGCTGCTCAAAATATCGGTCAGCGTTATAAGAAGTGCCATAAGCCTTCGATTTCAATTATTTTTTCTTTTTTAAAATCACATAATGAATGTATAGCGATGTTATATCCCGCTCCAATCATGTCGGTATAGACTCGGAAACTACTTAGATTACCAAGCGAACAATCTATTTGCCTACGTAGAAGAGGCGCGGTGCACCAATCAACGCATGGCCGGTTGTAATGGCGGCCGGCTCGGCGCATTTCTGGTCCTCAAGGCGTGAGATCCGGTATTATGAAGCGCGGAGGTTTTACTGATGGGCGGGAGCGTGCCGGGCGGTGAACGGCAAGTCGAGGCAGCAGCCGAGGATCGATTTCCGGTGGTTTGCGTCGGTGGTTCGGCGGGTGGGCTCGATGCGTACGTCAGATTTCTGCGCCACGTGCCGCCGGATTTTGGTGTTGCGATCATCATCGTTAACCATTTGCGGACCGTTGCGACGTCACTGCACACGATATTGCCCCATTATACGAAAATGCCGGTGCAGTTGATTACGGATGGATTGGTGCTCAAGCCCAACCATGTTTTCATCATTCCAGAAAAGAGTGACCTGCATGTTTTAGACGGCGAGTTCCGCCTGAGGCCGATATCGAAGCCGCGCGGGTGGCCCGATGTGATTACCGTGTTTCTGCATTCGTTGACGCAGCATTGGCGGGGCCAGATTTTCGCTGTCATCGTCTCCGGCTATGATGGTGATGGCGCCGACGCGTTATGCGCGATCCGTGAGATCGGCGGCATTACGATTGCGCAACGGCTCGATACCGCCAAGCAATCTGATATGCCCGAGAGTGCGATTTCGACCGGATGCATCGATTTCATTTTGTCACCGGAAGACATTGCGCCAAAGATCGTCGAATGTCTCAAGGGGGCTTACCCCGACGGGGCGCGCTCGATTTAGCCCGCATTATGCATGAAGGTCGGCGAGCATAGCGTAAACCGTTGATTCGTTGTAAGTATTTGTTGTTGAGACAAAACTTCACCACGACGGAACACCATGCTCGCCTCGGTTGCAAATACTCCAATTCTCCCTGGTCTGTCACCTGTCGCCGGCAAGTCGATCGAGGCCCGGTTCGACGGCGATCTGCTCTCCTCCGACGGGGGGTTGCTGGGGTTACGCGCCATCGAGCAACGGCTCGGCATCGCAAGTCGTTTGGCCGCATGCATCGATGATCCTCGTGCGCCTGGGCGTGTGATCCATGGGCTCGACG
>NZ_FTNE01000039.1 GCF_900156265.1 Acidiphilium rubrum
GCCCTTAGGGAACCTCTGAGCAGCCGAGTTTTTCACTATCGTGTCTGTTGTGCAAACAGTGATCGACCGGCAACGGCTGTGTTGGGCCACCCGACGGCGCAAATTCGTAGCGATTTTGGACTTTTGGGCGGCTTCCAGAGCCTTTTTTCCGGGCGCTGGACAGACTCGCCCCCGACCCTCAACCCGCCGGTGTGATCACCCGCCGTGCGATGTAGAGGTTCACCAGCGCAAACTGGCTGAATAGGTGCTGCTCATTCTTGAACAACCCGCGATACCGCACCTTCGTATGGCCGAACTGGCGCTTGAGAACCCGGAACGGATGCTCGACCGCCGAACGCAGCGCTGCCATCAGCCGGTTCAGCCGCTTCTGCTCAGGCGTCGTGTCGTAGCCTTTCGTGCGCTTGAATGGCACAAACCAGCGCGGGCCAGCCTCGTCCTCTTCGCGCACACGGTCCGGCTCGCGCGTTTTGTCGGCGTAGCCGCGGTCACCATGCGCCGTTTGCTCGTCGCCGTGCAGCAACGTCTCCGCCATGCTGTAGTCCGACACCTTACCGGTCGTGACCTCCAGCGCATGCACCAGGCCGTGCGCCGTATCGACGCCGATATGCGCTTTCATGCCGAAATGCCACTGGTTGCCCTTCTTGCTCGACGTCATCTCCGGGTCGCGTTGGCGGGCTTGGTTCTTCGTCGAGGGCGGGGCGGCAATCAGGGTTGCGTCCACAATGGTGCCTTCGCGCAGGATCAGGCCTTGGTCCGTCAATAGCGAGACAACCTCCTGGAACAGACTTTCCGCCAGTTGGTGCGCCTCCAGCAAATGGCGGAAGTTCAGGATCGTCGTCTCGTCGGGCATGCGACTCTCGCCCGCGTCCAGTCCCGCAAAGCGGCGCAGCGCGGGGATATCGTGCAGCGCTTCCTCCATTCCGGGGTCTGAATAGCCATACCAATGCTGCAGCAAGTGGATCCGCAGCATCGTGCTCAACCGATAGGGCTTGCGCCCTCGCCCGGCGAGCGGATAGTGCGGTTCGATCAGTGCCTCCAGCCGCCGCCACGGCACCACGCGCTCCATCTCCGCCAGAAACACGTCCCGCCGGGTGATCTTCCGCTGTTTGCGGAAACCGTCATACTCAGCAAAACTGCGCTGCATCCAGGGTCATCCTCTCTGTCAAACCCAGTGAATCATACCGAAAGCGTATCGTAAAGGACTTTTTCAGAGTTTCCTTAGAACCGATCCAAGACGTTTGTCTAATTTTTTAAGCGTGCGATTCGGCGAAGCATGATTTTGATTATGGCGTGTCTCACGAATGCTACGGCGCTGCTGGTATGGCGTTCGTAGTCCATGGCGAGGAGTCGGCAGTTGCTGATCCAGGCGAAGGTCCGCTTAACGATCCAACGTTTTGGCAAGACCGAGAAGCCGACCTTGCCTTCGGAGCGTTTGACGATTCGGAGTGTCATGCAATCGATTTTGGCCAACTCGGCGGCCAGTTTCGGTAACTGATATCCCCCATCGGCCGGGAGTGTCGTGATCGTCAGATTTGTTTGCAGCACCGCCTGATGGTGCTCGCTACGACACCCGAGCCCGCCCGTTGTTATCGGTCACTGTTCGAAACTGCAATCAGTCACCTTCCGGCGCGCGCCGAACACAGGAGCGATCGAACCCGGATCTCCTGAAAGGGTCATCGGACATCGGGTCACCCAAGCGGCCGGCCAACATAACGTTTTCGAATTATTTCTGTCACAATACTTTCGTGGAAGTTTCACACACAGTCCTGCACTCACCGACTAAGCAGCCCTTGTTACCACTTCGTTACGCAACGGAGTGGTGGTGGACGGTTTTGTCCCACGAACAGGGAGAGCTTTATGAGCATGGGATTTTCGATGCAAACCCGCGCGGATGCGGGGCTGCGCGCGGCGTTGATGGTTACCGTGAGCGTCGCGTCACTCACGTCGGTCGCGATGGGCCAGGCCGTGAATGCCGGCACCGTTTCGGCACAAGGCGTGGCAACTTCTTCCGCGGTACAGCTCAAAAAAGCTGATCATACACTGACGAAGAAACAGATTTTCACCTCAACGCAGACCAAGGCGGTGATCTCGCGCCAGCAGATCAAGGCGATCGGGCCAGCCGGCGGTGCCGGCCAGGCGGTATCGCTCGCACCGGGCGTGGTGGTGCGCGGGTATGGTGGCACCGCCGCGACGGCACGTTACGAAGTCACGCTGCGCGGTGTGAAAGTGGGTTGGTCCTCGGTCAACGGCGATGTCGAGCGCAATGGCATCACCGTGCTGTTCGACGGTATTCCGATGAACAACCTGACCTCGCACAACGGCCAGTGGGATTCGAACGAAATTCCGATCATCCAGTTGATCGGCGGCATCAATGTGATCAACGGCCCGGGCAATCCGGCGTCGCGCTGGTTCGACAGTATCGGCGGTACGATCGACTACGTACCGGTGCAGCCGACGCCCAAGCCGCAATTCGAGGTCGGCAGCGTGGTTGGCAGCAACGTAACGTTCGGCAGCCATTTCATCGCCAATTCCGGCCTGCACAAGGGCTGGAGTGTGCTGTTCGCCGGCGGATACGCTAGCAATCATACCTTCCGCACCGGCACCACCGCGGGCAGTTATGGCGCACCTGCACAGTCCAATGCGTTTCTTGGCAAGGTTACCCACGTGTTTCAGGGTGGCCGGTTGAGCTTTGGCGGTTATGACGACAACAACGTCGAGCACCGCCCCAGCCCCAATTTCATCCCGACCCAGCCCATCGCGGGCATCACCGTGACCGGCGCGCCGACCGGCGAACTCTACAGCCAGCCGACCAGCGGTTTCTACAGCGCCGGCGTGCCGAACGTCTGGTTCAAGACGTTGCAAGTCCGCGATTATATGCTGTACGGCAAATTATCGCTCGATCTCGCGCCGGACCTGACGTTCCACAATATCACATGGTTCCGCCACGGCGCCCGCGTTCATTACCGGACCATCAACTACGGTACGCAGGCACAGGGTTCAGCCAATACAGAATACTATAATCCGAACTCGAATACGTATGGCGATCGCGCCTATCTCGATTGGAAATTGCCGTTCAACGATATTAAGCTCGGTGGCTATTTCATCAATCAGCGCTATGTGTCGCCTTACCTCGGTTATAATCAGGCACTCGGAATCACCCAGACCAACCCGGCCCAGGTTTCCAATTTCACCTTGTACAACACCTTCCTCGATGCGTTCGTGCAGGACACGATTACCCCGATCCCTGGACTGAAAATCACGCCGGGCCTCGCCGGTGTCGAGTATCAGACCGATTTCTATAACAACGCGTACAACAACCCGCTGTCGACAACCTTGTCGCCGAATGCTCACAAGACCTTCACCAACCCTGAACCTTCGGTTGGCGTGCGTTATCAACCGGTGCCATGGGGTGCCTTGTACGGCAGCTACGCGATTTCATATCAGAACCCGACCGATAACGGGTTCGGCGCCAACAACGGCAACGCCGGCGGTGTCGACATCGCATCGCTCAAGCCGATCAAGAGCGTCGATTATGAAATCGGCGCCAAGATGATGTTCGACCATGTCGCGGTGCTCAATCACGCCACGCTGAACGTGAACTACTTCCATGACACGCTCAGCAACGAAACGATCGCGACCTATTTCACCAACATCGCCCTGACCAAATTCGCCGCAGCCAATGCGGCACTCAAGGGCTTCAACATCGCAGCCACCGCCGATCCGAATTTCCATTGGAACATGTTTGCCAATGTCGGTTTCAGCAACAACCTGTTCACCTCGTATCTACCCTCCGGGGCGAGCACGCCGCTGGTCAATACGCCGATCGCCTATAACCCCAACGTGGCACTGAGCGCGGGCATCAATTACCGGATGTTCGTCGGACCCACACTGGTCGACCTCGGGTTTCTGGATCAGTACACCGGCTCGCAACATCTGTTCAACAACCTGACCGATCAGACATCACACCAAAAACTGCCGGCCTTCAACGTCGCGAATATTTCGTTGAGCGCTGATATTCCGGTGCCGCGGTCGATTTCCAGTGCCGTGAAAGTCCTGAAGCTGTCGTTCAACATCAACAACCTGTTCGGCGCGCGCTACAATGCGAATGCCTACGTGTCGAGCGGCGGCTATCTCGGCGGCAACAGTGCCGGCGCGGTTCTGGCCGAGCCTGGCGCACCACGCCAGTATCTCGCCTCGCTCACCGCGAAATTCTGATCATCGAAACCAGGGCCAGGGGTGGCGGGGCCCTGGTCCTTGTCGTCTGACGACGCCCGACACTCTCGCCATCATCAACCGAAAGATAAAAACAACATGAAACTGATCATCACCGGCGCACTGACCGCCGGTCTCGCCATCGGTGCCGCATCGGCCCAGACCACCGGCAACGTCGCCGCCGGCAAGGAAGTGTATCTGCACCAGTGCTCGGGCTGCCATAGCAATATGCCCGGCGTCGATCGCTTTGGCCCGACGCTTGCCGGCGTGTACGGCAGAATGTCCGGCAGCGCGCCGCGGCATCGCTACTCGGCGGCGATGAAGGCGGCGCATATCCGCTGGAACGCCAAAACGCTCGATCTGTTCCTGCAAAATCCGCGCGGCTACGTGCATGGCACCACCATGCCCTACAGCGGCCTACGCAGCGCCACCGCGCGGCTGAATGTGATTGCCTATCTGAAATCAATTTCGCCCAAGGCTCGCTGAGCGGTGAACCGATCGAGCGAACGCCGGGAGTCCGTGACATGACGATCGCCTACATCATCCATCTCGCAAATTATTCGGATGGCGTGCTGTATGTCCTCGCGATCCTGTTCCTGATTGCCGCCGGCGTCACGCTCGATCGGTTGTGGCATCTGCGCCGCGCAATCATGCGTGGCGATACAATCGTTGCGCGCATCAGCGCGATGGGTAGTCTTGCGGCCAACGATCTGGCCGCCCTGCGCGATTTCGCGGGCCATCAGCCCGAAGCCCCCCTGCTCGACACCGCGCTGCATCATCAATCGGTGTCCGACGCGGCGGTGATGGGTCAGCGGATCGACGAAGCGATCATGCTGGTCGCACCGCGGCTCGACCGGCGGTTATGGATTCTCGATACCATCGTCACCCTGGCGCCGCTGCTTGGCCTGTTCGGCACCATCATCGGCATGTTCCATGCCTTCTCGGTTCTTGCCAAGCCGGGCCATGCGCCGGCGCAGGTTACCGGCGGCGTCGCGGATGCATTGGTTGCGACCGCCTTCGGCATCCTGATCGCCATGCTGGGGTTGGCCGCGTTCAACCTGCTGTCGAACCAGATCCGACTGATCCTGCATCAGTTGGAAACCATCAAGACCATGATCCTCAACCGCACCGACGGCACCACGCTGATACCCCTGGTCCGTCCGAACCCGGCGGCCCGCGCCGCCGAGCCGAGCCGGGCCTGATCGCACGTGCCGCGGCCGGTCCGCCCCGGGTTCCAGGGGCTTGATACCCCAGCCTGCCGCTCGATCGGCCCGGCATAGAAGCCGCCGATTATCGCGATCGGCATGATACGGTCTCCGTTCGTTGCGCAAGAGCTCGAGCGGTATGGAAAAACAGCGGCTGCACCGAGCCGGTCGCGACCGGCACGTGCCGGAAGCTGGCGAGCGGCAGGCCCTGCGCCTCGATCACAGCAATCCTGATCCAGGCGCTGTGCGTCACCAACAGAACCGCACCCGATGAGGCCGGCAGACTGTACGTGCCAAGACAGCGGCGCACCCGCATGCGCAACGCGCCGAGCGTTTCGCCGCCCGGAAACATCACCGTCTCAGGCGCGTGCTTCCAGGCGCGCAGCAATGCGGGCCAGCGGCATTTGACATCCGCCTGGGTCAGCCCCTCCCAATCGCCATAGGCAATTTCGATCAGGTCCGGATCGATCTGCGGCGCCGGCAGCCCGAGCACTCCGGCGATCACACCGGCGGTCTGGCGCGCGCGCAGCAGCGGGCTGCACATGATCGCGGCAATCGCGCCACCACGCAGGGTCGCCGCGAGGCGCTCGGACTCCGCGACACCCGCAGGCGACAAGGCCGGATCGCTCTGCCCCTGATAACGCCCCGCCCGCGTCCAGGCGGTCTCGCCATGCCGCGCGAGCAGGATCGGCGGGGCGATATCGGTCATGATCAATACCGGATCGCCACGCCCACCACGATACGGCGTCCCGCATGGATGCCTTGGCCCGCCATGGTGGATTCATATTCGAAAAACGGCCGCAGCATCGCGCTCAACCGGTACGTCACCCCGGCACCGACGCGAACGATGTTGTAGACCTCGGCCTGGTCGGTCAGCCGCAGCGCTTTCGGTTGCTGAATGGTGCGGCTCACGAAGCCGGTCGCGAACACCGACAGCCGGGGCCAGACGCGCAGGCCCGCGTATACGGTGCTGCGGAGCTGCGTCACACCGCTGACGGGGAAAATCCGCGCCCCGGCGGCGATCGTGGCGCTGAACCGGCCATCGATCACACCCGCCTGCACATCAGGCTCCAGCGCGAAATGACCGGCGCCGAGCGCGGGTGCGGCGCTGGTCGAACCGGTAGGCAAAACCACGTTCAGGGTTACCGAATCCGCGAAATCCGGTGTTTGCGTCAGGCCGTAGTTCAGCCCGATCGTCTGGTCCTCCAGCCCCGATCCGGACTGGGCGATCGACCGGTGGTGCTTGATGCGTGCGCTCCGCAGGCGGCCTGCGCGCAGATCGTACTCGATCGAAAATCCATCCCCGATCCCGGCCGAGCCGGTGACGCGAAACTGCGTCTCCTGCTGGGTCGATGCCGGGATGGTGCCGGTGGTGAAACCGCTGGCGGAATACGCGCTGCTGGAATCGAACAGCCGGACCATCGGTTTGACGACGCCATCGCCGGCAGCGGGAATCCAGGGATCGGCATGGGCCGACACCACCATGGCGCAGAGCGCCAGCGCCACACCCGACAGTGTGACGACGAAATCAGGCCGTGCAGGCATGGTCATGGGGATACCAATCGCAGTTTCGGTGGTTCGGGGATCTCCCGCAGGGCATGCCAGAGGGTGGCGTACGTGCCAGCGGCGGCCAGCAGATCGGCATGGCTGCCGCGTTCGACGATCCGTCCCTGGTCGAGCACCAGGATCAGATCGGCATTCATGACCGTGGCAAGCCGGTGCGCGATCACCAGCGCCGCGCGCTGCGATGCCAGCCGTTCGAGCGCCCTCATCAGCCGTTGCTCGGTCGCCGCATCGAGGCTGCTGCTCGGCTCATCGAGAATGACCACCGGCGCGCCGCACAGCATCGCCCGCGCGATCGCGACGCATTGGCGCTGGCCGCCGGACAGATTCAGCCCGCGCTCGTTCACCATCGCATCGAACCCGCCGGGCAGGCGCTCGATAATATCGTCAACCCCCACGTCGCGCGCCGCCGCGATCGCCTCGCTGCGGCCGGCACCGGCCATGCCATAGGCGATGTTTTCCCAAATCCGCGCCTGAAACAGCAGCGGCTCCTGCAACACCAGCCCGATCTGGCGACGCAGCCAGTTGAGCGGCAGGGTTCGGATATCGCTGCCATCCAGCAGGATGCTGCCGCTTCCCGCATCGTAGAACCGCGGGATCAGGCTCGCGATGGTGCTTTTCCCGGAACCGGTCGCACCGACCAGTGCCACCGTGCGGCCCGGCTCCAGGGTGAACGAAATATCGTGGAGCACGTCCTGTGCCGCGCCGTACCCAAACCCGACCGCGCGGAATTCCACCCGCCCGGCACAGGCTTCCGGCGCCACGGCGTTCTGGTCATCGACGATGCTCGGCTGCTCGGCGCGATATTCGCCGATGCGCTCCAACGCCACCGACGCACGGCCGAAGATCCGCCCGGTCTTGGCGAACTGCCGCGCGGGTGTCGCGATGCCGCGCAGATACGCCAGGAAAATCAACAGCTCACCCGGCGTCAGTGTGCCCTGGATCACCGAAATCGCGCCGTACCAGGCGATTGCGCCGGTCGCGACCGCGATGATGAAGTTCATCGCCGGGCCGAATTGCGCCTGCACCGTGTTGGCCTGCAGGCTGGCCGTGAGACTCTTGCCGGCCTGCTCGCCGAAGCGGGCATCCTCGTGGGTTTCGCGCGCGAATGCCTGGACCACCTGGACGCCGCCGAGAATTTCCTGCGTCAAACCCGACAGGGTACTCTCCTGGCGGCGCACCTGGCGCAACCGCTGGCGCAGCCGGTCGGCATAGAACCGTGCCATCAGGAACAGGATCGGCGCGACCGAAAGCGCGAGCAGCGCATACCGCCAGTCGATCAGCAGCATGACGGTGGCCATCCCGATGATCGTCAGGCCGTGCGGCAGCAGATCGATGCCGACCGCGGCGATGAAATCCTGCAACTGGCGAACATCGCCCGACAGGCGCGCCATCAATTCGCCGCCGCGCTGGCGACGGTGAAAATCGAGCGAAAGACGTTGCAGATGCGCAAATAGATCGGAGCGGACCCGAAACACCACCCGCTGCCCGACATCGAGAAACAATCGGTTGCCGACAAATACCAGCAGCGCATCGAGCGCGCCGAGCCCGAGCATGGTAAGCCCGAGCAGGTTGAGTAGTTCCACCCGGTGCGCGACCGGGTCGGGCAGCACGCCGTGCAGCAACGGAGCCAATTTGCGTTGGAAAATGACGTTGTCGATGATGAATTTCAGCGGCCACGGCAATGCCAGCAGCACGCAGGCCCGCGCCGCCATGACCGCCGAGCCGGCACCCAGCGCCCGCCATTCCGGCCTCAGGTACGCCACCAACCAGCGCCGGCTGGGTCGGGCGGGCGCGGTCATTGCACCAACTCCCGCTGCCTGGGCGGCGCCAGGGCGAGCGCGCGGGCGACTACGGCGGTCCAGTCCCACACGGCGGCGGCGCGGCGCGCGGCTTCACCCATGCGGAGGCGGCGCGCCGGCTGATCGATCAGTCTGTGCAACGCTGCTTCGCAGGCCGCGGCATCGCCCGGTGGATACAGGATGCCGGTCACCTCGGGTGCGATCAGGCTCGCGATCTGGCCGATGCCGGGTGCGACCACCGGGCGTCCGGCCGCCAGCGATTCAACGATTTTGAGCGGCGAGAAATAAAAATCGTGCTGGTCGTGATAGGGTGCCACCGTCACATCCATCACCGCCAGCCAATCGGCAATATGATCGTGCGGCACCCGGCCCGGCAGAATGATGCGCCCGGCGCAATCGGGTTGCTCGGCGCGGGCACGCAGCGCGGCAAGATCCGGCCCGTCCCCGACCGCAATCAGCCGTGCATCCGGGCGGCTGCGCGCGAGTGCGGCAAACACGTCGAACAGAAAATCCACCCCATGCCAGGGTTTGAAACTGCCGATGAAGCCGATCACCGGGGCCGCGCCGATCCCGAGCCGCGCCCGCAACGCCGCACCATCGCCGCCCGCCCGATACCGCGACAGATCGGCGCCGTTGGGCAGAACATGCACATGCGCGGCATTGCCGCGTACACCGGCCACATGCTGCGCCACCGCCTCGGACACCGCGATGACCACATTTGCCCGGCGATACGATGCCGCCTGTGCGCGCCGCGCCACATCGATCAGTCGCAGATCACGAAACCGCGCCTGCTCCTCGATCAACGGCGCATTGACCTCAAGCAGCCGCGGCACGCCGAAATGGGTCGCAATCCGCACGCCGGCCCGGCTGAACAAGGCGTGGCGCTCGTAAACCAGGTCTGGCTGAAACCCGATCCGCCGCAATTGCGCGATCAAGGCGAGCCGCACGCCCCGGTCATGCGCGAGGCGCGCCAGCTCGCGCCGGACCACAGGGTCATCGATCGCCGTGCCGGGCAGCCCGCGCACCATCGCTTCGGCCCGCAGCCGCGCGTCATCGGTTCGCGCCGGCAGTTCGATCAGCCGCCCCGGCGGCGGCGGATTGCCCGATCCAGCGGTTGTGCAGGCGAGCACCACCTCATGGCCGAGCCGTGCGGCAGCGGTCACGAACGACCGCACATGGACCGAAGCGCCCTTGTCACCCAGCACCGGCACGCCGCGGTCAGGATTGAAATACAGAATTTTCATCCCGCCGCCGCTACTGCCGGCGCGGTGCAGACCAACCCGGTGCCGGCCGGGGCGCAGTCGGCGCAGCCCATCAGCCCGTGCAGCCGCGTCGTCGTGGTCCACAAATCGAAATCCCGTTCGAGCAGGGCGCGCGCGGCGGCCGCCAGCGCCTGCGCCTGATCAGGATCGGCCAGCAGCCGGCCCATGGCATCGGCCAGGGCCCGGGCATCGCGCGGCGGCACCAGCCGACCGGTTTCGCCATCGCGCACCACTTCGGGGATGCCCGATACATCGGTCGACACCACCGGCACCCCGATCGCCATCGCTTCGGCGATCACGTTCGGAATCCCGTCGCGATCACCGTCATCGGCAATCCGCGGTGCCAGGGCGAACAGCGTGGCGCGGCGGTACAGATCGATCAGGGCGGCATGGGTCATCGCCCCCTCGAGCGTCACCATTCCGGCCAGATCATGCCGTTCGATCAGCGCGGCGAGTTCCGCGTGCAATGGCCCGGCGCCGACGATCATGCAGCGGAACGCCACCCCGGCATCGCGCAGCAACGCGCAGGCCTCGATCAGATCGTCATGACCCTTCTTCGGAACCAGCCGCCCCACCGAGAGAACCAGCGGGATCGGTGCCGCCCCGATCGCTGCCCCGATCGCTGCCCCGATCGCTGCCCGGGCCGAAAAATGGGTCAGATCGATGCCGTGATAGACCAGGTTGATCTTGTGAGACTCGGCCGCGCCGAGCAGATCGCGCAGATATTGCGCATTATAACCGGTGCAGGTCGCAACGAAGCTGGCCGCCCGCGCCCGCCGGAAGATCACCTGCTTCGGCGTCAGATAAAGGTCCTTGGCATGGGCGGTGAAACTGAACGGAATCCCCGACATCAGGCTGGCGAACCGCGCGACCGCCGCGGGCGCGTTGGCGAAATGGGCGTGGATATGCCGGATGCCGTCGCGCCGGCAGGCGGTCGCGACGAACCCGGCGCGGGTGAATTGTTTCCAAACCGAAAGCGGTGTGGGCGACTGCACCGACCACCACGCGGCACGGCCGAACGCCCCGGCATAGCGCAGCGGCGCGGTCCTGATCGCGGCGCCATGCGCACGGAGCAGGTCGACCCAGGCACCCGCCATCGGCACCGCGCGCACCGGCGCACGCACCTCGGCCACCATCGGGTGATGCGGCGGCGGCTCCGGCGGCAGGAGCGAAAAGATCCGCAGATCCGCCCCCAGCCGCTCCATCGCGCGAATCTCGTTGAGAATGAAGGTTTCCGTCAGGCGCGGATAACGCTTCATGATGTACGCGACCGGCCCGGCGCCCATCGCCGCGGCGGCCACGGCGTTCATGATGCGCTCCCGAGCAAGGCAGGGATCATGGCCTGCAGATGAGTGGCGACCCGTTCCGCGCCATTGAGGTCGAGCGCCGCCCACACCGCGGCCGGCGGTGGCGGCGCCGCCATGACCTGCGGCAGCAGGCGCGCCAGATCACCGGCCAGATCAGGACCGGGAACGATCGCCCGCACCACGCCGAGCCCGGCCAGGAGCGATGCCCGCATCAGTTGCTCGGCGCGCGGCGCCGCGCGCGGCACCAGGATCGCCCGCTTGCGGGTCGCGATGATTTCCGCACTGGTGTTGTATCCCGCCATCGCAACCACCAGGTCGGCGGCGCGCAGGCTCGGCATCAGGTCGGTCGTGTGGTCGATCAGTTCGATGTCGTCACGTCCGCCGGCGGCCATGAACAGCGCTGCCTTCTGCGCGTGCGGCATCAGCGGGCCAGTGACGATGGCGGAATGCAGCGCACCGGCCGGCAAGCGGTTCAGCGCTTCGATATAAGCGCTCATCAGAAAAAACCCGTCGCCGCCACCGCCGGCGGTCACCAACGCAACCGGCCGCCCTGCCGCTTTCGCCGCTGTCCAGCAGATCGCCTGCGGACCCGCGCCGGCGATGCGGCACGGGGCGTCCGGCGCGGCGACGACATGGCCGCAGTAATGCACGCGCTCGGCAATCCGCCCACGCAAGCCGTAGCCGGCCGCCACATCGAACAGGGCCTTGCTGCCATAGACGAAAATTTCGTCATACGCCTGGTCCAGCAATTCGGGGATTTCCTGCTCGTGCCAGAGCGCCTTGACGGTGTCCGGCGCATCCAGAATGTCGCGCAACCCCAGGATCGTGCGGGTCGCCGGCAATTCGCGCCGGATCAGCGCGAGCGCCGCGAGCAACTCGCCGTTCATGCCCGCCGGCGCGTGATCGACCAGGAACACATCCGGCCGGTAGCGCCAGACCGCTTTGAGGATCAGCGCCTCGCGATAGCCTTTGGTCATCGCGAAGCTCGATCGCGGATCGCGCGATCGATAATGCTCCGCCCCGGTTTTCACGACCGGCGGCAACGGCTGCACCTGCAGGCCGCGCGGCAGGCTCCAGTCATGGATCACGGGTGAGCCGGTCAGCAGACGCACGGAAAACCGGCCCTGTTGCGCCAGCAACCTGTCGGCAATCGCCAGATTGCGGCGCAGATGCCCCAATCCGAACGTGTCATGCGAATAAAGCAGGACCTTGATCCTGCGATGCGGCATCCGCGCGGGCGAAGCGATGCCGTCGGTGGGGATGGCGCGCCGATCGAACGGCGCCGGGACCGACATTGCTTCACGCAGGACGCTGTCAGCCATGAGAGAATGATTCATCGGAAGGCCCATCCACCAATTATGATCGTGGGTAGGTTATCGTGGGATAAAGTTCCACGGTCAAGCGATTTTTAATGAGGATCCGATGACGCGCGCGTCCAGTTGGTTCCGTCGCGCGCAAGTTCCCCGCGCCGGAAGCAGCAATCCATAATTATTTCAGTAAGGTGAATATATCCGGCGGGTCAGAAGCCGGCTGTCACGCCAAAACCCAGGCCGACCGACGGACTATTCGCGGTCAGGCCACGATCGACATAAGCCTCCAGGCCCCAGATCGGGTTCAGCGTGATGTTGTAGGCCGCAACGATCGAGTCGGTCGGGCCGACACGGTACTGAAACGCGCTATGCCCGATAAACACGGCAGTGACATATTGCTCGTGGGCCAGGGCGATGCTGGTGCCAAGTTGATATGTCACAGCATTGCGCAGCCTGAGTCCATGGGTGCGACCATTGATGCGATAGCCGATCTCGGCGTAGGGAAAAATCCGCGTGCCGATCCGCCAATCGAACCGGCTGCCCAACTCGGCATCGACCTGCCCGGTGCCGAGTCCCCGCGTCCGCGAGGCAAGGGGAATCTTGATTTTTATCAGAGGCTTGATCGCTGGGCGCCAGCTCTGTGCGGTAACCACCCGGTATTGCGCGCTGACCCAAACGTCGCCCACTCCGCTCCTCAACGCCGTGCCACGGCCGCCCCGCAGCACCGTGCCGCCGCTCAACAGCCCCGCCCCTGCCACCGCCACATAGGGTATTTCAACGCGGACCCGCAGTCGGTCCTTGCGATAAATGATTGCGAGCGGCAGGTCGTAGATCCGAAATCCATGCGCGGTGCCGAACCGACCCGCGAAATACGATGGCTCGAGGCTGATGCGGAACGGCCCTGGTGCCGCCGCCTGTGCCACAGCGCCCGCCGCGCTGGTCGCCAGACCCAGCACGAGAAGAATATGCGCGCGCCACACCATCGAACCCGAATTTCTCCCAGCGGATCTGCTGCCGATACGATACATTCACGAAAATCATGTCGTTTCAATGGCTGCACAATCACGCAAAAACTTGAACTTCCCCCGAAATCATGTATGTGGGTAAAAGTTACACACTCCAACGGATGCCATGAGGCATAGCCGGCTTGAGGTGCTAACCCGATTGAGTTCACGACATGCGACTGTCATGAGTGTTGCCTTATGGAGCCTGACCTCGAAACCATGCTGCGGCGCGTCCTGCGCCCGCTGATCACCTACCTGATGCGCCGGGGCATCGGCTACATCGCCATGCGCGACCTCCTCAAGCGCATCTTCGTCGAGGAAGCCCTGAAAGCCCATGCCGGCGACGAAGCCGCAACCGACAGCCAGATCAGCCTGGTAACCGGCATCAACCGCCGCGAGGTCAAGCGCCTGCGCGAGGAAACCACCCGGCCGGCCCCGCCCGAACGCGACCCGATGGCCGGCATCAACATGGCCGCCCGTGCCGTCGCCACCTGGGTGTCCGCCCCGGCGTTCCGCAATGCCGCCGGTGAACCCAGTCCGCTCGCCGTGCATGGCGACGGCAGTACCACCAGTTTCGACGATCTGCTCCGCGCCGCTAAAATCGATGTCCGCGCCCGCACCGTGATCGAGGAGTTGCTCCGCGCCGGCGTCGTCGAACAAGATACCGACGATCGGCTCCGCCTGCTGCGCCCCACCTACACACCCGCCGCGCCGCGCGAGAAAATGCTCTTCCTGGCCTCGAACGTCAGTGATCATCTGCGCAGCGCGTTTCACAACCTGTCCGGCTCGGACACGCCGTTCATCGAGCGCGCCCTGTTCCACAACGCCATCCGCGCCGACCGGTTGGATGCCGCCCGCCCGATCCTGGCCGACATGGCGGACCGCCTGCTGCGCCAGGCCAACGAACGCCTGATGGACAGCAACCTCGCCAATACCGATGCGCAAACCACGCCGGCGGCCGGATCTCTGCGCCGCCTGCGCCTCGGCGTGTACTATTACGAAACCGATTCCGAGGACCGACCGTGATGCACCAACCAAGGGTCAACCGCGGTCTTGCCCTGGTCGCGCTGCTGATCGCGGCCTGGGCGGCAACCCCCACATCAGGCCACGCCCAAGCCGAGGAAACCGGCGGTATCGGCGGCACCGGCATCAGCGGTGAAACCGGCGGCATCGGCGGCACGGGCATCCGCACGCCATCCGGCGAGGAAACCGGCGGCATCGGTGGAACCGGCGTCCGCGGGCGCGCCGCACCGATCATCGGGTACGGCCCGATCCAGCGGTTCGGCTCCGTCTTCGTCAACGGCCGCGAATACGCCATCTCCGGGCGGACCCTGGTCACGATCGATGGCGGCGCCGTACCGGTCGCCGCCTTGCGGATCGGCGACATTGCAAAGGTGCATGGCGTCATCACCGGGCCGCACAGCGGGCTCGCGCTGAGCATTTCAGTGCGTGATGCCATCATCGGGCGCGTCACCGCCGTCTCCGGCCAAGGCAGCGCGTTCACCGTGCTCGGCCAGCGCGTGGTCGCGGCGACTTTTGGCAAACCCTTCGCCGACATTCGCCCGGGCGATACAGTCGCCGTCGCAGCGCAGCGCCTGTCGAACGGCAGTTGGGCCGCCCAACGTGTCTCGGTGCTCGCGCCAAGCGACAGGTTCCGCCTCGAGGCAATGGTCACCGCCGTCAAATCTGGCATCGTTGCGGTGGCCGGCACGCCGATCAGCGCGCCGCCCGGCCTCACCGCCGGCTTGCAGCCAGGCGAGCGCGTCGCCGTTACCGGAACCATGACCGAGGCGGGGTTGCGCGCTGCCAGCCTGACCCGCCAGCCCATAGCCCTCGGCGCGCCGGGCACCCGGGTCGAAGTGCAGAACTACTTTCGAACCACTGATGGCGGTCGCATCGTCGCGGCCGACGGCATGGTCGCAACCGGCGCATCACCCAAAGTCAACCTCAGCGGTCTGGCATCCGTCGAAATCGATGGCCGCGTTACCGCGCCGAACACCATCGCCATCGACCATATCGATATCGACACGCCGGTTGCCCCGGACCTTTCGGGACCCGGCACCAGCCACGCCGAAGGGGCCACGCAAACCGAACGCCAGGAACCGGGCAACGATATCGCAGAACCGCAAACCGGCACGGACACTGAGATCACCCCGCCTGACGATGTCGGTGCGCCAGTCGAAATCGAGCCTCCCGAAGTCGAGGAACCGGTCGCCCCAACCCCCGATATCGAACAGCCGGACATTAGCCCGCCTCACATCGATACCCCGAGCCCCCACGTGGACCCGCCCGAAATCGACGTTCAGCCCGACCATTAAACTGAAGTTTTTACTTCAGAACGACATGAAGGCCTTGGAAAGCATCACTTAGAGCCCGAATCTGAATGGTAATGTGGCTATCCGTTGCGTGCGATTTTTCTTGTGAGCAGGCGGATATGTGCGAGGAAGAGCCATGCGGTGGCGCTGGCAACGGTGGCCTCGAAATCCTTTGCAAGGCGTCGGCATCTGCCGAGCCAGGCAAAGGTTCTCTCCACCACCCAGCGGCGTGGCAGGAGTTCGAACCCGTTGGCTGCGTCCGAGCGCTTGACGATCTGTATGGTCCATTTGCCGATTTTGGCGAGGCGTTCACTGAGTTTGGGACCGGCATAGCCGCCATCGGCAAACACATGCCGCAACCAGGGATACAAGGATTTGACCGATTTGAGCACGTCGGGTGCCCCATCTCGATCCTGAATGCCGGCATGATGAACGATGGCGCCGACGAGGTGACCCATTGTATCGGTGATAATGTGACGCTTGCGTCCCTTGATCTTCTTGCCGGCATCGAACCCTCGTGGCCCGCCGGCTTCGGTGGTTTTGACCGACTGACTGTCGATCACGCCGGCTGTGGGCGACGCCTCGCGTCCGGCCATTTCGCGCGCTTTC
>NZ_FTNE01000047.1 GCF_900156265.1 Acidiphilium rubrum
TTGGCTCTTGTGGCGTTAGCTGTTGATATTGGCTACGAGGGTCTGGTTTGATGTGAGGAGACGATCCATGGACGTGGCAGATTTCGAATACTGGCTCGGGCGGATTGCGTCGCTGACCTTTCCTCAGCTGCGACGGACATGGCAGGCTCTGGCCCTTTTGGAGGCGTCGGACAGCCATGTTGATGAAGCTGACGTATCTCAGGATCTTATGACGGCGCGGATCGACCTGATGAGCGCTGGTGAACGGTCGGTTGCAATGATGTTGCCTGCCGCGCTGGCATCGAGCCCAATTGCAGGGGAAGCTGTGGCTAAACTCGGGCAGCGGCGCGTGGATAGCGTCGGCTGCCCCCATTGTGACGGCCGCGACGTTGTGCGTTGGGGTCAGTCTGCGGATTTGCCACGCTATCGCTGCAAGACCTGCCGACGCACATTCAACGCCCTGACGAAAACGCCGCTGGCTCGTCTGCGGCACAAGGAAAAATGGGCCACACAAGCTGGGGCCATGATCGACGGTGTCAGCACGGCGAAAGCGGCGAAACGGAGCGGCGTGCATTACACCACTGCCTTTAGGTGGCGACACAGGTTTCTTGAATCGCTGGCCAAAGACAAACCCCACGCCCTGGCGGGGATCGTCGAAGGCGACGAGACGTTTATCCTGGAGTCATTCAAGGGCAAGCGATCGGCGATGCCGCGTAAGGCCCGCAAGAGAGGCGGCAAGCCCACCAAGCGTGGGATCTCCGCTGAACAGATACCTGTGCTTGTCGCGCGTGACCGGCATGGCGCCACCACCGATGCCGTACTGCCAAAACTGAACCGCTTGTCGATCACAGCGGCACTGGACGGTATCGTAACTCCCGCCAACGAATTCTGTTGCGACGGTGGCACCGCGATTGTTGCCTTCGCGCGCAAGGCGGGCATTCCGACGCACATCCTGCCAATGCCAGGTAAGCCACAACCAAACGCGCCTGATTTTCACATCAACAATGTCAACGCTTATCATGGCCGGCTGAAGGAATGGCTCCGGCGCTTCCACGGCGTCGCCACCAAGAATCTCCCCAATTATCTTGGTTGGCGCAGAACGCTGGAAGCGCTGGGACAGAACGTCACACCCGACGCCTTGATCCTCGGTGCCATCGGTCTCGGACCATATCAACAGGCAACGCTATAAGAGCCATTCGTTTTGATTATGGCGGTTCGGGCAGGCGCGCCTTCCGGCCAGAAGCAGCGGTAATCGGCCAATGCCGCGCGCTGGCAGTCTTCGGGCAGGCTGGAAAAGGGGATCTGCGAAGTGACCGCCGCTACCTGTGTCGTCCGTTCGCTGGGATTCAGCCGGGACTGCGCCGCTGCCTGGGCTTGGCGGGCAGGAAGAGTGACGGGTCTTTGCCGAGTTTTTCCGCGATGGCGCCGATTTCTGTATCGCGATAGTCGTGAAACATGCGCAGGGCAGTATGCAGTCTCGCGAGGGGGAAGATCGGGGTGGCCTCGGCGAGGAACTCTTCGACGAAGCGTGAGAACGTCCCTTTTTTGGGTTCTCGGCCTTCGATGCGGCGCGTGGAGTTGGCGATCCAGATCGATGCGCACGAGGTGACGGCGAAGGCAGCGGCATCGGACAGATCGCGCCGGCCAACCCCGGAGCCGGCGGCTTGGATTCCGACCGCGAAGTACCCTATGTCGCCCAGGGCGAGGAGCGACCTCTGAAGGGCCCGCAGACGTCGTATTGCTGAGAGAGGATGTTCCGGTATCTCGTCCGCCTTGGGACGTGCCATCGGGTGCGGGGCTGGGAGGGAGGTGAACAGGAGCGCGCGCTCCTGAAAAGGGAATTTAAGCAAGTGTCGCATTACATGGTCCGACCACCGGCGTGCGTGAATGAGGGTCTGAGCACTCTGGGCAGCGGTGGGATAATTGATCTCGTCGACACTATAACTGCCACAGGTGAAGGCGATATCAGCGAGACGCTGCCATAGCTCCGGCTGATCGAAATATCGCGATGCAATGTCCGTGAGGCGCGCTCGGACGTCGAGAGTGGATGCTGGCGCGGGTGCAAGCTGGCGCGTGCGTTGTCGCCGCGGTGGAGTAAGATCAGGGGCGCCGAGGATCGCGGACTGCCTGCGGGCGTTGCCGGCGAGCAGCTTCAGCAGTTCCACGATGCCGTCCGTGACGCGAAGCGCTCGGTGAGAGGCTGGTGCGCCAAGGGGGATTGGTGTCGTTTGTTCATGTCTGGGCGGCTTGTGGTATTCCTCCATGCTCCACAGCCGTTCCACGACGTGCATGCCCGAGAGCGCCTCGCGCAGACGATCGGCACTGGTGGTGAGCATGTCGAGGTCGCGAAGGCGATGCGACGGAGGAGGCAATTCGCGAACACGCTTGCGCACTCGGATTGGCGTCCTTTGCTGCAACGTGTCGAGCGTAGAAAGCGGCCGGTCATCGAATGGGTTGAACGCTAACGCAGGCTTGCGTGACAGCGTTTCCGCAACAATCGCATCCATCAGGCCGTAATCGATGGAATTTGCGTGAGCAATGGCTGCATCCGTGGTGGACTCATCATCGGCATGATTCTCGCGCGATGGTGAGAGCCCCGCGTGGTCTTGATTGATCATGCGCTGCCTTTCAGTCGAGATTTGCTCCGCGGACACTAAATGAATCCGCCTGTCTGTCGAGAGGCATTTTAGGTATAGGCTGCTGATAACGCTTGATATTATTATACCTTTTGTTTGATCTCCAGGTTGGATGAAGTGGCGTGTTGCGCGTTCGACATTGATCGGATCAAAGACGGTGACCACGCATTGAAGGGATCGAGTGGGGCGTACCAATCCCAATCGGCGTCGACGCGGGTCTATTTCGGTCTATGCCGGTCGATATGAAGTTTTTGGCTAAATCTGTTCAAGCGCCGCGCCGAAAAATTGTACTTATCGGAGGAGCAAAATTCGAGGAAGATCACGACTGGCGTGGCATCAGGGCGGACTTGCGTGCGCCTTCGGAGAGTAGCAACGGCAGCTGCATAAACTAATCAGATCTGTGAGGGCCGCTGAGCTTTGCGGGGCCCGACGGCCCGTCTGCGAAGCACCCTTACCATCCCCGACTTCGTTTTCGAGTGACGACGCCCCGCCCCAAAACATTCCGCGCGCCGCTCCGAATTCAGCAGGCGCATCCGGGATTTCGGCGCGACTCTCTCAGCTGAGAGCGTGCTTACTTTTAATTTCACGTCTATCAGTACCTATTCAGAGTCTTGATGATGAAGTCTGCGCTTTGCTGGTGAGGTCTGGTTCGATGGCAAAGCAGGCCAGCCCCCGCATGTGGATGCGAGGGTGGCTGCTGCCCTGAAACGAATTGCACGCTCCGCCGGAGCCGGCCCCGTCCCGAAGGCCCTTCTGCCGCTGAAGCCGG
Source organism: Acidiphilium rubrum (assembly GCF_900156265.1). Taxonomy (GTDB): domain Bacteria; phylum Pseudomonadota; class Alphaproteobacteria; order Acetobacterales; family Acetobacteraceae; genus Acidiphilium; species Acidiphilium rubrum. The sequence continues at coordinate 3,385 of NZ_FTNE01000047.1, forward strand.
CAGTCGGATGGTTCGCCGCTTAACGAGAGTTGCTTCTACTCCCGGCGTCCTTGGGCCCCGAACCTTAGCAGCGCCCTTCGGGTGTATGACGCAGCCCCACAGTACCCGAAAAACGACCCCGCTGCCGTCATAGACCGACCAGGGCCGCCTGCAGGGAGACATCGCCGCCCCACAAGCGGCCAACAACGGCAAATCATGGTTGAGGGAAAGGTCCAAACGCGTGCGAGAATGGAGAATATTCTGAAGGCAAAGTGCAGGAAGACCGCATATTCCGAAGACGTGATCGCGCGAGGCGTGCTCTTATTTTACCGTCAGTTTATGTAGGAACGACGGATATTCTGAAGGCTGTTGCGCGTTCGGTATTTTGGCGCTCCCCCAGATGGCGGCAGATAGGAGAATCGAAGCCTCTGCTGGTTGCCAGAGTCCGCCCGATCGGTCAGAAATCTGGGCCTAGAAACGAAGAGATCAAACGTCATGCTTACAGGTGAGATCCGCAACCAGGTCGATCAGATTTGGAACAGCTTCTGGACCGGGGGCATTTCCAACCCGCTCGAGGTGATCGAACAGTTTACTTACCTGCTGTTCATCCGCCGGCTGGACGAGTTGCAAACGCTCGAAGAGCGCAAGGCCACTCGCCTTAACCGCCCGATCGAGCACCGTATTTTCCCCGAGGGCACCGACCAGAAGGGCCGCCCATACGCCGATTTGCGGTGGTCGCGGTTCAAGAACATGGCCGCACCCGAGATGTTCATGGTGGTAGGCGAGCATGTCTTTCCGTTCCTGCGCGCCCTGGGCGGCGATGGTTCGACCTACGCCCATCACATGAAGGACGCGCGGTTTACGGTTCCCACCCCGGCGCTACTGGCAAAGGTGGTGGACGCCATCGACCACGTGCCGATGGAGGACCGTGATACCAAGGGCGATTTGTATGAATACATGCTCGGCAAAATCGCGACCGCCGGGCAGAACGGCCAGTTCCGCACGCCGCGCCACATCATTCAGCTGATGGTCGAGCTGACCGCGCCCGGCCCGCAGGATATCATCGTTGATCCCGCCTGCGGCACCGGCGGCTTTCTGGTCGCGGCGGGCGAATATCTGCGCCACCATCACCCCGAAATGCTGCGCGACGACAGGCTGCGGGCGCATTTTCATCGCGGCATGTTTCATGGCTTCGATTTCGACAGCACCATGCTGCGCATCGGCAGCATGAACATGATGCTGCACGGCGTGGACAACCCGGACATCCGCTACCGCGACAGTTTGGCGCAGGAGCATACTGAGGATGCGGATCGCTACTCCCTGATCCTGGCCAACCCGCCCTTCGCCGGCGCGCTAGATGCCGAGACGGTCGCCAAAGACCTCACCGCCATCGTGAAAACCCGCAAGACCGAACTGCTTTTCCTGGCGCTGTTCCTGCGCCTGCTGAAACCCGGCGGCAGGGCGGCGGTGATCGTGCCGGATGGTGTGCTGTTCGGCTCCTCCAAGGCGCATAAGGAATTGCGCCGGATGTTGGCGGAGGAACAGAAGCTTGATGGCGTGGTTTCGCTCCCCTCGGGCGCTTTCCGCCCTTATGCCGGGGTTTCCACCGCGATCTTGCTGTTTACCCGTACCGATAGCGGCGGCACGGACGGGGTTTGGTTCTACGACATGCAGGCGGATGGTTTTTCGCTGGATGACAAGCGCCAGCCATTGCTGCCGGAGGCCAAGCAGGGCGTGGTTCCAGCCACGGCGCTGACCGATGCGGAGCATGAAAAGAACAATTTGCCGGATGCTTTGGCCCGTTGGCGTCAGCGCGACGGCGTGGAGCAGAACCGGCCCCGCACGGCGCAGAGTTTCGTGGTGCCCAAGGCGGACATTTCGGCGGCAGGGTGGGATTTGTCGTTTAACCGATACAAGGAAATTGTGCGCGAGGAGAGGACCCATCGTTCGCCCCGCGACATAATGGCTGATCTGCTGACGCTGGAGGACGAGATCCGCGACGGCATGAAGAAGCTTGAAGGTATGTTGGTCTGATGCTTCAGAAGGCCGTATCTTCGTTGGCTATCCAGCATGTTCCGCTGGCAAATCTGGTCCTGGGCGTGTCGACACGAAATCCTGCAACAAAGCCGGATGACAAATTTACATATGTTGATCTGAGCGCCGTCGACCAGGAGCGTAAGGTTATTATCGGCGCCCGCGTTCTTGTTGGAAGTGACGCGCCTAGCCGGGCGAGGCAAGTTATCTCCACCGACGATGTCCTGGTGTCGACCGTCCGCCCTAACCTCAATGGCGTTGCCCGGGTTCCGGATCAGTATGATGACGCCATTGCCTCGACCGGATTCTGTGTGCTGCGTCCAAAGAAGGAATTTTTAGACCCGCTATATCTTTTTTATTGGGTACGGTCTCCCACGTTTGCTGCGGAAATGACGCGGCGAGCGACTGGTGCAAGCTACCCTGCTGTTTCTGACCGCATTGTCCAGCAGTCTTTGATCCCCCTCCCGTCCCTCCACGAGCAGCGCCGCATCGCGGCTATTCTCGACCAGGCTGATGCGCTGCGGACGAAGCGGCGCGAAGCGTTGGCCAAGCTCGACGAGATGGCTCAGGCGATTTTCGTGGAGACGTTTGGCCATCTGGCTGCAAAAGACGGACTCGCGTTTGGCGAAGGTGTCGAGGAATTCCGTTACGGAACCTCAAATAAATCTGGTGACAGCGGCTTTCCTACTCTCCGAATCCCGAACGTCGTTGGCGGAATTATCGATTTAGGCGACACGAAGCGGGTCGAGGTCACGCAAGCAGAGTTACGTAGGCTACGTCTCGAAATTGGTGACGTCTTATTTGTTCGTACGAACGGTAACCCCAACTATGTAGGACGATGTGCCGTCTTCACGAAAAGTCTTGTCACCGATAGTTCCTATGCGCCTGAGACATTCATCTTCGCATCCTATTTGATCCGTGCCAGATTGAAATTGAATGTATTTGACCCGGTGTTTGTCAGATCATACCTTTCTTCCCATGACGGCCGAATGCAGTTGAGAGAAGTCGCGAAAACTTCGGCCGGGCAGTTCAATGTCAACATTGACGGTCTTTCGTCGTTGAAACTTCCTAGAGCCACTCTCGAACAACAGAAATTCTATACGAAGCGCATGGAAGTTCTCGAATCGATCAAGACAGAGCATTCCCAGCAGCTGAATACCTTGGATGCTCTTTTCTCCTCGCTCCAACACCGCGCCTTTAGCGGATCTCTGTAACAATGTCACAATTCGGCTTCCTCCAACCTGAGTGGCCGGATATTTTTGGGGCATCCGCGCAGGCCGAGCGCCATGCCCTGGCCGACCCGCGCGCCGCCGCTTTCTATGCCCGCCGCGCGCTCGAGCTTTTCGTGGCGTGGCTCTACAAGGCCGATACCAGACTCAAACTGCCCTATCAGGACAATCTCAACGCATTGATCCATGAGCCGAGTTTCCGCGCGGCCGTCGGCGATGCGATTTTCTACAAGGCGCGCTTCATCAAGGATGCCGGCAACAAGGCCGTGCATAGCGAAAAACCGTTCACCGAAACCGAAGCGCGCACGGCACTGGCGGAGTTGTTTCATTGCAGCTTCTGGCTGGCCCGGCATTACGCACGCGGTGCCAAGCCGGCGGATGGGCTGACATTTGATGCCGCAAAACTGCCCCGGCCGATGGCGCAGGTGGCCAAAGCCTCGCTGGAGCAACTCCGCAAGCGCGAGGCCGAATTGCGGGAGCGCGACGAAACCCTGACCTCCCTGCTGCAAGACCGCGCGCATCTGGATGCCGAGCTGATCCGCCTGCGTGAAGAAGTGGCCACCGCTCGCGCTACCAACGCCGCCTTGCCCGATACCCATGATTACGGCGAGGCCGCAACCCGCGACAATTTCATCGATTTTCTCTTGCGCGAAGCCGGATGGAACCCGACCGGGGCGAACGTGGCGGAGTACGAAGTCATCGGCATGCCCAACGGCTCCGGCCAGGGGTTTGTGGACTATGTGCTGTGGGGCGATGACGGTAAGCCGCTGGCATTGGTGGAGGCCAAGGCAACTCGCCACAGCGCGCTGAAGGGCCAGCAGCAGGGTGCGCTCTATGCCGATTGCCTGGAGAGAATGACCGGCCAGCGCCCGATTATTTTCTGCTCGAACGGCTACGAGCATTGGATTTGGGACGACCTGAGTTACCCGCCGCGCGCGGTTCAGGGGTTCTACAAGAAGGCGGAGCTTGAATTGCTGGTGCAGCGCCGCTCCACGCGCCGCACGCTGGCCGAGGCGGTGCCGGACCAGGCGATTGTGGAGCGATATTATCAGCAACGGGCGATTCGCCGGATTGCCGAGGCGTTCGAGGATCACCACCAGCGCAAGGCCCTGGTGGTAATGGCGACCGGCGCGGGCAAGACGCGCACGGTGATTGCACTGGTGGACATGCTGATGCGGGCCAACTGGGCCAAACGCGTGCTGTTTCTGGCCGACCGCAAAGCGCTGGTGAAGCAAGCGGTGAATGCGTTCAAGGCGCATCTGCCCTCGGCGGCGCCGGTCAATTTACTGACCGACAGGCTGACCGAGGGCCGCGTGTTCGTTTCGACCTATCCGACCATGATGACGCTGATCGAAGAACAGGACGGCGCGCAGCGGCGCTTCGGCGTCGGGCATTTCGATCTGGTGATCGTGGATGAGGCGCATCGCTCGATTTATCGCAAATACGGCGCCATTTTCGACTGGTTTGACAGCCTGCTGGTCGGGTTGACCGCAACGCCGGTGGACGAGATCGACCGCAATACGTATCGGCTGTTCGAATTGGAAAGCGGCGTGCCGACCGACGCCTATCCGCTCGAGGAGGCGGTGCGGGACAAATTCCTGGTGCCGATGCAGGCGGTTTCCGTGCCGCTGAAATTCCAGCGTGAGGGCATTCGGTACAACGATCTATCCGACGCCGAGAAAGAGGATTGGGACGCGCTGGAATGGGATGAGGCGGATGGACCGCCCGACAGTATCGACGCCCAGGCAATCAACAGATGGCTTTTCAACGCTGACACGGTGGACAAGGTGCTGGAGCACCTGATGACCCGCGGCCAGCACGTGGAGGGCGGGGATCGGCTGGGCAAGACGATTATTTTCGCAAAGAACCACGCCCATGCCGAGTTCATTCAGCAGCGTTTCGATGCGAATTATCCGCATTTCAAGGGTAGTTTCGCACGGGTGATCGATTTCAAGATCGACTACGCGCAAAGCCTGATCGACGATTTTTCCAACCCGTCCAAAGCGCCGCATATCGCGATCAGCGTGGACATGCTGGACACCGGCATCGACATACCGGAGGTTATCAATCTGGTTTTCTTCAAGCTGGTCCGATCGAAGACGAAGTTCTGGCAGATGATTGGGCGCGGCACGCGGTTGTGCCCCAATCTATTCGGGCCGGGACAGGACAAGGCATTCTTCTACGTCTTCGATTTCTGCCAGAATTTGGAGTTTTTCAGTCAGCCGGAGGCAGCGGTCGAGGGCAGCATTGCGGATAGCCTATCGGCCCGGCTGTTCAAGACCCGCCTCAAGCTGGTGGGGGCGCTGGACGAAGCCAAAGAGTCCGGCGGCGACAACGAACTGCGCGGCGATGTGGTCGCGCTGCTGCGGCGCGAGGTGGCGGCGATGAACCAGGACAATTTCATCGTCCGGCCGAAGCGGCGCCTGGTTGAGGCCTATGCGAAGCCGGAGGCCTGGGACACGTTGGGGGAGGATGAGCGGCAGGCGCTCGCCGATGATGTGGCCGGCCTGCCATCGGAGCTGGACCCGGAACGGCTGGAAGCCAAGCAGTTCGACATGGTGATCCTGAATTTGCAGCTCTGCGTAATGGGGCAGCAGGCCGGGTTCACGAAGCTCAAGACGCAGACGGTCGATATTGCATCGGCGCTGGAGGAGCAGGCAACCATCCCCATCATCCACGCGGCGTTGGAACTGATCCAAGAGATCCAGACCGATTCCTGGTGGCAGGATGTGACGGTTGGCATGCTGGAGCATGTGCGCAAGCGGCTGCGCGGTCTCGTATACCTTATTGAGAGGCGCAAACGCGCGGCGATCTATACGGATTTCGCTGATGAGTTGGGCGAGGGCGCGCTGGTGGCGTTCGAAGAGTTCGGACCGCCGGACTCCTTCGAGAAGTTCAAGGCAAAGGCGCGGTTCTTTCTGCGCCAGCACGAGGACCATATCGCGGTGCACAAGCTGCGTGCCAACCATCAGCTCACCCCGTCCGACCTCGTCGAGCTGGAGCGCATGCTGCGTGACAGCGGGACCGGCAGCGCGGATCACATAGAGCAAGCGAAGGCCTCAGCCGAGGGGCTTGGGCTATTCGTGCGTTCTCTCGTCGGGTTGGACCGCGCCGCAGCCAAGGAGGCGTTCTCGACATTCATGGCCCGCCGGACTTTGAGCGCCAACCAGATCGAGTTCATCGACATGATCGTGGAGCAGCTGACCGAGAGCGGTGTCATGGACGCCGAGCGATTGTATGAATCACCCTACACTGACCTGAATGATCAGGGGTTGGATGGAGTGTTTGCGGCCGAGGCGGCGGACGAGTTGGTTGCCGTGCTGCAAGACGTGAAGCGGCGCGCGGCAGCGTAGCGCCGGGATCTTACCGTAGCGTACTTTAGGACACATTGAGGGCTTGATGATTTACGATCGAGAAGCGATGGCGGCGGCACCGGACGCGCAAATAATGCCCGATCTGGAGCGGGTGCCTTTTTGGCAGGCAGTTCTCGAAACCTCGTTGAATCGGATAACAGTCGCGAAGCCTCAAAATCAAATTGAGGAGGATTGAGATGCATCTTGCCGCCAATTGGATCGCGACGATGGATGCCGCGATCAAAAATCCGAAATCAGCCCTATATGACGCGATCATAAAGCGAACCGTTGCGCATTATCAGCTCCGTTTCGGCAAGACGCCGGGATTTCCGGCGCTCGATTGGCGGTTATTCAAGGCGCAACTGCTCGTGGAAAGCGGCGGTCCGACTAATCCGGCATGGTCGACACGACCGATGCAGATTGGTAATCCCGGCGATGCCGCCTATGGTGTTCTCCGGAGCGGTGTGCAGGGATCGAACCTGATTATGAGCGTTCCCCTGAAAATGGATATTTCGAGCAAGAGCATCTCGACGCCGGAATTGAACATCCGCGCCGCCATCGCCTACGTCTTCACCTTGGCGGCAAAATTTCATCCAGCGCAGGTGATCGACAATCCCAAGGTAAAGCACGTCAAAGTGATGCCGGGGCAGTCGCTCTCGTCGATCGCGGCAGCGCAGCACACGACAATTCAAGATCTCGTGCAGGAAAACCCCATGGCGGCCGGTGTGTTGCATCCCGGCCAGGTTCTGAAATTTCAGGCGGCGCACATGGCGATCGTCATTGCTGGATGGAAGCAGATCACGCCGGAATTTCTGGCCCGATGGTACAACGGGGGTGGCTACGATGGGTTTGGCGATCCAGCCTACGCTGCCAAGTTGAAATACGTACTCGGAAAGCTGGACTCATGACGCGGATCGGTTTGATCATAGGTGCCGCGATGTTGCTCGGCGCCAGTGCCCCCCCGGCAGCCAATCTCGAGGCAAGCCATCAGGCTCTGATCACCGCCTTACGACAGGATCATGTTCTCGTTCCCGGTAGGCTGTTGTTACGTGCGAGCTATGTCTGCTCAGTCAAACTAGGCAAGGCGCAGTACCCGATTGCCGAGGTCCTCGAACAGGTGCCGGCAGCGATGGAGCCGCGTGGGGTTGCCCGCGTCATTTTGCTCAGCCCGCAACTCAAATCGATCTGGCAGGCACAGTTGTTCGGATCTCGGCCGTTATTTTGCAAGGGCAACAGCGTCTATTTTTCGGGGGATGTTCGGGCTGCCGATGGGAGTTCAGGAAATAAGGTGACGTTTCTGTTTGGCGGCGAGGCGGCAACGATTACAAAAGTAAATCCACTCAAATTGCCGGCGCCTCTTGAGACAAAATAAAAAAGTTATACCAGTGGCCCTGAAAATCGATGCATACACCGTCTGTGGTTCCGATTGAGGTAATTCGAGCCGCGTCATTGGCGATGAAATTCCAGGCTTCTTTGCTGGCGTCGCGCATCGTGTCGTAAGTGTTGCAGACGAGGCTGCTTAATTTGTTGCCACGCAGATAACCCCAGACGTTTTCCACGGGATTGAGTTCAGGCCCATAATATCACCCGCCGAATTTTCGGACTCTCTGGGAATTCTCCCGACGCGGCCGATTGTGATTCGATGTTCCCCGTTGATTCGCTACACGTGGGGGTTCGATTTCCGTTGGCAGGATAATGACGATGGCATGCGCGATCTCTTGGTTGGTGCGGTTCCCCGACGCGCACATTCTGATGCGCAATCCGGTAGGCCGCGCGCGTAAATCTGGTTGGCGGTGTTCGCTAGGGATATTGAAATAGCGATAGCAGACGATGACCACTCGGAGCTGATACCAAAATCTGCTGACTGTCCAATCGGTATCAATTTGTTAACCTGGCAAGACTATGGGTGTGCAATGGCAAGCACACAGGGGCCACGACCGCAGATACCGGAAAGTTCCCTGATCGATATCGTGGGAATGCCCGTAATCGTCATGCTGATTTCGGTGGTCGCGGTTTTGGGCTTGATCACGGAACCCTCTGCCCATGGTCCGGTCGCAGCGGTGTTTCCGCCCTGGTGGAGCGCCTGTACCCATCCGGTGAGGACCGCGGTGTGATTGCCGGTCGGCGTTCGTGCATCTCCGGTATGGATTGATCAGGCGACCTGTGCGGCTGAGCTCTGACTTTGTGGCGCGATCCAGTTCCAGGGCATCAATTCCTCGATCCGGTGTACCGGATGGCTTGCGATGCGCGTGAGGATGTCGGCGAGCCAAGCCTGCGGATCGACATCGTTCATTTTTGCTGTCGTGATCAGGCTGTACATCATGGCAGCCCTTTCCCCACCCCGATCGGAACCCGCGAACAACCAAGATTTTCTGCCTAGAGCCAGGGTCCGCAGGGCGCGTTCGGCC
>NZ_FTNE01000043.1 GCF_900156265.1 Acidiphilium rubrum
TCGTAGCCGGCCGCGATCATCAGCATGCGAAACCGGATGATTTCGTCGAGCCCATGGATCACACGCCCAGGCGCACGAGGATCATCGATGCATGCGGCCAAACGACTTGCGATGCCGAGCCGTTGCTCGATGGCGCGTAACCCCAGCAACCCCCCGTCGGAGGAGAGCAGATCGCCGTCGAACCGGGCCTCGATCGACTTGCCGGCGACAGGTGACAGACCAGGGAGAATTGGAGTATTTGCAACCGAGGCGAGCATGGTGTTCCGTCGTGGTGAAGTTTTGTCTCAACAACAAATACTTACAACGAATCAACGGTTTACGCTATGCTCGCCGACCTTCATGCATAATGCGGGCTAATTGGCTTGCCGCGCCGGTTTGCACTTTCCTGCCGTCTGATCCCGGTGATGTTGAGGATCGGGCGACCGGAGAAGCGTTTGGCCAGTGCCGAAGCGATGATCCTGGTTTTCATTTCGGAGGTGCAGAAACGCATCGATGGTGTGCTCCAGGGCACGATCACCTGCACGCATTCGAGGGCGGCGTACCGGGCGACGTTGTTGGCCCAGCGCCCATGCCACCGGTGCAGCAGATCCCCGGCCTGTCGGCGCACGATGACAAGGTCCCAGCCGATCCCCTCGGCAAGGCGCTGGCAGGCGGGGAGACTGTCGCGCCACTCCACCCGGCCGAGATCGGCGTGGATTAGGATGCGCGGTCCCGCGTGGCCGATGGCTTTTAGATGACGATCCACCGCAATAGCGACCGCGCCGGAATCCTTGCCGCCACTAACCCCGATCGCAACGGCGGCATCAGCGGCCAGCAAGCGCTCGACCTCCGGGGTCAACGCGATTGGCGGGCATTCGGAATCCCAGCCGGTGCCGGTGGCGGTGTTGGCGTCGATATCGAGGGCCAGAATCCCTTGCCGGCGTTTGGTGGGCAGGGGGACGCATCGTTCGCTGTCCCCCCTGCCCTGCTCCGCGCTTGCGGAGCAAAACGCGTCCATCACGCAGCCGTCGCGAGACGTTCGACAACAGGCACAGCCTGGTCGTCGAACTCGTCGAGCGTGTCTCCCGGATCGCCGTCGCCGTCCTGCTCTCCCGCGCCGGCTTCGTTGGCCGCTCGCACCGCAGCCGCGTAGTCGGGATGAAAGCCGAGGATGTAATCGGCCACGCGCTGTGCATCGGCCGCCGCGCGGAAGATCGCTCTCTTGTCCGACTTGATCACGGTCATCCAGTCGGCCAGGTAGCTCGCGGTGTTCTCGATCTCGGCCTCGACGCCGACTACAGTGCAGATGTTCACCGAGGCGATCGAGACCACGAGTTCCTCGAACGCATAGGCCGCCGAGCCAAATCGGCCGCCCTGGCTCAGGTCGAGCCGGGGTGGCGCATAAGCATAATGGGAGAGTTCATGCAGCGCCGTACATGAGAAGGCCGCATCGCTGCGGAACGCGCCCTTGGGCGGCAGGTAAATGCAGTCGCGCGATGGCACGAAACACGCCTGCGAGCCGCCGTAGTGGATGGTGGCCCCGCTGTTGTCGAGGATCGTCTGGACCGCCTCCGGCGTGCGCCACGGCTCGGCTGCAATCCCGGGTGGGTTATAGACGGGAATGCCGTCGATCTGGGTTGCATGAAAGACCGTGGAAGCCCGCACCATGAAGAACGGGCGTGCCCCCTCCCCTTCCCCATCATGGGAGATGCCGGATGTCTCCCCGTCCGTGCCGCCCCGCCGCTGGAGCTTGCGGTAGAACACGACGGTGGTGCCGCGTTCGCCCTTGCGGACCTGCCAGCCCCGGGCTTGCGCCTGCCGATATGAGCACCAGCGCGGATCGCCGTTGAAAGCCGCGTCTTGCATCATGCCGAGCAGAAGGGTGTTGATCCCGCGGTAGGCCCGCCCCGTCGTCGGGTTCATCGGTGCGCCGGCGAGGCCCTGATCCCAGCCCCGCTGCCACGCCAGCACGCCGCGTTCGAGCGCAGCGAGGATCTTGTCGGTCACCTCCTGGTAGATGTCGCGGGGATTGGGATCGGCTTTGCCGGAGCGCCGCCATTTGGATTTGTTCATCGGTGTTTCTCCTTTCCTGAAACACCGTTCGGCGGCCGCGTCGGGGCGGGCGGGGCAAGGGCGCGGGACGGGCCGCTTGGCCCGTCCCGCGGGAAACGCAGCCACGCGCAGCCGGCGCTGGCGCCGGCGAGCATGGCGAGGCCCTACCCCTTGCGGCGCGCGACCCGCATGCGGCATCGCTTCACGCTTGCGGCGGAAATCGCTTTCATGTCCGCCGCCTCAATCGTGACCGAAGACCCGAACCACCTTGAACGATCGCCAGGGGTCACCCGCCGGGCCGGTCGGCGCGGCCAGCGCGAGGATCGCGGCACGGTCGAGCACCGGCCGATGGGCGCGAAGATTACGCGGGGCTGCGTGATCGCGCTGGGAGAATGACAGGCCGATCTTGATCGCCCGCTTCGAGACGATCGTCGGATCGCGCCGCATTACCTTGGCAAGATCGATCATCGAGACGCCTGCCGCATGGGCGATGCGGATCAGGAGATCTTCATCCGGGGTCCAGTCCCGGCAGTAGCCATGATCCAATCCGAGGGTGAAGGCGCGGTTGTAGACGGCGGATTTCGGCCGATCGAGCAGGCCGGCGAGTTCGCACGTCTTCATCCGGCCTCTGCCGTAATTCGCCCGGAGCATTTCATCATCTGCCTCGCTCCAGGGGCGACCCTGGCGCGCGCCGTTGGGCTTTGGGTGGGTGCCTGACAGGTTGAGTTCTGCGGCTTTCCAGCGGATCGAATGACGCGATCGGCCGAGCCGGTGACTGAGCGCCACCAGATTGTCGCCGGTCTGATAGGCCTGGCGCAGGAGATCGCATTCCTCCTCGATCCAGGGTCGACCCCAACCCCGGTGATAGCCGCTCGCCGCGATGAAAGCCTGAAAACTGCTTTCCGCGCGAAAGGGGAATCCCTTGGCGGCGAGCTTGCGGCGGATCACCGGATAGAGATACCCCTCCTCGGCGAGTTTGAGCGCAAGGGCCTGTTCATCGGGATGCCAGGGCTTTGGTCCTTCTGGCCGCCGCAGACCGAGATGCGACGCCCGACTGATCACCCCGGAGCCAGAGCGGCCCAGACGCGCGGCTATCTCGGCGATCGTCGCTTCTGTCGTGTAGACCGCTCGAAGAACGGCATCTTCGGCTTCCGACCACGGCGGAGGTGCCGCCTTCGTCAGACCGAGAAGCCCGGCGCGGACGTAAACAGCCGGCACACCACGTTCAAGGCGGAGCGCAAGTGTTGCAGTCGGCACGCTGCCGTAGTCCGTGATCAGGACACGGTCCTCATCTTCGGTCCATGGCCGAAACTTCGGGCGATAGAGGCCCAGTTCCCAGGCTTTGTCTTTCACCGTCTCGATCGTGCGACGGACGGCAATCGCGATCTCCTCCCAGGACGCATCTGCGCCGAGCATATCCCGGAGCGTATCGAGTTCCGCCGGCATCCAACCTCGCGTGTGGTATCTGATCTCTCGCACCGGGGTCATCTCTGCCGGTGTGGGTAGCACCCGGTCCGCAGTCGCGGGATCGAGCGCCACGATCTCGTAATCGCCCATGTCAGGACAACCCCACGATGGGTGTATCGGCGATCAGGGTGCGCAGCGCCGCAGCCAGGCGCACGACGCGGCAGTCGTTGCGCGGCAGGGCGTCGATCATTCGCTCCCCGATCAGCAGATCGATCGCCTGATCGACGATCCCCGGTTCGATCGCGAGCTTGGCGGCGATCTCCGTGGTGGTCGTGGCATTGGGAGAGATCCGTTTCAGGGTCTGGACGATCGTGCCCGCGACCGGCGCGAGGTCGTTGAGCAAGAACAGGCTGAGCGCCAGTCTGCCTCTGCGGTCGGGACGATGGTCGCTGGCCGCCGCGGCGGGCAGGCGATCGAGATCGAGCCGGTCGCGGGCGTCGGCGTCACTCATCCGTGCCCCAGGCATCGGTGTGGGTGTCGCGCCGACATGCGGGGTGGACGCGATCGCGACGTCGACCGTGACCGCCTCCCGCGCAAAGGCCGGGCCGATCGCGAAGAACCGTCCTGCCGGCAGTGTGCGCAATTGGCAGGCTTTCTGGTAGGGGAACCCGAGTAGATCACCGGCGCGCGCGACGTCCCGGTCGTAGACGTTCAAGCCGAGCAGATGATTGTGGCATTCGCTGACCACGGAACTCGCGAGCTTCGCCAAACGCTGTGTTGCGATCACCGGTCCGAGGCCACGCTTGCGGCCCCGCGCACAGAGTTCGGTGAGGGTGGCGATCCCGAGGCGGCGGATCTCGGCGTCGCGCCCCGATGCGGCGAGATGCGGCGCAATCAGATGGGCTTCGTCGATCGCGACCAGCATCGTGTGCGGCCAGTGTTCCTTGGGTGCGGTCAGCAGGCCGTTCAGAAAGGCGGAGGCGCGCACGATCCGTTCGTCGGGTGAGAGATCGCTCAGGTCGAGATGCACCGAGAGCCGGTGCCGCCGGGCATTGAGTGCCACGACGGCGAGCCCATCCGCGGCGACGTCGGCCGCCCGGATCGTGGGAGCGCCGATATGAGAGGCCAGGTTGGCGAACTCGGCTTCCGGATCGAGCAAGGCGATCGCCGTATGAGGATGTGCCTGCTCGATGATATGGCGGAGCGCCATGGACTTGCCGGCGCCGGCCGATCCCTGGATCAGGCATTTGTAAGCGATCAACCGGGAGAGATCGACGTCGAGTGTCCCGCGCGGCGTCTTGCCGAGGGTGAATCGCGGCCCTTTCAGGCTCGGTGCTGGCGATGAACCGGCACGCGCGATCGTTGCGGGTGGTGGATCGGGTTCTTCGATCATGCCGCGGTCGCGCAGCAGGGTGCGAAGCGCCGGGGTGGTCGGGAAATTATCATCGCCAGGGCGGACAATACGCGGCCGTTCGAGCGCCTTGTCGGGCGCGGGATGTAATCTTGCGGGCATGGGATGTCTCCGGGACAGCGCCGAGAAGGATACGGCATGTTGAAACGCCAACGCGCCCTCGTGGGGCGCGCTGGCAGGGTTGAATTCGTCGGAGTAATTCGGATCAGGACCGGAACGTCGCGTTCACAATGACGTCGTGGTCACAATGACGCGGTCAGGGAGCGGTTGTGTCTCGATCTCGCCGTTCACGCTCATCGCGCCAATGCTGTTCGAGCGCACGGGTGATCTCGGCACGGGGTTGAACTGCGCGGAACAACGCGAAGGCTGGTGCGCCGGCGACTGCGTTCTGGTCGAGCGCTTCGAGGCTGGCGGTCACGCCGCGGTTCGGGTGTCCAGTCTCGTCGTTATAGTCGGTGACCAGCTGACGGAATCCCGGATGGTCACGATATTCCTGCTCGAGCCGGGCGATCTGGGCAGCATGGTTCGGCAAGGTCTTGTCGACCGTCTCGGTCGCCGTGGCAGGCAGATTGGGTTTCTGCGCCTGCGTTGCCTGTCGAGCCTGCGCTTTAGCCGCACGACGATCGGCAGTCTGAACCAGTTGGGTGATATCCGGCCGTGCCGTGGTCCGGCCCGATGGCGCGCGCTCACGACCATAGAGGAAGACGACAGCGCAAAGGCCAAGCCCGAGAATGAGGGTGGAACGCTTCATGGCACGGTGCCTATTTTCGGCCGATCGGCATCGGCTGGCAAATGAATTTCCAGACCCGGCGTTCCATCTCCGTCGATGTCGACCCTGTCCGCGTCATTGCCGAGGCTGGCTGGCAAGCAGAAGGTCTTGCGCTCAGACCAGTCGAAGATCGTCGCGCTGTTCAGATCCACCCAGCCATCGTCATTGGACCAGTAACCACACCCCTGCCCCATCTGGGCTTCATTCGGTGAATAGATCATGAAGCGCTTGCCGGCCTGGATCATCTCGTCGATCCAGTCGCCGCAGTGAAAATCGCCGACGACCTCGCCGGCGCCGAGATCGAGGACGCAGGCACCTCCGCCAAAGGCGTCCAGGATCGGCCGGGAGCAATCATAACCCCAGCTGAACCCCCATCGCCCCCGCAGTTTGAAGCGCTTGGCGCAGGCAAGAACGTAATTGATGACATGATCGGGATCTCCCATGCCATCACCGTCATGGATCCAGATGCCACCCGGTGAATCCTCCATCTGGTCGGTTTCCACCTCGAAGCAGGCGATATCGCCGTGTCGCGCCATCAGACGCTCGTAGGCGGCAAACAGTCGCACGGCGCGAGCGGCGTTCTCGGTTGAACCGGTATCGAGCCGGCAGGAAAATCGTGTGGAATAGTCGGCCATGAGAAAAAGCTCCGTGAATGAAAAAGCCCGGTGCGAGACCGGGCTTCTCGGAATGAGAGGGAAAGCTGACGATCAGCCGCCGGGTTGGGGATGGATGCGGTCATCGTCGAACGGGACGTTCTCGATGACCGGCTCCTTTCCCGTGGAACTGATCCGGTCGATGTAGGCGATGATCCCTTGGCGCCGATCGTCGGTGTCGATGTGTTCGGGTTGACTGGCTGATTCCATCGCGTGTTTGGCCGCGACCTTCGCCGCCTCGATGGCCGCGGCATCGCTGTTCGCTTCGATCGTGATGCTGTTGTAGGCGCGTAGCCAGAAGCCGAGCTTCACGATGTATTCGGTCATGATCCGGTTCCTTCCAGAATGTCGCGGCCCAGCGTGCTGCGCGGTCCCATCCAGGCTTCCGGCCGGATTGCGCGCACCCAGTCCGCGAAACTTGGAATGCGACCGAGGTCTTCTTTCACGTGCTGTTCGGCGATCAGCCGGACCGGAACGATCCGACCCGCACTGTTGGTCAGAACGTGACCGAACAAGCGCTCGGTGATGAAGATGCCGCTCGAGTGGTGGAGTGCTGCGCGGTGCCGAAACGGAACGTGTCAACGACAATGAGACACCCCGGTTTGGCAATTAGGCTTGGGCTTTGAGCGTTGCGATCGGTGGATTGATCCAGGCAGCGGTTGGTTTGGCCGGAGGAGTTGGTGGTTTGTTGACGAAGCGTTCGGGGTTGCGGCGGAACGCGTGATCGAGGGTGGTCTGGCGTGCGGTATAGACCTGATCGGCCTGGCCGTAATGAACCTGATCAGGCGTCATCAGGCCGATGCCGGCGTGATGGTGGTCGTGATTGTACCAATCGAAGAAGCCGCGGCAGAAGGTTTTTGCATCTTCGATGCAGCCGAAGCGCTCAGGAAATTTCGGCTGGTATTTCAGGGTTTTGAAATGGGCTTCGGAGAACGGATTGTCGTTCGAGGTGTGCGGCCGGCTATGTGACTTGGTGACGCCGAGATCGGCGAGCAGGAGGGCGGTGGCCTTGGCTTTCATCGGGCCGCCGCGATCGGCATGCAAGGTAAGTTGGCCTGGGAGAACGTGGTGTTTGATGACAGCGTCATCGAACAGAGGGCGGAACAGGCTGGCGGCTTCGGCATCGGCAATACACCAGCCGACGACCCGGCGGCTGAAGATGTCGAGGATGACGTAGAGGTAGAAATAGGTCCATTTCGTCGGGCCCATCAGTTTCGTGATGTCCCAGGTCCAAACCTCGTTGGGGCGTTCGGCGAGCAATTCAGGTTTCTGATAGGCGGGATGGCGTAACTGGGCACGGCGCTCGCGCACCTCGCTGTTGCGGCCGAGGATGCGATACATGGTTCGGATCGAGCAGTGGTAGACGTTTTCGTCGAGCAGGGTGGCAAAGATCTCGGCCGGCGCCTGATCGGCGAAGCGCGGTTCGTGCAGGAGATCGAGCACGAACTGCTGTTGGATGGCGCTCAGCGCGCGCGGCGATGGCGGGCGTGACCGGGGCAGTCGGGGTGGTTTCGACTGAATTGCCCGCCGGCGTTGCACGCTGGCGCGGGAAAGCCCCAGAGCTGCGCAGACAGCCTTGGTGATGCCATCGGCGGGTGCGAGAGCGGCGATGGCGTTTGTCATGTCGCGTCGTCGCTGGGGTCCAGCGGGATCCCGAGCAGCGTCGCAATTTTTTTTTGAACATCGATGACGGCTTCTGCGCGGGCCAGGCGCCGAGTGAGGCGCAGATTGTCGCGCTGAAGAGCGGCCATTTCAGCGGCCAGCGGGTTAACCGGAACCGCTTTGCGGCCGCGTTTTTGCGGGGCCAGCGCGCCAAGCGTCCCGGCGTCGCGTTGGCGCCGCCAGTCGGTCAGGGCTGAGGAATACAGGCCCTCGCGCCGCAAGATGGCACCGATCCCACCGGGTAGCGTGGCGCGATCGGCCTCGGCCAGGATGCGCAGCTTGTCATGGACCGTGAACACCCGTCGCCGGGGCCGCGGCGATAATTCCGGCGAGGTTGTGTCCGGTGCCGGCACGACCGTCGGCCTCCGGCCGCCGTCCGTACCGGCACCGGACACAACCTCAATGGGAGATGGGGAAATCATGGGCATGATCGATGTAAACCTTTCTCACCCTCAAGTGTAATTTCCCGGGGGTTCGTGTCTCATCGTCATTGGCACGGAGGGAAAGTCGGCGACTGCTGCCTTGCTGGAATCGAGGAAGTCATGGATCGCTTGGTAGTCGTCGGGTGCGCTGCCCCACTGACGGGCGGATGACACCGCATGGTGATACGGGTGTGCCACGGGGCCCTCACATCTCGTGTTCATAGTAATTTGTTTCGGTGTAGCGTTCGTTCATCTCCAGCCGGATCGTCTCGCTCTCGACATCGAATCCGCACTCGCCGAATCCGCCGTCGTTGTTCTCCCATCCGTCGTGCTTTTCGCCGATGAATTCCCAGAAGATCTCCTCGATGATGTCCTGGATCAGGGATGATTTTTCGATTTCCTGGACTTCATAGCCGGCGCAGCGCTGCCCGCTCGGTGTCTCCGAACAGGGTTCATATCGTTCTTCCATCGTGGCGAACGGATAGGGCATGGGTTCCGCCGGCAGATCAATCGGCTGTTTCTCCGCGTCGTAAGCCTCGACCGATTCGATCTGGCCGCTGTCGCCGTAGCCATCGAACGTCACGGTGACGCGCGTGATCCCGGCGGCTTTCAAGGCGCCGAACAGGATCGGTTTGGCTTTTCGCAGGATCGAGATTTGCAGTTTCTGGAACTCGGTATGTGCCTCCGTGTAGTCAGCAATCAGCGCGGTCGCGGTGGCAACCGATGCCGGTTCGGCCGTCGGTGTGGTGGAATGATCGCTCATGGGGTGGTCTCCGTCTGATGGGTATGGGGGAAGAGAACGATGGTGGAGCTGCTCGCGCTGAGCAGGCCCGGCGCGATGGCGGCAGCGAGCAGGATCGCGAGAACGATCAGGAATTCGAGCGTGCCGCGCAGGGTTGTCTTGATGAGTTTCATGGATTTTCCCTTCATCTTCTTCGTGAAGATGTCCGGATCGCGGCCACGGCGGTGCCGGGCGCGGCAAGGCTGCGCAAGGGTGCGGAGCGCCCGCAGCGCAGGACCAGAGCCACGCACAGCCTGCCCTCCGGGGCAGGCGAGCATGGCGAGGACCCACGCCTTGCCCCGCACGGACCGACCGTGGCAGCCGGGCCTACACCGATCGCTTCAGGCGACGGTTTGATCCACCCTCATCAACGTTGGCGTCGCTGAGGTCGTGCGTTCAGCGGTTTCGATTTCAGCCGTTGCGAGCACACGCCCGCGGATCCGGTATCGGCCGCCAAGCGGACGGTCTCCGGCATCGACCGGCCGGAAAGCGAGGATCATTCGTCCCCGCCATGACATAGCTTCGGCGATGAACCTGTCGTAGCTGGCCCCATCGGTAAACCGGAGCGGGGTTGCGAACCGGATGCGGGTACCGCTGACGATGCGCGCTTGCTGCCGCCGCACGCCGGCTTTGCGCTCCCGAGCGGCAGCAACCCGTGCCCGCCAGTCCGCCGCATATCCCGCGCCGGGTAGTTGATCGATCGGGCTCAGCAAATTCATGATCCCGACCGGGCAATCGACCTCGCAGGGACCAACCGACTCGTCCATCGGCTTGTAACCGAAATCGCCATCGCGGCCCATTTGCGTCAGGTATACATAGGCCACGGTGTATGGCGTCTGATCGGGAATGCCGATCAGAACCGCCGCATACCAGGTCGAACCGACGAAGGCGGATTTGACCACCTTGATCTCGGCTTTTCCCGGCTTGTCTGCGATCTGCTCGATTTCGCTGCGCAAAAACGCATCCTTGTCGGCGGTGCTACGACCACCGATCGGTTGATAATACCATCCCATGACGGGACTCCTTTGAGAGGGGTTAAAGCAATCCCCCACCCCGAAAACGCAAAGCCCGCCGATAAGGGCGGGCCTGACGGTTCGAGGGTGGGCAGGTGGCTGCCGACGTGCGGCCTATTCGTATGAGGGCCGTATCCTCGGGAAATGCGTCGGCATGCTCTGGGCGCGCATGACCCGGACATCGTATTGCCCAACCGAGTTGGTCTGCGAGATGTCAGGACGGGCTTGGTTCACCTCGGGTAGTTTCATCCGCATTTGCTGCGCGTGGACGTTGGCCGCAGCGATGGTGCAGAAGCCCGCCGGGGCGGCCCCAAGGGTTTCATAGACCCACGGGTCGATCGCGAGGATGCCGGTTTGATACCACCATCCTCCTTCCTCGGGGCCGCCGTAACTCAGGTCAATCAGGAAAACCGCGACCCAGTAGAGGCCGGCCCCTTGATCATCGTCGGGACCGGACTCGTAATCGGTAGCCGTGGCCGGTGGCGCTTCGACATCAATGGTATCGATCATCGCACTACCTTCCCACTCGGCTGGGTGACCGCCGGTGCGGGCAAGAGCGTGATTTCCGGCTTCGCGAGGATGACGGCGAGCAGGACGCCCCCCGTCAGAAACAAGATCACTGCGGCGAGACGTCGCATATCCAGCGATGAGATTGATTTTGATTTCATCTGACTTTCCTTCAGTCTTCTCCTTGAAGACCCCCTCCTCCGGCCGCATCGGGGAGACCGGGGCAAGGGCGCGCCAGGGCGCCTGCGCCCGCAGCGCGGGAGCGCAGCGACATCCCCTTGCGGCGGTCACCCCGCATGCGGCACGAGGTTTCCCATCTTGTATTTAGCCCTTGGTGCTCGGTTTTTGGTTCGGTCGTTGCTTCTATTTCCATCGGCACCGGGTCGCGGCGCACATGAACACCGTTGCCGGCGATGAGGTATCCGCTCTACCGGAGCAGGCCGCCGCGCCGTCGGCGCGCACGCCGGGCTTTCCATGCCAGAAATGCGTGTTTCACCCGATGGATCTGCGGTGCGAAAATATAGCCGAACGCTGCACCGATCATCACGACCGCCACGAGATTTCTAAAATAGTTGCTCATCGCCTACTCCGCCGCTTCAGACTGATCATACTCCAGATCATCGGCGGGTTGCGACATTTCACGGCGGGCGCGGAGCAGGTCACGCAGCGCTTCCTCGAATCGTTCGGCCGCCAGATGCGCTGGCCAGGGCTCCCATGGCGCCATGCCTGGCGGGATCGTGAGAGGATCTCGGTCGAGCGGTGTGAGCGTGATGCCTAGATCGCGCCGCAGCGCCGCCTTGCGCCAGCCAACGACATGGAGCGCCTCGCTCGCGGCTGCGAGATGATCGGAATGTTTGTGGAGTTGATGGCTGGCCACCGTCCAGGGCGGCAGATCGTAGCGCTGGTTCAATGCCGCCTGGAGACGCCGGTTGATCTGGAGATAGCCCTCTCCAAGATGCGGCTTCAGCGGGGTGATCGGATCGAACCCGCCGATCAACGCCTCGGTTCCATCGTGAAGCAATTCGCGCAGCGCCTCACCCGGCGATAGTGGCGATGGCGCCAACAGCTTGCGTATCGCCAGCACGGAGAGACTGTGTTGGGCAACAGACAGCGGCAGATCCCAGCAGGAATGCCCGCCCCAGCGATAGGTGCGCGACAGACCGGTCGCTAGATCGGCGTCGGTCCATGCATTCGGCGCTGGATCGAGCAGATTGAGGCGGTTGCCGGATCGGAACATGATCCACGCTCGGGATGAGGAGATCGGCCGTCTGAGCTGGTCAACCTCAATGTCGTGATCGAGGGAGTTCATTGGTGGCTCCGTGGATCGAAGCAACAGCGAACGGACCCTCCGTTCCGCATTTCCGTGCCTCGATAACCACAGAGCAACCGCTGGCCGGTGATCCAGCCAAACGCGCGTGCGACCGCTTGAGGGCGCATCGCGGGACCAGAGCCACGCACAGAGCGCGCGGTACCTGCCGCGCGATCGAGCATGGCGAGGACCCACCGTTTGCCGGGATCACCGGACCGCGGTAACCCAAATCATGGTCCGACGTACGTCATCGGCACAGGTGACTTCGCCCAAAACCCCTACCCGCTTATCAGAATTAGAGATTGTGACACGAACGCACCCGCCTCAGCACGCCGTCCGTGAAAGAGCCGGCGTGCAAACTGCGTCGCTACCCAACAACCGAACGCTTCCCGTTTGCCGACGCCACCAGCAAACAGGTTTGGCCGCGACTAGGCCAATGCCCAAGCATCTCTGCAAGGTCGGGGAGGACGATCCTTCCTACCCCTCCCCGCACTTGTCCCACGCCTCAGACTTCGCTGATCATGGATGAATTTAGGAGTTACTTTCTCCGCATATCCCTGATATATTTGCACATAATGGCGCGCGGTAGCCCTGTATCAACGCCGGTCGGAACCGTCGATCGGCCCTTGTCACGACGGCGTCGTGTGCGGGACCCGGGGTCTGCCGCGGTGCAGTTGCTCTTGTTTCCCGAGCGCGTAACCCTGACCCGGCTCCGACCAGCGTTGAATGAACGCCGCTACTATCAGATTGAAATCCAGTCGGATTTGTTCCGCACCGTTGTCCTGGCGCGTCGCTGGGGCCGGATTGGACGTACCTGCCGAATTCGGCTGGAGTCCTATCCGGATTTTGGTAGCGCGCTTGATGCACTGGCCTCCCTCGCCCGACGCAAACGCCGACGTGGCTACATGGATCAGCATAGTGCTTGATCCAAAGCCTAATCGCGAACGACATTAAGGGGTCATCAACATAATACTGGTTCCGCCTGGGGAAACCTTTTGTAGATGCAAAAGCTATACTTACGAAGCATCCGGCTCACCTCCAGCCGACGTGCGATCGCTCACTCCATCGAATCTCCGATATCGTCAGGCTGCTCGAACGCCATCACAACATCGATGACGTTCATGCCGTACCGCTCGATCTTCGTGGTACCCATGCCAGGGATAGGTTCCAATTCCGACAGGCTGTGGGGGCGTGCCTTGGCAATTGCGGCGAGGGTTTCATCGGTGAAAATCACATAGGCTGGCAGATTTTGTGTTTTGGCGAGATAAGCCCGCTCGGCCTTCAGCATCGCAAACAGCTGGGCATCACTCTTCCCAAGTTCGATCCGCTCAGCCTTTTTTGCGACGGCCGCGGTCGCCGTGCGGGTCGCCTGATCCCGCCTGAACGCGATCGTTGTTTTGCCGCGGAGTATCTGGCCGCCGACGGATGTCAGCTTCAGCGCGCCGAAATGATCGTGATCGACCTCGATCGCGCCTTGGACGATCAACTGTCGGAATACCGAACCCCAAACAGGCCGGCTGAACTCCTTGCCCACCCCGAACGTCGGTAAACGCTCATGCCGAAACCGTCTGATCTTGTCGGTGTTCGCGCCGAGCAGAACATCGATTAGATGTCCCACCCCGAACCGTTCTCCGGTGCGCAAGACCGCTGACATCGCCTTCTGCGCCGCGATGGTCCCGTCCCACGTCGCAACCGGTGCCAGGCAGGTATCGCAGTTGCCGCAAGGCTCTGCCATGACCTCCCCGAAATGCGCTAGCCGCATTTATTCATGAGGGCGTTTCATTCAATTCTTCTACAATTAGCTATGCAACCTGACGTCGTGGGCGCGTGACGACTCACCGGCCGCTCTGGGCTGGTTTTGATGAGCTTGGCGATGTGTCGGCGCTGGAGTTGGATGAGATCGGGACCGGTCGGGGCAACCGCCCCTGGGCTCAGACCAGTAACCTGGGCAGTCTGGCCAGAGCGTAGCGGAGAATGACCTGATCCGGCATCGATCGCGGCAGATGCAGGCGAATTGATTTCTTCAATGTCTCGACCTGGACGGCGAGTTTGATCAGG
>NZ_FTNE01000076.1 GCF_900156265.1 Acidiphilium rubrum
CGGGCAATCTGCTTGCCGGCGTACCAGATCTCGACATGCAGCGGCCGGATCCGCGCCTCCACCCGTGTACCGACCTTCACTGGCACCGAGTAGAAATTTGTCTTCACCAGCACACAGCCGTGCTTGTCGACCAGCGGGAAGGCGATCTCGGCGATGTCGAACCCCTCGGTCGCGCATGGCAGCAGATGGTCGCGCTCCATATTCATCGTGGTGCCCACCGTGTCGATCCGCCCGGCCAGAACACGCGCTTCATCGGCTAGGCAATCGGCGAGCAGGCTGGCGTTCAGCGCGTCGAGATCGGCCATGACCGGCACCGGAACCAGATGATTGCGCCGGAAATATCCGCCTTCACCCTCGATGCCGCCCTTCTCATGACCCTGGGCCGGATTGCAGAATTCAGCACTGAACCGCCAATGCGAGCGGAACGCCACGAACCGCACCGTCTCCTCGCGTCGATGGCCGCGCAGGATCTTGCGCACCGCACTCGCCAGATTGTCATACCGCAGCAGGCGGAAGACCCCACCGAAATACGCGAACGCCATCTCGTGCGCCTCGAGAAACGCCTGCTGCGTCGCGCTGAGATACGCCCGGTGAAACGCCGCCCCGCTCGCCATCGAACGCATCGCGAAGACCTGAACCTTGGTGCGCTCACCCTCGAAATCGACCCAGGCTTCATACCAATCGACCTGCGCCTCATGGCCCAGCTCGTAGCTCTGCGGCACGAAGGTCTCGCGCCGGATCAGCCCGATCTGGTGCTTGCGCTCGCGCACATGGTTGCGCACCGTCGATTCCGCGACCGATACGCCAGGAAACTCGGTCAGGATCCGCCGGTAAATCCGCCGCGCCGTATGCCGCTGCTTGCGCGGCGCCCGCTGGTCCGCCTCCAAAACACTGTCGATGAACGCCACCACAGCATCCAACTTCGGCTTCACCCGCGCCGGATACTGATGCACAGGCGGCACCGCGCCCGCCAGCGCCTGGCGGACCATCCGCCGATGAACACCGAATTTTGCCGCAACACCGGCTACCGTGCCGATCCCAAACTCATGCTCTCGACGTAGCTGCTCGAATAATTCCACTTTGGCTTTCCAGTCCATATTTGGCTCCTCGATCGTGCCGAGGAGACCCTACGTTCGACGATGGAGGTGGGCCAAAATTCGCCATCACTGCTGGGCCAAAATTCAGTAGCAAAGCCA
>NZ_FTNE01000046.1 GCF_900156265.1 Acidiphilium rubrum
GATCGACCCGACCGGGGTATCGATCCGCTTGGGCTTGTAGCCATTGGCGTAACCCTGACGATCGGGGTTGCGCTCGTAGTGGCTGGCGTGAAGGAAGCGTTCGCGCTCGATCTGCATGGCGAGTTCGAAGGTCCTGGCAAACACCGTGGCGATATCGCCTGCGCCGTTTTCGATCAGATGTTCCAAAAGTGCCTCGATAATCGTATCCTTTTTGGCGTCCATTCATCGGTCTCCATGTTGGTGTGAACAACTGCATGGAATACCAGAATGAACAGCCCTTGCCGGGGCATGCCCCGGCAAGGGCACCAACTCCCAACCCCAAATGAATTTCCAGACGTCAGGTTACACCACCCGAGTCTCCTTTCCGGCCGAGAACAGCATCACCGGGTTTCGCGCCTGTGCAACCACTTCACGGATAATGTGGATGGCCTCTGATTCCAACGCGGCAAGATGGTTCGGGGCTCGGGTCATGACCTTGGCTCCCGACCGGAATCGACGCCGAAGGGCGGGCGCTGCATCGTGTCAGACCGCCATTTCGAGAGGCTGCGATGCGTGAGAGGCGTCGCGGTCTCCCGTCGCCGACCATTTGAGATCGCCCGCATAACGCCAGGCCATGCGCCCAGCCTCGTCCAAGGCGAAAAGGTGCAGCCAACCATTGTCGAACAAGGCGCGCACGCCGGCGTGCCGGCCAAGGATCTCCGACATCGCTTGGCGCGGTGCCTCGATGCAGACGGTCAGGCGCAGCGGATCGTGCGCGTAGCGCTCGCCGTCATGCACCGATTGCCAGGGCAGGCCGACGCGCAAAAGCCCGCCATTGCCCTCAACCACACCGATCCCGCCGGTGACGTTGTGCAAAAGCTTATTGCCGCCCCCGAAAACATCCGGCGCGACGGTCGAGCCATAGTACTGCAGGCTGATCCAGCTCGCCACGACGACCGGAGCCGTCAGGATCAGCTCGAGAACGCCGAAGCTCTTGTCCTGCTTCCAGTCGTAGTCATGCAAGAAGGCGCGGCCTTGCAGACTCTTGCCGACCGTCCGCCTGCGCGGGGCGGCGATGAAGGTTTGGCATCCGGCGAGCGCCCATTCGGGTCGGATTTCGGACCAGTCGCGGCTCCTGCGATGAAGAGCGGCCTCGCTTGCGGCCCGCGGCAAGCGAAGGGCGCGTTCGGTCCGGGCGATCTTGCCCGCCGAAGCCAGCCAGGTTCTCGCTTGCTCGAAGTCGACCCTGTGGTCGGCGAAGGGATGATCCTCGTGATAGAGGGTCACGTCGTCCGTGGTGGTGTCGTGGAGCGCCGCCACGAACAGCGTGTCGTCCGGAATTTCGACTCCATTCCGCGAGAGCCCCTCTCTCACTTCAGCATCGTTCAGCAGCGAGGCCAGCAGCCGAGCGTTGACCTCTCCGGAATAGCCGCCGCAGGCTCCGCAATGCAGGGCGCTGGCATGAGGATTGTTGACGACGTTGGCGCCGTGACCGACCAGCAGCACCAGCCGCGCGAAATCGCGGGTCAGGGACATCGCCCGAAGCACGGTCTCCGCGGTCTTGATCTTGGCCGCCGCATCTAATGCCGGATCAAGCCGAGGCGGCGGGTCGCTTGGCGGTCGAGCGTCCTGCAGGCCCAATGCATCGGTAAGGAGCTTGCCTACATAGACGGGGCCTGTCGCCTCGACGAAGGCGAAAGATGAGACGGCGGCGAGCTTGAACCGGCCCCAGGCGCGTTTTGCGCGTGCCTTGAACCGCGAGGCCTGGTCCTTTGCATGGACGTCGGCTCCGCCAGAGCACGACCTGAGTGCGGGATTGAGCAGAACCGGGAGGCGCCTTTCTTCTACGTCCGAGGCGAACCGCCGGTGCGCGGTGGTCAAACCGAAAAAGCCCGCGAAGCCCATCGTCTGGATCCGGGGATCGAGGCTTTCCAGCGCCCGGCGGAACACCTCCGAACGAACATCGATGCAAAATGCGGCCTGGAGCGCGGGGCGGTCATTGAGCGCTTGCGGTGCGTCTCCCGCCAGTAACTGCGCCAAAGCCCGCTGCGCGGAACGTTCGGCGGCCTCCTGCAGGATGGCGTCGATGGTGCCATCGCGTGTCGGCGCAACGGGCGCCGCATGTGCCGTCCGCACGCTGGCCCAAGCATCGGCGATCACGGCGCCGTAGCGCAGAAAGAGCGCTTCTTCCCAGATCAGCCGGATGGCAAGAAAATCGGTGATTGTCTCATCCGCGCCCCCGGCGAGTTCGGCCTGCCATAGCGCGTAGCGGGCGTACTGCGCCCAGCCGCCGAGCGTCATGAGCATCTGGTGGAAGTAGGTCTCAGCGGCGTCCGCCTCCAATCCTAGCCGGGCCACGATCCGTTCGACCACCGCCGGAGCGGTTTCCGGGGCCTCCGATACATGAAGGGCGAAGTTGGACAGCCCGGCGATTTCGGGAGTGAGGTCGTGGGTGGCGATTGCCCGCCAGGCGGCATAGGCGCCCTTGCCTCTCGGTGCGCGCCACAGCGCCTGTCCTTCGTCGAAATAGCCGGCGGCCCAGGCTCCGAAGCGTTCGGCGATGATCCCCGGCCAATCAACGCCAGATGCGCGCGCAGCAAGTTCGGCGATGGTCGCAAGAGCTTTTGGCGGCGGCGTTGCTACGCTGGCCGCGGCTTTGAGAGCCGAGACATCGACTGCCATCGACCCGATTGACGCGTTCGCGATCGCCGCATCGAGATCAGCATCGCTGATCGCGCCCGTTGCGATTTTCTGAACATACCAATTCCGGGGCATGGTTACGGCGGCGCCAGCGACCCTTGCGAGCCGCGCGCCGACCTTGGTGAGGGGCTCGTCGGTTTGCCCAAGAAACGGATTGACCGCGACGCTGGAAGCCAGAGGCCAGGCTGGCGGCACAGCGCGGGCGGCGCGATCCATGGCCAGCGTCAATGCTTGCGGGGCGGGCCAGGTCGAGAGGATGTCGGTGGTCATGATTGCTTTCCTGACGGGTTAGGACGGGCTACGGATGGACCAGGCGCCGATCAGCCGGTCGAAGACCGCGTTGGCGTAAAGTCCGTTCGAAAGATGCACGCGCAGGCCAGCGGCCGCGGGGTGGTTGGCCCAGAGGGGAAACATGGCCTGCACGATGGCGACGATGCCGAAGCTTGAGGCCGTCAGTGCGATCAGCGCCCACTCGAGCGGACCAGGCGCCGGCGGCGGCGGTAGGACATTCACGGTGATCGAGGTCGCCGCCCACTGAAGGGCGAAGTAGCCGACCGAGGTCGCCACGGCATAGACGGCCGTGCGCCGTGTCAGCGCTCTCGGCGCCGCGTCGGCGAACCCTTGCGCCAGCATGTAGGCGACGCCGAAGATCAATATGGCGCCGAGCGCGATCGCCTGAGGCGACTTGTGTTCGAAGCCGAAGCAAGCTCCGACAAGGGCATAGATGGCGAGCGCCGACAGAAAGGCGCGCGCCACGGCGCCGGCCTTTGGCACGGCGACCGGGCCGGGCCTGCGGATCGCAGCCACGCGCTCAACGGCGCCGCCGGAGGCGAGGAAGGAGTGCGCCTTGTAGAGCGAGTGGGCGACGATGTGCAGCAGCGCCAGCGGGAAGAGCGCCAAGCCGCACTCGAAGATCATGAACCCCATCTGGGCCACCGTCGACCAGGCGAGCGAGGTCTTGACCGCAGGCTGGGTCAGCATGACCAGACTGCCGAACAGCGCGGTGAACCCGCCAATCATGACCAGCGCGGCAAGCACGCCGGGCGCCAGCAGCATTACGTCGGCAAAGCGGATCAGCAGAAAGCCGCCGGCATTGATCACGCCGGCGTGGAGGAGCGCCGATACCGGCGTCGGCGTCTCCATCACCTCGGTGAGCCAGCCATGGGCGGGAAACTGGGCCGACTTCAGCACTGCGGCGATCGCCAGTAAGCCGGCAGCGGCGGTGGCGAGCCCTCCACCTAAACCCAATTTCGCAGCGGCAAGAATGGCCCCAACGTCGGACGTCCCGTAAGCGGCGGCCAGCAAGAACGCGCCACCGAGGAGCGCGGCATCGCCAAGCCGCGCGGTGATGAACTTCTTCCGCGCGGCCCGCTGCGCGGCGATGCGCTGCGGATAGAACAGCAGCAGCCTGTGCAGAAACAGGCTGGTGGCGATCCAGGCGATCACCAGCTGGAACAGATTGCCGGCGGTCACGAGCAGCGCCACGGACGCCAATGTCAGGCAAAGCCACCCGGTGAAGGCGCCTTGGCGCGCTTCGCCGTCCAGGTAGGTCCGCGCGTAGCGGACGACGATCCAGCCGACGAACGTCACCAGCACCAACATGGTCGCGCTGACGGCGTCGAGCCTGACCGAAGGACCGAGTCCTTTGAACCCGAGCACGGGACTTTCGACGGCGCCGAAGAGGATCAGGCCCCCGGCTGACAAGATCGCCGCAAGCAACGCGAGGAGCGAAGCGGTTTCGGCCAGTAAGGGGGTGAGTTTCGGCCGCCGACCACGATCGAGGAAGCCGATTGCTCCGGCGAGAAGCAGCGGAACGGGCGCCAACAGCGGCGCGAGGAAATGCTGCACGAGAGCCCCCTTCAAAGACAATGACTGTTCGGGGGCGTTCGTACCCGATCACGAAATCCAAAAATAATTCATTGTTTCGACGAAGCCGTTCGTTTTAATAGAACGATATGAGAGACCTGAACTACAATCACCTACGCTACTTCTGGGTGGTGGCTCACGAGGGCAGCCTCACGCGGGCGGCCAAGCGCATGAACCTGTCCCAGTCGGCTCTTTCTGTTCAAATTCAGAAGCTTGAGCACCAGATGAGCCATCCGCTTTTTGAGCGCGTCGGCAGGAAGCTTATGTTGACGGAAGCTGGCCAGATCGCGCTCGAATACGCCGACACGGTGTTCAAGGCCGGCGACGAACTCATGAGCACCCTGCGGGGACAGCCGCTGGCTACCCGTCAGGTTCTCAGCGTCGGCGCGCTAACGACGCTCTCGCGAAATTTCCAGCTCGAATTCCTCCGGCCCTTGGTCGGCCGATCGGATGTCGAATTGATCGTCCGCTCAGGCAACATTCGCGATCTGCTCACGCAATTGGAGGCACACGCCATCGACGTGGTCCTGGCCAACAGCGCCGCGCCGCGCGACGCTCGCTCGTCATTGCGCAACCATTTGCTCAACGAGCAGCCCGTGAGTCTCGTTGGCCATCCGCGTCCCGATCGCCGCAAGTTCAAATTTCCCGATGATCTCCGGTCGGAACCAATTCTTTTGCCGAGCCTGGACAGCGATATTCGCGTCGCCTTCGATCGGGTGCTCGAGCTAGCCGGGATACGACCCATTATCCTGGCCGAAGTCGACGACATGGCGATGCTGCGTCTGCTCGCCCGTGAACGAGAGGGCGTGACCCTCGTGCCTCCAATTGTCGTCCGCGACGAGCTCGACGGGGGAGTCCTCATCGAGCACTGCCGGATACCCGAGGTCACGGAGACGTTCTACGCCATCGTGCAGAAGCGGCGGTTCCCCAATCGGCTGCTGAGCGAGCTTCTCCCGGTCGGGAAGCTCTAGAATTTCCGCCATGCCGGTGATGATTGGGAGTTCCGATGCGCCGCTCATGCCGCTTTCCTGAGCGAGCGGCGGCGATGCCCGCGGTTGAGAAAGCGCTCGACCAGGTGAGCGGCGGGGTGATCGGGATAGGTGGGCCATGCCCGATGATGCCCTTCGTCGTCGGCAAGTTGGAGAACGCGGACGGTGACGATCTGCCGTCTGCCGGTGCGGAGGGATCGGACGATTGCGAGGTCTGAGCGGCCGGCGATGTAGAGATTCTCCCATCGGCCGGTGTCGGGATTTCGGCGGGCCGCGGTGTAGACCCCATTGAGGAAGGCTTCGACGACCCATGGGTTGCGGCAGATCGATGCGCCGCGATAGCGATCGCGCCACCAGCCGTCATCCTGAATGTAGTAGATGTTGCCGACGGCAATGGTGCCGATGCGCAGCGGGTTGTTCCCGCCCATGAAGCGGGACGCGAAGTATTGGCGAAGCATGGGATTGACCTTTCGGGCATGCGACAAGGGCCGGATCAGGCCAGCCTGTCCGGTTCAATCGGTCGCAGAGGATGTGGGATGTGGTTGAGATCAGCCCTGGAAGGGGCGGATCATCGGATCAGTGAAATTTGAGAAGCAGGCCGATGATGGCGAGGCCAAGCGTTCCGAAGCCCAGGATGCTGCCGACAGTCCATCGGAGGTTGGAATTCAACCCTGTTTGCAATTCAGTCCGAACGGACTGGACTTCTGTATGCAGTTCGGTCCGAACTGATTGAACTTCGACGCGAAGGTCGGAGATCGACTTGTCTGTCGCATCGAATTTGGTGGCAATGGCTTTATCGGACGCATCGAACTTGGTAGCGATCGCGCGAAATCCTTCGCGCATTTCCGTGGCCAAGTCGCGAACCATAGCCTTGACCTCGCGGATCTCGTATTTCAGTTCCGCGGCCGAGTGCTCGAGGATGGCAACACGGGTTTCCATCTCATGAGGGTAGTCTGGGGGGCTTTGTTTTTCAACAGGTGAATCAGGCATGATCTCTCCTATCACATTGGAGGGTGCGGATGAAGGCGCTCAGATGTCGAGCGACATTTGCAGCGCGGATGGAACGGCCATCATGCCGCCGCTGCCGAACTCGTAACGGCAGCGTTCAGCGAGAGTTTCGAGCGCCTGGTTGGTCAAAGCATGCAGACCGAGTTCAGCGAGGATGTCGCAAGCGATATTGAACCCCTCATCCTTGTTGCGGGCACAGATCGCCTCGATATCTTCGATCAGCTGGTGGCGGGGCATCGCTCGAGCTCCTCCATTTTCATGTAGGTTTCCTGTCCCAATTCGTGCCTCTTCTGTGCCGCGTCGTAGCCATAGGGCTTGCGGCAGCCTTTGGCGAACGAGACCGAGATGTAGAACGACTCTTCGGGGTGGGCTTGGTGAACCGATTTCCCGAAATCGGCCACGGCGCTGCGGATGTCATTGACGCTGCTGCCCACCTCGATCGTCTTGCGATCAAGGGATTTTCCCATCAGCGCGAGGGTCATGCCGAAGCGAGTCTTATGGCCGGGAATGGTCTTCAAGGTAATTGTGCAGGGCATTGGATCGATCCTTTCTGGGATGTGGCCGGGCATCACCCGGCCGGGGAAAATCAGGTGGCGTCGGCAGTGGACCGCCGGGCTGCGGTGAAGCCGTAGGCGAACGCGAAATCCGCGCTGCTATCGATCAGGCGGGCGCCGATCATGGCGGTGGTGCAGAACCGACGCAGATCGCCGACAGTGATGCGGTGTTCGCTCCACGATATGATGACGTGATGGTCGGGGTAGCGGTTGACGTTCAGCAGATTGGCGAGATGCCGGATTTCGGCTTCGGTCACGAAACCTGGTGCGATGGCGTGAGCCATGGTTGTCTCCTGTCGAGGTCGGGGGAAGAGAGGGGAACGCACGGGCGATCGGCGTGTGGCCGATCGCCCGCTCTGCATGGGTCAGTGGACGGACGAGCCTAAAACGGGATCTCGTCGTCGAGATCAGCGCCCATACCCGGTGTGAAGCCACCTGTGGCTCCGGCGGTCTCGCGCTGACGGGGGGTAGCGGCGCGCTCGCTGCCCTGTTGGCCAGCGCGGTTCGGCGAGCCGAGCAGGATCAGCTGACTGTCGTAGCCGCTCAGGACGATTTCGGTCGTGTAGCGTTCGTTCTCGTTCTGATCGACCCATTTCCGGGTTCGCAGCGTGCCTTCCACCAGCACCTTGTCACCCTTCGCGCAGTATTTCTCGATTACCCCGATCAGGCCCTCATTCCACACCACGATCCGGTGCCATTCGGTGCGTTCCTGCCGGTCGCCGCTGTGCTTGTCGGTCCAGCTTTCGCTCGTCGCCAGCGACATCGAGGCGACTTTCCCGCCCGACTGGGTGCTGCGGATTTCGGGGTCTTGACCGAGGTTTCCGATCAGGGTGACGCGATTCATTGATCCGGCCATATTCAGTCTCCTGTTTTCATTTCATCACTCAGGAGGCGGCTGGCCCTTGCCAGCGACGTCCCTCGTGTGCGGTCCAGGAGAACCGGGCCGGGCGGACGGTCAGGGCAGAGGGCGCTCTATCGCGCCCGAACCGCTCTTGGGCGGCGCGAGCCCTGGCGAGCGGCCTTGACCGGCTGGCCGGCCCCGGTTCAGACCGCACAAACACGAGGGCGCGCATGGCAAGGACAGTTGACGACTGCGCCGACGGCGCAGTTCGTTGGTTTTAAAGTTCGTTTGATATTTTTGATTGTTACGGTTCGTTCGAGTGTAATTTGGTGAGAGGATGATATCTCAGCGCGATCTGCAGGTGCTGGCAGGAGTGGCGGATTATTTTCTGCTGGTTGGTGATTATCTTCGGGGTGCGACCACCGAGGTAACGCACGAAGCGTAAAAAGTGCCGAAAGTCGATTTTGCAGGTGTCGAAACTATACTTCATCTGAATGATTGAATGCCATACTCCGTTCCGGCTTCGGCCCACATATCAGGGGTTCAGACCGGTCGCCCCGCCCAAATCACTACTGGCACTAAAAAATATAGGGGACCGCGCCCACCGATGGATGAACCGTCGGCTATTCGGTGACTGTCGCGAGAGTGCGGCAGTTCTTGCGACGTGCAAATCAGACGACACTACGTTCGTCAAAATCGTGACCAGCTAAAGATCGCAGAATATATCTTATGGAAAATTGTATCTCTTCTTATAGATTTTTTCAGCGTATTTTTGAATCACGATTCAGGCGTAGGGTTGAAAGGATTGAGTGTCTTAACTCTGAATTTCGCGAAGTTCTTGCCATTGCGTGTCACGACAGTGGGATTGTGAGTCATCGCACTCGCTGCAATCAAGCTGTCCTCGATCAAGCCATCGCTTTGCCGATGCATTAGTTTCGCCCAGCAGCGAAACACCGGCCCGTTGATCGGCACGACATTGTAGGAGTCCGCCAGCTGATCGAGACAGGTTTCGATATCGACCGGAACTCATCGCGCGATAAAACGTCAACCTTCAGCACAAAAGAAGACCAATGAGCGGAACAGATCGTGAATATATCACTGGTCCAATAATGTTCCTCAATCGAGCGAAAGACCATCAACCAACAACAAGCCTAACTCCCTTCCACTCGACGCAGGCGCGGCAAAGCCAAGAAGGCGCCAAGGTCAGGAAAATGCCCCCGGACGAGTAAGGTGATCAGCCGATATCGGCGCAGGCGTAGCAGTTGATTTCAGTATCGGCCGCGATTTCGACGAGCTTCGGTTTGGTCTACATGGTTTTGTCTCGCGCCGCTGAATATATTGCGAAGAAATAATAAGCTCCGAACACTGGCGTAATTATGGGCGCCGAAATCGACAGCCCGTTAACGGCAATCGGTGCATCAAAAAACACCGAATACGGCCATACTATGTTTATAAGATCCACCGGTGAAATATGACGGATGATCCGATTATTTATTGGGCGCGTTGCCTATAACGTCCCTATTTGTGCCTATGTTTTACTCACTTTATCACGCGTGCTGTCATTTTAGCCGTCCTAAGGATTTTTTTGTTGCATCTTTCCATTCGTTATAGCTACGGTCGAAGTTAACGGGATCTCAAGTCTAATTTGTAGACAGGAAAGTTATGGACGACGTAACATTGGTCTCTCAACAGTTCGCTCAGCGTACCAAGTATCGGGCACCGTCGGTCGACCACCCAATGACCCCGCTGAGCGCCGCCGAAATCATGGCTGTTGTAGATATCATCCGAGCAGATCAGCGGTTTGGCAACTCGGTTCTGTTTGAAACGATCGAGTTGTTCGAAGCCCCAAAGGAAGCTCTATCCGCTTGGTATGACGGTGCCGAAGTACGGCGGTCCGCTCGGGCGGCGGTGTTCCGCAATGATGAAAACGGCGTCTGGCGACTCACGATCTCACTCGATCCGCCGGCGGTCACCGCGTGCGCCTTCGTCGAAGATGCACGGCCTATGATACAGCTCGAACAATTCACGGCGATCGAGTCGATCGTCCGTGCTGATCCCGCATTCATTGCTGCCTGCGCCGCTCGCGGGATCCATGACATGAGCTTGGTCTGTGTCGATCCATGGTCGGCAGGCAATTTCGGAAAAGCAGACGAGGAGGGCTTGCACCTCTCCCATACCTTCTGCTGGCTGCGCACCCGCGAGAACGACAATCTCTACGCCCATCCGATCGCCGGATTGAATGCCGTGGTCGATATCAAGCGCGGTACCGTCCTGCGCATCGACGATCACGGCGCGCTGCCGGTGCCGATGGCCGAGGTCAATTACGAGTCTCAGTTCCGCGAGCATTTCCGGGCGCCGCTCAAACCTCTCGACGTGGTGCAGACTGAAGGTGCAAGTTTCACCCTCGATGGCCACGCGCTGACCTGGGATAAATGGTCTCTGGTAATTGGCTTCAATGCGCGTGAGGCGATCACGCTCCACGACATTCGTTATGATGGTCGCAGCGTGATCCACCGTGCCTCGCTTGCGGAAATGGTGGTTCCTTACGGCTCGCCTGATCCCGGCCATGCGCGAAAGAACGTGTTCGATATCGGCGAATATGGCCTCGGCAAACTGGCCAATTCCCTCAAGCTCGGTTGCGACTGCCTCGGCCATATCGCCTATCTCGACGCGCATGTGAACATGATGAACGGCTCGATCTATACGATCGAGAACGCGATCTGCATTCACGAGGAAGACAGCGGCGTGCTTTGGAAACACTGGGATTTCCGCACCGACCGTGCCGAAATCCGCCGCGGTCGGCGGCTTGTGGTCTCGTGTATCTGCACCGTCGGTAATTATGAATACGCGTCCTACTGGTATTTCCGCCAGGACGGAGCTTTCGAGTTCGAAATGAAGGCGACCGGCATCATCAACACCACCGCCTGCGTCCCGGGCAAGCCTTCACGTTACGGCACCGAGGTCTCACCCGGCGTCGAGGGACATATCCACCAGCACGCCTTCTGCGCCCGGCTCGACATGGCGGTGGATGGACCGCGCAACACCGTGGTCGAGTGCGATACAGAGGCTGTACCGCCCGGCCCGGAGAACCCCTATGGCAACGCCTTCTTCGTCTCCGAACGGCCACTGCGCACCGAGGCGGAAGGTGCTCGACGAGCGGATGCTGCGCGCCAGCGTTTCTGGAAGATAATCAATCCGCACCAGCTCAACCACGTGGGCCGTCCGGTCGGCTACAAGTTGGAACCAACGCATACGATCACCCCCTATTTCGCCGATGCCTCGCCGTCAGGCCATCGCTCGTCGTTTATGCAGAACCATCTCTGGGTTACTGCCTACCACCCGGAGGAACGCTACCCGGCCGGCGAATTCATGAATCATTCCAACGGCGCCGGCGGCATCACTGATTTCATCGCGAAGAATCGCCCGATCGAGGATGCCGATATCGTGCTCTGGCATGTCTTCGGCTTGCATCATCCGGTCCGCACGGAGGATTTCCCGGTGCAACCCTGCATCAGCACGGGATTCACGCTGATGCCCAATGGATTCTTCGACCACAACCCCGCGATCGACTTGCCACCCGATACCAATCGCGCGAGCCGCCGCCATGCAACGCAGACGTGCTGCGGTGACTGACGATCCCCGCGGCACAAGAGCCGCCGAAAACATTGGCTTTCCATTACCCCCGCAATGCAGGAGATCTGGCGATGAGTCCGAATTCTGACTTAGTTGCAGCGAGTGATCTATCGGTACAATCGGCACCAGCGCAATTGCGCCATGGCACATTGTCGCTGGTGGAGACGGTCGGCCAATCGATCGCGAACATCGCACCGACTCTCACCCCGGCGCTGAACATCTCTGTGGTCGCGGGATTTGCCGGTGTCGATTCCTGGCTGTCGTACATGATCGGCACGATCGGCATCATGTTTGTGGCAGGGGGCATCGGTTCGCTTGCAGCACGCCACCCGCAGGCTGGGTCCTATTTCGTTTACATTGGTCGCACCCTCGGACCGTTCGCCGGGGGGCTCGCCGGGTGGTCGATGATCTTGGCCTATCTCGCCACCGGCGTGGCCGTGATCGACGGGGTGCCGATCTTCCTGAGCAATTTCCTCGCCGCCATCGGAATCAAGTCGACGATCGTGCCTCTCTGGGTGTTCGCGGTCGCGTTCTTTGCGGCGGTAACCTATGCCGCATATCGTGACATCAGGCTGTCATCGCGGCTCGGCCTGATCCTGGAGGCGATCTCGGTCGGCATTATCATCGTCATTACCGCAATGATAATCGGCATCCATGGCACCGTGATCGACCCGGTCGAACTCGATTTTTCCTCGATCAAATACGGTGCAGTGATGAACGCGTTGCCTTTCGTGGTGTTCAGCTTCGTTGGTTTCGAGAGTGCCGCGACACTTGCGAAGGAATCGAGCAACCCGGTCCGCAACATCCCGCGCTCAGTGGTATTCAGCGCGGCGATCGCCGGCCTGTTCTTCACGCTGATTTCTTACTTTATGGTCTTCGGCATCGATAACAATGCGGCTGCGATCGGCAATTCCGCATCACCTTTCACTGCGGTCACCGACAAGGCGGGTCTGCCCTGGGCAGCGGCCATCGTATACTTCGCCGCCCTGATCAGCGCCTTCGCCTGCGCGCTCGCTTGCGTGAACGCGGGCGCGCGAATGTTGTATTCGATGGGCCGCTACCGGTTCCTACATGGGGCGGTCGGCAAGGTGCACGACACCCATCAGACACCG
The DNA here is from genome assembly GCF_900156265.1 of Acidiphilium rubrum. Classification (GTDB taxonomy): domain Bacteria; phylum Pseudomonadota; class Alphaproteobacteria; order Acetobacterales; family Acetobacteraceae; genus Acidiphilium; species Acidiphilium rubrum. The sequence goes on from NZ_FTNE01000046.1 coordinate 12,683, forward strand.
CATGTCGCGGTGCTCATCTCGTCAGGTATCATAATGGCCGTGACCCTCGCGACTATGCCCCTCGGTTATCTCAACGCGTTCGGCTACACCGGCACGATTGCTACTTTCGGGTTCCTATTCGTGTATTTTCTGATTTGCATCGTTGCTCCGCTCGACCTTAAACGGGCTGGCCTAATGAAGACGAAGCACGTAGCGGTCGGCGTCATCGGCGTGGCGTTGATGGCCTTCGTGATCTTCGGTAGCATATTTCCAGTCCCGGCGTTCCCATACAACATTCTGCCTTATCTGTTCGTTGCCTATATGCTGGCGGGAGCGGGATGGTTCGTGATGCTTCGACGTAAATCACCACAAATACTCAACTCGATCGGGCTCGACATGGAAGGTTAGGTTGCAGGCTCGAAAGATGACTGACCGAAGTTGAGAAGGCTTGACAGTAACGCCACGATCCGGAGGCGATATCCGGTTGTGCTAATCTAAACCAATCCTAGCCCGCATTATGCATGAAGGTCGGCGAGCATAGCGTAAACCGTTGATTCGTTGTAAGTATTTGTTGTTGAGACAAAACTTCACCACGAC